>PQAF01000017.1 GCA_003105015.1 Rhodocyclales bacterium | reverse complement strand
AACGGCGGGCGCAGGGGCCGGAGAAGCTGGAGCGGCGTGATGCACATAGGTGGGTGCAGTCGTCGGCGCCGCAATGCCTTGCTTGGCAATGCGCACCTTCTCTTCCCCTTCGGTGATTTCCAGTTCGGCTATGCCGGATTTTTCCACCAGATCAATCAAGGCCTTCAGTTTTCTGAGGTCCATTTTTTCTCCTGTATGTATCGACGCCGCGTCGGCCGGAACTTGCGTGAGCCCCGTCGCGGGCCGGTTTCTAGCGAATGCGATTGAGCGCGAAGTCGAGGGCAAGCCGGTAACCCTGGCTTCCCAGGCCGCAAATGACGCCGACGGCTATGTCCGAGAAATGGGAATGCCGACGGAAAGGTTCCCGCGCATGGATGTTGGAAAGATGCACTTCGACAAAGGGAATGGCCACTGCCGCCAGCGCGTCACGCATGGCGACGCTGGTATGGGTGTAGCCGCCCGGGTTGAGAATTATGAAGGCCACCCCTTCGTTGCGGGCAGCCTGGATGCGATCGACCAGGTCGCCCTCATGGTTGCTCTGGAAGGAAATCAGTTCAACCGAAGCAGCCTTGGCTTGTTTTGCGAGAGATGCATTGATGTCCCCAAGGGAGTCCAGCCCATAGATATCAGGCTCTCGGGACCCGAGAAGATTCAGGTTCGGACCATGCACTACAAGAATGCGCTGCTTGCCATTGGCATTCCTGGCTGATTTTTGACCGGTTTTCTTTGCATTCATATATGCAAGTTTGCCGGAAATGTCAGCATGTTGTCCAGAAATAGATGGAATATGGCGGATAATCAGCGTGGCTGAAGGGCGGTYAGGATGACTTTTTCCAGATCTGCRGYCGCGTATTTGCCAAGCTTGATTTCTTGCGGGCTGCCGTCTGGCCGCAGGATGACTGTGAAAGGCAAGGCCTTGGCGCGATTGCCTAAATCGCCTGATAAGTCGAGGGAATCAAGATTGCCGATAAGCAGGGGGTAGCTGATCTGCATTTCCTTCTGGAATTCTGCAACCTTATCGGCAGAATCAATGCTGATCCCCACAAATTGAACACCGTTCAAAGCGTATTTAGCGCTTATTCTTGAGAATTCCGGCATTTCTTCCCTGCAGGGGGCGCACCAGGTCGCCCAGAAATTAATGACCAGGACCTTCCCTTTCCACTGCGCCAGGGATTGAGGCTGGCCGTTTAGATCCGGCAATGTCAGTGCCAACAGGCGAGCGGGCGCATCTATGGCGGGGATTATCGCAGGGGGTGGCAGGGGGACGGTCTTAGGACGGCCAAAGAAATAGCCGGCCATTGCGGCGCATGTCGAGACGGCTATGAGCAATAAAGCGTGCCGGACGGCCTTGCTCATTTGTCTGGAACCTCCAGCATGGATTCCACCAAGGCGAGACGGGCGCGTTCGGCGGGCCGCCCATTGCGGCGCTTTTGCGCGCGCTCGGCATCCGGCTCGAAGAGGGATAGCCGCACCGGGAATTCATTGCAGTCGAAGGTAAGCACACACTCCGGGGTTTCGGCCCCGCCGCGACGCGGCTCGTTCTGCTCAAAACGAATGCCTTGATTGAGAAGGAAGATCTCCACTTCCTTGCTGTTATCCGGAAAGGCTTCCAAGTCGATATCCGCAAAGCGGCCTGCGGTGCCATCGAGTACCGCTCCGGTCAGGTAAGGGCGAAATGGATCCAGCAGGCGCATGACCTCGACTGCGGTTCGGCGCATTTCCAGAAGCCGTTCGCGCTGCTCGTCTTCCTGGTAGATCGCCTGGTAGGCGCGCAGCTCCGCTTCGATTTCCGCGTTGTTTGGCAATGCCTCGGTTTCCGGAACACCCAGTTGCCGTGCGGCCTTGCGTTTGGCGAACCGATAGTCCGATATGCCATCTTCGGCCATCAGACGAGCGGCCAGCGCGGCGATGCTTCGTCGCATCGTGTTGTTTCTCAGGGCATTCCGATCGTGATAGGACATTGCTGGGGATACAGGCGGATCGGTTAGAATTCGGCGCTATTGTAGCGGGATGGCGATGCACATACACATACTCGGCATTTGCGGCACCTTCATGGGCGGCATCGCCTTGCTGGCCAGGGCCTCCGGACATCGTGTGACGGGATGCGATGCCAATGTCTATCCGCCCATGAGCACTCAGCTCGAGGCTCAGGGCATCGAGCTGATCGAGGGCTACGAAGCAGGCCAGATCGCGTTGGCACCGGACCTGTTTGTCGTCGGCAACGCCATATCGCGCGGCAACCCTTTGCTTGAGGCACTTCTCGACAAGGGCCTGCCCTATATATCCGGTCCGCAGTGGCTGGCGCAAAACATTCTGCGCGATAAATGGGTGCTGGCCGTGGCCGGCACCCACGGCAAGACAACCACCGCATCCATGCTGGCCTGGATTCTGGAGCATGCCGGCATGGCTCCCGGCTTTCTGATTGGCGGGGTACCCAAGGATTTCGGCGTATCGGCGCGACTGACTTCCAGCCCGTTTTTCGTGATCGAGGCGGACGAATATGACACCGCCTTTTGTGACAAGCGCTCGAAGTTCGTTCATTACCAGGCGCGGACTGCTGTTCTGAATAACCTTGAGTATGATCATGCCGACATCTTCCATGATCTTGCAGCAATTGAGGCTCAATTTCACCAATTTATACGCATACTGCCTAGATCAGGCCTGATCGTTGCAAATGCCCGTGAGTCCGCCCTGAGGCGCGTTTTGGGGCGGGGTTGCTGGACGCACATTGAGTGGTTCAATGACCCATCGGGCTGGAGCCTAGGCGATCTCGATGCGGCGGGTTCGAGTGCCGTGACCTTTGCAGATAAAGAGATCGGTCATCTCGGCTTGGCCATGCCGGGCCAGCATAATCGTAGCAACGCCCTTGCGGCTGTAGCCGCGGCGAGACATGCCGGCGTGCCTCCGGCCGCGGCGCTGGCCGCACTCGCCTGTTTCGGGGGGATCAAGCGCCGACTGGAAGTGCGAGGCACGGTACGCGGCGTTACGGTGTATGACGATTTTGCGCATCACCCGACGGCCATTTCGGCGACGATCGCCGGCTTGCGTCAGCGAATCGATGGCGGGCGCATCCTGGCGGTGCTGGAGCCGCGCTCCAACACCATGAAGCTGGGCGTGATGAAGGCGCAATTGCCGGACAGCCTGCGCGGGGCCGAACGGATCTTCTGTTACGCGGCCGGCCTGGGCTGGGATGTCCGCGGCGCCCTGCAGCCGCTCGGCGAGCGGGCGCAGGTCTTTGAGGATATCGACGCCCTCGTCGCGGCGGTTTCGGCCGCTGCCCGCGAGGGCGATCATGTGCTCGTCATGAGCAATGGCGGTTTCTGCGGGGTGCATGGCCGGCTGCTCGAAGCCCTCGCTTTACGCTGAACCGTTGTCCGGCCGGCCGCCGAGGGCCGCGCCTGAAGTTCTCCGCCTTCGCCTTCCCGGGCGAGCCAAATCCCCACAATCCCTAAGTGTTTTTGATCTGGATCAACGCTTCTTGAAAGAATCCGGGCCGCGTGTTAGCGTACTAAAAACTTTATACCTAAATAATGATGGTCGCGCGATCTGCGCCGGGGGATTTCTGAGTGGATAGTGCCTGCCGATGGGAACGACGTTCAGGGCGTCCTCCCCGGCCGGCGCACATGCCATGCCTGCTCGAAACGCGACGAACAACCTTCAAGGAGAGAGTGGCAGATGGGAATGCATAACAAGACTAAGTCGCGTTTGGCGGGCCTTGCGCTCATGGCCTGGTCGGGCATGGCACTGGCCGCCTGGGAACTCAATTTCCAGGCTCCCGCCACCAAGGCCGCCCAGACGGTGATCGACCTGCACGACCTGATGATGATCATCATCGTCATCATATTCATCGGCGTCTTTGCCGTGATGTTCTATTCGGTCTTCGCCCACCGCAAGTCGAAAGGGCATCAGGCCGCCCAGTTCCACGACAACACCCTGGTCGAGATCGCCTGGACCGTCATTCCCCTGCTGATCCTGATAGGCATGGCCTGGCCCGCTACCAAGGCCGTGCTCAACATGCGCGACACCTCGCAAGCCGACATCACCATCAAGGCGACCGGCTATCAGTGGAAATGGGGCTACGACTATCTCAAGGGCGAGGGCGAGGGCATCCGCTTCATGAGCCTGATGGCCACGCCGCCGGAGCAGATTCGCGGTGCGGCGGCCAAGGGCGGCAATTATCTGCTCGAGGTCGACCGGCATCTCGTCGTCCCCGTCGGCAAGAAGATACGCGTGCTGACCACGGCGACCGACGTGATCCATTCCTGGTGGGTGCCGGCCCTGGCGGTAAAACAGGATGCCATTCCGGGCTATGTGCGCGATACCTGGTTCAGGGCCGAGAAGGAAGGCATCTACCGCGGCCAGTGCGCCGAGTTGTGCGGCAAGGACCACGCCTTCATGCCGATCGTGGTCGAAGTGGTGTCGGCCGAGAAATACACGCAATGGGTCGGGGCGCAGAAGCAGCAGATGGCGGCCGCGGCCGACGAGGGCGCGAAAACCTTCTCGCGGGATGAACTGATGAGCCGCGGAGAAAAGGTCTATGCCGCCAACTGCGTGGCATGCCACCAGGCCAACGGCAAGGGCCTGCCGCCCACCTTCCCGGGGCTCGACGGCTCGAAGATCGCCACCGGGCCCAAGGCGGCACACATCGACATCGTCCTGCACGGCAAGGCCAACACCGCCATGGCGGCCTACGGCGGCCAACTCAGCGACGGCGACATCGCGGCCGTCGTGACGTACGAGCGCAACGCCTGGGGCAACAAGACCGGCGACGTCGTGCAGCCTGCCGAGATCAAGGCGGCGCGCAAATAAACCGAATTCGCGGGATACGAGGAGAAGAAATGGAAGCCACCCACGCTCACGGCGCAGGTCACGCACACGGGGACGGTCATTCGCATCATCCGAAGGGGATCATGCGCTGGATCACCACCACCAACCACAAGGACATCGGCACCATGTACCTGTGGTTCAGCTTCGCCATGTTCATGGTGGGCGGGGTGATGGCCCTGATCATCCGCGCCGAGCTGTTCCAGCCGGGCCTGCAGTATGTCCAGCCGGAATTCTTCAACCAGATGATCACGCTGCACGGCCTGATCATGGTGTTCGGCGCGATCATGCCGGCCTTCGTCGGCTTCGCCAACTGGATGCTCCCGATGATGATCGGCGCGCCAGACATGGCCTTTGCGCGCATGAACAACTGGAGCTTCTGGCTGCTGCCGCCCGCCGGCATCCTGCTGACGGCCTCGATGTTCGTGCCAGGCGGCGCCGCCGGCACCGGCTGGACGCTGTATCCGCCGCTGTCCATCCAGATGGGCATCGGCATGGACATGGCGATCTTCGCGGTGCACATCCTCGGCATGTCGTCGATCATGGGCTCGATCAACATCGTCACGACGATCCTCAACCTGCGTGCGCCCGGCATGACCCTCATGCGCATGCCGATGTTCTGCTGGACCTGGCTGATCACCGGCTTCCTGCTCATTGCGGTGATGCCGGTGCTGGCCGGCGCCGTCACCATGATCCTGACGGACCGCCACTTCGGCACCAGCTTCTTCAGCGCGGCCGGCGGCGGCGATCCGGTGCTGTTCCAGCACATCTTCTGGTTCTTCGGCCATCCCGAGGTGTACATCATCGCCCTGCCGGCGTTCGGCGTCGTCTCGCACGTCATCCCGGCCTTCGCCCGCAAGCCGATCTTCGGCTACACCTCGATGGTGTACGCCATCGCCTCGATCGCGCTGATTTCCTTCATCGTCTGGGCGCACCACATGTACGTGGTCGGCATGCCGGTCGCCGGCCAACTCTACTTCATGTACGCCACCATCCTGATCGCGGTGCCGACCGGCGTGAAGGTGTTCAACTGGGTGGCCACCATGTGGCGGGGGTCGATGACCTTCGAGACGCCGATGCTGTTCGCCCTGGGTTTCCTCTTCCTGTTCACCATCGGCGGCTTCACCGGACTGGTGCTGTCCAACACGGCGATCGACGTGCAGCTGCAGGACACTTATTACGTGGTCGCCCACTTCCACTACGTGATGGTGGCCGGGGCGCTGTTCTCGGCCTTTGCGGCGGTGTACTACTGGCTGCCGAAATGGACCGGCCACATGTACGACGAGACGCTGGGCAAGTGGCACTTCTGGCTGTCCATCGTCTCCTTCAACATCGCCTTCTTCCCGCAGCATTTTCTCGGACTGGCCGGCATGCCGCGCCGCATCCCGGACTACGCCCTGCAGTTCGCCGACTTCAACCAGGTATCGACGATCGGCGCATTCGGCTTCGGCCTGAGCCAGCTGCTGTTCCTGTATGTGGTGCTGAAGGCCATTCGTGGCGGGGAGAAGGCGGCGGCCAAGCCCTGGGAGGGCGCCACCGGCCTCGAGTGGACCGTGCCCTCGCCGGCGCCCTACCACACCTTCGAGGAGCCGCCGGTGCTGACCGAGGCGAAGGGGCACGCGTGACCCCGGCGCTGCAGCAGAAAAGCCGTAGAACGGCGCTGGCGCTCGCCTTGGTGGCAGCGGCCATGTTCGTCGGTTTCGTCCTGCGCTACTGGCTGTTCAAATGAGCGCGAACCGGAACGCCGACAACCGGCGCGTCCTCGTCAGGCTGCTGGCGGTGGCCGCGCTCATGTTCGGCTTCGGCTATGCCATGGTGCCGCTGTACCAGAAGTTCTGCGAAGTCACCGGTATCAACAACCTGCTCAACCCGGACGATGCCTTGCGCAACACCCAGGTCGATACCAGCCGCAAGGTGACCGTGGAGTTCGATGCCAACCTGCACGGCTTGCCGTGGAGCTTCAAGCCGGGCCAGACCAGCGTTTCGGTGCATCCGGGCGAACTGGTGCACGTGGTCTACCGCGTCAGCAATACGCGCAACCATCCGGTGACCGGCCAGGCGATTCCCAGCTACGGCCCGCAGCTGGCCGCCGCGCATTTCAAGAAAATGGAGTGCTTCTGCTTTGCGCGGCAGACGCTGGGACCGGGCGAATCGCGGGAAATGCCCGTTGTCTTCGTCATCGATCCGGCACTGCCGAAGGACGTGAACACGATCACCCTGTCGTATACCTTCTTCGAGGTGGCCGGCGCGGCGGCCGAGCCGGCGCCGCAGCTGCGCAGGCCGGGCGCATGAATGCCGGAGCCATGATGGGCGAGCGCAGAGCGGGGCCGTTGCAGGTGATGAGAACGGTGCTGTCGGCGCTGTTCGGCGTGCGGCACCGCCGGATGCACGAGGAGGATGCCGCCGGGCTGCGCCCGGGCCAGGTCATCGTCGCGGGCATCATCGTGGTGGCGGCGTTCGTCCTGGCAATCGTGGCCTTTGTGCAATTCGTCGCCATAAAGTAAAAAACACAACGATCTGGAGGTAGACATGAATCAGCAGGCATCCCGCTATTTCGTCCCGGACCCCTCGCACTTCCCGTTGGTCGGTTCCGCCGCCTTGTTCCTGCTGGCATCGGGCGCCGTGCTGTGGATGAACAAGCTGGCGCCCGGCCCGTATGTCGTGCTGGCCGGCTTCGTCGTCCTGCTGTTCATGCTGTTCGGCTGGTTCGGCCGGGTTATCGATGAATCCGAGGGCGGGCGGTACAACAAGCAGGTCGATGTCTCCTTCCGCTGGGGCATGAGCTGGTTCATCTTCTCGGAAGTGATGTTCTTCGCCGCCTTCTTCGGCGCCCTGTTCTATGTCCGCGTGCTGTCCGTGCCCGATCTGGCGAGCGCCGAGCAGCAGCTCCTGTGGCCGGGCTTCAACGCGGACTGGCCGAGCGCCGGGCCGAAGTTCGCCGAGCAGTTCACGCCGATGGGCGCGATGGGCATTCCGCTCATCAATACCCTGCTGCTGCTGTCTTCCGGGGCGACCCTGACCTGGGCGCACTGGGGCCTGGTTGCCGGAAAGCGCGGGCAGCTGAAGCTCGGCCTGATGCTCACCATCGCCCTCGGCCTGATCTTCCTCAGCCTGCAGGTCTACGAGTACGTGCATGCCTACCAGGATCTGAACCTGAAGCTGACCACCGGGGTTTACGGCTCCACCTTCTTCATGCTGACCGGTTTCCACGGCCTGCACGTGACGATCGGCGCGACCATGCTGCTGGTGATCCTCTTCCGCGTCATGGCCGGGCACTTCAAGCCGGATCATCATTTCGCCTTCGAGGCGGTGGCGTGGTACTGGCACTTCGTCGACGTGGTGTGGCTCTTCCTCTTCGTAGTGGTGTACTGGCTGTAGGGAATCATCGGTGCGGGCGATGCCCGCGGACACGATCAATGCGCCGCACGTCGTGCGGCGCATTTTTTAGAGCTTGCCGGTAATCAGGCCGGAATAGTAGCCTGCGGCAAGCAGGATGAAGAGCAGGATGGACAGCCCGACGCGTACGGCGAGCGCCTTGACCATGCGGGTGCTGTCGCGGCCCTGGTCGCGGAAAAGAAACACCAGGGCGGAGGCCAGGCTGGCGACGATGGCGACGAGGAATACGATGACGACGATGCGCATGTCTGGAATATCCTTCGGGATGGCCTAGCCTATCACTTCTCCTCCCGCCACAGGCGACACGCTTGAAAATCCGCCTTGCCTTCCGCCCCGTTCCCCTGCTGGCCGCGCTGGCCCTTTCCGCCGCAGCGGTCATGATCGGCAATCTCCAGCGCGACCGTGCGGAACAGAAGCAGGGCGCCTACGATCGGATCGAGAGCGCCCGGCATCGCGCGCCGATCCAGATCGGAACGTCGCCGGTCGATGCCGCCCTGCTCGATCAACGGCCGGTTGCCGCGCGCGGCCACTGGTTGATCGAAAAGACCATCCTCATCGACAACAGGACGCATAACGGGGTTGCCGGCTACCATATCGTCACGCCCCTGCGCATCGAGGGTGCACACATCAGCGTCCTGGTGAACCGCGGCTGGGTTGCCGCGCCCCGCTTGCGTAGCGAACTGCCGCGCTTGCCTGCGCCGGCGGAAGCGCCGGTGGAGGTGAAGGGAATCGCTCGGCTCCCGTTGGAGAAAACATTCGAGCTGGCACCGGATCGTGCCACGGGCGTGGTCTGGCAGCATCTGTCGCTGGAGCGCTTCCGGGCCTGGTCGGGGCTCGTACTGCAGCCTGTCATCCTGCTGCAGACCGATCCCGTCGAGGATGGACTGGTGCGGGATTGGCTGCCGGCCGAAAGCGGCGCCTTGAAGCATTGGGGCTTCGCCCTGCTGTGGTATCTGGCTGCTGCTGCCGCCGTGGTTGCGGCCATCATTTTTTCAGTGGAGCGCAGGAAGCATGAAGCATAAGCAGAAACTCATCGTGCTCGGTGTCGGGCTGGTGAGCGCCTTTCCGATCCTGGCCGCGCTGTTTTTCTACTACCTCTCGCCGCCGGAAGCCCGCATGAACCACGGGGATTTGCTGCAGCCAGCCCCCCTGCCGGCGCAGCCGTTGCCCCTGTTGTCCGGCGGCGAGTTCAGCTTTGGGCAGATGAAGGGGAAATGGCTGCTCCTGCAGGTCGATGCCGGCAACTGTGAGGCGCGCTGCCGGGAAAAGCTGTATGCCATGCGCCAGATCCGGCTGGCGCAGGGCAAGGACATGGTGCGCCTGGAGCGTGTCTGGCTGGTCTCGGACGAAAGCCGTCCGTCGCCGGACCTGCTGGCTGAATACGAAGGCACCCTGGTGGTGCGTGCGGCGGGAAGCGAAGCGTTGGCCGCGCTTCCCGCGCCGGCCGATCGTGCCGCCCACCTCTACGTGGTCGACCCGCAGGGAAACCTGATGATGCGCTTCCCGGAAAGACCGGATCCGACCCGCATGATCAAGGATCTGCAGCGCCTGTTGCGCCCATCGCGCATTGGGGCGGGATAAGTACCCTAAACCTTGTCCCAACAAGGTTTATTCCCGGGGCCTGCCGTGGTAAATTCCGATCTTTCAACCGGCGGGCAACCGCCAGCTAGGGGCTTGCATGAAGGCTTTACCCTCTCCCGAGCAAACACTGGGGTACCGCTTGTACCAGTATTTCCAGTTGACCAAGCCCCGGGTGGTTTCCCTCATCGTGTTCTGCGCCGTCATCGGCATGTTCCTCGCGGTGCCGGGTGCGGTGCCCCCCGTGGTTCTGGTGGCGGCCACCACCGGCATCGCCCTGATTGCCGGTGCGGCAGCGGCGGTGAACTGCCTGATCGAACAGAAGATCGATGCCGTCATGGCGCGCACGCGCGGACGTCCGCTGCCGCGAGGTGAAGTCAATTCCCGGCAGACGTTGCTGTTCTCCGGCGTGATCGGCGGCATCGGCCTGTCCCTGCTGTACTGGTTCGTCAACCCGCTGACCATGTGGCTGACGCTGGCGACCTTCGTCGGCTACGCCATCATCTACACCATCTTTCTCAAGCCGGCGACGCCGCAGAACATCGTGATCGGCGGCGCTTCCGGCGCCATGCCGCCGATCCTCGGCTGGGCCGCCGTGACCGGCGAGGTGACCTCCGAGTCCTTGCTGCTCTTCCTCATCATCTTCGTGTGGACGCCGCCGCATTTCTGGTCGCTGGCGCTCTATCGGACCAAGGAATATGCCAAGGTGGGCATGCCCATGTTGCCGGTGACGCACGGTCCGGAGTACACCCGCCTGCAGATCCTGCTCTACACCATCCTGCTTTTCGGCGTCACCCTCATGCCCTACATGATCGGGATGAGCGGGCTCATCTACCTCGGCTGCGCCGTGGTGCTGAGCGGGGTGTTCTTGGCCTACGCGATCGGAATGTTCCGGGCCTACAGCGACAAGCTGGCGCACAAGACCTTCCGCTACTCCATCTGGTATCTGGCGGCGCTGTTTGCCGCCCTGCTGGTGGATCACTACTTCAAGTTCTGATGCTTAGACTGCTTTTTCTCACGCTGGCCCTGCTGCTGGCCGGCTGCGACAGCCGGCCGCAATTCGGCAATACCGACATCAGCGAGGCGGATTACGCGCGGGACTTCGCGCTGACCGACCACACTGGCAAGCCGCGCACCATGGCCGATTTCCGCGGCAAGGCGGTGGTGATCTTCTTCGGCTACACGCAATGCCCGGATGTCTGCCCGACGACCATGACCGGCATGGCCGAGGCCATGAAACTGATGGGTGCGGATGCCGCCAAGGTGCAGGTGCTTTTCGTAACGGTCGACCCCGAGCGCGACACGCAGGAATTGCTGGCGCAATACGTGCCCGTCTTCAACCCGAGCTTCCTCGGGCTCTACGCGGATGCGCAGACCATTGCGAAAACCGCCCAGGCGTTCCGCGTCTTCTACAAGAAGCAGCCGGGCAGCACGCCGACGACCTACACGGTGGACCATTCGGCCGGCAGCTATGTCTACGATCCGCAGGGCCGCCTGCGTCTTTACATCAAGCATGGCGAGAAACCCGAGGTGATCGCCAAGGACCTCAAGCTCCTGGTCGCCGGGAAGTAGGCGTACCCCAGAAACAGAAAGGCCGCAGCGGATTCCGCGGCGGCCTTTGCTTTTTTCAGTCTCTCGGGATCAGACGGCGTGCGCCAGCATGCCCTTCATTTTTTGCATGGCTTTCGTCTCGATCTGGCGGATGCGCTCGGCGGAAACGCCGTACTCGCCGGCCAGCTCATGCAGCGTCGCCGCCTCGCCTTCGGCCAGCCAGCGGCGTTCGATGATGCGCCGGCTGCGCTCGTCCAGCTGCGCCAGGGCGTGCTTCAGCCCTTCGTCCTGCAGGCGCTCCATCTCGCGGTTCGCCAGCGACTCGGAAGGCTCCTCGGCCGGATCGGCCAGGTAAGCGATCGGCGCGAACGCCTCGTCTTCGTCCTCGGCGCTGCCCTCCATCGCGATATCCCGGCCGGACAGGCGGGTTTCCATCTCGCGCACCTCTTCCGGTTTCACGCCGAGTTGCCTCGCCATGGCGCCGACCTCTTCGCCGCTCATGGTATTGAGGCCCTGCTTGAGGCTGCGCAGGTTGAAGAAAAGCTTGCGTTGCGCCTTCGTCGTGGCGATCTTCACCAGCCGCCAGTTGCGCAGGATGTATTCGTGGATTTCGGCCTTGATCCAGTGGATGGCGAAAGAAACCAGCCGCACGCCCCGCTCCGGATCGTAGCGCTTGACCGCTTTCATCAGGCCCACATTGCCTTCCTGGATCAGGTCGGCATGCGGAAGGCCATAGCCCAGATAGCCGCGTGCGACCGAAACCACCAGGCGAAGATGCGAAAGCACCAGCCCCCTCGCTGCCTCGATGTCGCCATCCCGGCGGAACCGCCGCGCCAGATCCAATTCTTCCGCCTCAGTGAGCAGGGGAAAGCGATTGGCGGCCTGGATGTAACTTTCCAGATTGCCGACGGCAACGGGTACGGCGGGCAGATTCAAGGCGTTCGTCATAGGATTCAACCTCCTAAACACATTTTAGCACTCCACCCAATAGAGTGCTAAGCAGGAGGGAAGTTCCCCCAAGAAAATTTTTGTAACTTGTTGTTTATTAGAATCAGTCCCGCAGGTGGCGGGAAAGCGAAAGCCGGGCACCAGCCCAGCCGAGCAGGGCGGCCAGGCCGAAGAGGAGGGCCGAATCGGACAGGGGCAGGATGTGCAGGGCAAACTCGATGCCATACAGGGCGGCCAGGTCGGCGACCGGTCCGCGCAGCAGCAAGGTGGCGACGAGCACGGCTCCCCAGGCGACCAGGCCGCCGGCCAGGCCCTGCAGGGCGCCGAAATAATAGAACGGACGCCGGATGAAGGCGTCGGTGGCGCCGAGCAGCCGGCTCACTTCGATTTCCGCCTCCTGCGTGAGGATCTGCAGACGGATGGTGTTGAAGGTGACGGCAACCAGCGCCACGCCGAGCACGGCTGCCAGCAGGGTGACCGTCAGGCGCGCCAGGCGCAGGAAAGCATCGAGTTTTTTCACCCAGGCCGAATCGAGCTGAACATGCTCGACCTTGGGGTATTTCACGAATTCGGCGCGCATCGCTTCTAGGGCCTCGGGCGTCTCGTCGCCCGGCACGACGACGAAGGCATCGGGGAAGGGGTTGCGCGGCAGGCTCTCGATGACCTCGCCGAGCCCTTCGCTGTCCTTGAGTCGGCGCAGCGTCTCCTCGCGCGGCACCAGGCGAACCTTCTGTGTTTGCGGATGCCTTCTCAGCAGCGACTCGACTTCGGCGACATCCTTCTTGCCCGCATCGAGGGCCATGAACACCGAAATCTGCGGGGTGGCGGCGATGCGCTGCGCCAGGCGCTGGAAATTGGCGAGCATCATCTCGCCGCCGGCGGGCAGGGCCAGCGCGATGCCCAGCACCAGCGCGCCGAGCAGGGTATTGAGCGGGGTGGCCGCCAGGCGGCGCAGCGCCTGTTCGGCGGCCTGGCGATGGTGCAGCAACCAGCCCGTCATGGCAGGAGCCTTCCGTGCGCCAGGGTGATGCGGCGCGTCATGAAGGGCGCGAACAGCGACTCATGGTGGGTGGCCACCAGCACGGTGACGCCGACCTGGTTGAAGGCATGGAACGTCGTGGCGATGTCGCGCGCCGTGTCGTCGTCGAGATGGGCGGTCGGCTCGTCGGCGATGAGGATCGAGGGCCGTGCCACTACCGCGCGGGCGATGGCCAGGCGCTGCTGTTCGCCGCCGGAGAGCGCCACCGGCATGGCCTTTTCCCGCTCGAGCAGGCCGACCTTGTCGAGTGCGGCGCGTACCCGCCGGCCGGCGTCGCGCGTGGCCACCCCGGCGATGGCCAGCGGCAACATGACGTTGTCGAAGGCGCTGCGGTCGTAGAGCAGCTTCTGGTCCTGGAAGATCATGCCGATATTCCGTCGCAGGAAGGGTATGGCGGCACGTTTCAGGGCGGCGACGTTCTGGCCATTCACGACGACCGCGCCCTGGGTTGGCCGTTCGATGGCGGGGATCAGTTTGAGCAGGGTGCTCTTGCCGGCGCCGGAATGGCCGGAGAGGATGACCATCTCGCCGGATTCGACGGCGAAAGTCAGTTCCGCCAGGGCGGCGATGCCGCCGGGGTAGCGCTTGCCGACCTGTTCGAATCTGATCATGCCTTCTCGAACAGCGCGCCGACGAATTCACTAGCGGAGAAGGGCTGGAGGTCGTCGATGCCTTCGCCGACGCCGATGTAGCGCAAGGCAATGGGGTGGCCGGCGGGCTGCTGGCGCGCGATGGCGGCGATGACGCCGCCCTTGGCCGTGCCGTCCAGTTTGGTCAGCACAAGGCCGGTGACGCCGATGGCCGCATCGAAGGCCTTGACCTGCGCGAGGGCGTTCTGGCCGATGTTGGCGTCGAGCACCAGCAGCACCTCGTGCGGCGCCGTCGGGTCGGCCTTGGCGATGACGCGACGGACCTTGGCGATCTCCTCCATCAGGTGCAGCTGCGTCGGCAGGCGGCCCGCGGTGTCGGCCAGCACCACGTCGATGCCGCGCGCCTTGGCGGCAGTCACGGCATCGAAGATGACGGCGGCCGGATCGCCCGATTCCTGGGCGACGACCATCACGTCGTTGCGCTCGCCCCAGATGGCCAGCTGCTCGCGGGCGGCGGCGCGGAAGGTGTCGCCGGCGGCCAGCAGCACCGATTTGCCCTGCGCCTGGAAATGCTTGGCCAGCTTGCCGATGGAGGTGGTCTTGCCCGAGCCGTTCACGCCGGCGATCATGATGATGAAAGGCTTGTGGGCGGAAACGTCGAGCGGCTGCTCGAGCGGCGCGATGAGCCGCAGCAGGATCTCGCCCAGCGCCTGCTGCAACTGCTCGCCGGTCTCCAGCTTGTCGCGACGCACGGCGGCCTTCAGCTCGTCGAGCAGGTACTGCGTCGCCTCGACGCCGACATCGGCCATGAGCAGGGTGGTTTCCAGTTCCTCCAGCATCTCGTCGTCGATGCGCCGGCCGAACAGGCCGCCGAGCTGGGCACGGGTGCGCGAGAGGCCGGCCTTGAGCCGCTCGGTCCAGGAGGGCCGCGGCCCGGCGGGCGAATCGGACTTCTTCAGGAAACCAAACATGGGCGATGCTTGTCTGTATCGGCACGGGGCCGATCCCCGTGCGAAAATGATGCGGTCAATTTTATCAGAAGCACACAAAACCCCATGATGAGCAGGTTATTGGTTTCGCTGGCACTGGCGCTGCCGTCGTTTGCGGCGCTGGCGACCCCCGATGAGAAGACGCTGGCCAACGGACTGCGCGTCATCGTGCAGGAGGACCGTCGCGCGCCGACGGCGGTGCACATGGTCTGGTACCGCGCCGGCAGCATGGACGAGGTGGATGGCACCTCCGGCGTCGCCCATGTGCTCGAACACATGATGTTCAAGGGCACGAAGAACCTCAAGTCGGGCGAGTTCAACAAGCGCGTCGCTGCCGCCGGCGGCCGCGACAATGCCTTCACCAGCCTCGACTACACCGCCTATTTCCAGCAGGTGCCGGCCCGGCGGCTCGGCGAGATGATGGCCCTGGAGGCCGACCGCATGGCCAACCTGGTACTCGACGCCAAGGAATTCGAACAGGAGATCAAGGTCGTCATGGAGGAGCGGCGCCTGCGCACCGAGGACAATCCGCAGGCCCTGGTGCACGAGAAGCAGATGGCGGCCGCCTTCCAGGCGCACCCGTACCGCCGGCCGATCATCGGCTGGATGAACGACTTGGAAAACATGACGGCGGCGGACGCGCGCGACTGGTACCGCCGCTGGTATGCGCCGAACAACGCCTATGTGATTGTCGTCGGCGACGTGAACAAGGAAGAGGTGTTCCGCCTCGCCGAGAAGCATTACGGCAAGATCCCGCGCCGCGCCCTGCCTGGCCGCAAGCCGCAGGCCGAGCCCCGTCAGGTCGGCGTCAAGCGCCTGGTCGTCAAGGCGCCGGCCAAGCTGCCTTACCTGTCGATGGCCTGGAAGGTGCCGGCGCTGCGCGACCTGCAGCAGGAGCGCGAACCCTACGCCCTGGAAGTGCTGGCCGGCGTGCTCGACGGCCACGAGGGCGCGCGCTTCGCCCGCAACCTGGTGCGCGGCGCGCGGGTGGCCGTCTCGGCCGGCGCCGGCTACGATGCCACGGTGCGCGGCGAAGCCCTGTTCAGCGTCGCCGGCACGCCGGCGGAAGGCAAGACGGTGGCCGACCTGGAGGCGGCGCTGCGCGCCGAGATCGCCCGCGTGGCGAACGAGGGGGTCAGCACCGAAGAACTCGAACGCGTCAAGACGCAGACCATCGCGGCGCAGGTGTACAAGCGCGACTCGATGATGGCGCAAGCCATGGAAATCGGCCGCCTCGAGGCGGCCGGGGTGCGCTGGCGCGACATCGACACGCTGTTGGAGAAGATCCGCAGCGTGACCGCCGAGGAAGTGAAGGCGGTAGCGAAGAAATACTTCGACGACGCCCGGCTCACCGTGGCCGTGCTCGACCCGCAGCCGCTGGCCGAAGGCGCGGCGCAAAAGTCAGTCTCCGCAGCACGGCATTGAAAGCGCATCCCATGAAAAGATTCCTGATGACTTGCCTGCTGGGCGCGGCCGCAACGCTGGCGCAGGCGGGCGCCAAGATCGAGCAGTGGACCACCCCTTCCGGCGCCCGCGTGGTGTTCGTCGAAAGTCGCGTCGTGCCGATCGTCGATGTGCAGGTCGACTTCGCTGCCGGCGGCGCCTACGCGCCGGCAGACATGACCGGCCTCGCCGGTCTCACGCGCAGCCTGCTCGACATGGGCGCCGGCGGCCTCGACGAGGAAAAGATCGCCGACCGGCTGGCCGACATCGGCGCCCGGCTGGGCGGCGGCACCGACCAGGACCGTGCCAGCATTTCCCTGCGCACCCTGTCCTCGGCGCGCGAGCGCGAGGCGGCGCTGGAACTGTTGCGCCTGGTGCTGCAGCAGCCGGTCTTCCCGGCTGCCGCGCTCGAGCGCGAAAAGGCGCGCACCGTCGCCGGCATCCGCGAAGCCGACACGCGCCCGGCGAGCATTGCCGCCAAGCGTTTCTTTGCGGCGCTCTATCCAGAGCATCCCTACGGCCGTTCCGCCACCGTGGAGAGCGTCGAAAAGATCACGCGAGAGGACGTGGCGGCCTTCTACCGCGGGCATTACGGTGCGCGCCGCGCCGTCGTTTCCATCATCGGCGACCTTTCGCGTGCCGAGGCCGAAGCGATCGCGCAGCGCCTGACGACAGGCCTGCCGGACGCGCCGGCGGAAGCCGGTCTGCCGGACACGGCGCTGCCGGCGCGCAACACCGTGCGCATCGACCATCCGGCCACGCAGGCGCACATCCATCTCGGCCTGCCCGCCGTGCGCCGCGGCGATCCGGACCACATTCCGCTCTTCGTAGGCAATTACATCCTCGGCGGCGGCGGTTTCGTGTCCCGCCTGATGAAGGAAGTGCGCGAAAAGCGCGGCTATGCCTACAGCGTCTACAGCTACTTCCAGCCGCAGAAGCAGCCCGGCCCCTTCCAGGTCGGCCTGCAGACCAAGCGCGAGCAGGCAAGCGAAGCGCTCAAGGTGGTCGAGGACGTGTTGTCCGCATTCCTCGCCCATGGGCCGAGCGAGGAGGAACTCAGGGCGGCGCGGCGCAACCTGGCCGATGGATTTCCGCTGCGCATCGACAGCAACCGCAAGCTGCTCGACTACCTCTCGATGATCGGCTTCTACGGCCTGCCGCTCAGCTATCTCGACGACTTCCCGCGCAAGGTGGAGGCGGTGACCGTCGCCGACATCCGCGCGGCCTTCGCGCGGCACGTCAAGCCGGAGCACTTCGTCACGGTGATCGTTGCCGGAGACTGATCGCCTTGTCCCGCGTGCGCATCGTCGGCGGCGAATGGAAGCGCCGCTTCGTCAGTTTTCACGACGCCCCCGGTTTGCGGCCGACGCCGGACGCCGTGCGCGAGACGCTGTTCAATTGGCTGGGGCAGGATCTCACCGGCCTGGCCTGCCTGGACCTCTTCGCCGGCAGCGGGGTGCTCGGCTTCGAGGCCGCCTCCCGCGGCGCCGCGCATGTCACCCTGGTCGAGCGCGATCCGCGCACCTTCGCCACGCTGCAGGATAATGCCGCCGCCTTCGGCACGAATCGGCTGGAGTTGATCCGTGCGGATGCGTTAAAATTCCTCCCCCGCGCATCCCGGCGCTACGACCTGCTGTTTCTCGATCCTCCCTATCATCAAGGCTGGATCGAGCGCGTCGAGCCCCGGCTGCCCGGCGTGCTGGCACCCGACGCGCGCATTTATGCGGAAGCCGAGCATCCCGTCGAGCGCATCGGCGCCTGGGAAACCGCTCGCAGCGGACGCTCGGGCCAGGTCTATTACCATCTGCTGGAGGCGATAACGGCATGAGCGACGGAGTGGCGATCTACCCCGGCACCTTCGACCCGCTGACTCTCGGCCACGAGGATCTCGTGCGGCGCGCTTCGCGCCTGTTCGGCGAGGTGGTGGTGGCGGTGGCGGACAGCCGCTCCAAGCGGCCGTTCTTCACTTTGGAAGAGCGCGTCGACATCGCGCGCGAGACGCTGGCGGCCTATCCGAACGTCCGCGTCGAGGGTTTCGACGGCCTGCTGATGGATTTCCTGCGGCAGCAGGATGCGCGCATCATCCTGCGGGGCCTGCGCGCGGTGTCCGACTTCGAGTACGAATTCCAGATGGCCGGCATGAACCGCAGCCTGAACCCGGACGTCGAGACGGTATTCCTGACGCCGGCCGAAAAGTACCAGTTCATTTCCGCCACGATGGTGCGGGAGATTGCCGTGCTGGGCGGCGACGTGAGCAAGTTTGTGCAGCCGAAGGTGCTCGAGCGGCTGCGCCAGAGAATTTCAAGCAAGTGAGGGAAGCAAGATGGCCTTGATGATTACCGACGAATGCATCAACTGCGACGTGTGCGAGCCGGAGTGCCCCAACGGCGCGATTTCGCAGGGCGAGGAGATTTACCAGATCGACCCGGGCAAGTGCACCGAGTGCGTCGGCCACTACGACACGCCGCAGTGCATCGAAGTGTGCCCGGTGGATTGCATCATTCCCAACCCGGACCATGCCGAGGACAAGGATCAGCTGCAGCAGAAGTTCCTGAAGCTGACCGCCCAGAAGGCGTAGTTGCGCCGTTCAGGCTGCTGCCGCGACGGCGGCAGCCTCCCCCGCCTCGGCATGCAGCGTACCCTGCAGCGCTGCGGCGATCCCGTTCAACTCCGCCAGCTGTGCCTCCAGCGCAGCCTGCATCTGCGCCAGTTCGCGCACGCGGTCTTCCAGCGTGTCGGTGGCCTGGTGGATGCGCTTGACGCTCTCCAGCCGCCGCTTCAACTGCAACTGGTATTCGCGCACCTGGGTTTCCAGCGGCGACATGACGGCGCGCAGCCAGTGGTCGACGTCCCGGTTGATCAGTTCGAAGGCGCGCCGCACCTGCGTCGCCACCGTCTCGAAAAAGCGCTGCGTGAGGCCGCGCTTGGCGTGCGTCACCATGTTGAGCAGGGTGTTGAAATGGGCATTGAAGCCGGCCTCGAGCCGGTCGATCTCCTTTTCATAGCGCAGCAGCGAGAACGGTGCCGGCGGGGCCAGTTTCATGCCGTGCTCGGTCGAGAAACGCTCGTACATCGCGTCCATCATCTTGGTGATCTCGGCGATCTCGCCGGCGGACTTCTCCAGGTTGAGGCGCACGTGGCGGAAGAAGCTCCTCATCGCATCGCGCAGGTTCTTCGTGAAGGCGGCCTCCAGCATGATCTCCCGCGTGCGGCGCGTCTCTTCGCGCAGGGCATCCATGCCGAGGTGGGAGTAGAGGTTGTTGGTGAGCTGGGAGAACACGCTGCGCACGGCGTAGTAGCGTTGCAGGCCTTTTTCGAACTCGTCCTTCTCGCTTTTCACCTTGCGCATCATGTATTCGATGACGCTCTGGTTCTTGCCGCGCAGATCGGTGAGTTCGGCGAGCTGCTCGACGATGCCGCGCCGGCGCGTCTGCAGCAGGGTGAGGGTGCGGGCGACGAGATCCACCGCCTCGCTCTCGGTATTGTCGCGGACGATGTCCTGCTTGGCGGGAATCAGTTCGGCGGTGAGCGCCTGCTCCAGCGCCAGCAGCCGGCTTTTCGCCAGCAGTTCGGGGTCGCGGCTGATCTTGGCGAGAAGGCCCTTCTGTGCGGAGACGGGAAAGACGTGCGCCGCGTCCAGCTCGAGAATCTCCGCGGTGCTGTGCGCCTGCCGGGAAATTTCCTGCTCGATCTCGGCATCGCTGCGGATGCCGTCCCACAGGCCGTCGATCTTGTTGAGCACGGCGATGCGGCCTTTTTGCCGGGTGCGTGCGCCATTGACGTGGTTACGCCAGACGGCGAGGTCGGACTGCGTCACGCCGGTGTCTGCGGCCAGAATGAACAGGATGGCGTGCGCGCTGGGCAGCTGCGACAGCGTCAGCTCCGGTTCGGCGCCGATCGCGTTCAGGCCCGGCGTGTCGAGGATCACCAGACCTTGTTCGAGCAGCGGGTGGGGGAAATTGATGATGGCGTGGCGCCAGCAGGGAATTTCCACCAGCCCCTCGGAGTCCGGCTTGAGCCCTTCCTTGCCCTCGGCCTCGACGGTAAAGCCGAGCTTGACGGCGTATTCCTGGGCAACGCGCTTCTGCTCGCCGACGCGGGCAAGCGCGGCGTGCATGGCCTCCGCCGAGGCGGTGTCCAGCGGGACAATGCGCCACTCCTCCGGGAAGCGCCGGAATTCGGCCACGCTGGCGTTCGTCGAGCGCGTTTCGATGGGCAGGAGCTCGATCGCGGGCGGCTTGCCGGCATCGAACAGCAGTTCGGTCGGGCACATGGTGGTGCGCCCGGCGCTCGAGGGCAGGATGCGGCTGCCGTAATCGCCGAAGAAGATGGCGTTGATCAGTTCGGACTTGCCGCGAGAGAACTCCGCAACGAAGGCGATGATCAGCTTGTCCTCGCGCAGTCGCTCCAGCAGCTGCTGCAGGCGCAATTCGCTCTGTGCATCGCCGAGTTCGTTTTCGGCAAGCCAGTTCTGCAGGTTCAGCAGGTTTTCGGAGACGGCCTGGCGCCATCTGCTGTAGGCGGAAAAGTGCTGGACAAGCCCCATGGCAACCCCGGAAAGTGCTTCAAAAACGCCAATTTAGCACACAAGCTTGCGAAAGCAATGCAACTCGGAGGCTGCAACCGGCCGTTCGTCAGCGCTGGCAACGGGGGCAGTGGAAGGTGGAGCGCTGGCCCAGCCGCAGGGAACGCACCCGGGTACCGCAGATGCGGCAGGGCTCCCCCTCGCGGCCGTAGACGAAATGCTGTTGCTGGAACCAGCCGGAACTGCCGTCGCTGTGGATGAAGTCGCGCAGGGTGCTGCCGCCGGCAGCCAGCGCGGCTTCCAGTGTGGCCTTGACCGCCTCCGCGATCCTCCCGCAGCGCGCGCGGGAAAGCCGCCCGGCTGGCGTGCGGGGATCGATGCCGGCGCGGAACAGGCTTTCCGAGGCGTAGATGTTGCCGACGCCGACGATGGCATGGCTGTCCATGAGGAAAAGTTTGATCGCCGTGGCGCGTCCGCGCGCGGCCGCATGCAGCCAGTCGCCGGTAAAGGCGTCGGAGAGCGGCTCTATGCCGAGCGGAGCGATGAGGGGGTGCGCCGAGGCATCGTCCCCGACCCATAGCGCGGCGCCGAAACGGCGCGGGTCGCGCAAGCGCAGGGCCTGTCCGCCGAAGACGAGATCCAGATGCTCGTGCTTTTCCGGCGGCTCGCCGGCGGGCACCAGGCGCAGGCTGCCGGACATGCCCAGGTGCAGGATCAGCGTGCCCTTTTCGAAGCGGAACAGCAGATACTTGCCGCGTCGGTCGATGTCGCGCAGGGTCTGTCCGGCGAGCCGGCGGCCGAGTGCGCGCGGCAACGGGTAGCGCAGCGAGGCGTGGCGTGCGATGGCGCCGTCGATTTTCCGCCCTTGCAGATGGGGCAGCAGGCCTCGGCGGGTGATCTCGACTTCGGGCAGTTCTGGCATGACAAGTGTCGGAACGGGCTCGCTTGCCGGAGGTGGCAAAACCCCCTAACATGAGCCGGACAAATTTTAATTCTACGCTGCGCCGCTCCAACCCCGACATGACCGACTCCCCCCGTTTCCTGCTGTTGCCCGCCGCGGTCATTGCGGCATGCCTCCTTTCCGCCTGCGCCCAGGCGCCCGCCAAGCGTCCGGCGGAATCCGGCCAAGGCGAAGCGACCGCGCCGAAAGTACGCAGCGAACCCTTGCCCAAGATGGAACTTACGGGGCAGATCCTCTACCAGGCGCTCCTTGCCGAAGTGGCTGGCCAGCGCGGCAACCTTGGACTGTCGGCCTCGGCCTACATGGACCTGGCCCGCTCGACGCGCGATCCCCGCCTGGCCCGCCGCGCCGCCGAGATCGCCCTGCATGGCCGCAACCTGGACATGGCCCTGCAGGCGAGCCGGCTGTGGGTGGAGATCGACCCCGAGTCGCCGCAGGCACGCCAGATGATGGCGGGCCTGCTGGTCAGCGCCAACCGCCTCGACGAGTTGCAGCCCCATGTCGCCAAGCTCCTGGCCCAGGAAGGGGAGAACCTCAGGGACGGCCTGCTGCGGCTGAATCGCCTGTTTGCACGCTACCCGGACAAGAAGGCCGTGCTGGCCATGGTCGAACAGCTCACCCTGCCCTATGTCGGCGTCGCCGAAGCCCATTTCGCGCGCGCCCAGGCGGCACTCAATGCGGCGGAGTGGCAGCGCGGCATCGCCGAAGCCGACAAGGCGCTTGCCTTGCGGCCGGACTGGGACATTGCGGTGATGCTGAAGGCCCAATTGCAGCGTGCCGAATCGCCCGAGGCGGCACTCGATACGCTGCGGCGTTATCTCGCCGGCCACCCGCAGGCGCGCGAGGTTCGGCTGCAGTACGCGCGCGGCCTGGTCGGCGTCCGCAAGTTCCCGCAGGCGCGCGCCGAATTCCAGCGCCTGCTGGGCGACTTTCCGGGCAATGCCGACGTGATCTACGCCGTGGCGGTGCTGTCCATGCAGCTGTCCGACTGGGCAACGGCTGAGGAAAACTTCAGGAAGCTGCTGGGCCTCGACTTTGCCGAAATGGACGCGGTGCGCCTGTATCTCGGCCAGATTGCCGAAGAGCACAAGCAATACGGCGACGCCCTGCGCTGGTATGCCGAGGTGGCGCCGGGCGAGCAGTACCTGGCGGCGCAGTTGCGCATAGCCCAGCTGCTGGCCAAGCAGGGCAAGCTGGACGCCGGACGCCGCCATCTGCAGGACGCCCAAGCCGCAGGCAATGCCGACCGCATTCAACTGCTGCTGGCCGAAAGTCAGCTCCTGCGGGACGCCGGCAGGACGAAGGAGGCGTATGAACTGCTCGCCGGCAGCCTCGCCGGCCAGCCGGAACAGCCGGAACTGCTCTATGAATCCGCGCTGCTGGCGGAGAAGCTTGGCAGGCACGATGTGATGGAGGCCAATCTGCGCAAGCTCATCCGCATCAAGCCCGATCATGCCCATGCCTACAACGCGCTGGGCTATTCCTTCGCCGAGCGCAATTTGCGACTGGTGGAAGCGGAACAGCTGATCGTGAAGGCATTGCAGCTTTCCCCCGACGATCCCTTCATCATCGACAGCATGGGCTGGGTGCTCTACCGCAAGGGCGACAACGCCGGTGCGCTGACCCAGTTGCAGCGGGCCTTCTCGATCCGGCCCGATCCGGAGATTGCCGCTCACCTAGGCGAAGTGCTCTGGGTGCTCGGCCGCCGCGACGAGGCGAAGAGAACCTGGCAGGAAGCGGCCAAGTCCCATCCCGGCAACGAGGCCCTGGCCGAGGTCATCAAGCGTTTCACCCCCTGATGCTGCGCATTCTGTTGGCGGCGGCCTTTATTGCACTGTCGGCCGGTTGCGCCACGCTGGAGCCGGCCGCGACGGCTTCGCGCCCGGCACGGGAAGCGATCGAGGCTTTTCGCATCGAGGGCCGCATTGCCGTGCGGCGCGCCGGCGAAAGCTTTTCCGCAGGCATTGAGTGGCGCCACGATGCGCAATCCGACGAGATCGTCGTCAGCGGACCGCTCGGCCAGGGGCTTGCGCGCCTGACCTCGGGCGGTGGAATGGCACAGTTGGAGACGGCGGACCGGAAGCGCTATGTGGCGGCGGATCTGGACGGCCTCTCCGAGCAGGTATTTGGCGCCCGGCTGCCGGTGTCCGGACTGGGGCGCTGGGTGCTCGGGCGTTCGGCCTTTGGCGGCGCCGCCAGCGTGGATGCGGCGGGCAGGCTGGCCGGCCTTTCGGAACAGGGCTGGTCGATCGAATACCTTCGCTATGAGAGCGAGGCCCAAGATGCCTTGCCGGAACTGCTGCAGGCCCGGCGCGAGGATGTCGAGGTGCGCCTGAAGATCGACAACTGGAGCCTGGTGCGATGACGGACCCGGACCGCGCTTTTCCGGCGCCGGCCAAGCTCAATCTCTTCCTGCATGTCATCGGCCGCCGCCCCGACGGCTACCACCTGCTGCAATCGGTATTCCGCCTGATCGATCGCGGCGACACGTTGCGCCTGGCGCCGCGAGCGGACGGCCGCATCCTGCGCGCCCGTCCGCTCGCCGGGGTGCCCGAGGAGAGCGACCTGTGCGTGCGCGCGGCGCGGCTGCTGCAGGCGGCGGCCGGCTGCAGACAGGGCGTCGAGATTACGCTGGAGAAGCGACTGCCCATGGGTGGCGGATTGGGCGGCGGCAGTTCGGACGCTGCCACCGCCCTGCTGGCGCTCAACCGCCTCTGGGGCCTGAACTGGCCGCGCGAACGCCTGCAGGCGCTGGGGCTGCGCCTGGGCGCGGATGTGCCCTTCTTCATCTTCGGCCGCAACGCCTTCGCCGAAGGGGTCGGCGAGGCCTTGCAGCCGGTGAATCTGCCCCCGGCCTGGTACCTCGTCGTCGAGCCGCCGGTGAGCGTGCCGACCGCCGAAATCTTCTCCGCACCGAATTTGACACGGAATACGAAAGCCATCAAAATGGCGGACTTTTCAGCGGGTTGGGGCGGCCTGTTCGGCCGAAACGATCTCGAACCCGTCGTGTGCGAACGCTACCCGGAGGTGGCGCGGGCGCTGGCCTGGCTCAGGCAGCACGCCGATGCGCGCATGACCGGTTCCGGAGCCTGTGTTTTCGCCCCCTTTGCTGTCGAGCAGGATGCGCGCACCGTGCTGGCGCAAGTGCCGGAAGGCATGACCGGCTGGGTGGCGCGGGGCTTGGATGAACATCCCCTGCGGGCACTCGCTGACTGAGACTCTTGGGGAGTCGCCAAGTTGGTTAAGGCACCGGATTTTGATTCCGGCATGCGAAGGTTCGAATCCTTCCTCCCCAGCCAAATTTGAAAATGCGGGCAGGTGAATCACCTGCCCGCATCGTTTGCAACGACGGATCGTCCCAGGGGCGTGCATGGCCTACGACAGCCTGATGGTATTCACGGGGAACGCCAACCCCAAGCTTGCCGCCGACGTGGTCAGGCGCCTCAACATCTCGCTCGGGCGGGCCACGGTGGGCCGCTTCTCGGACGGCGAGGTGAACGTCGAGATCATGGAGAACGTCCGCGGCAAGGACTGTTTCATCCTGCAGTCGACCTGCGCGCCGACCAACGACAACCTGATGGAACTGATCATCATGGTCGATGCGCTGAAGCGTTCCTCGGCGGGGCGCGTCACGGCGGCGATTCCCTACATGGGCTATTCGCGCCAGGACCGCCGGCCGCGCTCGGCGCGCGTGGCGATCTCGGCCAAGGTGGTGGCCAACATGCTGCAGGCGGCGGGCGTCGACCGCGTCCTGACGGTGGACCTGCATGCGGACCAGATCCAGGGTTTTTTCGACATCCCGGTGGACAACGTCTATGCGGCGCCGATCCTGCTCGGCGACATCTGGAAGAACCAGCACAAGGATCTGCTGGTCGTCTCCCCTGACGTCGGCGGCGTGGTGCGCGCGCGGGCGTTGGCGAAGCGTCTGGAGTCCGACCTGGCGATCATCGACAAGCGTCGCCCGAAGGCCAATGTCTCGGAAGTGATGAACATCATCGGCGAAGTCGACGGGCGTACCTGCGTCATCATGGACGATATGGTGGATACGGCCGGCACGCTGTGCAAGGCGGCGCAGGCGCTCAAGGACCATGGCGCCGCCAAGGTGTTGGCCTACTGCACGCACCCGGTGCTTTCCGGCAGCGCCGTCCAGCGTGTGGCCGATTCGGTGCTGGACGAGCTGGTGGTGACCGACACCATCCCGCTCAACGAGGAGGCGCGTGCGTGCCCGCGCATCCGGCAGATTTCCATCGCCGAACTGATGGCCGAGACGATGTTGCGCATCAGCAACGAGGAGTCGGTTTCTTCGTTGTTCATGGAATAGTTTTTACAACCCCCTGGCTGGTCGCGGTCAGGGTTTTTACTGGAGCAATCACATGAAAATCGAGTTCAACGCAAACAAGCGCGAACTGCAGGGCACCGGAGCGAGCCGCCGCCTGCGTCGCGCGGGCAAGGTGCCCGGCATCCTCTATGGTGGCGAGACGGCGGCCCTGCCGATCGAGGTGGATCACAACGCCCTCTTCCACAGCCTGAAGCAGGAGGCATTCCACGCCTCCATCCTGACGATGAACCTGGACGGCCAGAAGCAGCAGGTCCTGCTGCGCGACTACCAGATGCATGCTTTCAAGCCGCAGGTGCTGCACATCGACTTCCAGCGTGTCGCCGCCGACAAGAAGATCCACATGAAGGTGCCGCTGCATTTCATCAACGCCGACATCGCCCCGGGCGTCAAGCTTCAGGGGGGCGTGGTGAGCCACGTGCTGAACGAACTCAATATCATGTGCCTGCCGGCCGATCTGCCGGAGTTCGTCGAGGTGGATATGAAGGACGTCTCAGTCGGCCATTCGGTGCACGTCAAGGATCTCAATCTGCCGAAGGGCGTCGAGGCGGTTCTGCACCGGAACGAGAACCCGGTGGTGGCGACCATCACCGTGCCGCGCGGCACGACAGAAGCCGAACTGGCGGTGGTTGAGCAGGCTGCAGCGGCTGCCCCCGCGGCGGCAGCCGCAGCCCCGGCTGCAGCTGCCAAGCAGCCCGAGAAGAAGTAAGTGCGTTTGCGGCGGCGCCTGCCGCCGCAACGCTCCGCTTCCCCCGTGGCCGCGCCGCGCCTCATCGTCGGCCTGGGCAATCCGGGCGCCGAGTACGAAGATACCCGTCACAATGCCGGCTTCTGGCTGTGCGAACGGCTGGCGGCGAAGCTCGGCGTGGCGCTCAAGCGCGAATCCCGCTTCCACGGCATTGCCGGCCGCACGCATGAGCAGACCTGGCTGCTCATGCCGCAGACCTTCATGAACTGTTCCGGCCAGGCAGTGGCCGCGCTGGCGCGGTTTTATCGCATCCCGCCCGCAGACATGCTGGTCCTCCACGACGAGCTTGATCTGCCGCCGGGCGCGCTGCGCCTGAAATTCGGTGGCGGTCTCGGCGGACACAACGGTCTCAAGGACATCGCCGCGCATTTGGGCACCCAGGATTTCTGGCGCCTGCGCATCGGCGTCGGCCACCCGGGCGACCGCAACCAGGTGGTGGACTACGTTCTGAAAAAGCCCCGCAGCGAAGAGCGCTCGCTGATCGAGGAGGCGTTGGACCGTGCCCTCGACGCCTGGCCGATGCTGGCACGGGGCGAATACCCGGCAGCCACGCAGAAGATCAATACACGGCCGGCGCCGCCGGCCTCCCAAGGAAAACCATGAGCCTCAAATGCGGCATCGTCGGCCTGCCCAACGTCGGCAAGTCGACACTCTTCAATGCGCTGACCAAGTCCGGCATCGCGGCGGAGAACTACCCCTTCTGCACCATCGAGCCGAACGTCGGCATCGTCGAGGTGCCGGACCCCCGGATTGCCCTGCTGGCCGAGATCGTCAAGCCGCAACGCGTGCAGAACGCCATCGTCGAGTTCGTCGACATCGCCGGACTGGTGGCGGGCGCGAGCAAGGGAGAGGGATTGGGCAACCAGTTTCTCGCCAACATCCGCGAGACCGACGCCATCGTGCATGTCGTGCGTTGCTTCCACAACGAGAACATCGTGCATGTTTCGGGAGAGGTCAAGCCGCTCTCCGACATCGAGACCATCGAGACGGAACTGGCCCTGGCCGACCTGGCGACGGTGGAGAAGGCGCTGGCGCGCTACCGCAAGCCGGCACAGGCCGGCGACAAGGAAGCCAAGCTGCTGGTGGCGGTGCTAGACAAGTGCGCCGCGCAGTTGAACCAGGCGAAGCCGGTGCGGGCGCTCGACCTGTCGAAGGAGGAGCGGCTCAACCTCAAGCCCTTCTGCCTGATCACGGCCAAGCCGACGCTGTATGCCGCCAACGTCGATGAAAAAGGATTTACGGACAATCCGCTGCTGGCCGCGGTGGAGGCGCATGCGGCCAAGGAGAAGGCGCCTGTAGTGGCCTTTTGCGCAGCCATGGAGGCGGAAATCGCCGACCTGGCCGACGAGGACAAGACGGTATTCCTGGCGGACATGGGACTGGAGGAGCCGGGGCTGAATCGCCTGATCCGCGCCGGCTACCAGTTGCTGGGGCTGCAGACCTACTTTACCGCCGGCGTGAAGGAAGTCAGGGCGTGGACCATACACGCGGGCGATACTGCGCCGCAGGCGGCCGGCGTGATTCATACCGACTTCGAGCATGGTTTCATCCGCGCCGAGGTGATTTCATTCGCCGATTTCATTGCCTGCAAGGGCGAGCAGGGGGCGAAGGAGGCCGGCAAGATGCGGCTGGAAGGCAAGGACTACGTCGTGCACGACGGCGACGTCATGCACTTCCGCTTCAATGTGTAGTCTTGTTTTCCGGGGGCTTTCCGGCCGGATGTACGGACCCTGAGGTATCGGCGGCTGCGGTGCCGTCCGCGAAGCGGTAGGCGGCACCGCCCGCCTGCTTGGCGCGATACATGGCAATGTCCGCCTTCTGCATCAGGCCTTCCATGTTGGGAGCGTGCTCCGGGAAATGCGCGATGCCGACCGAGACGCCCAGCAGATATTGCCGTCCGCCGACCTCGACCGGCTCCCGTACCGCCTCGATGATCTTCTCGGCCACCCGTGTAGCGTCTTTCGGATGCCCCATTTCCTGAAGCAGGATGACAAATTCGTCGCCGCCGAGGCGGGCGACGGTATCGATTTCGCGCACGAGGCCGCGCAGACGCTGGGCGATGGCGACCAGCACGGTGTCGCCCGCCGAGTGGCCGTCGGTATCGTTGATGATCTTGAAGTCGTCGAGGTCGAGCAGCAGCATTGCGACGAGATGGCCGCTCCGCTTGGCAAGCGCTAATGCCTGCTCCGCCCGGTCGCCCAGCATGCGCCGGTTGGGCAGGCCGGTCAGCGTGTCGTGGTGGGCGAGATGCCGGAACTGCTCGGCGGCATGGACGCGTTCGGTGATGTCGGTGCCGACGCCGTGGTAGCCGGCGAAGTCGCCGTTCTCGCCGAAAGCCGGATTTCCGCTGATGGAAAACCAGCGCCGCTCGCCCGAGGGCGGTCGGATTTCATAGATGAAATCCCGGAAGGGCAGATGCGCACGGAGGGTTTCCTGATGGGCCTGCCATTGCTCCGGCGTGACCCCGTCGAACTGACCCACTTCCCAACGCGATTTTCCGAGTATCGTGCTGAGGTCGATGCCGATCCTCTCCAGGGCCGGCCCGCTGAAGCGGGTGAAGCGGAACTCGGCGTCCTGCTCCCAGTACCAGTCGGTGGAGAGGGAGACCAGGTCGCGAAAACGCTGCTCGCTGGCCTTCAGCTCCGCCTCGGTGCGCAGACGGTCGCTGATGTCCGTTCCCATCCACACCACGCCAAGATCGAGATTGGCCGGGTCGACCGCCATGCCGCTGATTTCCGCCCAGAACAATTCGCCGCTCTTCCGGCGCAATTGGACGATGGCGCTATAGGGCTTGCCCTCGCTGACGGGCGCCATGCAGTCGCGGGCGAACCGGCTCCACTCTTCATAGCTCGGCCACCAGGCCCAGGCTGGCATGCCGATGGCCTCGTCCATTTCATAACCGAACAGAACGCACCATTGCCGGTTGCATTTCGCCAGGTAGTTCGGCCTGAGCAGGCCGATGGCTTCTGCGGCGGAATCGAGAATCACCTTGTGTTCCGCGGCGAGTGCCTCGCTTTCGTAGCGTCCTCGGAAGGTGTCGACCAGGTTCCTGTGCAGGGCGTCATGCACGCCGACGAGCACCGCGAGGTAGATCGGCATGGCCCAGCCTGTCGCAGCGAAGCCGTCCGGCTGGCCGGATAGCAGGAAAAAGGCCGCCGGCAGCACCATGGGGACCATGAACGCGTAATAGGCGGGGCGCGAGGGCGCGAGTATGGCAGTAGCGCCCAGGCAGACCATGCATAGCGCCAGAATGAAGAAAAGATGAGCGGCCTCTCCTGCCTGGGGCGTGAGCAGCCAGACCGCCATGCCCCAGAGCAGGCCGCCTGCGGCTGTCTTGAGCGAGAACCAACGCTCCCAGCGCGGGGCTTCTTCGACGCGGGGCCGTCGAGTGCGGTAGCGCCGTTGCATCCAGAACAAGGCGCCGACATTGCAGAGCACCAGGGACAGCCAAGCGAGCAATGCGCCGCGCGAAGCGGTCGGCCATAGCCAGACCGCGACCAGCAGGGCGGCGGCGAGCGAGGCGGCGATGGAGGTGCCGGATAGCCTGAACAACAGTCGCACGCGCTCGGCATGGCACGCCATGCTGACGCCCGTCTGCCAGTTCTCAAGCCGGTACGGCTCTGACACGCATCACCCCCTCTGCGGTTGGTCGGCCATCGTGCGTCGCCCGCCACGATGGAGCAGCGATGCTACTCGCAAATGTCATGAATCGCCGTGAAAAGCGTCACGCTTCCCCTCAGCGGCAGGCTCCGGCCGACGGCCGGCCGAGTCGTGCTGCGCTATCATCCGTACATGATTCCGAAGGAGGTTTCCGCAGCGGCATATTGCGGGCGTTTTGCGCCGTCGCCGACGGGTCCGTTGCATTTCGGCTCACTTGTGGCAGCCGTGGGAAGCTGTCTCGATGCGCGTGCTGCGGGCGGCAAATGGCTGCTGCGCATGGAGGATGTGGACGAACCGCGGTCGGTGCCCGGTGCGGCGGATGCCATCCTGCGCACCCTGGAGCGATTCGGTTTCGCCTGGGATGGGGAAGTTGCCTGTCAGAGCCGGCGCAAGCGCCATTACCAGGCGGCGTTCGAGCGCCTGCGCCTCGCCGACGCCGTCTTTGCCTGCGCCTGCACCCGGCGCGAAGTCGCGGATTCCATCATCGGCGTCGACGGGGCGCCACGCTATCCCGGCACCTGCCGCAATGGCCTGCCGCAGGGCCGCCAGGCGCGCGCCTGGCGGCTCAAGGTCGAGCCCGGACAGATCTGTTTCGAAGATGCGCTCCAGGGTCTTTACTGTCAGGATCTGGCCGCCGAGGTGGGCGATTTCGTGGTGCTGCGCGCCGACGGCTATTTTGCCTACCAGCTGGCGGTGGTGGTGGATGATGCGGAGCAGGGCGTGACGCACATCGTGCGCGGCGCCGACCTGATCGATTCGACGCCACGCCAGATATGCCTGCAGCGGCATCTCGGCCTGGCGCAGCCGGCCTATCTGCACCTGCCGGCCGCGGTCAACGCGTCGGGGGAAAAGCTGTCGAAGCAGACGCGGGCGAAGCCGATCGACGATTTCCGCCCGCAGGCAGCACTTTCGGCCGCGCTGGCGTTTCTCGGCCAGCAGCCCCCCGGCGTCTTGGCGGAAGCCGACCTGGACAGCCTGTGGCGCTGGGCGATAATGCACTGGGATCGGAGCGCGCTGCCACGCTGCCGCGCTGTCGCGGCCCCGGCCGCATGTTCTTGAACAGACGAGGTTGGAATGATCGACGATGTTGCCGGCTTGCGCCGCATCCTGATGCAGTGCCGCACGATCGCGGTGGTGGGCCTGTCCGCCAACTGGCACCGGCCAAGCTACTTCGCCGCCAAATACATGCTCGAACACGGCTACACGGTGATCCCCGTCAATCCCGCCTACAAGGAAGTGCTGGGGCAGGCATGCTATCCCTCCCTGCGGGATGTGCCGCAGCAGGTGGACATGGTCGACTGCTTTCGCCGTGCAGAGGACATTCCCGCCATCGCCGACGAGGCGATCGGCATCGGCGCCAGGGTGCTGTGGATGCAGCTCGGCGTGATCAACCCGGAGGCGGTGCGCAAGGCGGAAGCGGCCGGGCTGGAAGTGGTGATGGATCGCTGCGTGAAGATCGAATACGCGCGCCTGTTCGGCGGCCTGAACTGGTTCGGCGTGAACACCGGCATCGTCTCGTCCCGGCGACCGCCCTGCCCCGCTCCGGCAGGGCGCTGATTCAGCGCCGGCGCATCGCCAGGTGCGCCACCGGCGGGGCCGTGTGGGCGTCCCGCGAATCCAGCTCGAAAAAAAGGCTGACGAAATAGGTGACGTTTCCCGCAGGGTCGCGAATGGCGCTGACGTTGCGCCATTCGCGGTAGAGCGAGCCGTCCTTGCGGCGGCTCCATGTCGTGCCGGTCCAGCGGCCTTCGCGCTCGACCGTTGCGTACAGCTCGTCGTAGAACGCCGCGGGCTGGCAGGCCAGGCGGGTGTCTCGCTCGGAGTTGCCGATCACATCGCCCGCGGCCAGCCCGGTGATGCGGCAAAAGGCCTCGTTTACCGTGACCACCGTGCCGTCGGCCGCGCAGATCATGATGGCCTCCGTCATCTCGTCGAAGGCATGCGCCGCCACCTCGAGCCGTTCCTGCTGATCGCAAAGCTCGCTGATGTCGCGCGACACGATGACGACATGCGCGGGAAAGCCCATGGCGCCGGCAACCGCGCGGCCGATGCTCTTCAGCAGGCGTGTGCGACCGTCCCTGGCCGGCAAGTGCAGCCTCAGTTCGAAGGGCGTGCCGTGGGCCATCGCTTCCTGCACCGCCGTTGCGAGCCGGGGGCGGTCTTCCGGCGCCAGGCAGGCATAGGCGTCGCCGCCGATGCGCAGCGCCGCGTCGTCGAGATAGAGGCTGTGCGAGGGACTGAAGTAGACCCAGCGCCCCTCCCCGTCGAGCAACGCAACGAGGTCGCCCACGTTCTCGGTGATCAGGCGATAGCGCTCCTCGCTGCGACGGACGTCCTTCTGCGCCTTGGCCAGCTTGCGGCTGTTGTGGAAGACGAAATAGCTGATCATCCAGGCATAGGCGAGCGAGCCGACCATGCAGAGGATGAATACCGCCTGGCCCACTTCGGGTTCATAGCGGAACCCGGTAGTTGCGCCGACGAGCAGAGCGCCTACGGAGAACAGAAACAGACTGCCGACAAAGCCGGGCAGGCCGCGAAACACGATGCTGTTCTGCGTGGTCGCCAGCACCAGGCCGAAGGCGATCCACTCGGAGAAGCCGAACAGCGCCAGCCAGGCGCCGAGCAGCAAGGAGTCCAGCCAGAGGTGGTTCAGTTCGGCCCGCTTGGGGTCTGCCGCCCGCCGGGAGTGCATATATAGGATATGCGGGTAAGCAAGGAACTGGAGCGCGAGGCCGATCCAGATGTACCCCCCATGCCGCGCTGCCAGGCGAGAAGCGCCAGCACGCCGAACGCATAGGCGAACGACAGCGTTCGCGAGATGTAAATGACGCGTACCGAGCGGGGTGCTGCGCCCGCGCCAATGCCTTGAGCCGTCATCGGGTGCCTGCTCCTGCAACAGTTTCCCCCGGATGGCGCCCTGGACATCCTCCGGGTCAATTATTCTGGCTTCAATTATGCGCCCATTGCCGGCGCTTTGGACAGCCCATGAATTCAGTGCCTGCCGCCGTAACCGGCGATGCCGACCATCAGGCGCACCAGGCCATAAGCCATCCAGCTGGCCAGGCGGTGCAGCCAAGGCTTGCGCTGCCAGTCCTCGCGCTTCAATTCCCTGGCGCCGCCGACGATTGCGGTTTCCAGGCTGGCGCGAAGCTCCCCGGCGAAGGTTTCGTCGCTCACCACGACATTCGCTTCGCGTGCGAGCAGCAGGCTGAAAGGATCGATGTTGCTGGATCCGACCGTGGCCCATTGGCCGTCGATCACCGCCACCTTGGCATGCAGGAAGCTGAGGTGGTATTCGAAGATGCGGATGCCGGCGCCGAGCAGTGCGTCGAAAAGCGCCTGAGACGCATAGTGCTGCAGCAGGTATTCCACGCGTCCCTGCAGCAGGATGGTGACCCGAACACCGCGTTGCGCGGCATGCATGAGCGCATGGCGAAAACGGATGCCGGGGAGGAAGTAGGCATTGGCAAGGAAGATTTCTTTCCTCGCTGCCCTGATGGCCTCCAGGTAGGCCTCCTCGATGTCGCGGCGATGGCGCAGGTTGTCGCGAACCAGAAAGGCGGCGCGCATGCTGCCGCAGGGATCGGCAATCACCGGAGCGTGGACGAGTACGCGCAGGCGGCGGCGGAAATTGGCCCAGGCTACGAGCTTCCATAGCTGGTGGACCGAGGCATGGATGGGCGCGATGAGCGGGCCTTCCACGCGCACCGCATAGTCGTAGCGCGGCGGCTGGCCCGGCGCATGCGCGTCGTCGACGATGTTGATGCCGCCGACGAAGGCCAGGCGGGCATCCACGACGACCAGCTTGCGGTGCAGGCGGCGCAGGCGTTGGCGGCGCAGCGTCAGGGGCGAAATCTTCTTTCGGTAGACCAGCGCCCGCACGCCGGACGCTTCGAGCGCGGGCATCAGCTTTGCGGGGAATTCGCGCGCGCCGAAACCGTCCACCAGCACACGGACCTTCACGCCGCGGCGCGCGGCGCGCGCGAGGGCCGCGGCGATCAGGCGACCTGTCTCGTCGTCTTCGAAGATGTAGGTTTCGAGGTGGATCTCGTCCGCTGCGGCGTCGATGGCTTCCAGCAGCGCAGGGAAGTAGGCGCTGCCGGTCTCGAGCAGGGTGATGCGATTGCCGGGAAGGAACTCGGCTTTCATCCCCGCTGCTTACTCGACGGCGATGTGCGCCGACAGCGCGGCGTGGTCGGAGATCTTCGACCAGGGGCGGCCGAAATGCACTTCGGAGCGCTCGATGGCGAAGCCCCTCACGTAGATGCGGTCCAGCCGGAACATCGGCAGCGTGGCCGGGAAGCTGCGCGCCGGCTGGCCGTTGATGCCGCCGAAGACCTCGACCATGCCGAGCCGTTCCGCGATCAGGTTGCCGGCGCGGTTGTGCCAGTCGTTGAAGTCGCCGGCGATGATGAGCGGCGTGTCGCCGGGACTGACTTCTTCCATGCGCTCGGCAAGGGCCAGCATCTGGCGGCGCCGCGCGGGCGCGGTGAGCCCGAGGTGTACGCAGACGCAATGCAGGGGTTGCTCCCAGCCGGGCACGGCGATTTCGGTGTGCAGCATGCCGCGCCGCTCGAATTTCAGCTCGGAGATGTCCTGGTTGTGCGAGGAAAGAATGGGGAAGCGCGACAGGATGGCGTTGCCGTGATGGCCGTGGTCGTAGATGGCATTGCCGCCGTAGGCCGTGTCCGGCCAGACGCCGTCGGCGAGGAAATCGTGCTGGCCTTCCTCGGGCCAGTCGAGGTGCCGTCCGGCGTGGCCTGCGTGCAGCCCCTGGACTTCCTGCAGGAAGACGATATCCGGGCCGAGGCTGTGCAGGCGCCGGCGCAGCTCATGGATCATCATGCGGGCCTTGAACTGCGAGAAGCCCTTGTGGATGTTGTAGGTGCACACGTGCAGCTTGCGCACCGGCGCGCGCGGTGCGGCGCCCGACTGACTTGTCTGGCGGCGGGTGACGGCGGGCTTGACCACGGATTCTTACGAAGCGTCCAGCATGCGGTTGAGGGCCACTTTCGCCAGTTCCGCCTCGTGCGCCGGCACCGAAATGCGGTTGACGACATTGCCTTCGGCCAGATTCTCCAGGCACCAGGCCAGATGCTGCGGGTCGATGCGGCCCATGGTCGAGCACATGCAGACCATCGGCGCCATGAACTGCACGACCTTGCCTTCCGGCTTCACCTCCTCGGCGAGGCGGCTGACGAGGTTCAGCTCGGTGCCGACCAGCCAGCGCGTGTTGGCCGGCGCCGCCTTGATGGTCTTGATGATGTATTCGGTCGAGCCGACGTGGTCCGACAGGCGGCAGACGTCGAAATTGGACTCTGGATGGGAGATGACCAGGCCGTCCGGGTGCTCGTTGCGGAAGCGCAGGATGTGGCTGGCCTGGAACATCTGGTGCACCGAGCAGTGGCCCTTCCACAGCAGGATGCGGGCGCGGCGGATCTGCTCGGCCGTGAGGCCGCCGTTTTCCAGGTCCGGGTCCCAGACGACCATCTCCTCGAGCGGGATGCCCATCTTGTGGCCGCTCCAGCGGCCGAGGTGCTGGTCGGGGAAGAACAGCACTTTCTCCCGCCGCGCGAACGACCACTCGAGAATTTTCGGCGCATTGCTGGAGGTGCACACGATGCCGCCGTGCTCGCCGCAGAAGGCCTTCAGGTCGGCGCTGGAATTGATGTAGGTGACGGGGGTGAACAGTTTGTCGGGATCGCCGACAACGGTTTCCAGTTCGCGCCAGCAGCGCTCCACCTTGGCCAGGTTCGCCATGTCGGCCATGGAGCAGCCGGCGGCGAGGTCCGGCAGGATCGATACCTGTTCCGGCTTGGAGAGGATGTCGGCCACCTCGGCCATGAAATGCACGCCGCAGAAGACGATGAATTCTGCGTCGCTTTGCGCCGCGAGGCGGGACAGCTTGAGCGAGTCGCCGGTGAGATCGGCGTGGCGGTAGACGTCGGCGCGCTGGTAGTGGTGGCAGAGCAGGACGGCGCGGCTTCCGAGTCGCGCGCGCGCAGCGAGAATGCGCTCCTGCGCGTCCGCGTCGGCGAGGGTGTTGAAACGGTCGAACTGAATGGCTGCTTGCATGTTTTGCGGGTATTCCGAGCTTGCGGGTTTGCCAAACTGCCTAATTTAACAAATTTGGGAAGGAATCCCTCAGCTTTGTTGCCACGGAAGGCCGGCTGCGCGCCAGCCGCCCACCTTGCCGCGGTGCCCTTTCGCGTCCTTGTCGCCCTCGAAACCTTCCAGTACGTTGTAGCAATCGGGAAAGCCCGCCTCGGTCGCCTGGGCGGCGGCACGGTGCGAGCGGTGCCCGCTGCGGCAGATGAAAAGCACCAGCGATTCCGGGTCGACCTGTTGCTTCAGTTCCGCCATGAAATGGGTGTTTACCGCGTACCCCGGGTAGAACTGCCATTCGATCTCGACCGCGCCGGGAATGCGGCCGACGAAATCCAGCTCGGCGCGTGTGCGCACGTCCACCAGCTTCGCCCCCGGCGCGAGCTGGAGCACCTCGTGGGCCTCTGCCGGCGTGAGCGCGCCTTCGTAGGGCAGGCCAAGTTCCCGGGCGCGCTTCTGCGCCAGGGCCAGTATGTCGCTGAGTTTTCCCATTGCGGCGGGGGCGATTAGAATGACGAAACAAGTATAAGTGAAGCCCCCATGTCCGTCGAAGAATCCCTGATGCGCGCCGAGCCGGTCGATCCGCAGCGCTATCGCGAGGCGAGCCGCGCCACCTGGATCTCGGCGGCGCTCAACCTCGCCCTCACCGTTGCCCAGCTGGTCGTCGGCTGGGCGGCCCACTCGCAATCGCTGATCGCCCACGGGCTGCACTCCTTCTCCGATCTGCTGTCGGATTTTCTCGTCCTCTATGCCAATCGCAAGGGCAGCCATCCGGCCGACCGCGAGCACCCCTACGGCCATGCCCGCGTCGAGACGGCCGCCACGCTGATCCTCGGCGCGTCGCTGGCGGCGATCGGCTTCGGTATCCTCTGGGAGGCGACGTTGCGCCTGCAGGCGGTCGCCGATCTGCCGCCGGTCGAAGTGCTGGCGCTGTGGGTGGCGATATTCACTGCCGCCTCGAAGGAAGTCCTATTTCGTTATCTCCGGCGCGTCGCCGAGCGCCTGCGCTCGCCGATGTTGGCGGCAAACGCCTGGCACACGCGCGCCGATGCCGCCTCGGCCCTGGTGGTGGTGGCGGGCATCGCCGGAGCCCTGATGGGCTGGAAGTTCCTCGACCTTCTGGCGGCGGCGATCATGGGCTTCATGATCCTGCGCATGGGCCTCAAGCTGGCCTGGGAATCCCTGCAGGAGCTGATCGACACCGGCCTCGACAAGGACAAGGTCGAGGCGATCCGCCGCACGCTGCTGGACACCCCTGGCGTGCTGGGCCTGCATGAACTGCGTACCCGGCGCATGGCCCATCAGGCGCTGGTCGATGCGCACGTGCTGGTCGACCCGCGCATCAGCGTGTCCGAGGGCCATCGACTGGGCGAGCAAGCCCGCCAGCGCGTGCTGGATGCGCATCCCGAGGTGGCCGATGTGCTGGTGCACATCGATGCCGAGGAGGATCAGGCCCTCATGAGCAGCGGCGTCGACCTGCCCGACCGCGACGCGCTCATGGCGCACCTGCAGGGTTTGCTGGGGGAGGAAGCGGCAGGGATCGAGAAAACGGTGCTGCACTATCTTGGGAACCGGGTCGAGGCGGAAGTTTTTCTGCCGCTCGAGACCTGCCTGGATTTGGCGCGCATGAACCGGCTGGAACAGCGTATAGCCGGACGATTGAGTGGCGACCCCGTATTCCGCGCCATTTCCCTGAATTGCCGGATTGCACCAAAGTAGTGCGGCGCTGGACTGTTACGCACCATATTGGTGCATTTTTCTTTTCAGCTTGCCGGGTTCTCCCTTGTGCCACAATGATCTCCCCTTTTCCGGGCGTTGGCACATTTTCTGCTAAAGCCCTTGGCATGCAGTTTTTTCGTTGTCCGAATTCAATTCGCTAGGAGAGTGCGATGTCCCCTCAAGACGTTCTTAAGCTGGTCAAGGAAAGGGAAGTCAAATTCGTCGATTTCCGCTTCACGGATACGCGCGGCAAGGAGCAGCACGTCGGCGTACCGGTCAAGCATTTCGGCGCCGACAAGTTCGAGTCCGGCCATGCCTTCGACGGCTCGTCCATCGCCGGCTGGAAGGGCATCCAGGCCTCCGACATGCTGCTGATGCCGGATCCGGCCACCGCCTATATCGATCCCTTCATGGACGAGACCACGCTGGTGCTGTCCTGCGACGTGGTCGAGCCGGCCGACGGCAAGGGCTACGACCGCGATCCGCGCTCCATCGCCAAGCGCGCCGAGGCTTACCTGAAATCCACCGGCCTGGGCGACGTCGCCTACTTCGGTCCCGAGCCGGAGTTCTTCATTTTCGATTCCGTCGAGTGGTCGGTCGACATGTCCGGCTCCTACTCCAAGGTGTTCTCCGAGGAGGCCGCCTGGGCCTCCGCCGAGAAATTCGACGGCGGCAACACCGGACACCGTCCCACCGTCAAGGGCGGCTATTTCCCGGTGCCGCCGGTCGACAGCCTGAACGACATCCGCGCCGCCATGTGCCTGGCGCTGGAAGCCTGCGGCGTCGAGGTGGAAGTGCATCACCACGAAGTCGCCACCGCCGGCCAGTGCGAGATCGGCACCCTCTTCAACACCCTGGTGCGCCGCGCCGACCAGACCCAGGTCCTGAAGTACATCGTGCACAACGTGGCGCACAGCTACGGCAAGACCGCCACCTTCATGCCCAAGCCGATCGTCGGCGACAACGGCTCCGGCATGCACGTGCACCAGTCGATCTGGAAGGGCGGCAAGAACCTGTTCGCCGGCAACGGCTACGCCGGCCTGTCCGAGTTCGCCCTGTACTACATCGGCGGCATCATCAAGCACGCCCGCGCGCTCAACGCCATCACCAACCCCGGCACCAACTCCTACAAGCGCCTGGTGCCCGGCTTCGAGGCCCCGGTGAAGCTGGCCTACTCGGCGCGCAACCGTTCCGCCTCCATCCGCATTCCCTACGTGCAGAGCGACAAGGCGCGCCGCATCGAGGTGCGCTTCCCGGACCCGACCGCCAACCCCTACCTGGCCTTCACCGCCCTGATGATGGCCGGCCTGGACGGCGTGCAGAACAAGATCCACCCGGGCGATCCCGCCGACAAGAACCTGTACGACCTGCCGCCGGAAGAGGATGCCAAGATCCCGACCGTCTGCTCCTCGCTCGACCAGGCCCTCGACTATCTCGACAAGGACCGCGAGTTCCTTACCCGCGGCGGCGTCTTCTCCAACGAGATGATCGATGCCTACATCGAGTTGAAGATGGAGGAAGTCACGCGCTTCCGCATGACGACCCACCCGGTCGAGTACGACATGTATTACAGCCTGTAAGACCGGCAAACCCCGAATAGGACGGCTGCGGCCGTCCTTTTTTTGTGCACTTCCCGGCGTCAAAAGCGTTTGTAAAGCACCCACTCTTCGCATACACTTGAGGCAGGTTCTCGTTTTACGGCGGAACATCATGAATATTTTGAAAAAAATACTCGTCTTCGGGTTTGGCTTGCTTGCCATTCCGTTGGCACGGGCGGATGTCTTCAAGTGCGTGGATGAGGATGGCCACGTCACCTATACGAACGCCAAGCCTTCCCCCAAGGCGAAATGCACCACCTTGAGCCGCGATCAGCGCGTGTCCACCGTGCCGGGTCGCGCAGCGAGCACGCCTTCGCCCGCCAGCTTTCCGAAAGTCGATGGCGACACGCAGAAGGCGCGCGACAACGACCGGCGCAAGATCCTCGAGCAGGAATTGGCCGCCGAGCAGAAAAGCCTGGAGCAGGCGAAAAAGGAACTGGCCGAACAGGAGGCCATCCGCACCGGCGACGAACGCAACTACCAGCGGGTTCTGGATCGCCTGCAGCCCTACAAGGACAGGGTGGCGCTGCACGAGCGCAACATCGAGGCTCTGAAGAAGGAAATCGGCAACCTCAGGTAAGTATCTGCCCGTCCCGGCTCGATGGTGCGGTTTTTGCTAACCTTAATGGCATGGCCGCATCGGAAAAACTCCCCGTAACCGCCTTTGCCGGGCTTGACCTGCTTTCCTCGGCCGTCATCCTGCTGGATGCCGATCTGGTCATTCAGTACCTGAATCCCGCAGCGGAAAATCTCTTTGCGATCAGTGCCAGGCAGTTGTTGCGCCGGCCGCTCGCCCAGTTGCTGGGGGAGCCACCGGGCCTGTCGGCCGCACTCGACAATGCGCTGACGAACAACTGGAGCTATACCGGGCAGAACCTCACGACGCACCGTCATGGTGCAGTGCCCCTGCACCTGGATTGCACGGTGACCCCGGTGGAAGCCGGCAGGATCCGCCTGCTGCTTGAATTTCGCCACATCGACCAGCAGCTGAAGACGGAGCGGGAGGAGCGCCTGGCCGAACAGCAGCAGGCCAACCGCGAGCTGATCCGTAATCTGGCCCATGAAATCAAGAACCCGCTGGGCGGCATCCGCGGTTCGGCCCAATTGCTCGAGCGGGAGCTGGCCAACCCCCAGCTGCACGAATACACCCAGGTCATCATCAAGGAGGCCGATCGGCTGCAGGAACTGATGAACCGCCTGCTCAGTTCGCATCGGCTGATGCAGCCGCAGCAGGTGAATATCCACGAACTCCTCGAACGGGTGCGGTCGCTCATCCTGGCCGAGTTTCCCGACGTGGACGTCAAGCGCGACTACGACACCAGCCTGCCCGATGTCACGGGAGACCGGGAGCAGCTGATCCAGGCCATCCTCAACATCGTGCGCAATGCCGCCCAGGCGCTGGAGGGGCGCGGCGAGATCGTCCTGCGCACCCGCGCGTTGCGTCAGGTGACCCTGGCCAAGCGGCGCTATCGCCTGGCGCTGCAACTGCAGGTGATCGACAACGGCCCCGGCATTCCGGACGCGATCCGCGACCAGATGTTCTATCCGCTGGTTTCCGGCCGCGAAGGCGGCAGCGGACTCGGCCTGACGCTGGCACAGAACTTCATCCAGCAGCATCATGGCAGCATCGAGATCGACAGCCGGCCCGGGCGCACCTGCTTTACGGTCATGCTGCCCTTACACGAGAGCAATGAGGAACCACGATGAATTCCGTCTGGGTCATCGACGATGATCGCTCCATCCGCTGGGTCTTCGAGAAGGCCCTGGCGCGCGAGGAAATTCCGTTCAAGAGCTTCGGTTCGGCGGCCGAGGCCCTCGCCACGCTCGACGCGGGCACGCCGCCGCCTCAGGTGCTGGTCACCGACATCCGCATGCCGGGCGAATCCGGCCTGTCGCTGCTGCAGAAGTTCAAGGCGCGCTATCCGGCCCTGCCGGTCATCATCATGACCGCCTACTCCGACCTCGACAGCGCGGTGTCCGCCTTTCAGGGCGGCGCCTTCGAGTATCTGCCCAAGCCCTTCGACATCGACCAGGCGCTCGACCTGGTGCGCCGCGCCATCGACGAGTCGACGCGGCAGGAGGCCGTGCCCGAGTCCTCCGCCATGGCGCCGGAAATCCTCGGCAAGGCGGCCTCGATGCAGGAGGTGTTCCGCGCCATCGGCCGCCTGTCGCAGTCGCATGCGACGGTGCTGATCAACGGCGAGTCCGGCACCGGCAAGGAGCTCGTCGCCCGTGCGCTGCACCGCCACAGTCCGCGCGCCGACAAGCCCTTCGTTGCCCTCAATACGGCGGCCATCCCGCGCGACCTGCTCGAGTCGGAGCTGTTCGGCCACGAGCGCGGCGCCTTCACCGGCGCCACCGCCATGCGCCGCGGACGCTTCGAGCAGGCCGAGGCCGGCACGCTGTTCCTCGACGAGATCGGCGACATGCCGGCCGAGCTGCAGACGCGCCTGCTGCGCGTGCTCTCCGACGGCAATTTCTATCGCGTCGGCGGCCACCAGCCGATCAAGGCCAACGTGCGCGTCATCGCCGCCACGCACCAGGACCTCGACGAGCGGGTCAAGCAGGGCCTGTTCCGCGAGGACCTGTTCCACCGCCTCAACGTCATCCGCCTGCGCCTGCCGCCGCTGCGCGAGCGGCGCGAGGACATCCCGCTGCTGGTGAAGCACTTCCTCGCCAAGAGCGCGCAGGACCTCGGCGTCGAGCCGAAGCGGGTTTCGGAGGCGGCGCTGAAATTCCTCTCGGCCCTGGTCTTTCCCGGCAACGTCCGCCAGCTGGAGAACCTTTGCCACTGGCTGACGGTAATGGCGCCCGGCCAGGTGATCGAAATCGCCGACCTGCCGCCGGAGCTGCGCGCGCAGGCGCCGCGCGAGACGGAGGCGGACTGGAAGGTGGCCCTCGGCGCCGAAGCCGACCGCATGCTGGCCGGGCGGCCCGGTGCCGTGTGGGACGGACTGGTGCGCGAATTCGAGCGCACCCTGATCCGCCATGCCCTGCTGGCTTCCGCCGGACGACGCATCGAGGCGGCGCAGATGCTCGGCATCGGCCGCAACACGATCACGCGCAAGATACAGGAGCTGGGGATGGAGAACGGCGGCGCCGACAACGAGCCGCCGGAAAAAGTCAGCCGCTGAAGGACGGCGGCAGGATGCGCTGACAGTCCTACCGTCGCCTGATCTTCTTCGGCGTCTTGCGGATCGTTTTCCTGGGTTTTTTCACGACCGGCTGCCTGAGATTCCCCCGCGTCTTCTTGGCCGCAGCGGCCTTGGGCGGGGCCATCTGCACCTCCACGTCCCTGCCGGTCTCGGGCGCGGGTACGGCAAGCTGTGAAACGACCGACGCCCCGGCCACGGCTGCCGCTTCCGGAGGCGGAATGACTTGCTCATCGTCGGGCCAGGGATCCGGCGCGTCGGCCAGGGCGACCGGCGCCGGCGCTTCGTCAGGCCAGGGGTCGGGTAGCGCCAATGCGGCCACCTTGTCGCGCGAAGCCAGAAACGAAGGCAGCCAGCCTAGCTTCGACGCACCCTGTGGCGAGTTTGACAGTGGTTCCGCCAGCGCCTTCGGGTCGTAGCCGGCCGCCATGATCAGCTTGGCGGCGAACTCGTCCGCCTCGTCCTGCTGCGAAGCCTCGACCAGCTGCTCGGTGCCCATCGATGCGAGCAGCGAGATGCCCACCTTCGCGAGCGCGCCCATCGGGAAAATGATGTCGGCCAGGATGGAGGTGGCCAGGTAGGCGCTGGTCAGCGGCGACCCGGCCACCAGAGAGACCGCAAGGCCCGCCGAAGTGCTTTCACGGTGATGGGCCGCGGCCAGCCGGCCGAACTCGCGCGCCAGCGCGAAGGCCAGGTCCGTGTCCGTGAGTTCGAGCCGGGCGAGGCCGGCGCCGACGGCGATTTTTCCGCCGGCGCTGGAACTCACCGCCGGCGAGTCGCCAGGCACGACGAAGACCTCCACCTGCGGGATGCGGGACACCAGCTCCGGGCTGAGCTGCGCGGCCGTGGTGCCGAGGCGCTCGGCGATGGGGGCGATGCGCTGCGCCAGCTTTTCGGCGGCTTCCCGGGCCGGGCAGGGATTTTCGTCCTCGCGGCAGTATTCGCCGCCGGAGACGAGCAGGGTTTTCGCGCCGAAGCGCAGGTCCGGCACGGTGGTTTCGAGTTCGCCGGGCAGGATGTTGAACTGTGAGCGCCCGCTGGTGGGGGAGGTGCTGCAGCCGGCGGCCAGCATTGCCGCACAGGCAAGCGGCAGAACCATGCGCGAAAGGACAGGGATGACGGGTTTCTGAAAGCGCATAAGCCGGAGTGTAGATGAGCCTGCCCTTCCGAGTCACGGCGAAATTCGGGCGATTCCAGCATAATGCGGCGGAGAAACCGAAGCGCTATCCAAACCGCATGCAAACACACGCACCCGAGCCCCTGGACACCCGGATCGTTGCAGCAGCGCTGTCCGCGCCGGAGCGATTCTCCATCGGGCTGCTCGACAGCTGCGAGTCGACCAGCACCCTGCTGCTGGATCGCGCCCAGCAGGGCGCGCCGTCCGGCAGCGTTGTCGTATGCGAGCGGCAGACAGCCGGCCGCGGCCGGCGCGGCCGCAGCTGGCTGTCGGCGCCGGGCGACAGCCTGACCTTTTCCCTGCTCTGGCGCTTCCCCGAGGGCACGCCGCCGCCTGCCGGTCTCAGCCTGGCGGTGGGGGTGGCCGCGGCGCGCGCGCTGGAAGGCATGGGCGCTGCCGGCGTGCGCCTGAAGTGGCCGAACGACATCCTGGCCGGCGGCGCCAAGCTCGGCGGCATCCTGATCGAAACCCTGACGTCGGGCGGCCGGCATGTCGCGGTGATCGGCATCGGCCTGAACGTGCGTCTGCCGCCCCATATCGCTTCCGCTGTCGACGTGGCGGCCGGTGCGCTCGATGGCGTCATGCCCTTCTCGCCCTCGCGCAATCTGCTGCTGGCCGGCCTGCTCGATGGACTGGCCGTCATGCTCGATGAATTCGCACGTAGCGGCTTCGCCGGCCTGATCGAGGAATGGCTGGCGCGTCATGCCCATGCCGGACAGCGCGTCACCATCCTCGCCGAAGGCACCGCGCCGATCGATGGCCGCTGCGCCGGCGTCGATGCCGACGGCGCGCTGCTGCTCGAGACCGCGACGGGTTTGCGCCGCATTGTCAGCGGCGAAGTCTCACTGAGGCCGCAATGATCCTGGCCATCGATTGCGGCAATACCCGGCTCAAGTGGGGAATGCACGACGGCACCGGCTGGTGCGCGCAGGGCCCGCTCGATTATGCCGACCTGCCGGGGCTCGCCGAACTGCTGCGATCCCAGCCGCGCGCAACGAAGGCGGTCGCGGCCAATGTCGCCGGTCCGCAGGTGGGCGAGGCCGTCGGCGCCACCATGACGGCGCTCGGCATTCCGCTGTACTGGGCCAAAAGTCAGTCTGCACAATACGGCGTGCGCAATCACTATGAGCGGCCGGAGCAACTCGGCGTCGACCGCTGGGCGGCACTGGTCGGCGCACGCGCCCTGCATCCGCAGGCCTGCCTGGTCGTCTGCGCCGGTACCGCGACGACGGTCGACGTCCTCGATGCGGCAGGCAACTTCCAGGGCGGCCTGATCCTGCCCGGCGTCGAGCTGATGTGCCGCGCGCTGGCCGCCAACACCGCGCAGCTGCCGCTGGCCGACGGCAAGTTTGCCGGCCTGCCGCGCAACACGATGGACGCCATCGTCAGCGGCTGCCTGCACGCACAGGCCGGTGCCGTCGAGCGCATGTTCGAGCAGGTGGCGGCCCATCCGGGCGCGGTTTGCCTCGTCGGCGGCGGTGCAGCTGGGCAGTTCTTCGACCTGCTGCGCATGCCGAAGCGGCGCGTCGACAACCTCGTGCTGGAAGGCTTGGCGCGCATCGGCCGCGAATTAACCCCATAGGCGCGGCTGCGGCGTTTACGCAGCCGTACCCACCACAGGAGCCGACATGACCATTCGCTCATCGCGCCGCGCCCTCGCGCTGGCGATCCTTGCCGCCTTCTCCCTGACTGCGCTCGCTGCCGAGAAAATCAGCCGCGCCGAGGACCGCGAGGAGGTTGCCGTCACCATCTACAACGATTCGCTCGCCCTCATCAAGGAGGTGCGCCGCATTCCCTTCGAGCGCGGCGCCAACAGCATCGCCCTGCGCGATGTCAGCGCGAAGATGCGGCCGGAGACTGCCAGCCTGCGCGCGCTGTCCGGCGGCAGCCTGCGCCTGATCGAGCAGAACTTCGACTTCGACCTGCTGACGCCGCAGAAGCTGCTGGAGAAGTACGTCGGCCGCAGCGTCACGGTGATCAGGACCAACCCCGCCACCGGCGCCGAGACGCGCGAGCCGGCCGAGGTGCTGGCCACCAACGGCGGCGTGGTGCTGAAGTACGCCGACCGCATCGAGACCGGCGTGCCCGGCCGCATCGCCTACGGCGCGATCCCCGCCAACCTGCGCGACCGGCCGACCCTGGTGGTGCAGCTGGAGAGCGCCGCGGCGGGCCGGCAGACGGCGGAACTGTCCTATCTTTCCGGCGGGCTATCCTGGCGCGCCGACTACGTGGCGGAACTGGCCGGCGACGAATCGAAGCTCGACCTCGCCGGCTGGGTGACGCTGACCAACCAGAGCGGGGCGAGTTACGAGAACGCCCGCCTGCAGCTGGTGGCCGGCGACGTCAATCGCGTGCGCGACGAGATGCGCACCCAGCAGTTCGCCGCCAAGGCCATGGCGGCGCCGGCGCCGGAGATGGTGCGCGAGCAGCTCTTCGAATATCACCTCTATTCGCTCAACCGGCCGACGACGGTTCTCGACAACCAGACCAAACAGGTGGCGCTGCTTTCCGCTTCAGGCGTGCCGGTGCGCAAGGAGTACCGCCTGGCCGGGCAGGACTGGTACTACCGCGGTGCCCAGTCCGACCTCGGCCGCCAGCACAAGGTCGGCGTCTTCATCGAGTTCGACAACAAGGGTGGCGAGCTCGGCCAACCGCTGCCCAAGGGCATCGTGCGGGTATACAAGAAGGACTCGCGCGGCAACGCCCTCTTCATCGGCGAGGACCGTATCGACCACACGGCGAAGAACGAGGTGGTGCGGCTGAAACTGGGCGATGCCTTCGACGTCAAGGCGGCGCGCAAGCAGACGTCCTTCCGCAAGATCGCCGACAAGGTCTACGAGAGCGCCTTCAGCATCGAGTTGAGCAACGCCAAGGACATCCCGGTGACGGTGAAGGTGGTCGAACCGGTGCCAGGCGACTGGGAGATGGTCGCGGAGAGCCAGAAGCACACCAAGGGCGACGCCCATTCTGCCGTCTGGCTGCTGACGGTACCCGCAGGCGGCAAGGCCACGCTCGACTATAGCGTCAGGATGCGCTGGTAAGCGAGCCCATAAGCCAGGATCGGGTAGTCGACTGATGGGTCGGGCAGTCAGAAAAGCGGCTTGTGTATGCAGTATACCCGGGCTATTATTTTCCCCTCACTTGGGCTAAGGTGATTCTGCAAGGCGGTATCGATCAGGCTGCGGGGAGAGGGAGCGGGCCTGGCATCCATTTATAAATAACGAGGAGGAGAAACGAGATGTCTGACGTCAAGATTTTGCTCAACGAATCCGATATTCCGACCCACTGGTACAACGTCGTTGCCGACATGCCGAACCCGCCCCTGCCGCCGCTGGCGCCGGACGGCAACCCGGTCACGCCCGAGCAGATGCTGGCCATCTTCCCCGGTCCGCTGCTCGAGCAGGAAATGTCGGGCGAGCGCTGGATCCCGATCCCCGAGCCGGTGCGCGAGATCTACAAGCAGTGGCGCCCGACGCCGATGTTCCGCGCGCGCCGCCTCGAGCAGATGCTCGGCACGCCGGCGAAGATCTACTACAAGTACGAGGGCGTCAGCCCGGCCGGCTCGCACAAGGTCAATACCTCGGTGCCGCAGGCCTTCTTCAACAAGATGGTCGGCATTACCCGCCTGACCACCGAAACCGGCGCCGGCCAGTGGGGTTCCTCGATCTCCTACGCCGGCCAGATGTTCGGCATCGAGGTGCGCGTCTACATGGTGAAGGTGAGCTACAACCAGAAGCCCTTCCGCCGTTCGATGATGCAGACTTGGGGCGCGGAGGTCTATGCCTCGCCGACCGACATGACCAACGCCGGCCGCGCCGCGCTGGCGGCCGACCCGAACAACCCCGGCTCGCTCGGCCTGGCGATTTCCGAAGCGGTCGAGGAGGCCGCCTCGCGCAAGGACACCAACTACAGCCTCGGCTCGGTGCTCAACCACGTCTGCCTGCACCAGACGGTGATCGGCCTGGAGGCGAAGAAGCAGTTCGAGAAGGTCGGCGACTATCCCGACATGGTGTTCGCCTGCTGCGGCGGCGGCTCCAACTTCGCCGGCACCGCCTTCCCCTTCCTCGCCGACAAGGCGGCGGGCAAGAAGGTGCGCCTGGTGGCGGCCGAGCCGAGCTCCTGCCCGAGCCTGACCAAGGGCGTCTATGCCTACGATTTCGGCGACGTCTCCGGCTACACGCCGCTGATGAAGATGTACACCCTCGGCCACGACTTCATGCCGCCCTCGATCCACGCCGGCGGCCTGCGCTACCACGGCGATTCGCCGCTGGTGTGCCAGCTCTACAACGAGGGCCTGATCGAGGCGGTGGCGGTGCCGCAGATCGCCACCTTCGAGGCCGGCGTGCAGTTCGCCCGTGCCGAGGGCATCATCCCGGCGCCGGAGTCCTGCCACGCCATCCGCGCCTGCATCGACGAGGCGCTGCGCTGCAAGGCGAGCGGCGAGAAGAAGACGCTCTTCTTCAACCTGTCCGGCCACGGCCACTTCGACATGGCCTCGTACGACAAGTATTTCGCCGGCGAGCTGGTGGACTACGAGTATCCGGCCGAAGCCGTGCAGGAGGCCCTCAAGCGCCTGCCAAAGGTCGCCTAAGGCAAAGGACGGCATGCAGGTTCTGCGCACCCTCTTTTTCCTGCTGGTGCTCGGCAACCTGCTGCTGTTCGTCTGGGGACAGGGTTATTTCGGCACGGCGGGCGGCGGCGAAGCCGAACGCCTGTCCGCCCAGATCGAACCCGAAAAACTGCGCATTGCCGGCAAGGGCGCGCCGCCCGCTACGGCGGCCGCTCCGCCCCTTGACGAGTGCCGTGCCCTCGCCGGCCTGGAGCGCGAAGCGGCGGGAAAGCTGGCCGACCTGCTTACCGGCCGCGATGCGCAACTCAAGGTCGATCAGCGTTCACATGAAGAGCCGAAGTCCTGGTGGGTGCATATCCCGCCCCTGCCCAACGGCGCGCAGGCCGACAGGAAGGCCGCCGAACTTTCCAAGCTGGGCGTCAAGGACTTCTACGTCGTGCGGGAGAGCGGCCCCAACCAGTATGCGGTCTCGCTTGGCCTGTTCAAGAGCGAGGAAGCCGCGAAGGACTCTCTTGCCGTCCTGCAAAAGAAGGGCGTGAAATCGGCGCGCATCCTGGCCCGCGAAACGGCCGGCGACAAGATGATCGTCGAAGTGCGCGGAAAACCTGACCGGTTGTCCAAGGCGCTGGCCGAGTTGCCGGCGGAGTTCTCGGCCGCGCAGAAGGCCGAATGTGCGGCCGCCAGGCCATGACGTTCCTCGTCGGCCTTACCGGCGGCATCGGCAGCGGCAAGAGTGCAGCGTCCTCGCTTTTCGAGTCACTCGGCGCCGCCGTGGTCGATACGGATGTCATCGCACATGAATTGACCGCACCGGGCGGGGCTGCGATCGAATCCATACGCAATGCCTTCGGCGATGAGGTCATCGATGCGCGCGGCGCGCTCGATCGCGCCGCCGTGCGCCGCAAGGTCTTCGCCGACGCCTCGGCCAAGGCCCGCCTGGAAGCCATCCTGCATCCCATGATCCGCGCCGAGGCCGACCGTCGCAGCGCCGCCGCCCGTGCGCCGTATGTCGTGCTTGTGGTGCCCCTGCTGGTCGAATCCGGCGGCTATCGCAGCCGCGTCCGGCGTGTGGCGGTGGTCGATTGCCCGGAGGAGGTGCAAGTGGCGCGGGTCATGACCCGCAGCGGGCTCTCGGCGGAGGAAGCCCGCGCCATCATGGCGGCGCAGATCAGCCGCGAGCAGCGCCTGGCCGTGGCCGACGATGTCATCGACAACGGTGGCGACCTGGCCGCCCTGCGTCCCCAGGTCGAGGCCCTCCACCGGCGCTATCTGGAAATGGCCGCAGTTTCATAGGTTTCCGGGGGCTTTTTGTTGTTATTTGTCGGGGAATGGTTCAGAATTGGCCGAATTTATTCCTCGGCACGGCACGGCGCGGCGTGATCACCTACGAATATCCTCTCAACGAGCGCATTCGCACCTTGCTGCGCCTGGAGGACCTGTTCGACAAGACGGGGCACTTCATCGGTGCGGACGGCGCGCAGGAGCACCACGTCGCCCTGGTGACGCTGTTCGAGATCCTCGATGTCGCCAGCCGCGCCGACCTCAAGTTCGACCTCGTGCAGGAACTCGAGCGCCAGCGCCAGATCCTGCTCTCCTTCCGCAACAATCCCGACATCTCCGAGACGGCGCTCTCCGGCGCGCTCTACGAGATCGAACAGGCCAGCGCCGCGCTGCTCAACATGCAGGGCAAGATCGGCCACTACCTGCGCGAGAACGACTGGCTGATGAGCATCAAGAGCCGCGCCTCGATTCCCGGCGGCGTCTGCGAATTCGACCTGCCTTCCTACCATTACTGGCTGCACCGCGAGCCGCCGGCGCGCCAGCGCGACCTTGCCGCCTGGCTCAACCCGATGCTGCCGATTCGCGACGGTCTCTCCATCGTGCTGCGCCTGCTGCGTGCCTCCGGGCGCCAGGAAGAACAGGTCGCGCAGCATGGCGCCTACCAGCTGATGCTCGGCGGCCGCACGGCGCAGATGGTGCGCCTGCGCGTGCGGCGCAGCGAACCCTACGTGCCCGAGATCAGCGCCAACAAGTACGCCCTCAACATCCGCTTCACTTCGCCCGGCACGGATGCCCGTCCGCGCCAGGCCGACAGTGACGTCGTCTTCGAGATGACGTTCTGCAACCTGTAGCAGCTTTCTTCAGTTCCGGATCGTGACGCAGCCTGCCGCTCCGCGCGTCGTCAACTGCCCCACCTGCGGCAAGCCGGTGCAATGGGTTCCCGAAAACGCCCACCGTCCTTTCTGCTCGGAGCGCTGCCGCAACATCGACCTCGGCGCTTGGGCGGCGGAGGAGTACAAGTTGCCGGAGCAGGAGCAGCCGCTGCCCGACGATCAGTAGGTCGGCCTTCAGCCCGACATCGGCCACAGTCGGCCTGAAGGCCGACCTACAGGGCTACGCCCACGCCGCGCGGATGGCGGCGATGCCGTGCGCGCCGGCCTGCTGCGCCGAGGCCAGGTCGCCGCGCTGCAGGCCGCCGAGGGCGAACACCGGCAGGGAAATGTTTTCCAGCAGATGCGCAACGCGCGCCCAGCCGAGGCCGGCGACGCCGGGATGGCTGAGCGTCTCCTTCACCGGCCCAAGCACGGCGAAATCCAGTTCCAGCGCGGCGGCGCGCGCCAGCTCCGGCGCGTTGTGGCAGGAGGCCGCCACCAGCGGCAGGTCGGGCCGCTCGGCGAGTTGCATGAGCTGGGCGCAGGGCAGGTGCACGCCGTCGGCGCCGACATGCCGCGCCAGCGCGATATCGCCGTTCACCAGCACGCGCGCGCCGTGCGCGTGCGCCAGCCGCGTCGCCTCGCGGGCGAAGGCTTCGCGCTGCGCCACCGACAGAGCCGCCTCGCGGACCTGCAGCAGGCGCAGCCCGCCGGCGAGCGCCCGCTCCAGCTTCTCCAGCTGCGCCTCGGCGCCGATCTCGCCGGCGTGGGTGATGGCGTAGAAATCCGGCAAAGTCAGTCCCCGCAGCACGGCGACGTTGGCCGGCAGCATCGGTTCGACGTCGACCTTGTCGGCGGTCTTCCAGGCCAGCGCGTCGTGGTGGATGTCGCGGATCTCGCCGCGCCAGCCGACGACGCGGAAGAAGTGCAGCCGCACGTGGGCGTGCGGATAGACGAACTCGCGGGTGATCCACGGCGTGTAGCGGTCGGCCTCGATGCCGAGCTCCTCGTGCAGCTCGCGCACCAGCGCCTGCGCCGCGGTCTCGCCCGGCTCGATCTTGCCGCCGGGGAATTCCCAGTAGCCGGCATACGGCTTGCCCTCGGGCCGCCGGCCGAGCAGGAAACTGCCGTCGGGCCGCAGGATGACCGCGGCCGCCGCTTCGACGATGCGCGTCACTTCCTGGCGACGCCGTGCTGGCCGGCGTAGTCGCGCGCGAACTGCCAGGCGATGCGGCCGCTGCGCGAGCCGCGCATCAGCGCCCACTGCAGCGCCTCCTCGCGCGCGGCGGTGACGGCCGCCGCCGGCACGCCGTACTCGCGCAGCCAGTGGCCGGCGATGGCGAGGTACGCGTCCTGGTCGAAGGGATAGAAGGACAGCCACAGGCCGAAGCGCTCGGAGAGCGAGACTTTCTCCTCGGTGGTTTCGCCGGGATGGATCTCGCCGTCGACGTGCTTGGTCTCCAGGTTCTCGTCCATGAATTCCGGCATCAGGTGGCGGCGGTTCGAGGTGGCGTAGAGCAGCACGTTGTCCGGCGTGCTCGCCACCGAGCCGTCGAGAATGCTCTTCAGCGCCTTGTAGCCGGGCTCGCTCGCCTCGAAGGAGAGGTCGTCGCAGAAGAGGATGAAGCGCTCGCTGCGCCCGGCGATCAGGTCCACGATGTCCGGCAGGTCGATGAGGTCGTTCTTGTCCACCTCGATCAGGCGCAGGCCCTTCGTCGCGTACCGGTTGAGCAGCGCCTTCACCAGCGAGCTTTTGCCCGTGCCGCGCGCGCCGGTGAGCAGCACGTTGTTGGCGCGCTTGCCCTCGACGAACTGGCGCGTGTTCTGCTCGATGCGCTTCTTCTGCTCGTCGACGTTGCGCAGGTCCTTCAGGCGGATGCGGTGCGGCCTGGCCACCGGCTCGAGGTGGCCGCGGCCGCCGCCGCGCTTGCGCCAGCGGAAGGCCGTCGACGCCTTCCAGTCGGGGGCCGCGGCCGCCGGCGGCAGCAGGGATTCGACGCGCTCGAGCAATGCCTCGGCGCGGGCGATCAGTCGGGAAAGATCGTTCATCTCGATTGCTATACTTGCGGAAACTTCGACTTTAGCGAAATTCATGTTCCTGCGCCAACTCGCGCCCGCCCTGGGCGCACTGCTGTTTCTTGCCGGCTGCGCCCAGCAGCCGGCCGCCCCGACACAACCCGCGGGGCAATGCGTGTGTGCCGCCTGCCCCGTCTGCCCGACTGTTGCGCCGACGAAGCCCCCGGCCAAGCCGCTGCAGGAAGCGCGCTGGGAAGACGTCAAGGGCTGGGGCGCCGACAACCTCGCCGAGGCGCACGGCGCGCTGCTCGAATCGTGTACGGTGCTGGCGAAGCAGCCGCTATGGAGCGCGGCGTGCGAAGAGGCGCGCGCGCTGCCGGCGGAGAACGCCGCCCTGCGCGCCTTCTTCGAATCGCGCTTCCGCCCCTGGCGGGTGGTGAATCCGGACGAATCCACCGAGGGCCTCGTCACCGGCTACTATGAGCCGCTGCTGCGCGGCAGCCGCGAGCGCAGCCGCACCTTCGCGCATGCCATCTACGGCGTTCCCGACGACCTGCTGGTGGTGGACCTCGGCGAACTCTATCCGGAGCTGAAGAACTTCCGCCTGCGCGGCCGCCTCGACGGGCGCAAGGTGGTGCCCTACTGGTCGCGCGCGGAACTGACGCCGCAGGCGCCGGCGCTCGCCGGCAAGGCGCTGCTGTGGGTGGCCGATCCGATCGAGCTGTTCTTCCTGCAGGTGCAGGGCTCGGGCCGCGTCGAGCTGCCCGACGGCCGCCGCGTGCGCGTCGGCTACGCCGACCAGAACGGCCACCCCTATCAATCCATCGGCCGCTGGCTGGTGGAGAAGGGCGAGCTGAAGCTGGAGCAGGCCTCCATGCAGGGCATCCAGGCCTGGGCGCGCGCCAACCCGCGGCGTCTGAATGAACTGCTCAACGCCAACCCGAGCTTCGTCTTCTTCCGCGAACTGCCGGACAACGGCGGCGGCCCGCTCGGCGCGCTCGGCGTGCCGCTGACGCCGGGACGCAGCATCGCCGTCGACCCGCGCGCCGTCCCGCTCGGCGCGCCGGTGTTCCTCGCCACCACGCTGCCCCTGAGCGAGCAGCCGCTCCGGCGCCTGATGATGGCGCAGGATACCGGCGGCGCCATCAAGGGCGCCGTGCGCGCCGATTTCTTCTGGGGCTTCGGCGCCGAGGCCGGCGCGCAGGCAGGGCGCATGCGGCAGAAGGGCGAGATGTGGGCCCTGCTGCCCGGTGCTTTCGTCCCGAACAACAACGCCGCGAAGTAGTGCGTGCGGTGTGAGTTCGCGCACCTGCGCGGTGCGCAATTCCGCATGACTGCACCGCCATGGTGCGCCGTCCCCCAGCGGCTGACTTTAATTCCCTGATTCGACGTTCCAATTTTTCTGGAACGGTTTTTGCACCAAAGCGCTCAGTCCATACTCGGAGCGCACCATGGAGCCCCTCAAGATCACGTCGGCCGACGTCCTGTTCGTGCTGCTCGGCGCCATCATGATCCTCGCCATGCACGCCGGCTTCGCCTTTCTGGAGCTGGGCACGGTACGCAAGAAGAACCAGGTGAATGCCCTGGTGAAGATCATGGCGGACTTTGCCGTGTCGACCATCGCCTACTTCTTCATCGGCTACGGCATCGCCTACGGCGTAAGCTTCTTCGCCGGCGCCGAGACGCTGGCGCAGCGAAACGGCTACGACCTGGTGAAGTTCTTCTTCCTGCTCACCTTCGCCGCGGCGATTCCCGCCATCGTCTCCGGCGGCATTGCCGAGCGGGCGAAATTCAACCCGCAGCTGGCGGCGACCTTCCTGCTGGTCGGCTTCGTCTACCCCTTCTTCGAGGGCATCGCCTGGAACCAGGCCTATGGCATCCAGGCCTGGCTGAAGGCGAGCTTCGGCGAGGAATTCCACGACTTCGCCGGCTCGGTGGTGGTGCATGCCGTCGGCGGCTGGATCGGCCTCGTCGCCGTCGTGCTGCTCGGCGCGCGGCGCGGCCGCTACAACAAGGATGGCGGCGTCTCCGCGCACCCGCCCTCGAGCATTCCCTTCCTCGCGCTCGGCGCCTGGATCCTCACCGTCGGCTGGTTCGGCTTCAACGTCATGAGCGCGCAGCTGCTCGACAAGATCTCGGGCCTGGTGGCGATGAACTCGCTGATGGCGATGGTGGGCGGCACGCTCGCCGCGCTGGTCGCCGGCCGCAACGACCCGGGCTTCGTGCACAACGGCCCGCTCGCCGGCCTCGTCGCAGTCTGCGCCGGCTCCGACCTCATGCACCCGCTCGGCGCGCTGGCGACCGGCGCCATCGCCGGCGCGCTGTTCGTCTATCTGTTCACCATGACGCAGAACCGCTGGAAGATCGACGACGTGCTCGGCGT
>PQAF01000016.1 GCA_003105015.1 Rhodocyclales bacterium | reverse complement strand
GTCGATCAGCTCGGCCATCGGCGTCGGCTTGCCTTCGAAGCAGGACACCTTGGAAAACCCCAGCATGCGCTTGACGAAGTCGCGGCAGTCCTCGCCGGCGCTGCGGATTTCCCGCAGCAGCTCGCGCGTGCGCGCCGGGTCGTCCGCCTCGCGCTCGGCCAGCTGGGCCAGGTTGACCACGCCCACCAGCGGATTGTTGAGCTGGTGGGCGATGCCGCCGACCATGGTGCCGACGGCGGACAGCTTTTCGAGCTGCAGGATGCGGCGGTGCTCGCTGTCGAGGCGCAGCAGCCGGTGCTCGAGGTCGTGCTGGCGCCGGTAGTCGCGCTCGACGCGCTCGAGCGCGAGATAGAAGATGCCGAGGACGCCGCCGGCCGCCAGCAGGCTGATCAGGATCACGGCAACGATCGACCATTGGAAAGTGGACTCCAGCGCCGTGATGTCGCGCATCACCACGAGGTCGCCGACATGGCGCTTGCCGGCATCGTGGATCGGCACGCCGGCCAGGTGGATGGATCGCCCGAAATCGCGTATCTCGGCGGTACGGCCGCCAAGCAGTTGCCGCAGCAGGCGTTCGTCCAGCGCCGCCGGCAGCTCCTCCGCCGTCTGCGCCAGCACGGCGTGACTGGCGAAGCGCTCCCAGTTTCCGTTGCGCTGCATCAGGTCCAGGCCGCGCCGCCATTGCTCGGGCGTCAGGTAGCGCTTGTCCACCAGCACCAGCAGATCGATCCCCAGGCTGTAGCGGATCTCGTCGAGCAGGTGCTCGATCTCCTCGCCGATCTCCAGATAGCCGAGCAGCTCGCCGCCTTGCCGCCAAGGCATGACCAGTCGCAGCGTCAGCGTCCCCATGGGGCCCAGTTCCAGGCCATGCGCGGCCTTCTGCTCCTCCCTGGCCTTCAGCAGCGTCACGCGGTGGATTTCGTCGCCAAATTCGGCCGGGCTGTGGAAGCGGTAGAGGCTGACGAGGTCGGGACGGATGAAGTACAGGTGGGTGATGCGGTGCGCCGTGCTCAGGCTGCGGAAAAGCTCGCCGCCCAATTGCGCCAGCGCCGTACGATCGCCCCGGCGGAAGGCAGCCTGGATCGCCTCGTTGGCCATCATGGCGCGCAGCGTCGCCAGCATCAGGTTGGTGTCCTTGTCGAGCTTCTGCGCGAACAGCTTGGCCACCGCGGCCGAGCGCTCGGCCAGGTCGCGGTCGCGGATGCGCGCCTCGATGTTGTAGATGGCCACGGCGAACACGCACATGATGAACGCCAGCGTGATGGCGAGCGGGCCGATGAAGCGGGCCTTGATGCGCTTCGGCGGGCGGGCGGGGGATGCCGGACTCATGCCCGGAAGTGTGCCCGAGTCATCCCGGCGAAACAACGGAAAGGCGGGGCTGGCGGCTATGGAGCAGCCGGCGCTACGCGTCGCCCAGAACCCTGTAGCGCCCGCCGTGGAACACCAGCGGCGCCCTGTCGCTGCGGCTGCAGCCCTCGACGCGGCCGATGAAGATGAGGTGGTCGCCGCCGGCGTGCTGCGTCTCGTTGCGGCATTCGAGGATGGCACAGCAGCCGGGCAGCAGCGGCACGCCGCCGAGGCCCTCGCGCCAGTCGAGGCCGGCGAACTTGTCGCTGTTGCGCTGGGCGAAGCGCTCGGACAGCGCCTGCTGGTCGGCGGCCAGCACATTCACCGCGAAGTGGCTGGCGCGGCGGAAGGCCTCGAGGCTCGGCGAGGCGAGCGACAGGCTCCACAGCACCAGCGGCGGATCGAGCGAGACGGTGTTGAAGGAGTTCACGGTGAGGCCGATGGCGCGGCCGTCCGGGTCGAGGGCGGTCACCACGGTGACGCCGGTGGCGAAGGCGCCGAGCGTGTCGCGCAGCGCGCGATGGCCGTCCTCCGCGCTGCTCCACGGGCTGACCGATTGCGGTTCGTAGGGCTTGTTCATCAAGGGGGTTACGGACGATGCCTGCGATTACTTTAGAATTCAATGAGACTAACCGCCCGACGCCGGCATGGCAAGCGCGTTCGCGCGCGAACCCCTCTTCTTCGCATGGTTAAAAACACTCCCGCGGACTTCGCGCGGTCGCTGATCCGCTGGCAGAAAAGCGCCGGCCGCCACGACCTGCCCTGGCAGCAGAAGGGCCGCGCCGATCCGTATCGCGTCTGGCTCTCCGAGATCATGCTGCAGCAGACGCAGGTGGCGACGGTGATCCCCTATTACCGGCGCTTCATGGCGCGCTTTCCCGATCTCGCCGGCCTCGCCGCGGCGCCGGCGGAAGACGTCATGGCGCTATGGAGCGGCCTCGGCTACTACGCGCGGGCGCGCAACCTGCAGCGGGCGGCGCAGGCCATCGTCGCCCAGCACGGCGGGCGTTTCCCGCACCGCCTCGCCGACATCGAGGCCCTGCCCGGCATCGGCCGCTCCACCGCCGCCGCCATCGCCGTGTTCGCCTTCGGCGCGCGCGCCGCCATCCTCGACGGCAACGTCAAGCGCGTGCTGGCGCGGGTGTTCGGCATCGACGGCTTTCCCGGCGAGAAGGCGGTCGAGGCGCGCCTGTGGACGCTGGCCGAATCGCTGCTCCCCGAGCGCGACCTCGTCGCCTACACACAGGGGCTGATGGACCTCGGCGCAACGCTGTGCACACGGAGCAAGCCGCGCTGCGGCGACTGCCCGCTCGCCGCGCGCTGCGTGGCGCTCAGGGAGGGCCGCGTCGCCGAACTGCCGACGCCGCGGGCGAAGCGCGCCGTGCCGCAGCGGTCGGTGCGCGTGCTGGTGCTGTTGAACCGCGGCCGGGTCCTGCTGGAGCGGAGGCCGCCGCGCGGCATCTGGGGCGGGCTGCTGTCGCTGCCCGAGCTGCCCGATGGGAAATTGCCGCAACGCTACATCGATGCGGTGCCGCTGCCCGTCGTGCGCCACGCGTTCACGCACTTCCGCCTCGACATCCTGCCGCTCGTCGCAAAAGTCAGTCGCTGCAACACGGCGCCGGAGGGCGTCTGGCTGGGCCTGAAGGAAATCGACGCGGCGCCGCTGCCGGCGCCGGTCCGGAAGATCCTCGAAAGTTTGTAGCCCGCCCTCTCCCCGGCCCTCTCCCGCCCAGGCGGGAGAGGGGGGTCATTTGACGAGATTCCTCTGCGCGAGGAACTTGAAGACGATCTCCAGCCGCGAGATGGGGTCTTCCAGCTCGAGCAGCTTCTGCCGCGCGATGGCGGGGATCGGCAGCAATTCGCAGAAGCGGTGGCCGACCCAGGCCGCGTCGTCGAAGCGGTGCGGCGGCGGCAGCCGCTCGGCGCCGGCATCCGCCGCCATCGCCTGCAGCAGCGGCACCAGGGCCGCCAGCGCCTCCGGCACCGGCGGGGCCGGCTCGGCGGCGATCGGCTCGATCCGCGCCTGCAGCAGGCCGGTCGCGTCGGCCGCGCTGGAGAGGATGCGGAAGCGCTCCTCGCCGCGCACCGTGATGTTGAGGATGCCCGGCTGGGTCATGTCCCAGGCGACGATGCGCGCTTCGGTGCCGACCGGGTGCGGCACGGCCGGCGCGCCGACCTCGGCGCCCTCGGCGATGAGACAGATGCCGAAGGCGCCGTCCTGCTTGAAGCAGTCCTTCACCAGCGTCATGTAGCGCTGCTCGAAGACCTTCAGCGACAGCGTGCCGCCGGGGAACAGTACGGCATTCAGCGGAAACAGCGGCAGCAGGGCGGCTTCGGGCGCGGCCTCGCGCCGCGGGGGGAAGGGAAGGATGGCCAAGTCGTTCTCTCGGGTAAGGAATCAGTCTCCGCCCCCGCCCCAGCGGGCGACGAGCGCATGCGGCACGCCGAGCTGGTCGAGGATGCGCGCGACGACGAAGTCGACGAGCTCGGCGACGCTCTGCGGACGGTTGTAGAAGCCCGGGTTGGGCGGCAGGATCACCGCGCCGGCGCGGGCCAGGCGCAGCATGTTCTCCAGGTGGATCTGCGAGAACGGCGTCTCGCGCGGCACCAGGATCAGCTTGCGGCCTTCCTTCAGCACGACGTCGGCGGCGCGCTCGATCAGGTCCTTCGACAGGCCGGCGGCAACCGCCGCCAGCGTGCCCATGGTGCACGGGCAGATCACCATCGCGTCGGGCGGGTTCGAGCCGGAGGCCGGCGGCGCGAACCACTCCTCGCGGCCGTACACCTTGAGCTGGCCGGGCGCCGGCCCGAAGCGCTCGGCGAGCAGCTGCTCCGCCTCGGCGGGGCGCGACGGCAGGGCGAGGTCCATCTCCTGCCGCGCCACGATCTGCGCCACCTGCGAGTAGAGCAGCTGCACCCGGACGCCCTCGGCGAGCAGGCATTCGACCAGGCGCAGGCCGTAGGGCAGGCCGGAAGCACCGGTGAAGGCGACGGCGATGGTTTTCATGCGGGGCGCGTTTCCTCGAGCAGCTTCGCCGCGGCGAGTCCGTTGGCGAGACCGAATAGTAGCGCGGCGAGGGCGAAGAACGGCAGCAGGTAGAACAGGCCGTCGTGCGGCACCAGCCACAGCCGCGCCACGGCGAGCTGGCCGGCGATGTGGGCGAAGGCGGCGATCAGGCTCTGGCTGACCGGCCCGAAGAGGCGTGCCGGCAGGTGCATGGCGAGGCCCAGGACAATCAGGCTGGCCAGCGCGCCGGCGAGGCTGAGGAAGAAGCCCGGCGCGAGGAACTGGCCGATCAGCAGGCTGCCCGCCACCACGCGCAGCAGCGACACCCAGACGGCGTCGCGCCAGCCGTAGCGCGCCAGCACGACGAGGATGATGATGTTGGCCAGGCCCGGCTTCACGCCCGGCAGCGGCATCGGGATCGCCGCTTCGACCACCGACAGGGCGATGGCCGCCGCCGCATAGCGCGCGATGCGGCGATCGTCGGCGGTGGGGACGAGCTCAATAGGCGAGAGAGTCATGGCTGGAAGCGCGCCCGGCGATGGACAGGCTGATGTGGCTGGGCGCGCAGATGGCGATGGCGTTGGGCTGGGAGAGCCAGCCCTGGCGCACGCAGTACTGGCGCGGGCCGGGATCGGCGGCGACGCGGGCGCGGCCCGGCTGCACTTCGATCACGCTGGTGCCGAGCGCGCCCTGCACTTCGATGCGCCGCGCCTGGGTGAGCGGCAGTTCGGCGACGACGACGCCGTCGCGGCGCACCACCGCCTTTTCCGCCGCACCGCCCTGGAAGGCCACCGGCGCCAGGGCGGCGGTGGCAGCGGCGAAGGCGAGCAGCACGGCCCAGTCGCCGGGCTTCATGAAGCGCAGGAAGGATTTCACACGGGTCGCCCTCTCTGTCGTCCCCCTCTCCCGCGAGCGGGAGAGGGGAGTCTCTATGTGATCGCGCGGTGGCGCACCAGGACGCGGGCGCGGTCGCGGAACTGGCCGGCCAGCCACTCGGCGAGGTACACCGAGCGGTGCTGGCCGCCGGTGCAACCCAGCGCCACGGTGAGGTAGCTGCGGTTGTCGCGCACGTAGGCCGGCAGCCACTCATAAAGGAAGCCGCGGATGTCCTCGGCCATCTTGCGCACCTCGGCCTGCGCCTCGAGGAAGCGCGCCACGTCCGGGTCGCGCCCGGTGAGCGGGCGCAGCACCGGGTCGTAGTGCGGGTTGGGCAGGCAGCGCACGTCGAAGACCAGGTCGGCGTCGAGCGGGATGCCGTGCTTGTAGCCGAAGGACTCGAACTGCAAAGTCAGTCCCTGCGACACGGCGGGCTGGGCGAAGTCGAGCACCCAGGCGCGCAGGGCGTTGGGATTGAGGTTGCTGGTGTCGATGCGGTTGCCGAGGCCGGCGATGTTGTCCAGCATCTCGCGCTCGCGCACGATGGCCTCGGCCAGGGTGGTGTCCTCGTTCGACAGCGGATGGCCGCGCCGCGTCTCGGAAAAACGCGCGATGAGGGTTTCGTCGCGCGCCTCGAGGAAGACGAAGCGCGTCGGCACGCCCATCGCCTGCAGGTCGCGCAGCTGTTGCGGCAGGGCGGCGATGGAGCTGCCGGCGCGCACGTCGATGGCCACCGCCACGCGGTCGTAGCCTTCGTCGCGCAGCTGGCGCACCAGCGGCGGCAGCAGGGTGGCCGGCAGGTTGTCGACGCAGTAGTGGCCGGCGTCCTCGAGCGCGCGCAGGGCGATGCTCTTGCCGGAGCCGGAAAGGCCGCTGATGAGGGTGAGTTGCATGGAGAAACGGGCGGTTGGAAACGGCCCAAGCATAGCCAAAAGCCCCGCTTCTTGCCATCATCCGCGCTGGAAAAACCCACGGAGGCATGCATGACTTTCCAGACCCTGAGCTACGAAACCGCCGGGCGCATCGCCCGCATCACCCTCAACCGGCCCGAGCGGCTGAACGCCATCGACGAGAAGATGCCCGGCGAGATCCGCGCCGCGGTGGAAATGGCCAACGCCGACGACGGCATCCACGTCATCGTCCTCGCCGGCGCCGGACGCGGCTTCTGCTCCGGCTACGACCTGAAGGCCTTCGCCGAGACGAAGGGCGAGAACCCCGGCGTGCAGTCCATGCCCTGGGACCCGATGGTCGACTACCGCTTCATGAAGCAATGCACCGACGACTTCTTCTCGCTGTGGCGCTCCTACAAGCCGGTGATCTGCAAGGTGCACGGCTACGCGGTGGCCGGCGGCAGCGACATCGCCCTGTGCGCCGACATCGTCGTCATGGCCGAGGACGCGAAGATCGGCTATCCGCCGGCGCGCGTCTGGGGCTGCCCGACCACGGCGATGTGGGTGTTCCGCATCGGTGCCGAGAAGGCCAAGCGCATGCTGCTCACCGGCGACCTGGTCGACGGCCGCAAGGCAAAGGAGATGGGGCTGGTCTACGACGCCGTGCCGGCGGCGGAACTCGACGCCGCGGTGGACGCGCTGGCGCAGCGCATGGCCGGCGTGCCGAAGAACCAGCTGATGATGCAGAAGCTGATGATCAACCAGGCCTACGAGAACATGGGCCTCGCCTCGACGCAGATGATCGCCACCCTCTTCGACGGCATCACCCGCCACTCGCCGGAAGGCATGTGGTTCAAGGCCTATTCCGAGGCGCACGGCTTCCACGAGGCGGTGCGCCTGCGCGACTCGGGCGAGCCGATCCCCGGCTCGAAGCGCTAGGACATGTTCTATATTGAATAAGCCGGGCCAAAGGAGGTGCGCATGCTGAAGCTGAACGTGAACGGCCGCGTCCGCGAGGCGGACGTCGAGCCGGAGATGCCGCTGCTGTGGGTGCTGCGCGACCACCTCAACCTCACCGGCGCCAAGTACGGCTGCGGCATCGGCGTCTGCGGCGCCTGCACCGTGCTGGTCGACGGCGCCGCGGTGCGCGCCTGCGCCGTGACTGCGGCGGAGGCCGCCGGCAAGCGCATCGTCACCATCGAGGGCCTTTCCGAGAAGGGCCTGCATCGCGTCCAGCAGGCCTGGATCGAGCACGAGGTGCCGCAGTGCGGCTACTGCCAGACCGGCATGATCCTCTCCGCCGTCGCCCTGCTGGAGAAGAAGCCGAAGCCGACGGATGCCGACATCGACGCGGCGATGACCAACCTGTGCCGCTGCGGCACCTATGGCCGCGTGCGGGCGGCGATCCACGCCCTCGCCGCGCAGAAAGCCTGAGGAGGACCGCGATGAGCACGAAACTCTCCCGCCGCGACTTCCTCAAGGTCTCCGCCGCCGTCGGCGGCGGGCTGGCCCTCGAGTTCAGCTTTCCCTGGCTGGCGCGCGCCGCCGCGGTCCGGGCGACCGAAGTCAACGCCTGGATCGTCATCCATGCCGACGACCGCGTCGTCATCCGCATCGCCCGCTCCGAGATGGGCCAGGGCACCTTCACCGCGCTGGCGCAGCTGGTCGCCGAGGAGCTCGACTGCGACTGGGCCAGGGTGAGCGCCGAATTCGCCTCGCCCAACGAGCACATCCGCCGCAACCGCGTCTGGGGCTCGATGTCCACCGGCGGCAGCATGGGCGTGCGCAGCTCGCAGGACTACGTGCGCCGCGCCGGCGCGGCCGCGCGCGAACTGCTGGTCGCCGCGGCGGCGGCGCGCTGGCAGGTGCCGGCCGCCGAGTGCGCGGCGGACAAGGGCGTAGTCACGCACAAGCCGAGCGGCCGTACGCTGCGCTACGGCGAGCTCGCCGCCGCGGCGGCGAAGCTGGCGCCGCCCAAGGAAGTGAAGCTGCGCGAGCCGAAGGACTGGAAGATCGCCGGCAAGCCGCTGCACCGCCTCGACATCCCCGACAAGGTGCTCGGCAAGCCGGTGTTCGGCGTCGACGTCGCCCTGCCCGGCCTGCTGCACGCTTCCATCGCGCAATGCCCGGTGTTCGGCGGCAGCGTGAAGCAGGTCGACGCGGCGGAAGCGCTGAAGCTGCGCGGCGTGAAGAAGATCGTGCGCGTGAAGGACTTCGTCGCCGTCGTCGCCGACAGCTGGTGGCGCGCCGACGAGGCGCTCAAAAAATTGAAGGTCGAGTGGGACGAGGCCGGCCACGGCGGCGTCGACAGCGCCGCCATCGCCGCCATGCTGCGCGAGGGCCTGGCCGCGGCCGACCTGCCGCAGGCACGCAATCTCGGCGACACGCCGGCGACCCTGGCGGGCGCAGCCAAGGTGATCGAGGCCGAATACGCCTCGCCCTACCTCAACCACGCCACGCTGGAACCGCAGACCTGCACCGCCTGGTTCAAGTCCGGCGGCACGCTCGAGGTGTGGACCTCCACCCAGGACGGCGAGGCCTCGCTGCGCATGGCGGCAGAGACCGCCGGCCTGCCGCCCGAAAAGGTCGAGGTGCACAAGATGATGCTGGGCGGCGGCTTCGGCCGCCGCGGCGCGCCGCAGGATTTCGTGCGCCAGGGCGTGCTGATCGCGAAAGCCCTGCCCGGCGTGCCGGTGAAGCTGATGTGGTCGCGCGAGGAGGACATGCAGCACGGCTTCTACCGCCCGGCCAGCATCGTGCGCATGAAGGCCGGCCTCGATGCGAAGGGCAATCTCGTCGCAATTCACACGAAGATCGCCTGCCCGTCGATCCTCAAGATGCTGATGCCCCACGCGCTCGGCGGCAACGCCATCGACTTCACGGCGGTGCGCTTCTTCAGCGACCTGTGCTACGCGGTGCCCAACCAGCGCGTCGAATACGCCATGCGCAACGGCCATGTGCCGGTCGGCTTCTGGCGCGCGCCGGGCCAGCAGAACGGCTTCTACCGCGAATGCTTCATCGACGAGCTGGCGCACGCCGCCGGGCGCGATCCGGTCGACTACCGCCTGGCCATGCTGCCGGCGGGCGACAAGAACCGCCTCGTGCTCGAAGCCGTGGCGAAGGCCGCCAACTGGGGCAGCCTGCTGCCGGCGGGCGTGCACCGCGGCGTCGCCGTCGCCGACGGCTTCGGCAGCTACACGGCGATGGTGGCGGAAGTCTCGGTGAATGCCGAGGGCGCGCTCAAGGTGCACCGCATCGTGGTGGCGATCGACTCCGGCCACGTGGTGAACCCGGATACCTGCGCCGCGCAGGCCGAGAGCAACGTCATCTACGGCCTCGGCAGCATCCTCTACCAGGAGAACACCGTGAAGAATGGGCGCATCGCGGAAACCAATTTCAGGAACTTCCGCCTGCCGCAGATCGCCGAGATGCCGAAGGTGGAGACGGTGCTGGTGCCGACCGGCGGCTTCTGGGGCGGCCACGGCGAGCCGGCCATCCTGCCGCTCGCCCCCGCCGTCTGCAACGCGCTCTTCGCCGCCACCGGCAAGCGCATCCGCACGCTGCCGCTCAAGCACCACGATTTGCGCAAGGCCTGATCCCCGATTTTGCCGGCGGCAAGCGGCCGGCGTGAAAACGATGGCACAATCTCGCCGCTGCCCGTCGGCGCAACCACCGGAGATTTGCCTTGAAGAAGCGTTTGAAGCGGTTCGTACCGAAATTCCTGAGGGGGCCCTTTTTCGAGGGCCTGCGCTACCGCAACGACATGATCCCGCCGAAGTCGATGAGCTTCGTCGGCAAGGGCGACTTCGTCAAGATCGGCCTTGAATTTCGCCGGCACTTCATCGAGCTGGCCGGGCTGCGGCCGGAACATCGCGTGCTCGACGTCGGCTGCGGCATCGGCCGCATGGCGATTCCGCTGACGGAATACCTCTCCCCGGCCGGCGGCTACTGGGGCTTCGACATCGTCAGGCAGGGCACCGACTGGTGCAGCGCGCGCATCACGCCGAAGTTCCCCAACTTCCATTTCCAGCACAGCGACGTCTACAACAAGCACTACAACCCGGACGGCCAGGTGCGCGCCTGCGACTACCGCTTTCCGTTCGAGGACGATTTCTTCGACTTCATCTTCCTCACCTCGGTGTTCACCCATATGGTGCCGGCCGACCTGGAGAACTACCTGCGGGAGATCGCCCGCGTGCTGAAGCCGGGCGGCAAGTGCCTGATCACCTTCCTTCTGCACAATGAAGAGTCCGCCGGACTGATCCGCGCCGGCAAGAGCGACCTCGATTTCGTGCACGAGATGGACGGCTACTTCACCACCAAGCCGGCCGACCCGGAGGCCGCCATCGCCTACGACGAGCAGGCCGCCCTGCAGTTCTTCGAGCGCTGCGGGCTGGCCGTCGAGCCGCCGGTGCGCTACGGCTCCTGGTGCGGCCGGAATAAATTCCTCTCCTACCAGGACATCGTCGTCGCCGGCAAGCCCAGGGCGGCGTGACGGCCCGACCGATGGCCGCCGAGCCGAACCGCCACCGCCGCGCCGTGGCGCTGATGTTCTGCGCCGGGCTGCTGTGGAGCATCGCCGGCGTGTTCACCCGCCACGTCGAGCAGGCGCCGCGCTGGGAAACCACCTTCTGGCGCTCGTTCTTCTGCGCCGTGGCGATGCTCGCCATCCTCGCCGTGCTGCACCGGCGCCGCGCCGTCGATGAAGTCCTGCGCCTCGGCCGTACCGGCCTCGCCTCGGGCGCGCTGTGGGCGGTGATGTTCACCGGCTTCATGCTGGCGCTGACGCAGACCAGCACCGCCAACACGCTGATCCTCACCAGCATCTCGCCGCTCACCGCCAGCCTGTTCGCCTGGCTGCTGCTCGGCGAGCGCGTGCCGGGCCACACCTGGCTGCTGATCGGCGTCGCCTTCGCCGGCATCCTCGTCATGTTCGGCGGCGAGGCCGGCGGCGGGCGCATGGCCGGCAACCTGATCGCGCTCAGCGTGCCGCTGGCCGCCGGCCTCAACTTCGTGCTGATGCGCAAGAGCGGCGCGCGGGTGAACCTGATTCCCGCCGTGCTGGTCGGCGGCCTGCTCTCGGCGCTGGCGACGCTGCCGCTGGCCTGGCCCTTCCTCGCCAGCCCAAGCGACCTCGCCATCCTGGCGCTGCTCGGCGCGCTGCAACTGGCGCTGCCCTGCGCGCTGGCGGTGGTGGCGGCGCGCAGCCTCTCGCCGACGGAAGTGGCGCTAATCGGACTGACGGAATGCGTCTTCGGCCCGCTGTGGGCCTGGCTCGGCGCTGGAGAAGTGCCGACGGCGCATGCGCTGTTCGGCGGCGCCCTGGTGCTCGCCGCGCTGGCGGCGCAGGCGGTGGCCTCCGGCAGTGGCCGGCCGCGCGCCGCCTAGGCGCCGTCCGCCAGCGCCTTGCGCATCGCGCCGAAGCGCTTGCGGTACTGGGCCGGCGTCAGGTTGACCTTGCGTCGGAACAGGCGGCTGAAGAATCCCGCATCCTCGTAGCCGACCTCGTTGGCGATGGCCTCGATCGGCAGGCTGCCCGATTCGAGCATCTGCTTGGCCTCCTCCAGCCGCAGGGTGTGCACATACTCGAGCGGCGGCATGCCGGTGGCCAGCTGGAAGCGGCGCTTGAACGAGCGCTCGGCGAGGCCGGACAGGCGCGCCATGGCGGCGACCGGGCTGGGCTCGGCATAGTGTTCGGCGATCCAGGTCTGGCAGCGGGCGATCGCCGCATCCTCGACCTGCCTTGAGCGCGCCAGCCGCGCGAAGGGCTGCTGGCCGATGGCGTGCCAGTCGATCAGGTTGAGGCGCGCGACCTGCATCGCCGCCTCGACGCCGGCGTGGCGCGCAATCAGGTAGAGGGTCAGGTCGAGCCAGGTGGTGCCGCCGCCGGCCATGACCAGGCGCTGGCCCTCGCCCGTCACCACCAGCGCCCGCTGCGGATGCAGCTTCACCGCGGGGTAGCGCTGGTTCATCACCTCGCACCAGGCCCAGTGCGTCGTCGCCTCGCGGCCATCGAGCAGGCCGGCCTCGGCGAGCAGGATCGCCCCGGAGCACGCCGTCGCCAGCGTGGCGCCCGCCGCGTGGCACTGCCGCAGCCAGGCAATTTCCGCGTCGAAGCGCCCCGCCAGCGGCTCGCCGGGCGGGATCGTCACCTCCGGCACGCAGACGATGTCCGGGGTGGGGCACTCCGCCAGGACGGCCTGCGGCGAAACCGGCACAGCGTTGCCCACCGTGACAGCGCCCGCCCGCGCCGAGACGATGCTCGGCTGCATCAGCGTCGGCCCGGCCTTGCCGTCCACGATCACGCCCCAGTCGCGGCCGGCCGACATGAACAGGTCGTACATGCCGAACACCACCGAGGCGCTCGTCTCGGGGAAGACGAGGATGGCGATGCGGGTCGGGGCGCTGGCAGGGTTCATGGCCGATCCGTCCGGTTTCTTGCGCAAACGGCTTTGGTCGCCCGGGCGCGGCGGGCGTACCTTCACGTCACCTATTAAACCCAAAGAGGTGACCCCATGACAACCCCGACGACCTCCCCCGCCGCCAAGTACCGCCAGCGCCTGCCGCAAACGGGCAGCGGCCTGTTCATGACCGACGGCGGCCTCGAGACCACGCTGATCTTCCACGACGGCCTCGACCTGCCGCATTTCGCCGCCTTCGACCTGCTGAAGGACACTGCCGGCACCGACACCCTGCGCCGCTATTACGCCCGCTATGCGGAGATCGCCCGCGCCCGCCGCCTCGGCATCGTGCTGGAGGCGCCGACCTGGCGCGCCAATCCCGACTGGGCGGCGAAGCTCGGCTACGACGCGCCGGCGCTGGCCGAGGCCAACCGCAAGGCGATCGGCCTGATGCGCGAGATCCGCGAGGCGTACGAGACGCGCGAGACGAAGATCGTCATCAGCGGCAACCTCGGCCCGCGCGGCGACGGCTACCGCGCCGAGGCGCGCATGAGCGCGGCGGAAGCGCGCGACTACCACGCACCGCAGATCGAAGCCTTCGCCCGGACTGCGGCCGACATGGTGGCGGCGTTCACCATGAACTATGTCGAGGAAGCCGTCGGCATCGTGCTGGCCGCGCGCGAGGCGGCGATGCCGGTGGCGATCTCCTTCACGCTGGAGACCGACGGCCGCCTGCCTTCCGGCGAATCGCTCGCCGAAGCCATCCGCCGCACCGACGCGGAGACGGACGGCCACGCCGCCTACTACATGATCAACTGCGCGCACCCGACGCATTTCGAGGCGGTGCTGCAAGAGGGCGGCGAATGGCGCGCACGGATACGCGGCCTGCGCGCCAACGCCTCGAAGCGCAGCCATGCCGAGCTGGACGAGAGCAGCGACCTCGACATCGGCGATCCGCGCGAGCTCGGCCTCGCCTACGACACGCTGCGAAGCCTGCTGCCCGGGCTGTCGGTGGTCGGCGGCTGCTGCGGCACCGACCACCGCCACATCGAGGCGATCTGCGAGGCCTGCCTCGAACCCGCGGCGGCTATTTGAGGCGGTGCACGACGCTGGTCGCCACGCCCCAGATCGACAGCTCCTGCCCGTCGGCGAATTCGATCGGGCGGAAGCAGGGATTCTCCGGCAGCAGGCGGATGTGGCCGTTGCGCCTGGAGAGGCGCTTCAGCGTCAGTTCGTTGTCGACCATCGCCACGACGATGTCGCCGTCGCGCGGCTCAAGGGCGCGATCCACCACCAGCAGGTCGCCATCGTGGATGCCGGCGCCGGTCATCGACTGGCCCTGCACGCGGATAAAGTAGGTCGACTCGCGGTGCTCGATCAGATGCTCGTTGAGGTCAAGGCTCCCGTCGACATGATCCTCCGCCGACGCGGGCAGGCCGGCCGGCACGCGTGAGCGGAAGAGTGGGCGCTCCATGCGCAGCGCGTCGGGGGCGGGAACGAAGATCACGCGGTCCAGTTCTCCACCTTCAGCCCCTTCACCCGGCCGAACTCGCGAACATTGTTCGTCACGAGCACCGCCTTGAGGCTGCGGGCGTGGGCGGCTATCAGCAAATCGTTGGCCCCGATCATTTCACCGCGGTGCCTGAGGTCGGCCCGAATGTCCGCGTAATGCTCGGCGGCCTCTGCCGGCCATTCCAACACTTCCAGATGCCGCACGAACGCATTGAAGGCCTCGCGCGCCTGCTTCTGTTTCGCCGAGAGCTTCACGCCATACAGAAGCTCCGCCGCAGTCACGGCCGACATCGCTTGGTCGGCGATGGGCACGCTGCGAATGCGCTCCAGCAGCACGGGATGGGAACGCTTCATGATGTACGAACAGATGTCCGTATCGAGAAGGTAGCGCGCCATCAGAATTCGCGCTCCTGAACCGGCAGATCCTCGATCCCCGCCATGAAATCGGCCGGCGCCACGGGGCCGTTTTCGAGATAGGCATCCCAGTTCGAGGGGCGCGGCGACAGCACCACCTCATCGCCTTGCTTGCGGATGAAAACCTCGCTCACGCTGAACTGGAAGTCCTTCGGCAACCTGACGGCCTGGCTGCGATTGTTCAAAAAAATCTTGGCAGTACGGTCCATGCAAAACCTCTTCGGCATTCGTGTATATGCTTCAGTATATGCATGAAGTGGCATATGTCAACGTATATGCAATTAAACAGGCTTCGGGCGTTTCAAACGTACTTCCGAAAGCTGCCGGTGACGAGGCCGAAGATTTCCAGCTGGCCCTGCGGGCGGATCGGCGGGTAGGCCGGGTTGCCGGCGCGCAGATACACGCCGCGCTTGTCCTGGGCGAGGTATTTCAGGGTGAACTCGTTGTCGACGATGGCCACCACGATGTCGCCGACGCGGGCGCTGCGGCCCTTCTCCACCACGATGTAGTCGCCCGGTTGCAGGCCGGCCTCGATCATCGAGTCGCCTTTCACGGTAAGCAGGATCGTGCGGCTCGGCGAATCGACGAGGAATTCGTCGATGGTGAGCGTCTCGGTGCCGGCATCGTTGGCGGCGGCGGGCAGGCCGGCGCGCACCGAGTCGGCCACGGGGCGGTCGAAGAAGCGCGGTCCGGGGGCGAGGCGCCGGTCCGGCGTGGTCTGCAGGAAGCCGGCCAGCTTGAGCCGCCCGGCGACGGCATGGGCCGAGGCCACCGAGCGCAGGCCGAGCAGCCGCGCCATGTGCGAAAACGAAGGCAGGCTGCGGTGCTCGGCGAAATAGTCCTGCAGGCGGCCGAGGTAGTCCGAATCGTGCGAGGCTGGGGGCATATAAGTAGTCCGGGAAGTGGTCCGAGCAATCTTCGAATGTTCGTTCGTATCCTAGCGAACGAACATTCGTTTGTAAAGGGCCGCCGGAAAGCATGAATAATGGCGGCTTTTTGCCGCGCCCATAACAACGATGCTGCTGCTCGAACTCGTTCTCTTCCTGCTGCTGTGCGCCGTCGCGCTGGGCTGGGTCGCCCGCCACTTCCGCTTTCCCTACCCGATCGCCCTCGTCGTCGGCGGCGCGCTGCTCGGCCTCGTGCCGAAGCTGCCGCAGTTCCCCTTCGACCCGCAGTTGATCCTCGTCATCGTCCTGCCGCCGATCCTCTACCAGGCGGCGCTGCTCACTTCCTGGAGCGACTTCAAGGCCAACATCCGCCCGATCGGCCTGCTCGCCATCGGCCTGGTGCTGGCCACCACGCTCGCCGTCGGCGCGGCGCTGAAATGGCTGGTGCCGGGCATGCCCTGGGCGGCGGCCTTCGCCTTCGGCGCCATCGTCTCGCCGCCGGACGCGGTGGCGGCCACCGCCATCCTGTCGCGGCTGAACATCCCGCGTCGCATCGTCACCATCCTCGAGGGCGAGAGCCTGGTGAACGACGCCTCCGGCCTGGTGCTCTACAAGTTCGCCGTCGCCGCGGCGCTGACCGGCGCCTTCTCGCTCGCCGAGGCGAGCCTGCAGTTCGCCGCCGTCTCGGCCGGCGGCATCGTGCTCGGCGTCGTCCTCGCCTATGCCTTCATCGCCATCCACCGCCGCCTCGGCGACCCCTTCATCGAGGTGCTGACCGCGCTCGTCTCACCCTACATCGCCTACATCGCCGCCGAATCGCTGCACGTCTCCGGCGTGCTCGCCGTGGTGGCGGCGGGGCTCGTGCGCGGACGCCACGCGCCGGAGATCGTCTCCGCCGAGATGCGCATCATGGCGCGCTCGGTGTGGAACGTGCTGGTGTTCCTGTTGAACAGCCTGGTGTTCATGCTGATCGGCCTGCAGCTCTCCGACATGCCGGACCGCCTCGCCCGCTACTCGTCGGCCCAGCTGATCGGCTGGGGCCTCGCCATCGGCGCGGTGGCGATCCTGGTGCGCTTCGCCTGGGTGTATTTCGCCGCCTACCTGCCGCGCGCGCTGAGCGGCAGCCTGCGCGAGGCCGAGCCGCGCCTGCGCAAGCGCGAAATGGGCATCATCGGCTGGTGCGGCATGCGCGGCATCGTCTCGCTGGCGGCGGCCCTCGCCCTGCCGGCGACGCTGCCCGGCGGCGGCGCCTTTCCGCACCGCGACCTCATCGTTTTCCTGACCTTCTTCGTCATCGCCGTCACCCTGGTCGGCCAGGGGCTGACGCTGCCGGCGCTGATCCGCCGCCTCAAGGTCGGCTCGGACTGGAGCATCGAGGCGGAAAGCCAGCGCGTGCGCGCCGCCATGAGCGCGGCGGCGATCGCCGCCATCGACGACCTCGTCGCCCGCGAAGGCGCGCCGGCCGCATGGGCCGACCCGCTGCGCGCAGAGATCCGCGAGCGCATCCTCCTCGCCGCGCCGCAGGGCCTCGAAGCGAATCCGCAGGCCGAGCTGGCGATGCGCCTGCGCCAGGCCGCCATCCGCGCCGAGCGCGCCGAACTGATCCGCCTGTGGCGCGACAACGAGATCAGCGACGAGGTGATGCACCACCTCGAGGAAATCCTGGATTACCAGGAAGCGCACATCTAGGGAAAGTCAGTCTGCGCGGCACGGCGCGTGACGGGCTGAAAACTTGGGCATTATATTGACCAATATGAGTAATTATGGTTAATATTGTGACCAAATGAGCACTTCGGAAATCAGCGCCATCCTGGAGCGCCAGTTGTTGCTGCAACTGGGCGACCGGCTCAAGCGACTGCGCAAGGCGCAGGGCGTGGGCACGGTCGAGATGGCCGCGCGCGCCGGCATCGCCCGCAACACCCTGCGGGCAGTCGAAGCCGGCGATCCGGCGCCCTCCATCGGCACCTACCTGCGCGTCATGTCCATCCTCGGCATCAGCGGCGAACTGGCTCTGCTGGCCGGAGACACCCTGCAGCCATCGCCGGCAGACTCCGCCGCGGCACGATCCCGGCGTGCGGCGCCGGTCGTGCAGGTGCGCGTTTCGGCGGACGACGCAAGGCACCGGCTTCAGGACCTGCAGAGCCTGGCGCTCCACGAGGAGGCGGTGCGGCTGGCCAAGGCCAACCCGGCCCTGGTGCAACAGGCCCAGGAAACCGCCAGGCGCTGGCTCGCCACCGGCGACGCACGCTCCGCAAGCCTGTGGCGCGAGTGGCAGCGCATCCTGGCTGCGGGCGCCTGGCGCAAGGCGCTCGGCCGCACGCGACACGCCCAGCAACTGCGGCAGGCCTCGCCGCTCGTCACCATCCTTCCGGAAGAGATGCGCCGGCGCATCCTGAAGCAAGTGAGCAGCCTTAAAAAAGGCATCGTGATCGGCAGCGCTCCAGGAACTCCGCAGGACGGGGAAGATCCCCAGGAGACACCATGACGCGAGAAGAACTCGAACATATCATCCGCGCCAGCGGCGACATCACGGACCAATACGAGTTCGTGATCGTCGGCAGCCAATCGATGCTCGGCTCCGTGCCCAACCCGGAAAAATTGTTCACGGTGTCCATGGAGGCCGACATCTACCCGCTCCAGGCCCCCGAACTGGCTGACAAGATCGACGGCGCCATCGGCGAAGGCTCCCAGTTCCACCAGAAGTTCGGCTACTACGCCCAGGGCGTGGCCCCGGGTACTGCCATGTTGCCAAAGGACTGGATGCAACGCGTCCATCGCGTCCAGAACGACAACACCCGGGGTCGGGTGGGTTACTGCCTGGACGTGCTCGACCTCTTTCTCTCAAAAGCCGCGGCCGGACGCGAGAAGGACCGCGCGTTCTGCATGGCGCTGTTCGAGCACGGCTACGTTACGCCGACACAGGTGCTGAAGGTGGTGCCGACCATGCCCGTCGACGACAAGGCGCAGCGAACGCTGCGCGCAACCATTCGCCGCTGGTCGAAGGCCGTACGAGACGCCGGTCACAACGTTCCGGAGGAGTGAGCGGGCAAAAACCGCCACGACTGCCTCGTTAACGGCGCAGCGGGAAAAGTCAGTCTGCTCGGCACGGCGGGATGCATTAGCATGGCGCTTTCCGGCGAATCAGGACACGAGGAACAACCGACCATGCGCACACTCAAGATCCTATCGGGCCTGCTCTGCCTGGCGGCCGCCCTGCCGGCGCTGGCCCAGTCCGCGCCCGGCTGGAGCGGCTGCTTCGCCGGCGGCCAGGCCGGCTACGGCCGGGCGAACATCAAGGGCTGGTCCGACACGAACCCACCCGGCCAGCCGTCGATCGGCGCGACGACGGCCAGCGGCGGCGCGCTCGGCGGCCAGGCCGGCTGCGACCTGCAGGCGGGCAACTGGGTGTGGGGCGCGCAAGCGTCGCTGAGCTGGGCGGACATCACGGGCAGCCACCGCTACAAGCCTTTCGGCAGCGGCCCCAACGACCGCGTCGACTACGATATCGGTTCGCTGGCCACGCTGACGGGCCGCCTCGGCCATCTCTTCCGGCCCAACACGCTCGGCTATGTGCGCGCCGGCGCCGCCTGGACGCGGACCAACCACGACGACAGCGACCCCGCCCCGCTCTTCGGCGTGCCCTACACCGGCGACACCACGGCGACGCGCCACGGCTGGCTGCTCGGCATCGGCGTCGAGCACCGCTACGACCGCCACCTGTCGGCCTTCGCCGAGTACACCCACATGGACTTCGGCAAGAAGACGGTGACGATCCACTACAGCGACGGCGTCATCGCCAGCTATCCCTTCCGCCAGCGCATGGACTTCCTCGGCGTCGGCGTGAACTACCGCTTCTGAACCCTGCCGCCGCGCTGCAATACGGCGATGCGGTGGTGGGCCTCGGCGAGGAATTGATACTAGATGGGTTGCATTGATCTGCCGGTTTTGGGCCGAAGGGGAAGCTCAACCGGCCAAGCGGCAATTGTCGCTACCGGCCAATTCCTGATGTTCACTGATGTCCGTTATCGGTGTAACTTAATGCTGGTCTTCTTCGGTGATAATTGCCTTGACTTTGATCTGATGAGACTAATCGTATCAAGTCAATTAGCGATGCCGAGGTTGTATTTGGTGCGCGTAGAACATGGAAAATGGCGATCATGAGCGACTCCACTACATCCGCAAAAAGCATCCCCATTCCAACCCGCGGCTTGTTGCTCAAGTTGCTTGGCATGCCGTTATACGACAGGGTTACCCTCGCCGGCGATGATCCCAACAAGCAGATCAGGGCCCTCCGCCTTTACCGTGGCAAACACGATGGATATTGCCCAGGCTGCGGTAAGCACACAACATGGTCAACAGTAGTAGGGCATGATCTGGAGCAGCAAGCCAAGATGGAGGACGCGACATCTCCTATCGCGAGCGGCGGCTTCTCTGGTAGAAAAATGGTTCATACCTGGCAAGGTAAATTCAAACTGCAAATGGTCTGCGCCCGCAACGCTCAGCACTATGGTGATTTCTACTTTGACACCCCAGATCCTGACACAGTCGTCAAGGTGGGTCAGTTCCCATCGTTGACTGATTTCCAGCTTGGCGACCTGTCTGAGTTTGAAGAAGGCATGTCAACACGGCAACGGCAAGAGTTCGTGCGTGCGACAAACTCGGCTGCCCATGGTTTTAATGTGGCTGCGTGTGTTTATTACCGTCGGGTATTCGAAAGCGTGTTGCTGGAGGCGCGAGACGAGTACATGTCACAGCATGGTTTGACAGTGTGGAAAGAGTTTATGGAATCGCGAACTGACGAAAGGGTCCGGTTGCTACGAGACCATCTACCCAGATTTATGTCTGATCATCCACAACTCTACGGAGTGCTAAGTCTTGGGGTACATGAACTAACTGAAGAAGAATGTGCGGGTGAATTACCAATTCTTAGGAAGGCAATTGAGTTAATCATGCGTGACAGGGTGACCGCCGCTCGGCAGAAACGCGAACGTGAGGAGGTTTCAAAGTTGGTCGCTCAGGCCGTTAATAGGCATAAGCAGTAATCGGTGTTGCACAAGAAGAACCGCTTTCCACGCTTTCTTTACTTCGCCGTATTACAGAAACTGACTTTCCACTCCGACGCAACGCATCCGAAAAGTCAGCCGCCGCACCCCGGCGA
>PQAF01000015.1 GCA_003105015.1 Rhodocyclales bacterium | reverse complement strand
GCGAGGACGGAAGCGGAAAGCGAAGCGCCCAGCAGCGCTGTCATTGCGATTCTTGCAAGTTTCATCATGTGCTCCTTTCTGACCGTTGGGATGGACCGGCTGCTGTCCGCCGGAGATTTCTTGTTCTAATGATTAAAGATAGTCCCCAATCGCCGAAACGCCAAGTCCTTGCCGGCGCCGGCGATCAGGTTCCCCCGCGCTCGTACCAGCCCTTGCTGGCGTTGACCACCTTCACCACCAGCAGCATCACCGGCACCTCGATCAGCACGCCGACCACGGTGGCGAGCGCGGCGCCCGACTCGAAGCCGAACAGGCCGATGGCGGCGGCCACCGCCAGCTCGAAGAAGTTGGAGGCGCCGATCAGCGCCGAGGGGCAGGCGACGCTGTGCTGCTCGCCGACCGCGCGGTTGAGCAGGTAGGCCAGGGACGAATTGAAGAAGACCTGGATGAGGATCGGCACGGCGAGCAGCGCGATCACCAGCGGCTGCTCGATGATGGCCCGGCCCTGGAAGGCGAAGAGCAGCACCAGGGTGGCGAGCAGCGCGGCGATCGACCAGGGGCCGAGCTTCGCCATCGTCGCGTCGAAGTGCGCCTGCCCCTTCGACAGCAGCGACTTGCGCCAGAGCTGCGCCAGCGCCAGCGGGATGACGATGTAGAGCACGACGGAGGTGACCAGCGTGTCCCACGGCACGACGATGGCCGAGATGCCGAGCAGCAGACCGACGAGGGGGGCGAAGGCGAACACCATGATGACGTCGTTCACCGCCACCTGCGAGAGCGTGAACAGCGGGTCGCCGTTCGTGAGCCGGCTCCAGACGAAGACCATGGCCGTGCACGGCGCCGCGGCGAGCAGGATCAGGCCGGCGATGTAGGAATCGATCTGGTCGGCCGGCAGCCAGGGCGCGAAGAGCTGGCGGATGAAGAGCCAGGCAAGGAAGGCCATCGAGAAGGGCTTCACCAGCCAGTTCACCAGCAGCGTCACGCCGATGCCGCGCACGTGGCGGCGCACCTCGTGCAGGGCGCCGAAGTCCACCTTCACCAGCATCGGCACGATCATCACCCAGATGAGCAGGCCGACCGGGATGTTCACCCGCGCCACCTCCATGCGGCCGAGGGCCTGGAACGGCGCCGGCAGGAACTGGCCGAACGCGATGCCGGCGACGATGCAGAGGAACACCCACAGCGTCAGCCAGCGCTCGAACAGGCTCATGGGCGCACCGGAGGCGGCCTTGATCGTGACTTCGCATTGCGCGCTCATTGTCCTGCCTCCATGTGAATCCGTTGCGCCGCAGCCTTCGCTTTCTCCGCCGTCATCGTCTCAAGCGGCAGCGCGAGGAAGGCTTCGACGCGCCGCTTCAATTGCCGATAGGCTGTCTCGAAGGCTTCGTGCTTCGCTTCGCTCGGCTCGACGTGAGCGGGGTCAGGAATGCCCCAGTGCGCCGTGGCCGGGTGGCCCGGCCAGACCGGACAGGCCTCGTTGGCCGCGTTGTCGCAGACGGTGAAGATGAAATCGAAAGTCAGTCCGCCCGGCACGGCGAACTCATCCCAGGACTTGCTGCGCGCATCGCTCACGGCGATGCCGTGCTTTTCCAGCGTCTCCAGCGCGGTCGGGTTCACCCTTCCGGTCGGCTTCGAGCCGGCCGAAAAGGCGCGCACGCGGCCCCTGCCCAAATGGTTGAAGAGTGCCTCGCCGAGGATGCTGCGGGCGGAGTTTCCGGTGCACAGCACCAGGACGTTGAAGGTCTGTTGCGTCACGATCGATCAGGAGATGGTGGATTTGCGGCGCCTCGCCTTGGCCGGCGGACAGGGCTTGCCGCCGCAGCAGTTCTCGGTGAGGAAGCCGACGATGCCGTTCATCGCCTCGAAGTTGGCCGAATAGAAGATGAAGCGGCTCTGCTGGCGGGCGTCGACCAGCCCGGCGTTCGCCAGCTGCGCCAGATGGAACGACAAGGTCGCCGGCGCCACACGGAGCCGGGCGCCGATGTCGCCCACGCACAGCCCCTGCGGCCCGACCTCAACGAGCAAGCGAAAGATCGCCAGGCGGGTTTCCTGGGCCAGGGCGGCCAGCGCGGCGACAGCCGATTTCATTTCCATGTTTTTATTATCATCGAAATGACAGGCCAGGATCAAGCGCCCTTCTCTGCGCCCGGCTACTGCTCGTCCGAACCGTGTGCCTGAAGCCCGAGCTTGCGCATTTTCTCCCACAGGCTCTTGCGGCTGATGCCCAGGCTTTCGGCTGTGCGGGAGATGTGGCCGTTATGCAGCAGCAATGCCTGGCGGATGTAGTTGCGCTCGCATTCCTGCAGATAGACGCTGAGGTTTCCGTCCGCAGACGGCGGGGTCCAAGTCGTCAGTCCGTCGCCAAAAAAGGCATCCGGGCCAAGCGTGGCATCCGCGGAAATGATGCAGGCGCGCTCGACAGCATGGCGCAGCTCGCGGATGTTGCCCGGCCACGGGTATTCGAGGAAGGCCTGTTCGGCGCGCTGCGACAGCTGGCGCCGCACGCCGCCGTGCTTCGCGGAGAGTTCGTCGAGGAAGATGCGCGCAAACCAGAGGATGTCCTCCTTGCGCTCGCGCAGCGGCGGAATCCTCAGCTGGATGACGTTGATGCGGTAGAAGAGGTCCTCGCGGAACTGGCCCAGCTCCACCATCTCCTTCAGGTCGCGGTTGGTGGCGCAGTAGAGCCGAATATCCAGGGGTATCGGCGTCTCGCCGCCGACGCGGACGATGCGCCGCTCCTGGATGGCGCGCAGCAGCTTGACCTGCATGGAAGGCGGCAGTTCGCTGATCTCGTCGAGGAACAGCGTGCCGCAATGCGCCTGCTCGAAGAAGCCCTTCTTGGTGCGCGCGGCACCTGTGAACGCGCCCTTCTCGTAGCCGAACAGCTCGGCCTCGAACAGGCTTTCGGTGACGGCGCCGCAGTTCACCGGGACGAAGGGGCACTGCTCGCTCTTGCGCGCCAGGCGGTCGAGCGCTTGGGCGACATGTTCCTTGCCGACGCCGGATTCGCCGCTGATGAGGATCGTGCTGGCGTGCGTCGCGAGGCGCGGCAGCATGTCTTCGATCCGGCGCATGGCCTGCGACACACCGAGCCTCTGCCCCCCTGCCGGCGGAACGAAGGCGCTGGTCAGCGCCTTGACCTTCTCGATAAGCTGCTCGAGATCGAAGGGCTTGGTGATGTAGTCGGCAGCGCCCGCCTTGAGCAGCTCGACGGCGCGGTCGATGGCGCCATAGCCGGTGATGAAGATGAAGGGCGGCAGCGTGCGGTGCGCGGCGCGCAGCTGCAGGTACATCTCGCCGCCGTCGAGGTCCGGCAGGCGGATGTCGCTGATCACCGCCGCGTAGGCATGCCTGCCGAAGGCGGCCATGGCGCTGGCGGCCGTCTGATGCCAGTCGAAGGCCAGTCCTTCCAGCTGGAAGCGGTCGCACAGCGACTCGCCCATGATGGGATCGTCCTCGACCAGGCAGATCACCGGTTGCGTCACAGCGCTCATGCCGCCTCCGCCAGGGGCAGCGTAACGGTGAAGCGCGTTTCGTCGGGCACGCTCTCGGCGACGATCTCGCCGCCGAGCTGGTGCACGATTTGGTAGGTCACCCACAGGCCGAGCCCGTGGCCGCCTTCGCGCTGGCTGGAGAAGGGTTCGAACAGATGTTCCATGCGTTCCTGAGGAATGTAGTCGCCGTTGTTGCCGACCTGCACACGGAGCGCCTGGCCTTCGCGTTCCACCTGGCATTCGACGGCACCTTCGCGCGGCGCCGCCTGGATGGCGTTCAGCATCAAGTTGATCAGCACCTGGCGCACCAGGGTGGACGGCAGCGGCAGGGTCTCGTCGACACCATTGCGCCATTCGAAGCGCACCAGCTTGCGATTGGCGTCGGTCTGCACCAGGGTATGCGTGTCCTCGATGTCCTGGCGCGTGAGGTAGTGGCTCTGCACCTTCGACTCGACCAGCAGCGCCGATACCGTATCCTTGATCTGCACCAGGCCGCGCTCGACCAGCGAAAGCGTGCGGGCCGCCAAGGGGTCGTCGTTGCCGTGGCGGCGATAGGTGCTGATGGCGTTGAGCATGCCGCCGAGCGGGTTGTTGATCTCGTGGGCGACGCCGGCCGCCAGCCGGCCCACGGCCGCGAGGCGCTCGGACAGCATCACCTCGCGCTCGAGGGACTGCTTCTCGCGCAAGCCCTGCAGCATGTTCTTGAAGGCAGCGCCGAGCTGGCCGATCTCGTCCTTCGATTCGTACAGGCGGACATCGCCTTCATCCGGAATCTCCTTGCCGATCCGGCCCATGCTCTGAGCAAGGTCGACCAGCGGCTTGGCGAAGCGCTGCCCCCAGTACCAGCTGGCCGGCAGCAGCAGCACGAGTACCGCCAGGGTGATCAAGCCGGCACGCTTGGCAATGCCGAAGAAGCGGGGCAGGAAGGCGTCCTTGGAATAGCCCATGATCAGCGTGCCGAGGCGGTAGCCGTCCGAGATGATCGGCGTGACCATATAGATGGCCTTGGATCCCCTGACTTCGACGGCGCGCGTGTCCGGCTCGTTGTACTTGGCGACGGCCTGCCACAGCTCGTAGAAGTCGGTGTTGGCGCGCGACGGATCGGACAGCATCGGGTACTGGTTGGGATCGGTGGCAACGAAAACGCGCTGGTTGGCATCGAGCACCATCACCAGCGAGGCGGTTTGCGGATTCGACTCGCTGGCGCCGCCGTGGAACGGCGAGTTGATGATCTCGTAGGCTCGCCAGGGGTCGTCGTGCGTGAGCGGCGCCACCAGCGTATTGGCCAGCACCCGGCCCAGATGGCCGGAGGTCGTCGCCAGATCCTGGCGCAACTCGTCGTACTCCCGGAAGATGAGCGAGGCCGTCACCACCAGCGCCGTGATCAGCATCAGCACGCTGCTGCGCAGCGGAATCTTGTAGCGGAAGCTGAGGTCGTGCAGCCGCAGCATCTCAAGACCTTGCATCCAAGGCTCGCATCATGCGCGCGATGCCGTCGAACAGGGCGTCGTCCCCGGCGACGAACCCATCCAGGTTGAGACGCTTCAGGAGGGCCTTGCCGGCGGCGTTCTGCGACATCCCCAGCAGCGCCTCCTGCATGGTATCGAACTCCGCCCGCGACACCCCGGCCCTGGCCACCACCGGGGTGTGGCCGAAGTACGGCGATTTCTCGACGATCCGGGTGCGTACCGTCAGCTCCGGATGATAGAGGCGCAGCGTCTCCCAGACATAGCTGTCGACCGCGCCGCCCTGGGCCAGGTTCGATCCGACCGCCTCGACGATCTTGCGGTGAGCCCAGGTGAAGAAGGTACGCGCGAAGAAGCGCTCAGGGGTTTCCTTCAACTGCATGAGGGCGTAGCGCGGGTAGAGGAAACCGGAATTCGAATCCGGGTCGGAGTAGGCGAACACCTTGCCGCGCAGGTCGAGGATGGAGTTCGTCGTCCTGTCCGTCGCCGGCACGATCAGGTAGGACTGGTACTGCGGCCGGCCTTCCATGACAGGGACTGCCAGCAGGCGCAACCGGGCCCGGTTCCGAACGTAGGGGTAGCCGCAGATCCAGGCGAAATCAAGCTTCTGCTCAAGCAGCAGGTCCATGATCTCCCGGTAGCTGCCGCGCTGCACGAAGCGGACGGCGCGCCCGATACGGCCCTGAAGGTAATCGCGCCAGTCGTTGAGGAAGGAGAGCTGGTCGTCGAGGAACACCGGACTCAAGCCGATGCGCATCGCGGCGTTGGTCTGCGCTTCGGCGCAAAGCGGCGAAGCCGAAACCGCTGCGGCCAGTGCCAGAAAAGTCCTGCGATCCAAGTGTTCCTCCTTGAAGGTGGCCGCCTTGCCAAGCGGCACGAATCGTCGAGCTATAGCGGCGATGCTAGCAGACACGCCTGCGGTCGTGAGGGCTGGCAACAGAATTGCATTCGGCATGCAATTGGAATGGTTACCTGTCGGTGACTTGCTGCGGCGCACGATGTTACCGAAACGTAACCAATGCTCCACGTCTGCCCGGGGGCCACTCCAATCAAATCAGAGACTTTACCGAGAGGCACGGTTGTTGCTGATAAGACTCCGCTGGAAACAGGACATCTTCCGATGTCATCGATCAGTCGCCGGGAGAAAACAAGGAGGAGATGGTCACATGAGCGAGGAACTGAGGGTTTCGTCCATAGAAACGCGGGGGGCCGCCGGCAAGAAGCGCTATGCCATGGTGGTCGACACGCGACGCTGCATCGGCTGCATGGCCTGCCAGGTCGCCTGCAAGGCCGAGTACGACACGCCGCTCGGCGTCAACCGCACCTGGGTGCCGTACAAGGTCGTCGGCAAGTATCCCACTGTAAAGAAGCAGTTCCTGCCGCGCCTGTGCAACCACTGCGACGATCCGCCGTGCGTGCGCAACTGCCCGGTGGACGCCACCTACAAGGTCGAGGACGGCGGCTTCGTCCTGCAGCGCTACGAGCGCTGCATCGGCTGCCGCAGCTGCATGGCAGCCTGCCCCTACAACGCCCGCTTCATGCTGCCGGCGCACCGCACCTACTCCAAGATCACCCGGGTGGTGGACAAGTGCACGTTCTGCTTCCACCGCGTGACGCAGAACATGGTGCCGGCCTGCGTGCAGACCTGCGTCGGCCGCTCCAGGGTGTTCGGCGACATCAACGACCCGAACAGCGAGGTGTCCTATCTGATCGCCCGCAACGCCACCCAGGTGCTGCGTCCCGAGGAAGGCACCAAGCCGCAGGTCTATTACATCGGCGCCGACCGCAACGCCACCGAGTTCGGTCGCGACGCCTACAGCAAACCGGAAGTGATGGAACCCGAACGTTCCGCCTTCAAGCGCCACTTCAACATCTAAGGGGATGAATCATGGGTGATTACGTCTGGTTTCACGATGTGTCGTGGCATGCGAGCTACGCCATCTACTTCTTCGTCATCGGCATCCTCGCAGGACTGTCCTTCCTGTCCTACGGCTCCTGGATCACGCCGGCACTGCGCCCGCTGCGCGAGAAGGCGGCCTACATATCGCTCGGGCTGCTGGCCGTCGGCGGCCTGCTGCTGATCGCCGACCTGTCGCAGCCGATGCGCTTCCTCAACACCCTCAACCCGGCCTATCTCAACTTCAGCTCGCCGCTGGCCTGGGGGGCGCTGAACATCGTCGCCTTCGGCATCGTCTCGGTGCTCTACATCCTCGAACTGAAGAAGGGACAGGACAGCGCGCGCGGCAAGCTGCTGGCCATGATCGCCGCCCTGCTGGCGCTGGGTCTGCCGATCTACACCGGCTACGACCTGACGGTGCACCAGTCGCGGCCGATCTGGAACACGCCGATCATGCCGGTGCTGTTCGTCGCCCTGGCGATCGCTTCCGGCTCGGCCGCAGGCTCGCTTCTGGCCGGCGGCAACGCCGAGGCACAGAAGGTGCTGCGCGAATACATGCTGTGGTCGACGGCCGGGGTCGGCGTGGCGCTTATTTCCATCCTCGGCACCACCAACTACGGCGGCTCGGCTTCGGAACTGACCTTCATGGTCCTGACCAGCGGCACGATGGGCACGATCTTCGTCGGCGGCGGCATCCTGCTCGGCACCGCGGCGCCGGTCGCCATCCTGTTCCTCGCGCACCTGCGCCAGCAGGCCACCGCGGCGATGCTGATGCTTGCCGCCCTGCTCATCCTGCTCGGCAGCGCCGCACTGCGCTATGCCCTGCTGATGGGCCCCCAGCAACTGCAGACCCTGTACTGACCGGCCACGAGGAGACAGAAACATGGAAATGCCAAAAGTCACGCGTCGCACCTTCCTGAAAGTCAGTGCCGGTACTACGGCGGCAGCCGCCGCTGCGCCGCGCCTGCTCAACGCGATGGAGCATGAGCTCGGCGGCAAGGACTTCAATCCGGAGACCCTGGCCGAGCGCAAGGCCATCCCGGTCAACTGCCACGTCTGCAACATCCAGGACGGCGCCATCGCCTTCGTCGAGAACGGCCGCGTCGTCAAGCTGGAGGGCAACCCCGAGCACGTGTCCACCCGCGGCCGCCTCTGCGCCAAGGGCAACGCCGGCATGTGGTACAGCTACGACCCGGACCGCATCCTCTACCCGCTCAAGCGCGTCGGCGCCCGCGGCGAGGGCAAGTGGAAGCGCATCACCTGGGATGAGGCCCTGGCAGAGGTCGCGCAGAAGCTGGATGCGGCGCTGAAGGAGGACCCGAACACCATCATGCTGAAGTACGGCCGCAACCGCACCGGCGGCACCATCGATCGCTTCATGAAGACGCTGGGCTCGGCCACGGTGGTGAACCACACCTCGGTGTGCGAATCCTCGAAGAAGATCGGCATGGAACCCACCTGGGGGCCGGACATCGAGACGCCGGACTTCGCCAACACCAAGTACGTGCTGAACTTCGGCTCGAACGTGCTGGAGGCCTCCTACTTCCACAACCCCCTCTCGCAGCGGGTCACGGAAGGCCGCGTCGACAACCACATGAAGATCGTCACCTTCGACGTGCGCCTGTCGAACACGGCCGGCTTCTCCGACGAGTGGATCCCGGTCTTCCCCGGCACCGACGGCGCGGTGGCGCTGGCGATGGGCCACGTCATCCTGCGCGACAACCTGCAGGACTCGGATTTCATCGAGACCTGGACCAACGTTTCCGTCAAGGACCTGAAGGAGCACTACAGGCAGTTCACGCCGGAGTGGGCCTCGAAGATTTCCGGCGTGCCGGCCGAGACCATCGAGCGCATCGCCCGCGAGTTCGCCCTGACCAAGCCGGCGACGTTGTTCACCTACCGCGGCCCGGCCAAGCACCTGTACGGCTCCTACAACGAGAAGGCCTGCATGATGCTGCCGATCATGACCGGCAACATCGAGACGCGGGGCGGCTACTGCCTGCCGCGCGGCATGGGCTGGCCGCAGCCGGGACCGCAGCCGGGCAAGCCGGCCAAGGACTCCTATCTGTCCCATCCGCCAGACTATCCGCTCGCCGGCCACAAGGTGAGCCACCTGGTGCCGTTCTGGATCGCCGAGGGCAAGCAGAAGATCAACGTCTACTTCACCTACCAGGACAACCCGGTCTACACCAACCCGGGCGCCCGCGCCGTGTGGGGCAAGCTGTTCAAGGACGAGAAGCTGCTGCCCTACATCGTCTCGATGAGCTCTCACATGGGCGAGGAGACGGCGCTGGCCGACATCATCCTGCCGGACTGCCCCTACCTCGAGCGCTGGGAGCCGGAATCGATGCCGAACTCGCTGTGGCCGTGGCTCGGCATCCGCCAGCCGGTGCATGCCTCGCTCGGCGAGTCGCGCGAGAACCGCATCCTGCTGCGCGACATCATCCACAAGCTGGATCCGGACGGCAAGCGCGGCATGAAGCAGTACTGGAACTTCAAGGACGCCGAAGACTACATGAAGCAGCACTTCGACAACATTCCCGGCCTGAAGGAGGCCGGCGGACTGGAGTTCCTCAAGAAGCACGGCTGCTGGCCGATCTACGGCAAGCTCGATCCGAAGACCGGAAAGGTCACCGACAAGACCGGCCGCGAGATCAAGGCCGACTACGGCCTGCACAAGAAGGAACTGGCGGATGCCGACATGGCCGGCGCGGTGGTCGGCAAGGACGGCGTGATCAGCAAGAACGGCAAGGCCATCGGCGTGAAGCGCAACGGGAAAAACTACGTCGGCTTCCCGACCGGCAACCGCATCATCAACATCCGCGTCGACCAGTGGGCGGAATACGGCTTCAACCCGATGCCGACCTTCAAGCGCATCCCGTGGCACGAGACCATGAAGGAGGACGAGATGATCCTGTCCACCTTCAAGCTCAACGTGCACAAGCAGTCGCGCACGGCGGCGGTGAAGTGGCTGGCCGAGATCGCCCACAGCAACCCGGCCTGGATGAACCCGGCGACGGCGAAGAAGCTGGGCGTCAAGACCGGCGACCTGGTGCGCATCGAGACGCGCGTCGGCCACATGGTGACCAAGGCCTATGTCACCGAAGGCATCCATCCCAAGGTGGTCTCGATCCCGACGGCCTTCGGCCACTGGGAATACGGCCGCCTGGCGACGCTGAAGCTGAAGGACAAGCCGGCCTACGGCGGTACGGAGGATCCGGACCTGCAGAACGTCTGGTGGGACGACCGCGGCGTGCATCCGAACGACATCATCCCGGTGGTGGCCGACCCGATCGGCGGCTCGCAGGGCTGGTACGACACGGTGGCGAAGGTGACCAAGGCCGGGCCGAACGACAAGTACGGCGACATCGAGGCCTCGTGGGAGAAGCACGTCGAAGCCTTCAAGGAGACGATGCGCTACGCCTACACCGGCGACCTGCACCGCAAGATGCATCCGGAAATGGCCGCCTGGGGCGGTCCGGCCAGCGTCAAGCACAAGGAAGGTGGCGGCCACTGAAGCCCTCTCCCCCAACCCCTCTCCCGCTCGCGGGAGAGGGGAGCGTCGTGAGCCGCAATGCGGCTTTGAAGTACCGAGCATGTAAGCGAGGAGTTCCGGCCCGCTGCGAATCCCCTCCTCTTGGCGGGCCGGTTTTTTTGAAAGGAAAAGCATGCTGAACGATCTGGCGCTGGAAACTGCCGTCCGCGCCCCCCTGCCCCTGCCCGTAGCGGCGCCGGAAGTAGCGACGCAGGAGGACTGCCTGGCGCGTGCCGGCGTCTGCCGCCTGCTGGCCGGTGCGTTCATCGAGGAGCCGAGCGCGGCATTCATCGACGCGCTGCGCCAACCGGAATCGCTGCACAGCCTGGAAGAGGCCGGCCTGCACTTTGAAAAGGATTTCACCGCGCCCGACACCGCAGCGCTGTACGAGGCGCTCTCCATCGAGTATTCGACGCTGTTCACCGCCTCGGGCGGCTTTCCGCCGGTGGAATCGGTCCGCCTCACGGGACGCTACCAGCAGGAGCCGCTCTTCGCGGTGAAGGAAACCTACAAGCGCGCCGGCTTCGAGCTGGGGAAAGGCCGCTTCTTCGTCTTCGAGGACCAGCTCGGCGTCGAGCTGACCTTCATTGCCGGACTGCTCGAGCGTTGCGCCGCCGCGCTGGGCGCCGGCGACCCGGCCGAATACCGGCGGCAGGAGCGCGAACTGAAGCGCTTCTGGACGGTGCACCTGGGCAAATGGGTGCGCGGTTACGCGCGGCTGATCGAGCGCGCCGCCGAGCATTCCTTCTATCGTGAGATGGCGCGGCTGCTCGGCGACTTCGCCGAGGCCGAGATCTTCGCGCTCCGCCTGCGCATCGACGACCAGGACAAGGGCCGGCTGGTGGTGCCGAAAAGCGAGGTGAAGGTGGAATTCAACCCGGACGAACCGGTCTGCGGCGCCTGCCCGGGGTCGAAATGAGCTCCATACTTGACCTGACGTCCCGCCCCTTCGCGCCGCCGGAAGCGCCCAGCCATGAGCATTTCAAATGGGAGGAGCTGGCCCATCTGTGGAACGGCAACGACCTGGCCGCAGCGCACGACTGGATCAACGAGCGCTGGTCGCGCCTGATCCGCAACAGCGTCGCCGGCCAGATGGATCCCGAGGCGCAATTCCTGCAGGCGCTCGCCTTCGCCGTGCTGGCCCTGCATTTCACGCAGCACGCCAACCAGGAAGGCGCCGTCCTGATGATCGACGATGCGCTGGTCGCCCTCAACCGCTTCCGGCCGGGCTTTCTCGGCGTGCAGGTCGATCCGATCATCGCCACGCTGGAGGAGCTGCGCCCGCTGCTGGCCGGCCTGGCGCCGGATGCGGAATGCCCGCTCTGGCCCTTCGCCTACGCCAAGTTCGTCTACCGGAAGTAGCCACGATGAATGCGCCCATGGAAAAAAGCGACTTGCGTCCCGCGGTGACCGTTCGCCGCCTGTGCGACAGCCTGCCGGCCGGTGACAGCACCCCGGTCTTCCTCGTCGACTGCAACCTCATCCCGGCCGACCCGCGCCGGACCGAAGGCATTGTCGTAGCCGATGGCGGCAAAGACTACATCCGCGAACTCCTGCGGGCCGGCGCGCCACGCGTGTTCATCGGCGAGGCCGCCCTGCTCGACGGCACGCTGGTGGAAACGCTCGCCGCCGAATTCGGCGGCGGGCGCATCGGGCTGCATGTCCCGCTGCGCCGCATGCAGGTCAACTGGAGCATGGACGCCGTTTCCAACGCCGACTTCCGCGTCATGACGCCCTCGGTGTGCGAGCCCTCCTGGGAAATCCTCCGCGCCGACGGCGCGCGCAGCGGCACCCACGCCGCCTGGTGGATCGGCGAGATGTTCACGCGGGGCGCTTCCAGCGCCCTGCTGCGCGTGGACATGACGGACGACGCCGACCTCAACATCCTTGCCGGTCTCACCGAGCGCTGGGGTGAGCGCCTCTGGCTGGCGCCGCTGGCCGATCCGGCGCCCGACTTCGCCGCCTGGGTCGAACTGGGCGGCGCGCGGCGGCTTGCGGCACCCGAGGCCATGCTCCAGAATGATTCCTATCTTGCAGCCCTGGCCAGCGGGCCGGACTTCGGGCTGCCGAACGAGGGAACCGGGTGAAGCGTTTTTTTGCGGCGGCCACCGCCGCGCTGTTGTTCGCACTGCCCGCCGCCGCAGAAGTCAGTCTCCGCGACACGGCGGCGCTGCAGGCCTTCCTCTCCAAGGGAACGCCCTGCTGCGTCATCGATGCCCGCAACGCGGCCAAGCGGCTTTCCGCGCCGCTGGCCGAAACGCTGCCCTACCGCAAGGGACTGAAGATCGATCCGACCGGCGTCGTCGTCGTCATCGCCGACACGGATGCGCGGGCCATCGAGGTCGGCAAGGCGCTGGAGCGCTCCAGCAAGGCCCAAGAGATCTATGCCGTCAAGGGCGGCGCCCGCAGCTGGCGCGCGGCCACGGGTGCCGCCGCATCCGGCATGCCCCGGGGCTTCATCATCCCCAAGAACACCTGCGAATCCGGCACTGCGATCCAGCAGTATTGAAAGCCATGACCGTCTCGCTGCCGGAATTCCATGCCGCACGCTGCACCCGCTACCGCTACCGCTACAGCGGCTGCCGGCGCTGCGCCGATGCCTGCCCGCACGATGCGATTTCGCTCCTCGACGAGGGCATCCGCCTCGACGCGGCGCGCTGCCAGAACTGCGCGCTGTGCACGACGGCCTGCCCGACGGCCGCACTGGGAGCGGACAACCTGCCGCGCCTCGACCTGCTCCGGCGCGCCATCAAGACGGAACGCTTCAGTTTCGCCTGCGCGCCCTCGGGCCTGGCCGCCGATGCCGTGGTGCCCTGCCTCGGCGCGGTGGACGCTGCCATGCTGGCCTACCTCGCCAAGCGGCGCATCGCGGTGGAGCTGCGCGGCAGCCACCACTGTGCGCAGTGCGTGCATGGCGCCAAGGGCGAGGTGCGACTCGCCGCCCAGCTGGAAGCCGCCGATGCGCTGGAGGCCGAGGCCGCGCCGGAGGAATGGCTGGCCGCCACGCTGATGGAGGCTCCCGGCAGGACCGAGGCCACGACCGATTTCCGCGCCGGTCGTCGCCAGCTGTTCCGCCGCCTGATCGGCCGCGGCATCGATGAAGTCGCGCGGTCCGCAGCGCCGCCCGCAGAACTGCCGGTGGAGGAGAAGGCCATCCGCGCCGGCCCGTGGTTCGTGCCGGAGATGCGCGAGCTGCTGCAGATCGTCTGCAAGCGAAAGGATGGCGAGCCGTTCAGTGTCGGTTCGCATGCGGCCCTGCCGCTGATGGACATCCGCCTGAAGCGAGGCTGCACCGCCTGCGAGGCCTGCTTCCGCGTCTGCCCCACCGGCGCCCTGCAGATTCGCGAGGACGACGCGTCCTGGAACCTGGTTTTCGCCATCGACCGCTGCGTCGGTTGCGGCGTCTGCCTGGAGGTCTGCCAGCCGCGCGTGCTTTACGCCGCGGAAACGTTCGATGCGACGCCTGAACGCGAGCCGGCCGTCCTGCGCCAGCTCGCCAAGCAGCGCTGCAACCGCTGCGACCGCTTCTTCGTCTCGACCGAGCCGTGCGAAACCTGCCCGGTGTGCACCGACGACGCGGACGCCTTCACCGCCATTTTCGGAGATTGAGCATGGAATGGGAATTCACGCCCGAGCAGGTCGTCAAGGCGGAGGTCGGCTACGGCCTGGAGGATTTTCGCCGCGACCTCGCCGCGGAGGTGCGCGGCAACTTCGGGCCGGCTTCGCCCGAGCAGGTGGAGCAGACGACCGGCCTTCTCTACGATCTCTGCCACACCCTGGCCACGAACCGGACGGTGGAATCCATGTTGGAGACCCTCGCCTACGACCCTCCGACCTGCGAATTCCTGCGCGAGATGGTCGAGCCGATGCGGCCGAACGGCGAGATGCTCGGCGCCATCCTGCAAAGAATGATCATGGATCGCGTGGAAGCCGGCATGCCGCTCGAACAGGCGCTCGAGTCGGTCGCCGAGCATCACCACAAGGTGATTCTGAACGGCTGAGAAACAGATGGATCTGTGTCTTGTCCGTGGTTGTGGCGATATCGGCTCCGCCGTCGCCTATGCGCTTTTCCTGACAGGGCACAACGTGGTGATTCACGATGTGTCCGACCCGAGTTTTGCCCGACGGGGCATGTCCTTCGCTGATGCGATGTTTGAAGGGACCGCCCTCCTCGAAGGTGTTGAGGGAGTGCGAACGGGAGATATATTTTCCGTACGTCAGATGTTGAAGAAATGCAATGCAATTCCTCTCATTGCCTTGGATTTCGGCAAGGTTCTCGAATATCTCCGCCCACAGGTCCTGATCGATGCCCGCATGAACAAACGCTCGATTCCTGACAGACAGCTTGGCCTGGCGCGCCTGACGATCGGACTTGGGCCAAATTTCGTCGCGGGCGAAACAACCGATCTGGTTGTTGAAACGGCTTGGGATGGGCTGGGAACGGTCCTCGCCGAAGGATCGTCCCGTCCGCTTTCCGGCGAGCCAAGACCGATCAACGGCTACGGACGCGAACGCTATGTCTACGCGCCCATCGAAGGCCGCTTCGAGACAGCCTCGGCAATCGGTTCAACCGTGACAAAAGGCGAACCCGTCGCGCGCATTGGTACGGAAGTTATTCGGTCGCCGCTTGATGGCTGTCTGAGAGGAATAACACACTCCGGAGCCCCGGTGAAGGCAGGAACCAAAGTGGTTGAAGTCGACCCGCGGGGAGATCCCGCCCGATCATTCGGGATAGCTGAACGGCCGCAGAGGATTTCCATTTCAGTCCGCAATGCGGTTGCCGCCTACTACACTCAAGGGCAGAGCGCAGCCAGCCAGCCGAAGAAGGACGACGCGTGCAGCATTGCTTCGGCGGATACTGGCGGACCTGCCTGAGCGGACAATCCTGGCTTTCCCCCTATCGTTTTATCCCCGCGCTTGAAAATTATCGAATAGCCGGCCGCGGCGCAACGATCCGCCCGGAATTTGACCTGCCTCAGTTGCCAAGCCGGCATCCGCGAGTAAGATCGCGCGACTGTTTTTGGGCTTGCCGCATCTTCATAGCATTAAATTATTTCAGCTTAAAGGAGGACCATCGTGACCACCCAGGAGACTCCCAAGGCCTGCCCGGCCAAGGAGCAACCATCCGCCTGCACGGCGCCGCCGGCTTCGGCTGACCCCGCCGCGAGCGCCCCGAAAACCTCGCGCCGCGACTTTCTCAAGGCCGGCGGCATGCTGAGCCTGTCCTCTCTGATGGGCACGGCGGCGCTGATGACCCAGTCCGACAATGCCGAGGCAGCGACGGAATGGGCCGAGCACTTCCAGAAGAACTACCGGCTGATGACGGACGCGGAAAAGGCCGAGGCGCGCGCCCGGCTGGAGCGTCGCTATTCGCAGGAATACGGCAAGCAGGTCACGGTCGACACCACCGGCCCGCAGCCCGGCGTGCTGATGGGCTACGCCCTCAACATCCGCAAGTGCATCGGCTGCCGGCGCTGCGTGCATGCCTGCGTCGCCGAGAACAACCAGTCGCGCGGCACGAAGCCCGGCGAGAAGATCGAGTGGATCCAGGTGCTGCGCATGGAGCGCGGCAAGTTCGAGCAGGGCAAGATGGACCACGGCTACCCCGAGGGGCTCGGCATCCAGGTCGGCGGCAACGCCTACACGCCGGCCGGCCAGGTGCTCGAGGGCCAGTACCACTACACGCCCGAGGCGGTGCCGGAGCAGGACGCCACCTACATGCCGATCGCCTGCATGCAGTGCGAGAAGCCGCCCTGCGTCAAGGTCTGCCCGGTCCGCACCACCTACCGCGAGGCCGACGGCCCGGTGGTGATCGACTACAACTGGTGCATCGGCTGCCGCATGTGCATGGGCGCCTGCCCCTACTGGGCGCGCCGCATCAACCTCACCTCCCCGGTGCTGCCGAAGGAAGAGATGAATCCGGTGACGCACTACCTGGGCAACCGCCCGCGCATGCGCGGCGTCGTCGAGAAGTGCCACTGGTGCCTGCAGCGCACCCGCCACAACCGCTACCCGGCCTGCGTCGAGGTCTGCCCGGTCGGCGCGCGCAAGTTCGGCAACCTGCTCGACCCGGAAAGCGAAGTGAGCAAGATCCTCGAGCGGAAGAACGTCTTCCGCCTGAAGGCCGAGCTCAACACCTTCCCGAAATTCTTCTACTTCTACGATTGAGGAGCGAGCCGTGCAACAACTGACCCGTTTCGCTGCCGACTATGTGGGTTACGTCCTCAAGGGCGGCACCAAGTTCTACGCCTGGATGGGCTCCCTCGCGGTGCTCATCCTCGGCATGATGTACGTGTTCTACCTGCAGAACACCGAGGGCCTGATCGTCACCGGCATGACCAGCCAGATCCACGACGGCCTCTACTTCGCCAACCTGGTCTTCCTCGTCGGCGTCGCCGCCGGGGCGGTGACCATCGTCTTCCCGGCGTATGCCTACCACCACGAGGGCATGCACAAGGTGGCCGTGCTGGGCGAGATGCTGGCGATCTCCGCCGTGATCATGGTGACGATGTTCGTCTTCGCCCACATGGGGCGGCCGGACCGCCTCTGGCACATGCTCCCGTTCATCGGCATCTACAACTTTCCGCACTCGATGCTGGGCTGGGACGTGCTGGTGCTCACCGGCTACCTGATCCTCAACGCCATCTGCGGCTTCTACTACCTGTGGGTGAAGTACACGGGCGGCGAGATCAACAAGAAGTGGTTCATGCCGCTGGTGTGGGTCGCGATCGTCTGGGCGCTGTCCATCCACACCGTCACGGCCTTCCTGATCTCGACCATGCCGGCGCGCCCGATGTGGTTCCACAGCATGATGCCGATCCGCTTCATCGCCACGGCGTTCGCGGCCGGCCCCTGCCTGATCATCCTGGCCTTCCTGATCATCCGCAACAACACCAAGTTCTGGGTCGACGACAGCGCCATCCGGCTGCTGACGACCATCGTCACCTGGTGCCTCGGCATCGCGCTGTTCCTGACCCTGTCCGAAGTGGTGGTCGAGCTGTACGCCCGCACCGAGCACGCCAACGGCCTCTACTACCTGATGTTCGGCCTGCACGGCCTGACCAACCTGGTGCCGTGGTTCTGGGGCGCGGTGATCCTGATGGTCAGCTCCTTCGTGCTGTTCCTCATCCCGTCGATCCGCAACAACTTCAAGCTGCTGCCGATCCCCTGCACGATGGCCTTCGCCGGCATCTGGATCGAGAAGGGCATGGGCCTGATCGTGCCGGGCTTCATCCCGACGCCGATCGGCGAGGTGACCGAGTACTACCCGACCTTCGTCGAGTGGCTGCTGACCCTCGGCATCTGGGCCTTCGGCTTCTTCATCCTGACCATCCTGCTCAAGGGCGCCATCGGCATCCTGCAGGGCGAGATCAAGTACGTCGCGGCGAAGTGAGGCAACGATCATGAAAAAACTAGCTATCTACACATTGGCTGCGGCATTGCTCGGCAGCACGCTCTACGCCGTCTCCGCCGCGGAAAAGACCGCCGAACCCGCCCAGGCGGCGGCGCCGGCGGAAGCCGCGAAGGAGCCGCCCGTCTGCTTCGAAAGCCGCAAGGGCGCGTCCGAGGTCACCCAGAAGGAGGTCAAGCCCGGCCTGCCCAACGTCAAGTGCTCGCCGACCACCGGCGCGGCGCTCTGGTACGGCGACCCCTACGACGGCACCGTGCCGATGGGCAAAATGCCCGGGATGGAGAAGCTTCCCGAGGGGCATGCCGTGGTCAAGCCGCGTTCGGAGAAGCTGGCGCTGATGCCGATGTGCGGCACGGCCTGCCACAACGGCGTCGGTCCGCAGTTCAATCCGCCCACCCTGCCGAAAGGCAAGAAACCGGCGCCGATTCCCACCATGGAAGCGATGGTGCCCGACCTCAAGGACCTGCAGCACGGCCGCGGCCGCATCTGGTGCATGGACTGCCATCACCTGACCCAGCGCAACAAACTGGTCGACCACTTCGGCGATCCGATCAGCTTCGACCAGCCGCAGCTCTTGTGCGGCAAGTGCCACGGCGACAAGCTGCGCGACTGGCGCGACGGCATCCACGGCAAACGCATCGGCGAGTTCACCAGCACCGGCAAGAAGCGCTGGTTCACCTGCACCGAGTGCCACAACCCGCACAACGTGCAGGACGGCGCGCGCAACCGCGGCTTCGCCCAGCTGCAGCCCGAGCCGCCGCCCCAGCTGCCGAAGGGCATGAAGGATGCGAAGCACGAGAAGCTGCATCCGATCCCGCACTGATGTCCCGCTGATGTCCGATTCGCCCGAGAAGCCCGCTCCCGTCAGGGGCGACCCCGCCTGGGTCGCCCCGGCACTGACGCGCGAGGAGCAGACCCGCAGGGTCGGCAAGACGCCGGTCTTCTTCGGGCCGCCGCTGGCCATCCTCACGGAGGGCCGCAACAACACCATGGAGATCAGCGGCCGGCTCAACCTCGCCGCCGAGCGCTACATGGAGATCCTCAGGCACCACGGCCTGGAACTTTCCGAGCCGGAGCGCCAGTGCATCGCGCACATCTGCAACATCGGCTTCATGTCGACGCTGGAGATCCGCGAACTGCCCTTCGAGGTCAGCCTGAGCAAATTCGAATGCGAGGGGCTGGACAAGGCGGCGCTGGCGAAGAAGCTCGAGGCGGCCAGCTTCGCCGACCTCGTTGCCGTCGTCGAATCGCTGGGATTCTGAGGAAGAAGGACCGCCAATGGCTAACCGCATGCAATGGGAGCCGCGCCACAGCGTCGGCAACGCAAGCCTCGACGAACAGCACCAGGCCGTCCTGGCGCGCTGCAATGCCCTGGCCGACTGCCTCGACGAGGCGAACGACCGGCGCTTCGACGAGATCTTCCGGGAACTGATGGCCCTCGCGCGCGAGCACTTCGCCGCCGAGGAAGCGCTTCTCGTGGGCTGCGGCTATCCGGAACTCGAGGATTACCGCAGCGAGCGCGAGGAGTTCGACTACCTCTCGGCCGAGATCATCACCACCGAGAACTTCGACCGGAACGAGCTGCAGACCTTCCTCGCCCTGTGGTGGGCCGGCCACATCCTCGGCGCCGCCAGGAGCCATCGCGCCTGCCTCGAAAAGCAACTGGCCGCCTGAGGCGGCCCGAAGGCCGGCGCAATCATCCGCCGCCGTCAGATCACGACAAGGTGTTTCGGCTTGGCGCCTGGCACGGCCTGCAGCGGGATCGCCTTGTCGAAGGTCACCAGCCGCCCGCCCCGATTCATGGCCAGCGCCAGCAGATAAACGTCCGTCACCTGACGCGAACCGAGCACGCCGCCCCAATTCACGATGGCGCCGTCGAGCAGGCTGAGCGAATCGGGCCAGAACTCATGCCAGTTCGTAGTCGTGGCTGCCGCCAGCCGCTGCGCAACCGCTGCCGGCGGCAGCGCGCCAGGGTAGGCCGGCTGGGAAAGAATGCGGATGCAGCCGTTTTGCGTCAGCGGGCATGAAGCCCAGCCCTGCTTGATGTTGCGCGACAGCCAGTCGCGCGCGGTAGCGTGATGCAGATGGCCCTGATCGAGCAGCGCGATCAGCACATTCACGTCGAGCAGGGATCGCATCAGATCCCTTCGTCGTCGCGCAACCGATCGACCTGTTCGTTGCTCACCACCGCGCCCCGCGAGGCGAACGGTTGAAAACCGAAGAAAGCCTCCGGCTCGCGCACCGACTGTGCGGCGCTTGCCGGAACATGCTGCGTCATCGCCCGCCGGGCCAGTTCGGAAATGACCTGTCCGGCCGTCTTGCTTTCGCGGCGTGCCAATTCCTTTGCTGCCAACAGCACTTCGTCGTCGATATCCAGGGTGGTGCGCATCGAAACCTCCATTTGATGCGCAGATGCTACAACATCAGATGACGAGATGCAATCCTTCCATTAGTTGTACAGCACCTTCGGCAGCCACAGCCCGATGTCGGGGAACATGTAGAGCAGCGCCAGCGCCACCACCTGCAGTCCCATGAACGGCAGCATGCCGGCGAAGATCTGGTTCAGCGTGACGTGCGGCGGCGAGACGCCCTTCAGGTAGAACGCCGCCATCGCCACCGGCGGCGAGAGGAAGGCCGTCTGCAGGTTGAGCGCCACCAGCAGGCCGAAGAACAGCGGGTCGACGTTGAAGTGCGCCAGCAGCGGGATGAAGATCGGCATGAAGATGACGATGATCTCGGTCCACTCCAGCGGCCAGCCGAGGATGAAGATGATGAACTGGGCGAGGATCATGAACTGCAGCGGCGTCATGTCGAGCGACAGCACCCATTGTTCCACCAGCGCCTGCCCGCCGAGCAGCGCGAAGGCCGCCGAGAAGATCGACGAGCCGACGAACAGCCAGCACACCATGGCCGAGGTCTTCGCCGTGAGGAACACCGATTCCTTGAGCACGCCGAAGTTGAGCCGGCCATAGGCCGCCGCCAGCAGGATGCCGCCCAATGAACCGACCGCCGCCGCCTCGGACGGCGTGGCCAGGCCGAAGACGATGGAGCCGAGCACGGCAAGGATCAGCACCGCGAGCGGGAAGAACGAGCCCAGCAGCATCTTGAAGATTTCCAGCCGGGCGAAGTCGAGGATCCAGTAGAAGAACAGCACGGCGGCGGTGCCGGCGGCGAGCACGATCCAGTAGCTCGTCGGCGCCGGTACGGGCTCCAGCGGAACTTCCGCGCCTGCAGCGCGCTGATCGCCCCCCTCGCCCGCTTGCGGGAGAGGGGCTGGGGGTGAGGGTTCGGCGGCCGGCTCCTTCGCGCCTTCGGCCGGCGGTTCCTTGACGCCTTCGGCGCCTTCTTCCTCTTCCTCGGCGGGCGGTTCGGAAATGCCTTCGGCCCTCTCCTCCTCGCCGCCCTCCTCTTCGGCGACGGCCGCGCCGCTGCCCATCTCCTGCAGGCCGGAGATGTCCAGCTGTTCCGGCGGCTTGGTGACGGAGTTGTATACCAACCCCATGCTGCCGAACCAGACCGCGGCCGGCAGCAGCACGATGACGAGCTGCTTGAGGATCGTGCCGACGGAGACATCCAGGTTGGCGCGCCCCTTCAGCGCCGAGAGCAGCGCCGGCAGGGCCTTGCGGCCGAGGGCGTCGGCCACCGCACGGTTGTGCGGCGGCAGCGGCACGATGCGCTCCTCGGCGGAGAGCGGCGGCGCCCACTGCGGTTTCAGCCTGGCCATGACGATGACGTAGCCGATGTAGAGGCCCGCCAGCATGAGGCCGGGAAAGAAGGCGCCGGCGTAGAGCTGCACCACCGAGACGCCGGCGGTGGCGCCGTAGACGATGAGCAGCACCGAGGGCGGGATGAGGATGCCGAGGCAGCCGCCGGCGGTGATGGCGCCGGCCGACAGCCGGATGTCGTAGCCGTGGCGCAGCATGGCGGGGAAGGCGAGCAGGCCCATCAGCGTCACCACCGCGCCGACGATGCCGGTGGCGGTGGCGAAGATGGCGCAGGTGATGAGCGTCGCCACGGCGAGCGAGCCGGGCAGCCGCGCCATGGCGAGGTGGATGCTCTTGAACAGCTTCTCGATCAGGTTGGCGCGCTCGACCAGGTAGCCCATGAAGACGAAGAGCGGGATCGAGATCAGCACGTCGTTGCTCATCACGGCGTAGGCGCGCTGCACCATCAGGTCGAGCGTCTGCTGCACGGCAAGGTCCGGGCTGGTGCTGTTGTAGGCGAGCCAGGCGAAGAACACGCCCATGCCCATCAGGGTGAAGGCGGTGGGGAAGCCGAGCATGATGGCCACCACCACCAGCGAGAGCATGAGGAGTCCCAGGTGGCCGTTGGTCATGCTGGACCACGGCATCAGCACCGCCGTGGCGGCGAGGATGATGGCCATCAGGCCGAAGCCGAAGCGCAGCTCCTTCTTCACTTGTGCGCCTCCTGCTTCACCACCAGTTCATCGAGGGCTGCAATGTCCTCGTCCTTGACGTGCACCATCTCCTTCAGCTTGTCGACATCGACCTCCTCGACGTCCTCCTCGCGCGAGGGCCAGGCGCCGTCGCGCAGGCAGATCACGCAGCGGGCGATCTCGACGAGGCCCTGCAGCATGAGGCCGAAGCCGGCGGCGGGGATGACGAACTTGAAGGGATACAAGGGCAGCGGCTCGGGACTGAAGGTCTGCTCGTTGATCGCCATCGACTCGTTGGCGAAGATCCAGCCGGCGTAGGAAAGCGCGAAGATGCCGGGCAGGAAGAACAGGATGTAGAGCACCAGGTCGATGGTGGCCTGGGTGCGCGGCGCGAAGAAGCCGTAGAGGACGTCGCCGCGCACGTGGCCGCCCTTGGCCAGCGTGTAGGCGCCGGCCATCATGAAGAGCAGGCCGTAGAGCATGATCTGGGCGTCGAGCACCCAGGCGTGCGGCACGTTGAGCACGTAGCGGGAGAACACCTCCCACGAGATCAGCCCGGTGAGGGCGAGGATGGACCAGCCGGTGACATGGCCGGCCAGCGTGCTCGCCTTGTCGACGAAGAGCAGCAGCTTCTGCATGTTGGGATTCGGGAAGGAAAATCCGCCCGGCGCCGCCGGGCGGATATCAGGAACGCTCAGCCCTTCTTCTTGGCCGGCGCGCCCTTCTTGGCGAAGAAGTGGTTGTAGGCCATCTTGTAGTCGACGTTGGTGTCGTTCTGCCAGCGGCAGGCGCGCTGGGCAAAGGCCTTCATCGAGTCGTTCACCTTCTTGAAGGTCGGGTTCTCGGCGCTCTTCGCGGCGACGATCTTGTCCCAGGCCTGCAGCTGGCGGCGCAGGATGGCGTCCGGCGTCTTGTAGAACTTGACGCCCTGCTTCTCCTGCATCTCGATGTAGTCCTTCGAGTAGCGGTCGATGGCCTTCCACGACATGTCGGCGGAAGCCGCCTCCACCGAATGGTTGATGATGGTCTTCAGCTCGGCCGGCAGCGAGTCGTACTTCTTCTTGTTGAAGAGGATCTCGAACTGCTCGGAGCACTGGTGGAAGCTCTGCAGCATGCACACCTTGCTGACGTCGGGGAAGCCGAGCAGGCGGTCGGACGAGGCGTTGTTGAACTCGGCGCCGTCGATCAGGCCGCGGTCGATCGCCGGCACGATCTCGCCGCCGGGCAGCGGGTTCACCGCCACGCCCATGTCCTTGTAGATGTCGACGGCGAGGCCGACGGTGCGGAACTTCATGCCCTTGACGTCGGCTTCCTTGGTGATCGGCTTCTTGAACCAGCCGAAGGGCTGCGTCGGCATCGGGCCGTAGAGGAAGGACTGCACGTCGAGGTTGAGGCTCTTGTAGATCTCGTCGAGCAGCTGCCTGCCGCCGCCGTAGTTGTGCCAGGCCAGCACCATGTTCGGGTCCATGCCGTAGGCCGGACCCGAACCCCACAGAGCCACGGCGGAGTTCTTGCCGTACCAGTAGGCGACCACGCCGTGGCCGCCGTCGAGCGTGCCCTTGGATACGGCATCGAGCAGGTCGAAGGCCTTCACCACGGCGCCGGCCGGCAGCACCTCGATCTTGAGGCGGCCGCCGGACATGCCGTTCACCTTGTTGGCGAAGTCCTGCGCGTATTCGTGGAAGATGTCCTTCGCCGGCCAGGTGGATTGCCAGCGCATGGTGATCGGCGACTGCGCCACCGAGATCATCGGGAAGCCCATGGCGGCGGCGCCGGCGGTGCCGGCGGCGGCCTTGCTCAGGAAGGAACGGCGGGACAGCTGCTTGTCTTCGGTCTTGCTTTCGTTGCTCATGTCTCTCTCCTCAGGTGGTTGCGATCGGGATATCCGGGAGCTGTGGCTCCTCTCATCTTTCGGCCATGGCAGGGATCGCCCGCCACGGCGCCATTCCAAAGATCGTTTGATCCTAAGCTTTCGAGACGTCAATATCAACAGGTCTAGGGAAAACCCTAATCCCGCGGCCAGCCGACGGTCTTCGGCCGGAAAGTCATGGCTTCTCCTCCGGCGCGGCCTGTCCCGCATCGCCGTAGCGTTCGCGCAGGAGCTCGTAGCGCCGCTCGCGCGCCTCTTCGACGTCGCGGAGCACGCGGCGCAGCGGCACGCCGAGGCGGGTGAGCGTCTGCGCCGCCAGCATCAGGCTGCCCTCCATGACCTCCGGCACCACCTCGGTGGCGCCGGCGCGCTTCAACTCGTCGAGGTGGGCGTCGTCGGACGCCCGCACGACGACCGGCAGGCCTGGCCGGCGGGCGCGCACGATGCCCAGCACCTTGAGGGCCGAAGGCACGTCCGGCGAGGTGACGACGACGATGCGCGCGCGCTCGAGGCCGGCGGCGAGCAGCACTTCGCGCCGCTCGGCGTTGCCGAACACCACGTTCTCGCCCGCCGTCAGCGCCTGCTGCACGCGGTGGGCGTCCATGTCGAGGGCGATGAAGGGGATCTTCTCCTTGTAGAGGAAGCGGGCGACGCTCTGGCCGGTGCGGCCGTAGCCGCAGACGATGGCGTGGTCCTGGATGCCGAAGGCGTGGGCGGCCACCTCCTGCAGGGCGGCCGAATGCCGCAGCCACTCGTCGCGCGACATCCGCTCGCCGATCGCGCGCGCGCGCTCGATGACGAAGGGCGCCGCCAGCATCGACAGCAGCATGCCGGCCAGCGAGGGCTGCACCACCTCCGGCGCCAGCAGGCCGTTGGCGCTCGCCAGCGTCAGCAGCACGAAGCCGAACTCGCCCGCCTGCGCCAGCTGCGCCGCGGTGCGGAAGGCGACGGAAGTGTCGGCGCCCGACAGGCGCGTGACGATCAGCATCAGCAGGCCCTTGCCGGCCACCAGGCCGGCCAGCACCAGCGCCACCCACTCGATGCGCTGCCAGACGAGGGCGAGGTCGAGCTGGGCGCCGATGGTGATGAAGAACAGGCCGAGCAGGACGTCGCGGAAGGGCCGGATGTCCGCCTCCACCTGGTGGCGGTACATGGTCTCCGAAATGAGCATGCCGCCGAGGAAGGCGCCCAGCGTCAGCGAGAGGCCGACCCAGTCGGTGAGGAAGGCCAGCGCGATGGTGATCCACAGCACGTTTAGCATGAACAGCTCGGCGGACTTGCGCCGCACCACCACGTCGAACCAACGCCGGATCAGCGGCCGCCCGACGACGATGACCAGCAGCAGCACGGCCAGTGTCTGCAGCAGCGCCTTGCCCAGCGCCGCGGCGAGGTGGCTGGTGTCGACCAGGGCCGGGATCAGGATCAGCATGAACACCACCATGAGGTCCTGGAACAGCAGCACGCTCATGGTGCGCCGCCCGGAGGCGGAGTGCAGGTCGAGCTTCTCGGCGAGCAGGCGGCCGACGATGGCGGTCGAGGACATGGCGTAGATCGCCCCCAGCGCCAGCCCGCCCTGCCAGGGAATGCCGCCGGTGAGGCCGATCAGCAGGGTCGCCAGCGTCGTCGCCGCCACCTGCGCGCCGCCGAGGCCGAACACCTGCCAGCGCATGGAAATCAGCCGCGGCAGGGAAAACTCGAGGCCGATGGAGAACATCAGGAAGACCACGCCGAACTCGGCCAGGCGCTCGGTCTGCTCGCTCTCGTGCAGCCAGCCCAGCGCGTGCGGGCCGACGGCGACGCCGATGGCGAGGTAGGCCAGCATCGAGGGCAGGCGGGCGGCCTTCGCCAGCGCGACCATGAGGACGGCGGCGGTGAGCAGGAGCAGGACGACGCGTAGCCCTTCGTGCATGGATGGCGAGCCGGTATCGGATTGCCGCTATTGTAGTAGGTCGGCCTTCAGGCCGACGGACGGAGACGCCGGGACACGGACCGTCGGGCTGAAGCCCGACCTACAGCCCCTTCCCTGCCGTCGGCGCCTGCACCACCTGGGCGGCGGCCGCGGCCGCCTTCTGCGGTTCCTGGGGATGCCAGCCGAGGATCAGCAGCAGGGCGAAGAAGCCCGCCACGTAGCCGATCGGGATGAACCAGCCGTGGCGCAGCCACTGGCCGACCGATTTCGCCTCGGGGAACAGGTTCGACACCGCCACGCCGGCGGAGGAGCCGAACCAGATCATCGAGCCGCCGAAGCCGACGGCATAGGCGAGGAAACCCCAGTCGTAGCCGCCCTGCTTGAGCGCCAGCGCGGTGAGCGGGATGTTGTCGAACACGGACGAGATGAAGCCGAGGGTGAAGGCGGACTGCCAGGAGGCCGGCGGCAGCTTCTCCACCGGCATCATCGAGGCGCAGGTGACCAGGGCGAGCAGGAAGATCGAGCCCTTGAGGGCGTCCGGCATCAGGCTCCACTCGGGTTTCCTCACCGGGACGGCGGCGAGCAGCACCACCCACACCGCCACGCCGAGGAAGGGGAAGTGGTCGGCCGCCTCGGCAAACTTCAGGTTGACCGTGACGTTGGTGGCGACGGCGCCGGCCAGGATGGCGCCGACGACGCCGACGCGCGCCCAGTCGATGCGGTGCGCCGCCTGGATGTTGCGCAGGATCGGCTGGTGCCGGTGCTGCTGCAGGGCCGCCGGAAAGCCGAACACCAGCAGCGCCACCGCCGCCGCGACGTAGGCCTCGACCACGTCGAAGGGGCTGACGCCGGCGATCCACATCATGGTGGTGGTGGTGTCGCCGACCACGCTGCCGGCGCCGCCGGCATTCGAGGCGGCGACGATGGCGGCGAGGTAGCCGATGTGCACCTTGCGCTTGAAGACGCTGGCGGCGATGGTGGCGCCGATCAGCGCCGCCGCGATGTTGTCGAGGAAGCCCGACAGCACCCAGATGATCACCAGCAGCACGAAGGGCCCGAGCCAGCCCTCGGGCAGCAGCTTCGGCAGCACTTCCGGCACGCCGCTGTCCTCGAAGTGGCGCGCCAGCAGGGCGAAGCCGACCAGCAGGCAGAGCAGGTTCACCAGCAGCACCCATTCGTGCGCCATGTGCAGGCCGAAGCCGGCGAGGCCGTCGCCGGTCTTGAAGCCGGTGAAGACGATCTTGTAGGCGGCGATCGCCGCCAGGCCGCCGAGCGCGACCTTGAGCACGTGGTGATGGAACAGCGCCACGCCGAGCAGGGTCGCCGCGAAGAGGATGAAGTCGACCGGAATGCCGAACACGGCGGGGCCGTCCGCCGCCCGGGCGGCCGAGGCGAACAGGAACAGGGCGCACCCCAAGAGTACTTCTTCAGGGCGGCTTCGCACGCCCCTCAGGGCGCCGGCCGCAAGCAGGCGGGGCAGTCGGATGCGGGTGTGAGGCATGGGGGACTCCAGATTCGGCAGCGCGGGATTTTATCATCCGGCCGGACACTTTCGCCGGGAATCGCGTACGTGTTTTCCGCAAGTCGGCCGCGGCGGTCAACTTCCGCGCGAACAATGGGATAATCCGGGGAACCGTATCGATCTAAGGAATCCCCATCATGCGCAAAGCCCTCGTCCCCGTGGACGGCTCGCCCAATTCCGACCGCGCCGTGCAGCACGTCGTCGACCTGGCCAGGAACAACCCCGCCCTCGAGGTCTGCCTGCTCAACGTCCAGCCGGAAATCGGCGAGTGGGAGGTGCACAGCTTCCTGAAGAAGGAGGAAGTCGAGGCCATGCAGATATCCAAGGGCGGCGACGCCCTGGAATCGGCCCGGGCGATCCTCGGCGCCGCCAAGGTGCGCTACGCGCCGCAAGTGCTGATCGGCCCGGTCGCGGAAACCATCGCCAGGACAGCGCTCGAGCAGAACTGCGACGGCATCGTCATGGGCACGCGCGGCCTCGGCGCCGTGGCCGGCATGCTGCTCGGCTCCGTCACCTCCAAGGTGATCCACCTGGCCGACGTGCCGGTGACGCTGATCAAGTAGCCGCCGGGCCAACCCCTTCCCTGCATGCCGGCGAAACAAAACGGCCGCCCGCGGGCGGCCGTTTTGCCTGATGGCAGCCGGCGCTACTCAAAAGCTGTGCGTCATGCCGATGTACAACTGGCTGGCGTCCTCGCCGCGGCGCGTCGCCGTCGCGCCGTTGCCGGACTTGAAGTTGTAGGCGGCGCCGACGGTGTTGGCGGCGTTGCTGTCGTTGTTCAGCCTCGTGTAGAACACGCCGGCCGACGTGCGCTTGGAGAAGGCGTAGTCGTAGCCGAGATGCCAGGCGCTGGCCTTGAAGTCGCCGCCGGTGCCGGCGGCAATGGCGGAACCGCTGGCCTTGCCGGCACGGGCGTACTTGGCGTAGAGCGTGTGCGCGCCGAAGCTGTAGCTGACGGGGATCATCCAGGCGTTGCGGCGGGTGTTGCCGGCCGCCACGGCGTCGGCCGCGCCGAGGATGTGGTTGTCCAGCTCGCTGCGGTCCCAGCCGAAGCCGACCTTCAGGCCCATGGCGAAGGCGTAACCCAGCCAGGCACGCCAGGCATTCTGGTCCGCGGCGCGGGTACCGGCGACGCGGTTCTCGCTGCTGGCGTTCCAGTAGCTGACGCCGGCTGTCCACGGCCCGTTGTTGTAGCGCAGGGCGCCGTTCCAGCCGCTGCCGCCGCCGGGATCGCCGGCCGCGCGGTTGGTATTGCCCTCGGTGCCGAAGGGACTGGTCGAGTAGGCCAGGCGGGCCGTGAAGCCGTTCCAGTTCGGGCTGTCCCACATCACGATGTTGGGCGTGCGGCTGGCGCCGGCCATGATCGACACGACTTCCGTGCCGGCGCCGCCGGTGTGGGTCGAGCTGACCTGCGACATGATGCCGTCGCCGAAGTTGGTCTGGTTGGAGCCGGCGCGGTTGCTCTCGATGGCGCCGAACTCGTTGTAGTGCAGATCCCAGCGGCCGACGGTGAACTTGCCCCAGTTGCCCTGCAGACCCATGCCGGTGTTGCCGCCCATGCTGAGCGCGCCGAGATCGGCCGTGAAACGCATGTCCATCTGGCCCCAGGCCTTCAGCCCGCCGCCCAGATCCTCGCTGACGCGGAAGATGAGGCGCGAGGACTGGTCGGAGACGCGCGACTCGGCATCGTGTCCGGTGTTGCCGCCGCCGGACAGCTTGTAGTTCTCCCAGCCCGCGGCCATCTTGCCGGAGAGGGTGACGTTGGTCTGCGCCAGCGCCGGAACGGCGACAAGGCCGGCCACGACGGCGGCGATGAGCTTCTTGTGCATTGCTTTCCTTTCAGGGTTGTGTGCCGTCGCGCATTGTGGCCGCGCAATGTTTCCGCAATATTTCGGCAATATTTCAGCCGCACTGCAAATTTCCGCGGCGCACGGGGCAGGCGCGTTGTAGCATGATCGCTCGGCGGGATTTCCCACCCCCTATCGCATGGACAGTGCAACTCTCGTCATTTTCGTCATCGTCTACCTGGGCATGATCCTCGGCGGCCTGCCCTTCCTGCAGATCGACCGCACCGGTATTGCGTTGCTCGGCGCCATCGCACTCGTCGCACTGGGAAAAGTCAGTCCCCGGGAGGCGGCGCAATCGGTGCACCTGCCGACGCTCCTGCTGCTGTTCTCCTTCATGGTGATCTCGGCGCAGATGCGCCTGGGCGGCTTCTACACGCGTGTGACGCGGCATATCGCCGCCCTTGGGGTGGGCCCGCCCGCGCTGCTGGCGCTGCTGATCGCCGCCGCGGCGGCGCTCTCGGCGGTGTTCTCCAACGACATCGTCTGCCTGGCCATGGCCCCGGTGCTGGCCGACGCCTGCCTGAAGCGCCGCCTGAACCCCGTGCCCTACCTGCTGGCGCTGGCCTGCGCCGCCAACGTCGGCTCGGCCGCCACGCTGATCGGCAACCCGCAGAACATGCTGATCGGCGAGACGCTGCGCCTGTCCTTCGCCGGCTACGCGCTGGAGGCCGCCGTGCCGGTGCTGGCGGGCCTCGCCGTCACCTGGGCCGTCATCGCCCTGCTCTCGCGCGGCCGGTGGACGCTGGCGGGCGATGCCGCTGCCGTGCCGGAGGCGGAACGGCGCGAGGCGGACGAGGCCGTCTTCGATCCCTGGCAGACGGCGAAGGGCCTGCTCGTCGCCGGCGCCCTGCTCGTCGTCTTCCTGTTCACCAGCCTGCCGCGCGAAGTGGCGGCGCTCACCGGCGCCGGCCTGCTGCTGCTCTCGCGCCGCCTGCACAGCAACAAGATGCTCGGGCTGGTCGATTGGGAACTGCTGGTGCTGTTCATCGGCCTGTTCGTCGTCAACCACGCCTTCCAGGCGAGCGGCCTGGCGGCGCAGGCGATGGCCTGGCTCGAGGCGGCGGGGCTGTCGCTCGCCTCGCCCCTGGCGCTGTTCGCCGCGACCTTCGTCGCCTCCAACCTGGTGTCCAACGTGCCGGCGACGATGCTGCTGCTGCCGGCGGCGACCGAGCCCTGGTCCGGGCCGCTGCTGGCCCTCGTCAGCACGCTGGCCGGCAACCTGCTCATCGTCGGCTCGATCGCCAACATCATCGTCGTCGATTGCGCGGCGCGGCGCGGCATCCGCATCGACTGGCGCGCCCACGCCCGCGTCGGCGTGCCGGTGACGCTGGCCACGCTCGCCATGGCCGCCGCCTGGCTCCTCCTGCGGACCGCCCGATGATCTGGCTGAATCTCCTGATCTGCATCGCCGCCATCGGGCTGGCCGGCGCGCGGCTGTCGCGCTACGGCGACGTCATCGCCGAGAAGACCGGCGTGGGCGGCAGCTGGGTCGGCCTGATCCTGCTCGCCACCGTCACCTCGCTGCCGGAACTGGTCTCCGGCGTCACGGCCGTCACCGTCGCCGGCGTGCCCGACATCGCCGTCGGCGACGTGCTCGGCAGCTGCGTCTTCAATCTCGCCATCCTCGTCATCGTCGACTTCCTGCACCCGAAGGAATCCCTCTACAGCCGCGCCAGCCGCGGCCACATCCTCTCCGCCGCCTTCGGCATCGTGCTGATCGGCGCGGTCGCCTTCTCGCTGCAGCTGGCCCGGAGGGGGGAGGCGCTCGCCATCGGCCACATCGGCGCCTACACCCCGCTGATCGTGGCGCTCTACCTGCTCGCCATGCGCACGCTGTACCAGTACGAGCGGCGCGAGGTCGCCGAGTTCGTCGAGGAGGTGGCGGAGCGCTACCCGGATATCGGCCTGAGGCGCGCCGCCATCGGTTACGCGCTGGCGGCCGGCGTCGTGGTGGCGGCCGGCATCTGGCTGCCCTTCGTCGGCGCCGACATCGCCCGCCAGATGGGCTGGCACGACTCCTTCGTCGGCACGCTGCTGGTGGCCGCCGCCACCTCCGCCCCGGAGGTCGCCGTCACCGTCGCCGCCGTGCGCATGGGCGCCATCGACATGGCGGTGGCGAACCTGCTCGGCAGCAACCTCTTCGACATCCTCATCCTCGCCATCGACGACCTCTTCTATGCCGGCGGTCCGCTGCTGGCGAGCGTGTCGCCGGCGCACGCCGTTTCCGCCGTCTCCGCCATCATCATGACGGGCATGGCCATCGTCGGCCTGTTCTACCGGCCGGCCGGCCCGCTCTGGCGCAGCGTCAGCTGGATCAGCGTGTTCCTGCTGGTACTCTATCTGCTCAACAGCTATATCCTGTTCCTCCATGGCGCCTGAACACACCCGCCATCCCGCCGGCACGCCGGACTGGCACACCCTGCGCATCGACGCGGCCCTGCAGGCGCTGCACGCCGATCTCCAGGGACTGACTTCCGCCGAGGCCGCCGCGCGCCTGGCGCGGCACGGCCCGAACGCCCTGCCGGAAGGCCGCAGCCGCTCCGTCGCGCGCATGCTGCTCGACCAGTTCTCGGATTTCATGATCCTGGTGCTGATCGCCGCGGCGGTGGTCTCCGGCATCGTCGGCGAGCCTTCGGACACCGTCGCCATCATCGTCATCGTGCTGCTGAATGCCGTCATCGGCTTCACCCAGGAGTGGCGCGCCGAGCGCGCCATGGCGGCCCTGCGCATGATGGCGGCGCCCTCGGCCCGCGTGCGCCGCGACGGCGCCGTCATGACCCTGCCCGCCGACGGGCTGGTGCCCGGCGATGTCGTGCTGCTGGAGGCCGGCAACGTGGTGCCGGCCGACCTGCGCCTCGCCGAGGCGGCGCAGCTGCGCGTCGCCGAGGCGGCGCTCACCGGGGAGTCGCAGCCGGTCGAAAAGCGCACGGAAGCCCTCGCCGAGGCGCGGCTGGCGCTCGGCGACCGCGGCAACATGGCCTGGAAGGGCACGCTGGTCGCCAACGGCCGCGGCACGGGCGTGGTGGTCGCCACCGGGCTCGCCACCGAACTGGGACGCATCGCGCGGCTGCTTGAAAGCGCGGAGGAAGTGAAGACGCCGCTGCAGAAGCGCCTGGCCCGCTTCGGCGCGCGGCTGGCCTGGGCGGTGCTGGCGATCTGCGCCATCGTCTTTGCCGCCGGCCTGCTGCGCGGCGAGCCGCCGGTATTGATGTTCCTCACCGCCGTCAGCCTCGCCGTGGCGGCGATCCCCGAGGCGCTGCCGGCGGTGGTGGCGATCTCGCTGGCGCTGGGCGCCTCGAAGATGGTGAGGCAGAACGCCCTCATCCGCCGCCTGCCGGCGGTGGAGACGCTCGGCTCGATCACCTACATCTGCTCGGACAAGACCGGCACGCTGACGCAGAACCGCATGCGGGCGGAAGCTTTCTTCGCCGAAGGCGACGAATCGCCGGCCGAACCCTGGCCCAGTCTGTTCCGCTGCATGGCGCTGGTGAATGACGCGGTGGCGGATGCGACGGGCGCCCTGGCCGGCGATCCGACCGAGGTGGCGCTGCTGCAGGCGGCGATCGCGCACGGCGTCGACCGCGCCGCGCTGGAAAGTCAGTTGCCGCGGCACGGCGAGCTGCCCTTCGACTCCGAGCGCAAGCGCATGGCCACCGTGTACCGCATGGCGGGAACGGTCCGCGGCAGCGGCAGGCCGCTCCCAGAGGAGGCATACCTCGCCTGCGTCAAGGGCGCGCCGGAAGCCGTGCTCGAGCGCTGCACCTGGCGGCTCACCCCGCGCGGCCCCGTGCCGTTCGACGTCGCCGACGCGCTGGCGCAGGCGGAACGCATGGCGGCGCGCGGCCTGCGCGTGCTGGCCTTCGCCGAGCGCCGCCTCGACGCGCTGCCGGCGGACCTGGCCGAGGCGGAAACCGGCCTCACTTTCCTCGGCCTGGTCGGCCTGATGGACCCGCCGCGCGAGGAGGCGGCGCAGGCCGTCGACGAATGCCAGGCGGCCGGCATCGTGCCGGTGATGATCACCGGCGACCATCCCGCCACGGCGCGCGCCATCGCCGAACGGCTCGGCATCCTCGACCGCGGCGGGCGCGTCGTCAGCGGCGTGGAACTGGCCGCCCTCTCCGACGCGGACTTCGCCGCCCAGGTGAGGGACATCCGCGTCTACGCCCGCGTCGACCCGGAGCAGAAGATCCGCATCGTGCGCGCGCTGCAGGCGGCGGGCGAGTTCGCCGCCATGACCGGCGACGGCGTGAACGACGCGCCGGCGCTGAAGGCCGCCGACATCGGCGTGGCCATGGGCCGCGGCGGCACCGACGTCGCGCGCGAAGCCGCGCACATGGTGCTGCTCGACGACAACTTCGCCTCCATCGTGCATGCCGTGCGCGAGGGGCGGCGCATCTTCGACAACATCCGCAAGTTCATCAAGTACACGATGACCAGCAACTCGGGCGAGATCTGGACCATCTTCCTCGCCCCCTTCCTCGGCCTGCCGATCCCGCTGCTGCCGATCCACATCCTGTGGATCAACCTCGTCACCGACGGCCTGCCCGGGCTGGCGCTCGCCGCCGAACGCGCCGAGCGCAACGTCATGCAGCGGCCGCCGCGGCGGCCCGACGAGAGCATCTTCGCCCACGGCATGTGGCAGCACATGGTCTGGGTCGGCCTGACCATGGGCGCGGTGTGCCTGCTGCTGCAGGCCTGGTCGATCCACCACGGCGGCGCGCACTGGCAGACCATGGTGTTCACCGTGCTGTGCCTGTCGCAGCTCGGCCACGCGCTGGCGATCCGCTCGGAGCGCGACTCGACCTTCGCCCTCGGCTTCTGGTCGAACCCGCTGCTGATGGCCACGGTGGTGTTCACCCTCGGCCTGCAGCTGGCGACGATCTACGTGCCGGCGCTCAATCCGATCTTCAAGACCGAGCCGCTCGACTGGGACGAACTGGCGATCTGCCTGGTCCTGTCGACCGTGGTGTTCTTCGCCGTCGAGGCGGAGAAATGGCTGGTGCGGCGCGGCCTCCTCTACCGCAGCGTCCCGGCGCGGTAGCCGGGACACGCTTCGATTTTTCCGAAGGGCCGGCGCAGGTTTTCCTGAGCGGCTTGCCCCTGCGCACCGCCTCGGCGAGAATGGGGTCGCCCCGACAAGAAGCCGCCATTACCGGTGACCGATTCGAGCCTCCTGTTCCTCGCCCTTGCCGCCGCCTTCGCCGGCGTGCCGCTGCCGCTGGCCGCCGCCCGCCTCGGCCGCGCCGCGGCGGCCTGGGCCTGCGCCGGCACGATGGCGCTGTGCCTGGCGCTGCTCGCGCCGCTGCTGCCGCCGGCGTTCGCCGGCGAAACGGTCGTCGCGCGCCTCGCCTGGCTGCCGGCGCACGGCCTCGATCTTGCCCTGCGCCTGGACGGCCTCGGCATGCTCTTCGCGCTGCTCATCCTCGGCATCGGCCTGCTGGTGGTGCTCTACGCCCACTACTACCTGCCGGTCGCCGACCGCCTCGGCCGCTTTTTCAGCCTGCTGACGCTGTTCATGGCGGCCATGCTCGGCATCGCCCTGTCGGAAAACCTCCTGCTGCTGGTCGTCTTCTGGGAAATCACCGGCCTGGCCTCCTTCCTGCTCATCGCCTACAAGCGCGAGCTGCACGACTCGCGCATCGCCGCGCGCATGGCGCTGGCGGTGACCGGCGCCGGCGGCCTGGCGCTGCTCGCCGGCGTGCTGCTGCTCGGCCACATCGCCGGCAGCTTCGAGCTGTCCGCCGTGCTGGCGAGCGGCGAGAAGATCCGCGGCCACGGCCTCTACCTGCCGATGCTGCTGCTGGTGCTCGCCGGCGCCTTCACCAAGTCGGCGCAGTTCCCCTTCCACTTCTGGCTGCCCAATGCCATGGCGGCGCCGACGCCGGTGTCGGCCTACCTGCATTCGGCGACGATGGTGAAGGCCGGCGTCTTCCTGCTGGCGCGGCTGCATCCGGCGCTGTCGGGCAGCGACGCGTGGTTCTACATCGTCGGCGGCGTCGGCGCGACGACCCTGGTGTATTCGGCCTGGGTGGCGCTGTTCCGCCACGACCTGAAGGGCCTGCTGGCGTATTCGACGACCAGCCACCTCGGCCTGATCACCCTGCTGTTCGGCCTCGACACGCCGCTGTCGGTGGTCGCCGGCGTCTTCCACATCATCAACCACGCCATCTTCAAGGCCTCCCTGTTCATGGCCGCCGGCATCGTCGACCACGAGTGCGGCACGCGCGACATGCGCAAGGTGAACGGCCTCTTCCGCATCATGCCGATCACCGCCACCCTGGCCATCGTCGCCGCCGGCGCCATGGCCGGCGTGCCGCTGGCCAACGGCTTCCTCAGCAAGGAGATGTTCTTCGCCGAGACCATCGGCCACCCGGCCTTCGACGAAGTCGGCTGGCTGCTGCCGCTGTTCGCCACCCTGGCCGGCGTGCTGGCGGTGGCCTACTCCGCGCGCTTCATCCACGACGTCTTCTTCAACGGCGCGCCCATCGACCTGCCGCGCCAGCCGCACGAGCCGCCGCGCTGGCTGCGCGCGCCGATCGAGGTGCTGGTGGTGGCCTGCCTGCTGGTCGGCATCTTCCCGGAGTGGAGCGTGGCGCCGCTGCTCCGGGCGGCGGCGGGCGCGGTGCTGCAGGGGCCGCTGCCGGAATTCCGGCTGGCGCTGTGGCACGGCTTCAACATGCCCTTCGTCATGAGCCTGGCGGCGCTGGCCGGCGGCGTGCTGGTCTATGCCCTGCGGCAGCCGCTGTTCGCCCTCTACGAGCGCCTGCCCTCGCTGCACGCGCGCATCGCCTTCGAGCGCTTCTACGAGCGGCTGGTGGCCTTCGCCCGCGCCGCCGTCGGCCGGGCGGACAACGGCTCGCTGCAGCGCTACGCCATGCTCTTCGTCGCCTTCGCCCTGGCGCTCGGCGGCTGGGCCTGGCACTCGGCGGCGCCGGGCGAAGGCGAGCGCGTCGTCATGCTGCCGGCCGACGCCGCCGGCCTGTGGGCGCTGGCGGCGCTGGTGCTCGCCGCCGTCGGCGCGACCGTGCTGCACCGGCGCCGGATCACCGCCATCGTGCTGATGAGCGTCGTCGGCCTGATCGTGGCGCTCACCTTCGAGCGCTTCTCGGCGCCCGACCTGGCGCTGACCCAGCTCGCCGTGGAGGTGGTCACCATCGTCCTGCTGCTGCTCGCCCTGCACTACCTGCCGCAGGAATCGCCGCCGGAGCCCGGCCGCGTGCGGCTCGCGCGCGATGCCCTGCTCGCGGCTGCCGCCGGCGGCGGCTTCGGCGCCGCCGCCTGGGCGCTGCTGACGTCGCCGCTCGAGACCGTGTCGGCCTACTACCTCGAGCAGTCCGTGCCCGGCGGCGGCGGCACCAACGTGGTGAACGTCATCCTGGTGGACTTCCGCGGCTTCGACACGCTGGGCGAGATCACCGTGCTGGCGATGGTCGGGCTGGCCGCGCATGCGCTGCTCGACCGCCTCGCCCTGACGGCGCCGGCGGCCGATGCCGAGGGCCGCGCGTGGAGCGGCGAGCGCCACCCGCTGTTCCTGCAGATGCTGATGCGCCCGCTGCTGCCGCTGGCGCTGGCGGTCTCCGCCTTCCTCTTCCTGCGCGGGCACAACCTGCCCGGCGGCGGCTTCGTCGCCGGGCTGGTGACCGGCGTCGCCCTGATCCTGCAGTACCTCGCCGCCGGCATCGACTTCGCCCGGCCGCGCCTGCCGCGGCGCACGCCCGCGCTGCTCGCGCTGGGCCTCGCCGCCGCCGCCGGCACCGGCGCGGCGAGCTGGCTGTTCGACCGGCCCTTCCTCACCAGCGCCCACGGCCACCTCGGCCTGCCGCTGATCGGCGAGGTGGAGATCGCCTCGGCGCTGCTGTTCGACCTCGGCGTCTACATCGTCGTCGTCACCGCGGTGCTGATGGTGCTGAGCGGGCTCGGCCGCCTGTCGCGCCGCGACGCGGAGGCCGCCTGATGGAAGCGCTGCTCGCCATCGCCATCGGCACGCTGACCGCCTGCGGCGTGTTCCTGCTGCTGCGCGCGCGCACCTTCGCCGTGGTGCTGGGACTGACTTTGCTCTCCTATGCGGTGAACCTGTTCCTCTTCGCCAGCGGCCGCCTGGTGACCGGCGCGCCGCCGCTGATCCGGGACGGGGCTTTCTACACCGACCCGCTGCCGCAGGCGCTGGTGCTCACCGCCATCGTCATCGGCTTCGGCATGACCGCCTATCTCGTCATGCTGGCGCTGCGCGCGCTGGCCGAATCGGGCGACGACCACGTGGACGCCGGAGGCGGAAAGTGACGGCACACGCCCCGATCCTGCCGATCCTGATCCCCTTCGCGGCGGCGCTCGTGCTGATGGCCGGCACCGGCCGCGGGCTCGCCTTCCAGCGCGGCGTCGGCCTCGCCGCGGCCCTGGCCGGCATCGCCGCCGCCGCCTGGCTGACGCTGCTGGCCGACCGCGGCGAGATCCTGGTCTACGCCCTCGGCGACTGGCCGGCGCCGTTCGGCATCGTGCTGGCGGCGGACCGCCTCGCCGCCGGCATGACGCTGCTGACGGCGCTGCTCGCCGCCGTCAGCCTGCTGCATGCCGGCCACGGCTTCGATGCCCGCGGCCGCCATTTCCATGCGCTCTTCCAGTTGCAGATCGTCGGCCTGCAGGGCGCCTTCCTCACCGGCGACCTGTTCAACCTGTTCGTCTTCTTCGAGGTGATGCTGCTCGCCTCCTATGCGCTGCTGGCCCACGGCGGCGGCCTCGCCCGCACGCGCGCCGGACTCGCCTACGTCGTGCTCAACCTCGCCGGCTCGGCGCTGTTCCTGATCGCGCTGGGCATGCTCTACGGCACGCTGGGCACGCTCAATCTCGCCGACGTGGCGCTGCGCCTGAACGGCCTCGGGGACGACTTCGCGCCGGTGCGGCTCGCCGCCGCGCTGCTCGTCGCCGTGTTCGCCCTCAAGGCGGCGCTGCTGCCGCTCTCCTTCTGGCTGCCGATGAGCTATGCCGCCGCCGGCGCGCCGGTGGCGGCCCTCTTCGCCATCATGACCAAGGTCGGCATCGTCGCCCTCCTGCGCGTGCAGGTCGTCGCCTTCGCCCCGGCGGCGGCCACCGCCGACCTGCTCGCCGGCTGGCTGATGCCGCTGGCGCTGGCCACCGTGCTCTTCGCCGCCCTCGGCGCGCTCGCCGCCGGACGGCTGCGCGAGCTCGCCGCCTGGCTGGTGCTCGGCTCCGCCGGCGCCCTGTTGGCCGTGCCCGCGCTGGCCGGCGTCGACCTCACCGCGGCGGCGCTGTATTACCTCGTCCAGTCCACCCTCGCCGGCGCCGCCTTCTTCCTGCTGGCGGAGCGCATCGCGGAACGGCGCGGCAATGCGTCCGACGCCTTCCAGCCGGGACCGGCGCCGGCGGCGCCGTGGCTGGCGCTGGGCTTCCTGGTCGCCGCCGTGACTGCCGCCGGGCTGCCGCCCTTCTCCGGCTTCATCGGCAAGCTGATGCTGCTCGAAGCCTTCCGCGGGACACCCGCCGCAACGATGGTATGGACCGTGCTGCTGCTGGCGGGCTTCCTCGTCATGGCCTCGCTGGCGCGCAACGGCAGCCGCCTGTTCTGGGATCGCAAGACGGACCTGGCGGCGCCGGCGGCGCCGGCCGCCGGCTGGCGGCGCGGCACGGCCATCGCCCTGCTCGTCGCCGCCGGTCCGCTGCTGGCGCTGTTCGCGCGGCCGGTGGCGGACTACACGGCGCGCGCCGCCGCCCAGCTGCACGCGCCGAAGGCCTACATCGCCGCCGTGCTGGGCAAGGACACCCGCTCGATCTGGCGGCAGAGGCGACCATGAAACGCCTGCTCCCGCATCCGGCCCTGTCCGCCGCCATCTTCCTGCTCTGGGCGGCGCTGAGCAACGCCGCGTCCGTCGGCGCGCTCGCCGTCGGCGCGCTGCTCGCCGTGCTGCTGCCGGCGGTCACGCGGCGGTTCTGGCCGGACACGCCGCGCCTGCAGCGCCCCGGCGTCGCCCTGCGCCTCGCCGCGCGGGTGGCCCTCGACATCGTCGTCGCCAACGCGGCGGTGGCGCGCCGCGTCCTCGGCCCGCTCTCGCGCCTGCAGCCGGCCTTCGTCGAGGTGCCGCTCGACCTGCGCGATCCCTTCGCCGCGACGATCCTCGCCAGCATCGTTTCGCTGACGCCGGGAACGGTCTCCATCGACGTCGATCAAACCCGCTGGGTGCTCTCGCTGCACGCCCTCGACGCACCCGATCCGCAGGCGCTCGCCGCCGCCATCAAGGCGCGCTACGAAGCGCCGCTGAAGGAGGTCTTCGCATGCTGAACTTCGCCATCGAAACCGGCTTCGTCCTCATCGGACTGGCCATGACGCTGAACCTGTGGCGCCTCGTGCGCGGCCCGGACGCCACCGACCGCATCCTCGCGCTCGACACGATGACCATCAACGCCATCGCCCTGCTGGTGCTGTTCGGCGTGCGCGCCGGCAGCAGCGCCTATTTCGAGGCGGCGCTGATCCTCGCCGTGATGGGCTTCGTCGGCACCGTGGCGCTGGCCAAGTACCTGCTGCGCGGAGACATCATCGAATGAACCCGGCTGTCGAAACCATCGTCTCGCTGCTGATCCTCGTCGGCGCCGCCTTCGCCCTGCTCGGTTCGATCGGGCTGGCGCGGCTGCCGGACTTCTTCACGCGGCTGCACGGCCCGACCAAGGCCACCACGCTCGGCGTCGGCGCCATGGTGCTGGCCTCGTCCCTGCACTTCAGCACGACGGCACCGGGGCTCAGCCTGCACGAGATCGCCGTGCTGGTGTTCCTCTTCATCTCCGCGCCGGTCTCCGCCCACGTGCTGGCCAAGGCGGCGCTGCACCGGCAGCGCCGGAAAGACGACCGGTGAGCGGCCTCGCCCTCGTCGGCGGACTGGCCGGCGGCGTCGGCCTGTTCCTGCTCGGCATGGGACTGATGACCGACGGCCTCAAGCTTGCCGCCGGCCCGGCGCTGGAGCGCACCCTCGCCCGCTCGACGAAGACGCGGCTGCGCGGGCTCGCCTCCGGCGCGCTGGTCACCATCCTCGTGCAGTCCTCCAGCGCCGTCACCGTCGCCACCATCGGCTTCGTGAACGCCGGCCTGCTCACGCTCGGCCAGTCGCTGTGGGTGCTGTTCGGCGCCAACGTCGGCACCACCATGACCGGCTGGCTGGTGGCGCTGGTCGGCCTGAAGTTCGATATCGCACTGCTGGCGCTGCCGCTGATCGGCCTCGGCATGCTGCTGCGCCTGACGGGGGAGGGCGGCCGGCGCGGCGCGCTCGGCACCGCCGTGGCCGGCTTCGGCGTGCTGTTCCTCGGCATCGACCTGCTCAAGGACGCCTTCTCCGGCGTCGCCGACGGCTTCACCCTGCCGCAATGGGACGGCCCGCTCGGCGTCCTCGCCCTGGTGCTGGTCGGCGTCCTGATGACGGTGCTGATGCAGGCCTCCGCCGCCGCCCTCGTGCTGGCCTTCACCGCCGCGCAGGGCGGCATGCTCGGCGTCGACGACGCCGCGGCGGTGGTCATCGGCGCCAACGTCGGCACCACCGTGACGGCGGTCATCGCCACCGTCGGCGCCACCTCGAACGCAAAGCGGGCGGCGGCGGCGCACGTCCTCTTCAACGTCCTCACCGCCGCCGTCGCCCTGCTGCTGCTGCCCTGGCTGCTCGCCGCGCTCGGCATGCTGCGCGCGGCGCTCGGGCTCGACTCGGCGCCGGCCGCCAAGCTGGCGCTGTTCCACACCGCCTTCAACCTGCTCGGCGTCGCGCTGATCTGGCCGCTGGCCGGATGGCTGACCGGTTTCCTCGAGGCCCGCTTCCGCACCGCCGAGGAAGACGAGGCGCGGCCGCGCCACCTCGACCAGACCGTGCTGGCGGTGCCGGCCCTGGCGCTCGACGCGCTCGGCCAGGAAGTGCGGCGCATGGGCGGCATCGCCCTGCGCATGGCGCGCGCCGCCGCGGCCGGCGCCGGCGGCGATCGCGCGTCGCTGGCGCGCGACGAGCGGATCGTCGACCGCCTCAACCTGGCCATCGCCGACTTCATCGCCCGCCTCTCCCGCGCCACCCTGTCGCAGGACAGCGCCGCGCGCCTGCCGCAGATCCTGCGCGTGGCCCGCTACTACGAGACGGCGGCCGACCAGGCGCAGGAAGCCGCCGCTGCCGCCGCCGAATCGGAAGCCGGCGATTTCCCCGCCGGCCACGAGGACTTCCGGCGGCAGGCCGAGGCCCTCTTCGCCCGCTGCGATCCGGCCGCCCCGCCCGCCTCGCCCGCCGAGATCGATGCCGCGCTCGACGGCTTCGAGGCCGACTACCAGGAACTCAAGGCGGAACTGCTGGAGGCGGGCGCACAGGACCGCCTCGCCGTCACCGACATGGATGCGCGCCTGCGCGCCGCCAGCGCCCTGCGCCGCGCCGCGCAGCAGATCGCCAAGGCGGCGCGCATGCTGGCGGGCGGCGCCGTCCCCGCCCACGACCCCGCCCCCGCCATGGAAAAGGCGGAGCGGAACGTCGCGCACTGAAGCCGGAACGGGCGGCGGCAAAAGTCAGTCCCCGGAGGACGGCGCGCGGGGCGGGAGTAAGATGTGCGTGTCACCTGCACACGTCGAGGCATGCCATGACCGACAAACCCATTGCGCCGTCCGGCGAACC
>PQAF01000014.1 GCA_003105015.1 Rhodocyclales bacterium | reverse complement strand
CTCGAGCAGGGCGCCGGCGACCAGGGCCTGATGTTCGGCTACGCCTGCAACGAAACGCCGCAGCTGATGCCGATGCCGATCTACTACGCCCACCGCATCATGCAGCGCCAGGCCGAGGTGCGCCGCGACGGCCGCCTGCCCTGGCTGCGCCCCGACGCCAAGAGCCAGCTGACGGTGAAGTACGTCGACGACAAGCCGGTCGCCATCGACACCGTGGTGGTGTCCACCCAGCACGATCCCGACGTCTCGCACGCGCAGATCAGCGAGGCGGTGATCGAGGAGATCATCAAGCCGGTGCTGCCCAAGGAAATGATCCAGGGCAACGTCCGCTACCTGATCAACCCGACCGGCCGCTTCGTCGTCGGCGGCCCGCACGGCGACTGCGGCCTCACCGGCCGCAAGATCATCGTCGACACCTACGGCGGCGCCGCCCACCACGGCGGCGGCGCCTTCTCCGGCAAGGACCCCTCGAAGGTCGACCGCTCGGCCGCCTATGCCTGCCGCTATGTCGCCAAGAACGTCGTCGCGGCCGGCCTCGCCGACCGCTGCGAAGTCCAGGTCGCCTACGCCATCGGCGTCGCCCAGCCCGTGTCGCTGATGGTGCACACCTACGGCACCGGCAAGATCGCCGAGGAGAAGATCGAGGCGCTGATCCGCAAGCACTTCGACCTGCGGCCGAAGGGCATCATCCAGTCGCTCGACCTGCTGCGGCCGATCTACCGCAAGACCGCCGCCTACGGCCACTTCGGCCGCGACGAGCCGGAGTTCACCTGGGAAGCCATCGACAAGGCAGCCGCGCTGAAGGCCGACGCCGGGTTGTAGAAGTTACCTGCCTCGCGCGAAGCCGCCGCCGGGCGGCTTCGTCGTTTCCGGCCTCCCAAAGACGGTTGGACAGCTTTCGGCCTCAGGATTACCATTTCAGGCACTGATACCCCGAATGAGAAATTCGCCATGACCCGAGCCTCCGTAGCCCTCTCGCCCGCCGAGCAGCGCCGCCTTGAGAAGCTGGCCCAGGAGGCCGGCCGCACGCCAAAAGCCATGTTGAAACACGTCCTGCGCGACGGCTTCGACTACACCGAGGAATTCGTTCGCAAGGTCAAGGAAGGGCTCGCAGAACTGGATGCCGGGAAAGGCGTCCCCCGCGCCGCCGTCAGCGAACAGGCCCGCCGCATCGTCGCCAAGCATGCCGCGCACAAGAAAGCCGCTTGAGCTTTCTCCGCGCGCCGCACGCGAATACCACGCCGAGTTGGAATACATCGCCGCCGACGATCCGCACGCCGCCGGCCTGGTTTTCTCGCGGGTCGAGCGAACGCTCGATTTGATCGAGCGCAATCCTGAAATTGGAACACCAGGGCGTCTGCCGGGCACCCGCGAGTGGCCGGTGGCGCGGACCTCCCTGACCGTGATTTACCGCCTGCGCCCGACGAAAATCCAGGTGGCGCGCATACTCCACCAGCGGCGCAAGTTCCCCTGAACTGGCAATAAAGTCAGTCCCTGCGATACGGCGCTTGCCTCAGGAGCAACCGCCAATCCGGGTGCTTCCTGTTGAGTGCAGACATTGTTCACCCTCCCGGTTCGAATCGGGTTCGTCAGCAATCGCCGTCGAAGAAATCATCCATCAGAAGAACCGCGCAGACGAGCGCCACCACCGCCATGAGTTCCAGACCGGCCTGCCCCGAATGGCTCTTCGGCTTCACCAGGCAGGCGAAGGACAGCCAAGCGCATAGCGCCATGACGCCGCTCCAGAAAACAGCCGATAGCTGCCAGGCAAGGTAAGCCAGCAGCGCAAACCCGACGGCGCTCACCGGCGCCAGAAAGAATCGGTACATGACGGCCTCCCTCGATGATGTTGACTGCCTTCAGGTTACGCCGCGCCGGGCTCAGGGAGTGAGCCCGCAAAACCCGGCTACCCCATCCAGCGGCCGTCTTCCAGCACGCGGGCGCGGCCGAGGGTGACGAGGGTGTCGAGGAGCTGGGGCAGGCGCTTTTTCCAGGGGCCCTTGGCCTCCTGCATCAGTCGTCCCCCCACGTGCTGCCGATCCACAGGCCGATCGCCAGGGGGATGAGCCAGCCGCCCCGCTTCTTCTGCGGCGCGGGCGCAGGGGGCGGTGTGGGGACATGGACCACCGGTGCCTGGGGCGGCGGCACATAAGGCCGATTCGTACACACGCGCCACCAAGCTTCCAGACCCACCGTGATGAGAGTGGCAAGAATGAGCGGCACAAAGCCCACGATGAAGAGACAGGAAAGGCCATACGCCGCGAGGCCGACCGCGGCCACGACGAAGCTCGCGACAAGCGCCAGCAGCCAGGGCATCCCCGTCATCGTGATGCCCACGGCGATCCATCCGGCGACGAACCCCAAGGCAAGGAGGGCCATTGCGTGCGCCTCCGACCGGTGTCCCCAGAACTCGCCGAAACCCATGCCGAGGCGTGCCCGCCCTGCTCCAGATTCACTGGTGTGTGTCATGGATGTCTCCTGGTCATCCGGCACGGCGCCGGGACAGAAGCATCTTCCGCCTGGTCGGGATCACAGCGTGAGCCATGGGGTACCGTGCCAGGCGGCTCTGTTACTGCTTCAGGGCCGCAAGGCGGTCGCGCCAATAGCCGGGCTGACGGTGCTGGTGGCCGACTGTCAGTACCAGAACCTCATCCGGCAACGGCGCGTAGATGACGAGATAGGGAAAGCGGGACATGAGGCACTTGCGCGTACCCTCGCCGGCTGGTGGCCAGGCCGTCGGCATGGTGGCGACGCGCCGCAACATCTGCCGAAGTTCCCACTTGAAGGCCTGCCCCAACTTTGGGGAAATCGCCGCGTAGTATTCAGCCGCCTCCGCTATTTCCTGACGGGCCACTTCGAGGAAGCGAACCCTCATTATTCTTCCAGGTCGCCGAAGACGTCTTTCTCGTCGATGGCCTGAATCTCGCCTCGCTTATAGGCAGCGAGCCGCTCTTGCGCTTCCTTGGCCCAAGCGGCTTCGATCTCCGGGTCCGGCTTGTCGAGGGTCGCAAGTATGGATTCCACCACCAACAGGCGTTCGCTGGGGGGCAGCTTGGCCACCAGCTGGGCTATCTCTTGGGCTGCTTGGGTCATGATCGGTCCTTCCGCGAATGCGCCCTTCTAACTTACCCCATCCAGCGGCCGTCTTCCAGCACCCGCGCGCGGCCGAGGGCGACGAGGGTGTCGAGGAGCTGCGGCAGGCGCTTCTTCCACGGCCCTTTGCCGGTGAAGCGGGCGGCGAGGTCGGCTTCGGAGAGCGGGGCGCGTGCCTCGGCCAACACGCTCGCCACGGCGGCGACCTGCTCGGGGAGGGTGGCGGGCCAGGGGTGACGGTCCTTGGCGGTCGGGGCGGTCGGGGGCGGGGCTGTCCCGCCCTCCTTAGCGACAGAAAGCGTCGAATGCGTCGGTCGGGACAGCCCCGCCCCCTCCAGAACCGCCTGCGTTTGCTGGGGGTGTTGAAAGGCGGGGCGCAGCCAGCGCACCTGCCCGGCCGCCTCCTCGGCGGCGCGTTCGGCGTTGAGCGCGACGAGGCGTTCGAGGATGGCCTCGTCCGACGGCGCGTCGTTCCAGCCATAGGCCGCCAGCACCGCCGCATCCAGCTCGTCGTGCAGGCTCTTCAGCACCGACACCAGCCCCAACTCGTGAATCGCCTTCTCCTTCGCCGTCATGGGGAGACTGACTTTCAACTTTTCGAGAATGTTGTACATCCCCGTCAGCGTCAGCTCGGCATGCAATGCCTGCTGCCGCTTCCGATGCCCATCGATCTGCTCCGCCAGCCCGCGAATGCGCGCCTGCTGCTCGGGCGTGGCGGCGGGGAAGGGGAAGGTTTCGAAGCAGCGGGATTTGTTGTAGCGCGGCCGATCTTCCAGCGTTCCGCCAGACGCCAGCGCCCACGCGACATGCACGCGGCTGGACAGCACGCCGAGGAAATAGGCGTCGTCGAGGGCGATGGCGATGAGCATATTGTCCGGCGCGATGCTGGCGTCAAGGAACTGGAAGACGCGATGCTTGGCGGTTTCCACGGTTGCGATGTAATGAGACAGTCCGACAAGCGCCGGCCGCAAATCCTTGCGTGGCTCGCCGAAAATCCACCAGTTGTCGCGGTAGCTGGCGCGGTTGTTGTGATCGCGCTCCGGCTTCACACGTTCCAGCACCCACTGGTAGGTGGCCGGCCAGCGGGCACGAACTTCCTCCGCCGTGTGGCCGAAGAGGTCGATCACCTTCACGCCGCGCGGGCGGTCGGTGAGGTCCTTGCCGTTGCGGTAGGGCTTGATGGGTGCATTCGTCTCCAGCTTCGCCGTGTCCTGGAGACTGACTATGAAACCCGCGCCATGCAGCTTGAAGCCCGGCGAACTGACGCCGGCATTGGCCTGAAGTGTCTGCGCAGACGATACATTGGCGCCGATGGTCAAGTCGGCATGGATCGCGCCCATGCGCTCGACGGTTTGCACCTCCAAACCGTCGCCGCCGCCCGCCCGCTCGTCGGTCACGGTCAGCAACCGACCTTCACCCGTCCCCATCACTCCCACAGTCATGGCAATCCGCACCGCCGCCCCATCCGCACTGTCCACCCAGGGATGGTCGGGCACCGCGAACGCCAGGTGAAGGGGGACGGGGCTGCCCCGACCGACGCATTCGGCGTTCTTTGCCGCTAAGGAGGGCGGGGCAGCCCCGTCCCCCGCCCCGAGATGACGCTCCAGCACGCGCCGGTTGAAGGTCTGCCGAACGCTGTTGGTGGTGATGAAGCCGAACCGCGACAGCGATCCCGCACGCACCAGGCAAGCCGCCTTGTGCCACCAGTACATGACAAAGTCGGCGGACTCGGGAACACCGCCCTCTCCCCCGGCCCCTCTCCCGCGGGCGGGAGAGGGGAGGCTCCACGCCTGACGCAACGCTTCGACGTAGCCGTCGCCCAGCGCCTGGCGCATGCCCGCCGTGCCGATGAACGGCGGATTGCCCACCACCACGTCGGCCTGCGGCCATTCGGCGCGGCGCGGGTTGACGTAGCGCTCCAACGGCACCTGCGCCGCCTCGTCGGGCACATCCTCACCGGTGACGGGATGCTTCTTCGTGGTCTTGCCGTCCCAGCGCGACACCGGCACGCCGCGCGCGTCCGTCACGTACTCCATGCGGTCGTAGGCCAGCACCGCGTCGCGGCACTCGATGTTGCGGAAATCCTTCAGCACCGGCTGCGGCGGCATGACGTGGCCGCGCGTGCGGAAATGCCATTGCAGATAGCCGATCCACAACACCATCTCCGCCACGGCGGCCGCGCGCGGATTGATCTCCAGGCCGAGGAACTGGTGCGGATCGACGCTCAAGCCCTCCGTCTCCAGCATCGCCTGCGTGTGGCCGATCTCGTCGAGCTGGTTGAGCACCTCGCCCTCGAGGCGCTTCATGTGCTCCAGCGTCACGTACAAAAAGTTGCCCGAGCCGCAGGCCGGGTCGAGCACCTTCAACTCGCACAGACGATGGTGGAAGGCACGCAGTTCGGCGATGGCCTCCTTCTCCCGGCCCTCATTGGCCAGCATCAGCGCGGCGGCCTGGACATGGCCCCAGCTCGCCCGCAGCGGCTCGATGACAGTGGGCAGCACCAGCCGCTCGACGTAGGCGCGCGGCGTGTAGTGCGCGCCGAGGGCATGCCGCTCGGCCGGATCGAGGGCGCGCTCCAGCAGCGTGCCGAAGATGGCCGGCTCGACCTGCGTCCAGTCGGCGTTGGATGCCTTGATGAGGAGTTCGATCTGGTCGCGCGTCAGCGGCAACACCTGCGGCTGCTTGAACAGCTTGCCGTTGAAGCGCGGCAGCGCGGCGCGGATGGCGACGGAGAACTCGCCGGTGTCCATCGCCCGCCACAGCTCACCCACCAGCGGCACGAACTGCGCCGGGTCGTCCTGCAGGCTTTCCAGCAGGATCGTGAAGGCGCCTTTGCCGTCGCGCCGTGGCAGCAGTTCGACGTCCTCGGCGAACATGGTGAACAGGCAGCGGCTGAGGAAGCCGGCGACGGTCTCGGCATCGTGCCCCGCGCCTTCGAGGGCCTTGGCGACTTCGGCCAGGCGCTCGGCCACCTCGCGCGTGACGCGGGCGGTGGCGCGCGTCGGGTCGAGCGAGAGCGGATCGAGCCAGAGGGCGCGCAAGCGGTCGCGCACGGCCTCCTCGCGAAAGTCAGTCAGCCGGACACGGTGAGAGCGCGGATCGGGGAAGGGCGTGTAGGTGGCGCCGGTGCGGGAGAACTCGGCGTACAGCTCGACGACGTTGCCGACATCCACCACGACGAGGAAGGGCGGCCGCCCCTCCTCGGCCGGCAGGGCGCGGGCGTAGCTCTCGGCCTGGCCGCGGGCGCGCTGCAGGGCGTCGTCGAAGCCCTTTGTGCCGTTGGCTTTGATCTTCTTCGCCTCCAGCACGAAGGCGCCGCGCCGGTAGCAGTCGATGAAGCCGTGGGATTCGCTGCCGTCGCCGTGGCGGAAGCGCACGCGGCGCTCGAAGACGTAGGCGTTGTCGCGCGTGTCGTCGCGGGCCGGATCGGGCCGCGGCAGGCCGAGCAACTCGGTCAGCTCGCCGACGAAGAGCTGGTAGTTGGCGCGTTCCGACCCGCCGGCGGCCTGCCAGCGGGCAATGAAGCGTTCGATGCTTTCGTTTGTCATGGCCACGCCGGAGTTTATCGGAATCGGCTTCGGGCGTATAATGCGCCGCTTCCGAGGAGCGCTGCGAGGCGCCGCATCAGTCGGCCCCCAGGCTCGGACATCACCTTCGGCCGCGCAGCGGTCCGAAGTCAAAAGCTGCAACGGCGCTCACCTCAACCCGTGCCGGGCACGGAATGGCAGGTGAGTGCGAAGCCCCTCCCCCATCCCCCCGGCTGCTTTGACAAGGAGCCAAGCATGACCGCCACTGCAAAAGCCGTATCCAGCTTCACCGATTACAAGGTCGCCGACATCGGCCTCGCCGACTGGGGCCGCAAGGAAATCGCCATCGCCGAGACCGAGATGCCCGGCCTGATGGCCGTGCGCGAGGAATTCGCCGCCACCCAGCCGCTGCGCGGCGCGCGCATCACCGGCAGCCTGCACATGACCATCCAGACCGCCGTGCTGATCGAGACGCTGAAGGCGCTCGGCGCCGAGGTGCGCTGGGCCTCCTGCAACATCTTCTCGACGCAGGACCACGCCGCCGCCGCCATCGCCGCGAGCGGCACGCCGGTGTTCGCCTACAAGGGCGAGACGCTGGAGGAGTACTGGGACTACACCCACCGCATCTTCGAGTGGCCCGGCCACGAGACGGCGGGCAAGGGCGCCAACATGATCCTCGACGACGGCGGCGACGCCACGCTGCTGCTGATCCTCGGCGCCAAGGCCGAGCAGAACCCCTCGGTGATCGCCCATCCGACCAACGAGGAAGAGACGGCGCTGTTCGCCTCCATCAAGCAGCGCCTCGCCAAGCACCCCGGCTGGTATTCGAAGCAGCTCGCCGGCATCCAGGGCGTGACCGAGGAGACCACCACCGGCGTCAAGCGCCTCTACCAGATGGCCGCCGAGGGCAGCCTGCCCTTCCCGGCGATCAACGTGAACGACTCGGTGACGAAGTCGAAGTTCGACAACCTCTACGGCTGCCGCGAGTCGCTGGTCGACGGCATCAAGCGCGCCACCGACGTGATGGTCGCCGGCAAGGTCGCCGTGGTGGCCGGCTACGGCGACGTCGGCAAGGGCTGCGCGCAGTCCCTGCGCGGCCTCGGCGCCACCGTCTGGGTGACCGAGATCGACCCGATCTGCGCCCTGCAGGCGGCGATGGAAGGCTACCGCGTCGTCACCATGGACGAGGCCGCCGCCCACGCCGACATCTTCGTCACCGCCACCGGCAACCTGCGCGTCATCGGCCACGACCACATGAAGGCGATGCGCAACAACGCCATCGTCTGCAACATCGGCCACTTCGATTCCGAGATCGACATCGCCTCGCTGCGCCAGTACCAGTGGGAGAACATCAAGCCGCAGGTCGACCACGTCATCTTCCCGGACGGCAAGCGCATCATCGTGCTGGCCGAGGGCCGCCTGGTGAACCTCGGCTGCGCCACCGGCCACCCGAGCTTCGTCATGAGCAACTCCTTCACCAACCAGACGCTGGCGCAGATCGAGCTGTTCACGCGCGGCGGCCAGTACGAGAAGAAGGTTTACGTGCTGCCGAAGCACCTCGACGAGAAGGTGGCGCGCCTGCACCTGAAGAAGATCGGCGCGCACCTGACCGAGCTGTCCGACGAGCAGGCCACCTACCTCGGCCTGGCCAAGGACGGCCCGTACAAGCCGGAGCACTACCGTTACTGAGATGCAGCGGACCATCTCCTTCGAGTTCTTTCCGCCGCAGACGCCGGAAGGCATGGACAAGCTGCGCGCCGCATGGCGCCAGCTTGCCCAGCTGAAGCCGGCCTTCTTCTCCTGCACCTTCGGCGCCGGCGGCTCCACCCGCGACCGCACGCTGGAAACCGTGCTGGATATCCAGTCCGAAGGGCTGCCGGCGGCGCCGCACCTCTCCTGCATCGGCTCGACGCGGGACAACGTGCGCGCCGTGCTCGCGCGCTACAAGGCGGCCGGCATCAGCCGCATCGTCGCCCTGCGCGGCGACCTGCCCTCGGGCATGGCCGACCCGGGCGAGTTCCGCTACGCCAACGAGCTGGTCGAATTCATCCGCGCGGAGACCGGCGACTGGTTCCACATCGAGGTGGCGGCCTACCCCGAGTACCACCCCCAGGCGAAGAACCCGCGCGAGGACCTGCTCAATTTCAAGCGCAAGGTCGACGCCGGGGCCGACTCGGCCATCACGCAGTATTTCTTCAATGCCGATGCCTACGCGCATTACGTCGAGACGGTGCGGGCGTTGGGCGTGGCGGTGCCGATCGTGCCGGGCATCATGCCCATCGCCAACTTCAGCAAGATCGCCCGCTTCTCGGATGCCTGCGGCGCGGAGATCCCGCGCTGGATGCGGAAGAAGTTCGAGAGCTTCGGCGACGACAGCGCGTCGGTGCGCGCCTTCGGTCTCGACGTGGTGACGGAACTGTGCGAGCGGCTGCTGGCCAGCGGGGCGCCGGGCCTGCACTTCTACACGCTGAACCAGGCCGGCCTGACGTCGACGATCTGCCAGCGGCTCGGTTTGTAAAAGTCAGTCCCGGCAGTACGGCGCTAACCCTTCCTCACGCTCACCAGCAGCACGCCGGCGATCACCAGCCCCGCGCCGGCGAGCTGGCTGGGCGACATCGCCTCGCCGAGGATCGCCCAGCCGAGGAAGATGGTGATGACCGGCCCGAGCGTGCCGACCAGCGCGGCGGTCGGCGCGCCGATGCGGCGCAGCGCCTCGGCCTGCAGCCAGATCGGCAGCACGGTGGACACCAGGGCCAGCGCCAGGCCGTCGAGGTAGGCGCGCGGCGGCACCGCCAGCGCGGCGAGCGGGCGCGTCGCCGCGAAATGGCCGAGCACGAACAGGCAGGCGAAGATCGAGGCGAAGGCCGACAGGCGCATCGCCCCGATGCGCACGACGACATGGCCCGAACCCATCCAGAACAGCGCGTAGCTCACGGCGCTGGCGAACACCCACAGGCAGCCCACCACCAGGTCGCGCGACGCGCCGGCAAAAGTCAGGTCGTGCGACACGGCGAGGCCGATGCCGGCATAGCACAGCACCAGTGCGCCCCAGGCCGCCGGCCGGATCTTGTGGCCGAGGAACAGCGCCGAGAACAGCAGCACCAGGGTCGGGTAGGTGAACAGGATCAGCCGTTCGAGGCCGGCGCTGATGTATTGCAGGCCGAGGAAATCGAACAGGCTCGACAGGTAGTAGCCGACGAGGCCCAGCGCCGCCAGCCACAGCCAGTCTCGCCGCGTCAGGCCGGAAGCCCCGGCACGCCAGGCCATGGCGAGGAACACCGGCAGGGCGAAGCCCATGCGCAGGGCCAGCAGGGTGACGGCGTCGGCGCCGTGGGCGAGGCCGAGCTTGACGAAGATCGCCTTGAAGGAAAAGGCGAGCGCGGAAGCAGCCGCCAGCACGAGGCCGGCGGTCCGCAGATTGTGCATCAGCGGCTCTTGCCGCCCAGGATCGAGCCGAGCACGCCGCGCACGATCTGCCGGCCGAGGTTGGAGCCGATGGCGCGGGCGGCGCTCGTCACCGCCGCCTCGGCCACCGACTGCCGGCTGCGCCGCGCGCCGCCGCCGAGCAGATCGCCCAGCCCACCGAGAATGCCGCCGCCGCTTGGCTGTTGTTGCGGCGCCTGGGGTGGCGGCGCGGCGGCGGCCTGCGCCGCCTGCGCGGCGCGCGCCTTGAGGATCTCGTAGGCGGATTCGCGATCCACCGCCTTCTCGTAGACGCCGGCGACGAGGGAATTCTGGATCAGCTGGCGGCGCTGCGCGTCGGTGATGGGGCCGATTTGGCCCTGCGGCGGCACGACGAAGGCGCGCTGCACGACGCCGGGGCGGCCCTTTTCATCCAGGCAGGAGACCAGCGCCTCGCCGACGCCCAGCTCGGTGATGGCGGCGACTTCGTCGAGGCTCGGGTTGTCGCGCATGGTCTCGGCGGCCGCCTTGACCGCCTTCTGGTCGCGCGCGGAGAAGGCGCGCAGCGCGTGCTGCACGCGGTTGCCGAGTTGGGAGAGCACCTTGTCCGGCACGTCGGCCGGGTTCTGCGTGACGAAGTAGACGCCGACGCCCTTCGAGCGGATCAGCCGCACCACCTGCTCGATCTTGTCGACCAGCGCCGCCGGCGCATCGGTGAACAGCAGGTGCGCCTCGTCGAAGAAGAACACCAGCTTCGGCTTGTCGAGGTCGCCCGCCTCGGGCAGGTTCTCGAACAGCTCGGAGAGCAGCCACAGGAGCAGGGTCGCGTACATCTTCGGCGCCTGCATCAGGCGATCGGCGGAGAGGATGTTGATGATGCCGCGGCCGCGGTCGGTCTGGAGGAGGTCGGCGATGTCGAGCATCGGCTCGCCGAAGAGCTTCTCGCCGCCCTGCGATTCGAGCGCGAGCAGGCCGCGCTGGATGGCGCCGATGGAGGCGGCGGAAACGTTGCCGTACTCGGTGGTGAACTGCTTGGCGTTCTCGCCGACGAAGGCGAGCATGGCGCGCAGGTCCTTGATATCCAGCAGCAGCAGGCCGTTGTCGTCGGCCACCTTGAACACCAGGTTGAGCACGCCGCCCTGGGTTTCGTTGAGCTCGAGCATGCGGCCGAGGAGCAGCGGCCCCATGTCGGAAACCGTGGCGCGTACCGGATGGCCGGCCTCGCCAAAGGGGTCCCACAGGGTGACGGGATAGCCCTGGTGGGCGAAGCCCTCGAGCTTCAGCATCGCGACCCGCTCGTCCACCTTGGCGTTGCCGCCGCCGGGCTGGGAGACGCCGGAGAGGTCGCCCTTGACGTCCGACATGAAGCAGGGCACGCCGATGGCGGAGAAATGCTCGGCCAGCGTCTGCAGGGTGACGGTCTTGCCGGTGCCGGTGGCGCCGGTGATGAGGCCGTGGCGGTTGGCCATCTGCGGCAGCAGGGCCAGATCGAGTTCGCCGGATTTCGCAATGACGAGCGGCTGGGTCATCGGCAGGCTCCCTGTGAGTTAAAATCGCATTTTATCAGCAGCACTTCGACGAGAGGTTCCACATGGCCGGCCACTCCAAATGGGCCAACATCCAGCACCGCAAGGGGCGCCAGGACGCTAAGCGCGGCAAGGTCTTCACCAAGCTCATCAAGGAAATCACCGTCGCCGCCAAGATGGGCGGCGGCGACCCCGGTGCCAACCCGCGCCTGCGCCTGGCCATCGAGAAGGCCAAGGCGCAGAGCCTGCCCAAGGACAACATGGACAACGCCATCAAGCGCGGCACCGGCCAGCTGGAAGGCGTCACCTACGAGGAGATCCGCTACGAGGGCTACGGCATCGGCGGCGCGGCGGTGATGGTGGACTGCCTCACCGACAACAAGACGCGCACCGTCGCCGACGTACGCCACGCCTTCGCCAAGAACGGCGGCAACATGGGCACGGAAGGCTCGGTGTCCTTCCAGTTCAAGCATTGCGGCCAGTTCATCTTCGCCCCCGGCACCAGCGAGGACAAGGTGATGGAGGCGGCGCTGGAGGCCGGCGCCGAGGATGTGCTCACCAACGAGGACGGCAGCGTCGAGGTGATCTGCGCGCCGGCGGATTTCCATGCCGTCAAGGCCGGGCTGGAGCAGGCCGGCCTCCAGGCGGAAATCGCCGACATCACCCTGAAGCCGCTCAACGAGACCGAACTCGCCGGCGAGGACGCTGCCAGGATGCAGAAGCTGCTCGACGCCCTCGAAGCACTCGACGACGTGCAGGAGGTCTACACGACTGCCTTGATGAACGAGGGCTGAGCGGTGCCCGGCGAGCCCGCCCCAGCTTCGCCCGTCCGCATCCTCGGCATCGACCCCGGCCTGCGCATCACGGGGTTCGGCATCATCGAGAAAACCGGCAGCCGGCTTGCCTATCTCACCAGCGGCTGCGTCAGGACGCCACAGGACGGCACGCTGCCGCTGCGCCTGAAATCCATCCTCGACGGCCTGCGCGAGGTGATCGCCACACACCGGCCGCAGCAGGTCGCCGTCGAGATCGTCTTCGTGAACGTCAATCCGCAATCCACGCTGCTGCTCGGCCAGGCGCGCGGCGCGGCCATCTGCGCGGCGGTGGACGCCGCCCTGCCCGTCGCCGAATACACCGCCCTGCAGGTCAAGCAGTCGGTGGTCGGCAACGGCCATGCCGCCAAGGAGCAGGTGCAGCACATGGTGCGCCGCCTGCTCGCCCTGCCGGGCGACCCCAGCCCGGACGCCGCCGATGCGCTCGCCTGCGCCATCTGCCACGCCCATGGCGGCCAGGGACTGGGTGCCCTCTCCACCGCCGGCCTGAGCGTGCGCCGCGGCCGTCTGCGGTAGTTTTCGGAAATTGCATCCCTATTACTTTAGGCATCATCCGAATGGATGATGCGCGCCACCCCCGGCTTCGGGTCTAATGCGCTTGCAGGAAAGTACTTCCTCCCCTGCAAGTTTTCACACACGCCGTCCGTGTGCCAAGCGCCCGCAAGGGCGCTTTTTTTTGGCCCTGCGGCTACAATTCCCCACCTTCTCCACGGAACACCGCCATGATCGGCCGCCTCACCGGCATCCTCGTCGAAAAGAACCCGCCGCAGATCACGCTGGACGTGGCCGGCGTCGGCTACGAAGTCGACGTGCCCATGAGCACCTTCTACCACCTGCCCGCCAATGGCGAGAAGGTGACCCTGCACACCCACCTGGCGGTGCGCGAGGATGCGCACCAGCTGTTCGGCTTCGCCAGCGAGGCGGAGCGCGCCGCCTTCCGCCAGCTGCTGAAGATCTCCGGCATCGGCGCGCGCACGGCGCTGGCGGTGCTCTCCGGCCTCTCGGTGGCCGAGCTCTCCCAGGCGGTGGCGGCGCAGGAAGCCGGCCGCCTGACGAAGATTCCCGGCATCGGCAAGAAGACGGCCGAGCGGCTGCTGCTGGAATTGCGCGACAAGATGAAGGGCGTCGTCGCCGTCGCCCCGGCCGCGGCCGCCTCGTCCGCCAGCGACATCCTCAACGCCCTGCTCGCGCTCGGCTACAACGAGCGCGAGGCGCAGGCGGCGTTGAGGGCCCTGCCCGCCGACGTGTCCGTCTCCGACGGCATCCGCCAGGCGCTGAAGTCGCTGTCCAAGGCCTGAACGGCGGATACGGATACAATCTCCATCGCATGGACAACAAACGACTCGCCCGCATCGCCCTGGTCACGCTGCTGGCGCTCGGCTGCTTCCTGATCCTGCAGCCCTTCATCGCCGCGATCCTGTTCGCCGCCATCGTCTGCATCACCACCTGGCCCCTGCATGCCTGGCTGCTCGCCCGCCTCGGCGGACGGCCGGCGCTGACCTCGGCGCTGATGACGCTGCTGTTGATGCTGGTGGTGCTGGTGCCGATGGTCTTCCTCGCCATCGGCCTGGCGGATGCCGTGCCGCCGCTGGCCGAAAAACTGCGAGGCGTGATCCTGCGCGCCGCCATGGGACCGCCGGAGTGGCTGGGCAGCATTCCGTTCGTCGGCAGCCAGCTCGATGCCTACTGGCACAGCCTCGCCGACAGCCGGGAGGAGTTCAACAAGCTGCTCAAGCAGCTCTACGATCCTGCACGCAAGGTGCTGCTGACCGTCGTGGCGCTGACCGGCGAGGGCCTGCTGCAGATCGTCCTGGTGCTGTTCATCGCCTTCTTCTTCTACCGCGACGGACCGGCGCTGGTCGAACGTCTGCGGGACAGCAGCCGCAGGCTGGGCGGCGAACTCGGCGAGCAGATGCTGGCCCTGGCGCGCAGCACGGTGATGGGCGTCATGGTCGGCATCGTCGGCACCGCGGCGGCCCAGTCGCTGGTGGCGCTGCTCGGCTTTCTCATTGCCGGCGTGCCCGGCGCCGTCCTGCTCGCCGCGGCAATCTTCTTCCTGTCCATGATCCCGGTCGGCCCGCCGCTGATCTGGGGCGGCGCCGCCTTCTGGCTCTACGACCAGGGCCAGACCGGCTGGGCGATCTTCATGGCGGTCTACGGCGTGGCCGTCATCAGCAGCGTGGACAACTTCGTCAAGCCGCTGCTCATCAGCCGCACCGCCAGCCTGCCGATCCTGCTCATCGCGCTGGGCGTGTTCGGCGGCGTGCTCGCCTTCGGCTTCATCGGCATCTTCCTCGGTCCCGTCCTTCTGGCACTCGGCCTCGTGCTGGCGGAAAAATGGACGGCGTCGCACCCCTACCCGGCAGAACGCGAATGATCGAGACCGACCGCCTGATCTCCGCCGCGCCCGAATCCTTGCAGGAAGCGCAGATCGAGCGCGCGCTGCGCCCGCGCAAGCTGGAGGAGTACGTCGGCCAGCAGAAGATCCGCGACCAGCTCTCCATCTTCATCGAGGCGGCGCGGAAGCGAAAGGAGGCGCTCGACCACGTCCTGCTGTTCGGCCCGCCCGGCCTGGGCAAGACCACGCTGGCCCACATCATCGCCCACGAGATGGGCGTGAACCTGCGCCACACCTCCGGGCCGGTGCTGGAGCGCGCCGGCGACCTGGCGGCGATCCTGACCAACCTCGAGCCGCACGACGTCCTCTTCATCGACGAGATCCACCGCCTCTCGCCGGTGGTGGAGGAGATCCTCTACCCGGCGCTGGAGGACTTCCAGATCGACATCATGATCGGCGAGGGTCCGGCGGCGCGCTCGGTCAAGCTCGATCTGCCGCCGTTCACCCTGGTCGGCGCCACCACCCGCGCCGGCATGCTGACCAACCCGCTGCGCGACCGCTTCGGCATCGTCTCGCGGCTGGAGTTCTACACGCCCGAGGAGCTCGCCCGCATCGTCACGCGCTCCGCGCAGCTGCTCGACGTCGACATCGCCGCGGAAGGGGCCTTCGAGATCGCCCGCCGCGCGCGCGGCACGCCGCGCATCGCCAACCGCCTGCTGCGCCGCGTGCGCGACTTCGCCGAGGTCAAGGCCGAGGGCGCCATCACACAGCAGGTCGCCGACGCCGCGCTGACCATGCTCGACGTCGACCACGTCGGCCTCGACATCATGGACCGCAAGCTGCTCGGCGCCGTGCTGGAGAAGTTCGCCGGCGGCCCGGTCGGCCTCGACAACCTGGCGGCGGCGATCGGCGAGGCGCGCGACACCATCGAGGACGTGCTCGAGCCCTACCTGATCCAGCAGGGCTACCTGCAGCGCACGCCGCGCGGCCGCATGGCCACTGTCGCCACCTGGCGACACTTCGGCCTGGCCGCCCCGGGCCGGAACGGCAGCAGCGAACTCTGGGGGCAATAACCCCTTTTCGTTTCCCCTCGCGTTTACGAGGCATGACCCACCCTCTGGGGTAAAATGCCCGCATGCCGCCTGTCAACAAATCCGCGCCCGGACCGTTTTCCATTCCGGTGCGCGTGTATTACGAGGACACCGACACGGCCGGGGTCGTGTATTACGCCAACTACCTGCGCTTCCTGGAAAGGGGCCGCACGGAATGGCTGCGCGCGCTGGGCGTCGAGCAGCTGCGGCTGGCGCAGGAGGACGGCATCGTCTTCGCCGTGCGCTCGCTCAACATCGAGTACCTGAAGCCGGCACGCTTGGACGACGCACTCGCCGTGCTGACGGAACTGACTTTGGCCGGACGCGCCCAGGTCACGCTCAAGCAGTGGATTGAACGCGACGGCGAACCCCTGGTCGAAGCCACCGTGCGCGTCGCCTGCCTGGACGCGCAGAAAATGAAGCCGGCCGCCCTGCCGGAAGCAATCAGAAGAAAGATGGGAGCGCAATGAACGTCACCACCGACCTGTCCATCATTTCCCTCATCGCCAACGCCAGCGTCCTCGTCAAGGGCGTCATGCTGCTGCTGGCGGCGGTGTCCTTCATGTCCTGGTACTGGATCTTCCGCAAGTGGTTCGCCATCCGCGACGCGCGCGCCAAGACCGACCAGTTCGAGCGCGACTTCTGGAGCGGCGGCGACCTCAACGCCCTCTTCCAGAGCGCGGTGAACGACCGCCACAGCGCCGGCGCGCTGGAACGCATCTTCGAGGCCGGCTACCGCGAATTCACCAAGCTGCGCGGCCAGAAATCGCTCGACCCGGCCAGCATCGTGGACGGCTCGCGCCGCGCCATGCGCGCCACCTACCAGCGCGAGATGGACCACCTCGAGGCGCACCTCGCCTTCCTCGCCTCGGTCGGCTCGGTCAGCCCCTACGTCGGCCTGTTCGGCACGGTGTGGGGCATCATGAACGCCTTCCGCGGCCTGGCCAACGTCAGCTCGGCGACGCTGGCCCACGTCGCGCCCGGCATCGCCGAGGCGCTGGTCGCCACCGCCATCGGCCTTTTCGCCGCCATCCCCGCCGTGGTCGCCTACAACCGCTTCGCCCACGACATCGACCGCGTCAGCATCCGCTTCGAGAGCTTCATGGAGGAGTTTTCGAACATTCTTCAACGGCAACTGCGATAGGCCCGCCCCGTGCGCCAACGCCGGTTAATGAATCAAATTAACGTCGTGCCCTACATCGACGTGATGCTGGTGCTGCTCGTCATCTTCATGGTGACGGCGCCGCTGATCCAGGTGGCCTCGGTAGACGTGCCGACGGTGGGCAAGGCCGCCCAGGCGCCGGTCGATCCCATCCAGGTGATCGTCAAGGCCGACCAGACGCTGGCCTTCCGCGCCACGCCGAACGCAACGCCGCGCGACGTTTCGCGCGACGAACTGCTGCGCCTGGTGGCGGAGGCGCAGAAGAAGAATCCGCAGCAGCCGGTGGTCGTCGCCGGCGACAAGAGCGTCCGCTACGAGGCCGTCATGCAGGTGATGGACGATCTGCAGAAGCAGCAGGTCGCCCGCGTCGGCCTTCTGGTGCAGCAGGGCAAATGAACGCGGCTCTCTTCGAGGACAGGGAGGATCCGGGCAGGAAGGCCTCGGCGGCCTTGGCCGTCGCCGTGCACGTCGCGCTGGCCGTCCTGCTGGTCTATGGCATCCGCTGGCAGACGCGCGCGCCCGAGGCGGTCGAGGTCGAACTGGTGCGCGCCCTGCCGGCCCCGGCGCCCGCCGCCGTCGCGCCGCCGGAACCCGAGCCGGCGCCGCCACCGAAGATCGAGCCGAAACCGGAACCCAGGCCCGAGCCGAAACCCGCGCCGCCGGCCAAGCCGGACATCGCCCTCAAGGAAAAGGAAAAGCCGAAGCCGGAACCCAAGCCGGTGCCGAAGGTCGAACCGAAGCCGAAACCCAACAAGGTCGACCCCCTGCTGGACAGGGAACTCAAGGACCTTGAGGCGCAGCGAAGAAAGCAGATGGCCGCGCGTGAGCTGGAACAGCTCAAGTCGGATCAGGCCGCCGTTGCACGCAGCAAGGCGACGGCCGACTACATCGGCAAGATCAAGGGCAAGATCAAGGGCAACATCGTGCTGCCGCCCGACATCAGGGGGAACCCCGAGGCGATCTTCGATGTCGTACAGCTGCCCAGCGGCGAGATCCTCAGCGTCAAGCTGAAAAAATCCAGCGGTCACGCCGCTTACGACAACGCCATCGAACGCGCCATCCTCAAATCAAGCCCGCTGCCGAAGCCCGAGCAGGGCGAACTGTTCAGCCGCAGCCTGGAACTGAAGTTCCGGCCGCTGGAGGATTGATGAAAACGCAGTTTCAGAGAAGGCTAACCTGCGAAAGCAGGTTAAGCGTAGCGGCCGTAGCTAAAATGTATAATTTCGAAATCACCCATTCAGCCCAGCGATGATGACCGCCTTCTCCCGCGCTGCACTTGCCCTCGTCCTGTTCGCGCTGACCTTCGCCGCGCGCGCCCAGCTCACCATCGAAATCACCGGTGCCGGGGCCAACCGCATCCCCGTCGCCATCGCCGACTTCGCCGGCGAGCCGGGCGTCGCCCGCGCCGTCGCCATGGTGGTGCGCGCCGACCTCGAGCGCAGCGGCCTGTTCAGGCTGGTCGAAGCCGGCACCCCCCTGGCCGAGAATGCCGCCGTCAATTTCGCCGACTGGAAGGCGCGCGGCGCCGACGCCCTCGTCGTCGGCAGCGTCGCGCCGGCCGCCAACGGCCGCTTCGAGGTGCGCTTCCGCCTGCATGACGTGCAGAAGCAGGCTTCCCTCGGCGGTCTCGCCTACCTGATGACGGCCCAGCAGGGGCGCACCACCGGCCACCGCATCGCCGATTACGTCTATGAGAAGCTGCTCGGCGAGCCGGGCATCTTCTCGACCCGCATCGCCTACGTCGTGAAGAGCGCCGGTCGTTTCGAGCTGCAGATCGCCGACGCCGACGGCATGAACGCGCAGACCGCGCTGGCCTCGCGCGAACCGATCATCTCGCCGGCCTGGTCGCCCGACGGCAGCCGCCTCGCCTACGTCTCCTTCGAGTCGAAGAAGCCGGTGGTCTACGTGCACTCGCTCGCCACCGGCAAGCGCCATGTCGCCGCCAACTTCAAGGGCTCCAACTCGGCACCGGCCTGGTCTCCCGACGGCGGCAAGCTGGCCGTGGTGCTGACCAAGGACGGCGGTTCGCAGCTGTATTCCCTGAACGCCGACGGCAGCGGCGTCGTGCGCCTGGCCTCCTCCAGCGGCATCGACACCGAGCCTTTCTTCTCGCCCGACGGCCAGTTCATCTATTTCACCTCGGACCGCGGCGGCAGCCCGCAGGCCTACCGCGTGCCGGCCAGCGGCGGCGCCGCCCAGCGCATCACCTTCGAGGGCAGCTACAACGTTACGCCGCGCCTGTCGCCGGACGGCAAGAGCATGGCCTTCGTCACGCGCAACGGCGGGCGCTTCCAGCTCGCCCTGATGGACCTCGCCACGCGCCAGACGCAGATCCTCACCGATTCCGACAAGGACGAGTCGCCCAGCTTCGCGCCCAACGGCCGCATGATCCTCTACGCCTCCGAGATCGGCGGGCGCGGCGTGCTCGCCGCCGTCTCCAGCGACGGCCGCGTCAAGCAGAAGCTCTCGGTTCAGGCGGGCGACGTCCGCGAACCGGCCTGGGGTCCCTTTTTGAAACATTGATTGCCTAGTGGAGATGACGATGCGCAAAAAACTGATGATTGTCCTGGGCGCCGCCCTGATCGCCGGCTGCGGCACCACCGGCGGGCCGGAACAGCCCGGCGCGGACGTGGAAGACCGCAGTGCGAAAAGAGTCGATGGTGCCCAGGTCAAGCCGGTGACGGCCGACGACCAGATGGGCACGGCGCTGGCCGCCACCCGGCAGGGCGAGCTGGCCAAGCGCAGCGTGTTCTTCGACTACGACAGCTACGTCATCAAGGACGAGTTCAAGTCGCTGGTCGAGGCGCACGCCAGGTTCCTCGTCGCCAACCCGAAGGTGAAGATGCTCATCCAGGGCAATGCCGACGAGCGCGGCAGCCGCGAATACAACCTGGCGCTCGGCCAGAAACGCGCCGAAGCGCTGAAGAAGATGCTCACCCTGCTCGGCGCCCGCGAGGAGCAGGTCGAGGCCGTCAGCCTGGGCGAGGAAAAGCCGCGCTGCAGCGAAGCGAACGAGGCCTGCTGGTCGCAGAACCGCCGCGACGACATGCTCTACACCGGCGAGTTCTGAGCAATGCGCATCCGACGCCTGCTGCCCCTGCTGGTCCTCGTAGCCGCCTTGCCGGCGCGCGGCGCCCTCTTCGACGACGAAGAGGCGCGCAAGCGCGTCGAGGCGCTGCGCGCGGAAGTCACCGCCAGGATGGAGAAACTGGAGGCAGCCTCGCGCGGACAGATCGAACTGGCCAACCAGATCGAGGCGCTCAAGGCGGAGGTCGCCAAGCTGCGCGGCCAGGTCGAAGTGCTGACCTACGAAATCGAGTCGACGCAGAAGCGGCAGAAGGACTTCTACGTCGACCTCGACAACCGGCTGCGCAAGCTGGAGCCACAGGCCGGCGCCGAGGGCAAGCCGGCCGACGCCAGGCCGGCCGTCGACCCGGCGGCGGAGACGCGCGACTACGAGGCGGCGCTGAATCTATTCAAGGCCGGCAAGCACAAGGACGCGCTGGCCGCCTTCCTCGCCTTCATCAAGGCCTATCCGGCCAGCCCCTTCCTGCCCTCGGCACATTACTGGGCCGGCAGCGCGCACTATCAGCTCGGCGAGTACAAGAAGGCCATGGAACTCTTCGCAAAGCTGGCCGCCACCTGGCCGGACGACGCCAAGGCACCGGATGCGCTGCTCGGACAGGCGAACTGCCAGCAGGAATCCGGCGACGCCAGGGGGGCGCGCAAGACGCTGGAAGCGCTTGTCGCCAAGTACCCCGCCAGCGCCGCTGCCACGGTCGCCAAGCAGCGCCTCGCGAAGAGGCGGTAGGCGCGGCCGCGTTCGGCCGGGACACTGTTCCCACGATTCCCGCCCCCGCAGCGTGACCGACCTTTCCGCCAAGCTGCGCGTCAGCGAAATCTTTCATTCCCTGCAGGGCGAGAGCACCCGCGCCGGCCTGCCGACGGTGTTCGTGCGGCTGACCGGATGCCCGCTGCGCTGTACCTGGTGCGACACCGACTATGCCTTCAGCGGCGGCGAGACGATGACGCTCGGCGACGTGCTGATCGAGGTGGCCAGGCACGGCGCCCGCCAGGTCTGCGTCACCGGCGGCGAGCCGCTGGCGCAGAAGGCCTGCCTGCCGCTGCTCGCCGCGCTGTGCGATGCCGGCTACTCGGTCTCCCTCGAAACCAGCGGGGCGCTCGACGTCTCCGCCGTCGACCCGCGCGTCTCCCGCATCATGGACCTCAAGGCGCCGGCCTCCGGGGAAACGGACAAAAACCTGTGGGACAACCTCGCCCGCCTCAACGCGCACGACGAGATCAAGGTCGTGCTGGCCGGCGAGGCGGATTACGAGTGGGCAAAGTCAGTCCTCGCGGCACGGCGACTGGATGAGATCTGTCCGGTGCTGCTCTCGCCGGTGGCGGGGAGGCTCGATCCGAAGCAGCTGGCCGAATGGGTGCTGCGCGACCGCCTGCCGGTGCGCATGCAGCTGCAATTGCACAAGATCATCTGGGGCAGCGAGCGCGGCCGGTAAGCCGCGTCATTTCCGCGAAAACGGGAATCAGCAGACCGGCGCGCCGTAGGCCCGAGAGAAGGGAATCGGCCCGGACAGCGCCAGGCGATCTCCGTCGTCCAGCACCACGCCTTCCTCGAAGCTGCCGCCGAAGGATTTCAGGATGTTGTGGCCGTTGCGCCAGGCGGCAAAGATCTCCCGTTCCGGAATGCCCAGCCGGTGCGCCACCTCGGCAGGCGCCGCGCCCTCCGGCAGCAAGAGCCGCAACGGCTCGTACTTCGGCACGTAGCACACCAGGCTGTTGTAGAGATGGACTTCGACCTCGATCATGGCGCGCATGGTATTGTCGCGCCAGCAATGAATACTTGACCCGCATCAAACCCGATGACTGCAAAGGAAAAACGCGCCGTCGTGCTGCTCTCCGGCGGCCTCGATTCCGCCACCACCCTGGCCATCGCCCGCAGCGCGGGCTATGCCTGCCACGCCCTGTCGGTGGCCTACGGCCAGCGGCATGCGGCGGAGCTGGCAGCGGCTGCCAACATCGCCGCGGCACTGGGCGCCCGGGAGCACCGCATCGTCGACGTCGACCTCGGCCAATTCGGCGGCTCGGCGCTCACCGACCGCAATATCGACGTGCCGATGCACGGCGTCCAGCCGGGCATTCCCGCCACCTACGTGCCGGCGCGCAACACCGTCATGCTGTCGCTGGCCCTGGCCTGGGCCGAGGTGCTGGGTGCCCACGACATCTTCGTCGGCGTGAATGCGGTCGACTACTCGGGCTACCCGGATTGCCGGCCCGAATACATCGCCGCCTTCGAGGCGATGGCCAACCTCGCCACCAAGGCGGCCGTCGAAGGCGCGCGGCTTTCCATCCACGCCCCGCTGATCGCACTTTCCAAGGCCGAGATCATTCGGCGCGGCAGCTTGCTCGGCGTGGACTACGGCCTCACCGTCTCCTGCTATCAGGCCGATGCTTCGGGGGCCGCCTGCGGCCTGTGCGACTCCTGCCGCCTGCGGCGCGCCGGCTTCGAGGCGGCCGGCTTGCCCGATCCGACCCGCTACCTGACTGCTTGAGGGCTGAAATTCACGCCGGTTATGTGCAGTGAAACAAGACTAATCCACTGCGACGGCTGTTTCTTTAGAATCCGCTGACTGTGCCGTAAAAATCCGGCGCACACCGAGGAGGAAGCATGGAATTCACGATTCACAACCAGGTGCTGACGGCCGTCTTCGTCGTCGCCATCGTCATGGGCGCCGTGGCGAACAAGACCAATTTCTGCACCATGGGCGCGGTCTCCGACTGGGTCAACATGGGCGACACCGGACGGCTGCGTGCCTGGCTGCTGGCCATGGCCGTGGCCATGCTCGGCGTGGCCGCCATGGCCGGCATGGGCCTTGCCAGCATCGGCAACAGCACCTTCCCGCCCTACCGCACGCCGAATTTCGCCTGGCTGCGCTACCTGCTCGGCGGCCTGATGTTCGGCATCGGCATGACGCTGGCCTCCGGCTGCGGCAACAAGACCCTGGTGCGCATCGGCGGCGGCAACCTCAAGTCGCTCGTCGTCCTGGCCATCGCTTCGGTTTGCGCCTACCTCATGCTGTGGACCGACTTCTACGCCCAGGTCTTCAATTCCTGGATCGCCGCCACCACCGTCGATCTCGGCAAGTCGGGCATGCAGAGCCAGGCGGTCAGCGAATTCTTCGGCGCCGGCATGACCCCCCAGGTCGCCACCGGCGTCGTGCTCGGCCTGGTCCTGGCCGGAATCGCCTTCGCCTCGAAGGAGTTCCGCGGCAGCTTCGACAACATCCTCGCCGGCGTGATCATCGGCCTGGCCGTGGTCATCGGCTGGTACCTGACCGCCGGCCCGTCGGGCACGACCTGGAAGGAATGGGCGGAAATGGCCGACACCGTGCCGAGCCGCGTCGAGGTGCAGTCCTTCACCTTCATCAGCCCGATGGGCGACAGCGTGCGCTACCTGATGAGCCCGGCCGATTTCGCCAACATCAACTTCGGCATCACGGCCCTGCTCGGGGTCATCGTCGGCTCCTTCCTGTATGCGCTGCTCAGCGGCAATTTCCGCTTCGAGTGGTTCGTCTCCGGCGGCGACTTCCTCAACCATGCCATCGGCGCCGTGCTGATGGGCATCGGCGGCGTGCTGTCGATGGGCTGCACGGTCGGCCAGGCCATCACCGGCGTGTCCACTCTGGCCATGGGCTCCTTCCTGACCTTCTTCGCCATCGTCGCCGGCGCCGCCGCGACCATGAAATTCCAGTACTGGCGGATGATGCGGGAAGCCTAGGACCGCCCGGAAAATTGACACCGCGCATACCGGCTTCTATAATGCGCGGCTCTTTCGGGGGTCGTTAGCTCAGCTGGTAGAGCAGCGGACTTTTAATCCGTTGGTCGGCGGTTCGAATCCGCCACGGCCTACCACCGAAATCAAGGGCTTGAGAGCAATCTCAGGCCCTTTTCTTTTCCGGCTGCAGAAGATCGGGGTACTCCCTTCAGGTTATTTTCCCGGCAGAAACCTCCCGCTAGGATGTGCAGCCCGCCAAGCCCGGAAAATGTGATGCGGTTCGACGCCCTTGCTTCATTCCTGTTTCCCGAACAAGCCCCGATCAGCCGGCGGGAAAAGGTCATTTCCGCCCTGGCCGCCTGCGCGGCCATCGGCTTGGTCATCTGGGTCAGCCAGCTCTTCGCGCACGCGGAACATCGCCCGTTCGTGATCGCCTCCATGGGATCGTCCGCAGTCCTGCTGTTCGCCGTCTTCCACAGCCCGCTCTCCCAACCCTGGGCAGTCGTGGGGGGGCACCTGATATCGGCGGCGATCGGCGTGGCCTGCGCCCAGTCCATCCCCAACCCCGTCATGGCCGCGGCCGCCGCGCTGGGACTGTCCATGCTGGCCATGCACTGGCTGCGCTGCCTGCATCCGCCGGCCGGCGCCACGACCGTGTTCGCCGTCATCGGCGGCCAGCCGATCCAGTCCCTCGGTTGGGGCTATGTCTTCTCCGTGGTCGGCATCAATGTCGGCCTCCTGCTCGTCATTGCCCTGGTCATGAACAACCTGCTGCCGGGCCGCCGCTATCCGATGCGGCGACCGGCCCCGGCCGATGCCGGCGCACCGGTCGGCCGCGCCATGCGACCGGAACACGATGACATCGTCGCCGCCCTGAAGAGCATGGACGCCTTCATCGACGTGGCCGAGGAGGATCTCGAGCGGATCTATCTGCTGGCGACGATCAACCGCCAGAAGCGCAGTCTCGGCTCCATCCTCTGTCGCGACATCATGACCCGCAACGTCACCTCGGTATCGCCGGAGACGCCGTTGCCGGCGGTCTGGAGCGTCCTGCGCCAGCGCAACATCCGCGGCGTGCCGGTGGTGGACGAAGCGCGCCGCGTCGTCGGCATGGTGGCCATCTCCGACTTCCTCAAGAACACCGACTGGGACTGGAACCGCCGCGGCCGCCTGCGCTGCCTGCTGACCTCGGCGCGCAAGAATCCGGCAACGGCCGCCGACATCATGACCGCGCCGGTCATCTCGCTGGGCGAGGAGACGCACGTCGCCGAGCTTTTCGGCACCTTCGCCACGCACGGCATCAACCACGTCCCGGTCACCGACGCCGAGGACCGCCTGTCCGGGATCATCACCCGGCTCGACCTGCTCAACCTCTTCGGCGATCCGCTGCGCACCCGGCAGGCCGCCTGACGTTCCGGGCGTAGCGGTCAACCGCAATTGCCCGGGCGGCGCTCACCGCCCATAATCGCAGTATCTTCCGGCCCAGGAGGCAACATGTTCCAGGTGCGCATCCACGGCCGCGGCGGGCAGGGTGTCGTCTCCGCCGCGGAAATGCTCTCGGTCGCCGCCTTTCTCGAAGGCAGGCACGCGCAGGCCTTCCCCAGCTTCGGCTCGGAGCGCATGGGCGCGCCGGTGATGGCCTTCTGCCGCATCGACGGCAAGGAAATCCGCCTGCGCGAACCGGTGATGAGCCCGGACGCGCTGATCATCCAGGATCCGACCCTGCTGCACCAGGTCGACCTCTTCAGCGGCGTCACCACCGAAGGCCTGATCCTCATCAACTCCACGCGCAGCTTCGCCGAGCTGGGCATCGGCGAGTTCGTCGCCGGCTTCCATCCCGACCTGCTGTGCACCGTGCCGGCCACCGAGCTGGCGCTGAAGCATGTCGGCCGGCCGCTGCCGAACGCCGCGCTGCTGGGCGGCTTCGCCGCGGTCTGCGAGCAGGTGAAGCTGGAGTCCGTCCTCGCCGCCATCCGCGAGAAATTCTCCGGCAAGGTGGCGGAAGGCAACGTCGCCGCCGCGCGCGAGGCCTTCGAGATCGTCCTGAAGGAACGCGAGGAGGCCGGCCACCATGCTTAAGCAAACGGAAGGTTCCCACGCCATCGCCGAATCCGTCGCCCTGTGCCGGCCGGAGGTGATCTGCGCCTACCCGATCACCCCGCAGACGCACATCGTCGAGGGCCTCGGCGAGATGGTGAAGGCCGGCGATCTCGCCAACTGCGAGTTCATCAACGTCGAATCGGAGTTCGCCGCGCTGTCGGTGGCCATCGGCGCCTCGGCGGCGGGCGCGCGCACCTACACCGCCACCGCCAGCCAGGGCCTGCTCTTCATGGCCGAGGCGGTATACAACGCGGCCGGCCTGGGCCTGCCCATCGTCATGACCATCGGCAACCGCGCCATCGGCGCGCCGATCAACATCTGGAACGACCACACGGATTCCATGTCGATGCGCGACGCCGGCTGGATCCAGCTCTACGCCGAGACCAACCAGGAGGCGGCCGACCTGCACATCCAGGCCTTCCGCCTGGCCGAGGAGCTGTCGATGCCGGTGATGGTGTGCGTCGACGGCTTCATCCTCACCCACGCTTACGAGCGCATCGACGTGCCGACGCAGGAACAGGTCGACGCCTACCTGCCGCCCTTCGAGCCGCGCCAGGTACTCGACACACACGAGCCGGTGTCCATCGGCGCCATGGTCGGCCCCGAGGCTTTCATGGAGGTGCGCTACCTCGCCCACCACAAGCAGATGCGCGCCCTCGAGCTGATCCCGCAGCTCTCGGCCGAGTTCAAGCAGGTGTTCGGCCGCGATTCGGGCGGCCTCATCCGCACCTACCGCGCGGAGGACGCCAAGACCATCGTCGTCGCGCTTGGCTCGGTGAACGGCACCATCAAGGACGTCATCGACGAGCTGCGCGACGAGGGCTACGCCATCGGCGCCGCATCCATCGTCTCCTTTCGCCCCTTCCCGAGCGACGAACTGCACGAGCTGCTCTCCCACGCCAAGCGCCTGGTGGTGATCGAGAAGTCGCTGGCGGTGGGCATCGGCGGCATCGTCTCGCACAACCTGCGCATGGCGCTGTCCGGCATCTCGCTGCACGCCTATACCGTGGTGGCGGGGCTGGGCGGGCGCGCCATCACCAAGTCCAGCCTGCGCAGCCTGTTCGAAAAGGCGCTGCGCGACGAGCTGGAGCCGCTCACCTTCCTCGACCTCAACCAGGCCGCGATCGATCGCGAACTGGCGCGCGAGCAGGCGCAGCGCCGCTCCGGCCCTTCCGCGGAAAACATCCTGCGCGACCTGGGCATACGCTGAGGAGAACGCCATGGAAATGCAGCAGATCAAGTTCTACCAGACCGGCACCTTCACCGTCGGCAACCGACTGCTCGACGAACACCAGCGCAGCGTGCAGGCCAACATGCAGCGCACCAATTCGCTCAACTCCGGCCACCGCGCCTGCCAGGGCTGCGGCGAAGCGCTCGGCGCGCGCTATGCCATCGACGCCGCCATGCGCGCGGCGAACAACCAGGTCGTGGCCTGCAACGCCACCGGTTGCCTGGAAGTGTTCTCGACGCCCTATCCGGAAACGTCGTGGCAGATCCCCTGGATCCACTCGCTGTTCGGCAACGCCGCGGCGGTGGCCACCGGCGTGGCGGCGGCGATGAAGGTCAAGGGCCGCAAGGAGGTGCGCGTCATCGCCCAGGGCGGCGACGGCGGCACCACCGACATCGGCTTCGGCTGCCTCTCCGGCATGTTCGAGCGCAACGACGACGTGCTCTACATCTGCTACGACAACGAGGCCTACATGAACACCGGCGTGCAGCGCTCCTCGGCGACGCCGGCGGCAGCGCGCACCGCCACCACCCCGGCCGTGGGCGCCGCGCCGGGCAACGCCTTCGGCCAGGGCAAGAACCTGCCGGAGATCGCCATGGCGCACGGCATCCCCTACGTCGCCACCGCCTCGGTGGCGTATCTCCGCGACCTCGAGGACAAAGTCAGTCGCGCCATGACGGCGCGGGGCGCGCGCTACATCCACATCCTGGTGCCCTGCCCGCTCGGCTGGGGGGCGGCGCCGCACGACACCATCAAGCTGGCGCGGCTCGCCGTGGAGACCGGCCTCTTCCCGCTCTTCGAGGCCGAACACGGCGAGGTGGTGCGCTCGACGCCGATCCGCCGCCGCGTACCGGTGGAGGAATACCTCAGGCCGCAGAAGCGCTTCGCCCACCTCTTCGGCAAGACCGAGGCCGTCGATACCATCGCCCGCATCCAGGCGATGGCCGACCGCAACATCCGTAAATATCGTTTGGTGGATGAGCGCCGCCATGGATAAGCCCTTCGCCATCACCCTCGACCCCGGCTCCTCGCTCGCCAACCGCACCGGCTCCTGGCGCACCGTGCGGCCGGTCTACGTCGACCGCCTGCCGCCCTGCAACCATGCCTGCCCGGCCGGCGAGAACATCCAGGGCTGGTTGTTCCACGCCGAGTCGGGCGACTACGAGGCGGCCTGGCACGAGCTGGTGAAGAACAATCCGATGCCCGCCACCATGGGCCGCGTCTGCTACCACCCCTGCGAGAGCGCCTGCAACCGCGGCCAGCTCGACGAGTCGGTCAGCATCCACGCCGTCGAGCGCTTCCTCGGCGACGAGGCGGTGAAGCGCGGCTGGACCGTCGCGCCCGGCAAAGAAACCGGCAAGCGCGTGCTGGTGGTCGGCTCGGGCCCGGCCGGGCTCTCCGCCGCCTGGCACCTGCGTCTGGCCGGACACGCCGTGACGATCCATGAAGCCAACGCGCAGGCCGGCGGCATGATGCGCTACGGCATCCCCAAGTACCGCCTGCCGCGCGAGGTGCTCGACGCCGAGGTGCAGCGCATCCTCGACCTGGGCGTCGCGCTCAAGCTCGACAGCCGCGTCGACGACCTGCCGGCCACCATGAAGGCCGGGAAATTCGACGCCTGCTTCCTCGCCGTCGGCGCGCACATCGCCAAGCGCGCCTACATTCCGGCCGGCGACGCCAACAAGATTCTCGACGCCGTCTCGGTGCTGCGCGGCATGGAGAAGGAGGAGAAGCCCCTGCTCGGCCGCCGCGTCGTGGTGTACGGCGGCGGCAACACCGCCATCGACGTCGCCCGCACGGCCAAGCGGCTCGGCGCCGAGGAGTCGATCATCGTCTACCGCCGCACGCGCGAGAAGATGCCGGCGCACGACTTCGAGGTCGAGGAGGCGCTGCAGGAGGGCGTACGGATGAAATGGCTGACCACCGTCAAGGAGGCCGGCGAGGCGACCCTGATGGTGGAGAAGATGGCGCTGGATGAATCCGGCTTCCCGCAGCCGACCGGGGAATTCGAGACCATCGAGGCCGATTCGCTGGTGCTGGCGCTGGGCCAGGACGTCGATCTCGGCCTCCTCGCCGCGGTCCCGGGACTGACATTCGAGAACGGCTCGGTGCAGGTCGATGCCGGCATGATGACCGGCCACGCCGGCATCTTCGCCGGCGGCGACATGGTGGCGGGCGAGCGCACCGTCACCGTCGCAATAGGGCACGGCAAGAAGGCGGCGCGCCACATCGACGCCTGGCTGCGCGGCGAGGCTTATTCGCCGCCGCCCAGGCACGAGGTCGCCACCTTCGACAAGCTCAATACCTGGTACTACCTCGACGCGCCGAAGACCGTGCAGCCGGTGCTCGACATCATCCGCCGCCAGGGCACCTTCGAGGAGGTGCTGGGCGGGCTCGACGAGGGCAACGCCCTGTTCGAGGCGCGGCGGTGTCTCTCCTGCGGCAACTGCTTCGAGTGCGACAACTGCTACGGCGTCTGCCCCGACAACGCCGTCATCAAGCTCGGGCCCGGCAAGCGCTTCCGCTTCAACTACGACTACTGCAAGGGCTGCGGCATCTGCGTCGCCGAATGCCCCTGCGGCGCGATCCGCACCGAGCCGGAGACCATCTAAAGCTTTGTCCGGGGAAGGCCGTTAATCGCTTGGATCTCAAGCGATTAATCATGCCCGTCAAGAAAATACCCGTCGCCCGCCTCGAGCCGGGCATGTTCATCCACGACCTGAACTGCGGCTGGATGGATCATCCCTTTCTCAGCACCCGCTTCAAGCTGGGATCGGAGAAGGACTTGCGCAAGATCGCCGAGGCCGGCATCCGCGAGGTCTACATCGACACCGACCTCGGCCGGGACGTCAGCGACGCGCCGACGGCAGCCGAGGTGTGCGGCGAGCTCGACGGCGAACTGCAGCAGATTGCCGAAGCGACTGCCGCGGCGCCGCGCGCCGCCACCCGCGAGGAACTGGGCCGCGCCCGCAAGATCCATTCCGAGGCCAACCTGATCATGCGCAGCGTCATGCACGACGTGCGCCTTGGCAAGCAGGTGCAGGTCGAGCAGCTCGAACCGATGGTGGACAAGATGGCCAGCTCCATCCTGCGCAACAGCGGCGCACTGCTCTCCCTCGCGCGCATCAAGAACAAGGATGAATACACCTTCCAGCATTCGGTCGGCGTCGCCGCCCTGCTGATCGCCTTCTGCCGCGGCCTCGGCCTCGACGAGGCAACCCTCCGCCAGGCCGGCATTGGCGGCATGGTGCACGACGTCGGCAAGATGCAGACGCCCGACCGCATCCTCAACAAGCCTGGCAAGCTGACCGAGGAGGAGTTCGCCGTCATGCGCCACCACGTTGTGGCGAGCCGGGAAATCCTCGAGATCACGCCGAACATCTCGCAGACGGCGGTCCAGGTGGCGGCGCAGCATCACGAACGCTACGACGGCAGCGGTTATCCGAACCGCCTGAAGGGCGGCGAGATCTCGCGCTTCGGCCAGATGGCCTCGATCATCGACGTCTACGACGCCATCACCTCGGACCGGGTCTACCACAAGGGCATGGCGCCCACCGAGGCCCTGCGCAAGCTGTTCGAGTGGAGCAAATTCCACTTCAATCCGGAACTGGTGCACGCCTTCGCCCGGGTGGTCGGCATCTATCCGACCGGGGCCCTCGTGCGGCTGGAGAGCGGCCGGCTGGCGGTGGTGGTCGAGCAGCGCGAGTCGAGCATGCTGCAGCCCCTGGTGCGCGTCGTGTTCGATGCCAGGCGCAACCATTACCTGAAGCCGGAGGATGTCGACCTGTCCAGGGCCCTGGGCCGGGGCGGAGCCGACCGTATCGTCGGCCACGAAGCGCCGGAAAAATGGCAGATCGACCCGATGCGCTTCCTCTGAAACGGAGCGCTCTTCTATAAGACCCGTCACACCCCTGCCCGCCGGGCTGTGTCGCTTGAACGGCATTCTTCCCTGCGGCACTCCCCCTATAATCAATACTTTTCCGGGCATCAACAGCCCGCCGGCAGCCAAAACGAGGAGGGGATGATGGGAACGAAGTATCAGGAGTTTCACCGCCGTTCGATCGAAGACCGCGATGCGTTCTGGCGCGAGCAGGCCAGGCTGGTCGACTGGCACAAGCCGTTCGACCAGGTGCTCGACTACGGCAGGCCGCCCTTCGCCAAGTGGTTCGTCGGCGGCGAGACCAACCTCTGCCACAACGCCGTCGACCGGCACCTGAAGGACCGCGCCGGCCAGCCGGCGCTGATCTACCTGTCGACCGAGACCGGCGAGGAGAAGACCTACACCTACGCCGAGCTGCACGCCGAAGTGCAGCGCATGGCCGCCGTCCTGCAGAGCCTCGGCGTCGGCAAGGGCGACCGCGTCCTGATCTACATGCCGATGATCGCCGAGGCCATCTTCGCCATGCTCGCCACGGTGCGCATCGGCGCCATCCACTCGGTGGTGTTCGGCGGTTTCGCCGCCAACTCGCTCGCCACCCGCATCGACGACGCCCAGCCGAAGGTGATGGTGACGGCCGACGCCGGCATGCGCGGCGGCAAGGCCGTGCCCTACAAGCACCTGGTGGACGAGTCGCTGCGCCTGGCGGCGACGCCGCCGCAGAAGGTGCTGATCGTCAACCGCGGCCTCGACAAGGAGATGCCGCGCGTCGCCGGACGCGACCTCGACTACGCCGAGCTGCGCGCGCAGCATTTGAACGCCCAAGTGCCGTGCACCTTCGTCGAATCCTCGCATCCGTCCTACATCCTGTACACCTCCGGCACCACCGGCAAGCCGAAGGGCGTGCAGCGCGACACCGGCGGCTATGCCGTGGCGCTGGCCGCCTCGATGCGCCATGTGTACCAGGCCAACCCGGGCGAGACCTACTTCGCCACCTCCGACATCGGCTGGGTGGTGGGCCACTCCTACATCGTCTACGGTCCGCTCATCAACGGCATGGCGACGGTGGTGTACGAGGGCACGCCGATCCGCCCCGACGCCGGCATCTGGTGGAAGATCGTGCAGGACCACAAGGTCACGGTGATGTTCTCGGCGCCGACCGCCATCCGCGTGCTGAAGAAGCAGGACCCGGCCTTCCTCAAGAAGTACGACCTCTCTTCGCTGCGCCACCTCTTCCTCGCCGGCGAGCCGCTCGACGAGCCGACGGCGAAGTGGATCGCCGAGGCTTTGGCGAAGCCGATCTACGACCATTATTGGCAGACCGAAACCGGCTGGGCCCTGCTCACCGGCCTGCCCGGCATCGAGCCGCATCCGACCAAGTTCGGCAGCCCCTCCTTCCCGGCCTACGGCTACGACGTGCGCCTGCTGCACGAGGCCACCGGCGAGGAGGTGCCGGCCGACGAGAAGGGCGTCGTCGCCGTCGTGCCGCCGCTGCCGCCCGGCTGCATGAGTACCGTCTGGGGCCAGGACGAGCGCTTCGTGCAGACCTACTTCACCTCCTTCCCGGGCAAGCAGATCTACACCACCTTCGACTGGGGCATCCGCGACAAGGACGGCTACTACTTCATCCTCGGCCGCACCGACGACGTCATCAACGTCGCCGGCCACCGCCTCGGCACGCGCGAGATCGAGGAGGCCATCAGCGCCCACGCCGCCGTCGCCGAGGTGGCCGTGGTCGGCGTCGCCGACCCGCTCAAGGGCCAGATGCCGATGGCCTTCGCCGTGGTGAAGGACCCGGCGAAGATCGCCACGCCGGAGCTGAAGGCGGCGCTGGAGAAGGAAGTGATGGGCACGGTCGACGGCCTGCTCGGGCCGATCGCCCGGCCGAAGAACGTGCACTTCATCAACCAGCTGCCGAAGACGCGCTCGGGCAAGGTGCTGCGCCGCTCGATCCAAGCCATCGCCGAGGGCCGCGACCCCGGCGACCTGACGACGCTGGACGACCCGGTCGGCATCCAGATGGTGAAGGACGCGGTCAGCGTCAAATAGACGCCGTACCACACAGACTGACTTTTCAATAAAAAGGCCCGGCGATTGCCGGGCCTTTTTTCTTCGTGCGGCTGCCAGTCAGCAGCGGAAGCGCGACACCGAATTGCGCAGACCGACCGCCAGTTCCTCGACCTTGCGGGCCTCGCCCGCCGCCTCGCTGGCGGCCGAACTGTTCGTCTCCGACATCTGGGCGATGCGCTCGACGCGCTGGGCGATGTCGGTCGCCGCCGAACTCTGCTCGACCAGCGCGCCGGAGATGTCGTTCACCACCGCCACGACATGGGCGGCGCCCTCTTTGATCTGCGTCACCGACTGGCCGGCCTCCTGCGACAGGCGCGCACCTTCATTCACGCGCTCGACCGAGGTCTCCATTTCGGCGACCGCCTGGCGGGCGTTCTGCTGGATGGCCTCGACCATGCGCGTGATCTCGCCGGCGCTGGAGCCGGTGCGCTCGGCGAGCTTCCTCACTTCGTCGGCCACCACGGCGAAGCCGCGGCCCTGCTCGCCGGCGCGCGCCGCCTCGATGGCGGCATTCAGCGCCAGCAGGTTGGTCTGGTCGGCGACGTCCTTGATCACCTGGACGATAGCCGAGATCTGGTCGGACTGCACGCCGAGCTGCTCGATGGTCTGCGCCGCCTTGTTCACCGTCAACGCCAGCTGCTCCATTTCGCCGGCCGCCTGGCCGATCACCTCGCCGCCCTGACGCGCGTCGTCTCCCGCCTTCTGCGAGATGGCATTGGCATCCTTGGCGCCCTCGGAGATGTGGCTGATGCTGACCGTCATCTGTTCGACGGAGGCGGCCATGCCGGCAGCCGTGTCGCTCTGCTCGGCCGACGCCCTGGCCACATCATCGGCAGTCGTCACCAGGCAGGTCGAGGCATTGGAGAGTTGTTCGGCACTGGTGCGCACATTATTGACTGCCCGCTGCAGCGACTCCACCAGCGTGTTGAAGCCGGTCGCCGTCTGGGCGACCTCGTCGTTGCCGTCCGTGGCGGCGCGCCGCGTCAGATCGCCCTGGTCGGCGATCTCCAGCATGGTCTTGCGCAGCTCGGCGAGCGGCAGGGCGACGGAGCGGACGATGACGAAGGCGAGGAACATGCCGATGCCCAGCGCAAACGCCATGCCGGCCAGCGCCAGGTTGCGCACCATGGATTGGGAAGAGCGCGCCGCGGCGTACTCCTCCTCGGCCATTTTCACCTGCAAATCGAACAGGGCGCGCAGCTTGTCCAGCATCTCCTTGCCGGGCCCGCGCGCCGCCTTCAGGAAGCCGGCCGTGTTCGCATCCGAGTAGTCCCCGCCCCGCACCGCCTTCGCGGCGGGCAGCAGGGCGCCGCCGACGAACTCCGCGCGCAACTTCTCGAATTCGGCGGCCAGCAGCTTCTCCTGGGGGGACAGGTCATGCCCGACATACTTCTTCCACAAGCCGTCGATCTCCCGCACGTTCGCCTCGATGCGGTCGAGGTGTTCGGCAACCGGGTGGTCGTGCAGCTTGGCGTAGCCGGCGGCCGGATTGTGCTGGAAGGCGAGCAGCATCTGCGCCGCGTTGTCGCTGCGCAGCTCCAGGATGCGCGCCAGGTCGGCGGCAGGCGCCGTGTGATCTTCGAACACCGTCTTCAGGCTGCCTTCGATGCGGGACATGCCGTACATGCCCAGGGCGAAACCGAAAACCCAGAAGCCGACCAGCACCCCCAGCAGCAGCCAAAGCCGAAAACCCACGCCCGTCCTGCGAATCAGCGCAAACATGATGATGATCCTTCTATTTTTTCCGGTGCCGGCTCGCATGCGGGCCGGTCTGTGAGCATGTTTTATCGGCAAAACCGGGCCGGACTTTAACTTTGGTCAATATGGGGATCCGTTGGCCTGCCGGTCATGATTGATCCACGTCAAGCCGGTTCGGCCCGGCCGCCCCTAGACTGCCAACTCTCCGAAAGCGCACACCCCCATGCTCACCGGCAAACCCTTCGAACTCGTCTGCCCGGCCGGCGCCCTGCCGGCCCTGAAAGCCGCCGTCGACAACGGCGCCGACTGCGTCTACACCGGCCTCAAGGACAACACCAACGCACGCAACTTCACCGGCCTCAACTTCGACGACGCGCAACTGCGCGAGGGCATCCGCTACGCCCACGACCGCCGCGTCAAGGTGCTGCTGGCGCTGAACACCTATCCGCAGACCGCCACCTGGCCCCGCTGGACCGCCGCCGTCGACAAGGCCGCCGACTTCGGCGTGGACGCCATCATCCTCGCCGACCCCGGCCTGATGGAGTACGCCAAGACCAGGCATCCGCAGCTGCGCCTGCACCTCTCCGTGCAGGGCTCGGCCACCAGCTATGAGGCAATCAATTTCTACCACGAGCAGTTCGGCATCCAGCGCGCCGTGCTGCCGCGCGTGCTGGCCATGGCGCAGGTCGAGCATGTCGTGAAGAACACGCCGGTGGAGATCGAAGTGTTCGGTTTCGGCGGCCTCTGCGTCATGGTCGAGGGGCGCTGCGCGCTCTCCGCCTACGTCACCGGCGACTCGCCCAATACCGTCGGCGTCTGCTCGCCGGGCAAGGCAGTGCGCTACGAGCAGACCGCGCAGGGCATGGAAACGCGCCTGAATGGCGTGCTCATCGACCGCTTCGCCGAAGGCGAGAAGACCGGCTATCCGACACTGTGCAAGGGCCGCTTCGAGGTGAACGACGAGACCTACTACGCCATCGAGGAGCCGACCAGCCTCAACACTATGGAGCTGCTGCCGAAGCTGATGGAGATCGGCGTCAAGGCCATCAAGATCGAGGGCCGCCAGAGGAGCCCCGCCTACGTCGCCCAGGTGACGAAGGTGTGGCGCGAGGCCATCGACAGCGCCCTGCGCAATCGCCAGAACTTCTCCGTGCGCGAGGCGTGGATGGCGGAGCTGAACAAGGTGTCCGAGGGCCAGATGCACACGCTCGGCGCCTACTACCGGCCCTGGAAGTGAAATGAAACTCGCGCTTGGTCCGCTCCTCTATTACTGGCCGCGCCAGCAGGTCTTCGACTTCTACGAGGCCATCGCCAGCGCGCCGGTCGACATCGTCTATCTCGGCGAGACCGTCTGTGCCCGCCGCCACGAGCTGCGCGTGCAGGACTGGGCGGAGATCGCCGGCAAGCTTGCCGCCGCGGGCAAGCAGGCCATCCTCGGCACGCAGACGTTGATCGAGTCCGAGTCCGACCTGAAGACCTTGCGCCGCGTCATCGACGAGCGCGCCTTCCTCACCGAAGCCAACGACATGGGCGCCGTGCGCATTCTCCATGCCGAGAAGCGCCCCTTCGTCGCTGGCCCCTTCCTCAACGTCTTCAACAGCGCCACGCTCGCGATGCTGGCGCGCCTCGGCGCCGCGCGCTGGGTGATGCCGGTCGAGATGTCGGCCGACGCCCTGCGCGATCTGCAGGCGAGCCGTCCGGCGGGTATGGAGACCGAGGTATTCGCCTACGGCCGCCTGCCGCTGGCCTTCTCGGCACGCTGCTTCACCGCCCGCCACTTCAACCTGCAGAAGGACGACTGCCAGTTCAAGTGCCTCGAGTTTCCTGACGGCCTGCTCATCAAGACGCGCGAAGGCGAGGAATTCCTCACGCTTAATGGCATCCAGACGCAATCGTCCAAGGTGTACAACCTGATCGGCGAGGTCGACGCCCTGCGCGGACTGGGCGTCGATGTGCTGCGCATCAGCCCGCAATCGCAGCATACCGCCGAACTGATCGGCGTCTTCCGCGCCCGCCTCGACGGCACGCTCGATGTGCCGGCAGCGCGCAGCCGCATGGCCGCGCTGGAAGTGGCGGCGCCCTGCAACGGCTTCTGGTACGGCAAGCCGGGCCTGGACCAAATTGCGGCCTAGGCGACCCCGAGGTAGACTGCCGGCATGGACCTCATCGACACCCTGCGCCGCGCGCGCATCCCGCAATTCACCCTGCCGCGCTTCGTAGGGGCGGTGCACGAGCGCCTGCCGCAACTACCGCCCACGCTCGGCCTGACAACGGCGTTGAACCTCGCCCTCGACCGCATCCTGCCGCGAGCGACCCTCGAGCCGCTCGCCGGCAAGCTGGTCTGCCTGCGCGTCACCGACGCCGGCCTCACCCTGAATTTCACCCTGACGGAAAAGGGTTTCCGCCCGGCCGTCAGCAGCGCCAAGCCGGACCTGATGATCTCCGCCAGGGCGCGCGACTTCCTCGCCCTGGCCCTGCGCGAGGAGGATCCCGACACGCTGTTCTTCAGCCGGCGCCTGCTCATGGAAGGCGACACCGACCTCGGCCTGCTGGTGAAGAACACCCTCGATGCCGTCGACTGGCCGCGCCTCGAGCCCGAGGCCGTGCACCCCCTGCGCCTGCTCGCGCTGCTCAGGATTCGGATGGGGCCTTCCAGCAGGTAAGTCCTACTTCGCCAGCACCTCACCTTCTTTCGCAACCGCTTCCGGCTGCGGCTGTGCCGTTGCCGGCTTGAGCCGCCTCAGTCGCGAGAGCAGGAACCAGGCAATGGGCAGCACGCCGCCCAGCACGAAAAGGGCGCCGCCGACCACCCGCGCCCAGGTCAGCGTCTGGAACACGGCGCCCTCGATGTAGGCCTGCGAACGCGCCTGCCAGTAGCCATCCTCCAGAACGGTGGCGAGCTGGTGGATGCCGACCGGGAAGAGATCGATCACCACCATCAGCAGCAGGCCGAGGTTGATCGACCAGAAGGCGCGCCGCAGCAGCGCGCTGTTCCAGCCCCCCGGAGCGACCAGGTAGCGGCTGCAGAACAGCACCGCCGCCAGCGCCAGGTTGCCGTATACCCCCATCAGCGCCGCGTGGCCGTGGTTCACCGTGAGGTAGGTGCCGTGCTCGTAGTAATTGACGATCGGCAGGTTGATGATGAAGCCGAACACGCCGGCGCCGAGGAAGTTCCAGAAGTTCACGCCGAGCAGGAAGAGGAAGGCCTCATGCTGGCCGAAGCGCTGCGCGCCTTCGCCCTGCATGGAGCGCTCCGGCGTTTTGCGGAATTCCCAGGCCTCCAGGGTGAGCAGGATCAGCGGCACCACCTGTAGCGTCGAGAAGACGCTGCCGATGGCGAGCGTTTCAACCGGCTTGGCGTTCCAATAGAAGTTGTGCGAGATGCCGAGCAGGCCCGAACCGAGGAAGAGCAGCGTGGCGAGATAGACGATGCGCGAGGCGGCCGTGTGGCTGACCAGCCCCATCATCACCATGAAGTAGGCCAGCAGCACGGTGGTGAACACCTCGAAGAAGGCCTCGGCCCACATGTGGATCACCGCCCAGCGCCAGAAGTCGGCGACGACGAAGTTGGTGGTCGGCTTGGCGACGAAGGCGGAGAGAAACAGCAGCACGATGGAGAGCACGGTGTAGAACAGCCACTTCGGCATGATCCAGGCGTCGCCCTGGCGCCACACGCCGCGCACGCCGCGCCAGATGATGACCGCCCACAGCACGAACACCGCCATCAGCAGAACCTGCCACAGGCGACCCAGCTCGACGAACTCCCAGCCCTGGTTGCCGAGCAGGTTCCAGTATTCGCCGAGAAGGTTCTTCGGTCCCATGAACACGCCGACGAGCATGCCCGCCACCAGCACCACCACCATGGCAAAGAGCAGGTTCACCAGCCGCGACTGCCCCGCCGGCTCGCGTTCGGCGACGGCCGAGAGGACGAAGACCGAGGCGCCGATCCAGCAGGCGGTGATCCACAGCAGGGCGAGCTGGATGTGCCAGCCGCGCGTGATCGTCAGCGGCAGCGCCTCGGCGATGTCCTTGCCGAAGAAGGTGGTGAAGCCGATGAAGTCGTGCACCGTCAGTACGCCGGCGACGATCTGCAGCACGAACAGCAATCCCGCGGCGGCGAAGAACCTGTAGGCAGCGCGCTGCGTCCCGCTCGGCCGCCAGCCCTCGACCCGCAACACCGTGGCGAGGTTCTCCTGCCCGCCGCCGCTGCGCCAGCCGGCCATGCGGCTGTAGCGCCCGTAGAGGAACAGCACGACGCCGAGACACAGCACCAGGGCGAGCGCCGCGATCACGCTCCACAGCATGACCGGCGCGCCGGGCCGGTTGCCGGCCAGCTCGTCGTAGGGCCAGTTGTGCGTGTAGCTGTAGTTCACGCCGGGACGCTGCGCTCCGCAGACCCAGCCGCCCCAGAAGAAGAAGGCGGCCAGCTCGCGGATCTCCTGCGCGTCGCTGATGTAGCCGGCGGGATGGAAGGCCTCCGGCCCCTCGCCGCGGAACATCGCCGCGTAGTGGCGCACCAGCGCCTCGTAGGCAACGGCCTGACCCTCGCTCAGCGTCACGCGGTTCGTCGCCGCGTCGTAGCGGTTCGCCTTGATCTCGGCCTGCACGCGCGCCAAGGCGGCCTGACGCGCTGCCGTGCCGTTCTCCGTCTGCGGCGGGCCGGCGTAGTGCTCGAGCATCGCCTCGGCCGTGCGATGCAGGGCGTCGGCCGTGAAATCCACGCCGCGCGCCGCGCCGTCGCCGAACATGCTGCCGTAGTCCATCAGGGCATAGCGCTGGAAGGCGAGCTGGCCGCGCAGGATCGCCTCCTGCGTCACCACCGGCCTGCCTTCGGCGTCGACGAAATCCGGGATCGGCGGCGCGTCGTCGTAGGTCTTCGTGCCGACGAAGATCATGCTGCCCATGCCGATCACCATCACCACCGCGAGCGGCAGCCACCAGTTGCGCCGGTCCATCACCAGCCGGTTCCAGAGATTGCCCAGCCTGTTTCCGGTATCCATCGCTCCTCCCCCTGTTGTCGTGTTACGCCAGAGCATTATTGGCGCGCGCTGCGTGAGGGATTAGTGCCAAGCCCTGCATAACTCTTGGCGCCAGCCGATTCTGGCACCACGGCTAGCGCCACACGCAATGCCGGCTGGCCCCATTGGTACCATCAGATGTTTCCGGCGCGGCGCTTTTTTCCCGGTGCGGCCGGTCCGAAGATGGATGCTCGCGAAGTCCGTTCGCTCGCGTTCAACAAGGGGAGGAGACCTCCATGATCGTCAAACTGTGGCAGAAATGCGGAATGTTCCTGCTTGCCTGCGGCATGCTGTTCGCTACAGGCGCGCAGGCCGAGATTCCCAAGGAAACCTACGATGCGCTGAAGCTGGACAAGTCGGCCACGTCCAAGCAGCTGTACGAAGCGCTGGTGAAGCGCTACAAGGACCCGGCCGAGGGCGCCGGGCGCGGCACCCACGCCAAGTACTGGGAGCCGATCGCCTTCAGCAAATACCTCGACCCGGCCTCGTCCTACAAGCCGCCCTCGTCGGTGAAAGACGTCGCCTCGCGCGAGCAGTGCGTCAAGTGCCACGCCGACGAGACGCCGGTGTGGGTGAACGCCTGGAAGAAGAGCACGCACGCCAACCTCGACAAGATCCGCAAGCTGACGCCGAAGGACGCCACGTTCTACAAGAAGGCCAAGCTGGAGGAGGTCGAGAACAACCTGCGCTCGCTCGGCAAACTGGGCGCCGGCGAGCAGCTCAAGGAGGTCGGCTGCATCGACTGCCACGTCGACGTGAATGCGAAGAAGAGCGCCGACCACCGCGCCGACCTGCGCATGCCCACCGCCGACGTCTGCGCCACCTGCCACCTGCAGGAGTTCGCCGAGCGGGAGTCCGAGCGCGACACCATCACCTGGCCGAAGAACCAGTGGCCGAAGGGCCGCCCCTCGCACGCGCTCGACTACAAGGCCAACATCGAGACGACGATCTGGGCCGGCATGCCGCAGCGCGAGATCGCCGAGGGCTGCACCACCTGCCACCAGAACCAGAACAAGTGCGACACCTGCCACACCCGCCACGAGTTCTCGGTGGTCGAGTCGCGCAAGCCGCAGGCCTGCGCCACCTGCCACAACGGCGTCGATCACAACAACTGGGAGGCCTACACGCTGTCCAAGCACGGCAAGGTAGTCGAGATCATGGGCAGCCAGTGGAACTGGGAAGTGCCGCTGAAGGACGCCTTCGCCAAGGGCGGCCAGACGGCGCCGACCTGCCAGAGCTGCCACATGGAGTACCAGGGCAAGTACAGCCACAACATGGTGCGCAAGGTGCGCTGGGCCAACTACCCCTCGGTGCCCGGCATCGCCGAGAACATCAAGGGCGACTGGTCGGAGAAGCGCCTCGAGGCCTGGGTGAAGACCTGCACCAACTGCCACAGCGAGAGCCTGGCCCGCTCCTACCTCGACATGATGGACAAGGGCACGCTGCAGGGCCTGGCCAAGTACCAAGAGGCGCACAAGGTGGTGGAGAAGCTCTACGCCGACAAGCTGCTGCCCGGCCAGACCACCAACCGGCCGGCGCCGCCGCCGCCCGACAAGGAGGGCGTGGCGCAGTTCTGGCAGTTGTTCTGGACCAAGGGCAACAACCCCTCGTACGTGGAATTCGAGGTGATCGGAATGGGCGAGAACGACTTGGCCAAGCTGCACGTCGGCATGGCCCACGTCAATCCCGGCGGCTGGACCTACACCGAAGGCTGGGAGCCGCTCAACCGCGCCTACGCCAAGATCATGACGGAGGACACCAAGCTGCGGGACATGGCGGCGCTGAAGGACCGCGTCGCCAAGCTGGAGGCCAAGCGCGTCGGCCTGCTCGACGGCGACAGCACGACCGGCCGCGCCTCGCTCGGCGGCCTCGGCGGCGCGCTGCTGCTGGCCGGCGGCATCGCCCTGGCCGGCTGGCGCCGCCGCGACCGCTCCGGGCGGTAAGCGCCGGTCATGGAGGCGGTGCTCTCGACCGGATCCGTCCGCAAGCTCCTCCCGTCACTGGGCCTCGCCCTGGTGGCGGGAGGTTTGCTCTTGCTGGGCTGGGTCGCCTATTCCTTTCTGCAACCCGGTCCCGCGCCCTACCGCTACCAGCTGGCGGAGGAAGGGGGCGCGGACCGTTTCGCTTCTCTCGGACTCGAGGCCTGGCCGGAGCTGAAGATCGGCAAGTACGAAGTCCGCGTCGAGGGCATCGACCAGCCGGTCGCCGTGGCGCATGTCGCGCGCCGCGGCGAGTCGGCGCCCGTCATGCTCGACTGGGACAACCGCAGCGGCGAGCCGCTGGTGTTTGCCGACACCCGGCTGGCCGAGCTGAAGACCCTGGCGCAGGCCATCGCGAAACACACGCCGCAAGACGCCCTCGTGCTGGGCTGGTGGGACACCGCGCGCGCGCTGCGCCTGCTGGCAGGGCGCGAGACGCTGTTCGATGCGCACTTGGGCGAGCCGCTCATCGCGCCGGCGCCCTGGCAGGGGCGCGACCGGCCGATCGCGAAATACGAGCGGGAATTCTGGGGCGCACCGCCTGACGATGCCGAGAGGCAGCGCTTCCGCCGCTTCGCCGAGGCGCTCACAGCCGAACCCGCGAGGGGCGCCGCCATGCTGCGCGAGCTGGCCGGTGGTCGGGAGGCCTATGTCGTCGTGCATGTCGCGGATCTGTACAAGCTCGGCCTGCTGCATCCCGACCGGCTCGGCGTCGCCTACAAGGATTTTCCGATCCAGGGCGACATGCACGGGCCGATCGCCTTCGTCAAGCGCTGGATGCTGGACAACCAGTATTCCGCCTACACCCTGCATGAACTTTCGGAGCAGCAGGCACGCGTGTATTTCCTCACCAACGCGCAAAGCGGCCACACCCTGCTCGCGCAGATGCTGCCGCTCACCTCCTCGCGGCCGGCCGAGCTGGAGGCCCTGCAGCTCGTTTACCAGTACGGCGGCTACTGGGCCTACAAGATTCCGGCCTCCGGCGGCTGAGCCGCTTCCCTCTGGCACCAGCATCCGGCCCCGCGGTGGTTCTACCGCCGGGGCCGGTCTGCTCATAAATTACGACCACGACCGTTCGAGGAGTGCGTCATGAAATCACGTCTGCTGCTGGCCACCGCCCTGCTGTTCACCGCCGCCGCCGTCGCGGCCGCGCCCAACTACGAGGGCCGCAAGAAATGCGGTTCCTGCCACCGCAGCCAGCTCGACTCCTGGGAGAAGACGGCCCACGCCAAGGCCCTCGATTCTCTCGCGCCCAAGGCCAGGGCCGAAGCGAAGAAGAAGGCGAAGCTCGATCCGAACAAGGACTACCGGCAGGACGCGGACTGCGTCGGCTGCCACTCGACCGGCTTCAACCATGAAGGCGGCTTCGATCCCAAGGAGCCGAGCAAGTACCTCACCGGCGTCGGCTGCGAATCCTGCCACGGCCCCGGCTCGGAATACCGCCTGCAGCACCGGAAGGCGGGCCAGGCCTTCGAGAAGAAGAAGCAGACCACCCCGCGCCAGCAGCTCGCCGAGGCCGGCCAGGAATTCCAGTTCGAGGAGCGCTGCGCCTCCTGCCACCTGAACTACGAGGGCTCGTCCTGGAAGGGCGCGAAGAAGCCCTACACCCCCTTCACGCCGAAGCTCGACAAGAAGTACGGCTTCGAGTTCGGCAAGGCGGTTCGCAACGACAAGGCCATGCACGAGCACTTCAAGCTGGAGGACGTGTTCACCGGGCCGCCCGTGCCGTCCTTCCGCGACGAGTTCCAGTCCAAGGCCAAGCCGGGCGTGAAAGGCAAGGAAGAGTGATGGGCGCCCGGCTGCGCCGATACTTGAAGCAGCACGGCGGCGCGCTGGCGCTAGGCGCGGCGGGCATGCTGGCGCTGCTGGCCACGCTGTTCGGCGGTGAGGCGGCGCTGTCCACCACTGAATTTTGTGTCAGCTGCCACTCGATGAGTTACACCGCCGAGGAACTGAAGAAGTCCTCCCACTACGGCGCCCTCGGCGCCAACCCCGGCTGCAAGGACTGCCACATTCCGCAGGGGCTGGCGAATTTCCACCTTGCCGTGGCCACCCATGTCGTCGACGGCGCCCGCGAGCTGATTCTCGAATTCAGGAACGACTACTCGGACATCAGGAAATTCGACGCCCGCCGGCCCGAAATGGCCCACGACGCGCGCATGAACCTGAAGCGCTGGGACAGCGTCACTTGCCGCGCCTGCCACAAGGATCCGCAGCCGCCCGGCGCCGATGCCCGGGCGGCTCACGAGAAAATGCGCACGCACAAGGCCACCTGCATCGACTGTCACCAGAACCTGGTGCACAAGGAGGTTCCCGAGACCGACCTCGACGCCAGCTTGGCGCAGGGGCGGCGGGTCGAAAAGAAAGACTGAGTGGCACCAGCAGCCAATCCGGCCGTGGACCTATGGACATTGCCGATATCGGGTCTAATATGGAACCATTCGGCCACAGAGCCGGAATAGGAGGAAGGCATGGAAATCCCGATCTCGCTCGATCTGGACAGCCGGCAGTCGCTGCAAGCCCAACTCTATGAACAGATACGCAAGCTGATCCTCGGCGGGCGCCTGAAGCCCGGCACGCCCCTGCCCGCCAGCCGCGTGCTGGCCGGCCAGCTCGGCGTATCGCGCAACACCGTCATGCTGGCCTATGAACGCCTGTCGGCCGAAGGCTATCTGCAGACGCGCGAAGCCATCGGCACCTATGTCAGTTTCGAACTGCCGGAGGATTGCCTCAATGCGAAGCGTCTGGCCTCGGCAGCAGAAGCCTGCGTTCAGGACTTCCCCACCCGCCGCAAGATCGCCTTCGAGGGCCGCCCTCAGGCGGTCGTCAACCATAGGCACCTGGCCTACGATTTCTGGCTTGGCCGGCCCGATCCGCATTCCTTTCCGATCAAGGCCTGGCGACGCCTCATCAACCGCACGCTGGTCACGGCCGGCACCCGCCTCACCGAATACCGCGACCCGGCCGGCCTGATCGACCTGCGCAAGGCCATCGCCGATCACATCGGCCCGGCGCGCGGCATCAACGTCGACCCGGACCAGATCATCATCGTCGCGGGCTGCCAGGAAGGCCTCAACCTGACGGCACGGCTGCTCCTGCGCGAGGGCATGAGCGTGGCGATCGAAAATCCCGCCTACCAGGGCGCGGCCTATCTCTACGAGAGCTACCGCGCACGGCTGATGCCGGTCTGCGTCGACGAGAGCGGGCTCTGCGTGGAGGATCTGCCCGAAGAGGGAGCGGCACTGCTCTACGTCACGCCCTCGCACCAGTATCCGATGGGCTTCACCCTCTCGCTGGAACGCCGCCTGCGCCTGCTCGACTGGGCCTGGCGCACCGGCACCTACATCGTCGAGGACGACTATGACAGCGATTTCCGCTACCGCGGCTCGCCCATCCCCGCGCTGATGGGCCTCGACAGCCACGGCTGCGTTATCTATCTGGGCACCTTTTCGAAATCCATCGGCGCCGGCTTGCGGATCGGCTACCTCGTCGTACCGAAGCACCTTGCCGGCCCGGCCCGCACGGCCAAGGCCCTGCTCGACAACGGCCACCCCTGGCTCGAACAGGCGGTATTGGCGGAGTTCCTCGCCGGCGGCGGCTACGACAATCACCTGCGCCGCATCCGGCAGAGCTATGCCGAGCGCCGCGACTGCCTGGCCGACTGCCTGAAGCGGCATTTCGGCGAGGTCGTGATTTCCGGGGCCGAATGCGGCATGCACATCGCCTGGCACCTTGGCGAAGAACTGCCGCGCGCCGCCGAACTGCAGGCCATGGCGGCGGAGCACGGCGTCGGCGTCTACACCCTGCAGTCCGGCGCCGCCTGCGACTTCGGCGGCTGCGCCTACTCGGAGCGGGCCATCATGCTCGGCTTCTCCTCGCTCAACGAGCGGCAGGTACGCACCGGCATCGAACGCGTCGCGGCTGCGGTCGATGCGGCGCGCAGCCCCAGTTATGCCGCGGCGAAGCTGCACTCGCCGCCCCCTTCGGTTTCCAGAAGCTGCCCCGGGCTTCCCCTGGCTGGTTCATAGGCGGTTCTGCGCAAATCACCGCAGTCCCGCTCCAACGGGTAAAATTCCGCACTTTTCGGCCCTTACGGGACCTTTACGGGCTGTTTTGATTTTGGACAAGCTCTGCAAAGGCGGAGTCCCGCAGAATTCACCATGCTCGAAGCCAGCAACCTGGAATGCGTTCGCGGCGAAAAAAGTCTTTTTCGCGGCCTGTCGTTCCGCCTCGACCCCGGCGCCTGCCTGCTGGTGCAGGGCGCCAATGGCAGCGGCAAGACCAGCCTGCTGCGCATGCTCTGCGGCCTGTCGCCGCCGGCAAGCGGCGAGATCCGCTGGAACGGCGAGCCGATCGGGAAGCTGGCAGAGGATTACCGGGGCGAACTGTTGTATTGCGGCCATGCCGGGGCGGTGAAAGACGACCTGACGGCATTGGAGAACGCGCGCATTTCGGTCGCGCTGGCCGGCACGCCGGTGGATGACGCGGCGGCGCAGGATGCGCTGCGGCGGTTGGGCCTGAAGGGGCGCGAGCACCTGCCGGCGCGCGTGCTCTCCGCCGGCCAGAAGCGGCGCGTGGCCCTCACCCGCCTGCTGCTGGAGAAGCGCCGGTTGTGGGTGCTCGACGAACCGCTCACGGCGCTGGACCGCGCGGCGGTGGAAAACCTGTGCGGAATCGTTGATGCGCACCTCGCCGGCGGCGGCCTGGCGGTGCTGACCAGCCACCAGGACCTGCCGCTGGCCGGGCGGGTCGAGCATCTGCGGCTGGACTGATGGCTGAGGCGAGTCTTGCTCCCGCCCTCGCCGCGGTCATCCGCCGCGACCTGCTGCTCGCCATGCGGCGCAAGTCGGACGTGCTGACGACGCTGTTCTTCTTCGTCATCGTCGTCAGCCTGTTCCCGCTCGGCATCGGGCCGGAGATGGCGATGCTGAGGAAGATCGCCCCCGGCGTGCTGTGGGTGGCGGCGCTGCTGGCGACCATGCTGTCGCTGCCGCGCCTGTTCGCGGCGGACCACGCCGACGGCACGCTGGAGCAGATGGCGCTGTCGGCGGTGCCGCTCGGGGTGCTGGTGACCGGCAAGATCGTCGCCCACTGGCTGCTGTCGGGACTGCCGCTGGCGCTGCTGGCGCCGGTGCTGGGGCTGCAGTTCGACCTGCCGGCCGATGCGCTCGGCGTGCTGGTGCTGGCGCTGCTGATCGGCACGCCGGTGCTGTCGCTGATCGGCGCCGTCGGCGCGGGACTGACTTTGGGCGTGCGCGGCGGCGGCGTGCTGGTGTCGCTGCTGGTGCTGCCGCTCTACGTGCCGGTGCTGATCTTCGGCGCCGGCGCGGTGGAATCGCACATCGGCGGACTGGGCGCGACGGCGCACCTGTCGCTGCTGGCGGCCTTTTTGGCGCTGGCGGCTTTTTTCGGACCGTGGGCAACGACGGTGGCCTTGAGAATCGCATTGGAATGAACAACCGCATCATCAACTGGTTCAAGTTCGCCTCGCCGCAGACCTTCTATCCGCTGGCGGGGAAGATGATCCCGTGGTTCTGGGCGCTGACGGCGGCGTTCGGCCTGGCCGGCCTCTACATCGGCTTCTTCGTCGCCCCCACCGACGCCCAGCAGGGCGAGGGATACCGCATCATCTTCGTGCACGTGCCGGCCTCGTGGATGTCGATGTTCATCTATCTCGTCATGGCCTTCTGGGCGGCGCTCGGCCTCGGCTTCAACACGCGCCTGTCCGGCATGATGGCCTCGGCGCTGGCGCCGACCGGCGCACTGATGGCCTTCCTCTCGCTGTGGACCGGCGCCCTGTGGGGCAAGCCGATGTGGGGCACCTGGTGGGTGTGGGACGCGCGGCTGACTTCCGAGCTGATCCTGTTCTTCCTCTACCTCGGCTTCATCGCCCTGCAGTCGGCCATCGACGATGCGCGCCGCGCCGACAAGGCCGGGGCGGTGCTGGCGCTGGTCGGCGTCGTCAACATCCCCATCATCTACTTCTCGGTGAAGTGGTGGAACACCCTGCACCAGGGCGCCTCGGTGAGCCTGACCAAATCGCCCGCGATGGCGCAGACCATGCTGTGGGGCATGCTGCTGATGGCGCTGGCTTTCTGGATGTACTCGATCGCCGTGTCGCTGACGCGCGTGCGCGCCATCATCCTCGAGCGCGAGCGCCACGCCGGCTGGGTGGATGAACTCCCGGAGCTGAAATCATGAACTGGGGCAGCGCCTCCGAATTCTTCGCCATGGGCGGCCACGCCCTCTACGTCTGGGGTTCCTTCGGCGCCTGCGCCGCGCTGATGATCGTGGAACCTATTCTCGCCAAGGCGCGTCGAAACCAGGCCATCAACGAACTCCGGCGCGAGATCCGCGCCCGAAACGAATCCCAAGATGAAACCTAGACACAAACGCTTCGCCCTCATCGGCGGCGGCCTCGCCGTGCTTGGGCTCGCCGCCGCCCTGGTGCTCAACGCCTTCCAGAGCAACCTGGTGTTCTTCTTCACGCCGACGCAGGTCGCCGCCGGCGAGGCGCCGAAGGGCAAGTCCTTCCGCATCGGCGGCCTGGTCAAGGAGGGCAGCCTGAAGCGCCAGCCCGACGGCCTCACCGTGCAGTTCATCGTCACCGACACGGCCAAGGAGATCCCGGTTGCCTACACCGGCATCCTGCCCGACCTGTTCCGCGAAGGGAAAGGCGTCGTCGCCCAGGGCAAGCTCGGCGAGAGCGGCCTCTTCGCGGCCAGCGAAGTGCTGGCGAAGCACGACGAGAACTACATGCCGCCCGAGGCGCAGCACGCCGTCGACCAGGCGAACAAGGCGGCCAAGACGGTGAAGCCATGATCCCGGAAATCGGCCATTTCGCCCTGATCCTGGCGCTCGCCGTCACGCTGGTGCAGGGCACGCTGCCGCTGGCCGGTGCCGCACGGAACAGCCTGCCGTGGATCGCCCTGGCGCGGCCGGCGGCGCGCGCGCAGTTCCTGCTCGTCGCGATCAGTTTCGGCTGCCTCACCTGGGCCTTCGTCGCCAACGACTTTTCCGTTGTTTACGTCGCCCAGCATTCCAACTCGCACCTGCCGCTGATGTACCGCATCTCCGGCGTCTGGGGCGGCCACGAGGGCTCGCTGCTCTTGTGGATGCTGATGCTGTCGACCTGGACGGTGGCGGTGTCCTTCCTCTCGCGCCACCTGCCCGACGCCATGGTGGCGCGGGTGCTCGGCGTGCTCGGCCTGGTCGCCGCCGGCTTCCTGCTCTTCATCCTGCTCACGTCCAGCCCCTTCGAGCGCCTGCTGCCGGCGGCCGAGGACGGCCGCGACCTCAACCCGCTGCTGCAGGACCCCGGCCTGGTCTTCCATCCGCCGATGCTCTACATGGGCTACGTCGGCTTCTCGGTGGCCTTCGCCTTCGCCATCGCCGCACTCCTTTCCGGCCAGCTCGATGCCGCTTGGGCACGCTGGTCGCGCCCCTGGACCACGGCGGCCTGGGTCTTCCTCACGCTCGGCATCGCCCTCGGTTCCTGGTGGGCCTATTACGAGCTGGGCTGGGGCGGCTGGTGGTTCTGGGACCCGGTGGAGAACGCCTCCTTCATGCCCTGGCTGGTCGGCACGGCGCTGGTGCACTCGCTGGCGGTGACGGAAAAGCGCGGCGGCTTCAAGAACTGGACGGTGCTGCTCGCCATCGCCGCCTTCTCGCTGTCGCTGCTCGGCACCTTCCTCGTGCGCTCCGGCGTGCTCTCCTCGGTGCACGCCTTCGCCACCGATCCGCGCCGCGGCATCTTCATCCTGATCTTCCTAGCGGTGGTGGTCGGCGGCTCGCTGTTCCTCTTCGCCCTGCGCGCGCCGAAGGTGGGGCTGGGCGGCGCATTCGGCCTGGTGTCGCGCGAATCGCTGCTGCTGATGAACAACGTGCTGCTGGTGGTGGCCGCCGGCAGCGTGCTGCTCGGGACGCTCTATCCGCTCTTCATCGACGCGCTGGGCATGGGCAAGCTGTCGGTCGGACCGCCCTACTTCAACGCCGTCTTCGTGCCGCTGATGGTGCCGGTGCTGCTGCTGATGGCGCCGGGGCCGCTGATGCGCTGGAAGCACGGCAATGCGGCCGACGTGGCGAAGCAATTGTGGCCCGCCGTGCTGGCGGCACTGACTTTTGCCGTTGCCGTGCCCTTCGCCTACGGCCAGTGGACGCCGCTGGTCGCGCTGGGCCTGGCGCTGGCCGCCTGGATCGTCGGCGCCAGCATGGTCGGCATCGTCGCCCGACTGCGCGGCAGCCAGGGCGGGCTCTTCGCCCAGCCGCGCAGCTGGTGGGGCATGCATATCGCCCATATCGGCATCGCCGCCTTCGTCATCGGTGTCACGCTGGTGAAGGGTTATGAAGCGGAGAAGGACGTGCGCATGGAGCCGGACGACACGGTGACGGTGGGCGGCTACACCTTCCGCTTCGTCGGCGTGCGCCCGGAGATGGGGCCGAACTACCGCGCCATGGTCGGCGAGGTCGAGCTGTCGAAGGACGGCAAGGTGCTGAAGACCCTGCATCCGGAGAAGCGCAGCTACTTCTCCTCGGCGATGCCGATGACCGAAGCGGCCATCGACGCCGGCATCCTGCGCGACGTGTACGTCTCGCTCGGCGAGCCGATCGACGAGCGCGCCTGGAGCGTGCGGGTGTACTACAAGCCCTTCGTCGACTGGATCTGGGGCGGCTGCCTGCTGATGGCGCTGGGCGGCCTGCTCGCCCTCAGCGACCGGCGCTACCGTCTGAAGAAGGCGGCGGCCATTGCCCCGGCCATGCAAGGAGCCAAAGCGTGACGCGTTATCTGCTGCCCCTCGGCATCTTCGTCGTGCTGGTGGCCTTCCTCGCCATCGGCCTCAACCTCAACCCACGCGAAGTGCCCTCGCCCCTGGTCGGCAAGCCGGCGCCGGCCTTCGAACTGCCGCAGCTGCACCGGCCGGAGGCGAAATTCTCGCCGAAGAACATGCAGGGCAAGGTCTGGCTGCTCAACGTGTGGGCCTCCTGGTGCGTCTCCTGCCGCCAGGAGCACCCGATCCTGGTCGAACTCGCCAAATCGGGCATCGTGCCGATCTACGGCCTCAACTACAAGGACCAGCGCGCCGACGCCCTGAAATGGCTGCAGCAGTTCGGCGATCCCTACGCCCTGTCGATCGTCGATGTCGAGGGCCGCGTCGGCATCGACTACGGCGTCTACGGCGTCCCCGAGACCTATGTCATCGACAAGGCCGGCGTCATCCGCTACAAGCAGATCGGCCCGGTCACCCAGGACGCGCTGGAAAAGACCATCCTGCCGCTGGTTGCGGAGCTGAACAAATGAACAAACCATTAACCACAGAGACACAGAGACACAGAGGATTCTTGTGTTTCGCTTTTCTCTGTGTTCTCTGTGCCTCTGTGGTAAACCCGGTTCTCGCCAAGGAAGCTGCGCCGCTGGCGCAGGACGAGGCGGTGGAAAAGCGCATGGTGACGATCTCCGAAGAACTGCGCTGCCTGGTCTGCCAGAACGAATCCCTGGCCGCCTCGCGCGCCGACTTGGCGCAGGACCTGCGCCGCGAGATCCGCGAGCAGATCGGCCAGGGCAAGTCGGACAAGGAGATCCTCGACTTCATGGTCGGCCGCTACGGCGACTTCGTGCGCTACCGTCCGCCGCTGAAGGGCACCACCTTCCTCCTCTGGTTCGGGCCGTTCGTGCTGCTCGTCGCCGGCGTGATCGGCCTGGTCGCGTACCTGCGCCGGCGCGGCAAGCGCGTCGCTCCCGCCGAACTGAGCGCCGAGGAGCAGAAGCGGGCCGAGGCCCTGCTCAAGCTCGGCGAAAGCGAGAACAAGCCATGACCGCATTCCTCGTCGTCGCGGCAATCCTCGTCGCCGTCACCCTGCTGCTGCTGCTGCCGCCGCTCCTGAGGCAGCGCGCAGCCGGCGCGGAAGCCTCGCGCGCCGCCATCAACGCCGGCATCTACCGCGACCAGCTCGCCGAACTCGAGCGCGACTTCGCCGCCGGCAGCCTGATCCAGGCCGACTACGAGGAAGGCCGCAAGGAACTGCAGCGGCGCCTGCTCGAGGATGCCGGCGGCGGCGACGCGGCCGGCGCCAAGGCGCAGCCGGCGCGCAAGAGCGCCCTCGCCATCGGCCTCGCCCTGCCGATCGCCGCTGCGCTGATCTATTTCGCCCTCGGCAACATGGCAGGACTGTCGCCTGAAAGCGCCAAGCCGCCGAAGGTCACGGCGAAGGAGATCGAGGACATGGTCGCCCGCCTGGCCGCCCGCATGGAGCAGAACCCTGACAGCGACCCGAAAGGCTGGGTCATGCTGGCCCGTTCCTACAAGGCGATGGGCCGCTACGAGGAGGCGACCCGCGCTTTCGACAAGGCCGGGCAGATCGTGAACGAAGATCCAAACTTGCTGACCGACTATGCCGAGGCGCTCGCTCTGTCCACCGGTGGCTCCCTGCGGGGACGCCCAAGCGAACTGATCGCCCGCGCCCTCAAGCTCGACCCGGAATTCCCGGATGCCCTCGTCCTCGCCGGCACGGCGGCCTACGAGCGCGAGGCCTACGCGGAAGCGGCCGCCTACTGGGAGCGCCTGCTCAAGCAATTGCCGCCCGATTCCGAAGATGCCCTCGCCTTGACCGATAGCATCAACAAGGCTCGCGCCGCAGCCCAAAAACACGCCAAGCAAGGCAAGAAAGCGGTGGAAAACAAGGCGAAGTAGTCCGACAATCTGTCCGGGTATTTCCGCAAACCTTGCGCCAAATCAATGACGCGCCGCAGCATTTGCACCATTATCCAGCCAGTTTCCTCAATCAAGTCTGGTACTTAGCTTAAGTCCGGCCACAAGCCGGGCGACGGGATAAAGGAGCAAGCATGGCCGAAAACAAAGGCATGATCGGACGCTGCTGGAGCGCATTGCGCCGGCCCAGCGCCAAGTATTCATTGCTGACCCTGCTGGTGGCGGGTTTCTTCTCCGGCATCATTTTCTGGGGCGGTTTCAACACCGCGATGGAGGCGACCAACACGCTGGAGTTCTGCGTCTCCTGCCACGAGATGCGCGACACGGTCTATCAGGAGTACAAGAAGACCATCCACTACTCGAACCGCACCGGCGTGCGCGCCATCTGCTCCGACTGCCACGTGCCGAAGGACTGGGTGCACAAGGTGGCGAGGAAGGTCCAGGCCACGAAGGAGCTCTACGGCAAGGCGATGGGCACCATCGACACGCCGGAGAAGTTCGAGGCCAAGCGCCTGGAGCTGGCGGAGAACGAGTGGCGGCGCATGAAGGCGTCGGACTCGCGCGAGTGCCGCAACTGCCACAGCTTCGAGGGCATGAACAGCGAGGTGCAGAAGCCGCGCGCGCGCAAGCAGCACGAGCTGGCCCTGCGCGACAAAGAGACCTGCATCGACTGCCACAAGGGCATCGCCCACCAGAAGCCCAAGGGCATGAAGGAAGAGGACGAGGAGTAAGCGCTCCCCTCCGGGCTAAAAGGCGGAACTCCGGTTCCGCCTTTTTATTTAGAATTTGCGCATGGCCGACATCAGCCGCCGCCAGTTCCTGCGCGGCGATTTCTCCGGCAGGAAAGCCGCGCCGCCGCGCCCGCCCTGGGCGCGGGCGGAAGCCGCTTTCGTCGCCGCCTGCACGCGCTGCTGCGACTGCGTCAACGCCTGTCCGCAGCACATCCTGGTCCTGGACAGGGACGCGCGGCCGACGGTGGATTTCGGCCGCGGCGAATGCACTTTCTGCGGCAAGTGCGTCGACGCCTGCGTGCCGCGTGCGCTGGACAAACAGGAAGGGGCGCCGCCCTGGCGGCTGAAGGCGCAGATCCAGAGCAACTGCCTGGCCAAGTCGAACGTGGTGTGCCGCGCTTGCGGCGATGCCTGCGCGGTGCAGGCGATCCGCTTCCGTCCGGCGGTGATGTCGGCCGCCCAGCCGGAAGTCGACGAGGCGCTGTGCACCGGCTGCGGCGCTTGCTACGCCCCCTGCCCCGCGCAGGCGATCCGCGTCGGCTGAGACGGCCTACTGTTTCTCGGGATCCTGGATGCTCGTCAGATAGGCCAGGATGTCCTGGATGTCCTTTTCCTTGAGCGTGTTGAGGATGCCTTTCGGTCCTTCCTCGTCGTGCGGGCGTTCGCCCTTGAGATAGCTGTCGACCTGCTTTTTCAGGTAGTTGGTGTACTGGCCGACCAGCATCGGAAACTTGCCGCGCCCGCGCCCGTCGCGGCCGTGGCATGAAAAGCATTCCTTCTGATAGATGCCCTTGCCGTTTTCAATGTCCCCTTCGGCCCGCGGCACGATCATCACCTTCTCCATCGCCAGCAGGCGCGTCAGCGCGTCGTCGCTGTCCTTGAATTCGGGCGGCTTGGTCGGCAGCTGGATTTTCGCCAGGTACTCGGACACCGCCTCGATGTCCTCGTCCGGCAGCTCGCGCTCCTGCGTGTAGGGGTACATCGGGATGTTGATGCGCTTGCGCGCGCGGAACGACTTCAGCTGGTCCTTGAGATAGGCCGCCCGCTGGCCGGCGATGCGCGGATATTCGCCGCGCTTGCCGCCCTGGCCAAACTCGCCGTGGCAGGCGGCGCAGACGCCATTGATCTCCTTGCCCTTGTCCTCATCGGCCGGCGCGGCGTGCGCCGGGGCGGGCGCAGGCGCCGCCTCCGCGGGGGCGGCCGCCTTCGCCGCGGCCTTCTTCGGCGGCGCGGCCGACGCGCCGGCCACGCCCAGGCCGGCAACGAGCAGGAAAAGGGTTCTTGCAAGAATGGTGCGCATGACGTCAGCCACGGATCGCGTCGGGCCTCGCATTCTGCGCAATCACGGCCGCCAGCGGCTTGATTGGAGTCAAAGCCCGCTTTCGAAACGGAACGGCACGGTGACGTTCGCCCGTCCGGTCTCGAGCATGACGGTCGCCTGCCAGACCATCCTGCCGGTCACGCACACCGGCAGGGTCGTTTCGCCTACGAAACGGCCGCCCGCGGCCGCCAGCGGCAGGCGGTGCAGCCCCATGTTCATGTCGACGCCCTGGAAGCTGACCTCGACGCCCACGGGCTGCCGCCCCTCGACCGCCACGACGACGCGCATCGGGCCCGAGCTCGGCACCGGCCGCGGCTCGATCGCCATTTCGATGCGCCCGCCGCCGGGCAACGCGGCCGAGCATGTCTGCCGGTCCAGACGGCACCCCTCCACCAGCGGCAGGGACACGTCCGCGCGCGGCAGCATCAAGTATCCGGCCGCCGCCGCGACCAGCATGGCCAGGATGGCGGCGACGGCAGGATAAATATTCCTTCTGTCGCTCACAGGAAAGGCTATGCCCGTCATGGAGACATTGTCATGGCCGTGCACACCGAACTTATTTGACATTCATCAAGGATTTGGCAGGCAACTGGAATAAAGTGGTGCGGCAAAGTGTCGCAGTGTCGATTTGTCGCACTTGCCGGACAAAAGTGCCCATCGGCCCGGTGCCTTGGTTGCAGTGTAAGAACCTATCAAGTTGTTGTCCTCTAGGGAGAATCTCTATGAAAAAGATGAGTAAGCGGGCGATATCGCTGCTGCTCGCGGCCGGCGTCGGCTTGACCGCCAATGCCGCGTGGTCGGCGGAAACGCTGCAGGACGTCCTGAAGCGTCGCAACCTGTCGCAACAGGACCTGCTGGCAGCGGCGAAAACCTACGTACCGACCGGCAAGCGCGACGAATTCGTCACCTTCAGCTCGGGCGGCCAAAGCGGCCAGGTCATCGTCTACGGCGTGCCGTCGATGCGCATCCTCAAATACATCGGCGTGTTCACCCCCGAGCCCTGGCAGGGCTACGGCTACGACGAGAACTCGAAGGCGGTGCTGGCGCAGGGCAAGATCGACGGCAAGGAGATCACCTGGGGCGACACCCACCACCCGGCGATCTCCGAGACCAACGGCGAGTACGACGGCCAGTTCCTCTTCATCAACGACAAGGCCAACCCGCGCCTGGCGGTGATCGACCTGCGCGACTTCGAGACCAAGCAGATCGTCGTCAACCCGATCTTCAAGTCCGAGCACGGCGGCGCCTTCGTCAGCCCGAACACCGACTACGTGATCGAGGCCGCGCAGTACGCCGCCCCGCTGGAGAACAAGAAGTTCTACCCGCTCGAGGAGTTCAACGAGAAGTACCGCGGCGGCGTCACCTACTGGAAGTTCGACCGCAAGGAAGGCCGCATCAAGCCCGGCGAGTCGTTCTCGCTCGAACTGCCGCCCTACTCGCAGGACCTCTCCGACTTCGGCAAGGGTCCGTCGGACGGCTGGTCGTTCACCAACTCGTTCTGCTCCGAGCGCTACGTCGGCGGCATCGAGAAGGGCCGCCCGCCCTACGAGGCGGGCTGCTCGGCGAAGGACACCGACTACCTGCACGTGATCAACTGGAAGAAGGCCGCCGAGCTCGTCGCCGCCGGCAAGGCGAAGAAGATCAACGGCCACAACGTGATCATGATGGAGACGGCGGTCAAGGAAGGCATCCTCTTCCTGGTGCCCGAGCCGAAGTCCCCGCACGGCGTCGACGTCACCCCGGACGGCAAGTTCATGGTCGTCTCCGGCAAGCTCGACACCCACGTCTCGGTCTATAGCTTCGAGAAGATCCAGGCCGCCATCAAGGCCGGCAAGTTCGAGAGCAAGGACCCCTACGGCATTCCCGTGATCGGCATGAAGGACGCCTTGCACGTGCAGGTGCCGCTCGGCCTGGGCCCCCTGCACACGCAGTACGACTCCAAGCCCTGCGTCGCCTACACCTCGCTGTATGTCGACTCCCAGGTCGCCAAGTGGAACTTCTGCGAGGGCAAGGTGCTCGACAAGATCAGCGTGCACTACAACATCGGCCACCTGATGACCATGGAGGGCGACTCCACCAAGCCGGCCGGCAAGTATCTCGTCGCGCTGAACAAGCTGGCGATCGACCGCTTCGTGCCGGTGGGACCGCTGCATCCGCAGAACCACCAGCTCATCGACATCAGCAACGACAAGATGCAGCTGCTCTACGACATGCCGCTGCCGCTGGGCGAGCCGCACTATGCCGTCTCCATCGCCGCCAGCAAGCTCAAGCCGGGCGTGCGCTACAAGGTCGGCACCGACAGCCGCACCGACAAGCCGCATCCGGGCGCCGTGCGCGCCGGCGAGGAGAAGACCGAGAAGAAGGGCAACAAGGTCACGGTCTGGGGTACGCTGATCCGCTCGCACATCACGCCCGAGACGATCGAGGCGGAAGTGGGCGACGAGGTCACCATCCACCTGACCAACCTCGAGCGCGCGCAGGACGAAACCCACGGCTTCACGGTGTCGACCTTCAACACGCACGCCTCGGTCGAGCCCGGCAAGACGGTGACGGTCAAGTTCAAGGCCGACAAGGAAGGCGTCTATCCCTACTACTGCACCGAGTTCTGCTCGGCGCTGCACCTGGAGATGCAGGGCTATCTCCTGGTCAAGCCGAAGGGCTGGAAGCCGACCAAGACCTCGCTCGCCAAGCAGTCCTACACCGAGGACGACTACAAGAAGCAGCTGAAGAAGATCGCCGACACCCAGGCGGTGATCGACTCGGTGGTCGGCTACATCACCTCGGTCAACTACAAGGACTTCCCGGATGTCGTGGCCATGGTCGAGGACGCCACCGATCAGCTGAACAAGATCAAGGACGCCAAGGCCAAGCATGAGGATGCCGCCAAGAAGAAGGATTGGGAACAGGCCAACCTCTGGGCCGAGCAGGTCTGGCAGTACCAGGTCAAGGCCGCCGACCTCGGCCTGCGCGCCAAGACCTACCTCGAACAGGCCGGCGCCAAGAAGGTCAAGTAATCCGATCTTCGGCTAGACCCTTTGCGGGGAGCATGGCAACATGCTCCCCGTTTTCTTCATATTCGAATCAGGAGATACCACATGAAACGATCGACCCTTCTCGCCGTGCTGGCCGGACTGACTTTCGCCAGCGGCAACGCCTTGGCCGCCCTCGACGGCGCCAAGCTCTACCAGGAAAAAACCTGCGTCGCCTGCCACGGCAAGGACGCCAAGAAGCCGCTGACGCCGAACTACCCGAAGCTGGCCGGCCAGAACGCCGCCTACGCCGAGCAGCAGATGAAGGACATCAAGAGCGGCGCCCGCGCCAACGGCCAGAGCGCCGCGATGAAGGGCGTCATGCACCTGGTGAGCGACGAGGAGATCAAGGCGCTCGCCGAATATCTTTCAAAGCTGAAGTAATTCGCCCCTTCCCCCCGGACGGCCGCCCGCGGCGGCCGTCGTTTCACCATTGACGCAAGTCAATGTCCCCTTGGCCCATTCGGGGATAATTCAGGCATTCCTAATATTCCGTTGTGGGAGATTGAAATGAAGAAAATCGCATTGGCCCTGTCGCTTGCCCTGTCCTCGGCACTGGCCCTGGCCGGCCCGCCCGCACCGAAGGCCGCCGGCATCGAGTCCAAGGACTACCAGTGGGCCAAGATGGAAGGCGAACTCAAGGAGGCGCTGGCCAAGAAGGGCGACGTCAAGCGCGGCCAGGACACCTACGAGATCTGCGGCGCCTGCCACCTGCCGACCGGCGCCGGCCGTTCCGACGGCACCTTCCCGCAGCTCGCCGGCCAGCACACCACCGTGCTGATCAAGCAGATGGCCGACATCCGCATGGGCCTGCGCGACAACCCGACCATGTATCCCTTCGCCAAGGAAATGACCGACCCGCAGGACCTGGCCGACACCGCCGCCTACATCCAGAGCCTGTGCATCCCGCTCGACCACGGCAAGTACGAGGGCGCCGACGCCGCCAAGCAGATCGCCGCCGGCAAGGCCCTCTACGAGAAGCAGTGCGTCGAGTGCCACGGCAAGAACGGCGAAGGCAACAAGGAGAAGTTCTATCCCGTCATCGCCGGCCAGCACTACAAGTACCTGCTGCGCCAGATGACGGAAATCCGCGACGGCCACCGCCGCAACGCCAACCCGGACATGGTGAAGGTCATCAAGCCCTACACCAACGACCAGCTGGTGGCGATCTCCGCCTACCAGTCCAGCCTGTCGATGCCCGGCGCCATGTGCAAGCCGAAGGCCGGCGGCAAGAAGAAGTAATTTCGCAGCAACCCTGCCGCCCGCTCGACCGGGCGGCAGGCCCACCCAATGACCGCCGCGCCGGGAGGATGCGCGCCGCAACCGGCGACGTCGAGGCAGCGAGCGGCCCGATCTGACAGAGAACCAGCATGAACGCGCAAGCCAAACCGAATCTCCTCGTTGCCGCGCTCACCGGCATCGCCCTCGTCGCCATGGTCGCCGCCTACTTCGCGCCGATCTGGTGGGTGTCGCTCACCGCGCCGAACTACCCGAAGGACGCCTTCCCCGACGGCATCCGCATCCATTTCCACTTCGACGGCGTCTACAACGGCTGCAAGGCGGCCGGCAAGGGTACGCGCATGGCCGAGGAGATCATCCAGAAGGACCTCTCCCACGAGGACGAGCGCTACAACCCGATCCTCGACAAGGGCAAGGCCCACGACAAGGGCGCCCAGGGCCTCGACTGCGTGCACGAGATGAACACCATCAACCACTACGTCGGCATGTTCCCCATCGCCACCGGCGCGCCGGTGGAGAAGCCGCTGGCGAAGTTCTTCTTCGCCTTCTTCGCCACCATGATGCTGGCCTTCGCCGTGGCGCAGAAGAAGCTGCGCCTGGTCGTGCTGGGCGCCGGCTTCGCCGCCACTGCCGCCTGGATGGTCGTCGACCAGTACGTGCTGGGCCACCTGGCCGCACACGTCGAGGAATACGTGCGCGAGGCCGGCACCTTCTTCAAGGAGCCCGAGCGGATCCAGGCCTGGGGCGACAACGTGACCCTGATCACCCACATCGTCATTGCCGGGCTCATCGCCGTCATGGCGGTGGTCGTCGCCGGCGTGGCGAAGATCCGCGGCTTCCAGCTGCTGCTGGCCCTGGTGCCGGCGCTGCTGCCGGTGTATTTCGTCGTCACCTACGCCGGCTGGCTGTGGTTCTTCGGCCACAACCTGCACCCCTGGGGCGCCTTCACCGTGAAGCCCTTCATGCCGACCGTCTTCGGCGAAGGCAAGGTGGCGCAGTTCTCCACCTATTCCTATCCCTACTGGGGCTACGCCCTCCTGCTGGTGGTGTTCGCCGCGCTGATGCTGGCGCTGCTCATCCGCCGCAAGCAGCTGCGCGAAGGCGCGGCGGAGTAGGCGTCGTGCGGCGCCTGTTCGCGCTGCTGACCATGGCCGTCGCCGCCACGGCCCTCGGCAACGGCGAGGAAGCCGAACGCAAGGTCGACGCCGCCGCCCATGGCGGCGTGCGCGCCGACGTCGACCGGCCCAAGCCGGTCTTCATGCTGCACGAACGCGACAAGCGCGTGCACGGCCTCAAGCCCTTCCAGGAACTGGTCGACGCCGCCCCAGCCGGCTCGACCCTGAAGCCGCCCCCCGGCCGCTATGCCGGTCCCGTGCGCCTCGACAAGCCGCTCGTCATCGACGGCGGCGGCCAGGTGACCATCGACGCCGGCGGCAAGGGCACGGTGTTCCTGCTGCAAACCAGCGACGCCGTGCTGCGCGGACTGACTTTGCAGGGCTCCGGCGATTCGCACGACACCGACGACGCCTGCCTCGACGTGCGCGGTCATCGCAACACCCTCGATTCGCTGGTCATCGTCGACTGCCTGTTCGGCATCGACCTCAAGCAGTCGAACGCCAACCTCGTGCGCAACAACCGCATCTCCTCCAAGCCCCTGCCGCTCGGCGTGCGCGGCGACGCGCTGCGCCTGTGGTACAGCCGCGACAACCGCATCGAGGGCAACGAAATCATCGACTCGCGCGACATGGTGGTGTGGTACTCCAACGGCAACCTGTTCAGGAACAACCTCGGCCGCCGCAGCCGCTATTCGATCCATTTCATGTTCGCCGACAACAACATCGTGGAGGGCAACCGCTTCTACGACAACGCCGTCGGCGTGTACCTGATGTACACCGAGGGCGTGCACGTGCGCAACAACGTGATCTCCCACGCCACCGGCGCCACCGGCATGGGCCTTGGCTTCAAGGAGGCCTCGGATGCCGTCATCGAGGGCAACGAGATCATCTACTGCGCCGTCGGCGTGCATTCCGACCTGTCGCCCTTCCAGCCCGGCACGAAAATCGAGTTCCGCGGCAACCGCATCGCCTACAACGGCATCGGCATGCTGTTCACCTCCGAGCTGGGCGGCAACGTCGCAACGGGGAACGACTTCGAGGGCAACCTCACCCACGTCGCCCAGGCCGGCCGCAACACCGGCGGGCTGAACCAGTGGCGCGGCAACCACTGGGACGACTACCAGGGCTTCGACCGCAACGGAGACGGCACGGGCGATACGCCCTACGAGCTGTACGCCTTCGCCGACCGCATCTGGATGGAGATCCCGCAGGCGCGCTTCTTCAAGACCTCGCCCGCCCTGGAACTGCTCGACTTTCTCGAGCGCCTGGCGCCCTTTTCCTCGCCCGAGCTGATGCTGCGCGACGAGGCACCGCGCTTCAAGAAGTCCGAAAGGAATGGCCATGAGCGAAGCTGACAAACCCGAGGAACCCGCCGCCCCGGCCGCCAAGCCCGGCGGCAAGGTCAAGCCGCCGCCGCTGTCCCGCAGCAAGCGGCAGGAGCTGCGACGCAAGTTCCTGCGCACCGTGCTGCTCACCGGCGGCGTGCTCGGCGCCGGCCTGTCCGGCTTCCTGCCGATGCTCTATGCGCGCCGGCAGCGCCTGCGCCCGCCCGGCGCGCTGGACGAGAAGGACTTCCTCGCCTCCTGCATCAAGTGCGGCCAGTGCGTGCAGGTCTGCCCGGTGGAAGCCATCAAGCTGGCCGACCTGGTCGACGGCTTCGGCGTCGGCGTGCCCTACATCGACGCGCGCGACCAGGCCTGCGATTTTTCCTGCGACGCCGTGCAGTGCGTCCTCGCCTGCCCGACCGGTTCGCTCACCTACAAGAAGCCGGAATTCTTCCAGGTGCGGGCCGGCGCGGCGCTGGCGACCAAGCCGATCCTGCTCGCCAAGGAAAAGGACCCCGAGCCGACCATCAACCTCACCGAGCGCATGGGCGTGGCGCGCCTGACGCGGCCGGAGCTGTGTCTGGCGATCAAGGGCAAGGGCTTCAAGGGCCAGGCGCGCGGCGCCGACTTCAAGGGCATGATGCGCTACATGGCGGTCGACCGCTGGAAGCCGATCCCCGTCTCCGAGCATCCCTACGACGTCGCCGAGTGCGACCTGTGCGTGCGCGAATGCCCGATCAAGGGCGCCATTTCCATCGAGACGGTCTACGCCCCGGACGGCAGCCAGCGCAAGTCGCCGGTGGTGCATGAACCCTGTGTCGGCTGCGGCGTCTGCGAGATGATCTGCCCGACCGAAGCCGCCAGCATCGAAATCGTCCCCAGGGAGGTATGGAGAACATGATGGCCCCGCCCCCCCTCGCCCCCCCTCGCGGGGGGGAACCCGCCAGTTCGCTGCGCTCGCATATCACGGGCAGCGTTCATTGCGCCTTGCGCTATTGCCGCCTCCGGCGGCGTGCCGTCCGGTCTTGGGACGGCCCGGCGACCGGACTACGGGAGCTACCATGAGCAATACGATCCTGAGAAAGCGTTTCCTGGAGCAGATCCTGGTGATGTTCGGCCGCGAGCCGAAGAAGCCGGGTGCCGTCAGCGAGCCGGCCAAGCAGATCCACCTGCTCAAGCGCACCAGCAACAAGGAAAAGCTGCAGGCCGCCGCCGCGCACGCCGAGGCGCACATGAGCACCTCGCACAAATGGCGCAACCGCCGCTGGGCGGTGCTGCTCGCCGCCAACCTGCTGTTCGTCGTCTCGTTCTACTTCGACATCCAGATCCTCGAGGGCGCGCTCACCGCCTCGCGCTTCATCGGCTTCCACCTGATCGACCTGAATTCGGCGCTGCAGGTGATGCTGGCGCACAAGCACATCATCACGAACCTCCTGATCGGCACCGGCACCGTGCTCGTCCTCTGGATCCTCTTCGGCGGCCGCACCTTCTGCTCGTGGGTCTGCCCCTACCACCTGCTGGCCGAGTGGGCGGAAAAGATCCACCTCTGGCTGGTGAAGAAAAAGCTGGTGATCGACCAGCCGGTCGACCGCCGCCTGCGCACGGTGTTCTGGGTCGTCTTCGCCCTGCTCGCCCTCGCCACCGGCTACACGGTGTACGAAGCCATCTCGCCCACCGGCATCGTCTCGCGCGCGCTGATCTACGGCCCCGGCCTGGCCCTGCTCTGGGTGCTGGCCCTGCTGGTGTTCGAGGTCTTCTTCGTGCGCCGCGCCTGGTGCCGCTATGCCTGCCCGATCGGGCTGACCTACGGCGTCGTCGGCATCTTCTCGCCGGTGCGCATCAAGTACACGCTGGACGGCTGCTTCCACGAGGGCAACTGCCGCAAGGTCTGCCTGGTGCCGCACGTCCTCGACACCGTCATCAAGGGCCGCGCCGTGCACACCGAGGTGCCGATCGGCCCGGACTGCACGCGCTGCGGCCTGTGCGTGGACGTCTGCCCGACCGGCTCCTTGACCTACGACGTGAAGGGGCTTTCCAAGCTGCTGTGACCGTATAATTGCGAAAAGCATTGAACCACGGCGTGCACGGCGACACGGCGCAAACGAAAATGTCGTTCGCCGTGTCGCCGTGCGCGCCGTGGTAAATTTCTGATGATTCATTTCAACAACGTCTCGAAGACCTTCAAGCGCAACCGCGTCCTCGACGGCATCGGCCTCGACATCGGGCTGGGCGAGCGCGTCGCCCTGATCGGCTCCAACGGCGCCGGCAAGACGACGCTGATCCGCTGCCTGCTCGGCGAGTACACCCACGATGGAGAGGTCGCCATCGAAGGCGTCTCCCCGCGCACGCACCGCACGCAGGTGCTGGCGGCCGTCGGCTTCGTGCCGCAGCTGCCGCCGCCGCTGAAGATGCCGGTGGGCCAGCTGATCGGCTTCGCCGCCGCGCTGTGCCACTCCGACGAGCAGCGCATCGCCGCGCTGGCCCTGCGCCTCGGCCTCGACGTCGAGCGCGTGCGCCAGCAGCCCTTCGTCAAGCTCTCCGGCGGCCAGAAGCAGAAGATCCTCATCGCCATCGCGCTGGGCCGCGACGCCAAGGTGCTGGTCATGGACGAGCCGGCCGCCAACCTCGACCCGGAAGCACGCAAGATCTTCTTCGAGTTGCTCGCCGAGCGCCAGCACGACACCACCATGCTGATCTCCAGCCACCGCCTGAACGAGGTGGCCGCGCTGGTCAACCGCGTCGTCGAACTGGACATGGGCAAGGTGGTGCTCGACGACCGCGTCGCCGACGACGTCTCGCTCTCCGGCCTGCTCGACTGCCGCATCCGCATCAAGCGCGCGGATGCCGCCTTCGACAAGGCGCTGTCGGCCTGGGACTTCCGCGCCTCGCCGGACGGCCTCGAATGGACCGGCGAGGTGGCCGGCCCCGACCGCCTGCGCTTCCTCGGCATGACCAGCCGCTACGTTGCCCTGATCGCCGACCTCTCCTTCAGCGAGACGGAAAAAGTCAGTCCCGCGGAGACGGCGGCGTGATCCGGCGGCGCACGTTCCTGCGGTTTGCCGCCGGCGGCGCGTTCGCCGCCGCCCTCGGCGCCTGCGGCAAGCAGGACAGCTGGCCGGAGGGCATGGTCGAGATCAAGTGGGACCGCGACACCTGCGTCCGCTGCAACATGGTGATCTCCGACCCGCGCTTCGCCGCCCAGCTGCGCGGCGGGGACAAGAACACGGCGTTCAAGTTCGACGACATCGGCTGCCTCGTCTTCTGGCTGCGCGACAAGGCGGCGCAGCACGCCTGGATGGCCGAGCCCGCCACGCGCATGTGGGTGGCCGACTCGACCGACATGCGCGGCGCCACCTGGCTCGACGCGCGCCGGGCCCACTTCCTCGGCGGCCGGCTCTCGCCGATGGGCTACAACTTCGCCGCCGTGCGCGACGCCGTATCCGGCGGACTGACTTTCGAGGCGATGCGCGAACAGGTATTGGCTAAAGGCAAATGACGAACGTGTTTTCACCACGGCGGGCACGGCGACACGGCGAGAATCAATTAAGCATTTTTCGCCGTGTCGCCGTGCCCGCCGTGGTTAAACAAGGCCTCCCATCATGAAAGAGCTCTGGCTCACCGCGAAACTGGACATCGTCGAATCGCTGCGCGCGCGCTGGTTCGCCATCTACTGCCTGGTCTTCGGCGGCCTGGTAGCGCTGCTCTTCCTCTTCGGCCTGACCGAATCGCGCGTGCTCGGCTTCATCGGCCTGTCGCGCCTGCTCGTCACCTTCATCCAGCTGACCATGGCGATCCTGCCGATCTTCGTGCTGATCACCACGGTGCGCTCGGTGGCCGGCGACCGCGAGGCCGGCGTCTTCGAGTACCTGCTGTCGCTGCCGGTGGGGCTCGCCGCCTGGTTCTGGGGCAAGATCGTCGGCCGCTACCTGGTCATCTTCCTGCCGGTGTTCGCCGCCATGGCCGGCGCCGTGCTGTGGGCGCTGGTCCGCGGCATCGAGGTGCCTTGGGGCATGTTCGCCTACTACACGGCGCTGCTCGCCGCGATGGGCTGGTGCTTCCTCGGCATCGGCATGCTCATCTCGGCGCTGGCGCGCAGCACCGACGTCGCCCAGGGCATGGCCTTCATGGTCTGGCTGACGCTGCTGCTGTTCCTCGACCTGATCCTGCTCGGCGTCATGATCCAGGAGCATGTCCGGCCCGAGGTGGCGGTGGGCATCGCGCTGGCCAATCCGCTGCAGGTGTTCCGCACCGCCGCGCTGGCGCTGTTCGATCCGCAGCTGATCGTGCTGGGCCCCTCGGCCTTCGTCATCCTCGATAATTTCGGCGCGACCGGCTACCAGTTCTTCGCCGTGCTGTATCCGATCGCGGTCGGCGCGCTGTGCGCCGGCGCCGGCTACCTGTTCTTCCGCCGCGGCGACCTGCCCTGATGGCCCGCGTCCTCCTCTCCCTGCTGTTCGGCCTGATGCTCGCGCCGGCCGCCTGGGCGCAGGCGCCGGCCCAGCCTTCGTCCGCGGCGCTGTTCGCCGCCACGCTGCACGATGCCGAGGACAAGCCTTTCGCCATGGCGCAGCTGAAGGGCAGGCCGCTGATCGTGAACTTCTGGGCGCGCTGGTGCGGCCCCTGCCGGGCGGAGATCCCGGAGCTTTCCGCCGCGCACGACAAGCATGCGAAGCGCGGCCTGGTCGTCGTCGGCATCGCCCTCGACGACAAGGTCGAGGCCGTGCGCGACTTTGCCAGGGCCTACGAGATGCGCTACACGGGACTGCTCGCCAAGGAAGGCGGCATCGCCCTGATGCAGGCCAGCGGCAACCCCAAGGCCGTGGTGCCGTTCACTCTCGTCATCGACCGCAAGGGCAATGTCATCGGCAGTAAACTGGGCGCCATGAACCACGAAGAGATCGAGGCCGCCGCGAAACGGCTTCTGGGAGCCCAATGATGCCGCCGCCGATGGAACCGACCCTCGCCGCCTTCCCCAACCCCTTCCTGCGCTATTTCGCGGCGACGCGGCCGCCCTTCCTCAGCGTGACCTTCGCCGCCTGCCTGGTCGGGCTCGCCACCGCGGCACTCGACGGCGCCATGCTGCGCCCGGCCGCGGCCTTCTTCACGGTGTTCTTCGCGCTGGTGGCGCACGCCGGCATCAACGTGCTGAACGACTACTATGACGCGCTCAACGGCAGCGACGCCGCGAACACCGAGCGCCAATTCCCGTTCACCGGCGGCAGCCGCTTCATCCAGAACGGCGTGCTCAGCCTGCGCGCCGCCGGCCTCTTCGGCTACGCCCTGCTCGCCTCGGTGATTCCCGCCGGACTGTGGCTGGCGTGGACCTCGGCCGGCGGCCTGATCCTGATCGGCCTGGCCGGGATGTTCGTCGGCTGGGCCTACTCGGCGCCGCCGCTGAAGTTCATGAGCCGCGGCCTCGGCGAACTGGCGGTGGCCTGCGGCTGGCTGATCGTCGTCGTCGGCGCCGACTACGTGCAGCGCGGCGCCTTCTCCGCCCTGCCTTTCGTCGCCGGCCTGCCCTACGCCCTGCACGTCGCCAACGTGCTCTTCATCAACCAGTTTCCCGACTATCGCGCCGACAGCGCCGCCGGCAAGCGCAACTGGGTGGTGCGCCTCGGCCCCCTGCGTGCGCGCTGGGGCTACCCCTTCATCGTCGGCGTCGCCTACGGCTGGCTGGCCGGCGCGGTGGCGCTGGGCGCCCTGCCGTGGACCGCGTTGCTCGCCCTGGTCGCGCTGGCACCGGCGCTGGCGGCGACGAAGCAGCTGCTCGCCCATGCCGCAAAGCCGGCGGAGCTGGTGCCGGCCATCCGCGCCACCATCGGCGCGGCGATGCTGCACGGCATCCTGCTCGCCGTCGGCCTGGTCGCCGCGCGCCTGACCGGACTGCACTGAAGGCGTCGCAATGGCTGCCTACGTGATCGGCCATATCGCCATCAAGGATCCGCTGAAGTGGGAGGCCTACCGCAGCCAGGTACCGGCCACGCTGGCGCCGTGGAACGCCGAACTGGTGTTTCGCGGCCGGCAATTCGCGGTGTTCAGCGGTACCCACCCCCACACCGACACCGTCGTCATCCGCTTCCCCGATCCGTCCGCCGTCCGCCGCTGGTTCGAATCGCCGGCCTACCAGGCCCTGATTCCCCTGCGCGAAGAGGCGGCCGACGTGGTGCTGGTCGGCTACGAGACGTAAAAAGGCCGCAGCCGGCAATGCCGGTCGCGGCCCGCTGCCTGCAGCCGACGTGAAGGGGGCGCCTACTGCTTGGGCGGAATGTTGCCGACGAAGATGTTGTCCACCAGCGGCTTGGCGTCCACCTGCGGCACGTGGCAGGTGTTGCACTGGTAGCGGTCCATCGTCACCACCTTCTTGGTGCCGTCGGCGCTGAAAGCGAGGTGGCTGTCGCCGAGCTTGGGCGCCTTCTTCTCGCGGTATTTCTCCAGGCTGTGGCAGTCCATGCACTGGTTCTCCTCGACGGTGATCTCGTCGAAATTGTCGGTCGCGTGCGGCACCAGCGGCGGCTGCTCCTTGAAGGTGCGCTCGATCGGCTTCTGCAGACCCGGCTTCTTGCCCGCATAGGCTTTCGCGTCAGGCGCCTGGTCGGCGGCGGCCGTGTCCGCACCGCGCAGCGTCTGCACGCCGGCCATCTGCTGGGCGATGCTCCACCCGGAAATCGCGGTCAGCGCCGCAGCCAGAATAATCGTGACGGACCTTTTCATGATCGTCTCCCTTCACGTCGTCGTAAGTTGAAAATCGAATCTACCCAAAAACCGATGCTGCCCTATTTGCACGCCGCCGCCATCTTCTGCGCCGGCGAAGAAACCTTGTCCGCCTTGTTGCCGAAACGCGTGCCGAAGACAAACACGTCCTTCGAGCAGACGTCGATGCAGCGGCCGCAGTTGGTGCAATTCGCGTCCGCGATCACCGGGCCGGCGGCGTCCACGCCCTTGAGCGCCGGGCGGATCACCTGCGGCTCGGGGCAGACGGCGAAGCAGTCCATGCAGTCGTTGCAGGCGGCGCGCTGCACCGCCGCCGTCCTCACCAGGCTGACTTTTCCGACCAGGCTGTAGAAGGCGCCCACCGGGCACAGGTGCCCGCACCAGCCGTCCTTCATGACGAAGACGTCGAAGAGGAACACCGCCAGGATCACCGCCCAGGCGGCGCCGAGGCCGAAGATCAGGCCGCGGTGGAACATCGACACCGGATTCACCAGCTCCCAGGCCAGCGTGCCGGTGGCCGCCGCCAGCACCAGCGTCATGGCCAGGATCCAGTAGCGCGCGCCGCGCGAGACGTGGGCGCCGCCCTTGATGCCGAGGCGCCGGCGCAGCCAGGCCGCTGCGTCCGTCACCATGTTCACCGGGCAGACCCACGAACAGAACACGCGCCCGCCGACCAGCAGGTAGAACGCCAGCACGATGGCCGCGCCGACGAAGGCCTTCGCCTCCGGCAGGTGCCGCGTCAGCAGCGTCTGCAGCAGGATGTAGGGATCGGTCAGCGGCAGGACATCGAGCGTGTAGCTGAAGGTCAGGTTGCCCTTGACGATCCACACGCCGGCCAGCGGGCCGAGCAGGAACAAGGTCAGGATGCCGAGCTGCGACGCGCGACGCGCGAGCAGCCACTTGTGCGCGCCCAGCCAGCCCCTGGCGGCGACGGCTTCGGCGCCGATGCGCTCGGTGCTCACAATTTCCCTCCCTGCAGGGCGCGCGGCGCGGCCGGCTGCGTGCCGGGCGCGGCGGAGCCGGGCGGCACGGCCGGCGCCTCGCCGCCGGGGATCAATCCCTTGCCCGACTCGTAGCGCATGCCTTCCGGCAGGTTGTACTGGTGCTGCACGTCCGGCGCGACGAGGCTGCCGCCGGCCTTCTCCTTCTCGACCCAGCCGAGGCGGTAGTGCTTGCCCGGCTCGCCCTTGGCCAGCTCGATCGGATAGACCTTGATGGCCGCCACTTCCAGCGGGCAGCCCTTCTCGCACTTGCCGCAGCCGGTGCAATGCTCGGAATGCACCGTCGGGATGAACAGGGCATGCTTGCCGGTGCGCGCGTTGAGCTGCTGCTCCAGCGTGATGGCCTTGTCGATGACCGGACAGATGCGGTAGCAGATGTCGCAGCGCAAGCCGAGGAAGTTGAGGCAGTTCTCCTGGTCGACCAGCACCGCCAGACCCATCTTCGCCTGGTTGATGTCGGTCAGCTTGTGGTCGAGCGCGCCCGTCGGGCAGGCCTTGACGCAGGGAATTTCCTCGCACATCTCGCAGGGCAGCTGGCGCGCGACGAAATACGGCGTGCCGGTGGCCACCGGCTCGTCCGGCGTGGCCAGGCTGAGGATGTCGTAGGGGCAGTCGCGCACGCACAGCCCGCAGCGGATGCAGGCGCCGAGGAAGTCCTTCTCCGCCAGCGCGCCGGGCGGGCGCACGGCGAGCGGCGGCAGCGCCTTCGCCTGCTTGGCGTAGAGGCCGATGCCGATGCCGAGCAGCCCGACGCCGCAGGCCATGCGCGCGGAGTCGAGCAGGAACTGCCGCCGCGCGGCTGCGGCGGCGGATGCCTTCCTCGGTTTCTCGGCTTCCATGATGAATTCCGGTCACGCTGGCGGGCGGGCAGTTACGGTCCAACCACCTTGGCTGCCCGCCCGGGCGCTCCCTGATGCCTTATTCGATCAGGCCTTGACGATCTTGACCGCGCACTTCTTGAAGTCGGTCTCTTTCGAGATCGGGCAGGTGGCGTCCAGCGTCAGCTTGTTCACCAGGCGGTGCTCGTCGAAGAAGGGGATGAACACCAGCCCCTCCGGCACCTTGTTGCGGCCCTTGGTGTCGACGCGCAGCTGGATCTCGCCGCGCCGCGTCACCGCCTTGACGATGTCGCCGCGCTTGAGGCCGCGCTTGTCGGCATCCTTCGGGTGCATCCACACCACCGCGTCCGGGAAGGAACGGTAGAGCTCGGGCACGCGCCGCGTCATGGTGCCGGTGTGCCAGTGCTCGAGCACGCGGCCGGTGCACAGCCACAGGTCGAACTCGGCGTCCGGCTGCTCGGCGGCCGGCTGGTAGGGCAGGGCGATGATCGCCGCCTTGCCGTCGGGCTTGCCGTAGAACTTCACGCCCTCGCCGGCCTTGACGTAGGGGTCGTAGCCTTCGCGGTAGCGCCACAGCGTCTCCTTGCCATTGACCACCGGCCAGCGCAGGCCGCGCACCTTGTGGTAGGTGGCGAACTCGCCGAGGTCCTTGCCCTTGCCGACGCCGAACCTGCGGTATTCCTCGAACAGGCCCATCTGCAGGTAGTAGCCGAGCTCGGCCGACTCGTCGTTCCTGTAGCCCTTGATGGCATGGCCGTTCACGTTCTCCAGCTCGGCGAGGGGGAACTTGTTCACCTGGCCGTTGGCGTAGAGCACCTCGTAGAGGGTCTTGCCCTTGTACTCCGGGTTCTTGTCGAGGATCTCGGCCGGCCACACCTCGTCGGTCTTGAAGCGCTTGGAGAACTCGATGTACTGCCACAGGTCGGACTTCGCCTCGCCCGGCGCCTTCACCTGCTGGCGCCAGAACTGGCCGCGCCGCTCGGCGTTGCCGAAGGCGCCCTCCTTCTCCATCCACATGGCGGAGGGCAGGATCAGGTCGGCGGCCATGGCCGTCACCGTCGGATAGGCGTCGGAGACGACGATGAAGTTCTCCGGGTTGCGGAAGCCGGGATAGCGCTCGCCGTTGATGTTCGGCCCGGCCTGCATGTTGTTGGTGGTCGTCGTCCAGTAGAAGTTCAGCTTGCCGTCCTTCAGCATGCGGTCCTGCAGCACGGCGTGGAAGCCGGGCTTGTCGACGATGGTGCCGGCCGGGATCTTCCAGATCTCCTCGGCCTTCTTGCGGTGGTCCGGGTTCATCACCACCATGTCGGCGGGCAGGCGGTGGGCGAAGGTGCCGACCTCGCGCGCGGTGCCGCAGGCGGAGGGCTGGCCGGTCAGCGAGAAGGGGCTGTTGCCCGGCTCGGAGATCTTGCCCACCAGCAGATGCACGTTGTAGATCATGTTGTTCACCCAGGTGCCGCGGGTGTGCTGGTTGAAGCCCATGGTCCAGTAGGAGGTGACCTTGGTCTTCGGGTCGGTGTAGGTCTTGGCCAGCGCCTCCAGCTTGTCCTTCGGCACGCCGGAGAGCTGCGCGGTGTAGTCCAGCGTGTAGGTGGACACGAACTGCTTGAACTCGTCGAAGCTGATCGGCGCCATCTTGTTCGGATCGCCCTTCGGCTTGCCGTCGGCGCCGGGGTAGCCGTTGTTGTTGGCGACCTGCTCGAGCGGATGGTTCGGCCGCAGGCCGTAGCCGATGTCGGTGACGCCCTTCATGAAGTTGACGTGCTTCGACACGAAGTCCTGGTTCACCGCGTTGTTCTGGATGATGTAGTTGCAGATGTAGTTGAGGATCGCAAGGTCGGTCTGCGGCTTGAAGATCAGCTCGGCATCGGCCACCTCGCAGGAGCGGTGCGTGAAGGTGGATAGCACGTGCACCTTGACGTGCTTGGCCGAGAGGCGGCGGTTGGTGATGCGCGACCAGAGGATCGGGTGCATCTCCGCCATGTTCGAGCCCCACAGCACGAAGGCATCGGCGTGCTCGGCGTCGTCATACACGCCCATCGGCTCGTCGGCGCCGAAGGTGCGCATGAAGCCCATCACGGCGGAGGCCATGCAGTGGCGCGCGTTCGGGTCGATGTTGTTGGAGCGGAAGCCGGCCTTGAACAGCTTGTTGGCGGCGTAGCCTTCCCAGATGGTCCACTGGCCGGAGCCGAACATGCCGACCGAGGTCGGGCCCTTGGCCTTCAGCGCGGCCTTCACCTTCTCTTCCATGATGTCGAAGGCCTGCTTCCAGCTGACCGGCGCGAACTCGCCGTTCTTGTCGTACTTGCCGCCCTTCATGCGCAGGAGCGGCGTCGTCAGGCGGTCCTTGCCGTACTGGATCTTCGAGAGGAAGTAGCCCTTGACGCAGTTGAGGCCCTTGTTCACCGGCGCATCCGGGTCGCCCTGGGTGGCGACGATGCGGCCGTCCTTGACGCCGACCAGCACGCCGCAGCCGGTGCCGCAGTAGCGGCAGACGCCCTTGTCCCAGCGGATGCCGTCGGCGCCCTGCGCCAGCGCCTCCTTCGAGACGGGCAGCGTGATGCCCGCCACCGTGGCCGCGGCCGCGGCCGCATTCGCCTTGATAAAGTCACGACGCGTCAGTTTCATTTCAGGCCTCCTTCTGAGGATCGGATTCGTATTGATGGAAAACCATGGCCGCCGACATCACCCCGTCCATCACATTGATGCGGTCGAAGGTGCTGGCGGTCTCGCCGTCGGTTTCGGTTTCGATGGTGATGACGAACTTGCCGTCATCCGTGGCGGCGTGGATCTCCACGCCGGGGATCTGTTCGAGGTTGCCGCGCACCGACGGGATTTCGGTCGGCTTCGCGTGCACGATCACGCTGGAAATGTTCATGCTGCTTGCGGAGAATAAATCCTCACGCCCGATAGGGAATTTGCGTCATCCTATTCCCCTCCCGACCCTCGATTCGTTGATAAATGTCAATTTTTGGTACAAATTGTTTTTTGCGCGCCCACGGCCACGCGGCGTCATCGGAGCGCGTGATTGCGGAATAGAAATACCCTCGTGCTACAGTTTCACCGACTGATTTTGTCAACCATTCCCTGCGCATGCCATGACGCCACGAAGAACAACCGCCCCCACCCGCAGGACGAAGGATGCGGGCCGTCTGCGCGCCCGGCTGCGCTTCGTGCTCGAGCCGGACATCGCGCTCGGCCCGGGCAAGGCCGACATGCTCGAGCAGATCCGCGAGACGGGCTCCATCTCCGCCGCAGGACGGCTGATGGGCATGAGCTACAAGCGCGCCTGGCTGATGGTCGAATCGATGAACCGCTGCTTCCGCCGGCCGCTGGTCGAGGCCGCCAAGGGCGGCACGCGCGGCGGCGGCGCGCGGCTCACGCCGGTCGGCGAGGAGGTGCTGGCGCAGTATCGGCGCATGGAAGCGAAGGCGGCGAAGGCCATCCAGGCCGAGCTGCGCGCACTGCAGCGCCTCGCCGCGCCGCCGGCGAAGGATTGATCCGCCCGATTGACGCTGCACGGCGCCCTCGTTATAGTCGCCACGTCATAACGAAACGCACAGGGGATCGCATGCGTACACTTTCCTTGCGCAAGGCGCTGGCCGCGCTGTGGCTGGCGGCCTCCGCGTTGACGCAACCGGCGACCGCACAGGACGCGCCGAACGTCGCCGTCGCCGCCAACATGAGCGCGGCGATGCCGGCCATCGTCGACGCCTTCGCCCGGGCCACCGGCCGCAGCGTAAAGATCGCCTACGGCTCCTCGGGCAACTTCCGCCGGCAGATCGCCCAGGGCGCACCCTTCCAGCTGTTCCTCTCCGCCGACGAGGCCTTCGCCGAGGCGCTGGCGAAGGACGGCCACGCCGAGAACGCCGGCGCGGTGTACGCCGTCGGCCGCCTCGCATTCTTCGTGCCGCAGGGCTCGCCGGTCGGCATCGACAACAAGCTCAAGGACCTCGGCGCGGCGGCGGCCGACGGGCGGCTGAAGCGCCTCGCCATCGCCAATCCGGACCTCGCCCCCTACGGCCGCGCCGCGCGCGAGGCGCTCGAACATGCCGGCCTGTGGGACACCGTGAAAAACAAGCTCGTCCTCGGCGAGAACGTCGGCCAGACCGCGCGCTTCCTCGCCACCGGCGAAGCGCAGGCCGGCTTCATCCCGCTGGCGCTGGCCGCCGGCCCCGAGCTGAAGACGCGCGGCGCCTGGGCGACGGTGCCGGAATCCTGGCACGCGCCGCTGCGCCAGCGCATGGTGCTCATCAAGGGCGCCGGCGACACCGCGCGCCGCTTCTACGACTTCCTGCTCGGACCGCAGGCGCAGGCGCTGCTCAAGCAGCACGGCTACGCATCGCCGTAAATGGACTTGTCCGCCTGGACCCTCTCGCTGAAGCTGGCGGCGGCGACCACGCTGCTGCTGCTGCCGCTCGCCGTGCTGATCGCGCGGCCGCTGCTGACGATGCGCCCGGGCCCCCGGCTGGTGGCGGAAGGCCTCGTCGCCCTGCCGCTGGTGCTGCCGCCGACCGTGCTCGGCTTCTACCTGCTGGTCGCCTTCGGCCAGCACTCCGTCATCGGCGAGCTGTATCGCGGCCTCACCGGGCGCAGCCTGGTGTTCACCTTCGACGGCCTGCTCCTCGCCTCGCTCGTCTTCAACCTGCCCTTCGCCGTGCAGCCGGTGCAGCGCGCGCTGGAAGCCATCCCGCGCGAGGTGCGCGAGGCGGCCTGGTGCTGCGGCCTGTCGCGCTGGCAGACCCTGTGGAAGATCGAGCTGCCGCTGGCCTGGCCGGGACTGCTCACCGCCATCGTGCTCACCTTCGCCCACACGCTGGGCGAGTTCGGCGTGGTGCTGATGGTCGGCGGCAACATCCCGGAAGAGACGCGCACCGTCTCCATCGCCATCTACGACCACGTGCAGGCCTTCGAGGACCGCGCGGCGGGCATCCTCTCCGCGACGCTGGTGGCCTTCTCCTTCGCGGCGATCGTGCTGATCCAGTTCCTCACCCACCGCATCGGCAAAAAAGAACAATGAACCCCACCGGCCTCCAGGTGCGACTCCGCCAGCGCGCGCCGATCCCGCTCGATGCCACGCTCGCCTGTGCGCCGGGCGAGCTGCTGGCGCTGGTCGGCCCCTCCGGCAGCGGCAAGTCCACGATCCTGCGCTGCATCGCCGGGCTGCACGCCGCGGCGGAAGGCGCCATCCATTGCAACGGCGAAACCTGGTTCGACGCCGCCGCCGCGGCGAACCAGCCGGTGCAGGCGCGCCGCATCGGCTTCGTCTTCCAGAACTACGGCCTCTTCCCGCACCTCAGCGCGCTGGAGAACGTCGCCGCCGCCCTGGGCGGACTGACTTTGGCCGAACGCGAAGCGCGGTCACGCGAACTGCTGGCGCGCGTGCACCTCGACGGACTCGAACGCCGCAAGCCCGCAGCCCTCTCCGGCGGCCAGCAGCAGCGCGTGGCGGTGGCGCGGGCACTCGCGCGCGACCCGGCGGTGCTGCTGCTCGACGAGCCCTTCTCGGCGGTGGACCAGGTCACGCGGCGCAAGCTGCAGCAGGAGCTGGCGCGCCTGCGCGCCGACCTCGCCATCCCGATGCTGCTGGTGACGCACGACCTCGACGAAGCGCGCATGCTCGCCGACCGTATGGTGATATTGCACCGCGGCCGCACGCTGCAGGCCGGCTCGCCCGACGAGGTGATGACGCGGCCGGCCAGCGCTTCCATCGCGCGCCTGGTCGGCCTGCACAACCTCTTCGAGGGCACGCTGACGCAGGACGGCGGCGGCCTGAAACTGGAATGGCTCGGGCACCGGCTCGACGTGGCGCGCATCGCCGGCCAACCGGGCGCACGCGTCAGCTGGGTGATCCCGCCCGAGGGCGTGCTGCTGCACCGGCGCGAACGCCCCTCGCGCGGCGAGGCGGAGAACCCCATCGCCGGCATCGTGCAGGACTGCCTGCGCCTCGGCCCCTTCACGCAGATCCGCCTGCTACCCGACGGCGGCAGCGAACCGCTCGCCTTCTCCGTGCCCACCCACGTCGCCGAGCGCAACGACATCGCCCCCGGCGCGCCGGCGCGCGTCACCCTGCTCGCCGGGAGCATCCACCTCATGCCATGGGAAGCGCCCGCTGAAACGCGGGGGGAATAGAAACCGCGCGCCGTCTCACTGCGACTGACTTTTGTACGGCAGGTGGCGCGCCGTCTCCGCTTCGTAGTCCAGCATCGCCTCGCCCTCGCGCGCGAGGAAGTTGGCGACGATGCCGCGCATGCGCGGGTCGGCGATCCAGTAGGCCGACCAGGTCGGCACCGGCTCGAAGCCGCGCGCCAGCTTGTGTTCGCCCTGCGCGCCGGGCTCGAAGCGGGCGAGCCCGTGTTCGAGGGCGTACTCGATGCCGCGGTAGTAGCACAGTTCGAAATGCAGGCCGGGGCAGTCGATGTCGGCGCCCCAGTGGCGGCCGTAGAGCGCGGTGTCGTCGCGGTAGCAGATCGCCGAGGCCACCGGCCGCTCGCCCTGCCGGGCAATGAACACCACCATGCGCCGGCCGAGCGCGGCGCCGGCGCGCACGAAGAAGTCGAGCGGGAAGGCCGGGTGGTTGCCGTGGCGCAGGAAGGTGTCGCGGTAGTGGCGGTGGATGGCGCGCCAGAGCGCCGCGTCGATCCCGTCGCCGTGGCGCGCCTCGATGCGCAGGCCGGCCTCGGCGACGGCGCGCCGCTCGCGCTTGAGCTTCTTCCTCTTCTCGGCGGTGAAGCCGTCGAGGAAATCGGCGAAGTCGCGGTAGCCGCGGTTCAGCCAGTGGAACTGCACGCCGCGGCGCAGGAGCAGGCCGGCGTCCTGCAGGAACTGACTTTCCGCTTCGCGCACGAACAGGCACTGCCAGGACGAGGCGCCGAGCTCGCCGATCAGCGCGAGCGCGGCCTCGACGAGGGCGGACGCGACGCCGGCCTCCGCATCGCGCGCCGCCAGCAGGCGCGGCCCGGGCGAGGGCGTGTACGGCACGCCGGTGACGAGCTTGGGGTAGTAGGCGCGGCCGTTCTGCTGCCACGCCGCCGCCCAGTTCCAGTCGCGCGAGAAGTCGCCGAAGGAGTGCCCGCGCAGATAGAGCGGCAGCAGCCCGGCGAGGCGGCCCGCCTGGTCGCGCAGGACGAGGTGCATCGGCCGCCAGGCCATTTGCTCGCCGGCGGCGCCGGTCTGTTCGGCGGCGCCGAGGAAGGCGCGGCTGATGAAGGGATCGTTGCCGGTGGCGAGGTGTTGCCAGTCGGATGCGGGCAGATCGTCGGCGGATTGCAGAATGCTCGGTTGCATGCCCTCTCCCCCGGCCCCTCTCCCGCGGGCGGGAGAGGGGGGAAGATCATTCAGAAGCGCTCGTCCTCGCGCAGGTAGCGCCACTTGCCGCTCGGCAGGTCGCCGAGTTTCACGCTTCCTATCCGCACGCGCTTGAGGCCGGTCACCTTGAGGCCGACCAGTTCGCACATGCGGCGGATCTGGCGCTTCTTGCCTTCGCGCAGGACGAAGCGCAGCTGGTCCTCGTTCTGCCAGCTGACCTTGGCGGGCTTGAGCGCCTGGCCGTCGAGGGAGAGGCCGTGGTTGAGCAGGGCCAGGCCCTTCGCATCCAGCTTGCCCTCGACGCGCACCAGGTATTCCTTCTCGATGCGCGAGTCCTCGCCGATGAGCAGCTTGGCGATGCGGCCGTCCTGCGTCAGCACCAGCAGGCCGGTGGAGTCGATGTCGAGGCGCCCGGCCGGTGCGAGGCCTTTCAGATGCGCCGGATTGAAGCGCTGCGGCGATTTGTCTCCGGCATGGTGGGTAGCGGCGGCGATCAGCGTCACCGCCGGCTTGTAGCCCTGCTCGGCCTGGCCGGAGACGTAGCCGACCGGCTTGTTGAGCAGGACGGTCACCTGCGCCAGCTGGTTCGATTTGGCCTCCTTGCTGAGCGTGATCTTCTGCGTCGGCAGCGCGCGGCTGCCGAGCTCGGTGACGCGCTCGCCGTCGACGAAGACCCAGCCGCGCTCGATGTAGGCGTCGGCCTCGCGGCGCGAGCAGAGACCCTGCTCGGACATCAGCTTGGAGATGCGGACTTTTTCCATAATGAGCCTTGACTTTTCACCACGGCGGGCACGGCGACACGGCAAAAGCCCGAATATATTATCGCCGTGCCGCCGTGTTCGCCGTGGTTAAAGCCTTTCAGTGAGGCGAACAATGTCGAGAGTGCCTGCCCGCTTCTCCAGCTCGCGGCGCAGGATGCGGTAGGTGTCGAAGTCGAAGGCGGCGTCGAAGCGCGTCTGCGCGGCCTCATGCAATTCGGCTTCGCTCTTCGCCGTGCCGAGATGGCACCAGTGCTCGAAGAGGTGCCACTCGCAGCGCGCGCCGGCCTCGTCGCGCTCGCGGATGGCGATGCGCCCGGGAAAGGGCCAGGCACGGAGTTTCAGCACGGCCAGCGCCGTCTTCAGGCGCAGGTCGTGCGTCAGGGCGTTTTCCTTGCCCACGCAAAAGCCCTTGCAGCGCTTGATCTGGTGGTTGAAGCAGGGGCCCTTGCCCTGCTCGAGGCCGAGGCGCTTCAGGCACAGGCCGTGCTCGGCGGCGAGCTCGCGCAGGGTGTCGTGGGCCTCGCGCTTCGACTTGAACTGGCCGTAGAGCGCGCCGAGTTCTTCGGGCGGCATGCCGGCGAGCGGCACGCGCTCCAGCGCCGCGTCGCCGCCCTCGACGAGGCGGAAGGCGCACAGCTCGTCGTTCTTGCGCAGGCGGCGGTTGTGGATGGGCGACCGTTCCTTGATGAGGCGCGCCTCCAGCAGCAGGGCGCCGAGTTCGCCGGCGGTCTCGATCCATTCGATGCGCTTGGTTTCCTGCGCGATGCGCATGGCGCGGCCGGCGCTGTGGTCGGCGGCGAAGTGCGACTGCACCCGCGCGCGCATGTTGACGCCCTTGCCGATGTAGAGCGGCAGCGCGTTCTCGCCGTGGAAGAGGTACACGCCCGGCGCCTCCGGCACGGCATCGACCGCCGTCGCCTCCAGGCCCGAGGGCAGGCTCGGCGACTTCATGGCCTTTTTCAGCGCCGCGCGTATCGCCTCGGGCGGCTTCTCGGCGTGCGCCAGCTGCACGAAATCCCACAGCACGCGGGCGTCGCCGAGCGCGCGGTGGCGGGCGTCGCAGGCGAGGTTGTGGCGGGCAATGAGGGCGTCGAGGCCGTGGCGGTGGTGCTCGGGGTAGAGGGCGCGGGAGAGCTTGACGGTGCACAGCACGCGCGGCTGGAAGGCGCGCTCGAGGCGCTTGAACTCGTTCTTGAGGAAGCCGTAGTCGAAGCGCGCGTTGTGGGCGATGAAGAGGCTGCCCTCGATGCGCGCGAACACCTCGTCGGCAATGTCGGCGAAGGACGGCGCGGCGCGCACCATGTCGTTGGTGATGCCGGTGAAGCCCTGGATGAGCGGCGGGATGGGTTCGCCCGGGTCGACCAGCGTGGACCACTCGTACTCGATCTGTCCGGCGCTCACCTTGACGATGCCGACCTCGATGATGCGGTCGATCGCCGGGTTGGCGCCGGTGGTCTCGAGGTCGACGAAAACGAGGGGGGAGTCGAGCAAGGCAGCGTAGGTCGGCCTTCAGGCCGACAGGGGGAGGTGGTCGGCCGCCGTAGTCGGGCTGAAGCCCGACCTACCTTTCATCGGTAGACGTAGGGCTTCTGCGGCAGCCTGGATTCCTTCAGGCGCTGCTGCTCGTCGGGCGTCTGCGGCGCCTTGTCCCACCAGAGGGCGCGGCCGGCCTGCTGCACGGCGGTTTCTTCGGGATGCTGCGCCAGCCATTCGCGCATGAACTTCGTGTGTTCGGATTCGTACTGGGCCATGTCGATGCTCTTCGGTTTCGGCAAAGGATGAATTTTACTCCCGCACGCGGGAGATGCGCACCACTTCGGGGATGTGCCGCAGGGCGCGCAGGATGCGGGCCAGATGCACCCGGTTGGAGACCTGCAGGGTGAAGTAGAGCGAGGTGTACACGCCATGCTCGTCGTCCATGGTGACGTGCTGGATGTTGGAGCCGGCCTCGGCGATCTCGGCGGCGACCTTGGCCAGCACGCCGCGGCGGTTCTCCGCCTCGATCTTGATGGCCGCCTCGAACAGCTTGCCGGTATCGCGCTCCCACTCGACGTCGACCCACTTGGCGCGCTCCGCGCGGCCGCGCACCGAGATGCTCGGACAGTCGGCCAGGTGCACCACCAGGCCCTGGCCTTTCTTGATGACGCCGACGATGGGATCGCCGGGGATCGGCCGGCAGCAGTGCGCCAGCTGCACCGCCATGCCCTCGCTGCCGCGGATCAGGATCGGCCCCTGCGGCCTCGGCTCGGCTGCCGGCTCGTCCTTCTCGATGCCCTCGGCCAGGCGGCGCGCGACGATGGCCGGCAGGCGCTTGCCGAGGCCGATGTCGGTGAGCACCTCCATCTTCGACTTGGCGCCGCACTCCAGCACGAACTTGTCCCAGACGGCATCGCCGATGCGCTCGGCGGACAGCTCGAGCGGCCGCAGCGCCTGCGCCAGCAGGCGCTCGCCCAGCGCCGCGGACTCCTCGAACTGCATGGTCTTGAGGAAGTGGCGGATCTGCGAGCGGGCCTTGCCGGTCTTGACGTAGGACAGCCAGGCCGGGTTCGGATTGGCGTGCGTCGCCGTGATGATCTCGACCTGGTCGCCGTTGCGCAGTTCGGTGCGCAGCGGCATCAATTCGTGGTTGATGCGGCAGGCGATGCAGCGGTTGCCGATGTCGGTGTGCACGGCGTAGGCGAAATCGACCGGCGTCGAGCCGCGCGGCAGCGGCAGGATCTTGCCCTTCGGCGTGAACACGTACACCTCGCCCGGGAAGAGGTCGATCTTGAGGTGCTCGAGGAACTCGGCCGAATCGCCGGAGGCCGACTGCAGTTCGAGCAGCGACTGCAGCCACTTGTGCGTGCGCTGCTGCAGCTCGGAGAGGCTCTTGTCGTCCTTGTAGAGCCAGTGCGAGGCGACGCCCGACTCGGCGACGTGGTGCATCTCGGTGGTGCGGATCTGCACCTCCACCGGCGTGCCGTAGGGGCCGATCAGGGTGGTGTGCAGGGACTGGTAGCCGTTGCCCTTGGGGATGGCGATGTAGTCCTTGAACTTGCCCGGCACCGGCTTGTACAGGCTGTGCAGGGCGCCGAGCGCGAGGTAGCAGGTCGGCACGTCCTTGACGATGACGCGGAAGCCGTAGATGTCGAGCACCTGCGAGAAGGACAGCGACTTGCCGCGCATCTTGCGGTAGATGCCGAACAGGTGCTTCTCGCGGCCCATCACCTCGGCCTCGATCTGCGCCTCCTCGAGCCGCGCCTTGATGCCGCCGAGGATCTTGCTGACCACCTCGCGCCGGTTGCCGCGCGCCGCCTTGATGGCCTTGGAGAGCACGCGATAGCGCAGCGGCCAGACGTGGCGGAAGGCCAGTTCCTGCAGCTCGCGGTAGAGGTTGTTCAGCCCCAGCCGGTTGGCGATCGGGGCGTAGATCTCCAGCGTCTCGCGGGCGATGCGGCGGCGCTTGTCGGGGCGCAACGTGTCGAGCGTGCGCATGTTGTGCAGGCGGTCGGCCAGCTTGATGAGGATGACGCGCACGTCGCGCGCCATCGCCAGCAGCATCTTGCGGAAGTTCTCGGCCTGGGCGTCCTCGATCGACTGGAACTCGATCTTGTCGAGCTTGGAGACGCCGTCGACCAGCTCGGCCGTCACCTTGCCGAAGCGCTCGCCGATCTCCTTGTTGCCGATCTCGGTGTCCTCGGTGACGTCGTGCAGCAGCGCCGCCATCAGCGCCTGCGCGTCGAGGTGCCAGCCGGTGAGGATGCCGGCGACGGCGAGCGGATGCGAAAAGTAGGGATCGCCGCTGATGCGGAACTGGTTCTTGTGCGCCTCCGCCGAGAAGCGGAAGGCGTCGGCGACGCGCTCGATGTCCTCGGGCTTGAGGTAGGTGCCGAGCAGCTCCTTCAGCTTCTCCAGCTGAAGGGTGAACTCAGTATCGTAGGCTTGCGGGGTTTGCTGGCCGGGAGAAGATGCGGCGGCATGCATGGCTCACCATCCTCTCCCGCGCGGGCCTTACGCCTGCCCGCGGTTGAGCACTTCCAGGCCGACCAGGCCGCCGGCGATCTCGCGCAGGGCGATGACGGTCGGCTTGTCCTTCTCGCCCTCGATCAGGGGCGAGGCGCCGATGGTCAGCTGGCGGGCGCGGTAGGTGGCGGCCAGGGTGAGCTGGAAGCGGTTGGGGATTCTTTTGAGGCAGTCGTCTACGGTGATGCGGGCCATGGTTTTTTCCTAAATGTCCTGTTCGAGAAACGCGAAAAGCGCGCGGTGGCGGTCCAGCTGCGAGGCGTAGCGCAAACGAACCGAGCGCACTACGGTCTGGAGGTCTTCGATGGCCTCCGGCAACTTGTTGTTAATAATAACATAATCGAACTCGTTTACATGGCGCATTTCGTCCACGGCAGCCGCCACGCGGCGGGCGATGATTTCGTCGCTGTCCTGTCCGCGGCCGCGCAGGCGGCGCTCGAGTTCCTCGACCGAGGGCGGCAGGATGAAAATCCCGATGCAGCCGTGGAACAGGCCGCGCACCTGCTGTGCGCCCTGCCAATCGATCTCCAGCAGGATGTCCTGCCCGGCTTCCATCTGCTCGACGATCCAGCGGCGCGAGGTGCCGTAGAAGTTGCCGTGCACCTCGGCGCTCTCGAGGAAATCGCCCCGCTCGCGCATGGCGAGGAAGGTCGGCACGTCGACGAAATGGTACTCGCGGCCGTTCACCTCTCCCGGCCGCGGCGCGCGGGTGGTGGTCGAGACCGACAGGCGGATGCCGCCGTCGCGCTCGAGCAGCATCTTCACCAGCGTGGTCTTGCCGGCGCCGGAGGGGGCGGCGACGATGAATAGGTTTCCGCTCATGCGGAGATTGTACCCATCCACGGCGCAGATCGCGAAGCGGTCTCGAGCGCGAAATCAGGCTCTGTCGTGAACCTCCCCTCTCCCGCTGGCGGGACAGGGGCAGGGGGAGAGGGTGGCCAGTGCCTCGCCCCTCTCCCCCGCCCCCTCTCCCCGCAAGCGGGGCGAGGGGTGTTTGAGCGCCGCCAGCCGGGTCAGCATGAACCAGGCGAGCGGCAGCACGCCGCCCAGCACGAACAGCGCGCCGCCGACGATGCGCGCCCAGGTCAGCGTCTGGAACAGGCCGCCCTGCAGGAACTGCTGCGAGCGGGCGTGCCAGAGGCCGTGCGCCAGGACGTCGTTCAGCTGCGCGATGCCGACCGGGAACAGGTCGATCGCCACCATCAGCAGCAGGCCGAGGTTAAGCGACCAGAAGGCGCGGCGCAGCAGGCGCGCGTCCCAGGCCTCGGCCGCGACCAGGTAGCGGCTGCAGAACAGGATGGCGGCGATGGCGAGGTTGCCGTAGACCCCCATCAGGGCGGCGTGGCCGTGGTTCACCGTCAGGTAGGTGCCGTGCTCGTAGTAGTTCACGATCGGCAGGTTGATGATGAAGCCGAAGACGCCGGCGCCGAGGAAGTTCCAGAAGTTCACGCCGACCAGGAACAGGAAGGCCTCGGCCTGGCCGAAGGCCGCCGGCCGGCCGGCCCCGGCGCCCGCCGCCAGCGCGCGCTGCGGCGCGTTGCGGAACTGCCAGGCCTCCAGCGTGAGCAGGATCAGCGGCACCACCTGCAGCGTCGAGAAGATGCTGCCGATGGCGAGCGTCGCCACCGGCTTGGCGTTCCAGTAGAAGTTGTGCGAGATGCCGAGCAGGCCCGAGCCGAGGAACAGCAGCGTGGCGAGATAGACGATGCGCGAGGCGGCGGCATGGCCGACGAAGCCCATCAGCACCATGAAGTACGCCAGCAGCGCGGTGGTGAACACCTCGAAGAAGGCCTCCACCCACATGTGGATCACCGCCCAGCGCCAGAAGTCGGCGACGACGAAGTTCGTCTCCGGCCGCGCGACGAAGCCGGAGACGAACAGCAGCAGCACGCAGGCGACGGCGTAGAGCAGCCACTTCGGCAGGGTCCACGCGTCGCCCTCGTGCCACACCCCGCGCACCAGGCGCCAGACGATGCGCAGCCACAGGGCGAAGACGCCGAACAGCACGCCCTGCCACAGCTTGCCCATCTCGACGAATTCCCAACCCTGGTTGCCGAGCAGGTTCCAGTGCTCGCCGAGCAGGCCCTTCGAGCCCAGCGCGATGCCGACGAGGCTGCCGGCGACCCAGACGACGAACAGGCCGAAGAGCAGGTTCACCTCGCGCAGCAGCCCGGCCGGCACCTCGCGCCGCGCCGTGGACAGCACGAAGATCGAGGCGCCGACCCAGCAGGCGGAGATCCACATCAGGGCCAGCTGCAGGTGCCAGGCGCGCACGATGGTGATCGGCAGCGCCTCGGCCAGGTCGACGCCGAGGACATGGGTGAAGCGCAGGAAGTCGTGGATGGTCAGCACGCCGGCGACGATCTGCAGCACGAACAACGCGGCGGCGGCGGCGAAGAACTTGTAGGTGGCGCGCTGCAGCGCGCCCGGGTCGAAGGCTTCGACATGCGCCAGGGCGGCCAGGCGCGCCCCCTCGTCGGCTTGGCCGCCCTGGCGCCAGCCGGCCAGGCCGCTGTAGCGGCCGTAGAGGAACAGCACGACGCCCAGCACGCCGATCAGGCCGAGCGCCGCCGCCACGCTCCACATCATGACAGGCGCGGTCGGCCGGTTGCCGGCCAGCTCGTCGTAGGGCCAGTTGTGCGTGTAGCTGTAGTCCTCGCCGGGCCGCTGGGCGCCGCAGACCCAGCCGCCCCAGAAGAAGAAGGCGGCGAGGTCGGACAGCTCGCCGGCATCCGTGATGTAGCCGGCGGGATGGAAGGCCTCGGCGCCCTCGCCGCGGAACATGGCGGCGTAGCGGCGCTCCAGTTCGCGGAAGGCGTAGGCCTGCGCCTCGCCGACCGTCACCCGGTTGCTCGCCGGATCGTGGCGGTTGCGGCGGATCTCGGCCTGCGTCAGCGCCAGCGCCGCGGCCGGCTCGATGCCCTCGCGCGAGGCGTGGTGGTCGCGCATGGCGCGCGCCATGGCGTGCAGGGCGTCGGCGGTGAAGTCGGGGCCGCGCCCGGCGCCGTCGCCGAACATCGAGCCGTGGTTCATCAGGCCGTATTTGAGGAACACCAGCTGGCCGCGCGTGACGGCGGCGGCGGCCACCACCGTCTCGCCCGACTCGGCGACGAAATCCGGGATCGGCGGCGCGTCCTGGTAGGTGCGCGTGCCGACGAAGAGCATGCTGCCCACCCCGACGGCCATCACGAAGGCCAGCGGCAGCCACCAGTTTCGCCGGTTCATCACCAGGCGGCTCCACATGCCGCCGATCTTCTCGAATGCGCCTTCGATCATATGCGTCCTTGCACGGGTTGCTCGCACTGCTCGCCGCTGCCGTCGAGCGGCAGGGTCGGCGGCAGCACCGGCGCCTCGACGATCAGCGGGCGCTCCATGCTGAGGGCTTCGAGGAAGGCCACCAGGTCGTTCTTCTCGTCTTCGCTCAGGCCGAGCGGCTTCAGCAGCGGCGACTTGTTCGGCACGCTGCCGCCGCCGGCGTCGAAGAAGTCGACGACTTCGCGCAGCGTGGCGAAGGCGCCGTTGTGCATGTAGGGCGCGGTGTATTTCAGCTCGCGCAGGGTCGGCGTGCGGAACTTGCCGATGTCGGCCGGCTCGCGCGTGCGGTAGTAGCGGCCGAGGTCCTCCTCGTGGCCGCGGTACACCGCCTGCGGCACGTCGCGCTGGACGTTCTGCCAGCGCACGGCGATCTGCACCAGCGGATGGGAATCGTAGAGCGGCTGGCGCGGCACGCCGAGGGCGTGGAAGCCTTCGTCGGTGGCGAGCGCGCCGTGGTGGCACCGGATGCAGCCGGCCTTGCCCTCGAACAGCGCCAGGCCGCGACGGGCGGATTCGGACAGCGCGGACGTGTCGCCCGAGAGATGGCGGTCGAAGGGCACCTGGCGCGGATCGGACACCAGCGTGCGCTCGAAGGCGGCGATGGCCTGCCAGGCATGGTCGAGCTGCGGCCACTCGTCGCCGAAGACCTGGCGGAACAGCGCGACGTATTCGGGGATGAAGCGCAGCCGCATCTCCACCATCGAGGCCTTGCCGTTGCCCTCCACCGGCGCCTGCATCGCCGAGCGCGCCTGGATCTCCAGGCTGTCGAGCGTGCCGTCCCACATCAGCCGGGTGTAGTGCGCGGCGTTGAGCACCGTCGGGTTGTTGCGCCAGAGGCGATGGCCGGGATAGCCGCGCGCCAGCGCGTCGTTGTGCGTCCAGCCGAGCTGCGGCACGTGGCAGGAGGCGCAGGAGGTCGAGCCGTCGCCGGACAGGCGCGGGTCGAAGAACAGCATGCGGCCGAGGCGGACCTTCTCCTCGCTCATCGGATTGCCGGCCGGCACCGGCACGGCCGGCAGGGTGGCGAGCGGCGGATGCGCCGGAGGCGGCGCCAGGGTCGCCCAGGCGCCGGCGAGCAGCGCGGCGGCGGCCAGCAGGCAGAGGAGCAGCGCGCGCCTCATCGCCGCGTCCTCGCGACGCTGCCGTAGTCGTAGGCCGGCGGCGCCGCCACCGGCGCCAGCGGCGCCGACAGCGCGCGCAGGAAGGCCGCCAGCGCCTGCCGCTCGCGCGCGCCCAGGTCGAGCGGGCGCAGCACGCTGCCGGGGCCGCCGCCGCGGTCGTGGAAATCGATCGCCTCCTCGATGCTGGCGAAGCGGCCGTTGTGCATGTACGGCCCGGTGTGGGCGAGGCCGCGCAGCGGCGGCGTGACGAAGCCGCCGCGCTCGGCCGGGTTCTTGCTGACGGCGTAGGCGCCGACGTCGCCGCGCTCGGCCATCGGCTGCGGCAGCCCGCGCTCGGCGTGGTGGCGCAGCAGGCTGATGGCGCGCAGCGGCTCGCGCATGATCGCCGGGTGCTCGGGCACGCCGAGGCGGTGCGGCTTGCCGTCGCTGAGCAGCGGCCCGTGGTGGCATTGGATGCAGCCGGCCCGGCCGGAGAACAGCCGCAGGCCTTCCTCGGCCAGCGGTTCGAGCGCCGCCTCGCCGCGCAGGGCGCGGTCGACCGAGGTCTCGCCGAAATCGAGCGTCTTCAGGTATTCGGCGATGGCCTCGAAGGCCTGCTCACCGCGCAGCTCGGCTTTCTCGCCCTGTCCGGCAAAGGCGCGCCGCCAGAGGGAGAGCAGCTGCGGGATCTGGCGGATGCGCTCGGCGATGATGCGCGTCTCGCCGTTCATGAACTGGGCGTCGAGCACCATCTCGCGCACCGCGCCGGCGAGGTCGCTGCCGCGGCCGTCCCACATCAGGCGCGGCTTCAGGCGCACCGAGAGCAGGCCGGGCGCGTTGCGGAAATGCTCGGTGCCGTTGTAGCCGCGCGACAGCGCCTGGCCGTCGGCGAAGCCCTTCTCCGGCAGGTGGCAACTGGCGCAGCTGCGGCTGCCGTCGCCCGACAGGCGGGTCTCGAAGAACAGGTGGCGGCCGAACTCGGCCAGCGCCGCGTTCACCGGCGCCGGCGGCGGCAGCGGCTGCAGGCGCAGGTCGGCGGCGAAGGCCGGCGCCATGAAGCCCGCCAGCAGCACTGCGCCCAGCGCGCGCAGCAGCGGCTTCATTTGACGTGTGTCTCCCCGCTGTAGCGCACCAGCGGCGCCTGCTGCAGGATCACGCTGCAGCTGCGCTTCCAACTGAGGATTTCCGCCAGCAGGCGCGCGTCCTCGGCGGCCGTCAGCGGGCGGGCGCCGGGCGGCGGCACGCTGATGAAGAAGACGCGGCCGGTATCGCTGTGGGCGAACTGGCCGCGCAGGGGCTGCGCCTGTTTCTTCGCCTCGTCGGGCGGCTGGTGGCAGCCCATGCAGTTGAGGGCGTAGAGCGTCGCGGCGGACTCGCCGGCCGGGGCGGTCAGCGGCGCCAGCAGCGCCGCCGCAAAAGTCAGTCTCCCCAGCACGGCGATCATATTGGGTCGCATACGCTCCGCGGGCCTGCTCCCCTCTCCCCGCAAGCGGGGCGAGGGGAGAAGTGCCTCACTTCTTGATGCTGATCACCTGCGGCTGGGTGACGGCCTTGAGGCCGTCGAGGCCGAACTCGACGCCGTAGCCCGAACCCTTGACGCCGCCGAAGGGCACCATCGGATGGATCATGCCGTGCTGGTTGATCCACACCGTGCCGGCCTGGATGCGGCTGGCCACCTGCTTCGCCTTCTCGACGTCGGTCGACCACACCGAGGCGCCGAGGCCGACGTCGAGCCGGTTGGCGCTGGCGATGGCCTCGTCGATGTCGCGGTACTTGATGATCGGCAGCACAGGCCCGAACTGTTCCTCGTCGACCAGCCGGGCGCCGTCCTTCAGCCCCGTCACCAGGGTGAGCGGATAGAAGTAGCCGGGGCCGCCCTTGGGCGCGCCGCCGCAGACGATGGTGCCGCCCTGCTGCTTGGCGCTCTCCACCAGGTTCACCACCTTGTCGTACTGCATCTTGTTCTGGATCGGGCCCATCACCATGCCTTCCTGCAGGCCGTCGCCCATCGGCATCATTTCGGCGAGCTCCTTCAGCGCCTGCACGGTCGGCTCGAACAGGCTCTCCGGCACGTAGAGGCGCTTGGCGCAGGCGCAGGTCTGGCCCATGTTGATGAAGGCGCCCCAGAAGAGGCCCATGGCCATCGCCTTGGGATCGGCATCCGGCAGCATGATGGCGGCGTCGTTGCCGCCCAGCTCCAGCGTGGCCGGCACCAGGTTCTTCGCCGCCGCCTCGGCGATCTTCTTGCCGGTGGGGCCGGAGCCGGTGAACATCACCTTGTCGATGCCGGGGTCGGAGGTGAGCCAGGCGCCGACTTCGCCCGGGCCGCTGACGGTGTTCACCACCCCGGCCGGCAGCACTTCGTTGATCAGGCGCACCAGCTCGAGCGTGCCGATGGAGGTGTACTCGGAAGGCTTGATGACCACGGTGTTGCCGGCGCGGATCGACGGAATGATCTGCCAGATGGCGATCAAGAGCGGCCAGTTCCACGGCGCGACGGCGGCGACCACGCCGTAGGGCTTGCGGTGCACTTCATCGCGGCGCGTGTCGTCCTCGAAGGCCAGTTCCACCGGCAGGTCGAGGCTGGCCGGCACCTGCGTCCACACTTCGCAACCCCACACCTCGAAGCGCGCCCCCGGCACCTGGTCGGGGCCGACGCCGCCGAGCGGCTTGCCCTGCTCGCGCGTCACCCATTCGGCCAGGTAGGCGGAATTCTTGTTGATCACCTCGGCCACCTTCATCATCAGCGCCTTCCTCTCGGCGTCGGGCCGCGCCGCCCACGCCGGCTGCGCGGCGCGCGCCGCGGCGATGGCGTCCTTGACCTGCTGCTGGCTGGAGATGGGCACGCGGCCGATCGACTCGCCGGTGGCGGGATTGATCGACTCGAAGGTCTTGTCGGAACCGACGGCCTTGCCGTTGAGGGTGTTCAGATAGGTGTTCATGAGCTCGCTCCCTTGCGTTGGTTGAACTACGTCACACGTGATCCGCCTGCGTCACTTGATGTCCCCGCCGAGACCGGCGAGGGTGAAACTGAGCAGCGCCCCGCCCGCCTCGACCAGCGCCGTATGCGATTGCCGCTCGGGCCGGGTCTGGGCGCCGAAGCTGCGGCCGGCGTCCTGGCTGCGGACGACCGCGCCGCCGAGACCGGCGAGGACGACCTCTCCGCCGGTCCGCTGCACGCCGGCCGTCAGCGCCTGCTGGGTGCCGCTGGCCACGCTGCGCCAGCTGCGGCCGCCGTCCTCGCTGCGCAGGAGGTTGCCGCGCATGCCCCAGACCAGCACCGCGCCGTCGGAAAGGGTCATGCCGCCCCAGATCGATCCCTTGTACGGCAACGGAACCGGCACGAAGGCATCCCCCTCGGCGCGGTAGAGTCCGCCGCCCTCGGCGGTGATCCAGCGTCGCTTGTCCGGCCCGGAGAAGATCGCGTACAGATGCTGGTCGGCGTATTCGCCCGCACTGATGCGGACCGGATTCCAGTTCCTGCCGCCGTCCTCGGTCATGGCGGCGTAGCCGAAGGCGCCGACGGCCAGGCCGCGCCGCTCGTCCTCGAAATGCAGGGCGAACGGCACCACGTCGGCGCCGAGGCTGGCAAGGCGCGTCCACTGCGTGCCGCCGTCGCGCGTCTCCAGCAGCACGCCGCCGTGGCCGGCCGCCCAGCCGTGCTTGGCGTCGATGAAGTGGAGCGCGGTCAGCGTGGCGCGCGTCGGCGTCGCCGCCTGGCGCCAGCTGCGTCCGCCGTCGTCGGAAACCAGGATGGTGCCGAAATCCCCCGCCGCGACAATCCGCTCGCCGGCACGCACAGCCGTCATCAGCGGCGCGCGCTGCGCCAGGGGCGCCTGGTAGGCGGCGGTATCGCGAAAGCCGGCACCCTTGCCGGTCTCCTGCGCCGTCGCCGCGAGGGCAAGTGCCCCGAGGGCGCTGCAGGCCAGCAGCCGCAGCCGATTGGCGGACATCATTCGCCCCCCCCGTCGCGCGCATTGAGGCGTGCGTAGGCGAGCGCCCGCGCCGCGTCGGCCTGCGCCGGCGTCAGGCCGAGCGCTGCCGCGGTGCGTCCCAGCAGCGCATCCTCGAGGCGCGCCAGCCGGCCATCGGCGTAGACCACCCGCCACATCATGCCGAGCACCTGCAGACGCTCTTCCGTTGCGTAGTGCTGGCGCACCGTCTGGGTGAACACCCAGTCGTCCAGCGCGGCGGCAAACTCTCCTTCGGCAATCTCCAGCAGCTGCGCCGTCTCCTCCGCCGGAAGCTGCAAATGCTCGCGCACCAGTTGCTGCATGATGCGGCGTTCGGCAGCCGGAATGCTGCCGTCGACCTGGGCGGCTTCGATGAGGAGGGCGGCCACGGCCAGGTCGATGGTCGAGTACGGCAGCAGGGACGGCGCCGCAGCCGGAGCGCTGCGCAGCTTTTCAAGGAGGGATCTCATCGGCATGGCAGGTTTCAATGGGCCAGGAACGGTGCGCGCACCGGACGCGTGCGCGGAATCAGCACGTCGATCATCACCGCCAGCGAAGGCAGCAGGGTGATCGCCATCAGCATGTTCACCATGAACATGAAGGTCAGCAGCAGGCCCATGTCCGCCTGGAACTTCAGTTCCGAGAAAGACCAGGTGGCGACGCCGACCGAGAGCGTCACCGCGGTGAAGAAGGTGGCGATGCCGGACTCCATCAGCGACTGGCGGAAGGAGGTGGCGATGTCCACGCCCTGCGCCAGGTAGATCTGCAGGCGGTTGTAGATGTAGTAGGCGTAGTCGACGCCGATGCCCACCGCCAGCACCATCACCGGCAGCGTGGCCACCGTCAGGCCGATGTCGAGCGCCTTCATGAACCAGTAGCCGAGGAAGGTCGCCAGCGTCAGCGGCAGGCAGCAGGCCAGCATGGCGCGCCAGTCGCGGTAGGTCAGCAGGACCAGGGCGATGATGGTGGCGTAGACGTAGAGCATCATCGGCAGCTCGGTGCTCTCCAGCACTTCGTTGGTGGCCGCCTGCACGCCGGAATTGCCGCTCGCCAGGCGCAGCCTGACGTCGGCCTGGGTCTCGCGCTCGCGGAAGGCGCGCACCGCCTGCACCACGCCCTTGATGGTGGTGGCCTTCTGGTCGGTCAGGTAGATGTTCACCGGCAGCACGGTGCAGCCGGGGTTGAGCAGGCCCGTGCCCTCCGGGATCAGTCCGACGGAATTCGCCAGCGAACGCTCGTCGAGCGCCAGGGCGGTCCATTTCGGATGGCCCTCGTTGGTGCCGGCGTAGGCCTGTTTGCCGAGCTGCGCGACCGAAGCGACGGACAGCACGCCGGGCACGTTCGACATCTGCCAGGCGAACTGGTCGATGTGGGCCATGACCTCGGTCTGGTAGCAGCCGTCGCGCGGCGTCTCGAAGACCACCGTCAGCACGTCGAGGCCGAGGTCGAAGCGCTTGACGATCTCCGCCGCGTCGCGGTTGTAGCGCGAGTCGGCGTGCAGCTCGGGCGCGCCGGGCTTGAGGTGGCCGACATGGCGGCTCTGGCTTTCGTGGAAGGCGACGCCGAACAGGACGACGCTGGCGAGCGTGCCGATGGCGGCGTTGCGCGTGGTGGCGATGCGGCCGAAGAAGGCCATGATGCGGGCGCGCTGCTCGCGCAGGCGCAGGGCGCGGTCGACGAAGCGCTGGTCGAAGCTGAAATACGAGGCGGCCACCGGCAGCATGATCAGGTTGGTGACGATCTTGTAGGCGACGCCGATGGAGGCGGTGATGCCCAGCTCGCGGATCATCGGGATCGGGATCAGGGTCAGCGTGGCGAAGCCGACGAAGGCGGTCACCAGCGCCATGGTGCCGGGGATGAACAGGCCGCTGAAGCTGCGCCGCGCCGCCGTGCCGACGTCGTTGCCGGCGCAGATTTCCTTGGCGATGTAGTTGATCTGCTGCACGCCGTGGGAGACGCCGATGGCGAACACCAGGAAGGGCACCAGCACGGCGAGCGGGTCGAGGCCGTAGCCGAGCAGCTGCAGCGTGCCGAACTGCCAGATCAGCGAGACCAGCGAGCAGGCCATCGGCAGCACCGTCAGCGCCAGCGAACGCGAGTAGTAGAACACCGCGGCGGCGGTGAGCAGGAAGGCCAGCACGAAGAACTGCACCACGCTCTTGGCGCCCTCGGCGATGTCGCCGATCTGCTTGGCGAAGCCGATGATCTGGATCTCGAAGCCGGCGTCCTCGTGGCGGGCGCGGACGTCCTGTTCCAGCCGCTTGGCGAAGGCGAGATAGTCGAGCTTCTCGCCGCTCTTCGGATCGTGCTCGAGGAGATCGGCCACCACCATGGCGCCGCGGCTGTCGTTGGCGACCAGGCTGCCCATGTAACCGCCGACCAGGGCATTGTTGCGGATGCGCGCGATCTTGTCCGGCGTGAGCTGGTCGGGCGTGATGTCGCCGCCGATGACGTCCTCGGCGCGGAAGCCCTCTTCGGTGACCTCCAGCACGCGGGTGGTCGGCGTCCACAGCGAGGAGACCGTGCGGCGGTCGACGCCGGCGAGGAACATCACCGACTGGGTGACCTCGTGCAGGCGCTGCAGGCCTTCGGCGGTCCAGATCTCGCCCTGGCGCGGATGCACCACGACGATGATGCGGTTGGCGCCGAACACCTCGTCGCGGTACTGGTTGAAGGTCTGGATGTACTCGTGGCCCTGCGGCAGCTGCTTGTCGAAACCGGCGTCCATCTTCAGCTGGGCGGCGAACACCGCCATCAGCAGGGTGAAGGCGAGCAGCGTTCCGAGCGTCGGCGCACGGCGCCCGAAAAACAGGTCTTCGAGCCGTTGGACCAGTGATGCAATCATCTTGATGTGTTACCGGGAGGGGCGGGTTGCACCCGGGGCGTACGGACGCCCCGGGCCGTCGGGCCGATCATGCGATGCCGCTGCCTGCTCAGAAGGTGTAGGAGACGCTCCCGAAGGCGAAGTCGCGGTCGCGCATGGTGTTGTTGTTGCCGCCGCCCCAGTACCGCGTCACGCCGAGGTTGGCCTTCCATTTGCTCTCGCGGTCGAAATTGAGCGAGAACGCCGCCGACTTGCGTCCTTCGACGAAGGGCAGGGCATTCGGCGTGGTGCCGTTCACATCGTGGGTGAAGTCCAGCTGGGGCAGCATGTTCCAGCCGCTGCCGAAGATGTTCGGGTAGGTCAGGCCCATCGACACGACATAGCCCCAGGAGGTCTTGTTCGGGATCTCGTAGTTGGACAGCAGGTAGGGCACCGCCCCGGAACGGTCGAGTCCGGGGTAATAGGCCACCGCCGCTTCGGCCAGGATGTAGCCTTCCGCCGCGCCGAGGCCGGTCATGATCGCGCCGAGGGGGCTGGAAGGCGCCACCAGGTAGAAGCCCGTCAGGTGCGCCTGCCATTTCCGCTCGGTGGTAAAGCCGCGCGCCACCTTGCCCGCATACTCGAAGACGGAATACTTCCCGGCGGCGGGCACGGTCGGGTCGACGGCAACGCTGTCCTTCGGTCGATAGGAGATTTCCGCGCCGACCGCCACGGGTCCGATGTTGGTGTTCATCGACAGGCCGAAGAGATTGCGCTTTTCGCCGTAGTCCTCGAAGTAGGTGACGCCGAGGAGGTTGGTCGGGCTGCCGGCATTCCTGAATCCGATGAAGGGAATCTTGTCGTGATAGCGGATGTAGTACAACCCGAAATCACTGTGCAGCGCATCGGACTTGTAGCGGAAGGCGGCGCCGAACTGGCCGCCCTTCGGATCGCGCACGCCCTCGCGGTAGGCAACGCTGCCGGTGCCGACGGCACCGTAGGCCGGGTTGAACAGCGGGTTGGCCAGCTGTGCATCGGTCAGGCCATGCGGCCCGCCCGGGTCGCCGACGGTGCCATTCGGGAATGGCGCGCCAGGCAGCCCGAAGTTGTTGGCGATCGAGGTCGGCACGTAGGCGTTCCCGGCGCTCTTGCCGAGCACGTCGGCGGGCGAGAAGAAGGTGCCGACGGCAGGGAACTGGAAGGCGTTCCACTTCCATTGGTAATAGCCCTCGAAGCTCAGGTTGTCCGTCATCGAGGCGTTGAGGGAGACCATCGGCGCCGGCCGGAACACTTCCTTGAGCTGGGTGCCGGGGATGCTGAAGCGCTGCAGGTCGATGGCGTTGGTGATATTCACGCCGCCATAGATGAATACATCTTCGCCCCAGCTGATGACCTGGTTGCCGACCTTCACCTTGGCGGGCCGGTCGCCGATATGGAACTCCTTGGCGACCCAGGCGTCGAGCCAGGTCCAGTTGGTCACCGCCAGGTCCTTCGCCTCGTCGGAGAGCGGGGTGCGCCGCGTGTCGTCGGCCTTGAAGTCCTTCAGCCAGGAGGCCCGCAGCAGGGCGGAAAGGCCGGAGGGCGCCTTGAGGTAAAGCTCGTGCGTCCCTTTCAGGGCCACCGAGACGACGTCCCCCTTCTTGTAGTTGAGGTTGCCGTTGTCCGACTGGAGGTAGTTGAAGTCCGGCGGCGAGGCGATGCCGCCGCCCGGCCCGAACATGCGCTCGCCCAGCGTCCCGGTCACCGGCGTGCAGCCGCCGTTGTCATTGCCGATCACGCTGCAATGCGTCGATTCCAGCCGCTGGCGGAAACCGAGGGAAATGGTGGTATCGAAGCTGCCCGAGACCGATTCGCCATCGAATTTGAATGCAGCGGCAGGCTGGGCCGCAATCAGGCTGAATCCCCCCATTGCAGCCATCAGGACGACCTTGCGCTTGGTGCAGGTGCTTTTGTAGGTTTTCTTCATGATCTCCTCCTCTGGTGTCCTGGCGCTCAGCGGTCGCCGACGCGACGCAGCTCATCCGGGTTGAACTTGGCCTTCTCGATGCGCCCCTCGCGGCCGGCCAGCCAGTCGGTTTCCGGCCGTTCCTGTGTCGCGTTCTCGGCGATGTAGCGGCCGACGTTCAGGTCGTAGCCCATGTTCTCCTGGGCGACGCAGGCCGGGATTTCCGGGGCGACGATGAGGCTCGACTCCTGCACGCGCCAGACCTTGCCCTGTGCGTCGTAGTTGTCCACGGCCATGATTCCCCAGCTGTCCTCGTCGAGATAGAACACCCGCTTCGGGAAGATGTGGCGCATGCCCTCCTTGAGGGTCGCCTCCACCTTCCAGACGCGGTGCAGCTCGTAGCGCACCAGGTCGCGATTGACGTAGTCCGGGCCGTAGATGTCCTTGTACTTGCGGCTCTTGTCCACCCACTTCCAGCTGTTGTAGGGGATGTACATCTCCTGCTTGCCGACCAGTTTCCAGTCGTAGCGGTCCATGGCGCCGGCATACATCGGGTACTGGTCGACCGTTTCCAGGTTCTCGTAGCCCGGCACCGGGTTGTCGTAGGCGAAGGTCGGCGCACGGCGCACGCGGCGCTGGCCGGGGAAATAGAGCCAGGCATCGCTCGCCGCATTCATGGACCAATGGGCCAGGATCAGTTCGCCGGTGCGCGCCGCCGGGGACACCACGGCATTGAGCAGCTTCATCTCGACGCCATTGACCTCCTCGACGCCCTTGTTGTTGCGGTTGTGGAAGGGGATCGTCACCCACTGGTCCTGCACCAGCGGCGTGAAGTCGCCCGACTTGCTGGAGAAGATGGTCGAGTAGTACTCGATGCGCCCCTCGCCCTGATAGCGCAGCTTGTGGTTCCACATGGCCTCGGCGCCGGCCTTGGGGATCGGGAAGAGCACCGCCGCGCCGATCGCCTTCTCCAGGCCCCAGCCGTTGGCGGCGAGCTTGGCCTCCTTGGCGTTGACCTTCGTGCGCTCGTAGACGAAGTCGGGGAAGCCGCAGGAGCGCCGCGTCGGGTAGACATCCATGCGGTAGCCCTTGAGGGTCTTCAACAGCGCCATCTGGCCTTCGGACAGCTTGTCCTTGTACTTGTCGGCGTTGCCGGCGTCGATGGAGAACAGCGGCTTGTCGTCCTTGTAGGGGTCGATGCGCTTCTGCCCCGGCTTCCAGCCGGCCGGCGGCTTCACGATGCCGCCGGTCCATTCGGGAATGGAGCCGTCCTTGTTGCCGGCCTTCTCTGCGCCGACCGGCGTCAGGTCCTTGCCCAGGCGGGCAACCTCCGCGTCGGTCGCGGCGGCGGCGGCCAGCCCCCAGGCGCAGGCCAGGCATGCTGCAATCGTCGTTCTTGTAATCGACTTCATCCGTGCTCCTCCTCTTGAAACGTTTCTTCTGACGCCTACTGCTCTCGCAGGCGGCGCACTTCGTTCGGCGGCAAAGCCCGCTTGCGGGCGGCCGCCACGTCCTGCGGCGTGATGCGCTGTTCAGCCGGCACGCCGTTCAAGTCCCCGAGGACATGGCCCACCACGGCGACGATCTCCTCGTCCGAGAGCGCCGCAAAGGGCGGCATGGCGTCGTTGAACTTTTCGCCGCCGGAGACGATCGGGCCCATCATCCCGCTCACCACCAGCTGGGCCAGGTAGGCCCGGCCGGTTTCCTTTTTCGCGCGCTCGGCCAGATTGCCGGCCAGCCGCGGCGCGAAGCCGGGAATGCCCTCGCCCTTCTGCTGATGGCAAACGGCACAGTGCTGCTCGAACAGCGCCGCGCCGCGATCCTGCGCGCAAGCCGCCGTCGCCGCGATCATCGCGAGCCCCGATAGCAGCACGAACCTCACGAGTCCTTCTCCGCCAATCCGATCAGCACGGCGGTGGTGCAATGGAACATGGTGCTGTTGGTGTTGGCCATGCACCAGTTGACGTCGTTGTGCAGGCCCATGCGGTAGCCGGGCCGCTCGCCGAGATTGGTGTTGCACAGGCAGCGGCCGCAGGCGGTCTTGCCGCAGCAGTCGTTGTAGCTGATCAGGTAGTCCTTGCCGTCCTGCGGGTTGCGGCAGGTGCCGATCCAGGCGACCTTCGACACTTCCGTCCCCGGCGGGCAGGTGGACATCGAACCGCCGCAGCAGGAGCAGAGGAAGCCGTCCACCGCGCAGTAGCGCCAGTAGTCGCACTGGTAGACGTCCGGCTCCTTTTTCTTGCCGCCCGCGCCTCCGGCCGCGCGCGCGATGCGGTCGAAGGGCAGCACCGGCAGCGTGAAGGCGGCGCCGACCAGCAGCCGGCCGATGCCGACCAGCGCGCTGCGCCGCGACACGCGCTGCGCCGCGCGGCGGCTAGAGCGCTCGAAGAAATCGTCAAGCCATTTCATGTTCCCGTTCCTTGTCCGGCTCCGGCCTGGCCGGTGACGAACTCCTGCACCGAGGCCACGTTCATTTCCTTGGCGGTGAACAGGCTCTCCAGCTGCTCCCGCGAATTCACCAGGCCCTTGGCGCGCACGCGCCCGGCCTCGTCCAGCAGCACCGCGTAAGGCAGCTTGCCGACGCGGAAGGCCATGCCCAGCTCGGCCGACAGCAGGTAGGGAAAGTCAGTCAGCGCGGCACGGCGGCGGAAGGCCGCGTGCTCCTCCGGCTCGCCGTCGCTGGCGAAGACGATGTCCAGCCAGGCCGATTCGGCGGCGGCGATCGACTTGAGTATCGGCAGCAGCTTCTTGCACACCGGGCAGGTGGGCGACAGGAAGAACAGCAGCTGGCTGCGCCCGGCCGCCGCGCCGACGGCCACCGTGCCGCCGCCCAGGACAGGCAGGTCGAAGCGCGGCGCCGCCTCGCCGACCGCCGGGCCGGAGTCGATCATCAGCGCGCCCATCGGCGCGATGCGTTCATAGAGGATGCCGACCTGGCGCGCCAGGGCGAAGACCGCCACCAGCAGCGCCAGCACGACGGCCCAGAGAATGGCGTTGGATACGGCGAGTGCGTCGATCATGCGGTTCAACCTCTCAGTTTCATCAGGCGCGGCCGGTTCGCCATCAGCTGGTTGGCCGCCGCGTACAGTCCATACAGCGCCAGGGTGCCCGCCACCACGGTGAGGCCGTCCAGCCAGACCAGGTCCCGCGGAACCTCCGAAGCCACGGCAAGCCCCGCCGCCAGGCCGAGCAGGCCGTTGCGCAGCACCAGCCCCCAGGAAAGATGCTGCCCGCCCTCGGGCCCGCCGCAGCCGCAGTCGATGGCATGGCGGCCGCGCAGCAGGTTGAGCGCCACCGCCAGCGTCACCGCCGCCAGCACGGCCAGCGCCAGAACGGCGCCTGCCGTCCGCGTCGCCAGCGGCAGGAGCAGCAGGCCGGCGGCGGCTTCCGCTGCCAGCAGGCCCCAGGCGGCCGGCGTCGCCCACGACGACGGCAGCAGCCGGTACTGCTCGACGGCCATGGCGAAGCCGTCCGGGTCGCGCAGCTTCTGCCAGGCGCCGCCGAGGAACACGATCGCCAGCAGCGCGGCGAACATGTGCGGCAGGGTCGGATCCAGCGCGTTCATTGGACTGCCTTCCCCCCATCCCCCTTCCCGGGGAAGGGGGCGACGGCAGTTCGCCGCTGCGCGGCTCCGGGTATTGGCTTGCGCCCCTTCGGGCGGCCGTGCGGTGCGCTCATTCAGTGCAGCTCCAGCAGCGTGGCGGCTTCGCCGATCTGTTCCATGCGCTTGAGGAAGCGCGGTTTGTCGCCCGCATCGAATGTCGCCAGGCCCATGTTCATGCCGTCGATGGCGAAGAGCTTCGGCTGGTCCGTCTGGCTGACGGCGATGGCGATGGCGTTATGGCCGGGCAGCTTCGCCACGCGCTTCTTCTTCTCGAGATCGAAGACCCAGATCTCCCTGGCCGGATTCTTGTGGCTGCCCTCGCCTCCGCCGGCATGCATGGCGACGAACAAGCGGCCGGATTTGCGGTGCACCGCGAGGAGCTGATAGCCGCCCGGACGCCAGCCCTTGCGCGCCTCCGCGCCGCTCGCCAGCGGCCACGGCGCCTCCACCTTCGGCTCCTCGCCGGAGAGGTCGGCGGCATGCACCTGCCCCTTGTAGGAAACGAAGAAATGCCGGTCGCCGATGTTGTCGGCCTGCACGAACACCGGGTCTTCGTCGGGATGGAAAAAGCGCGCGCTGCGGATGCGCGACTTCAGGCTGCCGTTGTCGTTGAGCGCGATGCCCTGCAGGGTGCCGTCGCCGCACAGGGTGGCGAAGCGGCTGCCGTCGGTCTGCGACGGAATCACGATCCAGCAGCCCGGCGTGGGGATTTCCGCGGCGAACTTTCGCGCCTTGAGGTCGACCACCGTCACCGAGGAGGCGGGCGTGGCGTTCTGCACGAACAGCCAGCGGCCGTCGGACGAAGGGCGGTTCAGGCCCTTGTAGGGCAAGGCCTGGGCGTGCCGCGCCGGAATGGCGATCTCGCCCTTGTGCTCCAGCGTCTGGGCATCGTGGATATCCACGACATCGCTGCGTTCGCCGCGCGCCAGGCGCGAATAGTAGGTGGTGGCGACGTAGACTTCCTTGCGATCGAGCGAGAGCGTGGCGTTGCCGGCATAGCCGGTCGCAATCATGCCGAGGTATTTCAATCCGTCGCCGTCGATGACGTGCAGCCGTCCATCGATGATGTGATTGATGGCGATGTCGGAAATGTAGAGGCGATGCGGCGTCGGCTCCGGCAGCTTGGCAACCGTGAGCGTCTCGTACCTGGGCTCGGCCATGGCGGCTGTTGCCACGCAGGCGGTGGACGCAATGACGACGACGGCGCGGATTAAACGCGACAAGATGGCTCCTCCTTGTTGCGCCGCAATATTTATTTTCAATGAGGCTGCGGCATGCAATGGGAGCGGATTCTAGGCAGGGTTCCACGGGGGCCGTTAGCCCAAATCGGCAAGCCGGGCAAAAATGTTGGCTGTTCAGCATTTTGTTGCCGCCAGGCCCTTGCATTCGGGCCGGCATTCCGCTTTACTGCGCCATCGCCATCGCCCAATGCCCATCAGGGAAAGGTATGGAAACCGCCCTCACCGATTCGCTCGGCACGTTCGACGAGAATGCCCTGTATTCGCTGGTTCGTCGCGAGACGCGCGACGCCGACGAGCAGGCAGCCTGCCTGCGCGACTGGGACCAGGTCTATGAACAGCTCTCGCCGGGGCAATTCGAGGGCCGCTTCATGGAAATCTGGTTCCGCGGCATCCAGCTGTTCCGCGAAGTCACCAACCAGTCCGTGCACGAGGAGGGAATGATGCGCGCCGGCGAACGCGTCCTCGGCGTGCCGGTGGCGATGGAAGGCCAGGGCTATTTCTGCGGCCGGCCGATTTCGCCCGACGCCATCATGACCATGCGCGGCGGCGACGAACTGGACTTCCGCGCACCCGAACACTTCGACATCGTCGCCGTCTCCGTGCCGGTGGACGTGCTGACGCGCTATACGCGGGAAATCGAGCACCGCGACATCGAGCAGGAACTGCGGGATGTCGCGGTAGTCCAGGCGACGAAGGCCGCCGTCGACGAATTCCGCGGCTTCCTGCTCACCGCGCTCGAGTCCGTCTCGCGCACGCCGGCGATGCTGCAATACCCGGCGATGCAGAAGGGGCTGGAGCATGCCCTGCTCTCCAGCGTGGTGAAGGCCGTCGGCCAGACCGACGATGCCCGCTCGACCGCCTCGCCGACGGCGCGGCACGCCATCGTCTCGCGCGCGCAGGAGTACATGCGCGAGCACGTCGAGGAGCCGCTCACCGTGGAAGATCTCTGCCGCGTGCTGGGCGTCAGCCGGCGCACGCTGCAGTACAGCTTCCAGGAAGTCCTGCAGCTCAACCCGGTGAGCTACCTGCGCGCCATGCGCCTGAACGGCGTGCGCCGCATGCTCAAGTCGGCCGACCCGCAGCGCCATTCCGTGCAGGACATCGCGGCGCGCTGGGGCTTCTGGCATCTCAGCCACTTCGCCAACGACTACCGCCGCATGTTCGGCGAACTGCCCTCGGAAACCCTGCGCGGATCGGCGCACCCGGCGCGGCTGGTGTAAAAGTCAGCCGCTACGGCACGGCGAGCAGGTCCAGCGCCCGGCGGAAGGATTCGGCCGGGCGTGCGATGTCGAACCGCACCGCACGCATCCCCGCCTCGATCGCCCCCTCGACGTTGCGCCGCTGGTCGTCGACGAAGACGCAGGCGGCGGCCGGCAGGCCGAGTTGTTCCACGCACAGCGCGTAGGCGCGCGGATCGGGCTTGAGGATGCCCGTGTAGGTGGCGTCCACGATGCAGTCGGCGTGGCGCAGCACGGCCACCCGGCTGCGCAGCTCGCGGCCGTAGAAGAGGTCCAGTTCGTTGGACAGGATGGCGACGCGGCAGCCGGCGGCCTTCGCCGCTTCGATGGCGGCGACCGCCTCGGGACGGATCACGGCGTCGGGATCGGCGCCGCGCGCGCGCACGACGAAGGTCTCCATGCGCTCCCAGTCCTCGCCCAGCAGGGCGCCCACCTCGCGCGCGCGCGCCAGCCAGTAGTCCCGCTCGGTGAGATGGCCCGCCTCCATGTCGCGCCAGAGCGGATCGCTCTGCGCATCGAAGGGGCCGCGCCATTTCAGCGTGCCGGGCGCCAGGCCCAGCGCCGCCTCGGTGATGGCATGCGTCTCGAACAGGGTGCGCGTGACGACGCCGCCGAAGTCGAGCACCAGGGCCCGCGTCATGCCGGCAGCGCGGCGCGCGCGCCGGGGGCGATGCGGCCGGCCGCCGCCCAGCGGTCGAAGACGGCCAGGGCGGCATCGGTAAACGCCGTGTCGTTGATGTGGGCGTCGACCTCGACGCATTCGGCCGGCGCCCAGGGCTCGCCGCGCAAGGCGTCGACGAAGGCCCGCAGCCCGTCGGCGTCGTGCAGCGGCTGGCCCTCGCGGTCCCACTCCTCGATGCCGCGCAGCGGCAGCAGCAGGCAGCTGGGCGCCTGCGCCTCGCGCAGGCGGCGGGCGATCTCGCCGGCGATCTCGCGGCGCTCCGCCGCATCGCACATGCCGGAGGCGATCAGGCGGTTGTGCGCATGGCTGGGCCGTCCGGCGAAGCGCGCCGGCGGCGGCGCCCAGGCGGGGAAATCCACCATGTCGGTGGCGCCGGGCGCGACGATCTGCGGCACGCCGGCGCGCCCCGCCCCGGTCAGGCGCGAGGCGCCCGCCGTGACGCAGGAGCCGCCGAGGTGGTTGGCCAGTTCCTGCAGGCTGAAATCGAAGACGGCGGCGAAGCGTCCCCGCTCCGCCAAATCCTCGAAGGCGCGCCCGCCCATGCCGGTGGTGTGGAACACCGCCACCTCGTAGCCGCGCGCCTCCAGCGCCGGCTTGAGGCGCTTCATGTAGGAGAGCACGCTCGAGCCGAGGGAGGTGATGCCGACCAGCGGGCGCGCCAGGGACGGCGGCTGCGCCAGTCGGCAGGCGCCGAGCACGGCGCCGGCGGCCTGGGCGAGCGAGGAGCGGCACAGGTCGTTGAGACCGTACAGTCCGCCCGCCCACAGCAGCATGACCAGGTCGGCGGGGATGCGCTCCGGCGGCAGCAGGTGCGAGTAGGCGATGGTCGACACCACCACCTTCGGCACGCCGACCGGCAGCGCCGCGGCGGCGTCGAGCGCCAGGTCGGTGCCCATGGTGCCGCCGAGCGCCAGCAGTCCGTCGATGCGGCCCTCGGCATGCAGGGTTGCGGTCAGGCGCGCCGCGCCCTGCGCCATGCGCGACATGGCGGCGTTCTCGTCGCCGAGGGCGGCGAGCTGTGCAAGGGTGGCATCCGCCGCCGCGGCCACCTCGGCGTTCGCGATGTCCGGGGCGAACGGCGCCTGGCCGAGGATGCCGACGTCCATGACGAGCGCCTCGCCGCCGCCCGCCTCGATGCGGCCGCGCATGAACAGCAGTTCGTCCGACTTGGTGTCGGCGGTGCCGATCAGCAGGATTCTCGGCGAGCCCGTCGTCATGCAGCTGCCTCGGCCTCGGCGAAGGCGGCGTCGAGCGCGTCGACCAGGATGTCCGCCTCCTCGCGCGTGATGACCAGCGGCGGCGAAAGGATGATGTTGGGGCCCGACACCCGCACCATGGCGCCGCGGCGGTAGGCGGCGCGGGCGACTTTCAGCGGCAGCTCGTTGCCGCGCGGCAGGGTCTTGCGGCTCGCCTTCGATTCGACCATCTCGATGGCCGCCATCAGGCCGATGCCGCGCACGTCGCCGACATGGGCGTGGCGGACGAACTCGCGCAGGCGCGCCTGGAAATGCGCGCCGACGCGCGCCGCGTTGCCCGGCAGGTCGAGCTCCTCCACCAGAGTCAGGCTCGCCAGGGCGGCGGCGGCGGCCACCGGATGGGCGCTGTAGGTGTAGCCGTGGGTGATGGCGCCGATGCCGGCCGGCGCTTCGAGGAAGGCCTCGGCGATGCGCCGGCCGACGGCGGTGGCGCCGAGCGGCACGTAGCCGCCGGAGATGCCCTTGGCCAGGCACCAGATGTCGGCGTTGACGCCCCACAGGCGCGTGCCGAACAGCGCGCCGGTGCGGCCGAAGCCGGTCACCACCTCGTCGGCGATCAGCAGCACGCCGTGGCGGTCGCACACCTGGCGCACCGCCGGCCAGTAGTTTTCCGGCGGCACGATGACGCCGCCGGCGCCCTGCACCGGCTCGGCGATGAAGGCGGCGACGGTGTCCGGCCCCTGGAAGACGATCTCGCGCTCGAGCAGCTCGGCGCAGATGCGGCCCAGCTCGGCGGGGTCGTCGGTGTACGGATTGCGGTAGAGCCACGGCGTGTCGACATGGAAGCAGCCGGGCAGCAGCGGCTCGTAGGCGCGGCGGAAGTTGGTGTTGCCGTTCACCGACATGCCGCCGAAGTGCACGCCGTGGTAGCCCTGGCGCAGGCTGATGAATTTCGTGCGGTCGGCCTGGCCGCGCACCTTCCAGTATTGCCGCGCGATCTTCAGCGCCGCCTCGACGGCGTCCGAGCCGCCGCTGCCGAACATCACGGCGCCGACCTGCTCCGGCGCCATCATGCGCACCAGCGCCTCGGACAGCTCGATGGCGCGCGGATGCGTGGTGCCGCGGAAGGTGTTGTAGTAGGGCAGCTCGTCGAGCTGGGCGACGATGGCATCGCGCACGCGGCGGTTGCTGTGGCCGAAGTTGGCGCTCCACAGGCCGCCGACGCCGTCGATCATGCGATGGCCGTCGATGTCCCAGACCCAGACGCCCTCGCCGCGCGCGATGATGTCGGGCGGCGCGTCGAGCATGGCTTTCGGATGCGCCATCGGGTGCCAGAGGTGGCGGGCGTTGGCCTGCTTGAGCTGTTCGGTGCTGTAGTTCATGGGCGTCCCCGGCCAAACAATACGCGTGGGGCGGCCAGCTTACATTGGTTGTCCGTGCAACCAATATCCCAAATCGGCAAGCCAAGGAAAATTTCAACGAGGCGGTGCGGCGCGGGGCAAAACCGTTGCATTTGCAACTTCCCGGTGATACAACACCACGCCGCAACCCTGCAACGAGACGACATCGTGAACGACTATCCCGCCCCCGCCCTCTACATCGACGGCCGCTGGCTCGATACCGGCAGCGCCGGCAGCCGCCCCGTCGTCAATCCCGCCGACGAATCGGTGCTCGGCACGCTGCCGCTGGCCGGCGACGCGGAGCTCGACCTCGCCGTCGCCGCCGCGCGCCGCGGCTTCGAGGCCTGGAAAAAGGTGCCGGCGCACGCGCGCTGGGAGACCGTCACGCGCGCCACGCGCCTGCTGCGCGAGCGTGCCGACGCCCTCGCCCGCGTCATGACCCTCGAGCAGGGCAAGCCGCTCGCCGAGAGCCGGCGCGAGGTGCTGCTCAGCGCCGACATCATCGATTTCCTCGCCGAGGAGGGCAAGCGCGCCTACGGCCGGCTGGTGCCGCCGCGCAGCGACGCCATCCTCGCCCAGGCCGTCACGCGCGTGCCGGTCGGCCCGGCGGCGCTGTTCACGCCGTGGAACTTCCCCATGAACCTGCCGGCGCGCAAGGTCGGCGCGGCGCTCGCCGCCGGCTGCAGCGCCATCCTCAAGCCGGCGGAAGAGACGCCGGGCAGCGCCATCGAACTGGTGCGCGCCTTCCACGACGCCGGGCTGCCGCCCGGCGTGCTCAACCTGGTCTGCGGCGATCCGGCGCAGGTCTCGGCGCACCTCATCGGCAGCGACGGCATCCGCAAGGTGTCGTTCACGGGATCGATCCCCGTCGGCAAGCACCTCGGCGAGCTGTGCGCCCGCGGCGTCAAGCGCTTTACGGCGGAACTGGGCGGACATGCGCCGGTGCTGGTGCTCGGCGATGCCGATGCGGCCCGCGTCGCAAGGCTGTCGGTGGCCGCCAAGTACCGCAACGCCGGCCAGGTGTGCGCCTCGCCGACCCGCTTTCTCGTACACGAATCGCTGTTCAAGGCTTTTGTCGATGCCTTCGCGGCCGGCGCACGCCAGCTGCGCATCGGCAGCGGCCTGGAAAGCGAAACCGGGATGGGGCCGCTGATCCATGCCCGGCGCATCGGCGCCATGGAGGCGCTGGTGGAAGATGCGCTGGCCTGCGGCGCCACCCTGGCTTGCGGCGGCAGGCGGCTGAACGTCCCCGGCCACTTCTTCGAGCCGACCGTGCTCATCGACGTTCCCGACAGCGCCCGCATCATGCGCGAGGAGCCGTTCGGGCCGATCGCCGTCATCAATGCCTGGGACGACCTCGACGCCGCCGTGGCGCAGGCCAACGCCCTGCCCTACGGCCTGTCGGCCTACCTGTTCACGCGCGACCTGGCGCTGGCCCACACGGTCGCGGCGCGCCTCGAGGCGGGCATGGTCGGCGTGAACCACTTCGGCGTCTCGCAGCCGGAAACGCCCTTCGGCGGCGTCAAGGAAAGCGGCTACGGCTCGGAGAGCGGGCAGGAAGGACTGGCGGCGTACCTCGACACCAAGCTAACCAGTTTCGCAAGCCAATAAAAAACAACGACACAAGGAGGAGGACACATGGAAAAGGAGAAGGCCCTGCCGCTGCCGGCGCTGGTGGCCACCGCGGTCGGCGTGGTCGTCGTGCAGAGCACGATGATCACCATGCTCAACGGCGCCGGCATCGGCCGGTTCAATTTTCTCGTCGCGATCGGCGTCTCGGCGCTGCTCGCCCTGACCTACGTGCTGTCCTTCGCCGAGCTGGCGCTGATGCTGCCGCGCTCCGGCTCGGTCAGCGCCTACACCCAGGCGGCGCTGGGGCCGGGGCTGGCCATCGTCGCCACGCTGTCCGGCTACGTCGCCGTCGCCCTGCTCGGCATCCCGGCCGAGCTGATCCTGGTCGACACCCTGCTCGCGCAGGTGGCGCCGGGCCTGGTCGCGGCGCTGCCCTATCCGAGCCTGGTCCTGCTGCTGCTGTTCTGCCTGCTCAACCTGCGCGGTATCGACCTCTTCGCGCGCATCCAGAGCGCGCTGGTCGCCATCATGTTCGGCGGCCTCTTCATCATCGGCATCGCCGGGCTGACCGGCGGCGGCGCGGCCGCAAATGCCGCGCCGGCCGCCTTCGACGCCTCGCTGGCGCTGTCGCTGGTGGCGCTGGCCTTCTGGGGCCTGGTCGGGCTGGAGTTCGTCTGCCCGATGATCGCGGATGCGCGCGACCCCTCGCGCAACCTGCCGCGCGCCATGCTGGTCGGCCTGGTCCTCATCGTCGCGGTGTACTGCGTGTTCTGCCTCGCCGGCATCGCCATGCTGCCGGCCGACAAGCTGACGGCGGCGACCCCGCACGTCGACCTCGCCCTCTCCATCTTCGGCCCGGCGGCGAAGACCGCCTTCGCCGTGCTCGCCATCCTCGGCAGCGCGACCCTGCTCAACACCGTGCTGGCCAGCGTCTCGCGCATGATCCAGGGCATGGCGCAGAGCGGCCAGCTGCCGGCCTGGCTCGGGCGCGAGAACGCGCGCGGGGCGCCGGCCTGGGCGCTCGTCGCCTTCGCCGCCGCCATCGCCGCCGTGCGCACGCCGCTCGGCATGGACGCCTCGGCCATCCTCACCCTGACGGTGGCCGCCGCCGGCTGCTGGCTGGTGGCCTACATCATCGTGCACCTCGACCACATCGTGCTGCGCCTGCGCCTGCCGCAGCGGGCGCGGCCCTTCCGCTCGCCGTTCTTTCCGTTGCCGCAGGCTTTGGGCATCCTCGGCATGGGCTACGTCTTCCTCAACATCGCGCCGGCGCCCGAACTGGCGGAGCCGATCTACCGCAACGTGGCGATCATGCTCGGCGCAACCCTCGCCTACAGCCTGGCATGGACCCTGCTCGTCCGGCGGCGCAATCCCTTCCGGCCCGACCTGGCCGGCGCCCTGAGCGAAAACGATTCACGATAGGACCGAGACACCGATGCCCCGATCGACCAAGAAGCCGGCGAAGCTGCCGCTGCAGGAATTCATCCCCTACAAGCTGGCCGTGGTGGCCAACCGGCTGAGCCAGTCGATCGGCTCGCTGTTCGAGAAGAAATACGGCATCCAGATCCCGGAATGGCGCATCCTCATGGCCCTGCACAGCTGCGGCCCGCTCGCCCCCAACGAGGTGGTCGATCACACCAGCATGGACAAGGGCCGCGTCAGCCGCGCCCAGCGCCGGCTGGTGGAGCTCGGCCTGGTCAGCGTCAGCAACGACCCGCGCGACGGCCGCCGGCTGGTGCTGTTCCTCACGCGCAAGGGCGCCGGCATGTGCGCCGCCATCATCCCGGCGGCGCGGGAAACCGAAGCCTGGTTCCTCTCGGTGCTGCCGGCAGGCGAGCGCCGGGCGCTGGACAAGGCGCTCACGCGCCTGCTGATGCGCAGCCAGGAATTGCGCCAGACGGATTCCGGCAACTAAGAGCGCCTCTTAGCGCCTCAGACGTCCAGCGCCGTCTTCTTGCAGACGGCGCGCAGGGCGAAGCTGGAGCGGATGCGGGCGACGCCGGGCAGGCGGGTCAGGTGCTGCTTGTGGATGCGCTCGTAATCCTGCGTGTCCGCCGCCACCACGCGGATCAGGTAGTCGGCATCGCCCGACATCAGGTAGCACTCCATCACGTCCGGGCAGGCGCGCACGGCCCGCTCGAAAGCCTTCAGCGCCTCCTCGCTCTGGCTCTTCAGCGTCACCTCGACGAAGATGCTGGTCGGCCGGCCGACCGCCTCCTGGCTCACCAGGGCGACGTAGCCGGCGATCACGCCGGCGGCTTCCAGCCGCTGCACCCGGCGCAGGCAGGCCGACGGCGACAGGCTGATGCGCTGCGCCAGCTCGGCGTTGGTCATGCGCCCGTCGGCCTGGAGCAGGGCGAGCATCTTACGATCTGTCTTGTCCAAATCGATCTGCCGCATGAATATTCCCTTTTTCCGTTTTGCACGCAATATTATTGCATGACGGTGCGGCTGCACCGTCCGGATTGCAAGCCCATTGCGCACGCTCCGCGTCATCATCGTCCTCTGTCTGTCAACCACGGAGGAAGCGATGCGGATCGGCATACCGAAGGAAATCAAGAACCATGAATACCGCGTCGGCATGACGCCGGCGGCCGTGCGCGAGGCGGTGGCCCATGGCCATGCCGTCCTGGTGCAGGCCGCGGCCGGGGCCGGCGCGGAATACGACGACGCGCAGTATCTGGCGGCGGGGGCGGAGATCGTCGGGACGGCGGAAGAGGTCTTCGCGCGCGCCGAGATGATCGTCAAGGTCAAGGAGCCGCAGCCGGCGGAGTGCGCGATGCTGCGCGAGGGCCAGGTGCTGTTCACCTACCTGCATCTGGCGCCCGACCCGGAGCAGGCGCGCCTGCTGCGCCGGTCCGGCTGCACCGCCATCGCCTATGAAACCGTCACCGGCGACGGCGGCGGCCTGCCGCTGCTGGCGCCCATGAGCGAGGTCGCCGGCCGCATGTCGATCCAGGTCGGCGCCACCTGCCTGCAGAAGGCTGCCGGAGGGCGCGGCATCCTCCTCGGCGGCGTGCCGGGCGTCCGCCCTGCGCGCGTCGTCATCCTCGGCGGCGGCGTGGCCGGCACGCAGGCTGCGCGCGTGGCGGCCGGCATGGGCGCCGAGGTCGCGGTGCTCGACACCTCGCTGCCTCGCCTGCGCCAACTCGACGACCTGTTCGGCGGGCGGCTGCGAACCGCGTACTCGACCCTGCAGGCCCTGGAGGAGGCGGTCATGTCAGCGGACATTGTCGTTGGGGCAGTGCTGATTCCCGGCGCGGCGGCGCCGAAGCTGGTCCGGCGGGAACACCTGGCGCACATGCGGCAGGGCGCGGTTCTGGTGGACATCTCCATCGACCAGGGGGGCTGCTTCGAGACCTCGCGGCCGACCACCCACCAGGAACCCATCTATGAGATCGGCGGCATCGTGCACTACTGCGTCGCCAACATGCCGGGCGCGGTTCCGCACACCTCCACCGCAGCCCTCAACAACGCCACGCTTCCCTACACGCTGGCATTGGCCGCCAAGGGCTGGAAACAGGCCTGCGCCGAAGATCCCCACCTGCGCCGCGGCCTCAACATCCACGCCGGCGAAGTGGTGTGCGAAGCGGTTGCCGAAGCGCTGGGCCTGGCGCACCGTCCCGCGCAGGAGGCCCTGGCGGCATAGGCCGCCGCAGCGGGGCTATTCGATGTTCTGCACCTGCTCGCGCATCTGCTCGATGAGCAGCTTCATGTCCACGGCGATGGCGGTGATTTCCGTGGACACCGACTTCGAGGCCAGCGTGTTGGCCTCGCGGTTGAGCTCCTGCATGAGGAAGTCGAGCCGCTTGCCGATGGCGCCGCCCTTGCCGACGACGCGCGCCACCTCGTCGAGGTGGGCGACCAGGCGGTTCAGCTCCTCCGCCACGTCGACGCGCGTGGCGAACAGGCCCATTTCCTGGCGGATGCGCTCCTCGTCCAGGCTGGCGGCCGCCTCGCGCAGGCGCGTGGCCAGGCGCTCCTGGTAGTCGGCCAGGGCCTGCGGCAGCAGGGGCGTCGCCTGCGCCACCAGCGCGCGCATCTTCTCGACGCGCTCGATGATCATCGCCCCCAGCTTCTCGCCCTCGCGGGCGCGGGTGGCGATCAGCTCGTCGAGGGCGGCCTTCGCCAGCGCAGCGCTTTCGGCCTGCAGGGTGTCGGGGGCGAGCTGGTCGTCGCCGAGCATGCCGGGCCAGCGCAGCACCTCGTTCACGCTGAGGGGGGCGGCATCGGGCAGCCGGTCGCGCACCCCCGACTGCAGGTCGGCCAGCTGCTGCAGCAGGGCGCGGTTGAGGCTCGCCTCGCGCGGCGCCGCCGTCGAGGCGAGCAGGTTGAGCCGGCAATCGACCTTGCCGCGGTTGAGGCGGGCGGCAATCATCTCGCGCAGCGCCGGCTCGACGATGCGCACCTCCTCGGCGATGCGGAAATTCATGTCGAGGTAGCGCGAATTGACCGTGCGCAGCTCGAGATGGAGTATGCCGCGCCCGATGTCGCGCATCTGCACGGCATATCCCGTCATGCTGTAGATCATGGCTGTGTTCTCAATCCGCGGCTTTACAGCGCGGCGATAAAAAAAGACAATGGGTTCCCCATCTTAACCTGAACTGCCGCCGGGCGCGCGATCGCCCGGCCGACCGACCGCCTCGCCCGCCGATGCCACCCCAAGCCAACGTTCCGCTGCCGACGGGCTACCAGCTCGACGAATACCGCATAGAACGCCAGCTGTCGCTGGGCGGCTTCTCGATCGTCTACCTGGCCTTCGACAAGGAGGACACGCCGGTCGCCATCAAGGAATACCTGCCCAACTCGCTGGCGCTGCGCTCCACGGGCGACGCCCTGCCCTCGATCGCGGAGGAAAACGTCGCCACCTTCCGCTACGGCATGAAGTGCTTTTTCGAGGAAGGCCGCGCACTGGCCAAGATTTCCCACCCCAACGTGGTGCGCGTGCTCAACTTCTTCCGCGCCAACGAAACCGTCTACATGGTGATGCACTACGAGCGCGGCCGCACCCTGCAGGAGCACATCCAGAAGCACAAGGGCGAGATCCGCGAGAGCTTCATCCGCACCATCTTCGCGCGGCTGCTCAACGGCCTGCGCGAAGTGCACACGCACAAGCTGCTGCACCTCGACATCAAGCCCTCGAACATCTACCTGCGCAACGACGGGCAGCCGGTGCTGATCGATTTCGGCGCCGCGCGCCAGACGCTGTCGACCGACACGCCGCTGCTCAAGCCGATGTATACGCCCGGCTTCGCCGCCCCCGAGCAATACAACAGCATCCGGCGCGAGCTGCTCGGGCCGTGGACCGACATCTACTCGATCGGCGCCAGCATGTATGCCTGCATGGCGGCGGCCGCGCCGCAGGCGGCCGACCAGCGCATCGAGCGCGACCAGCTGGTGCCGGCCGTCAGGCGCTGGCAGGACAAGTATTCCCGGCAGCTGCTGGAAACCGTCGACTGGTGCATGCACCTGAATTACCTGGAGCGGCCGCAGAGCGTGTTCGCCCTGCAGAAGGCGCTTGCCGACAAGGATCGCATCGTGCCCAGGCAGACCCTGCTCGGCCACCTGCGCAAGAAGGTCAAGGCGTTCATCAAATGAAGTTCACCATCTACCAGGAAAGCCGTCCCGGCAAGCGCCCGACCAACGAGGACCGCATCGCCTACTGCTATTCGCGCGATGCGCTCCTGATGGTCGTCGCCGACGGCATGGGCGGCCACCTGCACGGCGAGGTGGCGGCGCAGATCGCCGTGCAGTACATCACCGAATCCTTCCAGCGCGAGGCCAAGCCGGACCTGAAGGACCCCTTCCTGTTCCTCTCCGGCGCGATCAACAACGCCCACCACGCCATCCTCGACTACGCCGCCGACCGCTTCCTGCCGGATGCGCCGCGCACCACCTGCGTCGCCTGCATCGTGCAGGACTCGATCGCCTACTGGGCGCACGCCGGCGACTCGCGCCTGTACGCCATCCGCGGCGGCCGCATCCTCGCCCAGACGCGCGACCACTCGCGCGTCGCGCGCATGGTCGAGGACGGCCTCATCAGCGCCGAGGACGCCACCCGCCATCCGGCGCGCAACCGCATCTTCAGCTGCCTCGGCGGCACCAACGCGCCGCAGATCGACTTCTCCAAGAAGACGCCGCTGATGACCGGCGACGTGGTCCTGCTGTGCAGCGACGGCGTCTGGGGCCCGCTGCCCGCCGACGTAATCCCCCGCGCCATGAGCACCGGCAACGTCCTGCAGGCCTCGCCGGCCCTGCTCAACCAGGCCGAGGCGCGCGGCGGCGAGAACGCCGACAACCTGTCCATCATCGCCATCCGCTGGGAGGACAGCTACGCCGAGGACACGCTCGGCAGCGTGTCGACCAAGACCATGCCGATCGACTCCTTCACGACGCAGATGGAAGCCTTCGCCAAGGCGCGCAAGGGCGCCCAGCCGCTGCCCAACCTGTCCGACGAGGACATCGAGCGCGCCATCCAGGAAATCAACGCCGCCATCAAGAAATTCTCGAAATGAAATCCATCACAAGACCCAGCGGCCGCCGCGCCGACGAACTGCGCCGCGTGACGATCACGCGCAACTACACGCGCCACGCCGAGGGCTCGGTGCTGGTGGAATTCGGCGACACGAAGGTGCTGTGCACCGCCAGCGTCGAGCCGGGCGTGCCGGGCTTCCTGCGCGGCCTCGGCCAGGGCTGGCTCACCGCCGAATACGGCATGCTGCCGCGCTCGACGCACACGCGCAGCGCGCGCGAGGCGGCCAAGGGCAAGCAGAGCGGGCGCACGCTGGAGATCCAGCGCCTGATCGGCCGCGCCCTGCGCGCCGTCACCGACCTCGAGGCGCTCGGCGAGCGCACCGTGCAGATCGACTGCGACGTGCTGCAGGCCGACGGCGGCACGCGCACCGCCTCCATCACCGGCGCCTGCGTCGCCGCCCACGACGCCTTCTCGAAGCTCGTCGCCGAGGGCGCCATCGCGCGCCACCCGCTGCGCGAGCTGGTCGCCGCCGTCTCGGTGGGCATCTACGACGGCCTGCCGGTGCTCGACCTCGACTATCCGGAAGATTCCGCCTGCGACACCGACATGAACGTGGTGATGACCGCCTCCGGCGGCATGATCGAGCTGCAGGGCACGGCGGAAGGCGCACCGTTCAGCCGCGCCGAACTCGACACCCTGCTCGGCCTGGCCGAGCGCGGCATCGCGCAACTCATCGCGGAACAAAAGTCAGTCCTGGCGGAACGGCGATAAGCGGCAACAGGGCATGTTCGAGCAGGCATTCAGGAACGTAGACGACGTCCTCTGGAAAGAAGCCGGCTGCACCACCGAGCTCGACTACACCGAGCAGACCTCCTGGCTGCTGTTCCTGAAATACCTCGACGGCCTGGAGCAGGACAAGGCGGCCGAGGCGGCGCTGGAAGGAAAGAAATACAGCTACATCCTCGCCCCGCCCTACCGCTGGGAAAGCTGGGCCGCGCCCAAGGGGCCCGACGGCCGGCTCGACCACAACAAGGCCCTCACCGGCGACGATCTGCGCGATTTCGTCGATCGCACGCTGTTTCCCTACCTGCACGCCTTCAAGCAGAAGGCCGCCGGGCCGAACACCATCGAATACAAGATCGGCGAGATCTTCGGCGAGATCAAGAACAAGATCCACAGCGGCTACAACCTGCGCGAGATCATCGACCACATCGACGAGCTGCAATTCCGCTCGCAGGCCGAGAAGCACGAACTCTCGGCGCTCTACGAAGAGAAGATCAAGCGCATGGGCAACGCAGGGCGCAACGGCGGCGAGTACTACACCCCGCGCCCGCTGATCCGCGCCATGGTGCGGGTGGTCCGGCCGAAGATCGGCGAGCGCATCTACGACGGCGCCTGCGGCTCGGCCGGCTTCCTTTGCGAAGCTTTCGACTACCTCAAGGCCGGCAAGCTCACCACGGCCGACCTCAAGACCCTGCAGGAGCGCACCTTCTACGGCATCGAGAAGAAGTCGCTCGCCTACGTCATCGCGATCATGAACATGATCCTGCATGGCGTCGAGACGCCCAACATCGTGCACGCCAACACGCTGGCGCTCAACCTCGCCGACGTGCAGGACAGCCAGCGCTTCGAGGTCATCCTCGCCAATCCGCCCTTCGGCGGCAAGGAGCGCAAGGAAGTGCAGCAGAACTTCTCCATCCGCACCGGCGAGACGGCTTTTCTGTTCCTGCAGCACTTCATCAAGATGCTCAAGGCCGGCGGCCGCGCCGGCGTCGTCATCAAGAACACTTTCCTCTCGAATACCGACAACGCTTCGGTCAGCCTGCGCAAACTACTGCTGGAATCGTGCAACCTGCACACCATCCTCGACTGCCCCGGCGGCACCTTCCAGGGCGCCGGCGTCAAGACCGTCGTGCTGTTCTTCGAGAAAGGCGCGCCGACGCGCAGCATCTGGTACTACCAGCTCGACCCCGGCCGCAACCTCGGCAAGACCAACCCACTGAATGACGACGATCTCGCCGAGTTCGTCGAAATGCAAAAGACCTTCGCCGAGTCGCCGAAGAGCTGGCGCGTGAAAGTCAGTCCCGGTGATACGGCGACTTGCGATCTCTCGGTGAAGAATCCCAACGGCAATGAGGTCGTCGCCCACCGCAGCCCGCAGGCCATCCTCGACGAAATCGCCGCACTGGATGCCGAGAGCGCGGACGTGCTGGCGAAGATCAAGGCGATGCTGTGAAGGCAGGGTGGCAGCAAACAACGCTTGGTTCCATCGCTCAAGTTGGGGCAGGGAATTCAGCCCCACAAGGCGATGCAGTGTTTGCCAATGGTACCCACCCGTTCTTTCGCACATCCGACGCGGGGCGCATCCGTTTTGGCGACATTGACGAATCGACTGATTACTTGAACGATGAAGGCGCCAAGGGGCTTCGTCGATTCCCGGCAGGGACGATTCTTTTTCCGAAGAGCGGGGCTTCAACCTTCTTGAATCATCGTGTGATGTTGGGCGTGGATGGTTACGTTTCCAGCCATCTTGCAACCATCGTCGGCGACGAATCGAAGGTAGATCGGCGTTATCTGCTGTACTTCTTGAGTACGGTGTCAGCCCAAGACCTTGTGCAGGATCACGCCTACCCTTCCCTGAATCTCCCGTTGATTGCCGGCATCCCGGTTGCCCTACCCCCGCTCCCTGAACAACACCGCATCGTCGCCATCCTCGACAAAGCCTTCGACGGCATCGCCACCGCCAAGGCCAACGCCGAACAGAATCTCCAGAACGCCCGCGCTTTGTTCGAGAGCCATTTGCAGAAGGTTTTCACGGAACGGGGGGAGGGGTGGATGGAGAAGCCCCTATCGGAAATTTGCGACATCAAACATGGCTACGCCTTTGAAGGAGAGTATTTCAGCAGCTCAGGCGAATACGTACTGCTGACACCGGGCAATTTCTACGAAACAGGCGGTTACCGTGATCGTGGCGAAAAGCAGAAATACTATGTAGGCGAGATTCCGCGTGACTATGTGCTAAGAAAAGGCGACCTGCTCGTGGCCATGACCGAACAGGCGGCGGGGCTGCTTGGTAGCCCTATTCTCGTGCCCGAGTCCAACAGATTTCTGCACAACCAGCGACTTGGTCTTGTAACCAGAAAGCCTGGGGCAGTATGGATGAATGAGTTCTTCTTCCACGTTTTCAATATTCCGCACGTTCGGCAGGCAATCCACTCCAATGCTTCCGGCGTGAAAGTTCGCCATACCTCCCCGGCCAAGATTGGACAAGTTGTCGTTGCATTTCCGTCATCGGTACCCGAGCAGGAACGTATCGTAGTGAGGTTGGCTGCGCTGGCAGAAGAAACCCAATACCTCGAATCCCTCTACCGGCAAAAACTGACCGCTCTTGGTGACCTGAAAAGGTCCCTGCTCCACCAAGCCTTCTCTGGCCAACTTTAGCGAGGCTCTCAATGTCCACCCAGCGCTACTCGGTCACGCCGCATCCCATCGAAACCATCCTCACCTGGGTCAAGTCGGGCGAAATCGCGATTCCGGAAATCCAGCGTCCGTTTGTCTGGGAGGCGACCAAGGTGCGCAACCTGCTGGACTCGCTTTATCAGGGCTATCCGGTCGGTTATCTGATCGCATGGCGCAACCACACAGTGAAGCTCAAGGACGGCACTACGTCCGCCGGCAAGCGCATCCTGATCGACGGCCAGCAGCGGGTAACGGCACTCATGGCATCTTTGCTTGGTATCGAGGTGTTGAACGACGACTATGAGACGGTGCAGATCCGCATCGCCTTCAACCCGCAGGACGAGACCTTCGAAGTATCCAACCCGGCGATCCAGAAGAACGTTGCCTGGCTGCCCGATGTGGCCAAGGTATTCGACCCGGGGGTCAGTGTGTTCCAGTTGGTCAGCGACTATTGCGCGGCGAATGCCGGCGTGTCGCAGAACGATGTGTTCAAGGTCATCGAGAAGCTGCGTGGAATCGTGCATAACCACGTCGGGATCATCGAACTGTCGGAGAACCTCGACATCGAGACGGTGACGGAAATCTTCATCCGCGTGAATTCGGCCGGCTCGCCTCTCTCGCAAGCGGATTTTGCGATGTCGAAGATCGCCGTCAACGAATCCTTCGGCGGCAACATGCTGCGCAAGGCGATTGACTATTTCTGCCATTTGGCAGTGGCGCCAGAGTTTCTGGGAAAGATCAAGAAAGGTGACAAGGCGTTCGTCGAGTCGGAGTTCTTCGACAAGATGAAGTGGATCGCGGATGTGAATGACGACATCTACGACCCGAGCTATACCGACATGCTGCGAGTGGCCTTCACCTCGGAATTCGGGCGCGGCAAGTTGCAGGACCTGGTGGCCTTGCTGTCGGGCCGGAACTTCGAAACCAAGCAGTATGAAGAGGCGATAGCCGAAGAATCGTTCGGCAAGCTAAAGAACGGCATCCTCGCCTTCGTCAACAAGACGCACTTCGACCGCATCACGATGATTCTGCGCTCGGCGGGCTTCATCACCAGCAAGCTGATCAACAGCCAGAACGCGGTCAACTTTGCCTACATCTTGTATCTTCGTGGCCGGGCCGAAGGCATTCCGCCGGCGGATCTGGAAAGGGCAGTGCGCCGTTGGTACGCAATGTCGGTGCTGCGCGGTCGCTACAGCGGCTCACCGGAATCGACCTTCGACTTCGATATCCGCCAGATCAGCAGCAAGGGCGTGCTTGCTTACGTCGACGCCGTCGTTCCAAACGAATTGCCAGACAGTTTCTGGGCGGGCATGCTGCCGCAGTTCATGGATACATCGTCAATCAGCAGTCCGTATTTTCTCTGCTACCAAGCTGCCCAGGCCAAATTGGGCGACAAGGGTTTTCTGTCGCGTGACATTACGGTGACCGACCTGCTGCTCAACCGGGCAGACGTGCATCATATTTACCCGCGCCAGTATCTGAAAGGTCAGAACCTGACCAAGGGAACTTACAACCAGATTGCCAACTACGTGATTGCGCAAAGCGAAATCAACATCGCCATCGGAGCAAAGCCGCCGGCCATCTATTTCAAGGAGCTAGCCGAACAGTGCAATGGCGGGGCAAAGAAATATGGAGGAATTGCAAACAAGTCGGAAATGGTGGCGAATTTGACGGCGAATTGCATTCCCATCTCGATGCTCGACGGTGAAATCAAGGATTTCAGTGAATTTTTAGAGGAGCGGAGGAAGCTGATGGCGCTGAAGATCCGAGATTGGTTTGAGGTTTTGTGATGGATGCTTCTCTACGTAGGCATGATGAACGAAGCCTTACCCAACGCCTCGAATCCCTCTACCGACAAAAGCTCGCGGCGCTGGACGAGTTGAAGAAGTCGCTGCTGCATCAGGCTTTCAACGGCCAGCTATAAGGAACCCGACCATGACCATTCAGGCCGCACAATTCGATGGCAAGAACATTCGCCGCGTGTATGACGAGGAAACGGAAGTCTGGTGGTTTTCGGTCATTGACGTAGTGCAGGCGCTCACCGACAGCGCCAATGCGCGCGACTACTGGTTCAAGATGAAGCAGCGGGTGGAACTGGAAGACGGCGCTCAACTGTCGACACTTTGTCGACAGTTGAAAATGCCAGCCAGCGATGGCAAGCAACGGCTGACCGACGTTGCCACGGCGGAAAGCTTGCTGCGCATCGTGCAGAGCATCCCCAGCCCCAAGGCAGAACCGATCAAGCTCTGGCTGGCCAAGGTGGGCTACGAGCGCATGCAGGAAATGGCCGATCCGGCGCGTTCGCTGGACCGCGCCCGCGAGACCTGGAAGAAGCACGGGCGCAGCGAGAAGTGGATACAGCAGCGCATGACCGGGCAGGAAACACGCAACAAGCTGACCGACTACTGGGCCAGCCACGAGATCAAGGCAGGCGAGGAATTCGCCATCCTGACCAATATCATCCATCAGGAATGGTCGGGCATGAGCGTGAAGACGCACAAGCAGATCAAGGGGCTGCAAGACCATAATTTGCGCGACCACATGAGCGAGGCGGAGCTGATCTTTACCGCGCTGGCCGAGCTATCGACCCGGCAGATCGCCGAGACCGAGGAAGCCACCGGCATGACGGAAAATGCCGAGGCCGCGACCAAGGGCGGCGCCATCGCCAGGCAGGCGCGCAAGGCGCTGGAGGCGAAGACCGGCAAGCCGGTGGTGACGGGCGAGAATTTCCTGCCGCCGGGCAAGGCGACGCCGCGCAAGATAACGAAGAAGCGCTGACCGCCGTCCCGCCGGCACTGACTTTCCAGCCGGCTTGACACATAACTTGACTGATACTTGACTTTCACTTAGGCTGCCGTCATGGCCTATGTCCCGCTGTTCACGATCACTCCCGCCCTGCTGGCCGAAGTCGAGCAGGTGGCGGCCTTGCGCGAGCGCCTCCAGAATGCGGTGGTGGACCTGGCCTGGATTCCCGCCCTGCAAAAGGACACCCGCACCCGCAACGCGCACGCCTCGACGGCCATCGAGGGCAACCCGCTGACGCTCGAACAGGTGCGCGCGCTGGAAGAAGGGCGCGAACTTTCCGCGCCCGGCACGCGACCCAAGCGCGAAGTCATCAACTACTTCGCCGGATTGCGCTTCGTGGAAAAACACGCGGCCAAGAAAGCCATCCGCCAAACCGACATCCTCGAACTGCATCGCATCCTGGCCGGCGAGGTGATGGATCAGGGCGAAGCCGGGAAATACCGCATGATCGCCGTCCGCGTCGGCAACTATCTGCCGCCACCGCCGGATGCCGTTTCGGGGCTGATGTTCGAGCTGTTGGAGTGGTGGAACGGCGCGGCGGCAAAGCTGTCGCCGATACTCAGTTCGGCGATCCTGCATTACCGCTTCGAAGCCATCCACCCCTTCGCGGACGGCAACGGCCGCACCGGGCGGGCGCTGGCCCTGTGGGAGCTCTACCGGCGCGGCTTCGATACCCACCACATCTTTGCCGTGGACGAGTATTACTGGGAGGATCGGCCTGCCTACTACGCCGCTTTGCAAGGCGTGCGCGAGGCCGGGGACGACCTCAGCGCCTGGCTGGAATACTGCGCCACCGGATTGCGCCAAACGCTGGAGCGGGTGTGGCTGCGAATTCAGACCCTGCAGGTCGGCTCGACCGGAAAGCTGGTCTTGCGCCCGCGCCAGGAACAACTGCTGCACTTGCTGCGCGACCACGGCGGCATGGCACCGGCGGAAATCTGGGCAGCATTGGGCGTGTCGCGGCAGGGTGCGATGGACCTGCTGCGTCCGCTGCTGGATGCCGGCGTGGTCGAGAAGGTCGGCGGTAACAAGACCGGCCGCTACGTGCTAAAAAACGCATGAACGAAGCCGAGACCCGCGCCGAGCACATCGACCCGGCCCTCGCCGCCGCCGGCTGGGGCCGGGTCGAGGGCAGCCGTGTCAGGCGCGAATACCCGATCACGCCCGGGCGGCTGGAGGGTGCGGGCCGGCGCGGCAAGGCCTTGAGCGCGGATTACGTCCTCGAATACCGCAACACCCGGCTGGCGGTGGTGGAGGCGAAGGCCTGGGACAAGGAACTCACCGAGGGCGTCGGCCAGGCCAAGGACTACGCCGGCAAGCTGGCGGTCCGCTTCGCCTACGCCAGCAACGGGCAGGGCGTCTACGGCATCGACATGCAGACCGGCGCGGAAGGCGAGCGGGCCGGCTTTCCGACGCCCGACGAGCTCTGGAACCTCGCCTTCGCCACGGCCAACGCCTGGCGCGACCGCTTCGCCGCCGTGCCCTTCGAGGACCGGGGCGGCTTCTTCCAGGGGCGCTACTACCAGGACATCGCCGTCGAGCGTGCGCTGGCGGCGCTGGCCGGGGGGCGCAATCGCATCCTGCTGACCCTGGCGACGGGCACGGGCAAGACCTTCATCGCCTTCCAGATCGCGTGGAAGCTGTTCCACAGCCGCTGGAACCTCAGCGGCGAACCGACGCGCCGGCCGCGCATCCTGTTCCTCGCCGACCGCAACATCCTCGCCGACCAGGCCTACAATGCCTTTTCGGCGTTCCCCGACGATGCGCTGGTGCGCATCGCGCCGGACGACATCCGCAAGAAGGGCAAGGTGCCGAAGAACGGCAGCATCTTCTTCACCATCTTCCAGACCTTCATGAGCGGCGATGCGAAGGAGGGTCAACCCGCGCCGTATTTCGGCGAGTACCCGCAGGACTTCTTCGATTTCATCGTCATCGACGAATGTCACCGGGGCGGGGCCAACGACGAGAGCAACTGGCGCGGCATCCTCGACTACTTCGCGCCGGCCGTGCAGCTGGGCCTGACGGCGACGCCGAAGCGCAAAGACAACGTCGATACTTACGCCTACTTCGGCGAGCCGGTGTTCGTCTATTCGCTCAGGGACGGCATCAACGACGGCTTCCTGACGCCCTTCCGCGTCAAGCAGATCGCCACCACGCTCGACGATTACGTGTTCACGCCCGACGACACCGTGGTCGAGGGCGAGATCGAGGCCGGCAAGCGCTACGAGGAAAAGGATTTCAACCGCATCATCGAGATTCGCGAGCGCGAAAGGAAGCGCGTCGAAATCTTCATGGGGCAGATCGACCAGCGCGAGAAGACGCTGGTGTTCTGCGCCAACCAGACCCATGCGCTGGCGATCCGCGACCTCGTCAACCAGGTCAAGGCCCAAGGTACCAGTAGCGATCCCGACTACTGCCAGCGCGTCACGGCCGACGACGGGGCGCTCGGCGAGCAGTGGCTGCGCGACTTCCAGGACAACGAGAAGACCATCCCGACGATCCTGACCACCTCGCAGAAGCTGTCGACCGGCGTGGATGCGCGCAACGTGCGCAACATCGTGCTGCTGCGGCCGATCAATTCGATGATCGAGTTCAAGCAGATCATCGGCCGCGGCACGCGGCTCTACGAGGGCAAGGACTACTTCACCATCTACGACTTCGTCCGGGCGCACCACCATTTCAGCGACCCGGAATGGGACGGCGAACCCGCGGAGCCGGAGGTCGCCTATCCTTCGCCGACACCCCGCCCGCCGCCGGAAGTGCGCGAACCGGACCCCGACAACCGCCCGCCGCCGCGCCGCAAGGTCAAGGTGAAGCTCGCCGACGGCAAGGCGCGCCACATCCAGCACATGATGGCGACGAGCTTCTGGCATCCCGACGGCACACCGATGTCGGCTGTGCAATTCATGGAGGCGCTGTTCGGCAGGCTGCCGGAATTCTTCAGGGACGAGGAGGAACTGCGCCGGTTGTGGAGCGCGCCCGACACGCGCCGGAAGCTGCTCGAAGGGCTGGCGGAAAAGGGCTTCGGCCACGATCAACTGGCCGAGATGCAGAAGCTCATCGACGCCGAGCAGAGCGACCTGTTCGACGTGCTGGCCCACGTCGCCTATGCCCTGGAGCCGCTGACCCGCAGGGAGCGGGCCGACCATGCCAGGATGCTGATCGACCCGCATTTCAACGACAGGCAACGCGCGTTTCTCGACTTCGTGCTGGCGCACTACATCAGCATCGGCGTGGAAGAGCTCGACCAGGCCAAGCTGACGCCGCTGCTGAAATTGAAGTACCGCGACTCCATCGCCGACGCCGTGGCTGATCTCGGCCAGCCCGAGGAGATCGGCCGCGTGTTCGCCGGTTTCCAGAAATACCTCTATCTCACGGATGCCAACGCATGAAGCAACTCGTCCTCGCCTCCAACAACCCCGGCAAGCTGCGCGAATTCGCCGCGCTGTTCGCGCCCTTCGACATCGAGGTGCTGCCGCAATCGGCCTTCAATATTCCCGAGGCGGAGGAGCCGCACTGCACCTTCCTCGAGAACGGCCTGGCCAAGGCGCGCCACGCCGCGAAGCTCTCCGGCCTGCCGGCGCTCGCCGACGACTCCGGCCTGTGCGCGCCGGCGCTGGGCGGCGAGCCGGGCGTGCACTCCGCCTACTATGCCGGCCGCGACGGCGACCGCGCCACGCGCGACGCGCGCAACAACGCCAAACTGCTGGCCGCGCTGGAGGGCCGCGCCGACCGCCGCGCCCATTACGTCTGCGTGCTGGTGCTGGTGCGCCACGCCGAGGACCCGCAGCCGGTCATCGCCGAGGGCGAGTGGCACGGCGAGATCCTGGCGGCGCCGCGCGGCGCGGGCGGCTTCGGCTACGACCCGCTGTTCCTGGTGCCCTCGGCGAACTGCTCCTCGGCGGAATTGAGCGAGGAGGCCAAGAACGCCCTCAGCCACCGCGCCGTCGCCTTCGCCAAGCTCGCCGAGCGCCTGCGCGCCGGCCTTTGAGCCGTGGCGCGCAGCGTCATCCCGATCGTTGCCGAGGGCCGCGGCGGCACGCCGGCCGGACTGGCGGCTCTGCCGCCGCTCTCGCTCTATGTGCATTTCCCCTGGTGCGTGCAGAAGTGCCCCTACTGCGATTTCAACTCGCACGAGGTGCGCGAGGGCATCCCGGAGGCGCGCTACCTCGCCGCGCTGATCGCCGACCTGGAGCAGTCGCTGCCGCTGGTGTGGGGCCGGCCGGTGGTCAGCGTCTTCATCGGCGGCGGCACGCCGAGCCTGCTCTCGCCCGAATCGGTCGACGCCCTGCTTGGCGCCGTGCGCGCCAGACTGACTTTGCTGCCGGACGCCGAAGTCACGCTGGAGGCAAACCCGGGCACGGTCGAGGCGGCGCGCTTCGCCGGTTACCGCGCCGCCGGCGTGAATCGCCTCTCCGTCGGCGTGCAGAGCTTCAACCCGCGCCACCTCGCCGCGCTCGGCCGCATCCACGACACTTCTGAAGCGCGGCGCGCCGTCGAACTGGCGCTGGCGCACTTCGACAACGTCAACCTCGACCTGATGTACGCCCTGCCCGACCAGACGCCGGAGGAGGCGCGCGCCGACATCGAGGCAGCGGCGGCCTTCGGCACGCCGCATCTCTCCGCCTACCACCTGACGCTGGAGCCGAACACCGCGTTCTTCCTCAAGCCGCCGCCGCTGCCGGATGCCGATCTCGCGGCGCAGATGCAGGATGCGGTGGAGGAAGCGCTGGCCGCGCGCGGTTACGAACATTACGAGGTGTCCGCCTTCGCCCGCCGCGGGATGCAATGCCGCCACAACCTGAACTACTGGCTGTTCGGCGACTACCTCGGCATCGGTGCCGGCGCGCACGGCAAGATTTCCTCGCACGAAGGCGTGCGGCGCACGATGAAGCACAAGCACCCGCAGGCCTACCTCGACGGCGCGGAGCGCGGCGACGCCGTGCAGGAGGCGCACGAAGTCAGCGCGGACGACCTGCCCTTCGAGTTCATGATGAATGCCCTGCGCCTGACGGAAGGCTTCCCGGCGCGGCTCTTCGCCGAGCGGACGGGACTGACTTTGGAAGCGATCCGCCCGCAGCTGGACGAAGCGGCTGCACAAGGACTGCTGGAAGAGACGGCCGAGCGCATCGCGCCGACCGAACGCGGCCGGCGCTTCCTCAACGACCTGCTGCAGCTGTTCCTGCGGGACTGATCAGCCCTGCAGCAGCGCCTCGGTGCGCTTGATCCAGCCTTCGACGAGGGCGCGGCCGGCGGCATCGGCCGCGAGTTCGGTGCCGCGGCGGCCGACCTCGTTCAGGATGTCGCTCACCTGCCAGCGCGATTCGCGCACCATCAGCTGCATCTCGGCCAGGGCCACGGCGTCGTCCTCGATGCCGACGGTCAGCGCCGCCAGTTCGTCGGGATGGAAGCCGGTTTCCAGCAGGGTGCGCTCGAGGCCGGTGATGCGCTGATTGACGAAATCGACCAGCGGCGCCTCGGCCGCCTCGGGCGTGTCCACCGCGCAGGCCTGATAGCCGCCGTGCCAGTTGCGGAAGATTTCGGCCAGCTGGTCGAGCTGGGCCACCACCACTTCGGCGGAGACCTCGCCCATGCTGTCCAGCCCCGCCGGTTCGCCGCCGTGCAGCTGGCCGACCAGGTGGTCGATCAGCTCGCGGCTGAACTTGCGCCGGTTCATCTTCAGCATCACCGACAGGCGCGAGGCGCCGTGGGTGCGCCAGCTCTTCTCGAACAGGGTGGTGACCGCCTCGGCCAGCATGAGGATCTGGCCGATGGTGCCGATCTCCTCGCCCTTCAGGCCGCGCGGATAGCCGCTGCCGTCGAGGCGCTCGTGGTGCTCGAACACCGCGGTGCTGATCTCCGGATGGTATTGCGGATACTCCTGCAGGATCAGGTAGGCCGTCATCGGGTGGGCGTAGACGTGGCGCATCTCGGTCGCGTCGAGGCGACGGCCCGGGCGCAGCAGCTCGGGGTCGATGTGCAGCTCGCCGATGTCGTGCAGCATGCCGGCCGCGGCAACCGTGGCGAGATCGCGGTCGGGCAGACGGTTCTTGATGGCGAGGAACAGCGCGATCAGCGTCATCTGCAGGCTGTGCTCGTAGACTTCCGGGCGCTGCTCGCGCGCCACCGTCAGCTTGAAGGCCAGCGCCGGCGCCAGCGGCATGGCGTAGAAGGCATTGAGCAGCCGCTCGACGCCGGGCAGGGCCGAGCGCAGCAGCTGGAAGCGCGGCTCGGTGTCGAGGATCTCGCGGGCGCGGTCGCGCAGGCTCGCCTGGGTGACGCCGCCGGCGACGCTCAGGCACTGGTCGATCGGCGGCAGCAGCTTGTGCTGCACCAGCTTTTCGCGGAAGGCGGAATTGACGCGCGTGCCGCGCTCGACCAGCTTGATGCCGTTGCGCGTGAACACCGCCTGGCTGGTGACGACCTCGTGCGTGTCGCCCAGGGCGGTGACGCTGCCGATGTAGTGCTCGTCGTAACGTTCTGTCATTGACTGCCTTCCCCCCAACCCCCTTCCCCGGGAAGGGGGTGACGGTTGTTCGCCGCTGCGCGGCTCCTTGTAGTTGACTGCGCCGCCCTTGGGGCGGCCCGGCGGACGGCGCTCATTTCTTCCTGAAGACGATGTCCCAGACGCCGTGCCCGAGCTTCAGACCGCGCGTCTCGAATTTGGTTTGCGGCCGGTAGTCGGGGCGCGGCGCGTAGCCGTCGGCCGTGTTCTCCAGCTGCGGCTCGGCCGACAGGACGGCCAGCATCTGCTCGGCATACTCCTGCCAGTCGGTGGCCAGATGCAGGTAGCCGCCCGGCTTGAGCCGGCTCGCCAGCAGGGCGATAAAGTCAGTCTGCACGAGACGGCGCTTGTGGTGGCGTTTTTTCGGCCAGGGGTCCGGAAAAAAGATGTGCGCGCCATCGAGCGAGCCCGGCGCGATCATTTCCCGCAGCACGTCCACGGCATCGTGCTGGATCAGGCGCAGGTTCGACAGGCCGCGCGCATCGATCAACTTGAGCAGGCTGCCCACGCCGGGGGTGTGCACCTCGATGCCAAGATAGTCGGTTTCCGGGTGCGCCGCAGCAATCGACGCGGTCGTCTCGCCCATGCCGAAGCCGATCTCGAGGATCTTCGGCGCCGCCCGCCCAAACAGGCGATCCAGGTCAAGCTGTTGATTCGAAAAAGCAATGCCGAAACGGGGCAGCAGCTCGTGGTGCGCCCGCGCCTGGGCGCTGGAAACGCGCCCCTGTCTCAGCACGTAGCTGCGGATGGGTCGCCGGGTGTCGGACATGGAATGCAGCAGGATGGGGGTTCGCCCGGGAATGCTTGAAATCTCAAGTCTAGGATTTTTCTACCGTTAAATCAGGGACGAAGTTTAGCGGTGCCTCCTGAAAAGGACAAGAACACCGCCAACCAACAGTGGACGCAAAGGCATGCCCCTACCGCCATCGCTCGCCAAACGCATTGCGCTCGCCTGCGCAGGCCTGGTCTTCGCCCTGGCGTCGGTCATCCTGGCCGGCTGGGTGCTCGACCATCAGGCGCTGAAGCATGCCTCCCTGCCCGGCGTGGCCACGCTGCCGGACACGGCCCTCGGACTGCTGCTGGGCGCCATCGCCGTGGCGGCGCGGATTGCCGGCGATGACGCCTGGATGCGGCGGATTTCGCTCGCCGCGGCGGCGGGGCTGGCCCTGCTCGGCGCCCTGCAAAGCGCCGAAATAGCAGCAACCCTTGCCCAGGGCGCCGCCTCGTTCCACATCAACCTGCTGCCGGAGCCGCCCTATCAGCTGCCGCCCTCGCCGCAAACGGCCTTCTCGCTTCTGCTCGCCGGCCTGGCGCTGCTGCTGGCGCGCAGCCGATGGAGCCCGCTCAGGCATGCGGCCGAATGGCTCTGCTTCCTGGTCTTCCTGACCGGCCTGGTCGGCCTGATGGCCTATGCCTTCGGTGCCGCCGAGATCCTGCTGGTGCGCGGCTTCGCTGCCGCCTCGGCAGCCTCGATGGCCGCCCTCCTGGCGCTCGGTGCGGCCATTCCCCTGGCGATCCACGACCGGCACGGCCTGGTCGGCCTGCTGTCGGCGAACACCGGCGGCGGCATCATGCTGCGGCGCATGCTCCCGGCGGCGCTGGCCGTCACGTTCTTCACCGGCTGGATCATCGCCACCGGCGTGGACCGCGACTGGTTCGGCGCGGCGGCGGGCGGCGCCTACCTTGCCGGCGCCTGCTTCGCCGTCCTGTTCCTGCTCCTGCTGCGCGCGGCGATCGGCATCGACCGCCTGGAAGCGGACAAGGACGAGATCGGCCAGGGCTACCAGTCGATCATCGACACTGCGCCGGGCGGCGTCATCGTGGCGGACAGCGCCGGCACCATCGTGATGGCCAACCGCCGCGCGGAGCAGGTCTTCGGCTACGACGAGAACGAAATGGCCGGCCTCGCCGTGGAGGCGCTGGTGCCGGACGGCCTGCGCGGCAACCACACGGCGCTGCGCGCCGGCTACCATGGCAAGCCGGCGCAGCGCCGCTTGGGCCTCAGCCACAGCTCGACGCTGCGCGCGCGCCGCAAGGACGGCAGCGAGTTCGACGCCAGCATCAGCCTCGGCCCGCGCCAGACCCGCAACGGACTGACGGTGACGGCCATCGTGCACGACGTCAGCGACATCGTGCAGCGCGAAACGGAGATCGGCCGGGTAAACCGCGCCCTGCGCCTGCTCTCGGCGGCCGACCAGGCCATGCGCGGCGCAGACAGCCAGATCGAACTGCTGGAGACGCTCTGCCGCATCGTCATCGAGGTCGGCGGCTACCGTTTCGCCTTCATCGGCTTTGCCGAGAACGACGCACGCAAGAGCGTGCACCCGGCGGCCTGGAGCGGCTTCGAGGACGGCTATCTCGACGAACTCGTCGTCACCTGGGACGATTCGCCCACCGGCCGCGGCACCGCAGGCACCGCCATCCGCAGCGGCCGCCATGTCGTCGTGCGCAGCATCGCCAGCGACGCCTCCCTCGCGCCGTGGCGCGACATCCTGCTGAAACGCGGCTATGCCTCGGTGGCCGCCTTCCCGCTGCGCATCGAGGGCGCCGTGCAGGCCGTCCTCGTCATCTATGCGGCGACCGAGGATGCCTTCGGCGTCGAGGAATGCGCCCTGCTCGAGGAGCTCGCCGCCGACATCGGCTACGGCATCAACGCCCTGCGCGTCGCGGAAAGCCGCAACCAGGCCGAGTCGGCCCTGCGCCGCAGCGAAGCGACGCTGGCCCGCGCGCAGGAAATCGCGCATGTCGGCAGCTGGGAATGGGATCTCGAGACGGACGTCGTGCGCTGGTCGCAGGAAGCCTTCCACCTGTTCGGCTTCGAGACCGGCGAGGTGACACCGAGCCTCGGCCTCATCCTGGAGCGCACCCATGCCGACGATCGCGAGACGCTGAAGCAATGCATGCGGGAAGCCCGCGGCGGCGGGGTCAGTTCGGTGATGTGCGACCACCGCATCCTGTGGGAGGACGGCACGATGCGCTGGATCCACATGCAGGCCGAGGTGGAGTTCCACGACAAGGGCCCCTACCGCGTCGTCGGCGTGCTGCAGGACATCTCGGAGCGCAAGCGCTTCGAGGAAAAGCTGTCCCAGCTTGCCAGCCACGATGCCCTCACCGGCCTGCCCAACCGGCACCTGCTCAACGACCGCCTCGAGCAGGGCCTGGCCCACCACCGCTACACCAACCGCATCCTGGCCCTGGTGTTCGTCGACCTCGACCGCTTCAAGATCATCAACGACACTCTCGGCCACGACGCCGGCGACCAGCTGCTGAAGGAAATCGCCCGGCGCCTCTCGGGCTGCCTGCGCGAGGGCGACACCGTGGCGCGCCAGGGCGGCGACGAGTTCGTCGTGCTGCTGACCGACCTGGCGAAGGCGGAGGACGCCGCCTTCGTCGCCCAGAAGATGCTCGACACGCTGGCGCCGCCCTGCCTGCTCGCCGGCCGCGAGGTGCTGCCCGCCGCCAGCCTCGGCATCGCGCTCTATCCGCGTGACGGCGAGAACATGCAGGAACTGATGATGAGCGCCGACAAGGCCATGTACGCCGCCAAGCAGGCCGGCCGCGGCCAGTATCGTTTCTTCGATCCGGAGATGAACCGCGCCGCCGCCGACTGGCTGGAAGTCGGCGCGGAGCTGCACTATGCGCTGGAGCGCAACGAGTTCGAGCTGCACTACCAGCCCAAGGTGGACCTGAAGAGCGGCGCCATCACCGGCGTGGAGGCCCTGCTGCGCTGGCGCAGCCCGCAGCTGGGCCTGGTGCAGCCCAACAAGTTCATTCCCATCCTCGAGGAGACCGGACTCATCCTGGAGGTCGGCGAATGGGTCATTGCCCGCGCCTGCCGCCAGGCGCGGCTGTGGCGGGAGCAGGGATTGCCGCCGCTGCGCATCGCCGTCAACCTTTCGCCGCGCCAGTTCCAGCAGCGCAACCTCGCCGAGCGCATCCGCAGCCTCATCGACCAGCCGGACTTCCAGCCCGACTACCTCGAACTGGAAATCACCGAGAGCATGGTGACGCAGAACGTCGAGCGCGCCATCGCCATGCTGCAGGAACTGCGCCTGCTCGGCGTGCATCTGGCCATCGACGATTTCGGCACCGGCTATTCCTCGCTGGCGGTGCTCAAGCGCTTCCCGGTGAACTGCCTGAAGATCGACCGCTCCTTCGTGCGCGACGTGCCCAACAATGCCGACGACGTCGCCATCACCCGCGCCGTGATTGCGCTGGCGCACAGCATGGGCCTGTCGGTGGTGGCGGAGGGCGTCGAGACGGAAGCGCAGCGGGCCTTCCTGGTGGACAGCGATTGCGACGAGATGCAGGGTTTCCTGTTCTCCAGGCCCCTGCCGGGGGCGGAGCTGGCCGCCCTGTTCAGGGAAAAGACCGCGCTGGCGGCCTGATCAGGCCTTGCCGACGACCGGAGGAAGTCCCTGTTGGATGAGGCCGCCCGTCGGCGAGCTCGGCGACGCCGTGTAAAGCTTCCTCGGCATGCGGCCGGCACGGAACGCCTCGCGGCCGGCCTCAACCGCCTTCTTCATGGCGGAAGCCATCAGCACCGGGTCCTGCGCGCCGGCGATCGCCGTGTTCATGAGCACGCCGTCGCAGCCCAGCTCCATGGCGATGGCGGCATCCGAGGCGGTGCCGACGCCGGCATCGACCAGCACCGGCACCTTGGCGTTGTCGATGATCAGGCGCAGGTTCCACGGATTCAGGATGCCCATGCCGGAACCGATCAGCGAGGCGAGCGGCATCACCGCCACGCAGCCGATCTCCTCGAGGCGCTTGGCCTGGATCGGGTCGTCGGCGCAGTACACCATCACCTTGAAGCCGTCCTTCACCAGCGTCTCGGCCGCCTTGAGGGTCTGCGGCATGTCGGGGAACAGCGTCTGCGCGTCGCCCAGCACCTCCAGCTTGACCAGGTCGTGGCCGTCGAGCAGCTCGCGCGCCAGGCGCAGCGTGCGCACGGCATCCTCCGCCGTGTAGCAGCCGGCGGTGTTCGGCAGCAGGGTGTATTTCGACGGCGGCAGGTAGTCGAGCAGGCTCGGCTGTCCCGGCTCCTGGCCGATGTTGGTGCGGCGGATCGCCACCGTGACGATCTCGGCGCCGGAGGCCTCGATGGCCGCGCGGGTCTGTTCGAAATCCTTGTACTTGCCGGTGCCGACGAGCAGGCGCGAGGAATACGCCTTGCCGGCGATGGTCAATGAATCTTTCATGCTCGTTCCACTTGGTTCGTCATATATGGGCTCCTCCC
>PQAF01000013.1 GCA_003105015.1 Rhodocyclales bacterium | reverse complement strand
TCGAGCGGGTCGAAGTAGAGGACGCTGTCCGCCGCGATTTCCGGCATCGGGGGGCGGTTCGAGCTGGCGACCAGGCATCCCATCGTCATCGCCTCGATCAGGGTGTTCGGGCACGCCTCCAGCAGCGTGGCGAACAGGAAGAGTCTCGAGGATCGCATCAAGGCCAGGTTGACCGGGTAGGGAATCAGCCCCGTCGGAACGACCCGGTCCTTAAGCTGCAGTTCCCGGATCGTGCCCAGGACCGTCTCCTTGTACAGGCGGGAGGCATCCCCGCCCGCCAGGACCAGCGGGGGCAGGCCGGGGTTTCTTTCCACGGCCCGGGCATACCCCCGAACGAGGCGGTCCAGGTTGCTGTAGGGGACGAACTTGGAATTCGTGAGGAGGTACTCCTTGAGGCCGAGACGCTCCCGGAGCGCCCGTGCTCCTTCTTCATCGGGCGGGATCATGGGGCGGCCGTGGCGGATCACCCGCAGCTTCCCCGCCGCCTCCGCACACCATCCCGCCACCACTTCCCGGGTGAAATCCGACACAACCACCACCCGGTCGGCCGCCAGCAACGACCTCCTCGTGAGCCACAGGAGCATCCCGTTCCTCCATCTCGAGTTCGGGTTGTCCCGGTACTCGCGGTGGAAAAACGGCTCGAGGTTCCGGATCGCCGTCACCAAGGGAACGGGGCTCCGCAGGATCCCGACGTTGTTGGCCGTATAGATCGCATCGACCTTCCATTGCCGCAGCCGCCCGGGAAGAACGGCCTGTTCCCAGAGCATGCGCCGTCCCGGGGATTTCGAGCATTCGGGGACCGGGACGAACCGGAAATTCTCCCTGTCGATCCGGAATTCCTCCAGGTGATTCGTCTTTACCAGGATCGTGTACCGATTCGCGGCATCGACCGCCCCCAGCGCGGGCAGCAGGTTCCGGAAATAAGCATACCCGCCGTAGGCGACCGCGGAAAGCGCGGAGATCGCAAAGTGGCTCATCGGCCCTCGCCCGGGGGCTGGCTCCCGGCCGGTACGCTGGCGCGGTATTCCCGCCGCCAGAGCTCGAACATCGTCAACAGGAAGAGCCGGTCCGAATTCGCGTAGCCCTTCTTCTGGCCTTCGAGAAGCCCGCGGATCGTTCCGGGATCGAACAGGCCCGGGTCGGCCCCCTCCAGGATGCTTCGGACGGTTCCCCCCCACTCTCCCCGGAACCAGTCGGCAAGGGGCATCGTGAACCCCTGTTTCCGTTCGAAATCGAGGGCGGGCGGAAGGAGTTTCCGCGCGAGCCGCCGCAGCAGCACCTTCCTCTCCTTCGCAGTCGCCCGAAGTCGGTCGGGCACGCGCCCGAACGCGAACTCGACCAGGCGGCGATCGAGAAACGGGGCACGCGCCTCCAGCGAGGCGAGCATGCTGGCGCGGTCCACCTTGACGAGGTAGAGGTCCACCAGCGTCGTGCGGAAATCCAGGCGAGTGGCCTCCTGCAGGGATGTCGCCCCCCCGGGGCAGAGGCGTTCCTTCCTCCTTTCCGGTGAGGCCGCGAACGCGATCCCGCTCCGCAGCAGGGGCGACAGCAGCCTCCCGCGGGAAACTTCGTCGAAAAACAGGTTCACGTGCGCGAGGCTCCGGGAAGCCTCCCCCGCGAAACCGATCGCGTGGTTGCGTCCCCGCGTCCCTACCGGCAGCCGGCGGGCCGCAAACGATCCGAGCAACGACCGCACCCCGGCGGGGACCAGGGGCCGCAGCCGGTCCAGCCGCTGCAGGAGGTTGTAATGGCGATAGCCGCCGAACAGCTCGTCGCCGCCGTCCCCGGTGAGCGCCACCTTCGCATGGGGCCGGATCGCGCGGGAAAGGAGATACGTCGGGACGATCGCGTGGTCGCCGACCGGCTCGTCGAACTGGCGGGCGAGGACTCCCAGGAGCTCCGGCGAGGCCGGCTCTACGGGCAGCTCCGTGTGGTCCGTCCCGAAATGATCCGCCACGATGCGGGCGTGCGCGCCTTCGTCGAAACCCGCGTGGCCGGGGAAGCGGACCGTGAAGGTCTTGACCGGCCCCGAAGACGCACGCGCCGCCATCGCCGTCACGAGGCTGGAATCGAGCCCCCCGCTGAGAAGGATCCCCACGGGGACGTCCGCGATCATGCGGAGCCGCACCGAATCCAGGAGCAGGCGTTCGAGCTCCTCCCGCAGCGCTTCCGGGTCCGGCTCCGGGCCGGACACCGGGGGAGGAAGCTCCCAGTAGGCCCATGTCCGCAAGGCATCCGTGTCGAGGTCATAGGTCAAGGCGTGGCCCTGGGGGAGCTTCCGGATCCCCGAAAGGATGCACCGGTCCCCCGGGACGCAGCCATACGCGAGATAGGCGTCGAGGGAGGCGGCGTCGATCTCCCGGGGGACGGATGGATCGGCCAGCAGCGCCTTGAGCTCCGAGGCGAACGATAACCGGCCTCCGGCGTGGCGATAGAAAAGCGGCTTCTCCCCGGCCGGGTCACGCGCCAGCAGGATCCGCTTCGCCCCGCCGTCGTACAGGCCGAATGCGAACATCCCGTTGAATCGGGTGAGACAGCCCGCGCCCCACTCCCGGTAGGCTTCCAGGAGGACCTCGGTGTCGCTCGCGGTGCGGAACCGGCGACCCCGCTGCTCCATCTCCCGGCGAAGCTCCCGGTAGTTGTAGATCTCGCCGTTGAAGATCACCCGGATGCCGCCGGAGGCATCTTCCATCGGCTGGCGTCCGCCCGGAGAGAGATCGATGATGGCCAGCCTCCGGTGGCCCAGCGCGACCCTTCCCTCCGGCGATACCCACATGCCGGCGTCGTCCGGCCCGCGGTGGCGCATCGTATCGCGCATGGAGGCGATGCCGCCGGGATCCGGAAGCCCGGCGCGCGAAGCGATGCCGACGATGCCGCACACGGGGTTACTTCCTCCCCCCCCGCGGAGCGCGCGCGGCATCCAGGACGTCGCCATACAGGGAAAGATACGCTTCCGCCGCCGATCCGATCGAGTACCGCAGCATCCTGGAATAGGCGATCTCCGCTTTCCTCTTCGCCTCTTCCGCGTGCTCCAGCACCCCCTCGATGCCTTCGGCGATTCCGGAAACGGAGGAGGGAGGGACGAAAACCGCGGACTCCGCGTCCAGCAGCTCCCGGTGGGCCGGGATGTCCGAAAGGAGGACCGGGCACCTGCAGGCGGCGGCTTCCAGGACCGCGTTCGGGTTCCCTTCGTGGGTGCTCACCGAAACGAAGACGTCCGCCCGCTTCAGGATCCCCCAGATCCCGTCGGTGTAGCCGCGGAGCTGCAACCGGTCGCCGAAGCCGTTCCTTTGCGCCGCTTCCTCAAGTCCTGCCCGCTGCGATCCCTCGCCGAACAAGATCGCCCGGGCCTTCGGTCTCGCTCCCAGGACGAGCCGGACCGCCTCCACCAGGTTCCACAGGTTCTTCTCCCGGCTCAACCGGCCGGCATATACGATCAGCTCCTCTTCCGGCAGCACTCCAGGGCTGCCGGGGACATCCTCGGGGGACCGGTCGATCTCCTCGAACGGGATCCCGTTCCGGATGACGGCAATCGACCCGGCCCCTTTTCCCTGGGAGATCCAATACGCCCTGCCCCCCTCCGAATTGGCCACGATGCGCGCCGCCCTCCTCCCGATCGCGCAGCGCAGCCGGTCCTTCCAGCCTCCCGGGTATTGCGCCTGGCTGCTCCGTTCCGAGACCACGAACGGGACGCCGGTCCACAGCGCGGCAATGCCGCCGATGACGTCCATTTGCGGGATCCAGGTCTGGACGATATCGGGCTTCACCGCCCGGATCCGCCGGACGAGCCCGACCGCGATCCCCGGGTCGTAGTTGCTGCGGCGGGGGATTCGGTGGACGACGGCGGACGACGACCGAAGCCGTTCGAGGTTGGGCCCTCCCTCGCACAGGGCCACATGCACCTCCAGCCCCCGCCGTGTCCAGGCTCCCGCCAGACAGGCCAGCTGGCGCTCCGCTCCGCCGCCGCCCATCGTCGGGATGCAGTGCAGCACCCTCATTTCCAGCCGGATGCGCTCTCCCCACGCTGCATCCCCGCGAGGATCAGCTCGCCCGCCCGGCGCAGGATCGCCTTGAACCGGTACTCCCTCGTCACCCGCCGGTACCCGTTCAGCGCAATCCGCTTGCGCTCTTCATCGTGCGCGAGGTAGTACCGCAGCTTCTCGACCAGGTCGTCCGCGCTTTCGTACCCGACGATTTCCTCGCCGACCTCGAAGAATTCCCGGAGATGCTTCCCCCCGTCGGAAATCTGCATCACGCCGTTGCCGGGCAGGTCGAAGAGGCGGTAGCTGCCGACGGTATAGTCGCCCCGGTTGTGCGCGTTGAAGCCGATCCGGGACCGCTGGTACAGGGGGACGACGTCCCGGAAAGGAAGGGGCGCAACCCAGCCCGGGAACCCGTATTTGAAGTTGAAATAGAGGTTCTTCTTCGCGTTCGCCATCCCGTGGATCCGGCAGCGCCGTCCGAACGCCTTCTTGACCTTGGCCATCAGCGGCATCTTGCCCGGGTACAGGGCGCCGATGAAGACGATCTCAACGTCCCGATCCCCCGCAAGGATCGTTTCCTCCGTTTTCGCAGCGTCGAACGCCGCGTCGAAAAGGCCCAGCGGCACGAAGTCGGCCCTTTTCGCGCCGCAATACCGAAGCTTTTCCGCCATGCCCATGTCGGAGCTGTACGCGGGGCTGTGGTAGAGCACGTGATCGTAGGCGTGGAGGTAGGCGAAATCCCGGTCGTACGCCGTGAGGGGGCCGTCGGTGGTCCGCAGGACCTTGTAGACCGGAACGGTCCTCAGGAAGTCCGGGTGGTACGGGAAGCAGTTGTCCACGATGAGGGCGTCGGCACGATGGTCCCGGAGGGCCGTCCGGAGATCGTCGTACATCCGCATCAGGCCGGGATGCCGCGCGAAATAGAGATGATCCAGCAGCTGCGCCCGGACGTACAGGTTCGCGTCGAGATACCGATCGTGATTGAAGGGGAGGAAGGCGCAGCGCTCGTCCGACGCGGCCGCGATCTCCCGGTGCCAGTAGTCGGCCTCGTATCCCTTCTTGTTGAACGAGTAGACGATCCTCAAGGGGAGCGCCGGGACCGGAGAACGAAATTCCTGCTGGGGTTCCAGTCGCGGTTCCGGTACGCGGCGATCAGCTCGAACCATTGCGACATGCGCCGGACCAGGTCCTTGACCCGGAAGCCCCTCATTCCCACCTCCCAGAAGTGCTGCCCCCCGCAATACCGCGGCGTGACCCCGTCCGGACGGTGGAAATAGTTGTGGATGTCGACGATCCAGGTCAGGTCGATCCCCTTGAACCCCGGGAGGAAGCGCGCCTGCACATGCCGGCCCGCGACGGGAAGGTAGAGGAGCGCATGGTTCCCGACGCGCGCCACCTCCTGGAGCGACCGGTCCAGGTACGGCACGGCCAGGTGCTCCAGCACGTGCGAGGCGATGACCGCGTCGAACCGCCCGTCGGGAAACATGTGCATGTCGTGGATGCTTCCCATGACGTCCGGGTGAAAAGTGGCATCGATGTCGAACGTGGTGACCTCGTACCCCCTCCACCTCAACACCTGGGTATCGAGCCCCTGGCCCGGCCCCACGATCAGGACGGATCGTACGTTCCCGCACGCCTGGAGGTCGCGGAACTGGTAATAGGTGTTGATGAAATTCGACAAATTCAGCTGGCCCGCCCAGGCGTCGCGGTCCACGGGCATCACGTCGGGAGGGGGGATGTCGAGGGGACGCTGGTTCATGCTCCGGCCGGTCCGCTGCCGGCTTTCTCCCGAAGATGCCTCACGATGCCCGCGATCAGGATCACCGGCAGGACGTGGTACTGGAACAGGAACAGCAGGTAGAAGCTCGTGTTCCGGAAACTCTGGTAGCACCACACGCACGCCCAGGTATAGATCAGGACAACCCAGAAATCCGACGGTCTGCGGGCGTACCACCGGTGCAGGAGCGCGAAAAGGAGGCCGATCAGCCCTCCGCGCAGGAGCAGTTCGGGATCGCCGAAGCCGATGATCGACTCGGAAAGGACTCCGAACGCGAAACCGGCGCCCGTCCCCTTTTCGCCGATGACGTCGAGGTACCATTCCGCGCTGCTCGTTTTCTCGAAGGGAAGCAGGGTCGACGGCACCAGGGAGATCAGGTCGCTGAAATAGACGCTCCAGGGAACCCTCAGGGCGCGGGCGGCCTGCCGCTGGGCAAGGTCGAAAGCCGTCGCAAAGACCGACTGGAATTCGTTGGTCGTCGAAAAGGGGCTCCCCCCGGTTTCCTCGACCGCCAGCCGCAGGTCCCGCACGGCGCCGTAGGCCAGGTACCCCGCCAGCAGCACCGCCGCCATCGACAGGAGCACCGACGCCTTCAGCGGCCGGACCCGCCAGTGGTACAGCAGGACCGTGCCGATCAGGAGCAGGGCCGGCTCCGTCCGGGCGCCCAGCCGGAATGCCGACAGGAGGACCTCCGCGGCCAGCCAGGCAAACAGCAGGATCCTCGCTCCCCGGCTTTGCCGGTAATACGCGATCAGCGTGACGAGCAGGGCCAGCTTCACCGTGAAGAACATGTTGTTCAGGTGGGTGGAAACCTGCCGCAGCCAGAGGGGAAGCCGCTGGATCGCCGCGATGGCCTCTGCGGCGCTTTCGTACGACCAGGAATAGCGGACGCCGCCGAACAGGTACAGGAGGGCGAAGAACAGCGCCAGCGCAACGAGCACCCCGACGTAGCCCAGCTCCTCCCCCACCACCGAGAAGACGAAGTCGGTGTGNNNNTAGACGGCGGCGAACCCGGACAGGTAGAGCACGTACTTCCAGGCGAACGCCCCCACTTCCCGAGGGACGGGATTGTACTGCAGCAGGCGGTTGTCGCTCAACGGCGAGAATTCCTGCCCCGAGAGGAGGTACCCGAGCAGCGGCACCAGCGCGTAGACCGAGACCGCCGCGCAGTAGACCGTCCCGATCTCGAGCGGCATCGCCTCCTCACCTCGCCACAGGACCACGAGGAACGTCCAGGCGATGAGAACGACCGCGAGGGCAGGGAGAGCGACGGGGAGGACCTCCCCGCCCAGGAACGGCAGGCACGCGGCGCCGACGAGGAACGCCAGGCACAGGCCCAGCGTCCGGGGGCGCAGCATGGCGGCCGATGCGAGCGTCGGGCTCCTGCCGTTATCCATCGGCGGCTCCGGTTCCCGCCCGGTCGCGGTACTTCATGATTTTCGCGGGCACCCCCACGACGATGGCGTACGGCGGCACATCCCGGGTCACCAGGGCATGGGCGCCGATGACGGCCCCGTCCCCGATGGTGACTCCCGGCAGCACGGTGGCGCCGACGCCGAACCACACGTCGTTGCCGATCACGACCGGCTTGCTGAGCGTCACGCTTTTCATGGGGGTGTTGTGATGGTCGTGGGTCGCGGTCGACACGGTGACCCGGAGGGCGAACATGCAATCGTTGCCGATGGAGATCGAATCGTGGCCGTCCAGGATTACGTACGAGGAGAAGGAACACCCGTCCCCGATCGAGACCCGCCCGGGATTGCGGATCAGCATTCGGCTCTCGAAGTCCACCCCCCTCCCGCAATGCTTCNNTACGGCCGCCACAGCACGAGGAGCCCGCCCACCAGGAAGATCCAGGCGGCCCACGACGGCGATGAGAAGGCGAGCAGGAGGGAGATGACCGGCGAGGCGAGCAGCACCAGGTTCGAGACCTTCACCCCCGCCCAGTAGAGCATCGCGAACAGGATGCCGGCGAAGACGAGGGCGAGGGCGATGCGCTGCGGCCGCGAGGGCTTCAGCCCGAGCCAGAGCCAGGCGATGACGGCGGTCTCGAAGGGCAGCGCGCCGGGCATCAGCACCGCGGCGTGCGCCGCCGGCGCCAGGCGGAAGGCGGCGTACACGGCGGTGGCGTAGCCGATGCCGCCGAAGAGCGAGAACAGCGCGATCACCTTGAGCGGCGGCAGCGTAACGCGCGGCAGGAAGAACACGGCGACCAGCGCGCCGACGCCGAAGCGCAGCGCCGTGACGTCCCAGCCGGTGAGCGTGCCCTTGCCGCCGTGGCGGCTGACGAGGATGAAGCCGGTCCAGATGCAGATGGTGGCGAACACCGCGATCCAGCCGGCGCGGGTCGGCGACGGGTGGCTCACGATGCAGTCCGCTCAGCCGCGCGAGACAAGGTCGCCATCCTCTTCGGCCAGCACGCCGGCCTTGAGCAGCTCGTCGATGACCAGCGCGGCGACGGCGGCCGGCTCCTTGTGGAAGAAGTTCTGCGAGACATCGCGGAAGATGGCGACCCGGCCGAAGTAGTCGCCGATGCCGGCGCGCGGCATGCGCCGCTTTTCCAGCAGGGTGAAGGTGAACAGCGCCTTCATGGCGCTCTTCGCCATGCGCTCGGGGCTCTGCTCGAAGGCGGCGAGGCGTTGCAGGGCGCGCGCGACGGCAGCTTCGTAATCGGCGAAAGGCGCGCCGTGGCCGGGAATGACGACGCCGACGTCGAGTTCGCGCAGCATTTCCAGCGTGCGCCGCTGCGCCGGCAGGCCGCTCGGATCGCCGTGCAGCTCGGCGAACATGACGCCGAAGCCGTCCTGCCACAGCGCGTCGCCGGAGATCAGGATGCGCTCCTGCGGCGCGTAGTAGGCCAGCGCGTGCATGTCGTGGCCGGGCACGTGCAGGGCCTGCCAGCGGAGGCCGCCCATCTCGAACTCGTCGCCGGGGGCGATGGTGGCGTCGAATTCGAAGGGCTCGGCCTGCTGGTGGGCGGAGGAGAGCAGCAGCGCGTCCTCGTCCCAGTCGGCCACTGCCGGCGCCATGCCCTCGGGCACCAGGATGCGGCAGCCATGGGCGCGGCGCACCGCGGCGTTGCCACCGATGTGGTCGGAATGCGAATGGGTGTTGATCAGGCGCACCAGCTTGCGGCCTTCCAGCGCGCGTTCGATCAGCGCCAGCGTCTGGTCGGCGTGGGTGACGTAGCCCGAGTCGATCAGCGTCGCCTCGGCGCCTTCGTGGAAGACGATGTTGTTGGCGGAGAGCCAGCCGCGCTCGAGGACGCGGATCTGTTCCGGCAGCAGGCTCATGTCGCTTCCTTGCGCATGGCGCCGACCGGCAGGCTGTCGATGCGCGGGTATTCGCCGCGCGTGAACATCTGCGGATCGGCCAGCCAGTCGAGCGCCATGTCGGTGGCGTCGAAGCCCCAGAAGCGTTCGCCGTCGACGGCCAGCGTCGGCACGCCGAAAACGCCCGCAGCCAGCGCCCGCTCGCCGTTCTCCAGCAACTGACTTTTCACGGCGGCGTCGTTGCAGCGCGCGTCGAGGTCGGGCGCGTTCAGGCGGCGCGCCAGCTCGGCCCATTCGGCCGGATCGTTGGGGTCGCGGCCCTCGCCCCAGACGAAGCGGAAGATCGTGTGGATGGCGTCGAGCGAGCTGCCCAGCGCGACAGCGGCGCGCAGCGCGCGCACCGGGTTGAAGGGATGCTGCGGCGGGAAGCGCAAGGGGATGCCGTTGCGGTCGGCCACCCACTGCACCTGGCGGTAGGTGAAGCGGCGCTTGGTCGCCATCTCGGCCGGGCCCTTCTGGCCCCAGTGCTTCAAGAGGCCGGCGAAGAGCACTGGCACCGGACGGATGTCGAGCTTGCCGTCGAAGCGCTGCAATGCCTCGGATTGCAGGTAGGCGAAGGGGGAGATGAAGTCGAAATACCAGTCGGCGGGTTTCATGATTCACCGCCGTTTAAATCCCCCCGTTCCCCCCTTTGACAAAGGGGGGCGGAGGGGGGATTTTGCAAAGGGGGGAGAAGAGAGGCGCGGCGCTGGGCGATGGCGGCGAGGATCAGAAGTTTCTGCGCGTCCGGGGCGGCGGCCCAGCCGGCGATCTCGTCCACCGTGCGCAGGCAGCCTTCGCAGAGGCCGCTTTGCGCATCCATGCGGCAGACGTCGATGCAGGGCGAGGGGATGCTCACGCCTTGCCTCGTTTCGCCAGCACGGCACGCGCCACTTTCGAGGACGGCGCGCGGCCCAGTTCGGCGCAGATCCATGCGCCGGCATCGACCAGGCGGTCGAGGTCGATGCCCGTCTCTAGCCCAAGGCCGTTCATGAGGTACACCACGTCCTCGGTGGCGACGTTGCCCGAGGCGCCGGCGGCGTAGGGGCAGCCGCCGAGGCCGGCGACGGAGGCATCGAAGACCGCCACGCCGCGCTCGAGCGAGGCGTAGATGTTGGCCAGCGCCATGCCGTAGGTGTCGTGGTAATGCCCAGCGAGGCGCTCGACCGGCACCAGCAGCGCCACCTCGTCGAGCATGCGTTGCACTGCGGCCGGCGTGCCGACGCCGACGGTGTCGCCGAGGGAGATCTCATAGCAACCCATCTCGGCGAGGCGCACCGCCACCTCGGCGACGGCGGCGGGCGGCACCGCACCCTGGTAGGGGCAGCCGACGACGCAGGAGACATAGCCGCGCACGCGGATGCCGTTCTTCAGCGCCGCCTCGGCGACGGGACGGAAGCGCTCCAGCGATTCGGCGATTGAGCAGTTGATGTTCTTCTGCGAGAAGGCCTCGGAGGCCGCGGCGAAGACGGCGATCTCCTCGGCGCCCGCGGCGAGCGCCTGCTCGAAGCCTTTCAGGTTGGGCACCAGCACCGGGTAGCTCACGCCGTGGCGGCGCGGCAGGCTCGCCATCACTTCGGCGGCGTCGCCCATCTGCGGCACCCACTTCGGCGAGACGAAGGCGGTGGCCTCGATGGCCTTCAGGCCGGCCATGCCGAGGCGGTCGATCAGCGCGATCTTGACGGCGGCCGGCACCAGCTGACTTTCGTTCTGCAGGCCGTCGCGCGGGCCGACTTCGACGATTTTCACGTGCTGCGGGAGGGACACAAAAGACCTTTCACCACAGAGACACAGAGGCACAGAGAACTGCTTCTCTATGCTTCCTCTGTGCCTCTGTGTCTCTGTGGTTCATGGTTTCTCGGCTTCGAAATCCACCAACTCCGCCCCCTCGGCGACCGAGTCGCCGACGCCGAAGCGGAAGGCCTTGAGCCTGCCCTTCGCCGGGGCGGCGATGGTGTGCTCCATCTTCATCGCTTCGAGGATGAGCAGCGGCGCGCCCTGCTCGACCGTCTTGCCCGCCTCGGCGATGAGGGCGATCACCTTGCCCGGCATCGGCGCGGCCAGCCCGCCGCCGGCGCCTTCGCCTTCGCCGGCGTGGTAGAGCGGGTCGACGCAGGCGAGCTGCCAGGCGCGGCCGTGCAGGAAGACGTGGCGCTTCTCGCCCGCGGCGATCACCGTCGCCGGCAGGCGCATGCCGCCGAGTTCGATGCGCAGCGTGCTGTTGCCGGTGCGCTCGCCGCGCGCCGCCGTACTGATGTCGTCGAGTTCCAGTTCGTAGCCGCCGCGCGCATAGCCGACGGAGACGGTCTTCTCGGCCTCGCCGAAGCGGAACAGCAGCGGCCGGCGGAAGGAGGCGTTGAGGCGCCAACCGTCGCGCAGGTGCCAGGGCGAGTGCGGGTCGCGGTCGCGCGCGGCGGCGGTTTGGGCCGTTTCCTCCTCGCGCAGCAGCTCGGCCAGCGCGGCGACGAGGAACACCTCGCGCGGCGCCTCGACGCCCTCGGGAAACAGGAAGGCGCGCTCGCGCTCGATGAGGCCGGTGTCGAGATCGGCATTGGCGAAGGCCGGGCAGGCGACCAGGCGCGAGAGGAAGTCGACGTTGCTGCTGACGCCGACGACACGGTACTGCGCCAGCGACTGCAGCATGCGCGCCAGCGCCCGGTCCCGGTCGACGTCCCAGACGATGAGCTTGGCGATCATCGGGTCGTAGTGCGGCGTGATCTCGTCGCCCTCCTCGACGCCGGTGTCGATGCGCACGTTGAGCGACTCGGCCGGCGGTGCGAGGTGGATGAGGCGGCCGGTCGACGGCAGGAAGCCCTTGTCCGGGTCCTCGGCGTAGATGCGCGCCTCCAGCGCATGGCCGCGGATGGCGAGCTGCTCCTGCGCCAGCGGCAGCGGTTCGCCTGAAGCGACGCGCAGCTGCCACTCGACGAGGTCGAGGCCGGTGATCATCTCGGTGACGGGATGCTCGACCTGCAGGCGGGTGTTCATCTCCATGAAATAGAACTTGCCGTCCTGCTCGGCGATGAACTCCACCGTGCCGGCGCCGACGTAGCCGACGGCCTTCGCCGCCTCGACGGCGGCCTGGCCCATGGCGGCGCGGCGCTCCGGCGGCATGCCGGGGGCGGGCGCCTCTTCCAGCACCTTCTGGTGGCGGCGCTGCACCGAGCAGTCGCGCTCGAAGAGGTACACGCAATTGCCCTGCGTGTCGCCGAAGACCTGGATCTCGATGTGGCGCGGGCGCACGAGGTACTTCTCGACCAGCACGCGGTCGTCGCCGAAGGAGGACGCCGCCTCGCGCTTGCAGGAGGCGAGCGCGGCGGCGAAGTCGGCGGCTTTCTCGACGATGCGCATGCCCTTGCCGCCGCCGCCGGCGCTGGCCTTGATCAGCACCGGGTAGCCGATGCGGCCGGCCTCCTTTTCGAGGAAGGCGGCATCCTGGTTGTCGCCGTGGTAGCCGGGCACCAGCGGCACGCCGGCCTTCTCCATGAGGGCCTTGGCGGCGCTCTTCGAACCCATGGCGCTGATCGCCGCCACCGGCGGGCCGATGAAGGCGATGCCGGCCGCGGCGCAGGCCTCGGCAAAGGCCTCGTTCTCGGAAAGGAAGCCGTAGCCCGGATGCACGGCCTGGGCGCCGGTTTTCTTCGCCGCGTCGAGGATGCGGGAGGCCGAGAGGTAGCTCTCGCGCGCGGCGGCCGGGCCGATCAGCACCGCCTCGTCGGCAAGGCGCACGTGGCGCGCGGTAGCATCGGCAGCGGAGTACACGGCGACGGTGCGGATGCCGAGGCGCCGCGCCGTCTTGATGACGCGGCAGGCGATCTCTCCGCGGTTGGCAATGAGGATTTTCGTGAACATGGTCAGGATTTTGCGACCCAGCTGGGTTTGCGCTTCTCGAGGAAGGCGGCCATGCCTTCCTTGCCTTCCGCCGAGGCGCGCACGCGGGCGATGCGCTGGGCGGTGTCGAGGATCACCTCGGGGGCGATCGGCCGGTTGGCGACGGCCTTGATGAGCGCCTTGCACTCGCCCAGCGCGCACGGCCCGTTGGCGAGCAGGGTATCGACGATCTCGCCGACGGCCTCGTCGAGCTCGGCCTCGCCCGGCACGATCTCATGCACCAGGCCGATGCGGTAGGCCTCCGCCGCCGAGAAGCGCTCGGCGGTGAGCATGTAGCGGCGCGCCTTGCGCTCGCCGATGGCGCCGATGACGTAGGGGCTGATCACCGCCGGGATGATGCCGAGCCTCACCTCGGTCAGCGCGAACTGCGCGTCGAAGGCGGCGATGGCGATGTCGCAGGCGGCCACCAGGCCGACGCCGCCGCCGTAGGCCGGGCCCTGCACGCGCGCCACGGTCGGCTTCTTCATGTCGTTCAACAGGCGCAGCATGCCGGCCAGCCCAATGGCGTCGCGCTGGGTCTCCTCGGCGCTGTAGCCGGCGGCCTTCTTCATCCAGTTGAGGTCGGCGCCGGCGCAGAAGCTTTTTCCCGTGCTGGACAGCACGACGACGCGCACGTCGGCGTCGGTGTCCATCTTGACCAGCGCCTCGGACAGCTCGCGGATCAGCACGTCGTCGAAGGCATTGTGCCGCTCGGCGCGGTTCAGCGTGATGATGCCGACGCCGTTGTCGATTTCGGTCAATATCGTTTCAGACATGATTCCTCCAAAAAAGCTTGAACCACGGCGGGCACGGCGACACGGCGAAAACGCGAATGAAATGTCTCATGATTTGTCGCCGTGTCGCCGTGTGCGCCGTGGTAAATGCCGTTCCCCTCACATCCTGAAGACGCCGAACGGCGTCGGCTCGATCGGCGCGTTGAGCGAGGCGGAGATGCCCAGCGCCAGCACGCGGCGCGACTGCGCCGGGTCCACGATGCCGTCGTCCCACAGCCGCGCCGTGGCGTAATAGGGGTGGCCCTGCGTCTCGTACTGGGCGCGGATCGGTGCCTTGAATTTCTCCTCCTCGTCGGCCGGCCAGGCCTTGCCCTGCGCCTCCAGCGCGTCGCGGCGGATCTGCGACAGCACGTTGGCGGCCTGGTCGCCGCCCATCACCGAGACGCGGCTGTTGGGCCAGATCCACAGCAGGCGCGGGCTGTAGGCGCGGCCGCACATGCCGTAGTTGCCGGCGCCGTGGCTGCCGCCGATGATCAGGGTGAACTTCGGCACCTTGGCGCAGGCCACGGCGGTGACCATCTTGGCGCCGTCCTTGGCGATGCCCTCGTTCTCGTACTTGCGGCCGACCATGAAGCCGGTGATGTTCTGCAGGAACAGCAGCGGGATGCCGCGCTGCGCGCACAGTTCGACGAAGTGGGCGCCCTTCTGCGCCGACTCGCCGAAGAGGATGCCGTTGTTGGCGACGATGCCGACCGGGTAGCCGTGGATGTGGGCGAAGCCGGTCACCAGCGTGGTGCCGTAGCGCGCCTTGAACTCGTCGAGGCGCGAGCCGTCCACGATGCGGGCGATCACCTCGCGCACCTCGAGCGGCTTCCTCGTGTCGACCGGCACGGCGCCGTAGATCTCCGCCGGGTCGTAGAGCGGGTCCTCCGGCGTCGCCAGCTCCAGCGTCACCGGCTTCCTCCAATTGAGGTGGCCGACGATGTTGCGGCAGATGTGCAGGGCGTGGTGGTCGTTCTCGGCGAAGTGGTCGGCCACGCCGGAGATGCGCGTGTGCACGTCGGCGCCGCCGAGGTCCTCGGCGCTGACCACCTCGCCGGTGGCGGCCTTCACCAGCGGCGGCCCGCCGAGGAAGATGGTGCCCTGGTTCCTGACGATGACCGCCTCGTCCGACATCGCCGGCACGTAGGCGCCGCCGGCGGTGCATGAGCCCATCACCACCGCCACCTGCGGGATGCGCGCGGCGGACATGTTGGCCTGGTTGAAGAAGATGCGGCCGAAGTGGTCGCGGTCCGGGAAGACCTCGTCCTGCGTCGGCAGGTTGGCGCCGCCGGAGTCGACCAGGTAGATGCAGGGCAGGCGGTTCTGCGCGGCGATCTCCTGCGCGCGCAGGTGCTTCTTCACGGTGATCGGGAAATAGCTGCCGCCCTTCACCGTGGCGTCGTTGGCGACGATCATGCACTCGACGCCCTGCACGCGGCCGATGCCGGTGACGACGCCGCCCGAGGCGACCTCGTTGTTGAACATGCCCCAGCCGGCCATCGGCGAGAGCTCGAGGAAGGGCGTGCCCGGATCGAGCAGGGCGTTGATGCGGTCGCGCGGCAGCAGCTTGCCGCGGGCGACGTGCTTCTTGCGGTGCTCCGCCGGTCCGCCGAGACTGACTTCCGCGGTCTTCTCGCGCAGGTCGTCGACCAGCGCCTGCATGGCGGCGGCGTTGGCGCGGAACTCGTCGGAGCGGGTGTTGAGCTGGGACTTGATGACGGTCATGTGTTCAGAAACCTCCGGTTTGCAGCCACTTCTCGATCTGCGGCAGCCGGTCGGCGCCCCAGAAGGGTTCATTGTCGACGACGAACCAGGGCGCGCCGCACATGCCCTTGGCCAGCGCCGTGTCGGTCTCGATCTTGAGGCGCTCCTTGATCTCCGGCGTGGCGATGCCGGCGGCGAGCGCCGCGCCGTCGATGCCGAGGCCGGCCGCGATGTCCTGCAGCACGGCCGGGTCGGAGATGTCGCGGCCATCCACCCAGTAGGCGCGGAAGGCGGCGCGGGCGAGTTGCCGCGCCTTCGCGCAGTCCTGCCCGTGCAGCCAGTAGTAGGCGCGCGCCGCGGAGACGGTCGACAGCGGGAACTTGGCGGGAAACGTGAAGGGCACGCCGTGGTAGCGCGCCGAGCGGGCGAAGTCGCGCATCGAGTACTCGCCCTTCAGCGGCACGTTCACCAGCAGCGGCTGGCCGGTCTTCTGGAACACCACGCCGAGCAGCATCGGCCGCCACTTCACCTTGCGGCCGTACTTCTCCGCCAGTCCGTCGATCACCTCGCTGGCGATGTAGGAATACGGCGAGGAAAAATCGAAATAGAACTCGATGGGTTCGGACATTACTCCCCCCTTTGAAAAAGGGGGGCTGGGGGGGATTTAACCCGTTCCTCAACCACCCCGAAGATCGTCTCAAGCACCGCTTCCATTTCCTTCAATACCTGCAAGTTGTCAAAACGCAGCACGCGCAGTCCCAGCGATCCAAGATACGCATCACGCCTCCGATCGCTCACCTGTCCTGCCACGTCGAAATGCTGCGACCCATCCACTTCGACGACAAGCTTCGCCGCCGGCGCATGGAAATCCACGATGTACGGGCCAAGCGGCTTCTGCCGATAGAACTGTACGCCGAGAATCTGCTTGCCACGCAACCGTGACCACAGCAGCCGTTCCGCATCGGTCATGTCGGTGCGCAGCTTTCTGGCGGGTTGTTTCAGGCTGGTGTTGTATTTCAGCATGCTTTGTCGACTCTCGACCGCCTAAGAAATCCCCCCTGCCCCCCTTTTTCAAAGGGGGGTGATTGAGCGCCTACGTTAAATTTCTGCCGATGACCAGGCGCTGGATGTCGCTGGCGCCTTCGTAGATCTGCGTCACGCGCACGTCGCGGTAGATGCGCTCGACCGGGAAGTCCGCCACGTAGCCGTAGCCGCCGTGGATCTGGATGGCGTCGGAGCAGACGGCCTCCGCCATCTCGGAGGCAAACAGCTTGGCCATCGAGGCCTCCTTGAGGCAGGGCTTGCCGGCGTCGCGCAGGGCGGCGGCGTGCAGCACCAGCTGGCGCGCCGCCTCGATGCGCGTGGCCATGTCGGCGAGGCGGAAGTTCACCGCCTGGTGCTCGATGATGAGCTTGCCGAAGGCCTCGCGTTCCTGGGCGTATTTCAATGCCGCCTCGAAGGCCGCGCGCGCCATGCCGACCGACTGGGCGGCGATGCCGATGCGGCCGGCTTCCAGGTTGGCCAGCGCGATGCGGTAGCCCTCGCCTTCCGCGCCCAGCAGATTCTGCGCCGGGATGCGGCAGTTTTCCAGCAGGATCTGCGCCGTGTCGGAGGCGTGCTGGCCCATCTTCTCCTCGATGCGGGCGACGACGTAGCCGGGCGCGTCGGTCGGCACGATGAAGGCCGAGATGCCCTTCTTGCCCGCCGCCTTGTCGGTGACGGCGAAGACGATGGCGACCTGGGCGTTCTTGCCCGAGGTGATGAACTGCTTGACGCCGTTGAGCACCCACTCGTTGCCGTCACGCACGGCCGAGGTGCGAATGGCGGCGGCGTCGGAACCGACATGCGGCTCGGTCAGGCAGAAGCAGCCGAGCTTCGCGCCGCTGGCGAGCGGCTTGAGATATTCCTCTTTCTGCGCGTCGCTGCCGAAGGCCAGGATCGGGCCGCACACCACCGAGTTGTTCACGCTGATGATGGTCGACGTGGCGCCGTCGCCGGCGGCGATCTCTTCCAGCGCCAGCGCCAGCGAGACGTAGTCCATGCCGGCGCCGCCCCACTGCTCGGGCACCGCCATGCCGAAGGCGCCGAGGCCGGCGAGTTCCCGCAGCGCCTCCTTCGGGAAGGTGCAGTTGCGGTCCCATTCCGCGGCGAAGGGCGCCAGGCGCTCGCGCGCGAAGTTGCGCATGGCGTCGCGAATCATTTCCTGTTCCTGCGTCAACAACATATAAAACCTTTAACCACAGAGACACAGAGGCACAGAGGAAAGCGAAGAACCATTTGAGTAGTTCTCTGTGTCTCTGTGCCTCTGTGGTGAATGGTTTTCAAAGTAGTTCAATCGCCATGGCGGTGGCCTCGCCGCCGCCGATGCACAGGCTCGCCACGCCGCGCTTGCCGCCGTATTTCCTCAGCGCGCCGATCAGCGTGACGAGGATGCGCGCACCGGAACAGCCGATCGGGTGGCCGAGGGCGCAGGCGCCGCCGTGCACGTTCACCTTCTCGTGCGGCAGCTTGAGGTCGTGCATCGCCGCCATGGTGACCACGGCGAAGGCTTCGTTGATCTCGTAGAAGTCGACCTTGTCCGCACTCCAGCCGGTCTTGGCGAAGAGCTTCTGCATGGCACCGACCGGGGCGGTGGTGAACCAGCCGGGCTCGTGGGCATGGGTGGCGTGGCCGATGATCGTGGCGAGCGGCTTGAGGCCGAGCTTGTCGGCCATCGAACGGCGCATCAGCACCAGCGCGGCGGCGCCGTCGGAGATCGAGCTGGAGTTGGCGGCCGTCACCGTGCCGTCCTTCCTGAAGGCCGGCTTCAGGGTCGGGATCTTGTCGAGCTGGGCCTTGAGCGGCTGCTCGTCCTTGTCGATGACGACGTCGCCCTTGCGGCCGGCCACCGTCACCGGCGCGATCTCCCAGGCGAAGGAACCGTCGTTGATGGCCTTCTGCGCGCGCGTCGTCGAGGCGATGGCGAAGTCGTCCTGCGCCTGGCGCGTAAAGCCGTACTTGTCGGCGCACTCCTCGGCGAAGGTGCCCATCAGGCGGCCCTTCTGGTAGGCGTCCTCGAGGCCGTCGAAGAACATGTGGTCGAGCACCTGGCCGTGGCCGAGGCGCATGCCGCCGCGCGCCTTGGGCAGGAGATAGGGCGCGTTGCTCATCGACTCCATGCCGCCGGAGACCATGATTTCGTTCGAACCGGCAATCAGCATGTCGTTGGCGAACATCGTCGCCTTCATGCCCGAGCCGCAGACCTTGTGCACCGTGGTGCAATTCACCGACAGCGGCAGCCCGGCGCCGAGCGCGGCCTGGCGCGCCGGCGCCTGGCCGACGCCGGCCTGCAGCACGTTGCCCATGATGGCTTCCTGCACCTGGCCCGGCTGGATGCCGGCGCGCTCGACGGCGGCCTTGATGGCGACGGCGCCGAGCTGCGGACCGGCGAGGGAGGCGAAGTCGCCCTGAAAACCACCCATCGGGGTACGGGCGGCTGAGACGATAACGACGGGATCATTGCTCATGATGGACTCCTGTTGCGGTTGCTAGTCCTGCCAGGGCAGGTCATAGGTGATTCTGAACTGCTCCATCCGTTCGCGGAAGGGCAGGGGGAAGGCGCAGGCCTTGCGCGCCGTCGTGTCGATGAAGACGCCGGTGAGCAAGGTGATGGCGGACACCTCGCCGGTCTCGGCGTTGCGCATCTCATGCACGAAGCGCACCGATTTCTCCTTCACCTCGATGACGCCGGTGCGCACCGCCACGGTGTCGCCGGCGTGCAGCTCGCGCCGGTAGGCGATGCGCTGCTCGACCGCCGCCATGCCGCGGCCGTTGTCGCGCAGGTAGCTCGGCGTGACGCCGAGCATGGAGAAGAAATTCCAGGTGCCCTCGTCGAACTTGCCGACGTACCACATGACGTTCATGTGGTCCATGTGGTCGCAGTGCCAGGGATAGACGGTGCCGCGGTAGGTTTCGATCATCTCCGCCATCATGCCTCCCCGATCGTCAGGCCGCGCGCGCGTTCGGCGCACTCGGCCGGGAAGGGGCGCGACTTGCGCGCCTGCGGGTCGAGGCAGACCACCGTGAATTCGCAGGTCGAGGCCACCTCGCCCGTCTCGGTGTTGTAGAGCTCGTGGCGGAAGCGCAGCACCTTCTCGCGCAGCTCCAGCACGCCGCTGCGCACCGCGATGGTGTCGCCGGGATAGAGCTCCTTCCGATAGCCGATGTTCTGCTGCACGGCGGCCAGGTGCACCTCGCCGCTGCGCAGCTTCGAGGCGGTGAGGCCGAGCATGGCGTAGAACTGCCAGCAGGCCTCCTCGAAGAATTCCATGTAGGCGCGCACGTTGATGTGGCCCATGTGGTCGCGCTGCCATTCGTGCACGGTGCCGCGGGCGGTCTCGATCATCATCGCTTGAATTGCTCCAGGTCGAAGATCAGGCAGGTGGTGGTGCCGTGGGCGTAGAGCCTGCCGGCGGCGTCGTAGATTTTTCCCTCGGCGATGCCGATCTGGCGGCCGACCTGGATGACCGTGCCCTCGGCGCGCACCGGCCCGGCCTTGTCGGTCATGGCGCGCACGAAGTTCACCTTGATCTCGAGCGAGGTGTAGGCCTGGCCGGCCTCGAGCTGGGTCTGCACGGCGCAGGCCATGCAGGAATCCAGGAGCGTCGCCTGCCAGCCGCCGTGGATGGTGCCGATCGGATTGTAGAAATTCTTCGCAGGGTGTCCCTGGAAGACGACGCGCCCCTTTTCCGCCTCGACCAGGGCGAAGTCGAGCACATGGGCGATCGGCGCCGGCGGCAGCTCGCCGCGCATCATGCGCCGGAACAGTTCCAGCCCGCTGCAGTCGCGCAGCGCCGACAGGGGCAGCACGTCGGGCGCCGGCGCCCGCTCCCATACCGCCTTCGCCGCCTGCAGCCACTCCTCCTGCAGCGCCTCGGTTTCCCGGCTCACGGCATGGTCTCGCTGTAGAGCTCGCGGCCGATCAGCATGCGGCGGATCTCGCTGGTGCCGGCGCCGATCTCGTAGAGTTTGGCGTCGCGCCACAGACGGCCCGTCGGAAACTCGCTGGTGTAGCCGACGCCGCCGAGCGCCTGGATCGCCTCGCCGGCCATCCAGGTCGCCTTCTCGGCGGAGTAGAGGATGGCGCCGGCGGCGTCCTTGCGCAGGGTGCGGGCATGGTCGCCGCGGTCGCAGGCCTTGCCCACGGCGTAGACATAGGCGCGGCAGGCCTGCCAGGTGCTGTACATGTCGGCCAGCTTGCCCTGCATGAGCTGGAATTCGCCGATGGCCTGGCCGAACTGCTTGCGCTCGTGCACGAAGGGGATCACCACGTCCATGCAGGCGGCCATGATGCCGAGCGGACCGCCGGAGAGCACGGCGCGCTCGTAGTCGAGGCCGCTCATCAGCACGCGGGCGCCGTTGCCCTCGCCGCCGAGGACGTTCTCCACCGGCACTTCGCAGTCGTCGAAGAACAGCGGGTAGGTGTTGGAGCCGCGCATGCCGAGCTTGTCGAGGTGCTGGCCTTTCGAGAAGCCCTTGAAGCCCTTCTCGACGATGAAGGCGGTCATGCCCTTCGCGCCGCCCTCGGCGTTGGTCTTGGCGTAGACGACGAGCGTGTCGGCGTCGCCGCCGTTGGTGATCCACATCTTCGAGCCGTTCAGCACGTAGCGGTCGCCCTTGAGGTCGGCGCGCAGCTTCATCGACACCACGTCGGAGCCGGCGCCCGGCTCGGACATCGCCAGCGCGCCGACGTGCTCGCCGGAGATCAGCTTCGGCAGGTATTTCTTCTTCTGCGCCTCGCTGCCGTTGCGGCGGATCTGGTTCACGCACAGGTTGGAGTGTGCGCCGTAGGAGAGGCCGACAGAGGCCGAGGCGCGGGAGATCTCCTCCATGGCGACGATGTGGGCGAGGTAGCCCATCTTCGTGCCGCCGTACTCCTCCTCGGCGGTCATGCCGAGCAGGCCCATCTCGCCGAACTTCCGCCACAGATCGGCGGGGAACAGGTTGTCGCGGTCGATCTCGGCCGCGCGCGGCAGGATCTCGTTCTTCGCGAAATCCCAGACGGCGTCGCGCAGCAGGTCGATGTCTTCGCCGAGGTCGAAATTGATGCCGAGCATGGGTGGTCTCCGTGGTGTGGGGCGAGGCCGTTCAGGCCTTGCCGTGCATGGTCATGAGGGTCTGCTGCATGGTGGCGCAATGGGTGGCCTTGCCGTCGCGGATCGCATACACCTCGCCGCGGGTGATGACGAGGTTGCGGCCGGACTTCAGCACCTGGCCCTCGGCGACGAGCAGCTCGCCGTCGGCCGGCGCCAGCAGGTTGAGCTTGAATTCGACGGTGAGCACGTCGGCGCCGGCCGGCATCAGCGTCAGCCCGGCGTAGCCGCCGGCGCTGTCGACGATGGTGCTGGTGATGCCGGCGTGGAAGAAGCCGTTCTGCTGCGTCAGGTCGTCGCGGAAGGGCAGGCGGATCTCGCAGTGGCCGGGCGCCAGCGCGCCCATCTCGGCGCCGATCAGGCTCATCACCTTCTGCCGGGCGAAGCTGGCGCGCACCGTGGCTTCCCAGTCCGGGTTGCGCGGCGCGTGGGCGGCTTTGTCTGGGCGGATGCGGTGGGGCATGGTTCCTCCGGCCGGGCGTCGATTGCCAAAGTTGACGTTGACGTTAACGTCAACCAATCTTAAGGAGCTTTGACGTTGACGTCAACGTCAGCGCTTCGCCAAATTTTTTTTCCGCGCGGCCGGCTCCCCAAGCAGTTCATGGGCCCGCTGCTCGAGGGTGCCGATCTCTTCCAACACCGCCTCGATGTCCTCCCGCTGCCGCTCCAGGGCGGCGCGCTGGCGGGCCAGGACGGCGAGGAATTTCGACAGCTGGGTCCGCTGGTCCCGGCCAACGTCATACATATCAATGAGTTCGCGGATTTCGGCGAGAGACAGGCCGAGCCGGCGGCCGCGCAGGGTGAGTTTCAGGCGGGTGCGGTCGCGCTTGGAATAGACGCGGCTCTGTCCGGCGCGCTCCGGGCAGATCAGCCCCTGGTCTTCGTAGTAGCGGATGGCGCGCGGCGTGATGTCGAATTCGCGCGCCAGCTCGGTGATCGTGAAGGTCTGTTCCCGGGGCATGTTCAGGTATAAAATGTTGTTTTGTGCGCCGCAGCATAACGGCGCATGGACGTTCCGAGTTAATCATTTTTCCGGCGTTTAATCAATTGAAGCCGTTCGAGCCGATCACCTACCCCTTCGAGCAACAACCCGCTCCCGGCGAGGCGATGGAACTCGTCCCCGGCGTGCGCTGGGTGCGCATGCCGCTGCCCTTCGAGCTGAACCACATCAACCTGTGGCTGCTGGAAGAGGCGGACGGCTGGACCATCGTCGACACCGGCCTCAACCTCGACGACATCAAGGCGAACTGGGAGGCCGTGCTCGCCGCGCATTGCCGCGCAAAGCCGGTCAAGCGCATCGTCGTCACGCACTGCCATCCGGACCACCTCGGCCTGGCGCGCTGGCTCGGCGACAAGCTCGGGGTGGGCACCTGGATCACCCAGGGCGAGATACTCAACGCCTACGCCTGGTTCCACCAGCTGCCCAACTACGACGTCGACGGCATGGTCGGCTTCTTCCGCCGCCACGGCCTCGATCCCGCGCGCGCCGACACGCTCTACAACCGCGGCCCGACCTACCGCGGCCGCGTCGACGGCCTGCCGACCGAATACCGCCGCCTCCTCGAGGACGACCTCGTGCGCATCGGCGGCAGCGACTGGCGCGTCATCCTCGGCTACGGCCACTCGCCCGAGCATGCCTCGCTCTACTGCGCGGAGCGCAACGTGCTGATCTCCGGCGACATGCTGCTGCCGCGCATCTCCACCAACGTCAGCGCCATGTCCTGCAACCCGGACGGCGACCCGCTCGGCTGGTTCCTCGATTCCGTCGAGCGCTTCACCGAGCTGCCCGAGGACACGCTGGTGCTGCCCTCGCACGGCCGCCCCTTCCGCGGCATCCACGCCCGTGCCGCGCAGCTCGCCGCCCACCACGACGAGCGCTTCGCGGCGCTGCTGGCCGTCCTCGACACGCCGAAGACCGCCTGCGAGCTGATCCCGACGCTGTTCCAGCGCGAGCTGGACGCGCACCAGATCATGTTCGCCATGGGCGAATCCATCGCCCACCTGAATTGCCTGGAACACGCCGGCCGCGTGCGCCGCTCAGCCGACGCGAATGGCGTGTTCCGATTCACCGCCGTGTAGGAAAAAGGAGAGGATCGATGTCTGCGCAGCAACAGGAATCCCACAAGCCCGCCCTGCCCGACCCGAAGGAAGTCGCCAGGACCTATGCCGAGGTCGCCCAGCGCGCCTCCAAGCTCATCACCGAGCACATGCAGCGGCAAATGAAGCACGGCATCTCGGCGCCGACGGACGAACTGGGCATCGCACAGGCCTTCATGGACATGATGGCCAAGCTGCTCGCCAACCCCTACAAGCTGGCGCAGGCGCAGATGAACCTGGTGTGGGATTACTTCTCGCTGTGGCAGCACTCGATGCTGCGCTTCGCCGGCCTCGAATCGAAGCCGGTGGCCGAACCGCGCAAGGGCGACAGCCGCTTCAAGGACGAGGAATGGGAAGAGCACTTCCTCTTCGACTTCATCAAGCAGTCCTACCTCATCACCGCGCGCCACGTCTATGACGTGGTGACCAGCGTCGAGGGCCTGCCCGTCGAGACGGAGAAGAAGGTGAACTTCTTCACGCGCCAGTACATCGACGCGCTGTCGCCCTCCAACTTCGCCCTGACCAACCCGGAAGTCTTCCGCGAGACGGTGAAGAGCCACGGCCAGAACCTGCTCAAGGGCTTCAACAACCTGCTGCGCGACATCGAGGAGGGCGACGGCCAGCTGCGCGTCAAGATGACCGACCCGACCGCCTTCGAGCTGGGCCGCAACGTCGCCGTCACGCCGGGCAAGGTGGTGTTCCAGAACGAGCTGATCCAGCTGCTGCAGTTCAACCCGACGACGGAGAAGCAGTTCCGCCGGCCGCTGCTGATCATCCCGCCCTGGATCAACAAGTTCTACATCCTCGACCTGCGCCAGTCGAACTCCTTCATCAAGTACGCCACCGACCAGGGCCACACCGTCTTCGTCATCTCCTGGGTCAACCCCGACGCGCGCCTCGCCGAGAAGGGCTTCGACGACTACATGACGGAAGGCTCGCTCGCCGCCCTCGACGCCGTCTGCCGGCAGACCGGCGAGAACGAGGTGAACCTGATCGGCTACTGCCTCGGCGGCACGCTGCTCGGCGCGACGCTGGGCTACAACGCCGTCAAGAAGGACAAGCGCATCGTCTCGGCGACCTTCTTCGTCTCGCTGCTCGACTTCTCCATCCCCGGCGAGCTGGGCGTCTTCATCGACGAGCAGCAGGTGGCCAGCCTCGAGAAGAAGATGCAGGAGCGCGGCTACCTCGAAGGCTCGGAGATGGCCACCACCTTCAACATGCTGCGCTCGAACGACCTGATCTGGTCCTTCGTGGTGAACAACTACCTGATGGGCAAGGAGCCCTTCCCCTTCGACCTGCTCTACTGGAACTCCGACGCCACGCGCATGCCGTACAGGATGCACAGCTTCTACCTGCGCAACATGTACATGAAGAACCTGCTGAAGGAGCCGGGCGGCATCGAACTGGACGGCGTGCCGATCGACATCTCGAAGGCGAAGATCCCGGCCTACTTCATCTCCACCATCGAGGACCACATCGCGCCGTGGAAGAGCACCTACCTCGGCGCCACGCGGCTCGGCGGCCCGGTGCGCTTCGTGCTCGGCGGCTCCGGCCACATCGCCGGCATCGTCAATCCGCCGGCGGCCAACAAGTACCACTTCTGGACCAACGAGGCGAAGGCGATGCCGGCCACGCCGGAGGACTGGTTCGAGGGCGCGACGCAGCATCCCGGCTCGTGGTGGACCGACTGGCAGAAATGGATCGCCGGCCTTAATGGCGACAATCGCGGCGACGGGGGTGGCAACGTCTGGGTGCCGGCGCGCGACCCGGCCAAGGGCAAGCTGAAGCCGCTCGAGGATGCGCCGGGATCTTTCGTGAAGTTCCGCCTCGACCTGCAGAAGAAGGCGTGACCGCCGCGGCCGGGCGCGCGCACGCATGAAGATCGCCGACCTCCGGCAGCGGCTGCGCGCGCACGGCGCCAGGCCGGGCCACGAGGAGCGCGTGCTGCGCAACTGGACGCGGGCGCTGCCGCTCGACGAGGGCCGCAGCCGGCCCGAGGATTTCTTTCCGCTCGAACTGCGCAAGGCCCTGCCCGCGCTTGCGGAGGAATGGCGGGCGCTCGCGCGCCTGCGCGCCGAGCACGCCGGCGAGGACGGCACCAAGCTGCTGCTCGAACTGGCCGACGGACAGACGGTGGAGAGCGTACTGCTGCCGCGCGGCGGCCTCTGCGTGTCGACCCAGGTCGGCTGCGCCGTGGGGTGCACCTTCTGCATGACGGGCCGCGACGGCCTGCTGCGCCAGCTCGGCAGCGCCGAGATCGTCGCGCAGGTGGCGCTCGCCCGCAGCAAGCGTCCGGTGAAAAAAGTGGTATTCATGGGCATGGGCGAGCCGGCCCACAACCTGGACAACGTGCTCGACGCCATCGAGCTGCTCGGCAGGCTGGGCGACATCGGCCACAAGAACCTGGTCTTCTCCACCGTCGGCGACCGACGCGTCTTCGAGCGGCTGCCGCGCTGCGAGGTGAAGCCGGCGCTGGCGCTGTCGCTGCACACGACCGATGCCGAACTGCGGGCACGGCTCCTGCCGCGCGCGCCGCGCATCGAGCCGGCCGAGCTGGTCGAACTCGGCGAAATCTATGCGCGCGAGACCGGCTACCCGATCCAGTACCAGTGGACGCTGCTGGAAGGCGTGAACGACGGCGACGCCGAAGTGGACGGCATCGCCCGGCTGCTCGCCGGCAAATATGCGGTGATGAACCTGATTCCCTGGAACGCGGTGGACGGCCTCGGCTACCGGCGTCCGTCGCGCGAGCGCGCCGAGGCGATGTCGCTGGCGCTGTACAAGCGCGGCATCCTCACCAAGCTGCGCCAATCCGCCGGGCAGGACGTCGACGGCGGCTGCGGCCAGCTGCGCGCGCGCACGCTTGCACGGCAGCCGCGCCCTGCCGCCGGCTAGCTCAGTACCGGCGCCGTGCCGGCGCGATCGGGGCGCGGCCCTCGATGTGGCGGAAGCAGATGCGGCCCTTGCTCAGGTCGTAGGGCGAGATTTCCAGCGACACCTTGTCGCCGGCGATGATGCGGATGTGGTGCTTGCGCATCTTGCCCGCGGTATACGCCACGAGGTCGTGGCCATTGTCGAGCGTGACGCGAAAACGCGAGTCGGGCAGCACTTCCATCACTACCCCGTTCATTTCGATGAGTTCTTCCTTGGCCATGCGCCGATCTCCACGGTAAGTCCGAAAAAAAGCCCGGCATGTGCCGGGCTCTTCCGGCGGGGTGGCGGCAGGGCGCAGGCGCCATGCCGCTTTGCCGCCAGCCTGCTCAGTCAGCCGCGCGGATGTTCGACGCCTGCTGGCCTTTCGGGCCGGTGGTGATGTCGAAGCTGACCTTCTGGCCTTCCTTGAGGGTCTTGAACCCGTTGCCCTGGATCGCGGAGAAATGGGCGAAGAGATCCTCGCCGCCCGCTTCCGGGGTGATGAAGCCGAAGCCCTTCGAATCGTTGAACCACTTCACGGTGCCTGTTGCCATAGCTTGAATTTCCTATAAAAACAAAAATAGGGGTTGCCCCCGGGGAGGGCGAAGGTCAAGACGGCAGGGTGGTGAAGGGAGAAATACCGCGGGAACCGCGGGTACTGAACCAGACAACAACAGCGCTACTTGAAGATCGCTGGCGCGCACTATGCACTGTATTGCGGCCAATAGCAAACGAAATCTGAAAATAATCCGGGACTGGCTAGGGCGCGTTCTCAATTATTCCGTCGGACGGAACAATTGAGAACGCGCCCTAGAGTCGCGGCTTGATCAGGTAGATCTCCACCCAGTGGCGGCGCTCGTCGCGCGCCGTGGCGTACTCCTCGCCGAATGGCGCCAGGACTATCCGCCGCGGGGAGACCTCCAGGTCCACCAGGCGCTTCTTGATCAGCTGCAGCGACTGCTCGGCCCGGAGCAGGTTCAGCGAAGGACTGCCGCCGTCGGGAACGTAGCTTTCCAGGCGCAGCATGACGCGCGCGTCCTCGCGCGCCCTGGCCGCGATCGCCGCCAGGCGCGCTTCCATCTCGCGGGTGAGGCGGTCGCTGCCGGGGTTCAGCTTGATGACGGCATCCGGCTGGGGACCCGCGGGCGCGGCCGCAGCCGGCGCGCGGTCTTGTGCGGCGGGCGCCGGCTGCGGGGCCGTTGCCGCGGCATCGGCCGGGCGCGAGCGCGCGGCGGCCGGCTCGGCGGCCGGGGCCTGGCTGCCCAGGCCGGCCGGCGACGTCGTCAGGCATCCCGACGTTGCCAGAAGGCAGGCCAGCGACAGCAGTGAAGAGAATCTCATCCGGCAATTTCCTTTCTCAGGCATCCGGTTCCGCCGCCTCTGCCGGCGCGGCGCGGGCCACCAGCACCTTGTCGACGCGCTTGCGGTCCATGTCGACCACTTCGAAGCGCCAGCCGTTCCATTCGAAATGATCGGCGACGACGGGAACGCGGCCCAGCACGTGCATGACGAAGCCGCCCAGCGTGTTGAACTCCTCTTCGCCCGGCAGATCCTCCTCGATCTCCAGCACCGACTTGCAGCGCTCGACCGGCAGGCTGCCGTCCATCAGCCAGGAGCCGTCCTCGCGCATCACCGCCTCCTGCTCCTCGGCGACGTCGGAAGAGGGCAGGTCGCCGACGATCGAGGTCAGCACGTCGGTCAGCGTCACCAGGCCTTCCAGTTCGCCGTACTCGTCCACGATCAGCGCGCACTGGGCGCGCGCCTTGCGGAAGTTCTCCAGCAGCCGCGTCGTGCTCACCCCTTCCGGCACGTAGAGCGGCGGGCGCAGATGCGCCTCGACGTTCAGCGCCTCGCCGGCCAGCGCCGCCTGGAGCAGGTCGGAGGTGCGCAGCAGGCCGACGATGTGCTCCAGCCCGTCGCGGCAGACGACGATGCGCGTATACGGGCTCTCGGCGATGCGGCGCCGGACTTCTTCCTCAGGCCCGGCGAGGTCGATCTGGTAGATGTCGTTGCGATGCGTCATGATCGCCGCGATGCGCTGCTCGTCCAGGCGCAGCACGTTGGAGACGATGGCCTGCTCGCTTTCATGGAACACGCCGGCCTCGGCGCCCTGCTCCATCAGCACGTTGATCTCCTCGTCCGTCACCGGCGGCTCGTCCTTGCGGCGGGCCCCGGCCAGGCGCAGCAGCAGGCCGGACGACGCCGTGAACAGCCACACCAGCGGCCGCACCGACTCCGCGAACCACATCATCGGACGGGCGATCAGCGAGGCGATGCCCTCCGGCGCCAGCAGCGCCAGGCGCTTCGGCACCAGTTCGCCGATCACCACGGAAAAATACGTCAGGCCCACCACCACGATGGTCAGCGCGATGCCGCGGGCGTAGGGCTCGATCAGGGGGATCGCGGCCAGCTGCGCCGCCAGCGGATCGGCCAGCACCGTCTCGCCGATGGCGCCGCTCAGGATGCCGACCGAGGTGATGCCGACCTGGATGGCGGACAGAAAGTTGGAAGGCTCGCTGTGCAGCGTCAGGGCCGTCTGCGCACCGGGACTGCCGTCATCGGTCAGGCGCTGCAGTCGCGCCTTGCGGGAGGAAACCACGGCCATTTCCGACATGGAGAAAAAGCCGTTCAACAGGATGAGAAACAGGAGTAACGCTATGTCCATTGTGCAGCCGCCCTCGCCGAATGGCGTGCGACCCGTGGATGGGTACAAATACAATTTTAACATCCGGCCCCGCGACGGCGCATCCCAATGGCCGCCGTGCCGCACGGACTGACTTTTATCCCGTCAAATCAGTGCGAAGGCCTTGAGCAGCACCTGTCGCGCGCGCCGCTCGCCGGTGGCCACGGCAATCGTCCGGTTCAGCCAGGCCAGGTGCGGGGCGCCCGTCTCGAAGCGCATGACGGTGCGGAAGAAATAGCTGGCCGGGTCCACCGCCTCGCCCCGGCCCAGCGCCGCCAGCACTTCGGCCGGCCCGTGGCGATAACCCTGGCTCAGCACCTGGACAATGCCGCCCGTCCGCTCGCGCAGCGCGTAGCGCGCATCGATCTCCAGCACGCCGTCGCTTCGCGCAAGCTGCCAATCCGCGCCCGGAAGGATCTCGCCGCCCAGGGCGGGGCCCTCGAACGTGCCGCCCAGGATGCCGACCACCCGCCGCTCGCCGAGCGGCCCCTCCCCCATCGTCACGACCTCGCCGACATCGACGGCAAGCTGCATCAGCAATTCCAGTTCCGGCATTTTCATTTCCGTTTCGGATAGCCGACGGTCTGCGCCAGCAGCACCTGCTGGTCGTGGGTCAGGCCGAGCGCGTCGGCGATCGCCGCGCGGTCGATCCAGGCGCGGATCACCGCGGCCAGATCGTTGCCGGCGCAGAAGAGATAGACGTTCTGCGCGATCGCGCCGGCCGCCGCCGAGGCATACGACTCGCGCTGCGCCACCGGCACCATGCCCATGCGCGCATGGTCGGCGACGAAGACCAGGTCGAGGGCCGCCTCGTCGACGAAATCCTGGTAGCCCGTGACGCTGCGCAGGTCGCTGCCCGCCACCAGGTGCAGGGCGTGCGCCGCGGCATCGTAGCGGTAGGCGCCCGCCGGCAGCGCGACGAAGACGTCCACTTCCTGGCAGTTCAGCGCCGAAGGCGCCGTTCGCCCGCCGCCCTCGCGGTTCACGCCGTAGGCCGCCCAGAGCAGGTCGGAGAGCAGCCGCGCCGGCAGCGCGTCGGGCGCGAACTCGCGCGAGGAATGGCGCTTCGCCAGCGCTTCCATCAGCGGCAGGCCGCCGTGCTTTGCGGGCGACGGCAACGCGATCGAGGTTGCAGCGTCACCGACGGCCGGCTTCGGCCGCAGCCGGCCCATCATGCCGAGGGCGAGTTTGGTCAGGGTGTTCATGCCGTCCTCCGGAAAGACCTCCTCAGCCAGTCTGCCGCAGGCCCGCCAGATAGCGCAAGCCCGCCGCCGCGCGGCTGCCGTACCACGACACCATCTCGCCGTCGATGAGCCGGGCCGGCGCGCCGAAGCGGGCGGCGGCTTCGGCGAGGTGCCGTTCGGTGAAGCGGTAGGGCTCCGTGGACAGCAGGACGCGATCGATCAAAGTCAGTCCCTGCGACACGGCGTCGATTTCGGGGTAGCGCGCTTCGCTTTGCCCGGGCAGGGTGTCCCAGCCGGCCGCGGCGAGCATGGCGGAGATGTAGGTCTCGCGCGAGACGGTCATCCAGGGGTCCTTCCAGATCAGGTAGAGCACGCGCTCGCGCGGCAGGCGTTCGGCCGCGCGGCGCAGGACCTCGCGCGCGGCGCGGAAATCGGCGGCGAGCGCATCGGCCTGCGCCTCGCGCCGGAAGATGCCGCCGAAGAGCCGGAAGAGCTCGAGGTTGTCTTCCGGCGTATTCGGATGGGTGACGACGACGTGCGGCACGAAGCGGGCGAGTGCGTCGACCTGCTCGCGGCGGTTCTCGTCGACATTGACGACGAGGTGGGTCGGCGCGGCGGCACGGATCTTTTCGATGTCGGCGTCCTTGGTGCCGCCCATCTTGGGGATGGCCTTGACGATGTCGCGCGGGTGGATGCAGAAGCCGCTGCGGCCGACGAGCTTGTCGGCGAGGCCGAGGTCGCAGAGCAGTTCGGTGAGGCTGGGGACGAGGCTGACGATGCGCGGCTCGCCGGCGGCCGGCGCGTGCAGGGTGCCGAGGGCGTCGCGGAGTTCGTTCGTTGCGGGCATGGGAGATTTTAGCGCCTGCTGAAATCCCCCCTGACCCCCCTTTTGCAAAGGGGGGAATGGGGTGTCAGGTGGTCTGCAGGAAGCTGCGCTCCGCGCCGTCGAGGACGAGGCAGGTGAGGATGCCGCTCTCGTAGGCGCCGGTGTCGATGCCGATGCGGTTGGGGCGCACTTCCGGCTCGGGCGAGATGCAGTGGCCGTGCACCACGACGGCGCCGTGGTCGGCGTCCGACAGGAGGAAGCGCTTGCGGATCCAGACGAGGTCGCGCGCGCGCTGCGCTTCGAGCGGCACGCCGGGCAGCACGCCGCCGTGGGCGAAGAAGTAGCCGCCCTCGCGGTGGCTCGCCGGCAGGCTGCGCAGGAATTGGAGGTGAGCGGCCGGCAGCGCCTCGAGCAGGCGGTGCAACAGTTCGATGGCGGTCGCCTCGTCGCGCGCCGCCGGGTCGGCCATGGGCATGCCGTAGTGGGCGAGCGCCTCGACGCCGCCGTAGTCCAGCCAGTGCAGGCCGGTGCGCAGATCGCCCTCGAGGAAGCGCAGGATGAGGTCTTCGTGGTTGCCCTTCAGGGTGACGACCTCCCAGCCGGGCGGGCGCCAGGCGAGCACGCGCTCGACGACGGCGCGCGAATCGGTGCCGCGGCTGAAGTAGTCGCCGAGGTAGACCAGCACGCGGCGGGCGGCCGGGCGCCGGCGGGCATCGTGTTCGATGCCCTCGTGCATCCGCGCCAGCAGGTCGCTGCGGCCGTGCACGTCGCCGATGGCGTAGACCACCGTGCCGACGGGCACCGTCGCCTGCGGCGCGGCCATGCCCGGCGGCGGGCCGTAGCTGCGCCGGTGGAGGGTCATGGAACAGCCCTCCCCCCGGCCCCCTTCCCGAGGAAGGGGGTGGCGGTGGTTCGCGGGCTGCGCCCGCTCCATGTCGTTCGCTGCGCCGACCCTGGGTCGGCCCGGCGGTCAGCGCTCATGCCCCGCGATTGACGTGGAAGCGCTTGGCCTTCAGCTCGAAGCGCGGCAGGGCGTTCCTCGGCAGGTGGTGCACGCGCGGCCGGAAGGAGAGCATCGAGTCGAGGCGCTCGGCGATGGCGTGCACGACGTTCGGGTCGGCGCCCTCGCACAGCTCGACCTCGACGTCCATCTCGTCCATCTGGCGCACCTTGTGCACGGTGATGCGGAACTCGTCGATCTCGGCGAACTTGCGCAGGATGTTCTCGACGCCGGCCGGGAAGACGTTCACGCCGCGCACCGTCACCATGTCGTCGGCGCGGCCGATGATGCCGCCCTCGAAGCGCATCGATGTGCGGCCGCACTCGCAGCGCTGCGTCGTGGTGCGCACGATGTCGCCGGTCTTGTAGCGGATGATCGGGAAGCCCCAGCGGCCGAGGTTGGTGAGGACCAGCTCGCCGCGCTCGCCTTCCGCCACCGGCAGGCCGGTGGCCGGGTCGAGGATCTCGGCGATGAATTCGCTCTCGATGAGGTGGGTGCCGCCGGGCTGCACGCTGCACTCGAAGGAGTGCGCGCCGACCTCGGTGGCGCCGGCGTGGTCGAAGCACTTGGCGCTCCAGACGTCCTCGATGCGCGCCTTGGTCGCCGGCACGTTGGCGCCGGGCTCGCCGGCGTGCACCGTGGACTTCATCGGGATGCTGGAGAGGTCGAAACCGGTCTCGCGCGCGACCTCGGCCAGGCGCAGGGCGTAGGTCGGCGTGCAGCACAGCACGGTGGCGCCGACGTCGCGCATGAGTTCGAGGCGCTGCGGCGAATCGCGCCCGCCGCCGGGCACCATCAGCGCGCCGAGCTGGCGCGCGCCTTCGGTGGCGGCCCAGAAGCCGACGAAGGGGCCGAAGGAGAAGGCCATGAAGATGCGGTCGGCGGCGGTGACGCCGGCGCCGGCCAGCACGTGGCCCCAGCAGCGGCCCCACCACTGCCAGCCGGCCTCGGTGTCGGGCACCTTGAGCGGCACGCCGGTGGTGCCGGAGGTCTGGTGGAAGCGCACGTACTGCTCGATCGGGTAGGTCAGGTTGTTGCCGAAGGGCCCGTGCGCGGCCTGGTCCTCCATCAGCTCGTGCTTGGTGGTGAGCGGAAGGCGCGCCAGGTCGTCGAGCGACTTGAGGTCGTCCGGCTGCAGGCCGGCCCGTTTCCACTTTTCCGTATAGAAGCGGTTCTTGCCCCACAGCTCCTTGGCCATGGCCTGCAGCTTGGACAGTTGCAGCGCGGCGAGCTGCTCGCGCGGCAGGGTTTCGGTGGTCGGATCGAAATAGGTCATGGTGGTGTTCGAATGAAAGCCTCTCCGCTTTGTTCGATGTCCTCAGGGTTGAAAGTTGCGCATTTCGGCATAGACGGCCTGCTCCATCGCGAGCATCGCCTCGCGCTGTCCGGCTGGCCATTCGTAGGCGAGGGCCGTGGTGGCGACGCCCGGCCAGGACTGGTCCTTGGCGCCCGCCACTTGCATTTCGTAGAGCATGATCGCGTAGGGCCCGGCGGCGGCGATGCGCTCGCTGAGCCGCCGCGCCCGCCCCTTGACGAGGAAGGTCAGGTCGCCCGGCCCGATCACCTGCAGCGAGGCCTGGCCGCTGCGCAGCAGGTTGGCCATGGCCGAGCCGCCCTCGTCGACGGCGAAGCGCAGCCGGGCGGCGTCGAGGGCCACGATCCAGGTGAAGGCGGAACTGGCATAGCCGTCGGCGCCGCAGGTGAGCAGCAGGCCGGGGGCGCCGGGGCGCAGGTAGCCGACCAGCTTCTCGGGCAGGTCCGGGGTGATGTTGCCGATCATCTTCTCGTCCTCATCGCTTGGCCGGCTGCCAGCGCGCGAGCACATCGCGGATGACGCCGTAGAACCATTCGTCGATCGCCGCGCCGCTCTCCGGCAACGGCTCCTGCGGCCAGTCGTCCGGCGCGAAGAGGCCGGCCTCGATGGCGTCGTCGCCGGCCGCGAGCGTGCCGCCGATCGAATGTGCGCGATAGGCGACGATCAGCACGTTCACGTCGGCGCGCGAGTACACATCGAGCAGGCCGTCGAGGGCGATGCTGAGGCCGGTCTCCTCCTTCGCCTCGCGCAGCACCGCCTGCGCCACCGACTCGCCCAGCTCGACATAGCCGGCCGGCGGCGCCCAGTAGCCGGCGAGCGGATCGCCCAGGCGGCGGATCAGCACCAGCCGGCCCTCGTGCTCGATCAGCGCCATGCCCACCGGCGTCGGGTTGCGCCAGGCCACCGTGCCGCAGGCCAGGCACTGCTCGCGCTGCCTGCCGTCCTCGAAAGTCAGTGCCGCCAGGACGGCGCCGCAATGCTGGCAATGTCTCGACGTCATGCCGGACCTAGCACACCACGCTGACGGCGATGCTGTCGCCGTCGTTCACGCCGAGCGCCTGGCGCACCGGCACGGCGGAAATCACCTCGAACTTGTCGGACGGGTAGCCGGCCACTTCGGGGAACACCACCGCCCCGGTGATGCAGCCGCCGATCACGACATGGAAGCACTTCGCCGCGCAGAAGCCCGGCTCGGGCGCGATGGCGATGCCGGGCTCGCGTTCCATGACGCGCCGCGCCGCCGCCCAGTCGTCCCCGCCCATGTGCAGGTTGAAGGTGCCCGGATAGGGCTCGAAGCCGAGCTTGGCGAGGAACTCGCGCCGCACCCAGTCCAGCCGGGTGAAGCTCGCGCCCTCGCCGAGGCCCGAGCAGGCCTCGCCCACCAGCAACAGCGTCTGCGCCTCCGATATCCGCTCCGTCACCGCCATGGCCATGCCTCCCATCCTGGTCCGCCTAGCGCTGCTTCATCGCCTCCCGCTCCTCGTTGCCGGTCCAGCGCTGGAAGAGGTCGAGGTCGAGGTCGAACTGGTCGAGTGCCTTGTTCACCGACTGCATGATCACGTCCTCCAGCGTCTTCGGCTTGTGGTAGAAGGCCGGCAGCGGCGGTACCAGCACGGCGCCGGCTTCCGTCACCTGCGTCATCAGGCGCAGGTGGCCGAGGTGCAGCGGCGTCTCGCGCAGCATCAGCACCAGCTTGCGCCGCTCCTTCAGGCAGACGTCGGCGCCGCGGATCAGCAGGTTGGTGTTGAAGGAATTGGCGATCGCCGAGAGCGTCTTGATCGAGCACGGCGCGATGACCATGCCGGCGTGGCGGAAGCTGCCGGAAGAGATGCAGGCGCCGACGTCGTTGATGTCGTGCAGGTGGGTGGCGAGGCGCTTGACGTCGTCCATCGTGTAGTCGGTCTCGTACACGATGGTGCGCTTGGCCGAATCGGACATGACGAGGTGCGTCTCGACCCCCGCCTTCTGCAACACCTCGAGGATGCGGATGCCGTAGATGGCGCCGCTCGCGCCGGAAATGCCCACCACCAGTTTCATGTTCTCCCCCTGTCCAATGAAGCGGCCACCTGCCGCGCCCGCGCCGCGGCCCCTGCCGGCAGGGCGATCCTGTCGAAGGTGGCGCCCGCGCCGCGCGTGGCGTCGAAGCCCATCTTCGCACCGGCCGCGCCGGCCGAGGACGGATCGATGACGTAGCCCTCCATGCCGCCCAGCACCACCATGTCGCGGTCGGCCTGGAAGCGCGTGGCGAGCGCCCAGGCCACCTCGCGCGGATTGCGGATGTCCACGTCGTCGTCCACCACCGTCACCGACTTCAGGCGGCGGTCGAGGTTGAGCGCCAGGTGCACCAGTCGGCGCACCTCGTATGCCGGGCAGCCCTTCACCGCGATCACCGCGGCGAAGCTGCAGGTGCCCGGCACGATGTCCAGGTCGACGACGCCGCGCACCAGACCCTTCAGCTGGCCGAGCAGCTCGGCGCCGCCGGCGAGGGAGAGCAGCGTGTCGACGTCGGCCGTCCACGGCACCAGCGCCGGAAAGATGAAGTCCTCGCGGTGGGTGACGGCGTCGATCTCGACGACCGGGCTGGTGTTGGAAAAGTAGTAGCCGGTGTTCTCGCCGAAGGGGCCCTCCGGCTCGCGCACGCCGGGCAGGACGCGGCCCTCGAGCACCACCTCGGCGCGCGCCGGCACCTCGAGGTCCACCGTGAGGCCGCGCACCAACTCCACCGGCGCGCCGCGCAGGCTGCCGGCGATGTCCATCTTGTCGGGCCCGAGCGGGCCGGTCTTCACCACCGAGGCGATCAGCATGGCCGGATCGACGCCCAGCGCCACGGCCACCTCGAGCGGCTTGCCGGAAGCCTCCGCGTTGGCGAGAAACTGCGACAGCGGCGGATTGGCGAGCAGGATGCCGAAGCGGCGGCCGCCTTTGAACATCATGCGGTGGATGCCCATGCCGCGCTGGCCCGTCGCCGGATCGCGCGCCAGCACCACGCCGCAGGTGAGGAAAGGCGCGGCGTCCTTCTCGTAGTGGGTCAGCAGCGGCAGCAGCGCGCCGACGTCGGCCGGCTGGCGGTGCACCACGGCCTGCACCGGCGCCTCCTGCGCCGGCACCGGCGGCACGCGCTGCGCGCTGCGCGCGACGTAGGTGTCCACCAGCTTGTCCTCGCTGGTGCCGAGCGCGCGCGCGGCCAGCCGGCGGCTGGAGAGCAGGTTGCCGGCGATGCGCGCGCCGGACCGGCCCTTGATGTTCTCGCAGAGCACGGCGCGGCCGGTGCCCTGCACCTCCGAGAGCAGCGCGGCGACCTCGAACTGCGGATCGAGCGGCTCGCCGACGCGGATCAGCTCGCCGGCGAGATCGTCGAGAAAGCCGCGCAGGTCGAGGCTGGCCATTTCACGCTAGAGGTACTTCGCCGGCATGCGCTGCACTTCGCCGAGCACCTTGATGGAGAAGCGGCCCTGGCTCAGCTGGCCGCGGCCGAGGCGCACCTGCAGCTGGTCGGCGTGCTTCTTCAGGTCGGCCGACACCTGCGCGCGGACGCGCTTGTAGGTGTACTTGTGGATGCCCGGGTTGAGCGTACGGATGGTCAATTCCAGTTCCGTATCCTCGGCCAGTTCCTTCACGTCGTTCACGAAAACTTCCCACTGGTTCATTCTCTTGTCTCCTCACTTCACGGGGGGGTAGCCGTAGGCCGTCCAGTTGGCGAGCACCTTGTCCTGGATGTCCTGCGGATAGACGTGCTTGAACGACACCAGGGTCGGCACGTCGTTGATCTTGTCCCAGTCGGTCGGCCAGAGGCAGTCGAACACCACCTTGGAGCCGATGGAGAACTTGCGCTCGTGCGGCGTGGCGAAGGGATACAGCGGCGTGCCCGGGGAGTTCTTGTAGATGTGGATGCCGTTGGCCGGGTGGCAGCGCGTGCAGAAGGCGTGATACACCTCGTCCCAGTTGTAAATGTCGGTCTGGTCGTCGACCACCATCACCATGTGGAACCAGGGGCCGAGCTTGGAGCCGAAGGCGAGCTGGCCGATCTGCTGGGCGACGCCCGAGTAGGTCGGCTTCACGCCGACGATCATCATGTGGTGCGTCGAGCGCGGGTGCATGTACACGCCGGTCACCGGGATGCCCTGGCTCTTCAGCAGCTTCTCCAGCTCGAGGCCGAGCGAGAACGAGCGCAGCAGCTGGCCCTCGTCCTGCGGCACGCCCATGTTGGAGATGGTCATCGTCGCGTTGTTGCGGTAGGTGATGCAGTTCACGCGGAAGGTGACGCGGAAGTCGCGCGGGCTGGTGCGGTAGCCGGTGTACTCGCCGAAGGGGCCCTCCTCGACCTTGTAGTCGGGGCAGATCTCGCCCTCGAGGATGATCTCGGCGTCGGCCGGCACCTCCAGGTCGTTGGTCTCGCACTTCACCAGCCGCACCGGCTCGCCGGCCAGCATGCCGGTCAGCTCCGGCTCGGGGATCGGCGAAGGCGCGCAGGCCGCCATGGCGGCCAGCGGCGACAGGCCGATGGCGGTGGCGAAGGGGCAGCTCTCGCCGCGCGGCAGGTAGTAGTCGTTGAGCGCCTTGCCGAGGTCGGAGAAGGGGAACACCGCGCCGCTCATGGTGCGCGAGTCGAACATCATCTGCCGGTACATGCCCCAGTTCACGTCGCCGCGCACCGGGTGCTTGGTGACGACCGCGTGCCAGGTGCCGACATAGCGGCCGCCGTCGCCGTCGTGCACCAGCGGCACCGGCAGCCTGCACAGGTCGACGTCGGCGCCCTTGAGGATGTTCTCCTTGCACGGCGCGTCCTTGCGGTCGACGAGGACGGGCGGGACCACCTCGCCGTTGGTGCGCTTGACGTATTCCCGGCCAATTTCGGGCAGGGAGGATGCCGGATCCATGCCCATCGAGATGGCCATGCGCCGGTAGGTCGACAGCGGCGCGCCGAAATAGGAGAAGCCGGGGTAATCCTTGATCTTCTCCATGAAGGGCGCCGGCGCCGCCAGCTCGCAGGCGCGGCGCACGATGGCGCCGGCCTCGTTCTCCCAGTCCACTTCCTGCTTGATGCGAACGGCGTCGCCGCTCTTGATGCAGGCCTCGACAAACTCCCGGTTGCTTCGCGGTGCTGCCACTTTGCGTTCTCCTGTTTATATTTTGGAAAGGATCTTGTCCCACTTGCCCTGCGTCTTGAGGATCAGTTCCGCCACCTCGCGCACGGCGCCGTGGCCGCCGCGCGCCTTGGTGACGTACACCGCCGCCTCGCGCACTTCATCCACCGCATCGGCCACCGCCACCGGGAAGCCGACGCGCTTCATCATCGACAGGTCGACCAGGTCGTCGCCGACGTAGGCCACCTGGGCGTCGGTGATGTTCATCTCCTTCAGCATCACCTCGTAGGGCTCGGTCTTCTTCTTGATGCCCTCGTGGAAGTGCTTGATCTTCAGCTCCTCGGCGCGGTGGCGCACGGCGCCCGATTTCTTCGAGGTGATGATGGCGACGTCGACGCCGGTCATCTGCAGCGCGACCACGCCGAAGCCGTCCTTGATGTCGAAGTTGCGCTGCTCCAGCCCGTTGTCGTCGATGACGATGCGGCCGTCGGTCATGACGCCGTCGACGTCGAGGATGACCAGCTTGATGTCTTTTGCCTTCTCCATGGTTGCGCCCTCAGTCGATTCCGTACTCGGCCCAGCGGCCCCTGATCTTCGCCAGCATCTCCTCGTCCATGCGCGCCTCGACCGGCTTCTGCTTCCACTCGTAGGGGATGCAGGCGTCCATCAGGATGCGCGAGGTGATGAGCTTGTTCGAGTCCGGATCGAGCGCCGGGTCGAGCGGCGTCGAGCGGCCGCGCTTGATCAGCTCGGTGCCGCGCAGCGGGTCGTAGCGGCAGGACAGCGCCCAGAACACGCGCTGCAGGTCGTCGGCCATGATGTCCTCGTCGACCGTGATGACGCCCTTGATGCCGTAGGAGCCGGTGTTGCTGCCGATCACCGCGTCGGCGACCTGGCGCGAGTGGCCGGGATAAGCCTGCTTGATCGAGACGACAGCCCAGAAGCGGCCGGCCGACTCGGGCAGCACGCAGACCGACTGCACGCCGGGGATCTTCATCTTCTCCAGCTCGGTCCACAGCGTCGCCGTGCGCGTGAAGGCGAGCAGCATGTGCACGTCGGTGACCGGACGGCCCTGGCCGGTGGCCCACAGCACCGGGTTGTTGCGGTGGAGGATCTGCTTCACTTCCAGCGCCGGCTTGAGGATCGGCTTGTGCAGCTCGTCGGTGTAGTAGCCGGTGTACTCGGCGAAGGGGCCTTCCTGGCGGAAGTTGTTCGGATCGATCTCGCCTTCCAGCACGATCTCGGCGCCGGCCGGGATCGGCAGGCCGGTCATCGGCGCCATCAGGAACTCGGCCGGCTGGCCGCGCACGGTGCCGGTGATGTCGAAGTCGTTGGCGCCCTTGTGCATCAGGGTGCCGGCCATGAAGATCAGCGGGTCGCAGCCGATCACCGCCGCGGCCGGCATTTTCTTGCCCATCTTGGCGTACTTCTTCATGATGCGCTCGCCGCGCTTGCCCGGCAGGATCTGCACGCCGCAGGTCTTGCTGTCGAGCATCTGCATGCGATAGGTGCCGAGGTTGGTCTCGCCCGTCTCGGGGTCGCGCAGCACGACGAACACCATGGTGCCGATGTAGCGGCCGCCGTCGAGCGGGAAGAATTTCGGCACCGGGAACATGTTGAGGTCGACCTTGTCGCCGGTGAGGATGTTCTCCAGCACCGGGCCGTCCTTGACCTCCTTCGCCTTGATCAGGCCCTCGGAGGTGATGGTCTTCTTCATCCACGCCTGCGCCGACTCGCACATCGACAGGTTGTGCGGCAGGCCAAGCATGATGGCGAGGCGCTTGGTGGTGGCGAAGGCGCCGGTGAACACCGGGCTGTCGTAGCCCTTGACGTTCTCGAACAGCAGGGCCGGGCCCTTCTTCTCCTCGGTCAGCTTGGAGACGTGGGAGATTTCCAGGTTCCAGTCGACTTCCGCCTTGACGCACTTCAGCTCGTTGGCCTCGGCGCACTGGTTGATGAAATACCGCAGGTCCATTTAGGGTCTTCTCCTTGGGTTAATGCTTGTCTTCGCAGTGCGCATCGACGGACTCGATGACGCGGAAGCCGGCGGCCTCCAGCACGGCCACCACCTTCTTCAGTTCGGCGGCGTGGAAGCGGACGATGACCTTGCGCTCGTGCGGCTGGCCGTTGCCGCCGTTCTCGCTGCGCGCGATCGGGTAGATGGCCTGCACCTCGGCGCCGGCGCCCTCCACCAGGTCGGCGATGCGGCCGATGGTGCCCGGCTTCATCTCCATCGGGCCGAGGGTGATGCCGCAGCGCTTCTCCCAGGCGCCGAGGAAGTGGGCGGCGAGCGAGAAGATCTCCTTCGAGGAGATCACGCCGACCACCTTGCCGTCGTCGATCACCGGAAACTGGCCGATGCCGAGGTCCTGGCCGCGGCGCAGGCATTCCTCCATGGTGTCGGTGGCGCGCACCGTGGCCGGATTGCGCACCATGATGTCCTTCACCTTGAGGCGGTTGGCGAAGAAGTTGTATTCGTCGGCGCTCTGCGTGCGGGCGACGAAGTGCGCCGCGCGCAGGCAATGCTGCCGGGTGACCATGCCGCGCAGGCGCCCGTCGTCGACGACGGGCAGGGCCTGCAGGTTGTGTTCGGTGAGGATCCGCTTGGCTTCCGACAGCAGCGTGTCGCCGCCGACCAGCGTCGGGTTCTGTTGCATCCAGTTTCGTACGATCACTTGGAAACCCCTAAGAGACTTTCTTGCCCGTGAGCAGGCTGGAAAGGATGAAGTCCATCGCCGAGGTGGCCTTCTCCACCGTGGCGGCCTCCTTCTCGCGCTTCTCGCTCCACACCGTCTCGGGGCGCGCCTGCAGGATGAAGATGTTGCCGCCGGCGGGCAGGTCCTTGTCGACCGCCCACTCGATGTCCATCGGCCGGCCGTAGTGCTTCTCGATGGCCTTGCCCATGCGCGCCAGCTCGACGATCTCCTCGTCGATGAGGGACTGCACGCTCTGCCGCTCGAAGGGCGTCTCGATCTTCACCGACTTCTGCGTCTTCGGATCGACCGTGTAGGTGATTTCCTTGCTGCAGATGGTGCGCTCGAGGATGTCGAGGGCGACCTTGTTCACCACGAAGTGGTCCGGCGTCACCTCGCCCGACACCACCGATTCGCCGAAGCCGAAATTGGAATCGATGGCGATGACGGAGCGGTCGCCGTTGCCCGGGTTGAGGGTGAACATCACCCCGGCGGTGTAGGAGTTGGCCATCTTCTGGAAGCCGACCGAGAGGGCCACCTCCTCGTGCGGGAAGCCCATGCGGATGCGGTAGGCGATGGCCCGCGCCGTGAACAGGCTGGAGATGCAGCGGCGGGCGTGGAGCAGCAGATCGTCGACGCCGCGGATCCACAGGTAGGTGTCCTGCTGCCCGGCGAAGCTGGCGCCGGGCAGGTCCTCGGCGGTGGCGCTGGAGCGCACCGCCACCGGGACCGCCGGAACCATGCAGCGCACGGAGAGCTTGCGGTAGTACTCGGCGACGGCATCCTCCAGCTCCCAGGCGAAGGAGTGCTCCTCGATCATCTCGCGGATCGCCTTGCTGGCCGATTCCAGCTGCTCGAGATCGTCGTGCCCGCAGCCTTCGAGCATGCCCGGGATCTCGCCGCTCACCCCGGCGTCGCGCATGAAACGCGCGTAGCCGTGGGTGGTCAGCGCGAAGCCCGGCGGCACGCGCACGCCGGCACTGATCAGCTCGCCCAGCGAGGAGCACTTGCCGCCGACCAGCGCGACGTCCTCCTTGCGCACCTCCTCGAACCAGCACAGCTGCGGCGCATCGCTCCCCGCCGCCGCAGCCGTGCTTCTCCCCGATGCCATTGCCATGTTGCCCATCGCCCGATCAGCGCGCGACCGTGATGGCGCCGGTCGAACCGTCGACGCGGATCATCATGCCGGTCTGGATGATCTTCGTCGCGTGGCCGGTGCCGACGACCGCCGGCATGCCGTACTCGCGGCAGACGATCGCCGCGTGGCTCATGACGCCGCCGACGTCGGTGACGCAGGCCTTGATCTTGGCGAAGGCCGGCGCCCAGGACGGCGAGGTGGTCGGCGCAACGAGGATCTCGCCCTCCTGCAGCTGGCGGATGTCCTCCACCGTGCGGCAGACGCGCGCCTTGCCCTCGACGATGCCGGGACTGCCGGCGAAGCCCTTGAACTCCTTGACGGTGGAGGGATCCTTCACCTCCGCCACCGCGGCCCAGTCGGCCAGCGAGCTGTTGGTGACGCCCCACAGCACGATGGTGAAGGGTTCCTGGATGACTTCCGGCGCGGTGCCGATGGCCGGCGGCGGGCTCCACTCCTTGAACTTCTGCATGACGCCCTTGCGCCACTCGACCTCCTTCGGCCAGGTCTGCGTGCCGCGCGGCGTGACGCCGGTGGCCCAGGCGGTGACGACGTCCCACAGCGCCTGCTTGATCTCGTCGCGGCGCAGCAGCCAGACGTCCTCGACGTCCTTGATGATGCCGTGCTCGACGAGGATGGCGGCGACTTCGCGCATCTTGTTCCAGAACACCGAGTGGAACCAGTGCTCGACGTAGAACAGGTGGTTCTCGACGTAGGGGAACACCGTCTTGGCGCAGCCGAGCAGCTCGTCGAACTGCTTGCGGTCCTCTTCCTTCTCGATCAGGCCGCGGTACTCGGCGGTGATGCGGTCGCGCTCGGCGCGCACCTGCTCCATCGGCCGCTCGATGTTCACGCCCGCCTTGACCTTCTGGATGTAGGTCTGGATGCCGTTGAGCGGGATGTTCATGGCGTCGTTCCAGGAACGGTCGTGGTGGAACCAGCCGGTGCCGGTCGACACGTTGAACCAGGGCTCGCGCGAGAGGTTGAGCGAGGTCAGCCACTCGACGCCCTTCGGCAGCTTCTTCAGCGCCGCCTCGACCTCGGTCCACTCCTGGCTGAAGCAGACGGCGTTGTCGACGCCCAGCTCGATGGCCTTCTTGGCGAGCTTCTTCAGCTCCTCGTCGGGCTGGTACATGATGACGTCGATGCCGGAGATCATCTGCGTCACGCGCTGCGCCGGGATGCTCGGGAAGAGCTTCTGCACGAAGTCGAGGAAGAAGACGTAGGCGGCATAGCCGAGGTTGAGGAACTCGAAGTGGTACTGCCAGCACTTGATGCCGAGGTTGATCAGGTCGTCGTAGTTCTTCAGCAGGTGGAAGCCCTTCGACTCGCCGATGGCGTCGGTGACGACGGAGATGTCCTCCATGTCGGCCAGGCGCGGGATCTCCAGCTTCTCGAGCTCGCGGATGGTGGCCTCCATCTTCACCTTCCACTTCTTCTCCAGCTCGTCCCAGTTCTTGTAGTAGTGGCCGGCGCGCTCCATGAAGTGCGGCACGCGGCTGCCGATCTCCTCGGGGTTCTTCACCGGCACCGGCGAGATGTAGACGTAGCCGTTGATCATGCGGTGGTCGACGCCGCGCACCGGCGGCACCATGAAGATGCGGTTGTTGTACTGCGACAGCGCCAGGTACCAGGCCTCGTCCCAGATGGTGTCGAAGGGATACAGCGGCTCGGGATAGTGCAGTCCGTCGTAGAACCAGAACATCTCCTTCTCGTACTGGTTGCGCGTGGGATCGTCGGTGACGAACTGGTACTGGTACGGATACATGCGCTCCCAGCCTTCGGTGCCGGGAATCGTCTTGGCCTTCACGTCATGCGGAACAGGAAACTTCATTTCGGCTACTCCTCCATGCGGTGATCGTTTAGATACGAACTTTTCATGTGTGCCGGGCATGCTTTGTGCGCCGGCTATGCGTGGAAGGCCTATCGCAAGCGATGTGCCATGTGCGTCGCAACATGCCGCTTGCGTGAAGACGGAACGCCCGGTCCCGAGTGGAGAAATGCCGCACGCCGCATGGCGCCGGCGCGTGCGAAGCGCTGCGGCGCAGCAGGCGAGACGTGAGGCCATAGACCTGCGGCACTTCACGATTTGATGAAAAACACTGAAATACTGGAGTAGGGTTTGACCATTTGGTACATTTGCAGCACTTTCCCCAGCAGTTTCTGCAATAGCCGCGACAAAAGCCGGCCAGCGACGCTTCACCATTTGATAAAAAAGTCGCGGACGGTTCGAAGGAGGAGACGGAAATGCGCAAACTGACCTCGGTCGCCAAGGCGGCCGACGACATGCGCTCGCACATCCATTTCTGCGCCGAGACCGGGCAGATCTGGCTGCACGAGCACCGCATGCTGCTGGTGCATGCGGAGGCGCAGGCATTGCTGCGCAAGGAACTCATCGACACGCTGGGCATGGAGCGCGCGCGCGGACTGCTGACGCGCATGGGCTACGCCTCGGGCATGCGCGACGCGGAACTGGCGCGCAAGCAGGCGCAGGGCGTCGACGACATGGAAGCCTTCATGACCGGGCCGAAGCTGCACACGCTGGAGGGCATCGTGCGCGTGACGCCGATCCGCCTGGAAATGGACCGGCCGCGCGGCCAGTTCTACGGCGAGTTCCTCTGGGAAAATTCCTGGGAGGGACAGTGGCACCGCCAGTACTTCGGCATCCACCACGAGCCGGTGTGCTGGACGCAGATCGGCTACGCCTCGGGCTACACCTCGGCATTCATGGGACGGCGCATCCTCTACCAGGAGGTGGAGTGCGTCGGCGCCGGCGACGCCAACTGCCGCATCATCGGCAAGCCGGTCGAGGAGTGGGACAACGCCGACGAGCACATGCGCTACTACAACCCGGAGTCCATCGCCGACCAGCTGATCGACCTGCAGACGCAGGTGACGCACCTGCGCTCGTCGATCGGCGAGAAGGAATCGCTGCCCGAGCACATGATCGGCGTCTCGCCCGGCTTCCGCGCCGCCTACGGCCTGCTCAAGCAGGCGGCGGACAGCCAGATCCCGGTGCTGCTGCTCGGCGAGACCGGCGTCGGCAAGGAGGTCTTCGCGCGCTGCCTGCACGAGATGGGCCCGCGCGCCGGCGAGGCCTTCGTCGCAGTGAACTGCGCAGCGATCCCGCAGGAGCTGGTCGAATCCGAACTCTTCGGCGTCGAGAAGGGCGCCTACACCGGCGCGCAGTCCTCCCGCCCGGGCCGCTTCGAGCGCGCCAGCGGCGGCACGCTGTTCCTCGACGAGGTCGGCGACCTGCCGCTTTCGGCGCAGGCCAAGCTGCTGCGCGTGCTGCAGGAGCGCGAGATCGAGCGCCTCGGCGACGCCAAGCCGCGCAAGGTGGACGTACGCGTGGTGGCCGCCACCAACGCCGACCTGGCCCGGCTGGTGAAGGAAGGCAAGTTCCGCCTCGACCTCTACTACCGCCTCAACGCCTACCAGATCCACATCCCGCCGCTGCGCGAGCGCAAGGAGGACATCTCGCCGCTGTCGAAGGCCTTCCTGGAAAAATACGCCACCGTGCACGGCAAGCGCCTGCGCGGCTTCACCGACAAGGCCAAGCGCGCACTGCTTTCCTACGACTGGCCGGGCAACATCCGCGAGCTGCAGAACGTCATCGAGCGCAGCGTGATCCTCGCCCCGCACGGCACGCGCGTCGAGGCCGAGCACCTGTTCCTCGCCGAGCGCGACGGCCAGCCGAACGAACTCGGGCTGGACGCCCACGGTGCGCTCAACGCCCAGGCCTGGCAGCCCGGTGCGAAGCTGTGCGACTCGGTGCTGAACGGCGTGTTCACCCTCGACGAAGTGGAGTCGATGCTGCTGGAAGGGGCGGTGGCCAAGGCCAACGGCAACCTCTCCTCGGCGGCGCGCCTGCTCGGCATCACCCGCCCGCAGCTCGCCTACCGGCTGAAGCGCATGAAGGAAGCGGATAAGGCGCCGCCGGAGAAGCAGGAAGCGGATAAGGCGCCGGCGGCAGAGAAACCCAAGGGCAACGGACGGGCCAAGACCCGCGCCCCCGCCTGACATGGGCGCGTCGTTGCGGGAACGCGTGCTCGCCCTCCTCGGCGAGCATCACGTCATGACGCTATCCACCATCGGCGCCGACGGACCGTGGGCGGCGGCGGTGTTCTACGCGCACGACGACCTGCGCCTGTACTTCCTCTCGTCGCCGACCTCGCGCCATGCGCAGAACCTCTCGAACGACGCGCGCGCCGCGGCCACCATCCAGCGCGATTACGACGACTGGCCCGGCATCCGCGGCCTGCAGCTCGCCGGCACGGTGCGCGAAGTCGCCCGCGCAGACGAGGCGCGGGTGCGCGCCCTCTACCAGCAACGCTACCCGCTCATCGGCGGCGGCGCCGGCATGCCGCGCAAGCTCCTCGAGGCGCTCGACAAGATCCGCTGGTACGAATTCGTGCCGAAGGACATCCATCTCATCGACAACACGCTGGGCTTCGCGCACCGCGAGCACCTGCCGGTTTAAAAAGGGGAACCATCGATGTCGCAATCCAGGACACCCGGCAAGGGCTTCACCACCCGCGCCATCCACCACGGCTACGATCCCTACGCGGGCCACGGCTCCGTCAACCCGCCGATCTACCTCAGCTCGACCTACGCCTTCCCGACGGTGGAGGACGGCAGCGCGCGCTTCGCCGGCGAGCAGGCCGGCTTCGTCTACTCGCGCGTCGGCAACCCGACCACCTGCCTGCTGGAGGGCCGCATCGCCGACCTCGAAGGCGGCGAAGCGGCGCTGGTCACCGCCTCCGGCATGGGCGCCACCACCTCGCTGATGTGGACCCTGCTGTCGCCGGGCGACGAAGTGATCGCCGACAAGACCCTCTACGGCTGCACCTTCGGCTTCTTCAATCACGGCCTGGCCAAGTTCGGCGTCAGGATCACCCACGTCGACCTGGCGCAGCCGGCCAACCTCGAAGCCGCCATCGGCGCGCAGACGAAGGTGGTGTTCTTCGAATCGCCGGCCAATCCCAACATGCGGCTGGTGGACATCGCGGCGATTGCCGCCATCGCCCGCCGCCACGGCGCAAAGGTGGTGGTCGACAACACCTACTGCACGCCCTACCTGCAGCGCCCCATCGAACTCGGCGCCGACTACGTCGTGCATTCGGCGACGAAATACCTCGGCGGCCACGGCGACCTCATCGCCGGCGCCATCGTCGGCCCGCAGGAATCGCTGAACCAGGTGCGCTTCTACGGCATCAAGGACATGACCGGCGCCGTGCTCTCCTCGCAGGACGCCTTCCTCATCCTGCGCGGCCTGAAGACGCTGGCGCTGCGCATGGAGCGCCACAGCAGCAACGCCCAGGCCATCGCCGAATGCCTCGCCGGCCACGACAAGGTCGAGGTCTGCCACTACCCGGGGCTGGCCGCGTTCCCGCAACGCGAACTCGCGCGCCGGCAGATGAAGCTGCCCGGCGGCATGGTCGCCTTCGAACTCAAGGGCGGCATCGAAGCGGGCCGCCGCTTCATGAACGCGCTGCAATTGATCACCCGCGCCGTCAGCCTCGGCGACGCCGAGAGCCTGGCGCAGCACCCGGCCAGCATGACGCACTCCTTCTACACGCCCGAGGAGCGGCGCGAACACCTGATCGGCGAAGGCCTGGTGCGCATCTCCGCCGGCCTCGAGGACCCCGAAGACCTGCTCGACGACGTGCGCCAGGCGCTCGCCGCCGCGTGAGGGCAACACGGCGCCGGAATGCGCCGTGCCGCAGCGACTGACTTTTATTTCCGGAGTTAAAGCTTCAGCCCGCGCGGCTTGCGGCCGGCGCGCTTGAAGAGGCGGTCGTACACCGCGTTGGGCAGGAGCTTCATGGCGCGCGCGACGAGCGCCATCTGCCAGGGCACGACGGCATAGGCGCGGCCGGCGTCGATGACGCGGGCGATGCGCCGCGCGGCGGCGTCGGCCGGCAGGATGAAGGGCATGCGGTATTTGTTCACCGCCGTCATCGGCGTGGCGACGTAGCCCGGGCAGACGGTAACGACTTTCACCCCACTCGGCTTGAGCTCGACGCGCAGCGCTTCCAGATAGGTGATGGCGGCGGCCTTCGAGGCGCTGTAGGCGCCGGCGCCGGGGATGCCGCGCATGCCGGCGACCGAGGCGATGCCGGCCAGCCGCCCGCGGCCCGCCTCGCGCATCGGCGCGATGAAGGGATGGAAGGTGGCGGCCAGGCCGACGACATTGGTCTGCATGACGCGGCCGAAGACTTCGATGTCCTCGGCGTGCTCGGTGAGGGTGCCGACGGAGACGCCGGCGTTGGCGATGACGATGTCGGGCACGCCGAAGCGCGCCATGAAGTCGCGCGCCGCATCCTGCATGGCCTGGGCGTCGGCGACGTCGGCGAGATAGCAGGCGGGGGAACCCGGCAGCGTGCGCGCGACTTCGGCGAGGGCCTCTTCGCGGCGCGCCACCAGGCCGAGTTGCGCACCGCGTGCGGCATAGTGCGCGGCGAGCGCCGCGCCGATGCCGGAGGATGCGCCGGTGATGAAAACCTTCACGCTCGGCGTCGGGCTGAAGCCCGACCTACTTCTTCTTCGGCCGCTCGCTGCGCGCCTTGGCAATCAGGCTGTCGAGCGTCTGCATCAAGCCTTCCGGGCTGCCGGTCATGGAGACCGAGGTGAAATACTTGCCGTCGACCACCAGGGCGGGCACGCCGGTGACGTCGTAGGCCTGGGTGAGCTGGACGGCGCGCTTGGTCTTGCTCTGCACCGAGAAGGACTTCCAGGCTTCGGCGAACTTGGCGCGGTCGACGCCCTTCTTCGCCATCCACTCGAGCTGGATCTTCTCGTCGTTGAGGTTCACGCGGTCGATGTGGATGGCGTCGAACACCTCGCCGTGCATGCGCTCGAGCAGGCCCAGCGATTCCAGCGTGTAGAAAGTGCGCGCATTCGGCATCCAGCGTTCGGTGGGAATGGCCGGAATGCGGCGGAACTCCACGTCCTTCGGCAGCTTGGCCGTCCACTTCTTGAGGAAGGGCTCGAGGTCGAAGCAGTGCGGACAGCCGTACCAGAAGAACTCGACGACTTCGATCTTGTCGCCGGTCTCGACCGCCTGCGGATTGGCCAGCGGCTTGTAGGAAGGCTTGACCTGGGCGACAGCGGAACCGGCAACCAGGGCGAGGGAGAGGCCGACGAGGCCCAGCCATTTGTTCAAGTGCATGATTTCTCCTGAAATTTAGTTGGCGGCTTCCTTGGTGTCCTTGCCGTCCTTGACTCTGACAACGCTGGCCTGGATTCCGTTCTGCGCCAGCAGCGTGCGGGCCTTGGCCATCTCGTCCGGATTGGCATAGGGGCCGATGCGCACGCGGTGCATGACGCCCTTCTCGGGCAGGGTCACCTGCTGCACGCTGGCCTCCACCCCCATCAACGCAAGGCGGGCCTTGAGGTTGTCCGCATCGGCGGGATTCTGGAAGGAACCGGCCTGGAGGAAGAGGGCGTCCCCGGCCGGCTTCGGCGCCGCGGCGGCCGGCTTCGGCTCGGCCTGGGGCACCGGCTCCTGGCTGCCGGGCAGGATCTTGTAGAACTCGAAACGCGGCTTTTCCGTCACCTTGTCGCCGGGCTTGCCCGGCAGCGGCTCCGGCGCGACCGGCACGGCGGCCGGCCTGGCCTCGCCGTTCTTCTCGGTCGTCGGCCGGGTGCCTTTCTCCTGGAAGGGCAGCGGCGTCTTGTTCAGGTACCAGACGACGCCGGCGGCGACGACGACGCCGACGACCAGGCCGATGAACATGCCGAGGATGGTGCCGCCGCCTTGCTTGCGTGTGTTCATCGTTGCCTCACATGGATTCCGGCGCGCTCACGCCGATGATGCGCAGGCCGTTGCGCAGCGCCTGGCGCACCGCCAGGCACAATGCCAGGCGCGCGTCGCGCAGCTTCGCGTCGTCGACGAGGAAGCGCTCGGCATTATAGTAACTGTGGAATTCGCCGGCCAAATCCTTCAGGTAGAAGGCGATCAGGTGCGGCGCGTAGTCGCGCGCGGCGTTCTCCACCGCCTCCGGGAATTCCGCCAGGCGCGCGCACAGCGCCAGCTCCCGCTCGTTGCCGAGCGGCGAGAGGTCGGCATCGGCGAGCGCGGCTTCGTCGCCGCCCCACTGCGCCAGCACCGAGCAGACGCGGGCGTGGGCGTACTGGATGTAATACACCGGATTCTCGTTGCTCTGCGACTTGGCCAGATCGAGGTCGAAGTCGAGGTGCTGGTCGGATTTGCGCAGCACGTAGAAGAAGCGGCAGGCGTCGTTGCCGACCTCGCCGCGCAGCTCGCGCAGGGTGACGAACTCGCCGGAGCGCGTGCTCATCGAGGTCTTCTGGCCGTCGCGGTAGAGCACGGCGAACTGCACCAGCGCCACTTCCAGCCGGCCGTCGTCGAGGCCGAGCGCCTTGAGGGCGCCCTTGACGCGCGGAATGTAGCCGTGGTGGTCGGCGCCCCAGATGTCGATGATGCGCTCGAAGCCGCGCTCGTACTTGTTGAGGTGGTAGGCGATGTCCGAGGCGAAGTAGGTGTACAGGCCGTTCTCGCGCTGCACGACGCGGTCCTTCTCGTCGCCGAAGTCGCTGGAGCGGAACCATTTCGCGCCGTCCTGCAGATAGACGTGGCCGCGCGCCTCGAGCAGGGCCACCGCCTTGTCCACCAGGCCGGTATCGAACAGGGAGCGCTCGGAGAACCAGTTGTCGAAATGCACGCCGAATTCGGCGAGGTCTTCGCGCGAATCGCCGAGCTGCTCGGTCAGCGCGAAGTTGTGCACGTAGGCGTAGTCGTCGCCGAGCAGGCGCTTGGCGTTGGCGATCAGCGCGTCGAGATGGCCCTCGGCGTCGGTCGCTGCGTCCGGCGCGCCGTCGAGCACGTGGGCGGCGTCGCGCCGGTAGCGCGCGCCGTGCGCCTGGTGGATGGCGTCGGCCATGCCGCGCACGTAGTCGCCCTGATAGGCGTTCTTCGGGAAGGGGATGGTCGAGCCGTGCAACTCGAGGTAGCGCAGCCAGGTCGACAGCGCCAGGATGTCCATCTGGCGGCCGGCGTCGTTCACGTAGAACTCGCGCACCACCTTGTAGCCGGCGAAGTCGAGCAGGCTGGCGAGGCTGGCGCCGTAGGCGGCGCCGCGGCCGTGGCCGACGTGCAGCGGGCCTGTCGGGTTGGCCGAGACGAACTCGACCTGCACTTTCGCGCCCCCGCCCAATTCGCTGCGGCCGAAGTCGTCGCCGCGCCCGAGCACCGTGCGCACCACCTGCAGCTTGGCCGCCGGAGCGAGGGTGAAGTTGATGAAGCCGGCGCCGGCGACTTCGGCCTTGGCGACGAGCGGCGAGGCCGGCAGCTCGGCGAGCAGGCGGCCGGCGATGTCGCGCGGATTGAGCTTCAGCGGCTTGGCCAGCTGCAGGGCGAGGTTGCTGGCGAAGTCGCCGTGCGAGGCCTGCTTGGGCCGCTCCAGCGTGATGGCGGCGTCGCGGCTGTCCGGCGCCACGCTCTCCAGCGCCGCGCGCAACAGGGCCGTCAGTTCGGATCGGATGTCTGCTGCCATATCAATATCCAGGAAAGCGCGGATTATACCTTCCCGCCTTCCCGCGCTGGCCGTGGCGCCCTGCTGAATATGGGTAAAATCGGCGTTTTCCCGAATATGCCGCCACCTTGCGCCTCTTCCGCCTCCTGAAAATCGTCAGCGTCGGCCTGCGCTTCGGCCTCGACCAGATGGTCCTCGACCACGCGCCGACCGAGCGGCTGGCGCGCCTGCTGCGCGCCGTGCTGTTCTGGCGCGACCTGTCCGCCCCGCGCGCCGAGCGGCTGCGCCTGGCGCTGGAGGCGCTGGGGCCGATCTTCGTCAAGTTCGGCCAGGTGCTGTCGACGCGGCGCGACCTGCTGCCGGTGGACCTCGCCGACGAGCTGGCGAAGCTGCAGGACCAGGTGCCGCCCTTCCCCTCGGCGCAGGCCATGGCGGTGCTGGAGCGGGCCTTCGGCAAGCCGGTCGGCGAGGTGTTCGCAAGCTTCACGACTGAGCCGGAGGCGAGCGCCTCAGTGGCGCAGGTGCACTTCGCCAAGCTGCCCGACGGACGCGAGGTGGCGGTGAAGATCCTGCGGCCGGGCATCGAGCGGGTGATCGCCCACGACGTCGACCTGCTGGATGCCGGCGCCGGCCTGATCGAGATGCTGTGGGAAGACGGCCGCCGCCTGAAGCCGCGCGAGGTGGTGGCGGAATTCGCCAAGCACCTCGAGGACGAGCTGGACCTGATGCGCGAAGCTTCCAACTGCTCGCAGCTGCGGCGCAACTTCCTGCATTCGCCGCTGCTGGCAGTGCCGGAAGTGTACTGGGACTGGTGCTCGGCGCAGGTGATGGTGATGGAGCGCATGCACGGCACGCCGATCGGCCAGATCGAGGCGCTGAAGGCGGCCGGCATCGATATGAAGGCGCTCTCGCGCGCCGGCGTCGAGATCTTCTTCACCCAGGTGTTCCGCGACGGCTTCTTCCACGCCGACATGCACCCGGGCAACATCCTCGTCACGCCGGCCGGGCAGTACGTCGCCCTCGACTTCGGCATCATGGGCACGCTGACCGAGGTGGACCAGAACTATCTCGCGCAGAACTTCCTCGGCTTCTTCCGCCGCGACTACAAGATGGTGGCGCAGGCGCACATCGACGCCGGCTGGGTGCCGGCGGACACGCGCCTCGACGAGTTCGAGGCCGGCATCCGCGCCGTCTGCGAACCGGTGTTCGACCGGCCGCTGAAGGACATCTCCTTCGGCAAGACGCTGCTGCGCCTGTTCCAGACCGGGCGGCGCTTCAACGTCGAGATCCAGCCGCAGCTGGTCATGCTGCAGAAGACGCTGCTCAACATCGAGGGCCTCGGCCGCCAGCTCGACCCGGAACTCGACCTGTGGACCACGGCGAAGCCCTTCCTCGAGCGCTGGATGGCCGAGCGCATCGGCCTGAAGGGGCTGGCGAACAACCTCAAGCGCGAGGCGCCGCAATGGGCCGCGCTGCTGCCGCAGCTGCCGCGCCTGCTGCACCGCGCGCTCGACCAGGAACCGCTGCGCGTCCTGCGCGACGAGGTGGGTCGGCTGCAGGAGGAGGCGCGGCGGCAAAGCGCGCTGCTGAAGCTTGCCGCGGGACTGCTCGCGGCCATTCTCGTCGTGCAGCTCATTTCGCTATAATCCGCCGTCCCCTGCAGACTGACTTTTCATCGCCGCCATGCTGCTCTGGTTCGTCATCCTCTACCTGATGGTTTCCGTGGGCATCGGCCTGCTCGCCGCCACGCGCGTGCACAACGCCAAGGACTTCGCCGTCGCCGGCCGCTCCCTGCCGCTGCCGGTGGTGACCGCCACGGTGTTCGCCACCTGGTTCGGCGCGGAAGCGGTGTTCGGCGTCTCCGCCACCTTCGTCAAGGAGGGGCTGACCGGGGTGGTCGCCGACCCCTTCGGCTCGTCGATGTGCCTGATCATCGCCGGCATCCTGTTCTCGCGCTACCTCTACAAGCTCAACATCCTCACGCTCGGCGACTTCTACCGCATGCGCTACAACCGCACGGTCGAGGTGCTGACGACGATCTGCATCGTCGCCTCCTACCTGGGCTGGGTGGCGGCGCAGATCAAGGCGCTCGGCCTGATCTTCTTCGTCGTCACCGACGGCGCGGTGAGCCAGCAGGCCGGCATGATCCTCGGCGCGGCCATCGTCGTCACCTACACCACCTTCGGCGGCATGTTCTCAGTGGCCATCCTCGACTTCGTGCAGATGGCGGTGTCGATGGGCGGCCTGCTGTTCATCGCCTGGGTCGTCAGCGGCAAGGTGGACGGCGGCGGCGCGGCGGTCATCTCCCACGCCAGCCTGGCCGGCAAGCTCGACTTCTTCCCCGAGATGGATCCGCTGAAGTGGATCGCCTTCCTCGGCGCCTGGGTGACCATGATGCTCGGCTCGATCCCGCAGCAGGACGTCTTCCAGCGCGTCACCTCGGCAAAGAGCGCCAGGATCGCGCTGTGGGGCTCGGTGCTCGGCGCCTCGATCTACTTCTGCTTCACCTTCGTGCCGATGTTCATCGCCTACTCGGCGACGCTGATCGACCCGGACATGTTCGGCAAGCTGATCGAGGAGGACTCGCAGCTGGTGCTGCCGACGCTGGTGCTGCAGCACATGCCGCTGGCCGCGCAGGTGCTGTTCTTCGGCGCCGTGCTCTCGGCCATCATGAGCTGCTCCTCGGCCACGCTGCTGGCCCCCTCCGTCACCTTTGCCGAGAACGTCATCAAGGGCTTCTACCCGAAGATGGGCGACCACCGCTTCCTCTGGGTGATGCGCGCGACGCTGGTCGGCTTCGCCTCGCTGGTGCTGGCCTTCGCACTGAATTCCGAATCGTCGATCTTCGAGATGGTCGAGAACGCCTACAAGGTCACGCTGGCCGGCGCCTTCGTGCCGCTGGTCGTCGGCATCTTCTGGAAGCGCGCCACCTCGCAGGGCGCGCTGGCGGCGATCTTCGGCGGCATCCTGTCGTGGCTGATGATCGAGCTGATGATCGGCGAGGACAGCCCGGTGCCGCCGCAGCTGATCGGCCTGGCCGTGTCGTTCCTCGGCATGGCGGCCGGCTCGCTGCTGCCGCAGTGGGTCGGCCATCCGACCCCCGCCCCGGCCCTCCACGGCCACCACGCCGCGGCGGAGACGCACCACGTGGCGCACGACGAACATCGCCACAGGCCGCATTGATCGAGGCCGCATTGCCCATGCGCACACCCGGCGGCATTGGCGTCATTCCATGACGCCGCCGGCCGGTTTCCGCCTTTTCAAGACGGCCGTGTATGTCCTGCTGGCGGCCAACCTCGCCCTCTACGCCCTGTTCGGCTCGGCCAACGAGCTCGTCGACAGCGTTGCCTGGGTCGCCCTGCTGGCGCTGTTCGAGATCGAGACGGCGCACGGCGCGCGCCTGTCGGCGCGGGAAATCCGGCTGGTGCATGTGCTGCGCCTGGTCGCCGCGGCCGGCGTGCTGGCGGCGGCCGCCGGCTATGTGGCCGAGGCGGAGTGGCTCGACGCGGCCAACGCCTGGCTGTGGGTCGCCGTGGTGGTCCTGCTCGAGATCGAGGTGCGCTTCCCGGCTGCGGTGGGACGGCGGCGCGAATCCTTCCTGATCGCCGCCGCGGTGCTCTACTCGGCCCTGCTCCTGCCGGTGCCGGTATGGGCCTGGCAGGGCGCATGGCTGGATGCCTGGGACGCGGCGCTGTGGCTGGCGGCCTTCTTCGCCATCGAGCTGAACGTGCTCGGGCGCCAATCGGGCTATGCTGTGAAATCATGAAAAGCCCGCATTCGCCCCTCGCGCTCTACCTCGCCGTCGCCTACGCGCTGCTGGTGGCCTATGCCAGCCTGCACCCGCTGTCCGGCTGGCGCGACACCGGCGCGCCGCTGCTCGATTTCCTCTCGGCGCCCTGGCCGCGCTACCACACCGGCTTCGACCTGGCGGCCAACATCCTCGCCTACGTGCCGCTCGGCTTCCTGATCGTGCCGGCACTGCAGGGGCGCCTGGGCATCGCCGCGGCGGCCCTGCTCGCCGCGCTCGCCGGCGGCGGCCTCAGCCTCGCCCTGGAGACCCTGCAGAACTTCCTGCCCAGCCGCGTGCCCTCCAACATCGACCTCGCCTGCAACGCCATCGGCGCCATGATCGGCGCGGCGGCCGGCATGAACTGGGGCCGCGAGCTGGTCGACGGCGGGCGCCTGCACCGCCTGCGCAGCCGCCTCGCCTACCGGGGCCATGCGGCGGACTTCGGCCTGGTGCTGCTCGGCCTGTGGCTGCTCGCCCAGCTCAACCCGGAACTGCTGCTGTTCGGCACCGGCGACCTGCGCGCCCTGCTCGAGCTGCCGCCGCTGCCCTATTCGGCGCGGCGCTTCGCCGTGATCGAGGCCGGCGTCGCCGCGGCCGGCACGCTGGCGGCCGGACTCGTCTGCTGGTCGCTGTTGCGCGAGCACACGCGCTGGCTGCCGATGGTGCTGCTCGCCGCGGCGCTGGCGGTGAAGGCCTTCGCCAGCATGTTGCTGGTGAGCGCGGCGCAGTTCGCGCACTGGATCACGCCGGGCAACATGGCCGGACTCGCCATGGGCGCCGGTGCGCTGCTGGCGGCGACGTACCTGCCGCCGCTGGGGCAGCGCATGCTGGCGGCGCTGGCGCTGCTGTTCGCCACGGCGCTGGTGAACCTGGCGCCGGAGAATCCCTACCTCACCGCCTCGCTGGCCGTCTGGCAGCAGGGGCACTTCCTCAACTTCAACGGCCTCACCAAGCTGGTCTCCAGCCTGTGGCCGTTCGCCGCGCTGCCCTACCTGATGATCCCGCGCGGCCGTCATGGAGAAAACGCATGAGCGCCGATCCCCTCATCGAATTGCGCGACCGGCTGCGCATCTTCGCGCGCGAGCGCGAATGGGACCGCTACCACACGCCGAAGAACCTGGCGATGGCGCTGATCGTCGAGGCGGCCGAGCTGGCCGAGCACTTCCAGTGGCTGACGCCCGAGGAAAGTCAGTCGCTGCGGGACGGCGACAAGCGCGAAGCCATCCACGACGAGCTGGCCGACGTGCTGATCTACCTGGTCGAGTTGGCCGACACCCTCGGCGTCGACCTCGCCGCGGCGGCGCGCGCCAAGATCGAGAAGAACGCGCTGAAATACCCGGTCGACAAGGCGCGCGGCAACGCCAAGAAATACGACGAACTATGATCGAAGGAAATCCCGAGGGATAATCGGGCATTCCCTGGAGAGAAAAATGAGCCATTTCAAATACCACGTCTTCTTCTGCACCAACCAGCGCGCCCCCGGCGAGATGTGCTGCAACAGCCACGGCGCCCAGGCCATGCGCGACTACTGCAAGGACAAGGTCAAGGCGATGGGCGACCGGATCGCCGGCAAGGTGCGCATCAACAGCGCCGGCTGCCTCGACCGCTGCGCACAGGGGCCGGTGATCGTCGTCTACCCCGAGGCGGTCTGGTACGCCTACGTCGACCAGGAGGACATCGACGAGATCGTCGAGTCGCACCTCGCCCAGGGCAAGGTGGTCGAGCGGCTCAAGATCGACTGATGTCCCGCCACGAGCGCGTGCTGCTCGACGGGCCGGCCGGCGCGATCGAGGTCTTCGTCGAGCCGCAGGAGGCGACGGGCATCGCGCTCGTCGCCCACCCGCACCCGCTCTTCGGCGGCACGGCCGACAACAAGGTGGTCACGACGCTGGCGAAGGCCTTCCGCGACTTGGGCTGCGCCACGCTGCGGCCGAACTTCCGCGGCGTCGGCGGCTCCGAGGGCGCGCACGACCACGGCATCGCCGAGACCGGCGACCTCGCCGCCGTGCATGCCTATGCCCGCACCCGCTTCGGCGCGGACCTGCCCTTCTACCTCGGCGGCTTCTCCTTCGGCGCCTACGTCGTCACACAGCTGGCGCAGCGGCTGGCGGAAGCCGGCGATCCGGCGCGGCGCCTGGTGCTGGTCGGCACCGCGTCCGGCTTCATCGAGGGCCTGCGGCGCTACGAGACCGCCGCGGTGCCGGCCGACACCATCGTCATCCACGGCGCCAACGACGAAACCGTGCCGCTCGCCAATGTGCTGGCCTGGGCCGAGCCGCTCGACCTGGCGGTGAGCGTGGTGCCCGGCACCGACCACTTCTTCCACCGCAAGCTGCACCTTCTCCGCCGCATCATCGAATCGCAGTGGACACGCTAAGCGTCGAGGGATTGCGCAAGTCCTACGGCGCCACCGCCGTGCTGCAGGGACTGACTTTTGCGCTGCGACCCGGCGAATGCTACGGCCTGCTCGGACCCAACGGCGCCGGCAAGACCACCACGCTGCGCTGCGCCCTCGGCCTGACCCAACCCGATGCCGGCACGATCCGCCTGTCCGGCCTGCCGGTGCCGGAGCGCGCGCGCGAGGCGCGCCTGCGCGTCGGCATCGTGCCGCAGATGGACAACCTCGACCCCGACTTCACCGCGGCGGAGAACCTGCTGGTGTACGGCCGCTACTTCGGCATGAAGGAGCGCGACATGCGCGAGCGCATCCCGCGCCTGCTCGAGTTCGCCGGGCTGGCCGGCCGCGCAGACGCCAAGATCAACACGCTGTCCGGCGGCATGAAGCGGCGCCTGACGCTGGCGCGCGCGCTGGTGAACGACCCCGACCTGCTGTTCCTCGACGAGCCGACCACCGGCCTCGACCCGCAGGCGCGCCACCTGATCTGGGAGCGCCTCAAGCAATTGCTGGCGCAGGGCAAGACGGTGCTGCTGACGACGCATTTCATGGACGAGGCCGAGCGCCTCTGCCACCGCCTCGGCATCATGGACCGCGGCCGCTTCATCGCCGAGGGCAGCCCGCGCGAGGTGATCGCCGCGCACATCGAGCCGGAGGTGGTGGAGGTGTATGGCGAGCCGGGCGGCGCTCCCGCCGGGCCGCCCCAAGGGGGCGCAGCCAAGGACATGGAGCAGGCGCAGCCTGCGAACGAACATCACCCCCTTCCTCGGGAAGGGGGGCGGGGGGATGGCAGTTTGATGAGTGCCGCCGACTGGGCGAAGGCCGAAGCGGCGCAGTTCGCCACCCGCGTCGAGGTCACCGGCGAGACGGCCTTCTGCTACCTGACCGAATCGCGCCCGCTGCTGCGCCACCTCGCCGGCCGGCAGGGGCTGCGCTACCTGCACCGGCCGGCGAACCTGGAAGACGTCTTCCTCAAGCTGACGGGTCGCGACCTGCGCGATTGAAATGAATTATTTCCGCCCCCCATCCCTCAGCCTGCGCTTCTTTCCGGTATGGCAGCGCAATTTCCTCGTCTGGCGCAAGCTGGCGATCCCGTCGATCCTCGGCAACCTGGCCGACCCGATGATCTACATGCTCGGCCTCGGCTACGGCATCGGCACGCTGCTGCCGGAGGTGGGCGGCGTGCCCTACATCGCCTTCCTCGCCGCCGGCGCGGTGTGCTTCTCGACCATGAACAGCGCCACCTTCGAGGCGCTCTACTCGGCCTTCTCGCGCATGCAGGTGCAGAAGACCTGGGAAGCCATCCTCAACGCGCCGGTGTCGCTCGACGACCTGGTGCTGGGCGAACTGGCCTGGGCGGCGAGCAAGGCCGCGCTCTCCGGCGCGGCGATCCTCGGCGTGGCGGCGGCGCTCGGCCTGGTCGCCTCGCCCCTGGCGCTGTGGTCGCTGCCGCTGGTGTTCCTCGCCGGGTTGACCTTCGCCGCGCTGGGGCTGGTGATGACGGCGCTGGCGCCGAGCTACGACTTCTTCATGTACTACTTCACGCTGTTCGTCACGCCGATGACCCTGCTCTCGGGGGTGTTCTTCCCGGTCGAGCAGCTGCCGGCGGCCTTCCAGGCGCTGTCGGCCGTGCTGCCGCTGTCGCACGCGGTGAAGCTGGCGCGGCCGCTGTTTCTCGGCGAAGTGCCGGCACAGGCGTGGCTGCACATTGCCGTGCTGGCCGGCTACGCCGTCGCCGCCTTCTGGCTGGCGCTCGGCCTGGCCCGGCGGCGGCTGCTGAAGTAGGTCGGGCTTCAGCCCGACATGCCGCAGCCCACCCGCAGTGGTCGGCCTGAAGGCCGACCTACAGTAGAATGACATGCCAATGGACGCCCTTCTCGTCATCACCAGCCTGCCCGACGCGGAAAGCGCGCGGGCGCTCGCCACGCGGCTCGTCGAGCAGCGCGTCGCCGCCTGCGTGAACATCCTGGCGCCCTGCCATTCGATCTACCGCTGGGAGGGCAAGATCGAGGAAGCCGAGGAAGTGCCGCTGCTGATCAAGACCACCGCCGCGCGCTACGCCGCGCTGGAGGAGGCGATCCGCGCCTACCACCCCTACGAACTTCCCGAGATCGTCGCGGTCCCAATCGAGAAGGGATTGCCCGGCTACCTGGCCTGGCTGGCCAAAGAAACCTCCGCCCAATAACCTGCGCCGTTCGCCATGATCCGTCGACTGTTCCTGCTGCTCTCCCTTTGCCTGCCGCTGGCGGCTTCCGCCGCCGATGAATTGCTCGAAGTGGACAAGGCCTTCCGCCTGTCCGCCCGCGCCCTCGACGCCGGCACCCTCGAGGTGCGCTACGAGATCGCCAAGGGCTATTACATGTACCGCGACAAGTTCGCGTTCGCGCTGGAACCGGCCATGGTCAAGGCGGGCGCGCCGCAGCTGCCGCCGGGCAAAGTCAAGCAGGACGAGTTCTTCGGCGACGTCGAGACCTACCGCAAGGAGGTGCTCATCCGCCTGCCCTTCACGGCGCCCGAGGGGCTCGACACCGTCACGCTGAAGGCCACCTCGCAGGGCTGCGCCGACATCGGCGTGTGCTACCCGCCCAATCCGCAGACGCTGCAGGTCAGCCTCGCCGCGATGAGCAGCGCGCCGGCCGCGCCGGCCGGCAGCGCCATCGATGGCGCCGGGGACGAATCCTCGCAGCTGGCCGGCCTGCTGAAGAATGCCGGCTTCTGGCTGATCCTCACCACCTTCTTCGGCGCCGGCGTGCTGCTGGCGCTCACGCCCTGCGTGTTCCCGATGTACCCGATCCTCTCCGGCATCATCGTCGGCCACGGCCACAAGATCACCAGGGGCCGCGCCTTCATCCTCTCGATGGCCTACGTGCTGGGCATGGCGGTCGCCTATGCCGCCGCCGGCGTCGCCGCCGGCCTGTCCGGCTCGATGCTCTCGGCGGCGCTGCAGAACGTCTGGGTGCTGGGCGGCTTCGCGCTGGTGTTCGTCGTGCTGTCGCTGTCGATGTTCGGCTTCTACGAGCTGCAGCTGCCGGCCTTCCTGCAGAGCAAGCTCTCCGAGGAATCCGGACGCGTCAAGGGCGGCTCGCTGCACGGCGTCGCCGCCATGGGCGCGCTCTCCGCCCTCATCGTCGGGCCCTGCGTGGCGGCGCCGCTGGCCGGTGCGCTGCTCTACATCGCGCAGACGCGCGATGCCGTCCTCGGCGGCGCGGCGCTGTTCGCCATGGCGCTGGGCAAGGGCGTGCCGCTGGTGATCGTCGGCGTGTCGACGCGCTCGCTGCTGCCGCATGCCGGCCCGTGGATGGATTCGGTGAAGAAGTTCTTCGGCATCATGCTGCTGGGGCTCGCCATCTGGCTGGTTTCGCCGGTGCTGCCGGCCTGGGCGCACCTGCTGGCCTGGGGCGCGCTGGCCATCGGCACGGCGATGTTCCTGCGCGCCATCGATCCGCTGCCGCCGCACGCGCACAACTGGGCGCGCTTCTGGAAGGGCGTCGGCATGGTGCTGCTGCTGGTCGGCGCAACACTGGTGGTCGGCGCGCTCGGCGGCAGCCGCGATCCCCTGCAGCCGCTCGGCTTCCTGCGCAGCGCCGGCACGGCGGCGGAGCACGTCGCCTTCGAGCGCGTGAAGACCGTCGCCGAACTGGATGCGCGCCTCGCCGCGGCGGACAAGCCGGTGCTGCTGGACTTCTATGCCGACTGGTGCGTCTCCTGCAAGGAGATGGAGAAGTACACCTTCTCCGATGCGCGCGTGGCGGCGCAGATGCGCCGCATGACCCTGCTGCAGGTGGATGTCACCGCCAACACCGACGAGGACAAGGCGCTGCTGAAGCGCTTCAACCTGTTCGGCCCGCCCGGCATCATCTTCTTCGACCGCCAGGGCCAGGAGCGCCAGGGCCTGCGCGTGGTCGGCTACCAGCCGGCGGACCGGTTCATAAAGGTTCTGAATACGGCCCTGGGCGGTTGATGCCCCTCAAACACCGGGGGGCGGTTCGCGGGTAAAATCCGCGTTTCCTTATATTCCCCTGCTTCCAACGTGTTTTCAGGAATCATCGCCTCTGTCGGCAGGATCACCCATCTGCAAGCCCTGGAGAAAGGCCTGCGCCTGACCGTCGAAGCCCCCGGCCTCGACCTCAGTGACGTCGCCCTCGGCGACTCGATCGCCCACGGCGGCGTCTGCCTGACCGTCATCGAGAAAGCCGGCGCCACTTACCAGGTGGACGTCTCGCGCGAGACGCTGGACTGCACCGTCGGCCTCGACGCGCCCGGCGAAGTGAACCTGGAAAAGGCGCTGCGCCTGGCCGACCGCCTCGGCGGCCACCTGGTGACCGGCCACGTCGACGGCGTCGGCGAGGTGCTGAAGTTCGAGCGCATCGGCGAGAGCCACGAGCTGGTCATCCGCGCGCCGAAGCCGCTGGCGAAATACATCGCGCGCAAGGGCTCGATCACGGTGAACGGCGTCAGCCTGACGGTGAACCGTGTCGACAAGACTGACTTTTCCATCAACCTGATCCCGCACACCGTGGCGGTGACGACGCTCAAGCACCTGAAAACCGGCAGCCAGGTCAATCTCGAGATCGACCTCGTCGCCCGCTACATCGAGCGCATGATGACTGCGGAAAACTAGAACATGACAGCTCTCTCCCCCATCAAGGACATCATCGCCGACATCCGCGACGGCCGCATGGTCGTGCTGGTCGACGAGGAGGATCGCGAGAACGAGGGCGACCTCGTGCTGGCCGCCGAGTACGTCACGCCCGAGGCGATCAACTTCATGGCCAAGCACGGCCGCGGCCTGATCTGCCTGACGCTGACCGAGGCGCGCTGCCGCCAGCTCAACCTGCCGCTGATGGTGCGCGACAACCGCTCGCCGCACGGCACCGCCTTCACGCTCTCCATCGAGGCCGCCGAGGGCGTCACCACCGGCATCTCGGCGCACGACCGCGCCCGCACCGTGCAGGCGGCGGTGGCCAAGCGCGCGCAGCCTTCGGACATCGTCCAGCCCGGCCACATCTTCCCGCTGATGGCGCAGAACGGCGGCGTGCTGGTGCGCGCCGGCCACACCGAGGCCGGTTGCGACCTCGCCCACCTGGCCGGCTGCGAGCCGGCGGCGGTGATCTGCGAGATCCTCAAGGACGACGGCACCATGGCGCGGCTGCCCGACCTGGTCGAGTTCGCCAGGACGCACGGCCTGAAGATCGGCGCCATCGCCGACCTGATCCACTACCGCAACGAGAACGAAACGCTGGTCGAGCGCATCGCCGAGAAGGACGTCGCCTGCGCCCACGGCGATTTCCACCTGATCGGCTACCGCGACAAGACCAGCGGCGACGTGCACATCGCGCTGGTGAAGGGAAAAATCGACCCGAAGGCGGAAACCCTGGTGCGGGTGCACGAGCCGATCACCGTGCTCGACTTCCTCGACTGCCAGAGCGACCGCCACAGCTTCAGCGTGGACCGCGCCATGCGCACCATCGCCAAACACGGCAGCGGCGTCATCGTGCTGCTGCGCCGCGCCAGCTCGACGCCGGATCTCGTCGCCGCCCTGCAGGGCGAGGGCGAGGCCGCCAAGCCGGCCGCGAAGTGGGACCCGCGCCTGTACGGCATCGGCGCGCAGATCCTGCGCGACCTCGGCGTGCGCCGCATGAAGCTGCTCGCCAGCCCGCGCAAGATGCCGAGCATGGCGGGCTTCCAGCTGGAGATCACCGGTTATTTGACCCCTGACGAAGCCAAGGTCTGACACATGGCACGCTACGACGACATCAACGAATTCGAACCCGACCTGAAGGGCCAGGGCCTGCGCATCGGCATCGCCATGAGCCGCTTCAACATCGACGTCAGCGAGGGCCTGCTCGGCGGCTGCACGGCGGAGCTCGCGCGCCTCGGCGTGCGCGCCGCCGACATGCAGATCGTCACCGCGCCGGGCGCGCTCGAACTGCCGCTGATCCTGCAGACCATGGCGCAGAGCGGCCGCTTCGACGCCCTGGTGGCGCTCGGCTGCGTCATCCGCGGCGAGACCTACCACTTCGAAATCGTCTCCAACGAGTCGGCGCGCGGCATCACCGACGTGCAACTCGCCACCGGCGTGCCGATCGCCAACGGCGTGCTCACCACCGAGGACGACGACCAGGCGCTGGCGCGCATGGTGCAAAAGGGCATGGAAGCCGGCCAGGCCGCGGTGGAAATGGCCAATCTCCAGCGCTTCCTGAAGAAATGAGCCCGGAAAGAGCATCTCACCACGGCGCACACGGCGGTCACGGCGATATATCAAGCCGTTCGCTTTTGCGCCGTGTCGCCGTGTGCGCCGTGGTTCAATCGGGGTCGCTATGAAATCCCCCCGCCGCCGCGCCAGGGAATTCGCGCTGCAGGGCCTCTACCAGTGGCAGCTCGCCGGCCACGACGTGCCGGCGATCGAGGCGCACCTGGCCGGCGCGGGCGGCTTCGACAAGATCGACCGCGCCCTGTTCGACCTGCTGCTGCGCGGCGCCATCGCCGAGGCGGCCGAGCTGCAGGCGCTGATCGAGCCGCAGCTCGACCGGGCCTACGCCGAACTCTCGCCGGTGGAGCGCGCCATCCTGCTGCTGGCCACCTTCGAGTTGAAACGGCACGTCGAAGCGCCCTACAAGGTGGTGATCAACGAAGCCATCGAGCTGGCCAAGAGCTACGGCGGCACCGATGGACACAAATATGTGAACGGCGTGCTGGACAAGCTCGCCGTACTGATGCGGCCCGAAGAAGCCGCGCGACCCAACAGAGCCAAAAAATCCAAATCCCTGGAGGAGCAATGAGCAAGGAACCCATCGTTCGCGCCAACCCGCAGACGGCGGAGGACAAGCACCCGAAGAATTACCTCGCCGACTGGTGGATCTATGCCGTCCTAGCCTTCTTCGTCGGCGGGCTGATTTTCATGACCTACGCCCTGACCCTGCGCGGCGACGTCATGAGTGAATTCGGCAAACCGGGCAGCAAGACCGCCGCACCGCCGAGCGGCGCATCGGCACCGGCGCCTGCCTCTGCGCCCGCACCCGCACCCGCCGAGAAGAAGTAACTCGGCGCACGGAAATCGCCGTGCCCTCGGAATTCGAGCTGATCGCCCGCCACTTCACGCGCCCCGTGCGCCATACCGTGCTGGGCGTCGGCGACGACGGCGCGGTGCTGCGGCCGGCGCCGGGCATGGACCTGGTGGTGACCACCGACATGCTGGTGGCCGGCACGCATTTCCTGCCCGATGCGGATGCCGAGGCGCTCGGCTGGAAGGCCCTCGCCGTCAATCTCTCCGACCTCGCCGCCATGGGCGCGCAGCCGCGCTGGGCGGTGGTGGCGGCATCGCTGCCGGCCGCCGACGAGATATGGATCGCCGCCTTCGCGCGCGGCTTCTTCGCCTGCGCCGAAGCTTTTGAAGTCGACGTCATCGGCGGCGACACCACGCGCGGGCCGCTCAACCTTGCGCCGACCGTCATCGGCGAAGTGCCGCAGGGGCAGGCGCTGACCCGCGCCGGCGCGCGGTCCGGCGACGAACTCTGGGTGTCGGGCACGCCCGGCCTGGCGGCGCTGGGGCTCGCCCACCGCCAAGGAAAAGTCAGTCTGGGCGAAGCGGCGCTCGCACGCTGCCTGGCCGCGCTGGACCGGCCGCAGCCGCGCGTCGGCCTCGGCCTCGCCCTGCGTGGCCTGGCCAGCGCCGCCATCGACGTCTCCGACGGCTTGCTCGCCGACATCGGCCACATCCTGGAACGCTCCGGCCTGGCGGCCGACATCGAGTTTCCCGGCCTGCCGCGCGCCGCGCTGGAGGCCGGCGCCGACGCCGCCATCGCGCAGCGCTGCCTCCTCGCCGGCGGCGACGACTACGAACTGGCCTTCAGCGCCCCCGCCGGACGGCGCCCGGACATCGAGGCGCTGTCCGGGCGGCTCGGACTGCCGCTCACCCGCATCGGCCGCCTGCGCGCGGGCCCGGCCGGCGAACTGATCCTGCGCGATGACGCCGGCCAGCCGATGCCCGTCGGCCAGCGCGGCTTCGACCACTTCGCCTGATGCAGAAGCCAGACCTGAAATTCCTCTTCGCCCACCCGGCGCACTTCATCGCCCTCGGCTTCGGCAGCGGCCTCTCGCCGGTGGCGCCGGGGACGGCCGGGACGCTGGCGGCCTGGCTGCTGTTTCCCTTCGTCAGGCCGCATTTCTCCAACCTCGGGTTTTTCGTCTTTCTGGTCGCCGCCTTCGCCGTCGGCGTCCTTGCCTGCGCCCGCAGCGGCCGCGACCTGGGCGTGGTCGACCACGGTTCCATCGTCTGGGACGAGATCGTGCCGTTCTGGCTGGTGCTGCTGATGACGCCCGAAGGCTGGCTCTGGCAGCTGGCCGCTTTCATCTGGTTCCGCTTTTTCGACATCGTCAAGCCGCAGCCGGCGCGCTGGATCGACGGCCACATGAAGCATGGCTTCGGCGTCATGCTCGACGACTTGGTGGCGGCCGGCTATACCTTGCTGGTGCTCGCCCTGTTCAAGGTGCTCTTCAATGGATAAGGAACTGGAGGATCTTTCGGTCCGCGTCGGCGAGGTCCTGCTCGGGCGAAAGTCGATGCTCGCTTGCGCGGAATCCTGCACCGGCGGCTGGGTGGCCGAGGTGGTCACGGCGACCGGCGGCAGTTCGCAATGGTTCGAACGCGGCTACGTCACCTATTCCAACGCCGCCAAGCAGGAACTGCTCGGCGTGAAGGCCGAGACCCTGCGACAGGACGGCGCGGTGAGCGAGGCCGTCGTGCGCGAGATGGCGGCCGGGGCGCTCAGGCGCAGCCACGCCCAGGCCGCCCTGGCGATTTCGGGCGTGGCGGGCCCGTCGGGTGGCTCACCGGGTAAGCCAGTGGGCACCGTATGCTTTGCCTGGGTCCTGCAGGGCGGGGCGCCGACGGCGGAGACGATGCACTTCTCCGGCGACCGCGAAGCGGTGCGTAAACAGTCGGTTATCCATGCCCTCCGGGGACTGCTCCGAGAGCTTGGCGAAGCAAGTGCTAACACTCGTACAACATATTGATTTAAAAAGGTTTTACGAGGCAGCCCCTGTCACCGCCGGCCCGGCAAAGACTGTGCCATAATTCAACCGAAACTCACTGGGGAATCACTATGGATGACAACAAAAGCAAGGCGCTCTCGGCCGCACTGGCCCAGATCGAGAAGCAGTTCGGCAAGGGCTCGATCATGCGGCTGGGCGACGGCGAGGTGGAAACGGACATCCAGTCCGTCTCGACCGGATCGCTGGGACTGGACATCGCCCTGGGCATCGGCGGCCTGCCGCGCGGCCGGGTGGTGGAGATCTACGGCCCGGAATCCTCCGGCAAGACGACCCTGACCCTGCAGGTCATCGCCGAGATGCAGAAGCTCGGCGGCACGGCGGCCTTCATCGACGCCGAACATGCCCTCGACCCCCAATACGCCCAGAAGCTCGGCGTGAAGGTCGGCGATCTGCTGATCTCCCAGCCGGACACCGGCGAGCAGGCCCTCGAGATCGCCGACATGCTGGTGCGCTCGGGCGGCATCGACGTGGTGGTGATCGACTCGGTCGCCGCGCTGACGCCGAAGGCCGAGATCGAGGGCGAGATGGGCGACCAGCTGCCCGGCCTGCAGGCGCGCCTGATGAGCCAGGCCCTGCGCAAGCTCACCGCCAACATCAAGCGCACCAACACCCTGGTCGTCTTCATCAACCAGATCCGCATGAAGATCGGCGTCATGTTCGGCAACCCGGAGACCACCACCGGCGGCAACGCGCTGAAGTTCTATTCCTCGGTGCGCCTGGACATCCGCCGCACCGGCAGCATCAAGCGGGGCGAGGAAGTCGTCGGCTCCGAGACGCGGGTGAAGGTGGTGAAGAACAAGGTGGCGCCGCCCTTCCGCCAGGCCGAATTCGACATCCTCTACGGCGAGGGCATCTCGCGCGAGGGCGAGATCATCGAGCTCGGCGTACTGCACAAGCTGGTCGAGAAGTCCGGCGCCTGGTACGCCTACAACGGCGAGCGCATCGGCCAAGGCAAGGACAACGCCCGCGAGTATCTCAAGGAGCACCCCGAGATGGCGCGCGAAATCGAGAACAAGGTGCGCGCCGCGGTCGGCGTCGCCGAGCACCAGGCCGCCGTCGCGGCCGAGGCTTGAGCGGAGACCTGAAAGGCAAGGCGCTGCGAATGCTCGCCCGGCGCGAGCATTCGCGCGCCGAGTTGCTCCGAAAACTCGCCGCCGACGGAACCCGGGAAGACATCCACGCCGTGCTCGACCAGCTCGAAGGCTCAGGCCTGCTCTCCGATGCGCGCTTCGCCGAGGCCTATGTCTCGTCGCGCGCGGCGCGCGTCGGCAACGCCCGGCTCCGCCACGACCTGCGCGCCAGGGGCATCGCCGACGCGATCATCGCCGCGGCGCTGCCTGCGGAAGCGGACAGCGAGACCGAGCGGGCACGCCAGGTCTGGCGGCGCAAGTTCGCTGCGCCGCCGGCCGACCGCGCCGACTACGCGCGGCAGGCGCGCTTTCTGCAACAACGCGGCTTCGCCGTCGACATCATCCGCAAGGTGCTCAAGGAACAAGAAGAATGAGTCTGCTCAAGGTCACCGGACTGAGAAAGAAATACAAGGCGCGCACCGTCGTCAAGGACGTCTCCTTCGAGGTGAGAAGCGGCGAGGTGGTCGGCCTGCTCGGCCCCAACGGCGCCGGCAAGACCACCTGCTTCTACATGATCGTCGGCCTGGTCGGCGCCGACGGCGGCGAAATCAGCATCGACGGCGAGGTGCTGACGCACATGCCGATCCACCGCCGCGCCAAGCTCGGCCTGTCCTACCTGCCGCAGGAAATCTCGGTGTTCCGCAAGCTCAACGTGGCGGAGAACATCCGCGCCGTGCTCGAACTGCAGCCGCTCACCGAGGAGCAGATCGAACAGCGCCTCGACGAACTGCTGGGCGAGCTGCACATCGCCCATCTGCGCGAGAACACGGCGATCTCGCTCTCCGGCGGCGAACGGCGGCGCGTCGAGATATGCAGGGCGCTCGCCACCAGCCCGCGCTTCATCCTGCTCGACGAGCCCTTCGCCGGCGTCGACCCGATCGCCGTGCTGGACATCCAGAAGATCATCCGCTTCCTCAAGGAACGCGGCATCGGCGTGCTCATCACCGACCACAACGTGCGCGAGACGCTGGGCATCTGCGACCATGCCTACATCATCAACGAGGGCGAGGTGCTGGCGGCGGGCAAGCCGGAGGAAATCGTCTACAATGAAAGCGTACGCAAGGTCTATCTGGGCGAGCACTTCCGTCTTTAAAATCGCCTTTAGAAAACGACCCCGGCTCTTGCCGACCATCCCTGTCGGTCGATGAAACAAACACTTCAGCTCAAGCTCTCGCAGCATCTTGCCCTGACCCCGCAGCTGCAGCAGTCGATCCGCCTGCTGCAGCTGTCCACGCTCGAGCTGAACCAGGAAATCGACAACTTCCTGCAGGACAATCCGTTGCTCGAGCGCGAGGACGATCCCGTTCCCGAGGCGCCCGTCTACTCGGCCTCGGGCGATGCCCTGCAGGCGCCGACGGAATCCCTCGACGGCACCGCGCCGGAGCCGAATTTCGGCGATGCCAGCCCGGCCGACTGGCTCGGCGAGGGCGGCGGCGCATCCTCTCCGCGCGACGACCGCAACGACGACGAGCCGTCCTATGCCGAGATCCAGGCCGCCGCCACCTCGCTGCGCGACCATCTGGGTGCGCAGCTGGCGATGATGCCGCTCACGGAGCGCGACCGCAGCCTGGTGCGGCTGCTCATCGAGGCGCTCGACGACGACGGCTACCTGGCGCAAAGCCTGGAAGAACTGGTCGAGCTGCTGCCGGCCGAACTGGAGGTCGGCCTCGACGACCTGCAGATCGCCCTGAAGCACCTGCAGAACTTCGACCCGCCCGGCATCGGCGCGCGCAGCGCCTCGGAGTGCCTGGCGCTGCAGCTGGCCAACCAGGCGGAATCGAAGACGCGCGACCTGGCGCTGAAGATCGTGCGCAACCACCTCGACCAGCTCGCCGCGCGCGATTACGTCAGGTTGCGCAAGGCCGTCGCCTGCAGCGAGGACGAACTGCGCGACGCCCAAGCGCTGATCCGCTCGCTGAATCCCCGCCCCGGCGCGCAATACTCTCCGGCCGAGACGCGTTACGTCGTCGCCGACGTCATCGTGCGCAAGGTGCGCGGCCAGTGGACCGCCTCGCTCAACGGCGAGGCGATGCCGAAGCTGCGCATCAACCGCCTCTACGCCGACATCCTGCAGGGCCAGCGCGGCTCCGGCCTCGCCAGCCAGCTGCAGGAGGCGAAATGGCTGATCAAGAACGTGCAGCAGCGCTTCGAGACGATCCAGCGCGTCTCCCAGGCGATCGTGGACCGCCAGCGCCAGTTCTTCGAGCACGGCGAAGTGGCCATGCGGCCGCTAACGCTGCGCGAGATCGCCGACCAGCTCGGCCTGCACGAATCGACCATCTCGCGCGTGACGACGCAGAAATACATGGCCACCCCGCGCGGCGTGTACGAACTGAAATACTTCTTCGGCAGCCACGTCGCCACCGAGGCCGGCGGCGCGGCGTCCTCGACGGCCATCCGGGCGCTGATCAAGCAGCTGGTCGGCGCCGAGGACGGAAAGAAACCCCTGTCCGACGCCCAGCTCGCCGAAATCCTCGGCCAGCAGGGCATCGTGGTGGCGCGGCGCACCGTCGCCAAGTACCGCGAGGCGCTGAACATACCGCCGGTCAACCTGAGGAAGTCGATTTAACCGCCGTAAACCAGTCATATCCCGCCGGGACGGCAGCCGTCCCGGCACCACACCAAGGAGGCATCATGAACATCAACATCACCGGACACCACCTCGAAGTCACGCCGGCCATCCGCGACTACGTCACCAGCAAGCTCGACCGCGTCATCCGGCACTTCGACCATGTCACTGCGGTGCACGTCATCCTGTCGGTGGAGAAGCTGCGGCAGAAGGCCGAGGTGACGGTGCATGTGCGCGGCAAGGACATCTTCGTCGAGGCCCAGGACGAAAACCTGTATGCCAGCATCGACGCCCTCGCCGACAAGCTCGACCGCCAGGTGCTCAAGCACAAGGAAAAAAAGGCCGAGCACGCCCATGAGGCCCTCAAGCGGCAGGCGGTCGAATAGGCCTCGCCCCCGGTGGGGCTTTCCCGGTATAATCCGCCGCCAGCCAAGGAAAGCCCCACAGGACAGTTCCCAGCCGCTTCCGCCAGCACTTCCCACAGCCACCTGCCGCGGCCCGTAACACCATGAACCTGATCGCCAAGCTCCTTCCCCTTTCCAACGTCCAGGTCGGCCTCGAGGCCAGCAGCAAGAAACGCGTCTTCGAGCAGGCCGGCCTGTTGTTCGAGAACAACCAGGGCATCGGCCGCAGCACGGTGTTCGACAGCCTGTTCGCGCGGGAAAAGCTCGGCTCGACCGGGCTTGGCCAGGGCGTGGCCATCCCGCACGGCCGCATCAAGGGCCTGAAGGAAGCCGTCGGCGCCTTCCTGCGGCTGGCCGCGCCGGTGCAGTTCGACGCGCCCGACGGCAAGCCGGTGAACTTCCTCTTCGTGCTGCTGGTGCCGGAGCAGGCCACCGAGCAGCACCTGCAGATCCTCTCGGAGCTGGCGCAGATGTTCTCCGACCGCGCCTTCCGCGAGCAGCTGGCCGCCGCCGCGGATGCGGACGCCATCCATGCCCTGTTTACCGGCTGGGAAGCCCATGCGGCAGGCGAGCGTCGCGCAGCTCTTTGAGTACCACCGGGAGCGGCTCCAGCTGCTGCGGGTCAGCGGCAACCTCGACGCACCCATTACAATCAACCACGCGCATTCTTCCCCGGCCGACCTCGTCGGCCACCTCAACCTGATCCACCCCGACCGCATCCAGGTCATCGGCGCGCCGGAAATCAACTGGGCCACCAAGCAGCACGCCGTGCGCGTCTCCCGCCACATGGAGGAGATCATCGCCGCCCACCCGCCGGCCGTGATCGTCGCCGACGGCTGCGCGATTCCCGCCTCCGTGCGGGAGGCCTGCGAAAAATCGGATACGGCGCTCTTCTCGACGCCGCATTCGGCCGCCGTCGTCATCGACCTGCTGCGCCTGTGGCTGTCGCGCCAGCTGGCCGAGACCGTCGAGCTGCATGCCGTCATGATGGACGTGCTGGGCATGGGCGTCCTCATCACCGGCGACTCCGGCGTCGGAAAAAGCGAGCTGGCGCTGGAGCTCATCTCGCGCGGCCATGGCCTGGTCGCCGACGACATCGTCGAGATCGCGCGCGTGTCGCCCAACACGCTGGAAGCGCGCTGTCCGCCGATGCTGAAGGACTTCCTCGAGGTGCGCGGCCTCGGCGTGCTCAACATCCGCACCGTCTTCGGCGAGACCGCCTGCCGGCGCAAGATGAAGCTCAAGCTGATCGTGAACCTGCTGCGGCCGCAGAAGGGCGCGGTGGAGATCGACCGCCTGCCGCTGGGCGCCGAGACCCACGAGATCCTCGGCGTGCCGGTGCGCAAGGTGAGCATCCCCGTCGCCGCCGGCCGCAACCTGGCGGTGCTGCTGGAGGCCGCCGTGCGCTCGACCATCCTGCTGCTGCGCGGCATCGACAGCACCCAGGAGTTCGTCGAGCGGCACAAGCAGGCGATGGACGAGGGCGACGGCACCGCCGGCTGAACGCTTCGGCAGCCGACCGGCGCGGTTGTACGCCGGCGGCTTTTTTGCCACAATCATTCCCCTTGCATTGCGCCACCCGCCGGGACACGCCCATGCGCCGCAGCCGTTTTCCGTTCGCCGTCCCCTACGCACTGACTTTGGCCCTGGCCTGCGGCAGCGCCCAGGCCTTCAAGTTTTCCGAGGAGGAAGAGAAGGCCAAGGCGGCCGACCAGGCCCGCGGCCAGCGCATCGGCCAGCTGGTGTCGACGCCCTGCAAGCAGCAGCTGAAGAACCGGAAGATCATGCTGGTCATCGCCGAGCGCACCTCGAACGGCTACAACACCGTGCAGAGCCGCTACGGCCCGCACTTCCAGGCCATCAACCACCGCCTGCGCGCGCTCGGCCTGAAGACCTACACCCAGGAGGAAATCCGCGCGCAGATCGCCCAGGCGGAGATCGACGCGCATTTCCGCAACGATCCCGACGCCGCCATAAATGCCTCGAAAAAGCTCGGCGCCAACTTCATCCTGCGCGGACTGATCACGACGCAGACCGGCATCAACCCGGTGCTGAAGATCAACGAGGTCGCCGTGCACATGGGCTTCACCCTCGTCTCGGCCGGCGGCAAGACGATTTCCAACGTCACCGCGCGGGACGATTCCTACTCCGGCACCGACACGCTCGGCATGGCGCTGACGCTGGTGAACGAACAGGCCGACGAGGCGGTGGCCCAGCTCTACAACGACTACTGCCGCAGCGCCGGCAAGAACAAATAATCGGGGGACCCAGCATGAAAACTACTCTTCGCATCTTCAGCCTCGCCCTGTACGCGCTGGCCGGCACGGCCGCCGCCCAGCCCACCTTCGACAGCCCCTCGCCGACCCAGGGCAGCAGCACCTCGCAGAAGGCCAACGAGATGGCCGACAAGGGCATGTACAAGCCGGTCGAGTACGCCAACGCCAGCAAGCCGGGACCCATGATCATCGTCATCCCGGGCGAGGTGAAGAGCAACAACGCCAACTTCGCGCAGAAGTTCGGCCCCAACAACATCGCCGACTTCGCCGAGCTGGAGCTCGGCAAGGCCAACTTCAAGGTGCTCGAGCGCTCCAGCCTCGGCCACCTGCTGCAGGAATTCCAGCTCGCCTACAACCTCGGCGATCCGCAGGCGGCGCGCAAGTACCTGCAGAAGGGCAAGCTGAAGACCACCAAGTGGGTCATGAAATTCGACATCCTCAAGGCCGAGCAGGTGGCGCAGGCGCAGGAAGGCTTCAGCGGCCGCCCGATCGGCGCGCTGATCGGCATCTTCGGCGGCGGCCGCGGCGGCGCCGCCGGCGACGTCGTCGTCAGTTCGGTCGACACCCGCGAATCCACCGGCATCTGGATCATCGGCATGCGCTGGAAGATCATCGACGCCAACACCACCGAGCAGGTCGCCACCGGCTATACGGAAGAGAAGATGGAGCTCGGCGCCAAGTCGACTTCGGTCCTGGGCTTCTCCGGCGGCGAGGCCGGCGGCCTGACGCTCGACGGCATGGTGCAGCGGCTGGTGCAGAAAAACGTCTGGGAAATCGACTCCAAACACAAGTGACGGCCCACCCCCCCCAGCCCCCGCCCCGGGGGCGGGGGTGCGCAAGCGCACCCCGAGGGGGCAGATGACTACCCACCCCCCGTCCCCCGCCCCGAGGGCGGGGGCGACTAGTTGGTTGAGGGAGTAACGCACATGACTGATTTGAAGAAGCTCGGCAAGTACGAGATCCGCGGCGAACTCGGCCAGGGCGCCATGGGCATCGTCTACGACGGCTTCGATCCGATGATCGGACGCCGCGTGGCGCTGAAGACGGTGCGCCGCGACCAGCTCGACCGCGCCGAGGTCGAGGAGATCCTCGCCCGCTTCAAGCGCGAGGCGCAGGCCGCCGGCCGGCTCAACCACCCGAACATCGTGCAGATCTACGAGTATGGCGAAGACGAGGGCACCGCCTTCATCGCCATGGAATTCGTCGAGGGGCGCGAGCTGAAGGATCATTTCGACGCCGACGAGCGCTTTCCGATGGCGGAGATCGTGCGCATCATGGGCCAGCTGCTGGAGGCGCTCGACTACTCGCACAAGAACGGCGTCGTCCATCGCGACATCAAGCCGGCCAACATCATCCTGCTCAAGGACGGCACCGTGAAGGTGGCCGACTTCGGCATCGCCCGCGTCGAGTCCTCCAACCTGACGCAGGCCGGTTCGGTGCTCGGCACGCCCAGCTACATGTCGCCCGAGCAGTTCATGGGCCAGACGGTGGATGGCCGCTCCGACCTCTTCTCGGCCGGCGTCATCCTCTACCAGTTCCTCACCGGCGAGAAGCCGTTCACCGGCGCCCTCACCACCATCATGCACAAGGTGCTGAAGGAGGAGCCGGCGGCGCCCTCCGCGCTCAACGTGCAGGTGCCGCGGCCCTTCGACGCGCTGATCCGCAAGGCCCTGGCGAAGCGCCCCGACGAGCGTTTCCAGAACGGCCGCGAGTTCGCCATCGCCCTGAAGATGGCGGCGGCCGGCCAGGCCGTGCCGGGCGACGGCGACGCCACCCTGGTCAACGATGCCGAGGCGACGCTGGCCAGCGCGGCCGAGCAGACCCTCGCCACCGAACGGACGGCCGCCGCGCCGAAAGCCGCAGCCGCCGCGCAACCGGCACCGGCGCGGAAATCCTCGCCCGGCCTGGCGGCCGCCCTCGTCGCCGGCATCGCCGCGATCGGCCTGGGCGCCGCAGCCTACGTCTTCATGGGCAAGGGCGGCGCGCCGCAGCCTCCGGCGATGCCCGCCGCCGCCCCCGCGGCCCAGGCCGAAGCCCCGGCCGCGCCGGCCAACGGCGGCATCATGGTCATCAGCGCCCTCGGCCTGGCCGACCCGTCCGACCCGCGCTACCAGAACGACAAGGGCCTGCTCAATGCCGACCTGCGCGAGGACGCCCGGCGCCAGCTCGTCGAGAAGGCCCTCGGCCTCTACGTCGAACAGGGTTCCCTCGCCAAGAACTACGCGCTGGTGCGCGACAAGCTGCTCGCCCGCAGCGGCGACTTCATCCAGGCCGTGCTCGAGGAACAGCCGCCTCAGCTGGGCAAGGACGGCCTGATGTCGCTGGCCACCCGCGCCACGGTGCGCGTGCGCGACGTGCAGAAATCGCTCAATCAGATGTCGCGCGAGGAGCGCGTCGACTTCATCCGCAACAACGGCGACCCGAAGATCTCGGTGGCGATCACTGCCAAAAGCGCCGAGACCGACCCCGCCGCGCCGGCGCAGCGCTCGCCGGTGGCGGAGAACCTGCTCAAGGAGCGCATCCAGTCCTTCGGCTTCCGCCTGTGGAACGACGACACGGCCGGCAAAGGCGGCGCCGACTTCGCCGTCACCGGCGAGGCGAAGTTCCGCAAGCTCTCGGCCAAGCTGGCCGCCTCCGGCATCACCGTGGAAAAGTTCGTGCTGACCTCGTGGACGGTGAAGGCCACCGACAAGAAGACCGGCGAGGAGATCTACTACAACACCCAGATCCCCGAGAAGACCAGCTGGGCGACGGAGGACGAGGCGCTGCGCGACATCGGCAGGCTGATCGGCGAGGAATTCTCGAAGGGCTTCTTCCTCGCCCACTTCCACTTCAGCGGCCAGAAGGTGCGCCTCAAGCTGCAGGGCCTGCCGAACAAGGACACCGCGGAGCTGGTGATGCGCGAACTGAACGGCCTGCACAGCGTGCTGGCGGCCAGTCTTGCCTCGAGCGGCGCCGGCGACGCCGTGTTCGAGGTGGTCCTGTCAGGCGGACTGGCCAATCCGGAACAGCTCGTCCAGGCAGGCATCCTCAAGCCGCTCAACCACAAGCTCGGCAAGCAGTGCCTCAATCTCGGCCCGGCCGGCGGCAGCGAGATTGCCGTCACGCTGGAGGCCGGCTGCAGGGAAGCGGCCGTCCTCTCCCGCCTCGACACCCTGCCGCCGGCGGCGCTGATCGAGGCGCCGCCGGGGCGGCGTGAAACAGTGGTGAAGAACCCCGAGACGCTGCGCAAGCTCTCCATGTGAAAAAGGCCCCGGACGGGGCCTTTTTCATGGGCGCGGGCAGCGTTCAGCCGACCCTGAATTCGACGGCCTCCGAATCGGCATCGAAGGCATGGCCGAAGCTGATGCGCCCCCTGCCGCGCAGGATGACCTCCTCGCGCTTGAGGGCGAATTCGGCCTCGCCGTCGAAGGTGACGTAGGTGCCGTTGGTGCTCTGGTCGATGAGCACGAACTTGTCGCGGCGGCGCTCGATGCGGGCATGGGTGCGCGAGGCGCGCCGGTCGGCGATCATGATGTCGCTGGCGGCGTCGCGGCCGAGGGAGAAGGCGCCGTGGCTGGCGTCGAGCACTTTCTCCTCCCCCCCATGCCGCACCGTCAGGCGCGCGGCGACGGGCGCCGGCGCGACGTTGCCGGATTTCATGGTGAGGTCGTCGGATTCCTGCCAGAGCACCTCGCAGACCCGCACGTCTTCCGCCTTGCCCTTCACCGAGAGGGCGTCGATCTCCCGCGTGGACTGCTGCAGCAGCGTCGGCAGGGCGGCGACCGTTTCGCCGGTGGTGATGATCTGGCCGGCCTTGGCCAGTCCGGCCATGCGCGCCGCCGTGTTCACCGTGTCGCCGAAGACGTCCCTGGCGTCCTCGATGGCCGGGCCGAAGTGGAAGCCGATGCGGATGGCCAGCTTGATGCCGCTCACCGGCGGCAGGTCGTCCACGCGCTGCTGCATCGAGCAGGCGGCATCCATGCCCGCCTCCGCCGTGTCGAACACCGCCATCACCTCGTCGCCGATGGTCTTGACGACGCGGCCCTTGAACTGCTCGGTGGCGCGCGTCATGCGGTTGAGGCAGCGCTCGACGGCGTGCAGCGCCTCCTTGTCGCCCAGCTTCTCGTAGAGCCGGGTGCTGCCGGAAACGTCGGCGAAAAGGACGCAGAGATTGCGTTCGGCCTTGGTGCTCATTTGGATTCTATGATCCCGGACTTGCCGTGACGCCGAATCATATCAAACATCGCCGCCGCGAAGCGGGATCACCGCCGGATCGTCGAATTCCTCGGGATCGAAGGCGCGGTCGCCCTCCGGGTCGGGCCGTCCGCTGGCCTTCAGGTTGCGGAAGTCGTAAAGCTTCGGGTCGGCCAGGTGCGAGGGCGCCACGTTGCCCAGGGCAGCGAAGATCTTCTCGACGCGGCCGGGAAAGCGCCTGTCCCATTCGCGCAGCAGCGCCTTGGTCTCCTTGCGCTTCAGCTGTTCCTGCGAGCCGCACAGGTCGCAGGGGATGATCGGGAAGCGGCGCAACTGCGCCCAGGCCTCGAGGTCGCGCTCGCGGCAGTAGGCGAGCGGGCGGATGACGATGTGGCGGCCGTCGTCGGAGACCAGCTTCGGCGGCATGGCCTTCAGCTTGCCGCCGTAGAACATGTTGAGGAACAGCGTCTCGAGGATGTCGTCGCGGTGGTGGCCGAGTGCGATCTTGGTGGCGCCGAGCTCGCCGGCGACGCGGTAGAGCACGCCGCGGCGCAGCCGCGAGCACAGCGAGCAGGTGGTCTTGCCCTCGGGGATCACCCTTTTGACCACCGAATAGGTGTCCTGCTCCTCGATGTGGAAGGGCACGCCGAGGCCTTTCAGATACGCCGGCAACACCTCGGCCGGGAAGCCCGGCTGCTTCTGGTCCAGGTTCACGGCCACCAGCTCGAAGCGCACCGGCGCGATCTCGCGCAGCTGCAGCAGGATGTCGAGCAGGGCGTGGCTGTCCTTGCCGCCGGACAGGCATACCATGACGCGGTCGCCGTCCTCGATCATGTTGAAGTCGCCGATGGCCTGGCCGACGTTGCGGCGCAGCCGCTTGGCCAACTTGTTGGCCTCGTGCCTTTCCTTCTCTCCCAGCTCGTCGGGGAGCAAAGCCTCCAGGTACGCACTCACAGCACGACGCTCCTGCCGCCGTCCACGGCGACGATCTGGCCGGTGATGAAGGGCGCGTCGGCAATGAGGAACAGCACCGTGCGGGCGATGTCGGCGGGGTCGCCGCAGCGCTTGAGCAGGGTGCGCGAGACGACATGGGCCTGGGCCGCCGCATCGAAGGAACCGTCTTCCGGCCAGAGGATCGGGCCGGGGGCGACGGCGTTCACCCGCACGTGCGGCCCGAGTTCCAGGGCCAGGGCGCGGGTCAGCCCCGACAGGCCGGCCTTGGCGGCGCAGTAGAGCGGGAAGTTCTTCAGCGGCCGCTCGTCGTGGATGTCGGTGATGTTCACGATGGCGCCGCGCGCCGCGGCGAGGTGCGGCGCCGCCGCCTGCGACAGGAACAGCGGCGCCTTCAGGTTGGTGCCGACGAGGTCGTCCCAGTCGCGCTCGCCGATATTGCCGATCAGCGTGGCGTAGAAGCTGGAGGCGTTGTTCACCAGCGCATCGAGCCGGCCGAAGTGCTCGACGACATCCGCCACCAGCCGGGGCAGGTGTTCGGTCTCCAGCAGGTCGGCCTGGAAAGCCAGGGCCGAGCCGGGGCGGACGGCATTCAACTCGGCGACGAGGGCCTGCGCCGCATCCGTCGATTTGCGGTAATGCAGGGCCAGGCTGGCGCCCTCGGCATGGAGCACGCGCGCGGTCTCGGCGCCGACGCGGCGCGCGGCGCCGGTGATGAGGATGGTCTTGTCCTGCAGGCGGAGGGTCATCGGGGTCCTCGGTTAAGTTTGCGAATTTTAACGGAATCGGGCACATTCGGCCCCGCCATGACGATGCCCCAGCCCGATGCCGATGCCGCGGAAAGCAGCCGCCGGCTCGCCGCCCTGATCGCAGCCGAAATCGAACGGGCCGGCGGCTGGATCCCCTTCGCCCGCTACATGGAGTTGGCGCTCTACGCGCCCGGCCTCGGCTACTACAGCGGCGGCGCGCGCAAGTTCGGCGCCGCCGGCGATTTCGTCACCGCGCCCGAGCTCTCGCCGCTCTTCGCCCGGGCCCTCGCCGCCCAGGTCGAACCGATCATGGCGGCCAGCGCGCCACGCCTCCTCGAAGCCGGCGCCGGCAGCGGCGCCCTGGCGCTCGGCCTGCTGCGCGAACTGGAACGGCGCGGCACCCTGCCCGAACGCTACGAGATCCTCGAACTCTCCGGCGAGCTGCGCGCGCGCCAGCAGGACACCCTCGCCCGCGGCGCGCCGCACCTGGCCGGACGCGTCGCCTGGCTCGATGCGCTGCCGGACAGTTTCAGCGGCGCGGTCGTCGCCAACGAATTGCTCGACGCGCTGCCGGTCAACATCGTCGCCTGGCGCGAGGACGGCGTCTTCGAACGCGGCGTGGCCCTGGCGAACGGCGCCTTCACCTGGCAGGATCGGCCCGCCGCCGGCGCCCTGCTCGCCGTGTCGCAGGGACTGACTTTTGTTGTGCCGCCCTACGTCTCGGAGATCGCCCTCGCCGCCCGCGCCTGGGTCGCCGAGTGGGGCCGCATCCTCCGGCGCGGCGCGCTGCTGCTGATCGACTACGGTTTCCCGCAGCGCGAGTATTACCACCCGCAGCGCGCCGAGGGCACGCTGATGTGCCACTACCGCCACCACGCCCACGGCGACCCGCTCTGGCTGCCCGGCCTCAACGACATCACGGCGCACGTCGACTTCACCGCCATCGCCGAAGCCGGCCACGACGCCGGGCTGGACGTGCTCGGCTACACCAGCCAGGCACAGTTCCTCCTCAACTGCGGCCTGGCGCAACTGCTCGAGCAGCACCAGTCCGACGGCGCGGTAGCCTACGCCACCCTCGCCTCCGGCGCGCAGAAGCTCATCAGCCCCGCCGAGATGGGCGAGCTGTTCAAGGTGCTCATGCTGGGAAGGGGAATCGATGGGCCGCTGCAGGGCTTCGCGCGCGGCGACCGCCTCCACGCGCTGTGACGCAGCGAAGGAAGACGCAAGGATTTGCCGCGGCCGTTTCAACCTTCAGCGATCAGGCTGCCGGGACACCCGCCCGCACCCGCCGCAACGCCTTGCGTCCTCCGACTGCTTGAATGAATCAACGACCCGGCACGGCTTTGGGTTGATCTGATTCTGCCGTAGGAATCCGTCCTACTTGAGGATCAGTTTTTCCAGGCAGGCGCGGATCTTCTCCGGGATGGCGGTCGGCTTGTCCTTGGCGCGGTCGACGAAGACGTGCACGAAATGCCCCTGCGCCGCCGGCTTGTCCTCGCCCTGGCGGAACAGGCCGATCTCGTAGCGCACCGAGGAGTTGCCGAGGTGCGCGACGCGCAGGCCGGCGTCGATCGTCTCGGGAAAGGCCACCGGACGGTGGTAGCGGCAGTTGGACTCGACGCAGTAGCCGACCACGGCGCCGTCGTGGATGTCCAGCCCGCCTTCGCGGATCAGGTACTCGTTGATGACGGTGTCGAAGTAGGCGTAGTAGACGACGTTGTTGACGTGGCCGTACACGTCGTTGTCCATCCAGCGGGTGGGAATGGCGAGGAAATGCGGATAGGCGGCGCGGCGTTCGAGGGATGCAGTCATGCCCGCATTGTAGCGGTCGGCGCCGCCACAATGCGTTGAAGCTCAGCCTACTCCTGGCAGAGGTAGACGTTGCGCAGGAAGGCTTCGGCGTCCCGCTCGTCGGCGGCGTGGTCGTGCCGCGCCGGTGACCGAAGGAAATCCCTGTTGGACACCGCCTCCTGCAGGGCCAGGCCGACTTCGGGCCGCGGCAGCCAGTTGGAGAGGAGAACCTCCTCGCCATACTCTTCGCGCAGCTCGACGACTTTTCTTCCCGTGCTCATATCCATTTCCATGATCATGATGACCTCCGTGCAACGTCGCTCATGCAAGGGGACGTCAACTTGGATAACGGCGGGAAACGGAAAAAGTTGAACGCCGGCGGAAATATTTTTCCGCGGCGATTCCCCCTCGATGGAGAGGGTCTCTACAGGCCTTCGGTGTCGAGCCAGCCGAGGATGCGCTCGGCGACCTGCCGCCAGCCCAGTTCGAGCATGAGGCCGTGGCCCATGCCCTCGAAGATCTCCGCTTCGACGCCGTAGTGGCGGGCGGTCATCTCGACCTGGGAGGGCGGGATCAGGGTGTCGTGCTCGGCGCCCAGCACCAGCAGGGGCGGCAGGTTCATGCGGCTCTTCAGCGGCAGGTTGAACAGGGTCATGTCCCAGATGGCGCGGTGCGACTCGGGCTGCATGCGCTTGTACCAGCGCGCCAGGTCCTCCTTCGTCACCGGCTGGGCGAACATGGCGGTGCGCAGGGTGTCGAGCGCCACCTGGCCGCCGCCGAGCAGGCGGTTGAGGTCGTTCATCAGGCCGGGTTTCTGGAAGGCCAGGCCGAGCGCCGCCGCCCACAGCCCCTGCGGCGGCACCGAGGCCATCAGCACGACGCCGGCCGCTTCATGTTGTTCCAGGTATTTCTGCGCCACCATGCCGCCCATCGAGTGGCCGACCAGCACCGGCGGCGCCGGCAATCGTTCGGCCACCTCGGCGACATCGCGCACATAGTGGTCGATGCCGAAGCTGTCGAGGCGCTCGCGGCCGGGCGAGGCGCCGTGGCCGGACACGCTCAGCGCATGGCAGGCATAGCCGCGTTCGGCGAAGAAGGACAGGAAATGCTCGTCCCAGCACCAGGCGGCGGCATAGGCGCCATGGAGGAAGAGCAGCGGCGTGTTGCGGGGACTGACTTTTGCCGGGGGCTGGCGGCTGATGACTTCCAGCCCGCTGAAACGGGCTCCGCTCACTTCGGCACGGCCATGCCCCGCTGCACGGCCGGGCGGTTGGATATGGCCTTGAACCAGCGCAGGACGTGGGGGTAGCTGGCCAAGGCGACGTCGTGCCACTCGTGGCGCGCCACCCAGGGGAAGGTGGCGATGTCGGCGATGGAGTATTCGTCGGCGAGGTATTCGTGCTTGCCGAGACGCGCGTTGAGCACGCCGTAGAGCCGCGCCGTCTCGCGCGTGTAGCGGCCGATGGCGTAGTCGACCTTCTCCGGCGCGTAGCGCAGGAAGTGGTGGGTCTGGCCGAACATCGGGCCGACGCCGCCCATCTGGAACATCAGCCACTGCAGGGCCTCGTACTTGCCGCGGTCGCTCGCCGGCAGGAAGCGCCCGACCTTGCCGGCGAGGTAGACCAGGATGGCGCCGGATTCCATCATCTTCATCGGCTTGCCGTCGGGGCCATCGGGATCGACGATGGCCGGGATCTTGCCGTTCGGGTTGATGGCGACGAAGGCCGGCGCGAATTGCTCGCCCTGCGTGATGTCGATCTTGTGCACGCGATAGGGCAGCTTGCACTCCTCGAGCATGATGGAGACCTTGCGGCCGTTGGGGGTGCCCCATGTGTATAGTTCGATCATTGCTGTCCTTTCCTCATTCCCGATGCTGAAGTGGCTGATTGCCCTGCTGGTGACGGTTTTCATCGCCGGCGTTTTCCTGCCGCGGCTGGCCGCCTTCCTGCGCATCGGCCGCCTGCCGGGGGACGTCAGCTTCCGCTTTCGCGGGCGCCTCTACCACTTTCCCTTCGGCACCACCCTGCTGCTGTCCCTGCTCGCCACCCTGCTGTACCGGCTGGTTTAGCGTCCCGTCGAATTCCTGCCAGCCCTGCGGCGTCCACTGGAACAGCTTGCGCGAGACGGGGCGGCCCTGGTGGCGCTCCACCGTCACGACCGTTTCGCGCAGCTGCCCGATCTTCTCCGGCTCCAGGGCGGCGGTGAACACCACGACGTCCCGCGTCGGCATGCCGAGGATGAGGCTGTCGCCCAGCTTCAGCGTCAGTTCCGCCCAGCGCCAGTGCAGCAGGGTGCGGCTGGCGGCATAGCCGTCTTCCGTCTCGATGACATACAGCCAGGGCAGCTTGCCGACCTGCTTGACGGCGATCTCGCCATGGGCGCGATCGAGGTTGGCGAGCGCCCGCTGGTGCAGCCGGTCGATGTCCATGCCCCAGGATTTCATCATGCCGTAGGAGACCAACTGGGCGCCTTCCTTGAATTCGAGGGCGTACATGATCCGCACGTCGGCGATGAAGTCGCTCGTCACCAGGGCGTTGTCCTCGAACCAGGCGTCCGGGTTCTCCATGCTGCGGCCGATGCGCGCCAGCTGCACGGCGAGGCGCTTGCGCGCCTGTTCCAGGTAGCGCTTGCCGATCAGCACCGGCCGCAGCGCCGCCAGTTCCTCCTCGACGCTGCGCGCCGGCGCGGCGGGAGCCGGCTGCTCCTGCGCAGCGGGCGGCGGTTCCGCCGGCGCCTGCGCCAGCGCGGCGGGGACGCCGGCCAGCAGGCAGAGCAGCAGGGGGAGCAGGGGCTTTCGCATGAAAAGTCAGTCCGCGCAGGACGGCGCGTGGCGCACCGCGGCGACGCGCGCCTCGTGGATGCGCTCGGGAATCCGCGCCTTGTCGGTGGTGGCGGTGGCGATGGCGCCGGCGTCCACTCCCTGCACGGCGATCAGGGCGCGCCGCAGGATGTCGCCGGCCGGCCAGGGCCGGTCCTCCCAGCCGGGGCGGCCGCGGAAATCGCATTCGCAGGCTTCCAGCAGCTGGCCGAAGCGCTCGGGACGGCGCAGGGCGTCGGCGCGCTCGAGCAGCCTGACCACGGTGGCGGGACGCAGCTGGGCGGCGTCGTGGATGACACCGTGCTCGCGCGCCGCCAGCACGGCGAGGTCGCGGCAGTCGGCCGGCGCGCGCAGGCGTTCGCTGACGGTTTCGGCCAGCGCCGCGCCGGTGGCCTCGTGGCCGTGGTGGTGCGGCCATTCCGCGTGCGGCGTGGCGCCCTTGCCGAGGTCGTGCAGCAGGGCGGCATAGCGCACCGGCAGCGGAAAGCGGCGCGCCGCCGCCTGGTCGACGACACGCAGGATGTGCGCGCCGGTGTCGATCTCGGGATGGTGCTCGGCCGGCTGCGGCACGCCGAACAGGCGGTCGAGCTCGGGCAGGATCTTCGCCAGCGCGCCGCATTCGCGCAGCACGGCGAGCATGCGCGAGGGGCGCGCCTCCATCAGGCCGCGCGCCAGCTCCTGCCAGACGCGCTCGGGCACCAGGTGGTCGACCTCGCCGTTGTCCGCCATCAGGCGCATCAGCGCCAGGGTCTCCTCCGCCACCTGGAAGTCGGCGAAGCGCGCGGCGAAGCGCGCCACGCGCAGCACGCGCACGGGATCCTCGGCGAAGGCCGGCCCGACGTGGCGCAGCACGCGCGCGGCGAGGTCGGCCTGGCCGTTGAAGGGATCGACCAGCGTACCGTCCTCGGCTTCGGCGATGGCGTTGATGGTGAGGTCGCGCCGGGCGAGGTCTTCCTCCAGCGTCACATCGGCCGCGGCGTGGAAGACGAAGCCCTTGTAGCCCGGGGCGGTCTTCCGTTCCGTGCGGGCCAGGGCGTATTCCTCGTGCGTCTCGGGGTGCAGGAAGACGGGAAAGTCCTTGCCGACCGGCTTGAAGCCGCGCGCCAGCATGTCCTCCGGCGTGGCGCCGACGACGACATGGTCGCGGTCCTGCACGGGCAGGCCGAGCAGCCGGTCCCGCACCGCGCCGCCGACGACGTAGATTTTCACCTCAGCCCTCCGCCGGGCCGCCCCAAGGAGGGCTGAAGCCAACGGCATGGAAGTTGCGCAGCAACTGAACAGTCGTCACCCCTTTCCTCGGGAAAGGGGTCGGGGGATAGGTCCTCATCTTTGTTCAGCGGCGCGCCTTCACGCGATAGCCGTAGAAGCGGTAGCGCGGCGTGCTGGCGCCCAGGTATTCCGGCGCCACCGCCTCGAGCGCAACCGGCGTGGCGCCGAAGGGCAGCGGCTCGCCGCCCGGGCAGACGCTGTCGACGTCCATCGAATCGAGGTTGTCCACCGACATCGGCGGGTTCGGCAGCAGTTCGAGCAGGCCGGCCTGGAGGCGTGCCAGCGCCTCGGGCAGGGCGACGATCGGCCGCGGCCGGCCGATCTGCCGGCCGACGTAGCGCACCAGCTCGGCCAGGGTGTAGATGCGCGGCCCGCAGCAACAGTAGGCCTGGCCGAAGGCGTCGCGGCGATCGAGGCTGGCGACGATGGCGCGCGCCACGTCCTCGACGTACACCGGCTGGAAGCGCGCCTGCGTGTTGCCCAGCGGCATCAGCGGAAAGCGGCGCTGCAGGGCGGCGAACAGGTTGAGGAAGGAATCGTCCGGTCCGAAGATCACCGAGGGCCGGAAGATCGTCAGGTCGAGCGCCGCGCCGGCCTCACGCAGGGCGGCTTCGCCCTCGCCCTTCGAGCGCAGGTACTGGCTGGGCCCGTTCGCGTCGGCGTTGAGGGCGGAGACGTGGATCAGCCGGCGCACCCCGGCGGCGCGGCAGGCCGCGGCAATCCGCCTGGGCAGCTCGACATGCGCGCGGGCGAAATCCGGCCCGTAGGGCAGGCCGTAGCGGCTGTGCAGGATGCCGACCAGATTGATCACCGCGTCCTGCCCGGCAAGCAGCCCGGCCAGGCAGGCATCGTCGTGGACATCGGTTTCGACCACCTCGACGGTCGGCAGGACGATCAGGTGCCGGGCACGCTCGCGGTGCCGCGTCGGCACGGTCAGGCGATGGCCTTGCGCGGCAAGCTGCCGCGCCACATGGCCGCCCAAAAAGCCGGAGCCGCCGATCAGGAGAATTCTCTTTGTATTCATGCGGTTTTAACGGTGCAGCGCAAAGGAGCCTGTACGGGTTCCCGCATTTTAATCTCAAGTCCGGCCCGTACGCGGCGTTATTACACACTGCAGTGCTTATTGCAGGACCGCCTTTGCGAAAAAATGAGAAATCCCGCGCCCATGCCGAAGAAAATCGGCAAATTCGACATCCTCCGCGTCCTCGGCACGGGCGCGCAGAGCGTGGTCTTTCTCGCCCACGATCCGCAGCTGCAGCGCGAAGTGGCCATCAAGTCGCTGCACCTGGACAGCCGGGACGAGGCGCGCAGGCAGGCCCTGATGGACGAGGCGCGCACGGTCGGCGGCCTGCGCCACCCCAACATCGTGCCGATCTTCGATGCCGGCGAGCAGGACGGCGACCCCTACCTGGTGTTCGAGTATGTCGAGGGCCGCAACCTGGCCGAGCAGCTGCGCGAGGCCGGCGGCATGCCGGCGCCGCGCGCCATCGAACTGATGCTGCAGATCCTCGACGCCGTCGAGCATGCCCATCGCCACGGCATCATCCACCGCGACCTGAAGCCGTCCAACATCCTGCTCAACGCCGACGGCGTGCCGCGGGTGATGGACTTCGGCATCGCCGTGCGCGCGAACCAGGACGGCACGCCCGGCATCAGCGAGGGCATCCTCGGCACGCCGGCCTACCTGGCGCCGGAATGCATCAACGAGGGCCGGGCCGGCGTGCAGTCGGACGTCTTTTCCGCCGGCCTGATCCTGTGCGAGCTGATCACCGGCAGGCCGGTGGTCAGCGGCAAGAGCGTGCTGACCGTGCTGCATCGCATGTCCACCGAGCCGGTCCGCCTCCCGCCGGAAGCCGCCGGCGTGGTGGACGACCGACTCGGCGACATCATCCTGAAGGCCACGGCGATGGACACCGCGGCACGCTATGCCGACGTGGCGGCGCTGCGCGCCGCGCTGAAGGCCTGGCTGACGCCGCAGGAAGAGGAGGCCCCGGCCCGGACAAGCGAGGGCGGCAAGCAATCCACGCTGGATTTCCTGCTGCGCCGCATGCGCCACAAGAGCGACTTCCCGGCGCTCTCCGAGGCGATCTCGACCATCAACCGGCTCGCCGCCTCGGACCAGGAAAGCGTCTCCTCGCTTTCGAATACGATCCTGAAGGACGTCGCCCTCACCAACAAGCTGATGCGCCTGGTCAACTCGGCCTTCTACAAGCAGGCCGGCGGCGGCACCATCAGCACCATCTCGCGCGCCGTGATGATCCTCGGCTTCGGCACGGTGCGCAGCATCGCCACTTCGCTGATCCTGATGGAGCACCTGCAGAACAAGGGCCAGGCGACGCAGCTGCGCGAGGAATTCGTGCGCGCCATCATGAGCGGCATCCTGGCGCGCGACATGGCGAAGAAGGGCATGGCGAAGGACTTCGAGGAAGCCTTCATCTGCTCGATGTTCCACAACCTCGGCCGCATGCTGGCCTGCTTCTACTTCCCCGACGAGAGCATCGAGATCCGCAAGCAGCTCGCCCAGTCGGACGGCAGCGAAGCCGCGGCCTCGGCCCGGGTGCTGGGCATCTCCTATGAGGAGCTGGGCATCGGCGTGGCGCGCAGCTGGGGCTTCCCGGACAGCATGGTCGGCAGCATGCGCCGGCTGCCCGACGGTGCCGTGAAGAAGTCGGCCAATCCCAACGAGCGGCTGCGCGTGCTGGCCGGCCTCTCCGACCAGTTGTGCGCGGTATTCGAGCAGGTGCCGGCCGAGAAGCAGAAAAATGAATTGCAGAAGATCAGCCGGCGCTTCGGCGACAGCATTCCCCTCGACCTCGAGCAGCTCGAGCAGACCGTCAAGCATTCGCTCGAGGAGGTCGTCAGCTACACGGCGGCCATCCGCCTCAACCTGCAGCAGAGCGCACTCGGCCGGCAGATCGGCGCCTGGGGCGGGAAAAAACAGAATGCCGCGGCGGCGCCCGACACGGAAGCGGCCTTCACCAGCATTCCGGGCAACCTGACGCGGACGGCGATCGCCGCGCCGGCCCTTGGCGAAGCACGGCCGGCGCCGGACGGCGAGGCCGGAACGGCCGGGCCCAGCCTGGAGGAAGCCCAGGCCATCCTCAACGCCGGCATCCAGGACATCACCGGCTCGCTGGTGGGGGACTATGCGCTGGCCGACATCCTGCGCATCATCATCGAGACCATGTACCGCGGCATCGGCTTCCAGCATGTCCTGCTGTGCATCAAGGATGCACGCAGCAACAGCATGGCGGCGAAGTTCGGCTTCGGCCCGGAAATCGAGGAGATCGTCCGCCGCTTCCGCTTCCCTCTCGGCGGCAGGAAGGACATCTTCGACGTGGCCCTCACGCGCGGCGCCGACATCCTCATCTCCGACATCCGCGACCCGAAGATCAGCAGCCACATCCCGGAATGGTTCGGCAAGACCGTGGCGGCGGAAACCTTCATCCTCTTCCCGCTGGTGATCAAGAACGCCCCGGTCGGGCTGATCTACGCCGACAAGGCGAACGCCGGCGAGCTGGTCATCCCGGAAAACGTCCTCTCCATGCTGCGGGCGCTGCGCAACCAGGCGGTGCTGGCGATCAAGCAGTCACGGTAGGTCTTCGATCTTCGGCGCGTCGCCGTTCTTCGGCGCGACGGTGCCGAGGCGGCGCTTGAGGGACTGCGGCTGGCCGTCGAACAGGGCCGAGTAGTACACCGCGTTGCTCATCACCTTCTTGACGTAGTCGCGCGTCTCGTTGAAGGGGATCGTCTCGGCGTAGATGGCGCCCTCGATCGGCCGGACGGCATCGCGCCACTTGCGCGCGCGCCCCGGCCCGGCGTTGTAGGCGGCGGAAGCCAGCACCGGATGGCTGTCCAGCTCGTCGAGCACCATCTTCAGGTAGTTGGTGCCGAGCGTGACGTTGACGTCGGTGTCGTTGGTCCTGCCCGGATGGTAATCCTTGAGGCCGATCTTCTTCGCCACCCAGCTGGCGGTCTTCGGCATCAGCTGCATCAGGCCCTTGGCGCCGACCACCGACTTGGCGTTGGTGATGAAGCGGCTCTCCTGGCGCATCAGGCCGTACACCCAGCCCTCGTCGAGCTGCAGGGCCCGCGCCTTCGGCTCGACGTGCTCGCGGAACGGCGCCAGGTAGCGCATCGAATAGTCGTGCTGCGCCAGGGTGCGGTCGGCGGTGTTGATGGCGCGGTCGAAGATCTCGTGCCGATGGGCGAGCTCCGCCGCCGCCAGCAGTTTCGCGTCGTCCATGCCGCGCAGGGTCCAGTTCCACTCGCGGATGCCCTCGATGCGCATGTCGATGCGGAACAGCGCGAGGGCGCGGCGGATGCCCGGCAGGCCAGCGACGGCCTTGACTTCCTCGCCGGCCGGCTTCTGCGGCAGGGGCGGCGGCATGATGGGACGGCCCAGCTCGTCGTCGGCGAGGTTGCCGTAGAAATTCGGCTGTCCGGCGATGCGCGCATAGAGCGCCCGCGCCTCCTCCTGCCGGCCGAGCGCCTCATGGGCGCGGCCGAGCCAGTAGATCCAGTCCGGCTGCGCCTGCAGGGTCTTCGGCATCTGCTCGACGGCTTCGTGCACCACGCGCCAGTTCTGCGCGCGCAGCGCGGCGCGCGCCTTCCAGGCCAGCTGGTCCTCGGACAGGGGGGCGTTGCCGGCCTGCGCATACCAGCCGATCGCCTCCGGCATGTGCTTCAGGGCCGCCTGCCAGCCGAGCTGGCCGTAGATGTAGCCGCGATCGGCCGCCGAAAACCTGTCCTTGATGCCTTCCCACTGCTGGGCGGCCTGGACGGGATCGATGCGGGCCGTGCGCTGCACGGCGAACAGCGCCATTTCGCGGCCCTGGCGGCTGGCGGCAAAGCCGGACGGCAGCAGGGCCAGGTGGCGCATCGGTTTGTCGGCGATCGACTCGAGCGTCTTGGCGGACGGCGCCTGGCTGGCCGGCAGGTAGGCGGCGGTCAGTTTGGCGGCGCCGAGCTTCTTCGCCTCGAGCAGGCGGCGCAGGCGCTCCCAGATGTCGTCGACGCCCAGGCGCTTGTCGGCGATCAGCTGCTCCATCAGGGGAATGCAGGCCTCCGGCAGTTCGGCGGCGACGAACCAGAGCGGCCGCGCTTCCTCCAGCGCGCCAAGGTCGGCCAGGCGCAGGCGGTTCTGCAGGGCGTAGCAGGTGATTTCCTGGTCGTTCTGGACGAGCGGCGGATACTCCGCGTCGAAGGCATCCCATTCGCGGCGCTTGCCCAGTACCTTCAGCCATTCGCCGCGCAGCTTGTCGGCCAGGTAGCTGCCGGACTGGCGCGCGAGGAAGTCGCGCAGCTCGTCGCGGCCGGCCTCTTCCAGGCGCAGGCGCAACAGCCAGTATTCGACATAGGGTTCGAGCTCGTGGCCGCGCACCGCCTCGAGCTGCTTGGCCAGCTTGGCGCGGTCGCCGCGCTGGACGGCATCCTTGGCGGCCAGCACGCGCTCGTCCGCCGACGCGGCGGCATGGAGTGCCGGGACCGTGGCTGCCAGCGCCAGGGCGCACAGCAGCCGCTTCATTCGATATAGTTGCTTCAAACTGCTCACCATCGCTTTCAGAATAGCACACCGCCCATGACCGACCCGGCCGCCGCAGATGCGCTCCGCAGCTTCCGCAACGCCCTGCGCAACCGCCTCATCGCGGCGCGCGAAGCGCTGCCGGCCGAGCGCCACGCGCAACTGTCACGCCAGATAGAACGCCACCTGGGCGCGCTGGTTGACGCCCTGGATCCCGCCGTGCTCGCCTTCTGCTGGCCGTTCCGCGGCGAATTCGACGCCCGCGCCCTGGTCGCGGCGCGCCTGCCGGGCGGCCTGCGCGCCTGCCTGCCGGTGGTGGTGGACAACGGATTGCCGCTGGAATTCCGCGAATGGGCGCCGCACAGCGAAATGGTCGAGGACCGCTACGGCATCCATATCCCGGCGCGGGGCGAGACCTTGCGGCCCGACGCGATCCTCATGCCGCTCAACGCCTTCGACGCGGCCGGCTACCGCCTCGGCTACGGCGGCGGCTATTTCGACCGCAGCCTGGCCGCCCTCTCCCCCCGCCCGCGCGCCGTCGGCGTCGGCTTCGAGCTGGCCCGCGTCGACAGCATCCGCCCGCAGACCCATGACCTGCCGATGGATGCCATCGTCACCGAGGCGGGAATATTCGACGTGAAGGCAGGCAGCCTTCAGCCGAGGAACATCTTGTAGGCCGGGTTCTTCGTTTCGTCCCAGTTGGCGTAGCCGAGGTCCTTCAGGAAGGCGCGGAAGGCCGGCTTCTCGCGCGGCGGCACCTGCATCCCCACCAGCACGCGGCCGTAGTCGGCGCCGTGGTTGCGGTAGTGGAACAGCGAGATGTTCCAGCTGGCGCTCATGCTGTTGAGGAACTTCATCAGGGCGCCCGGGCGCTCGGGGAACTCGAAGCGGTAGATCAGTTCGTTCTCCACCGGCGCGTGGCCGCCGACCATGTGGCGCACGTGCAGCTTGGCCATCTCGTCCTCGGTCAGGTCGAGCGTGTCGAGGCCGTGCCGGCGCAGGGCCTCCACCAGCTTGAGCGACTCCGCCCGGCTGCCGACTTGCACGCCGACGAAGACGTGGGCCTCCCGAGGGTCGGCGAAGCGGTAGTTGAACTCGGTGATGTTGCGCGCGCCGAGCAGGCTGCAGAATTTCCGGAAGCTGCCCGGCGTCTCGGGAATCGTCACCGCCAGCACCGCCTCGCGGTGCTCGCCCACCTCGGCGCGCTCGGCGACGAAGCGCAGGCGGTCGAAGTTGGTGTTGGCGCCGGAGGCCACCGCCACCAGCGTCTCGTTGCGCAGCTTGTGCTTCGCCGCCCAGGCCTTGGCGCCGGCGATGGCGAGCGCCCCGGCCGGCTCGAGAATGGAGCGGGTGTCCTCGAAGACGTCCTTGATGGCGGCGCAGATGGCGTCGGTGTCGACCAGGATCACGCCGTCCACCACCTCCTTGCACAGGCGGAAGGTCTCCTCGCCGACCTGCTTCACCGCCACGCCGTCGGCGAAGAGGCCGACCTGGCCCAAGCGCACGCGGTGGCCGGCGGCGAGCGAGCGCGCCATGGCGTCGGCCTCGACCGGCTCGACGCCGATCACCTTGATCTCCGGCCGCAGGCGCTTGACGTAGGCGCCGATGCCCGAGATCAGCCCGCCGCCGCCGACGGGCACGAAGATGGCGTGGATCGGCCGGGTGTGCTGGCGCAGGATCTCCATGCCGATGGTGCCCTGCCCGGCGATGACCTCGGGATCGTCGTAGGGATGGACGAAGCTCAGCCGGCGCTTCTTCTCCAGTTCCAGCGCGTGGCGGTAGGCCTCGTCGTAGGAGTCGCCCGCCAGCACCACCTCGGCGCCGCGCGCCGCCACGGCATTGATCTTGATCTGCGGCGTCGTCACCGGCATGACGATCGCCGCCTGGCAGCCCATCCGCTGCGCGGCCAGCGCCACGCCCTGGGCATGGTTGCCGGCGGAGGCGGTGATGACGCCGCGCCTGAGCGCCGCCGGCGGCAGGTGCGCCATCTTGTTGTAGGCGCCGCGCAGCTTGAAGGAGAAAACTTCCTGCATGTCCTCGCGCTTCAGCAGCAGGGTGTTGTGCAGCCGCGCGGACAGGTTGGGCGCCGGCTCGAGCGGCGACTCGATCGCCACGTCGTAGACGCGGGCGTTGAGGATTTTCGTGAGGTAGTCGGTCATCATAGGTGGGCAAGGGTAGCAGCGACACAGCGGCAGCGGCAAGCGCGGCCCCCAAGACCACAACGGCTGCAAAGGTTTGATTCCGCTGCGTGTTGCGTTGCGGTACGTTAAAATTCGCTTCTTTGCCGCTGTTCCCGCCCGCATGACCGCCCGACTCCGCGAAATCCCCTACAACTACACCTCGTTCTCCGACCGCGAGATCGTCATCCGCCTGCTCGGCGACGAGGCGTGGCGGGTGCTCGACAGGCTGCGCGCGGAGCGCGTCACCGGCCGCTCGGCGCGGATGCTCTACGAGGTACTGGGCGACATCTGGGTCGTGCAGCGCAATCCCTACCTCGAGGACGACCTGCTCGACAACCCTGCGCGCCGCGAGGCGCTGGTCGGCGCGCTGCGCCACCGCCTCGCCGAAATCGAGAAGCGCCGCCAGGGCAACGAGAGCGTCGCGCAGCTGCTGGCGGCGGCGCACGTGGCCGTCGAACGCTTCGCCGCCGGCTTCAATGCCACAAGCGCCCTGCGCGCCAGGGTGCTGCGCACCCTCTCGAAACACACGCGGCGCGACAACATCTGCTTCGACGGCCTCTCGCGCGTCTCGCACGTCACCGACGCCACCGACTGGCGCGTCGAGTATCCCTTCGTCGTGCTCTGTCCGGACACCGAGGACGAGATCCCCGGCCTGGTGAAGGACTGCATCGCGCTCGGCCTGACCATCATTCCGCGCGGCGGCGGCACCGGCTACACCGGCGGCGCGGTGCCGCTGGATGCCCGCTCGGCGGTGATCAACACCGAAAAGCTCGACCGCCTCGCCGTGCCGGAGGAACTGACTTTGCCCGGGACGGACCGGCCGTACGCAACCATCCACTGCGGCGCCGGCGTGGTGACGCGGCGCGTGATGGAAGCGGCCGAGGAGGCCGGACTGGTCTTCGCCGTCGACCCGACTTCGGCCGACGCCTCCTGCATCGGCGGCAACATCGCCATGAACGCCGGCGGCAAGAAGGCCGTGCTGTGGGGCACGGCGCTCGACAACCTGGCTTCCTGGAAGATGGTCGGCCCGGACGGCCACTGGGTCGACGTCGAACGCCTCGAGCACAACCTCGGCAAGATCCACGACCAGGCGCTGGCGAGGTTCCGCGTGCGCCGCAGCGATTCGGACACGGGAAAAACGCTCTCCGAGGAGCTCCTCGAGGTGCCGGGCAGCCGCTTCCGCAAGACCGGCCTCGGCAAGGACGTCACCGACAAGTTCCTGGCGGGACTGCCCGGCGTGCAGAAGGAGGGTTGCGACGGCATCATCACCTCGGCGCGCTTCATCCTGCACCGCCTGCCGCCGGTCACCCGCACGGTCTGCCTGGAGTTCTACGGCCAGGTGCGCGAGGCAGTGCCGGCCATCGTCGAGGTCAAGGACTTCCTCGAGGCGCGCCCCGGCGGCGCCATCCTTGCCGGACTGGAGCACCTCGACGAACGCTACGTCCGGGCCGTCGGCTACGCCTCGAAGGCCAAGCGCCATGGCCGTCCGAAGATGGTGCTGCTCGGCGACATCGTCGGCGAGGACGAGACGGCCGTCATGCAGGCGGCTTCGCAGGTGGTGAGGATCGCCAACGCCCGCGGCGGCGAAGGCTTCATCGCCACCACCGCGGAAGCGCGCAAGACCTTCTGGCTCGACCGCGCCCGCACCGCCGCCATCGCCCGCCACACCAACGCCTTCAAGATCAACGAGGACGTGGTCATCCCCCTGCCGCGCATGGGCGACTACTGCGACGGCATCGAGCGCATCAACATCGAGCTGTCGATCCGCAACAAGCTGCGGTTATGCGATGCCCTCGCCGAATTCCTGCAGGGCGAGCTGCCGCTGCATGCCGGCGACGCCAACCTCGACGCCGACGAACTCATCGGCGACCGCCGCGAGCAGGCGCGGGAGCTGATCGAATCGGTGCGGCAACGCTGGCAGTGGCTGCTCGACAACCTGGATGCGCCGGCAGCCGACATTCCCCCCTTTGAAAAAGGGGGGCCGGGGGGGATTTTTCAGCCGCCGCAAATCCCCCCGTCGGCTTCGCCGACGGCCCCCTTTGCAAAGGGGGCTACACAAACCGTCTTCCACACCCTGCAGGACTACTCGGTGCGCGTGTCGTGGAAGCGCGAGCTGAAGCCGCAGCTCGAGGACCTCTTCGACGGCACGCTGTTCCGCCCGGTGCTGGAGCGCATCGAGGGCATCCACCGCGAGATCCTGCGCGGCCGTGTCTTCGTCGCGCTGCACATGCACGCCGGCGACGGCAACGTGCACACCAACCTGCCGGTGAACTCCGACCACTACGAGATGCTGCGCGAGGCCAATGCCGCGGTCGACCGCATCATGGCGCTGGCGAGGCGCCTCGGCGGCGTCATCTCCGGCGAGCACGGCATCGGCATCACCAAGCTCGACTACCTCGATGCGGAAGAGATCGCGCCCTTCGTCGACTACAAGAACCGCGTCGATCCGGAGGGCCGCTTCAACAAGGGCAAGCTGCTGCCCGGCGCCAATTTGGGGAATGCGTATACGCCCAGCTTCAGCCTGCTCGGCGTCGAGTCGCTGATCCTCGAGCAGTCGGAGATCGGCAACATCGCAGCCAGCGTGAAGGACTGCCTGCGCTGCGGCAAGTGCAAGCCGGTCTGCTCGACCCACGTGCCGCGCGCCAACCTGCTCTACTCGCCGCGCAACAAGATCCTCGGCACCGGCCTGCTGGTCGAGGCCTTCCTGTATGAAGAGCAGACGCGGCGCGGCGTCTCGCTGGCGCACTTCGACGAGTTCAACGACATCGCCGACCACTGCACCATCTGCCACCGCTGCGTGAAGCCCTGCCCGGTGGACATCGACTACGGCGACGTCTCGGTGGCCATGCGCAACTTCCTGCGCGAGCAGGGCCGCAAGAAGTTCGTGCCGGCCAAGGCGGCGGCGATGGCCTTCCTTACCCTGAAGGACCCGGCGACGATCAAGCTGATGCGCAAGGGCATGATCGAGTGGGGCTACAAGGCGCAGCGCCTCGGCTACCGGCTGGCGAAGTGGTCGGGACTGGCCGGGCGCAGCACGCGGCAGCCGGCCGCCACCCTGGGCGCGCCGACGATCCGCACGCAGGTCATCCACTTCATCAACCGGCCGATGCCGGGCGGGCTGCCGAAGCGCACCTCGCGCGCCCTGCTCGACATCGAGGACGCCGCCATCGTGCCGGTGATCCGCGACCCGCAGAAGGTCACGGAAGATTCGGACGCCGTCTTCTATTTCCCCGGCTGCGGCTCGGAGCGGTTGTTCTCGCAGGTCGGGCTGGCCACCCAGGCCATGCTCTTCGAGCTGGGCGCGCAGACCGTGCTGCCGCCGGGATATCTCTGCTGCGGCTACCCGCAGACGGCGGCCGGCGAGGCCGACGAGGGGCAGAAGATCACCACCGACAACCGCGTGCTGTTCCACCGCGTCGCCAACACGCTCAACTATCTCGACATCCGCACGGTGATCGTCTCCTGCGGCACCTGCATGGACCAGCTGCAGAAGTACGAATTCGAGAAGATCTTCCCCGGCTGCCGCTTGCTCGACATCCACGAGTACCTGATGGAGAAGGGCGTCAGGATCGACGGCGTGAGAGGCGTGCGCTACCTCTACCACCAGCCCTGCCACGACCCGATGAAGGTGCACAACGGCACCAAGGTGGCGGCGAAACTGCTCGGCAGCCGCGTCGACCTCAACGACCGCTGCTGCGGCGAATCCGGCACCCTGGCGGTGGCGCGGCCCGACGTGTCCACCCAGGTGCGCTTCCGCAAGCAGGAAGAGATCGCGCGCGGCATCGCGCGCCTGCCGGGCGACGATCCGGTGAAGATCCTCACCTCCTGTCCGTCCTGCCTGCAAGGCCTGCACCGCTATGCCGACGAAACGAACACGGACGCCGACTACATCGTCGTCGAGCTGGCGAAGCACCTGCTCGGGCCGGACTGGATGGAACACTACGTCGCGAAAGCCAACGCCGGCGGCATCGAGCGGGTGCTGCTGTGATCGATGTATCGATCGCCCAGGTCGCCGGCTTCCTGCTCGCCGCCGCGCTGATCACGCTCGCGCCCGGCCCGGACAACCTGTCCGTGCTGAGCCTCGGCCTGTCGCGCGGCCGCCGCGCCGGCATCGGCTTCGGCCTCGGCTGCGCGCTGGGCTGCTTCACCCACACCGTCTGGGCCACGCTCGGCGTCACCGCCCTCATCGCCGCCTCCGACACCGCCTTCGCGGCATTGAAGTTCGCCGGCGCCGCCTATCTCGTCTGGCTCGGCGCGCAGGCGCTGAAGAGTTCCGGCGCGAAATTCACCGCCGAGGCCGGTGCGGCAGCGACGCAGGAAGCCATGCGCCCCTACGTCATGCGCGGCTTCGTCGCCAACGCCATCAATCCCAAGGTGGCGCTGTTCTTCCTCGCCTTCCTGCCGCAGTTCGTCGATCCGGCGCGCGGCAACGCGGCCGCACAGACGGCGCTGCTCGGCACGCTGTTCGCCGCGCAGACGGTGCTGATCTTCGGCGCGCTCGGCTGGTACGCCGGCACCGTCGGCGGCTGGCTGCGCGGCCGTCCCGCCGTCGGCCGCTGGCTCGACCGCGCCACCGGCGTGCTGTTCATCGGCCTCGGCATCCGCCTGGCGCTGGCCGAGCGGGGCTGACAGGGCCGCCGCGATGGTGCATTATCGCGTCGTCATTCCAGCCCGGTTCCGCCCATGCCGATCCCGCGCCTGCTCCTGATCCTGCCCCTGACGCTGGCCCTCGCCGGACAGCCTGCCTGCGCGCAACCCTACAAGTGGGTCGATGCGCAGGGACGAACCCACTATGGCGATCGTCCGCCGGCCGAAGCGAAGGCCCGGCCGGTCACCGTACCCATCAATACCTACACCGGCACGCCCGTGCTGAGCACCGGCGGCAGGCCGGCCGCCAAGGCCGCCGTGCGCGAAAGCCTGGTGATCTACACCACGCCGACCTGCGGCTACTGCAACGCGGCGAAGGCGCACATGGGCCGGCGCGGCATCCCCTACACCGAGCGCGACATCACGATTTCCGAATCGAACGAGCGGGAATTCCGCCAGCAAGGCGGGCGCGGCGTGCCGCTGATCGTCGCCGGCAGCCGGACGCTCAAAGGCTACTCCGAGGCGAGCCTGGAAGAGCTGCTCAAGGTGTCCGGCTACTGAGGCGCCGCACGCCGTCCTGCGGCGACTGACTTTCCGGCAATCCGTCGGGCGCCTACTCCGGCAGGCCGTTGAGGAAATACAGGGACTTGAGCAGCGGCCCCGGTGTGCCGAGCACGCCGAGCCAGCGATCGTAGATGGCGTAGATCTCCTCGCTGCGGTAGAGGCGCGCCAGCTCGCGGTTCACCGCCAGGCGGAAGGCCGAGTCGTTCCGCCGCAGCATCAGCGCATACGGCTCGTAGGAAAACAGGTCGTGCGACAGGCGCAGGCTCTTCTGGTTGCCGGAGCCGAGCACCAGCCCGACCAGGATGACGCGGTCGGAGGCGTAGGCGTCGATCCTGCCTTCCATCAGCGCCACCAGGCCCTCGGCGTGGTCCTTCAGCTTCACCGCCTCCGCCTTCACATTGTGTCGCGCCAGCGCATCCTGCAGGCTGCCCTCCGTGGTGGTGCCGGGCACCACGCCGATGCGCTTGCCGCCCATGTCGGCGATGCCCAGCAGTCCCGAGTCGGCCTTCATGAGCAGGCTGCCGCCGTCGGCGAAGGTCAGCAGGCTGAACGACACCTGCTCCTGGCGCGACAGGGTGTTGGTCGTCGAGCCGCACTCCAGGTCGATTTCGCCGCTGGCGAGCTTCGCCACCCGGTTGCCCGGCGTCACCTGCACCCACCTGATCTGGAGATCCGCCAGGCCGAGTTGCCGCCTGACGCTCTCCGCCACCCGCTGGCACAGCTCGACCGAATAGCCGGCCGGCTGCCGGTTGTCGCCGAGGTAGGAGAAGGGGATCGAGGCTTCGCGATGGCCCAGGGAGATGACGCCGGTGCGCTTGATCTTGTCCAGCGTGCCGGCCTGGGCCCAGGCACCGGCGGCCAGCAGGAGAAACAGGGCGGCGAGGCAGCGGCGCACGAAAGCCTGGGGGCGCATGGGAAAACTCCTTGGAAGAGTTGAGGGGATGCCATTCGATTGTAGCGGCGGGCGGGGTAGAATGCATCCATCCTTTTCGCATAGGCAGGGGCCGGTCGATGTCGGTTGCGGATGCATGCCAGCTGTGCGTCGAAGCAGGCGGGGAGATTCTCTGGCAGGATGAGCTGTGCCGGCTGGTGCTCGTGGCGGACGCCGACTACCCCGGCTTCTGCCGGGTCGTCTGGAAGCGCCACGTCGCCGACATGACCGATCTCGACGCCGCCGGGCGGCGCCACCTGATGTCGGTGGTGTTCGCCGCCGAGTCGGCGCTGCGCACGGCCGCGCGGCCGGACAAGGTCAACCTCGCCAGCCTGGGCAACGTGGTGCCGCACCTGCACTGGCACGTCATCCCGCGCTGGCGCGACGACCGCCACTTCCCCAATCCGGTCTGGGGCAGGGCGGAGCGCGAAGCAAAACAACGAAGCGCCGTCGACGGCGCCGCCCTGCGGACGGCCTTTATCCGCGCCCTGGCAGAGGAACAAGGAGGAGAATGAGCACCATCGGATTCAACCTGCCGGCCCTGGGCCCGGAGCAGCCGCCGGCCTTCGTCAACGCGCGCAGCTGCCGCGACTGGTTGTCCGCCCAGCCGCTGGCCAACCCGGCCCAGGCGCAGGCCCTGCTGCTGCGCCAGCTCAACCTGCTCAACCGCTACGCCATCGCGCCGGCCGAGCGGCTGAAGATCCTCGAGCTGCTGCGCGACCCAATCGCCTTTGCCCAGACCGAGTCGGCGCGCAAGTTCGCCGGCCGGCCGCTGCCGCTGGCGCCGCCCGAGCAGGCCGGCATGGACGCCAACCGCACGCTCTGGCAGGCGGTGCAGACCGGCTACCTGCACTGCCTGGCCGCCTGCCTGGAAGGCCAGGGCGACCTGCGGCCCCACGCCGCCCTCGTCGCCCAGCGCGTCATCGGCGCCCTGCGTGCGGAACTGCTCGACATCTATCGCGCCCCCACCGACCCGCCCGCCTCGCTCTGGCAGACGCTCCACCGCGCCTTCTCGGCGGCGGAGGACCTCGGCGCGCTGTCCCACCCGGTGAACGATTCCCTGCAGGCCGAGCACCCCGCCACCAGCGTCACTGCCGCCTATGCGCAGACCCTGCTGCTGCACCGGGCCAGCCCCTATGAGCTGTCCTCGCGCCAGCTCATGCAGGTCGAGCGCTGGCTGCACCGCTGGGGCGGCAAGGTGGTCGTGCTGAACGCCCCGCCCGCCGAGCCGCGGGTGCCGCCGCTCCTCGTCGACCTGTCCTCGGATGTGCCCGAGGCATGGGCAGCCGAAGGCAGCGGCCAGTTGCGCTGGCTCGACCTGTCCGACCTGTCGCGCAGCGTCAAGCGCCGCATCGCCCACCTGCAGAAGGGCGAATCGCCGGCCTCGCTCGGCCTCGGCGAGGACGCCGTGCAGCCCGCCTGCGAGAACCTGCTGCGCCATCTCTACCAGCAATGGTGCAAGGGCGGTGCCGCCCGGCTGCATCCGCGCCGTGCCGGCAAGGGCGTCTGCCGCATGGTCACCGGCCTCGATGCCATCCATTACTACCTGTCCGGAAAAATCTTCCGCCAGCCCGGCCAGACCGATGCCATGTCCAAGACCCAGGCCGACGAAATCGCCACCTTCGGCCGCGTCGCCACCCGGCACGAGGAGGACTACAGCCAGATGCAGGGCTTCATGGTCGAGGAATGGCAGGTGCTCGACGAATCCGCCACCGGCTTTCGCCTGATGCGTCCGCTCAGCCAGCCCGGCGGACGCGTCGGCGGCGGCCAGATGGTGGCGATCATGCCGGAGGGCAGCCGCAACTTTCTGCTCGCCGTGGCACGCTGGTCGCGCCTGACCGGCGGCAGCGAGCTGCAGGCCGGCATCCAGATCATGCCGGGCCATCCGCAGTCCGTCGCCTTGCGCGGCACCGGCCTGACTGCCGTCAACGAAAAATACCGGCCGGGCTTCAGGCTGCCGGCCGTGCCCGCGCTGCAGTACCCCGAGTCCGTCATCGTGCCGGCCGGCTGGTTCCGCGCCGGCCGCATCATCGAACTCTACGAGCAGTCCTCGCGCCAGATCCGCCTCACCCGGCAGCTCGACCGCGGCAGCGATTTCGAGCGCTGCGCTTTCGACAATCTATGAATGTGGCCGCCCGTCAACCGCTGGCCGTCGATACCGCCGACCCGCACGCCTGCGCGGCACTGATCGCCGGGCTGCCGCTCACCAATGCGCGCGCAGCGCAGCAGACGCTTGCCATGCTGCTCGACGGGCTCAACCGCCGCCCGCCCGGCGCCGCCGCCTATCTCGACGTGCTCGAATCGATGCGCGCGCCGCTCGCCTTCCTGCAGGGCGAGATCGCGCAGCGCTACGCCGCCCGGCCGCTGCCGCCCGCCCCGGCGGAGGCGGAAGCCTTCCGCCAGGTGCTCGCCCTCTGGCAGGCCATGGCGCGCGCCTATGCCCAGGTGGCGCAGCTGGGCGCGGACGAGCCGCGGGTGCAGGACCGGCTGGCCCTCATCTGCCAGCGCTGCGTGCATTACGCCGGCAAGGTCATCCTCGAATGCTTCCGCGCCCGCCGCGAGCCGGCGCCGGGCGCCTGGATCGACCTGCACGGCTACTTTGCGACGGCGGAGGAATGGGGCATCGACAAGACGGCGGTGACGGAGCCCCTCAACGAAGTGCGCAAGAGCCAAAGCGCCGCCGAGGCCTACGCCGCCATCCTGCTGGTCGACCTGTCCGGTCCCTACAGCCGCAGCGCCCACGAACTCGCCTGGATCTGCCGCTGGGCGCGGCGCTTCGCTTCGCTGACTTCGATCAATCCCCTCGGCGAGGCGATCGAGACGCGCGCTTTCGGCATCGACCTCATGGCCGATGCCAGCGCCCGTCCGCTGGACCACCTGCCGCACGCCGGCACGGTGCGCCACTTCGACACCCGCAAGCTCGCGCCGAAGATCCAGAAACTGCTCGCCAGCCTGAAGAAGGGGACGAATCCCGCCGTGCTCGGCCTGGGCGAGGACTGCCCGCCCTCCACCGCCAGCCGCCTGCTCCTCAAGCTCTACAAGCCCTGGTGCCTGAACGCCACGCCGCGCCGCTTCCAGCGCCGCGTCGCCAGCGGCATCGCCCACTGCTGCTTCGGCTTCGAGGCCATCCACTTCCACGTCAGCGGCACGGAGTTCGACCAGCCCGAGCACGTGCGCATGTATTCGCGCGGCGACATGGAGCGCATCTGGACCTTCCGCGACCAGGTGGACCCGACGCAATTGAACGTGCGCGCCGCGCAGGTGAGGATCGGCTATCCGCTCGAGCGCTGGGAGGTCGCCAACCAGTCCGTCTCCGGCTTCCGCCTGCAGCGCGGCGAGGCCGGCGCCCGCATCGGCCACGGCCAGCTGCTCGGCCTCAAGCCGCCCGACGGCGGGCACTTCCTGCTGGCGCAGGTCAGCTGGAACCTGATGCTGCAGGACGAGCTGCTCGTCGGCATCCACGTCCTGCCGGGCGTGCCGCAGGGGATCGCCGTGCGGCCGACCGGCGCCAACGTCTCGCATTCGGAACGCTATGTGCGCGCCTTCCTGCTGCCCGCCATGCCTGCCCTGGACGAACCCGCCTCGCTGGTGCTGCCGCGCGGCTGGTTCCAGGCCGGGCGCGTCATCGAAGCCTTCACCGACCGCCCGGCCCGGCTGCGGCTGGACAGGCTGATGGCCAACGGGCCCGACTTCGAGCGCATCGCCTTCACCCGCCTGTAAGCGCGGTTATTCGGGCGGCCTTCTGCGGTATGATTGCCGTCTCATTTCACGCCTGGAGACTGACATGGGCGGACTCGACAAAGACACCCCCATCCCCACCGAAATCAAGCTGCACCAGAAATCCCGGCTGATGGAAGTCGCCTTCAGCGACGGCAGCCGCTTCGAACTGCCCTACGAGCTGATGCGCGTCTACAGCCCCTCCGCCGAGGTGCGCGGCCACGGCCCCGGCCAGGAGACCCTGCAGGTCGGCAAGCGCGACGTCGAGATCCAGCACGTCGAGCCGGTCGGCATGTACGCCATCCAGCCGACCTTCTCGGACGGCCACAACAGCGGCATCTATTCCTGGGACTACCTCTACTGGCTCGGCGCCAGCCGCGACCGGCTCTGGCAGGAGTACCTCGACCGCATGCAGGAAGCCGGCGCCAGCCGCGATCCGGCCGACTATCCATCGCTGCCGAAAGAGGGCGGCTGCGGCAGCGGCGGTTGCGGCGGCGGCAGCTGCGGCAGCCACTAAAAGTCAGTCCCTACGATACGGCGCAGCATGACCGACAAGACCACCCATTTCGGCTTCAAGGAAGTCGCCGAGGGCGAAAAGGCGAAGCACGTCGCCGGCGTCTTCGATTCGGTCGCCGACAAGTACGACCTGATGAACGACCTCATGTCGCTCGGCATGCACCGGCTGTGGAAGGCCTTCGCCATCGAGGTCTCCGGCGTGCGCGCGGGCGACCGCGTGCTCGACGTCGCCGGCGGCACGGCCGACCTCTCGCTGGCCTTCGCCAAGCGGGTGGGCCCTAGCGGCCAGGTCTGGCTCACCGACATCAACAACGCCATGCTGGTGCGCGGCCGCGACCGCCTCATCGACCACGGCTTCATGATGCCGGCGGCGCAGTGCGACGGCGAGAAGCTGCCCTTCCCGTCGGACACCTTCGACTGCGTCACCTGCGCCTTCGGCCTGCGCAACATGACGCACAAGGACCAGGCCCTAGCCGAGATGGCGCGCGTGCTGCGCCCCGGCGGCCGTCTGCTCATCCTCGAGTTCTCCAGGGTCTGGCAGCCGCTGGCGCCGGCCTACGACTTCTACTCGTTCAAGGTCCTGCCCTGGCTCGGCAGCAAGGTGGTGAACGACCCCGGCAGCTACCAGTACCTGGCCGAATCGATCCGCATGCACCCCGACCAGGAAACGCTCAAGGGCATGATGGAACAAGCCGGCCTCGGCAAGGTCGAATACTTCAACATGGCGGCCGGCGTGGTCGCCCTGCACCGCGGTTACAAATTCTAAGAGGAGACACCATGAGAAACGCCCTGATCGCCGTATTTGCCGCCGTTGTCGGGCTGGGCTTCGCCGTCGGCGATGCCGAAGCCAGGAGGATGGGCGGCAGCAAGAGCTTCGGCATGCAGCGCACTGCGCCGCCCCCCACCAAGCAGAGCACGACGCCGGCCACCACCCCGACCCAGCCGGCGGCGGCGCAACCGGCCGCAGGCGGCAGCCGCTGGCTCGGCCCGGTCGCCGGACTGGCCGCCGGCCTCGGCCTGGCCGCCCTGTTCTCCCACCTCGGCCTGGGCGAGGAACTCGCCTCCTTCGTCATGATCCTGCTGCTCGTCGCGGCGGCGGTGTTCGTCTTCCGGCTGCTGACGCGCAAGCGCATGCCGCAAAGTCAGTCCCTGCAGTACGCCGCCGGCACTGGCGCGGGCAACACCCCGCTGCGCTTCGATGCCCAGCCCGCCGCGGCTGGAGCGGCGGCCGGCGCTGCACATCCTTCGGCCGCCGGCCGCATCCCGGCCGGCTTCGACGTCGACGGCTTCCTGCGCCAGGCCAAGCTCAACTTCGTGCGCCTGCAGGCGGCCCACGATACCGGCAACATCGAGGACATCCGCAATTTCACCACGCCGGAAGTCTTTGCCGAGATTCGCCTGCAGATGAATGAGCGCGGCGACGCACCGCAGCAGACCGATGTCGTCACGCTGAACGCGGAACTGCTCGAGGTCGTCGAGGAAGGCGCGCAATACGTCGCCAGCGTGCGCTTCTCCGGCGCCATCCGCGAAACCGAGGGCGCCGCGCCGGAAGCCTTCGACGAAGCCTGGCACCTGACCAAGCCGGTCGACGGCAGCCGCGGTTGGGCGGTCGCCGGCATCCAGCAGGTCAGCTGAACCCCGCCAACCGGATCGGGGGCCTGCGGGCCCCCTTTTCGTTGGAACGATCCATGCTCGACCTCGCCGCACTTCAGGCCTTCAACCACCTGCTCGCCGCCGCGCCCTGGGCGCGCGCGAAGCTCGTCCCCTTCGCCGGCAGGCGCGCGCGCCTCGTGCTGGGACCGTTGCCGCTCGAGTTCCGCATCGCGCCCGACGGCACGTTCGAATCGCTCGGTACGGGCGAGCCCGCCGTCGAGATCGTCCTGCCCGCCGGCGCGGCGCTGGCCCTGCCGGAAGGGCGCGAAGCCATGATGCGCGGCGCCCACATCACCGGCGCCGCCGATTTCGCCGAGGCGCTCGGCTTCGTCCTGCGCAAGCTGGAGTGGGACGCCGAAGAAGATCTCAGCCGCGCGGTCGGCGACATCGCCGCGCACCGGATCATGAAGACCGCCGCCGGCATCGCCGCGGCGCAGGCCGATGCGGCGCGGCGCCTGGCGGAAAACGTCGCCGAATACCTGCGCTACGAGCGGCCCGCCGGCGTGGACAAGGACGCGCTGGCCGCCTTCTCCGGCGAGGTGGACGCGCTCCGACGCGATGCGGACGCCCTCGAGCGGCGCATCGCCGCCCTCGACAAGTAATCCTGTGTGACTTAGGTTACAGAAGCCCTTGCGGCCCTCATGGACAATGGGCCGCGCACTTTTTTCCTGGGAGGAGAACATGAACAAGACCATTCGAATCGCCTTGCCCCTGGCGCTGGCCTTCGCCGCCGCCCCCGCCTTCGCTGCCGAAGACAAGATGCTGACCGAGGCCCGCGGCGTCGCCTCGGGCATTCCGCCCAAGCTACTCGCCGTGCTCGAGGAAGAGATCAAGAAGGGCGGCCCCGAGGGCGCCATCGGCGTCTGCCGCGAGAAGGCCCCGGCCATGGCCAAGGCCGCCTCGGAAAAGACCGGCTGGGCCATCCGCCGCGTCAGCCTGAAGAACCGCAACCCGAAGGCCGTGCCCGATGCCTGGGAAGAAGCCGTGCTGAAGGATTTCGACAAGCGCACCGCCGTCGGCGAGAAGCCGACCGGGCTGGAAAAGGGCGAGGTCGTGACGGTGGACGGCGTCAAGATGTACCGCTACATGAAAGCCCTGCCGACGCAGGACCTCTGCCTGCAGTGCCACGGCACGCCGGACCGCATCAGCCCGGCGACCCAGGCCAAACTGAAGGAGCTCTACCCGAACGACAAGGGCGTCGGCTACGGCCCGGCGGAAATCCGCGGCGCCATCACCATCAAGAAGCCGCTGTAATCCTTTCCCGCAGGTAATCGGCGAGGCGGCCCCGTGCCGCCTCGTTTGTTTTCAGGCCGCACTTCGTGCGCCGCCAGAGGATGTCGTCGGCGCTGCGCGCCCACTCGTGGGCGATCATGTAATCGACCTCCGCGGCATGCAGTCCGCCGCCGAAATGCGCCCCCAGCTCCGCCTCCGTCTGCGCCTGCCCGAGCACGCGCGCCGCCAGCGTGCCGTGGCGGTGCGCCAGCGCATGCAGCAGATCGGGCGACAATTTCGGATAACGGCGCGCCAGCTCGAGCAGCAGGCCGGGCAGGCCGCCTTTGCCCAATCCGCCGCCGGGCAGATGCACCGCCGCGCTCCACGACGGACGCAGGCCCGGCAGCCAGGGCTGCAGCCGCTCGAGCACGCGCTCGGCGAGGCGCCGATAGGTGGTCAGCTTGCCGCCGAAGATCGACAGCAGCGGCGCTTCCCCCGCGCCGCCGTCCACCGTCAGGCGGTACTCGCGGCTCACCGCCGAGGCACTCCCCTGGCCGTCGTCGTAGAGCGCGCGGATGCCGGCGTAGGACCACACCGCCTGCTCCGGCCGCAGCGGCGTGCGGAAGAAGCGGCTCACCAGCCCGCACAGGTAGTCCGCCTCGGCGGCGCCCATGCGCGGCGCGGTGTCCGGCGCCTCGAGCGGCACCTCGGTCGTGCCGACCAGGCTGAAATCGTCCTCAAAGGGGATCACGAAGGCGATGCGCCCGTCGTCGTTCTGCAGCAGGTAGGCCTGCCCGCCCTCGTAGAGCTTGGGCACGACGAGGTGGCTGCCCTTCACCAGACGCAGCGATTCCGGTCCGGCATCGCCGGCGATGGCCTTGCGCAGCTCCGCGGTCCACGGCCCGGCCGCATTCACCAGGATGCGCGCCGCGCATTCCCGCTGCGCGCCGTCGGCCGCCTGCAGCACGGCCTTCCATTCGCCGCCCGCGCGACGCGCACCGACCAGCTTCGTGCGCGCCGTCACCTGCGCGCCGAGCTGCGCCGCCGACACCGCGTTGAGCAGGGTCAGTCGCGCGTCGTCGGTGGCGAGGTCGGAATAGGCGAAGCCGCGCGCGAATTCCGGCCGCAGCGGCGCGCCAAACGGCGTGCCGCGCAGGTCCACGCCCTCGGCCCGCTTCAGGCTGGACCCGCGCGCCAGGCCGTCGTAAAGGGCCAGGCCGAGGCGGATCATCCAGCGCGGCCGCTGCGCCGGCGTGTGCGGGATGACGAAGCGCTGTTCGTGCGCGAGGTGCGGCGCGATCGACAGCAGGATCTCGCGCTCGGCGAGGGATTCGCGCACGAGGCCGAATTCGTAATGCTCGAGGTAGCGCAGGCCGCCGTGGATCAGCTTGGTCGACGCCGAGGAAGTCGCGCCGCCGATGTCGCCCTGGTCGACGATCAGCACCTTGAGGCCGCGCCCGGCGGCGTCGCGCGCGAGGCCGGCGCCGTTGATGCCGGCGCCGACGACGAGCAGGTCGAAAACGGTATCCGCGCGGTCGGTCACGCGGCCATGTTACCCCGCCGCAAGCGGCAGCGTCACCGTCACGGCCACGCCGTCCGCCTGGCTGGCGGCGGCGATCGTGCCGCCGTGGAATTCGGCGATGAGGCGAGCGATGTAGAGGCCGAGGCCGAGGTGCGGCCCATCGTTGCGTTCGCCGCCGCGATCGGGCCGCGACGAGATCATCGCCTCGAACAGCCGGCCCTGCACCTCCGCCGGCAGCGGCGGACCGGCGTTGGCGACGACCAGTTGCGCATCGTTCCCCGCCCGCTGCAGTCCGATGCACACCGGCGTGCCGGCGCGGCCGAAGTCGACCGCGTTCGCCACCAGCTTGTCGAGCAGCTGCACCAGCAGATCGGGCGAACCGTCGACCTGCAGCAGCTGGTCGGGCGGCTGCAGCTCGAAGCTGCGCTGCGGGTAGGCGAGCCGGTAGCCGCTCACGCATTCCGTCGCCACCGCGGCGAGGTCGTAGCGCTCGCGCGCCTCGCTGCGCAGGCTCTGCTCGAGGCGCGTCGCCTCGCTCATGCGCGTGAGGATCTTCGACAGCCGCGCAAGGCCTTCCTCGGCGCGGCCGAGGTAGACCTGCGCCTGCGCCGGGTCCGGCTCCAGGCGCAGGTTCTCCAGCGAGGAGCGCACCACCGCGATCGGCGTGCGCAGCTCGTGCGACAGGCGGCCGGCCAGGCTCTCCAGGTAGCCGTGGTGCTGGGCCAGCTTCGCCAGCACGGCGGAGAAGCTGCGCGACAGGTCGCCGATCTCGTCGCCCGCCCGCGAGCCCGAGGTCAGCTGCTTGAGCCGGCCGTGCGCGTCGACCGCGCTCTCCGCCTCGTCGCGCAGGCGGCGGATGCGGTTCGACAGGCGCGTGGCGAAACCGAGCAGCACGGCGGCGGCCAGCGCGAACACCGCGATGGTGGCGAGCAGCAGGCGCTCCATGGCCTGGCTGCGCACCGAGAGGATGGAATGCGTGGTTTCCTCGACGACGACGGCGCCGACGACGTTGTCGCGGCGCCAGATCGGGTGTGCCGCCGAGACGATGACGGCGCGGCCGTCGGCGCTGTTGCGCACGCGCGTCGCCGGCGCACCGAGCAGGGCGCGCGTGATCTCGCGGCCGGTGGCGAGCACGTCCTCGTCGAGCGCCTCGTCGAAGTCCGCATCCGGACGCGAGACGATGCGGGCGAGGATGTCGCGCCACAATCTTGCGGCGCCGTCGCCACCGTCGCCCTCCGGCTTCGCCTTCGGCTTCAGGCTGCCCGCCAGCGCCAGCAGCTTCAGCTCGCGGTTCACCACCCAGATGCGTCCCGTCGAGCGCTCCAGCCCGCGCAGGATGGCGTCGATCTCCGCCACCGACTGCTGTTCCGTCATCACCGACTCGCGGCCGATCTCCTCGACCACCACCGGCTGTCCGCTCCGGTCCGCCAGTTCGGCCGCCTGCTGCAGGCTCTCCTCCGCCGCGCGTCGCGCCGCGTCGTCCTCGGCGACCTTCAGGCGCATCAGCTGCGGCCGCTCGTGCAAGGCGGTGGCCACCGCGCGCGCCGTCGCCAGCAGCGCCTGCTGCTGCGCCTCGAGCAGGAAGCGCTCCATCTCCTGCACGTAGCGGTAGCCGACCCAGGGCAGGGCGAGCAGGGTCAGCGCGACGAGCGCCAGCTTGAGGCGGAGACTGAAGCGGAAGGGCAAATGCGCCTTCATGGGTTCACCACGGCGGACACGGCGTAAACGCATTTGCTTTCGCCGTGTCGCCGTGCGCGCCGTGGTTCAACTGATGTTTCCGGCTTCATGCCTTCCACCGGTAGCCCATGCCGTACACCGTGTCGATGCGGTCGAACGCCGCGTCGACGGCCTGGAACTTGCGGCGGATGCGCTTGACGTGGGAAGTGATGGTGCCCTCGTCCACCACCAGCTTGGCGTCGTGCATGAGCTGGTCGCGGTCCTTCACGTGGCCGGGAAACTTCGCCAGGGTGTGCACCATCCAGAACTCGGTCAAAGTCAGTTCCACCGGCACGGCGTTCCACGTCGCCACGAGGCGCTTGGCGTCGAGCCTGAGCGGCCCGCGCTCGAGCACCTCCTCCTCGGCCTGCGGCTCGCCCAGCACGTCGACGCGGCGGAACAGCGCGGCGATGCGCGCCAGGAGATGCGGCAGGCTGATGTCCTTGGTCAGGTAGTCGTCGGCGCCGAGGCGCAGGCCGGAGACGATGTCGAAGTCGGAGTCGCGCGCCGACAGGAAGATGATCGGCAGGCGCGGGCTCATCGCGCGCAGTTCGCGGCACAGCTCGAAGCCGCCCTCCGGCTCGTCGCCGAGGCCGATGTCGATCACCGCCAGGTCGGGCAGCCGCGTGCGGAAGGCCGCCAGCGCCTCCGGCCGGTTGGCGTAGGCGGCGACCTCGTAGCCCTGGCGCGCCAGCGCCTCCGCGTAGTTGGCGCGGATGGCGGCTTCGTCCTCGACGATGGCGATGCGTTTCGGCATGCGCGGACTATACCGAAAACCTCCCCGCCCGGAGCGGCGAAAAGGCAATTGCCATTTTTTTGCCACAATTCTTCGCCGCCCCGCCCTTTTCCCTCCCGGCTGCCGCCCGTCTTCCCGGCTTCAATGCAAGCGTCGCCATACGGGAAGGAGAACAAAAATGAACACAGTATCGGGCTTCTTCGTCAGCCGCAGGAAGCTGCTGTTCGTCGAACTCATCGCCAAGGTCGTGCTGGCCTTCGCCATCGGGCTGGCCATCTCCATCGCCCTGGCCGGCGTCGTGCTGCTGCTGGCCCACGACGCACAGGCGGCGGAACTCGCGCCGATGAAGCCGAAAGAGGTGCAGCAGGGCACGCTGCTGCTGAAATCCGAGGGCGCCACCCTCGCCGTGCCGGCGGTGGCGACGGACGCCGAGATCCGGGTCTCCGGCATCGTCGCCCGCGCCGTCGTCAAACAGATTTATCGCAACCCCTTCGACGGCTGGTTCGAGGGCGTCTACGTCTTCCCGCTGCCGGAGAACGCCGCGGTCGACCACCTGCGCATGAAGGTCGGCGACCGCATCATTGAGGGCGACATCCAGGAGCGCCAGGCCGCGCGCGCCCGGTACGAGCAGGCCAAGTCGTCGGGCCAGCGCGCGGCGCTGGTCGAGCAGGAACGGCCGAACATCTTCACCACCAGCGTCGCCAACATCCCGCCGCGCGGCGAGATCGTCGTCGAGATCGAATACCAGCAGACGCTCAAATATGAGGTTACCCAACTGAGCGGCAGCTACAGCCTGCGCTTCCCGATGGTGGTCGGCCCGCGCTACATCCCCGGCACGCCCGCCGAAGGCCAGGGCGCCGGCACCGGCTGGTCGCCGAACACCGACCAGGTGCCCGACGCCGCCCGCATCACGCCGCCGGTGCTCGACCCGGCCAAGCATGGCCCGAGCAACCCGGTACGCCTGAAGGTCGTGCTCGATGCCGGCGTGCCGCTCGCCCGCATCGACAGCCCTTACCACGCCATCGTGCAGCGCGACGCCGACGGCGGCCGCATCGTCGAGCTGGCCGAAGGCAGCGTGCCGGCCAACAAGGATTTCGAACTCAAGTGGACGCCGGCGGCGGGCCATGCCCCCCAGGCAGCGTTGTTCACCGAGAAACGCGGTGACAAGCATTACGCGCTGCTCATGGTCATGCCGCCGGCGAAGGAGGTCGCCGCCGCCCGCCTGCCGCGCGAAGTGGTCTTCGTCATCGACACCTCCGGTTCCATGTCGGGCAGCTCCATCGCCCAGGCGCGCGACGCCCTCGAACTCGCCATCGCCCGCCTCTCCGAGCAGGACAGCTTCAACGTCGTCGAATTCAACTCCTACGCCAAGGCGCTCTATAACGAGGCCCGCCCGGCGAACGCCGCCAACCGCGAGAACGCCATCCGCTGGGTGCGCAAGCTGCAGGCACAGGGCGGCACCGAAATGGCGCTGGCGCTGAACCTTGCGCTGAACGGCCGCGAGAACCCCGGCCGCGTGCGCCAGGTGATCTTCCTCACCGACGGCGCCGTCGGCAACGAGGACAACCTGTTCAAGCTGATCAAGGACAAGCTCGGCGACTCGCGCCTGTTCACCGTCGGCATCGGCTCGGCGCCCAACAGCCACTTCATGAGCAAGGCCGCGCAGACCGGCCGCGGCACCTTCACCTACATCGGCAAGATCGAGGAAGTGAAGGAGAAGATGGGCCAGCTTTTCGCCAAGCTCGAGTCGCCGGTGCTGAAGGGCATCGACATCGCCTGGCCCGCTGTTAGCCTGGCCGAAGTCTGGCCAAAACGAATCCCGGACCTCTACCTCGGCGAGCCCATCGTCGTCTCCGCCGCGCTCGACCGGGCGGAGGGCGACATCAAGCTCTCCGGCCTGCGCGGCGACGCCCCCTGGAGCGCCACGCTGCCGCTCGCCTCGGCGCGCGAAGGCCGCGGCATGGGCGTGCTGTGGGCGCGCGAGAAGATTCAGTCACACATCGACAGCCTGCGCGACGGCGCCAAGGAGGAAGAGGTGCGCGACGCCGTCGTCGAGATCGCCCTCGCCCACCACCTCGTCAGCAAGTACACCAGCCTCGTCGCGGTGGACAAGACGCCGGTGCGCCCGAAGGAGGACGAACTCAAGTCCGGCGCGATCCCGACCAACCTGCCGGAAGGCTGGGAGTACGGCAAGGTCTTCGGCGAACTGCCGCAGGGCGCCACCGATTCGCGGTGGAACCTGCTGGCCGGCTTCCTCACCCTGCTGCTGGCGATCGGCTTGTATCTCACCGCGCGCCGTGAGCCGGTCGCGCTGAGGAGGGCCTGAGATGAAAATCATGACCTTCGCCCGTCCCGCCTCCCGCGAAGACTGGCCGCTCGGCGTCGAATGCGCCTGGCCCACGGCGATGCACGCCACCCCCGCCCGGGCCGTCGTGCGCCCGCGGGCGAGACGCTGGCAACTCTGGCTCGCCGCCGTCGCCTTCGCCGTCAGCCTCTGGCAGCTCGGCCAGGGCTCCTACATCCAGGCCAAAGCCTGGCTCGCGCAGGTGCTGATCAAGCAGGCCTGGGCGCGCACGCTCGAAGGCGAACAACACGCCAGGCCCTGGCCCTGGGCCGACACCTGGCCGGTGGCGCGCCTCGTCGTGCCCGGCCGCGACATCGAGCGCTACGTACTGGCCGGCGCCAACGGCCGCACCATCGCCTTCGGCCCCGGCCACGTCTTCGGCACGCCGCTGCCGGGCGAAACCGGCAACAGCGTCATCGGCGCCCACCGCGACACCCACTTCGCCTTCCTGCGCGACGTGCAGCCGGGCGAGGAGATCGTCGTCGAAAAGTCAGTCGGCGGGACACGGCGCTACCGCGTCGCCGGCGCCGAGATCGTCGACAAATCCGAGACCCGCGTGCTGGCGCAGCGCCTCGGCGAGTCGCGCCTGACGCTGATCACCTGCTACCCCTTCGACGCCCTGCGCGCCGGCGGCCCGCTGCGCTACGTCGTCACCGCCCAAGCCATCTGAAAGGAGACACCGCATGAAAACCTCGTCCGCCCTCTGCTTCTCCGTCGCCCTCGCCAACACGCGCGCCTTCGACGACAACTCGGGCTACCCGCGGCCGATCCTGGTGCCGCGGGTGGACAAGCTCGTCGTCGACAAGGCGCGCCGCCGCCTGACGCTGATGGGCCGCAACCGCGTCGTGCGCAGCTACCGCGTCTCGCTCGGCGGCGAAGGCAGCGCGCCGGCCGGTCGCTACACGGTCGCCGGGCGCAACCCGAAGAGCCCCAACCACCTCGCCCTGCGCCTCGCGCGCCAGGCGCCGTCCGCCGCCGAGCACGCCGGCGGCGGCCTGCAGCTGCACGGCACGCCCGACTGGCTCGGCCCGCTCGCCGCCGCGCTGAAGGGCAGCGACTGGACCACCGGCGGCATCGCCGTCGCCAACGCCGACATCGAGGAGATCTGGAACCTGGTGACCGACGGCACGCCGGTGGTGATCAAGCCGTAGTCCTGCCCCAGCGCAGCGCAGTGGTCAGCGTGCAGGTCCGCATGCGGTCGAGGAAAGGCCTCGCCCGCGCCGCCAGGAAGGCGGCCGGGCAGTGCAGGCGCAGCTCGTTCAATGACTTCGTCGCGCCCTCGATGACGACGCGGCCGCGGCCCATCACGCAATAGCTCTGGCCGGGCGCGAGGAAGACATCGCCCGGCTCGCCCGTCACCGTCACCCAGAGCAGACCGCGCGTGGCGTCGATGACGACGCCCTGGGCGTCCTCGAGCACGAGGGTCTCGCCGTCGGCGAGCGGAATCGGCTTGAGCTGCAGACAGTAGTGGCTGGTCGTCATGGCGGCCTCCTGCGAAGCGGTGCAGCCAGTCTAGGATTCCACCTCCTACCGATACAGATACAGCAACACTAAATTGTTACCCACACAGTTTCGCATTTTGGCAAACTGTGCTGGTCGATCCGGGGCGCAACTGTATCTGTTCGCCCCCGCCCGCCCTCTCCAGAATGGCGGGGTCATCGGGAGAACCCGCATGGAAGAACGCAACCTCCGCTACGAAACCCTCGCCGACGAGTTCGCCGGCCTCATCGACCGCCGCGTGCTCGGCCCCGGCGACCGCCTGCCCTCGGTGCGCAAGCTCTCGCAGGAGAAGCGCCTCTCGGTGTCCACCGTGCTGCAGGCGCTGCGCACCCTGGAGGACCGCGGCCTCGTCGAGGCGCGGCCGCAGTCCGGCTTCTTCGTGCGCCGCCGCCCGCTCGCCCGCGCCGAGCCGGAGGCGCGCCGCACGCCGGCGCGGCCGGTGAAGGTCGATATCTCCCAGCGCATCCTGCGCGTGCTGCAGCTCAACAACCGCCCCGGCGTCGTGCCGCTCGGCGCGGCGCTGCCCGACACCTCGCTGCTGCCGGTGAAGGCGATCCAGCGCCTCTACGCGAGCGTCGCCCGCCAGCAGCCGAACCTACTGCGCAGCAACAGCCACACCGACATGAACGAGCCGGCCCTGGTGCGCCAGCTGGTGCGCCGCTCGATGAGCTGGGGCGGCCCGCTCGACGCCGACGAGATCGTCGTCACCAACTCCTGCAGCGAGGCGATGTTCCTCTGCCTGCGCGCGGTGACGAAACCCGGCGACACCGTCGCCGTCGAGTCGCCGAGCTACTACCTGATGCTGCAGCTCATCGAATCGCTCGGCCTGAAGGCGCTGGAGATCCCCACCGACCCGCGCCGCGGCCTCTCCGTCGACGCCCTCGACCTCGCCACGCGCGAGGGCAAGGTCAAGGCCTGCCTGTTCGTCACCAACGCGAGCAACCCGCTCGGCACCATCCTCTCCGATGCCGACAAGAAGCGCCTGGTGCGCCTGCTCGAGGCGCGCGGCGTGCCGCTGATCGAGGACGACATCTACGGCGACCTGCAGTTCGGCGAGCGGCGGCCGTGGCCGGCCAAGGCCTTCGACCGCAGCGGCAACGTCATGCTCTGCGCCTCCTTCTCGAAGTCGATCACGCCGGCCCTGCGCTGCGGCTACGTCGCCGCCGGCCGCTACGCCACCGAGGTGATGCGGCAGAAGACCCTGGCGAGCGGCGCCACCAACCCGGTCACCCAGAACGTGCTGGCGCGCTTCCTCGAGACCGGCGCCTACGACCGCAGCCTGCGCGCCCTGCGCCGCGCCTACCGGCAGCAGGTCGAGCGCACCGCCGACGCCGTCTCGCGTTACTTCCCCGAGGGCACGCGCATCACCCGGCCGCAGGGCGGCGTGGTGCTCTGGCTGGAGCTGCCCGGCAAGGTGGACACCAACCTCCTCTTCGAGCGCGCCGCCGAGGAGAACATCGCCTGCGTGCCGGGCGACCTCTTCTCGCCGAGCGGCCTCTACCGCAACTGCCTGCGCCTGAACTGCGGCAACCCGTGGACGCCGGCCATCGAGGCGGGGGTGCGCCGGCTCGGCGAGCTGGCCGCGGCACTGCCCGGCGCCTGACCGCTTCTCCCTGTAAAATGCAGGGATGAAACGGATTTCCATCTACGATTCCACGCTGCGGGACGGCGCCCAGGCCCAGGGCATCTCGTATTCCGTGGAAGACAAGGTCAAGATCGTCGAGCGGCTCGACGCCCTCGGCGTGCGCTACATCGAGGCCGGCAACCCCGGCTCCAACCCGAAGGACCTCGAGTTCTTCGAGCGCGTGCGCGGCATGAAGCTGAAGCACGCGAAACTGATCGCCTTCGGCGCCACGCGCAAGGTCGGCATCAAGGCCGAGGACGACGGCAACGTGCGCTCCATCCTCGCCGCCGGCACCGACGCGGTGGCCATCTTCGGCAAGAGCTGGGACTACCAGGTCACCGACATCCTGCGCACCAAGCTCGACGAGAACCTGCGCATGATCGGCGACACCATCCGCCATCTCAAGCTGCAGGGCAAGGAAGTGGTCTACGACGCCGAGCACTTCTTCGACGGCTTCAAGGCCAACCCGGACTACGCGCTCGCCACCCTCAAGGCGGCGGCGGACGCCGGCGCCGACAGCCTGTGCCTGTGCGACACCAACGGCGGCACCTTTCCCGACGTCGTCTTCGACATCACGAAGAAAGTCGCCGCGCAGTTCAAGACGCCGATCGGCATCCACTGCCACAACGACTGCGAGATGGCGGTGGCCAACTCGGTGATGGCGGTGCAGGCCGGCGCGACGCAGGTGCAGGGCACCATCAACGGCATCGGCGAGCGCTGCGGCAACGCCAACCTGTGCGCGATCATCCCCGACCTGCAGCTCAAGCTCGGCTTCGCGTGCATCCCGCCGCAGAACATGGCCACGCTGACCACGGTGGCGCGGGCGGTGTCCGACATCGCCAACATGCCGCACAACGAGAAGGCCGCCTACGTCGGCGCCGATGCCTTCGCCCACAAGGGCGGCATGCACGTCGACGCCGTGGTGAAGAACCCGGTCTCCTACGAGCACATCGACCCCGACCTCGTCGGCAACAGCCGCCGCACCCTGATGTCGGAAGTCGCCGGCCGCAGCACCCTGCTCGCGCGCATCCAGGCCGTCGATCCGAAAATCGGCAAGGATTCGCCCGAGACGAAGAAGATCATCGAGCGCCTGAAGAAACTCGAGCACGAGGGCTACCACTTCGAGGCCGCCGAGCAGTCCTTCGAGCTCGTCGTGCGCAAGATGCTTGGCAAGTACCAGCCCTTCTTCGAGCTGGTCGAGTTCAAGGTGATGGTGAACGAGCCATCGGTGAACAGCATGAACTCCTCGGCGATGATCAAGATCCGCGTCGGCGACGACACCGAGATCACCGCCGCCGAGGGCGACGGCCCGGTGAACGCGCTCGACAAGGCCGTGCGCAAGGCGCTCGAGCGCTTCTACCCGGCCATCGGCGAGATCCGCCTCACCGACTACAAGGTACGCGTGCTCGATTCCGACCAGGCCTCGGCCGCCAAGGTGCGCGTGCTCATCGAATCGACCGACCACCGCGAGAACTGGACCACCATCGGCGTGTCTACCGACATCATCGACGCCTCCTGGCACGCCCTGGTGGATTCCATCGAGTACAAGCTGGTCAAGGACCAGGAACGCCGCATTTAATCCGCACCACCCGCAAACGAAGGAGCCGACATGGCTGGCAAGACGCTTTACGACAAACTCTGGGAATCGCACGTCGTCCGCGAGGAATCCGACGGCACGTGCCTGCTCTACATCGACCGCCACCTGATGCACGAGGTGACCAGCCCGCAGGCCTTCGAGGGCCTGCGCCTGGCCGGCCGCAAGGCCTGGCGAAAGGAAAGCGTGGTCGCCAACCCCGACCACAACACGCCGACCGACCACTGGGACGAGGGCATCAAGGACCCGATCTCTCGCCTGCAGGTGGAGACGCTGGATGCCAACATCCGCGACTTCGGCGCGCTGGTGTACTTCCCCTTCAAGCACGCCAACCAGGGCATCATCCACGTCATCGGCCCGGAGAACGGCACGACGCTGCCCGGCATGACCGTGGTGTGCGGCGACAGCCACACCTCCACCCACGGCGCCTTCGGCGCGCTGGCCTTCGGCATCGGCACCTCCGAAGTCGAGCACGTGCTGGCCACGCAGACGCTGGTCGCCAAGCGCTCGAAGCGCATGCTCATCAAAGTCGACGGCAAAGTCAGTCCCGGCGTCACGGCGAAGGACATCGCGCTGGCCATCATCGGCAAGATCGGCACCGCCGGCGGCACCGGCTACGCCGTCGAGTTCGGCGGCAGCGCCATCCGCGACCTTTCGATGGAAGGCCGCATGACCCTCTGCAACATGGCCATCGAGGGCGGCGCCCGCGCCGGCCTGGTCGCCCCCGACGAGAAAACCTTCGCCTACCTCGAGGGCCGCCAGTTCGCGCCCAAGGGTGACAACTGGCAAAAGGCCGTCAGCTACTGGAAGACGCTGCAGTCCGACGCCGGCGCGAAGTTCGACGCGGTCGTCGAGCTCGACGCCGCGAAGATCGAGCCGCAGGTCACCTGGGGCACCTCGCCCGAGCAGGTGCTGCCGGTCGGCGGCCGCGTGCCCAACCCCGCCAAGGAAAGCGATGCGCAGAAGCGCGCCGGCATCGAGCGCGCCCTGCAGTACATGGGCCTCAAGGCCGACACGCCGATCCAGGACATCCAGGTCGACAAGGTCTTCATCGGCTCGTGCACCAACTCGCGCATCGAAGACCTGCGCGCGGCCGCGAAGATCACGAAAGGCAAGAAGAAGGCGGCGAACGTGAAGCTGGTGCTGGTGGTGCCGGGCTCCGGCCAGGTCAAGCGCCAGGCCGAGGCCGAGGGCCTCGACAAGATCTTCACCGACGCCGGCTTCGAGTGGCGCGAGCCGGGCTGTTCGATGTGCCTGGCCATGAACGCCGACCGCCTCGCCCCGGGCGAGCGCTGCGCCTCCACTTCCAACCGCAACTTCGAAGGGCGCCAGGGCGCCGGCGGCCGCACGCATCTGGTCAGCCCCGAGATGGCCGCCGCCGCAGCCATCGCCGGCCACTTCGTCGACATCCGCAAGCAATAAGGAACCGCCATGAAACCCTTCAAATCCCTCGACGGCCTGGTCTGCCCGCTCGACCGCGCCAACGTCGACACCGACGCCATCATCCCGAAGCAGTTCCTCAAGTCGATCAAGCGCTCGGGCTTCGGCCCCTACCTCTTCGACGAGTGGCGCTACGCCGACGTCGGCGAGCCCGGCATGGACTGCAGCAAGCGCCCGCTGAAGAAGGATTTCGTCCTCAACCAGCCGCGCTACAAGGGCGCGCAGGTCCTGCTCACGCGCGACAACTTCGGCTGCGGCTCAAGCCGCGAGCACGCGCCCTGGGCCATCGAGGACTACGGCTTCCGCGTCATCATCGCGCCGTCCTTCGCCGACATCTTCTTCTCCAACTGCTACAAGAACGGCATCCTGCCGATCGTCGCATCAGGCGACATCGTCGACCAGCTGTTCCGCGAGTGCGAAGCACAGAAGGGTTACAAACTGCGCGTCGACCTCGAGACGCAGACCGTGCGCAACCCGGCCGGCGAGTGGTTCCGGTTCGACATCACGCCGCACCGCAAGCACTGCCTGCTGAACGGCCTCGACGAGATCGGCCTGACGCTGCAGCACGCCGACGAGATCAAGGCCTTCGAAGCGAAGCACAAAGCCGCGCAGCCCTGGCTCTTCGCCTGAAATAAAAAGCGGGCGGCCGGAGCCGCCCGCAAAGGTGGATGGCGGGGGGCCATCCGGGGAGGAAGCTCAGTTCGGCAGCACGACGCTGTCGATGACGTGGATCACGCCGTTGCTGGTGACGATGTCGGTCTTCACCACCTTGGCCTGGTTGATCATCACGTTGCCGTACTTGACGTCGACGTTGAGCGGCTGGCCCTGGACCGTGGGCACCTTGCCCGGGGCGACGTCCTTGGCCATCACCGCGCCCGACACCACGTGGTAGGTCAGCACGGCGCGCAGCTTTTCCTTGTCCTTCAGCAGGGCGTCGAGCTGGTCCTTGGGGATCTTGGCGAAGGCCTCGTCGGTCGGCGCGAACACCGTGAACGGGCCCGGGCCCTTCAGGGTGTCGACCAGGCCGGCGGCCTGGACGGCGGTAACGAGGGTGTTGAAGCTGCCCGCCGAAACGGCGGTATCGACGATATCCTTCTTCATTTCGGCCACGGCCACCGTGGCAGCCATGGAGATCGCCAGACCGGCGGCCAGATTCCTGATCGATTTCGAAACTTGCATTTCCCAATCCTCCAGTAGTTGAACAGTAGAACGAGTCATGTGGCTCGTATTGTCCTAGACAAACAGGATTAGAAAGAGTTCATTCAAGGTTCAATATTATTTTGCCTGCCGCTATTGCAAGTGGAAAAATATTGTAAAAACAAGGATAAACAAGCCTCGCTCGTCACCTTTCGGATCATCCATATTGTCCATGACACCAATAGGACATTGAGAATTTCTACGGTTCGTGGAAAGTCAGTCCCCGCAACACGGCGCCTTACAGACCATAATGGAATCGGCGGGGCCTCCCGCTTCCCCCGAAAGGAATCACCGCCATGCCGAATCCATTCGTACACGTCGAACTGCAGACCCGCGACCTGTCGAAGGCGAAGGAGTTTTATGCGCGCCTGTTCGACTGGAAGCTGCAGGACCTGCCCATGCAGGGCGGCAGCTACACCATGATCGAGGTCGGCGGCGGCACCGGCGGCGGCATGGTCGCCAGCCCGGATTCCGACGCGCCGCCGAGCTGGATGGCCTACGTCGGCGTGGACGACGTGCGCGCCATGACCGAAAAGGCGCGCCGGCTCGGCGCCACCATCTGCCTCGACGTCACGGAAGTCGGCGAGTTCGGCTGGATGAGCGTGTTCACCGACCCGACCGGCGCCACCCTCGCCCTCTGGCAGCCGAAGAATCCGCAGAAGCAGGGGTGAAGGGTTTTCTCGAAAGTCAGTCCCTACAACACGGCGATGCCGGGGTTGCCGGTTGCTAAACAAAAGAACATTTTGTTTAGCAACTCTTGCGTGGTGACAAAAGGCACACAGCAGCGTAGCATGTATCCATGAAGCCGTTCCGCTGGAGCCCGGAGAAGAACGAGACGCTCAAGGCCGAGCGCGGGGTGTCCTTCGAGGGCATCGTCGTCGCCATCGAATCCGGCGGCCTGCTCGATATCCTGGCCCATCCGAACCAGGCCAAGTATCCACGGCAGCGGGTGCTGGTGGTCGCCTGCGACGGCTACTGTTATCTGGTGCCGTATGTTGAAGAAGACGACCACTTCTTCCTGAAAACCGTCATCCCGAGCCGCAAGGCGACGCGGGACTATTTGAAGCAAGGTGAACACGATGTCGAAGATTGATGCCTACGAAGCGGAAGTGCTCGAAGCCTTCGAGAAGGGCAAGCTGAAGTCGGTGGCCACCAAGGCCGAGCTGGCGCGTCTGAAGGCCGCGGCGCGGGCCACCGCCATCAAGGACCGCCGCGTCAACATCCGCCTGTCGTCGATCGACCTCAACGACATCCAGGTCAAGGCAATGGAAGAAGGCATCCCCTACCAGACCCTAATCGCCAGCGTCCTGCACAAGTACGTCACCGGTCGCCTAGCCGAGAAACCTGCTCGCCCGGCCGTCGGCACCAAAGGCCGCGGCGACAAGCGGCGCAACTCCTGACCGGCCGTTCCTACCCGAACACCCGCGCCAGCGCCTCGTAGTCCGACAGCTCGTTGTACGCCTGCGCCGAGAAGCGCAGCCAGAGGCGGCCGTTCACCGCGAACAGCGGCACCTCGATGCGGTGCTCGTCGAGCAGCCGCTTGCGCCAGCGCCGTGCCGCTTCCTCGCTGCCGGTTTCCTCCACCGGCAGCGGCAGCGTCACCATCGCCGCATACATGCCGAGCGGGGCGCCCGGCGCCACGCGCCAGGCATCGGCGACGATGTCCGCCGCCGCGCGCGCCTGGCCGACCAGCTCCGACTGGTAGCAGTCGACACCCAATGCCTCGATGAACTCCAGCGCCGCCGTCACCGCCAGCCGCGCGCTCGGGTCGTGCGTGCCGGGCCAGGCGAACTCCTGTTCGTAGCCCTCGCCGTAGAAATTCGACACCACCGGCGGATGCAGGTCGCGCTGGCCGGCCGGCGTGGCGTAGAGAAAGGCGCAGCCCTTCGGCGCGCACAGCCACTTGTGGCAGTTGCCGACGTACCAGTCCATGCCCTGCGCCCCGAGCGCATCCAGCGCCAGCGGCAGCATGCCCGGCGCGTGCGCGCCATCCACCAGCACCGCCGCGCCGCGCGCATGGCACAGGCGCACGATCTCCTCGATCGGCGACACTGCCGCCAGCGGCGCGAAGACATGGTCGACGATCGCCAGGCGCGCGCCGCCGCGCAGCGCCTCTTCGAAGGCCGCCGCCAGCGCAGCGAGCGCAGCACCGCATTCGCGCCCGCCGTGGCGTTGTCGACAAAAGTCAGTCGCTGCGGCACGGCGCCGATGAAGCCAGCCAGCCGCTCGCGCGCCGCGAGCAGCGCCCCCGGCAGCTCATCCACCATGAAGCGCACCGGCTCGCGCTCCATCGCCTCGCGCCAGCACGCCTGCGCCGCCAGCACATGCCGCGGCGCCGCGCCGAAGGAACCGTGGTTGAGGAAATGGATGCCGGGGTCGAGCGCCCAGAGGCCGCGCAGGGGGTGGCCGAAGGGGGTGTTGGGTGGGGGGAGATGGCTCGCTGTTGCAGGATTCATTTCGCGTCGCCATTCGCAATGTCGGTGATGCACCGACGCACGGATTCGATGCGCTGTCCGTACAGTTCGTCATAGACGACCAGGCCGGGCAGGGTGTTCTCGAACTCCGGATGCTGCAGCACCTCGCGGAAACGCGCGGCCAGATAGCGAGCCAGTTCCCCGTCGCTCGCCGCAATTTCCGTCCCGACTTCCGGACGGCCGTCCAGCACGTTGATGATGTCCTCGAAATCGTGGCTGGCCATGATGTCCCCGCCGCCACGTTGCGCGAACGCCTCGAATTTCGTCGCCAGGAAGGCCGGCGCCGAAATCAGCCGAATCCGCCTGCCGCTGGGCAACGTCGTCGCCAGCGCGGTGGTAATGGCCAGCGGATACCAGCGATTCGAAAAGCCGAGGACGCGCTCGTCGGTCGGCATCAGGTCCACCGCCACGCCGCCGAAGCGCCAACGGCAGATGGGCGCATCCTGCGCCATGTCGCGAACAAATCCGCGCCCAGCAAAGCGCTTCTCCAGCGCGTGGTAAGCCGACAGGGCCGCTACTTCGGCGATCAGGTCCACATCGAGAGTCGCCCGCGGTGGCGGCGCCTGCACCGAGGTGCAAAGCAAGCCTGCGGCGCTGCCGCCGACGAACACCAGTTCCTCGCACAGCGCTCCCAGCGCTCGGGCTACCAGCTCGATGCGCTGGAGATTCGGATCGTCGGGATTCAGAGCCGCTCCTCGAAAAGCTGTGCGGCCAGAACGCGCTCCCGCGCGTTGCCCATGCGCAGCGCATCGAACAACGCCAGATTTTCGTACAGGGCGGCATTGCGCAAGGCCGCAGCCGGCGCGCTCGGATAAAGCGGGATCAGAGCGATACCGCGTGCGCTGCCCTCGGCATGCGGCCACACCGGCGGCGGATCGGCCGACGGCGCGATCTGGCGATTGAGCGGGGCGGCGGCATAGGCAGTCGGCACGCCTCCCACCATCGAACCCCGCGCAGCCGGAAAGGCATAGCGCGCACCGTGCAGCAGAAATTCCTTGAAAGCCGGCGTGACAATGCGCGGCCGCCTATCCACGAAAGCCAGCAGCCGCGCCTGCTCGACCCGCTTGAGCCCTCCATGCACCTCCGACATCGACAGACCGGTCAAGGCCGCCAGATCGGGATAAGTCAGGCTTTCTCCACGAACGGCAGCCAACGCCAGGAGCAGATAGAAATCCTGGGGCTTGAGCACTGGCTGACGATTGATCGGGCGTCGCATGGCGTGGACTAGGCTGTGTTTTCGTATTTCGCGAAAAGCGAAAATAACAATAAGTCAGTATGTTGTCAAATTTTCGTGGCTCGCATTCGCTATTTGCGAATAGCGAATGGAAAAACCCGCAGATTTCTCGCAACAGAGCTTGCCAGTCCGGGAAACTCGCCTAGAATGTTATCAGTGGATAGACATTTTTTGTCACAAAATAAAAGCATGAACAACATATCTTATTGATAATTAATGTCATTAAGCTAATTTGCAAAGGACATTTTTCAGGACATAATTAGTCAATGAAACCGCTGCCAAATTGCCAGCTCAAGGTCGAAACCGACCGCTTCGGCCCCTTCACCTTCCAGGTCGGCGTCGACCTCGAAGCCCTGGCCGTACCCCTGCAGCGGGTGGAAGACGCGCACGGGCTCTTCATCAAGACGCCGCTCAACCAGGTGGCCAGCCAGCTCGAAAAGGAGGTCGTGGCCAGCAGCGTGTTCGGCACCAACACCATCGAGGGCGGCACGCTGAGCGAAGAGGAAACCGCGCGGGTGCTCCAACTCGACCCGGCGGAGGTCAAGGAAACCGAGCAGCGCCGCGCTGTGAACATCAAGGCGGCCTACGATCACGCGCAGGAAGCCGCAAGCACGCCCGGCTGGCGCCTGGACCTCGACTTCATCCGCGCGATCCACGCCCACATCACGCGCGACCTGCCCGACCCCGACATGGTCCCCGGCGTGTTCCGCGACAACCCCAAGGGAAAGACCACCTACGTCGGCGACGAGGCCCACGGCGGCCGCTACAAGCCGCCCCAGTACGGCGGCGATGTGAAGCTGCTCATGGGCAAGCTGATCGAGTGGCACGACTGCCTGCTCGAGCACGAGGTGCCCGCGCCGATCCGCGCCCCGCTGATCCATTTCTATTACGAAACGATCCATCCCTTCTGGGACGGCAACGGCCGCGTCGGTCGCGTGATCGAAGCGACGCTGCTGCAGGCGGCGGGCTACCGCTACGCGCCGTTCGCGATGGCACGCTACTACCTCGACAACATCGACGAATACTTCACGCTGTTCAACACCTGCCGGAAAAACGCCGAGAAGCACGGGGCCGCGCCCAATCAGCCCTTCGTCCGCTTTCACTTGGAAGGCATGCGCGTCGTCATCCACCGGCTGCACGAGCGCTGCAACCGCATCGTCGGGGTGCTGCTCTACGAGAGCCACGTCCGGCGGGCGTTCGACCGCAAGGAAATCAACGCGCGCCAGTACACCATCCTCTCGCAGCTGCTCGACAAAGGCCCAACCGATCTCGAAGAGATGCGGCACAGCCCTTGGTATCAGAGCTTGTACATCAAGCTCAACGACAAAACCCGGTTTCGTGACCTGAATCGGCTGCGTGAAATTGAACTGCTGTTCCTGGATGAAAAGAACCAGCTTTGGCCGGGCTTTGCGCGGCCGAAGAACATCAAGAGTGGTGGAAGGAAGGGTACCTGAGTGGGAAGGGAAAAGTCAGTCTGCGCAATACGGCGCCGATAAACCCGGCCAGCCGCTACCGCCCCGCAAGCACATGTCACGGCGCAGCGCCTAAGGAACCGTGGTTGAATCTGAAATGCCTGTACAAAATCAAGAAATCATTTCGCATACAGAAACATTTCCAGCTATAGTTACACTTCACATTTTTTTCGATTGGCCATTGGCAATATGGCGTCTTTCCGCTTTATAGACCTATATGCCGGCCTTGGCGGCTTCCACCTTGCCCTCTCCCGTCTCGGTGGCGAGTGCGTTTTTGCCAGTGAGATTGTCCCAGTCCTTCAAGATACCTACGAACTCAACTTTGGTATCCGGCCCGCAGGGGACATCCGCAAAGTCATTTTCGATGAGATACCTCAGTTCGATGTTCTTTGCGCTGGCTTTCCTTGTCAGCCATTCTCCAAGGCGGGTGAGCAGGAGGGGCTCAATTGCCCTAGGCATGGAGACCTTTTTGAGTATGTGGTTGCCATACTCGAGTCTCGGCAGCCACGCTACTTCATACTCGAGAACGTCCCCAATCTGCTCCGACATGAGCAAGGAAAAACTTACGACTCCATGCGTACTCGTATGGAGAAGCTCGGCTACTCCGTGAGGGAGGAAAAGTTTTCGCCACATCAGTTTGGTATACCTCAAGTGCGCGAGCGCGCATACATAGTGGGGAGCATTGACGGTCTAGCTAACTTTACCTGGCCGGCGAAGCAGCCGAGCCACGAGACTACGATACTGGACGCGTTGGAGGCTAACCCGAGAGATGCCAAGCCAATATCAAAACAGGTTGAGGACTGCCTTAGTGTGTGGCAGGAATTCCTGGAACTCTTTCCGGCCGATGAGGAACTCCCCTCATTCCCAATCTGGTCGATGGAGTTTGGCGCCGACTACCCTTACGAGGAATTCACCCCCTTCGCGGCTGGCTTGAGGAGACTGAGCCAGTACAAAGGGACGCACGGTAAGTGCTTATCTTCGGTTGCCCCTGATGAGCGCATGGACCTACTTCCGTCTTACGCCCGCTCTGAAGAACTAATCTTCCCTGATTGGAAGGTGCAATTCATCCGGCAGAATCGCGAGTTTTACGCGCGGCACAAAAGCTGGATAAAGAAGTGGCTACCGAAACTTTTCGCTTTTCCTCCCAGCCTGCAGAAGCTTGAATGGAACTGCAAGGGGGAAAAGCGAGACATCTGGAAATACGTTATCCAGTTCCGCGCTTCCGGCGTTCGCGTGAAGCGCCCGTCCACCGCACCAAGCCTTGTTGCAATGACGACAACGCAGGTGCCTATCATTGCTTGGGAGAAGCGGTATATGACTCCCCGGGAATGCGCAAATCTGCAAAGCCTTGGCGAACTCGAGCATCTTCCCGGCGCAAGTACCCATGCATTTAAGGCGTTGGGAAACGCTGTCAATGCCGACGTGGTGGAGAAGATTGCGCGAGCGTTGCTTAATCCGCAAATCCGCAAGGCGGAGACTGATGTGCGAGTGTTGGCGTTGGAGGCCGCATGAAGAGCCAAGAAGCGCCGCTTGCTGTAAACATCCGGCCTGAGGTGACCATTCTCTCGGTTCTGCAGCATCTCAACTACAAGCCCTGGTTTGCGTTAGCCGAATTCGTCGATAACAGCCTCGCGAGCTTCCTCCGCAATCGTGATGGGCTCAAGGCCCTACATGGGAAAGATTTCAAACTCCGAGTCGAAATTGAAATGTCCCCTGACGCAGGCGCCATAGTGGTGCGTGATAACGCCGCTGGAATTAGTCGGATGGATTTCCCTAGGGCATTCCGACCGGCCGAACTTCCTCCCGATCGAACTGGGCTATGCGAGTTCGGCATGGGCATGAAGAGCGCGGCGTGCTGGTTCGCAAGTCAATGGCGAGTGCGGACCAAGGCGCTTGGCGAGCCTGAGGAGCGAGTTGTCTATTTTGACATCGGCGATATAGTGAAAAAGAAACGCGAGCATCTTGAGGTTGTCGAGACGCCAGCCAATCCAAATTGGCACTACACCGAAATTACGCTTCTCGAATTGGGGAAACGCTTCCCCCAGACGAAGACCCTAAAAAAAATTAAGGACCATCTCGCGAGCATCTATCGCGTATTTATCAGACGTAGGGAGCTTGAATTAGTGGTGGATGGCGAGCCTTTAACGTACCACGAGCCAGCAGTCCTATCCGCTTCCTACTACAAGGACCCAGAAGGGTCATCACAAGTATGGCGGAAAACTATCGAATTCGACTTCGGGATGGGCCAGAAGGTGACCGGATTCGCAGCTCTGCGCAAGGAAGGTTCAACAACACATGCTGGATTTGCGCTGTTTCGGCGCGACAGGCTTATCGAAGGTAGCGGAGATGAGACCTATCGCCCCATTGAGATTTTTGGCAACTCGAACAGCTACCGTTATCAAAGGCTCTTTGGCGAATTGCATATAGAAGGATTCCAAGTCAGTCATACCAAGGACGGATTCCGCTGGGAGGATGAGGAGGAAGCTTTCCTCGAGATTCTTCGGGACGAGTTGGAGAAAGCTCCACTAAATCTGCTCTCGCAGGCCGAGGGTTACCGGGCACGGCCACCCAGGGCAACGACGGAGCGGAAGGCTGAGGCGGCGACTAAGCATGTCACCGAAGTCATTGAGCGGGATGTTCCTCCTGTCCTCGGCAGGGACTTGGCAAAAGGACCGGACACCACGCCCCCACCCGCTGAGATTCCCAAGTCCTCGCTGCAAGCCTCGGAGCAGACCGTTCAACTCAAACTGCTTTCACAACAATGGGAAGTCACTGTCCGTACTGTGGTTGACCCTGCAGTCGGCGACTGGCTGCGAATTGCTGATAGCGAGGACGATGACAGGTGCCGCGGTACATCTGATGCCCGGCACTTGACCATCGTAGTGTCACTCGAACATCCCTTCGTCTCGCGGTTCATAGGCGCGCACCAAGAGAATATGGAACTCTTTATCCGATTCGCGGTGGCCGTGGCACTGGCCCAGATTGCCGCCGCGGACGTCGGAGCAAGCGGACCACAGACCCCGCTTCTCTACCTTAACAACCTCCTCCGCGAGGCACTCGCCAATCCATAAGATTATGGACAAACCGACCATCATCGAGGTGATGCCAGAAACTCCCCCTGCTGAATTGCTCTGGCAACCCATGCCGGGAAAAGAAACTTTGGAGTTGCTAGACCGTCTGGCTTCAGTCTCCGAAGAGGGGCGGGGCGTGATTAGAGAAGAGGCGGTGCGCATCTTGGGCCGGTGTATTCCTCCTATACAGCAGGAGGGAAATTGCACCGGACTGGTAGTGGGCTATGTCCAGAGCGGTAAGACAATCTCCTTCACTACCGTGACTGCGCTCGCTCGTGACAACGGCTACCAGATGATCATCCTCATCGCCGGTACCAAGGTTCCTCTGCTTAACCAGTCTCGCGAGCGCCTCCTCTCGGATTTGCGAATCAGTGCCAAGGAATCAGATTTCAGGCCCTGGCGTCACGCGCCTGACCCACAGGTGGGCCACGACGACCATCGGAGCATCGAAAGCACGTTGCAACAGTGGAAGAACCCAAACATTCCAAAAGGCAAGCGGAAGACGGTGCTTATCACCGTCATGAAACACTGGTCCCATTTGCAGAACCTCATTGAGGTGCTGACGCGCATTGACATGAGAGGTGTGCCAACGCTAATCATCGACGATGAAGGGGACCAGGCCGGGCTGAATACCCAAGTGCGCAAAGGTGGCATGAGCACCACCTACGAGATGCTCTACAAACTGAAGCGCGTCGTGCCGCACCACTCCATCCTGCAATACACGGCGACGCCGCAAGCCCCACTACTTATCAATATTGCCGATGTGCTATCACCGTCCTTCGCCGAGGTGATTACGCCGGGAAAGGGCTACGTGGGTGGCAAAGAGTGTTTCATTGAGAAGCCATCCATCGTATCGACAATTCCGCCGGCGGAAATTCCCACAAAGGATATGCCGCTGACCCAGGCTCCGCGGAGCTTGCTTAAAGCCCTGCGCTTGTTTCTGCTCGGCGCTGCAGCACACGCGTTTCTGGAGCAATCCGGACGGCGTTCCATGATGGTGCACCCTTCGCAAAGGACAGCACCGCACGGTGATTATTACGTCTGGGCCAGCCGCGCTATTCAAGCTTACCAGGACGTATTTGGACAACCGGCCGGCCATCCTGCCCAGCGAGAGTTGCTTAAGGAGTTCAGCAAGGAATATCTGGAACTGACCGAGACGGTCCAGGACATTCCTTCTTTTGATGAACTCGTAGGCCTTCTGTCGTTCGTTCTGAGCAACACAAGTGTGGTGGAGTTCAATGCTACGAAAGGAAAGACGAAGCCCATCGACTGGAGCCAGTGCGAGTACTGGGTAATCGTCGGCGGCCAGGCGCTCGACCGCGGCTTTACTGTGGAGGGCCTGACCATAACCTATATGCCGCGAAACGCCGGGGAGAAGAACGCAGATACCCTGCAGCAGCGAGCCCGCTTCTTCGGCTACAAGAGCGCTTACCGCGGATATTGCCGGGTTTTTCTGGAATCCGAAGCGCGCCAGGCATTCGAAGATTACGTTGAACACGAGGAGGACGTTCGTCGGCAACTCGTAAGCCACCGAGGTCATCCCCTTCTCGAGTGGAAGCGAGATTTCTTCCTGAGGAAGACCTTGAATCCGACGCGCAGGAACGTGATTGACGTGGATTATAGGAGATACAGCCTGGACCGGGAATGGGCTGCACCACGAGCACTGCACGAGTCGCAAGAGATTGTGGTCGAGAACCGTAAGGTGTTTTCCGATTTCTTGGAGCAGGTTGTCAGTATCGCTTCGTTTCGGGAAGCTAGCGACAGATTCATTGACAGGCGAGGTCTGGACTCACACAAGAACCTAATTGCTGAGGGAGTACCTCTCAAGCTCGTCCAGGCAGCGCTACTGACAAGGCTAAGGGTGCGCGAGGTGAGCGACTCCAACCTGATGCAGGCTCTCCTGAGGGTTGTTCAGTGGGCACTGGAACTCAACGATGACGAGACGGCAACCATCCTGAAGATGGGAAATCTCCATCCTCAGTACCGGCAACTATCGGGCGGGAAAATCAATGAGATTTTCCAGGGCATGCAGCCCAAGGGCGCGAAAACAGACGAGGAGATTCGCTATGCTGGCGACCGCGCCTTCTATGACCCGGATGTAGTGACCATCCATCTTCGCTGCTTCGACCTGGGTTCGGAAAAGCGGGGAACACCCGAGCATCAGGATGTTCCATTTTTCGCAGTGCGCCTACCGGAGAGAATGGCCAAGGATGTACTGTCGCAACCACAGGGAGGCAAGGTGCAGTGACCGGAAGCTTTGACCCGTGGCAAGCCTATGTTGAACTGTCCTGGCCGGAAGGGAGGCCCAGGGACGGGGGCTTCGTAGCCCTTCAGCTACCTGGACGAATGCACGACTATATCGCACATGCTTCCGATGATGAACCTGCGTTGCTTGTGTCTCTTGAGACGGCACCAAGCGTTGTTCGAGCGCCTGTGCGCCTTGAATATCTTGAAGTTTCGTTCAATGCACCATGCCGCATTGCACCCTCGACCGGACCGGTGATCGAAGGACGCTTTGCCGTTGTTCGCTGCACGTCCACTAATTGGCGTTTAAAAGAGTATTTCGTTAGGGCGGTTACCCCTCTGATAGAGAGTCTGCCGGTAGAACCATCTGCTGCTGATGTTTCGGCGGCAATGAACGATGTTGTTGAGCTTTTCAAGGCGCTCGAATCACCGCAGCGGGGCTCCGCAAAAGGAATCTGGGGTGAGCTGTTCGTAATCTATCAAAGTGCTGACCCGATAGCTGTCGCTAAGGCGTGGCGATGCGAGGGCTCGGAGAAGTTCGATTTCTCATTGGCCGAAGAGAGGTTGGAGGTCAAGACAACGGAATCTTCAAGGCGGGCACACAGATTTTCGCTGGATCAGTTGGAGCCACCGGCTGGTACAACGGCTTATGTTGCATCTCTTCTAGTACGTTCCGCCGTGGGTGGGCTTTCAGTGCTGAATTTGGTGAAAGCAATCTGCGCCCGCCTGGGCGATAGAACTGACCTTGCTGCTCGCGTATGGTCTAACATCACCATGACGCTGGGTGAAGGCTGGGAGGAAGCGCTGGAAATCCGATTTGACGAACATCATGCGTCAGAGCATCTGAGGTTTTTCCTAGCAGAAATGGTGCCCCGAGTTACAAAGCCAGCTAATGAACGCGTTTTTGATATCACTTTCCGATCGGATCTGTCAGACATCCCCGCTTTAGATATACATTCACATTCAGGCCCCTTAATCAGCAGCGTACATAGCTAACTTTCATAGGACTTATGTATTCTGATAAGGCAGTAAATTTACGTAAATCGAGCAATGAAGTTCATCGCCTCAAGCTGACATAGCTGCTGGACGTCTCCCTCCAAATCGAACATGTGGCCTTCCCCCGTTTTCCCG
>PQAF01000012.1 GCA_003105015.1 Rhodocyclales bacterium | reverse complement strand
GCCTCGGCTTCAGAACGCCTCATGAGGTGTTCATGCAGTCGGTGCGTCGTGTTGCACTTCAAGGTTGAATCCGCCTTGACTGAAACAAGCCATATCAACGATATACTTGTTCCGGCGTATTTATGCTGCGCCGCAGCAAGACATTGTCAAAGCCCGCCAGAAGGCAATATAACCATATGTATTCAAAGAAATATGAGTTGGTGAGCGATGGCCCGCCGGTCGAGCCGTGGCGCGCGGAGGCGGTTGCCCGGCTGGCTTCCGGAGAATCCCTGGAGGCCGGATTGTCACTTGATCTGGACGAGGCCTTGCGCTTTGGAGAGGGCGTGCTGGCCGTCACCGGCAGGCGGCTGCTGGCCCGATCACCGGGAGAATCTGAATGGCGGGAATGGCCTTACCGGCCGGGCCTGCAGCTGTCGCACCACGACCACGCCGGCGTCGGCAGCCTGGAGTTGCTGGATGAAACCGGCCGGCTGGGCGGCTGGCGCTTCACCATCGGGCACAACCCTGCCGCCCTGCGGCTGGTCGATGCCTTCGAACGGCAGGTGGAAAGTCACCTGACGGGCCGGCCAGTCGAGCGGCCGGAAGCCGACGTCTGCCCCAAGTGCGGCGCCCCCCTCGATGGGGAAGAGGAATGCCCGGTCTGCGCCCGGGAGATCCACGCGCCGCCGTCGCCGCGCACCCTGCTGCGCCTGGGACGGTTCGCCCGACCCTATCGCTGGCAACTGTTCTGGGGCTTCGCCCTCACCCTGGTGTCGACCGGCGCAGCCATGGTGCCGCCCTACCTGACCATGCCGCTGATGGACGACGTGCTGATTCCCTACCAGAACGGCCGGCCCATCGACATCGACCTCGTCGTGCTGCTGCTCGGCGGCCTGCTGGGTGCGGCGCTGGTGGCCTGGGGCCTGGGCTGGGCGCGCACCTACATCCTCTCCCTGGTGGCCGAACACATCGGCAAGGACCTGCGCACCGTCACCTTCGAGCACCTGATGGGGCTGTCGCTGGAATACTACGGCGGCAAGCGCACCGGCGACCTGATGGCACGCATCGGCTCCGAATCCGACCGCATCTGCCAGTTCCTCTCGGTGCAGGTGCTCGACTTCGCCACCGACGTGCTGATGATCGCGATGACCGCCGTCATCCTGTTCTCCATCAGCCCCTGGCTGGCGCTGGTTACCTTGCTGCCGCTGCCCTTCATCGCCTGGATGATCCAGCTGGTGCGCGACCGCCTGCGCACCGGCTTCGAGAAGGCCGACCGCATCTGGTCGGAGATCTCCAACGTGCTGGCCGACACCATTCCCGGCGTGCGCGTCGTCAAGGCCTTCGCCCAGGAGCGCCGCGAGACCCAGCGCTTCCGCGCCGCCAACGAAATCAACCTGGCGGTGAACGACCGCGTGAACCGCGTCTGGTCGCTGTTCTCGCCCTCGGTGACCCTGCTCACCGAAATCGGCCTGCTGGTGGTCTGGGCCTTCGGCATCTGGCAGGTGTCGAAGGACCAGATCACGGTGGGCGTGCTGACCGCCTTCCTCGCCTACATCACGCGCTTCTACACGCGGCTGGATTCGATGAGCCGCATCGTCTCATCGACCCAGCGCGCCGCTGCCGGCGCCAAGCGCCTGTTCGACATCCTCGATCACGTTTCGAGCGTGCCGGAACCGGCCAGCCCGGTACGCCTGACCGAGGTGAAAGGACGCATCGAGTTGAACGACGTCGCCTTCCGCTACGGCAACCGCTCGGTGCTGCGCGGCGTCGACCTCGAGATCGCGCCGGGCGAGATGATCGGCCTGGTCGGTCACAGCGGCTCGGGCAAGACCACGCTGGTGAACCTCATCTGCCGCTTCTACGACGTGACGGAAGGCGCCATCCGCCTGGAGGGCGTGGACATCCGCCAGCTGGCGGTGGCCGACTACCGGCGCAACATCGGCCTGGTGCTGCAGGAACCCTTCCTCTTCTTCGGTACCATCGCCGAGAACATCGCCTACGGCAAGCCCGACGCCACGCGCGCGGAGGTCGTCGCCGCCGCCCGCGCCGCGCATGCCCATGAATTCATCCTGCGCCTGCCGCAGGGCTACGATTCACTGGTCGGCGAGCGCGGCCAGGGACTGTCCGGCGGCGAGCGCCAGCGCATCTCCATCGCCCGCGCCTTGCTCATCGATCCGCGCATCCTCATCCTCGACGAGGCCACCTCGTCGGTGGATACCGAGACGGAAAAGGAAATCCAGAAGGCGCTCGACAACCTGGTGCGCGGCCGCACCACCATCGCCATCGCCCACCGACTGTCCACCCTGCGCAAGGCCGACCGCCTGGTGGTGATGGACCGCGGCCGCATCGTCGAGGTCGGCAACCACGACGAGCTGATGGCGCGCGAAGGCGCCTACTACCGCCTCTACCAGGCGCAGGCGCGCAACGTCGACACCGACATCGAGGAGGCGGGCGAGGAAGTGCCGCGCCTCGAACACAAGGCGAAAGGACAATGATGGAAACCGGCTTCCAGCTTACGCGCAACGCCTTCGGGCGCCTGGTGCTCACCACCGCCGCGGGCGATGTCTGCGAAGGCGTCGTGCCGGTGCGCGCCTTTCCGATCGCCGCGCCCGATGAGGGCATCTCGCTGGTCGGCCCGGACGGCCACGAGGCCGGCTGGATCGAGCGCCTCGACCGGCTGCCCGCGCCGCAGCGGCAGCTTGTGGAGGAGGAGCTCGGCCGGCGCGAATTCATGCCGGAGATCCGCCGCATCCGCAGCGTCTCCAGCTTCGCCACGCCGAGCACCTGGCAGGTCGACACCGACCGCGGCGAGACGAGCCTGGTGCTGTGGGGCGAGGAGTTCATCCGCCGCCTGGGCAAGTCCGGCCTGCTGATTGAGGACAGCCACGGCATCCATTTCCTGGTGCGCGACATCGGCGCCCTCGATGCCGCCAGCCGCAAATTGCTTGATCGCTTTTTATAGGAGAGAGAACATGAAACGGAACATCGTTCGTCCGCTGCGACTCGCTGCGTTGGCGCTCTCGGCCGCGCTTGCCGCGGGTTCGGCGCTGGCCGACAAACCGGAGTGGGCCGGCAACGGCAAGGGCAAGGGCAAGAAACACGAGGATCGCGTCGAACAGCGCGGCGGCACCTCGGCCTCCCGCTTCACCGACCAGCACCGCCGCCTGATTGCCGAGTACTACGGCGGACAGCAGGCGCAGCCGGGCAGGAAATGCCCGCCCGGCCTGGCCAAGAAGAACAACGGCTGCCTGCCGCCCGGCCAGGCGAAGAAATGGGGCATGGGCCGTCCGCTGCCGGGCGATTTGCGCTACTACGACCTGCCGCGCGACCTGCTGATGCGCCTGCCGCCGGCCCCTGCCGGCCATCGCTACGTGCGCGTCGCCGCCGACATCCTGCTCATCGCCGTCGGCAGCAGCATGGTCATCGACGCCGTCGAGGATCTCGTCCGCTGATCGTCACCCGACTCCCTCCCGAATGCGGGAGGGAACGCCACCGATTCATCGCCGTACTGCAGGGACTGACTTTCCCTGCGCCACGCTCCGTCAGCTTCGCTTGACGAGCTTCAGTGCTCCCCAAAGCGCCAGCCCGGCGAGGGCAGCCGCGGTGCATAGCACGTGCAGGCCGTCCACCGACATCCAGCCATGCCAGGGGTTCGTGCCGATGGCGGGCCAGAGGGGGCGCACGTCGACGTGCATCGCCATGTCGAGGATGAGGTGGCTCCAGGCGCCGAGCAGGGCGCCGACGAGCGCCTGCCTTGTGTTGATCGACGGCTCGCAGCCGAGCCAGCGTGCCTGTGCCGGACTGAGCTGCCGGTTCCAGAAGCGCAGCCAGGATGCGCAGGCGATCCGGCCCGGCCAGACCGCAGCGAGGGCCGCCAGCGTGGCGCCGGGCAGGGTGTGGAAGAAACGGTGCGCCGGCTCGCCGGTGAAGAGAAAGAGCAGGATCGGTTCGAGGTCGATGAGCCCGTTGGCGAGCGCGAAGGCCGTCCAGCTGACCTGCCGCGGCGCGATCGCCTTGAGGAACGCGCCCGGTCCGAAATGGAAGGGTGTGATCGGCATGGGCCCGGAGACCGCCTGGGCGGATCAGCCGCCGCCGAGGGCCTTGTACAGGCTGGCGCCGGTGGCGGCCAGCGCGCGCCGCGCCGCCAGCGCCGCCTGCTGCGCGGCGAAATGCTCGCGCTGGGCATCCAGCAACTCCAGGTAGCTCGACATGCCGGCCTTGTAGCGCGCATCGACGCGCTGCAGGCGCTCGCCCTGCGCCGTGCTGGCGGCCTCCAGCGCCTGCACCTGCTCGGCGTAGCGCTCGCGCGCGTCGAGCAGGTCGGCGACTTCGCGGAAGGCCTGCTGGATCGTCTTTTCGTATTCGGCCACGGCGATGTGCTTGCGCGCTTCGGCGAGGTCGACGCTGCTTTCCGCGCGGCCGGCGTCGAACAGCGGATACTTCAGCAGCGGCACGAAATTCCACGCGCTGCTGCCGCCCTGGAACAGGCCGGAGAGGGCCGGGCTGGCGCTGCCGGCGACGACGGTGAGCAGGATGCGCGGCAGGAAGGCGGCGCGCGCGGCGCCGATGTTGGCGTTGGCGGCGATCAGCTTCTGCTCGGCGGCGAGCACGTCGGGCCGGCGCAGCAGCACCTCGGAGGGCAGGCCGACGCGCAGCGCCGGCGCCTCCGCCACGGCGGCGGACCCGGCCGGCGACGGCGGCAGGCTGGTGCCGACCAGGAGATTCAGGGCGTTTTCGGCGGCGGCCTTCTGTCGCGCGAGATTGGCGGCCTCGGCGCGGGCGGCGGCCCAGGCGCCGTCGGCGGCGTAGTAGTCGAGATCGCCGGCGAGGCCGACGTCGCGCCGCTGCTCGATCAGCTTGCGGCTCTCGGCGCGGCTGGCGACCGTGGCCTCGGCCAGCGCGCTGCGCGCCTCCAGTTCGCGCAGGGCGTACCAGGCCGACGCCACGTCGCCGATCAGCGTCAGGCGGAAGGCGCGCTGGGCGTATTCGCTGGCGAGGAAATTCGCGCGCGCCGCGTCGTCGAGGCTTTTCACGCGTCCCCAGAAATCCAGCTCGAAGGCGGCGATGCCGAGGTTGGCGTCGAAGCGCTGGCTGAAGGTTCGCCTGCCGCTGGGCGACAGATCCGCGGGCGTTTCCGAAGCCTGGCGCTGCAGGTTGGCGTCGACGGTCGGGAAGCGGTCGGCGCGGGCAAGGCCGGCCAGCGCGCGCGCCTCGTCCACGCGGGCGAGGGAAATTCTCAGGTCGCGGTTGTGCTCGAGCGCGGCGGCGATCGGCGCCTGCAGGCGGGCGTCGGTGAAATAGGCGCGCCAGTCTTCCGGCACCGGCTGGGCGGCCGCGCTGTCGGCGGCCTGCGTCGGCCAGGTGGCGGGCACCGGGGCGGCGGGGCGCAGGAAGTCGGGCGCCAGCGAACAGCCGGCGAGTGCGACGGAGAGGCTCAGGGCGAGCGGCAGAGGCTTATTCATGACTGGATTCCGCAGGATGTCGCGCATGGCCGGGGAAGAAGCGCCGGACGACGACGAAGAAGACCGGAACGAGGAACACCGCCAGCGCGGTGGCGGCGAGCATGCCGCCGATGACGCCGGTGCCGATGGCGTGGCGGCTGTTGGCGCCGGCGCCGGTGGACACCGCCAGCGGCAGCACGCCGAACATGAAGGCGATGGACGTCATCAGGATCGGCCGGAAGCGCAGGCGGCAGGCTTCGAGCGTGGCCTCGACCAGTTCCTTGCCCTGCTCCTGCAGCTCGCGGGCGAACTCGATGATCAGGATGGCGTTCTTCGCCGACAGGCCGATGATGGCGATGAGGCCGACCTTGAAGTACACGTCGTTGGGCAGGCCGCGCAGGGTGACGGCCAGCACGGCGCCGAAGATGCCCAGCGGCACCACCAGCATCACCGCGAAGGGCACCGACCAGCTCTCGTAGAGCGCCGCCAGGCAGAGGAAGACCACGAACAGCGAGATGGCGAAGAGGAAGGGCGCCTGCGCGCCGGAGAGCCGCTCCTCGAAGGAGCTGCCCGACCATTCGAAGCCGATGCCGGGCGGCAGCTTGGCGGCGATTTCCTCCATCGCCGCCAGGGCGTCGCCGGTGGAGCGGCCCGGCGCCGGGTTGCCGGCGATCTTCATCGAGGGCAGGCCGTTGTAGCGGTCGAGCTTGGGGCTGCCGACGATCCACTTCGCCGTCGCGATCTCGGCGAGGGGGATCATGTCGCCGCGCGCGTTCTTGACCGGCAGCCGCAGCAGGTCCTCCGGCGTGCGCCGCGTGTCGGCCTCGGCCTGCATCTGCACGCGCAGGATGCGGCCCTCGCGCACGAAGTCGTTGATGTAGGCGGCGCCCAGCGTCGCCTGCAGCGTGTCGTTGAGCTCGCCCAGGTCGATGCCCAGCGCGCGCGCCTTGACGCGGTCGACGCCGAGGAATATCTGCGGGGCGGGCTCCTGGCCTTCCGGGCGCACGCCGGCCAGCGCCGGGTGCTGGCCGGCCAGGCCGAGCGCCATGTTGCGCGCCTCCATCAGCTTGTCGCGGCCCAGGCCGCCGCGGTCCTGCAGGCGGAAGTCGAAGCCGCCGACGGCGGCCAGCTCCGGAATCGGCGGCACGTTGATGGCGAAGATCATCGCCTGCTTGATGCGGAAGAAGGCCATGTTGGCGCGCTGCACCACCGAGTCGGCCTCGTTTTCCTTGTCCGGCCGCTCGTCCCAGCTCTTCAGGCGGATGAAGGCGATGGCGGCGTTCTGGCCGCGCCCGAAGAAGGAGAAGCCGGCGACGCCGATGACGTGGGCGACTTCCTTCTGCGCCAGGTAGTGCTGTTCGACGGTGTCGAGCACCTCGAGGGTGCGCTCGCGCGTCGCGCCCGCCGGCAGCTGGACGATGCTGAGGAAGTAGCCTTGGTCTTCGCTCGGCAGGAAGCTGCCCGGCAGCCGGGCGAACAGCCAGCCGGTCGCGGCGAGGATCGCCGCATACACGATGAGCCAGCGGCCGGGGCGGCCGAGGATGCGGCGCGTGGCGCCGACGTAGCGCCGCACGGTGGCGGCGAAGAAGCGGTTGAACCAGCCGAAGAAGCCGGTCGAGGGCATCACGTCCTTGCCGGGCTGGTGCTTGAGCATCGAGGCGCACAAGGCCGGCGTCAGCGTCAGCGCCATCATGGCCGAGAAGGCCATGGTCAGGATCAGGGTCACGGCGAACTGGCGGTAGATGGCGCCCACCGAGCCGCCGAAGAAGAGCAGGGGCACGAACACCGCCGTCAGGACCAGGGTGATGGCGATGACGGCGTTGATGATCTGGCCCATCGCCTTGCGCGTGGCGGCGCGCGGGTCGAGACCCTCCTCGCTCATGATGCGCTCGACGTTCTCGATCACCACGATGGCGTCGTCCACCACGATGGCGATCGCCAGCACCATGGCGAACAGGGTCAGCACGTTGATCGAATAGCCAAGCAGGTAGAGCCCGATCATCGCGCCGAACAGCGACACCGGCACGACGACGGTCGGAATGAAGGTGGCGCGCACGTTCTCGAGGAACAGATACATCACCAGCACCACCAGGATCATCGCCTCGATCAGCGTCTTGACCACCTCGCGGATGGAGATGTCGACGAAGGTCGAGGTGTCGTACGGCACCATCCAGGAGATGTTCGACGGGAAATACCGGGCCAGCTCGGTCATCCTGGCCTTGACCGCCTTGGCGGTGTCGAGCGCGTTCGCCCCGGGCGCCATGCGCACGGCGATGGCCGCCGTGGGCTGGCCGTCGACCCGGGCGGCTATCGTGTAGTCCTGCGCGCCGAGCTCGACGCGGGCGACGTCCTTGACGCGCACGGATGCGCCGCGTTCGTCGCTCCTGATGATGATGTTGCCGAATTCGGCGGGGGTGGCCAGGCGGCCCTGCGTGATGATGGTGGCGCTGTATTCCTGGCCGGGCACCGCCGGCACCTGGCCGAGCTCGCCGGTGGCGATCTGCGCGTTCTGCGCGCGCACCGCCTTCGCCACGTCGGCCGGCGTCAGGCCGAAGGCCTGCAGGCGCTCCGGCTTGAGCCACAGGCGCATCGAGTACTCGGTGCCGAACAGGATCGCCTCGCCTACGCCCGGCGTGCGACGGATGCTCTCCAGCACGCTGGCGGCGGCGAAGCTGCCGAGCGCCACGTTGTCGAGGGATTTGTCGGGAGAGAACAGGGTGAGGAACAGCAGGTAATTGCGCGCCGACTTGACGACCGTTACACCGAGGCGCCGCGCCTCCTCGGGCAGGCGCGGCTCTGCGCGCTTGATGCGGTTCTGCGTTTCCACCGAGGCCAGGTCGAGGTTGGTGCCTGCCTTGAAGGTCAGGGTGATGGTGCCGAGGTTCTGCTCGGAAGCCGAATCCATGTAGAGCAGATTCTCGATGCCGTTCAGCTCCTGCTCGATCAGCGCAATCGCGGTTTCCTCGACGACCTTGGCGGAGGCACCGGGGTAGTTGACGGTGATGGCCAGCGCCGGCGGCGCGACGGCTGGATAGCTGGCGACCGGCAATTGCCGCAACGAGAGTGCGCCGCCGAGCAGGATGATGATGGCGATGACCCAGGCGAAGATGGGCCGGTCGATGAAGAAGTTGGCGAGCATGGCTTATTTCTTTTCGGCCGCCGGCGGTGCTGTCGGCGCCCCTGGCAGGAGAGGCGTGCCGGGATTCCACGGCACCGCTTTCACGATGCTGCCGGGGCGCGCCTTCTGCAGGCCGTTGACGATCACCTGTTCGCCGCCCTGGAGGCCGCCGGTGACGATGAAGTCCGGACCGGCCATGGTGCCGGTCGCGATCGGCCGCGGGACCACCTTGCCTTCGGCGTCGACCGTCATCACCATCTGGCCGCCCGGGCTGCCCAGCACGGCGCGCTGCGGCACGCGGATGGCCTTGTCGAGCTCGGCCTGCGGGAAGCGCACGCGGACGAACGTGCCGGGCAGCAACTCGCGGCGCGGGTTCGGGAATTCGGCGCGCAGGACGACGGCGCCGCTGGCCGGGTCGACGGCCATGTCGGCGAATAGCAGCCGACCCTTTTCCGGGTAGATCGAGCCGTCTTCCAGCAGCAGCTGGACCTCGGCCGAATCCGATTTCTTTTGCGTGCCGGCCTTCACCGCCTGCTGCAGCCGCAGCACGTCGGAATAGGTTTGCGAGAACTCGACGCGGACCGGATCGAGCTGCTCGATGGTGACCAGATGCGTGGCTTCGCCCTTGCCGACGAGGGCGCCCTCGGTGACCAGCGCGCGGCCGGCACGGCCCGAGATGGGTGCGCGCGGCACGGCATTTTCGAGGTCGAGCCGCGCGCGCGCCAGCGCCGCCTCGGCCTGCTTGTAGCGCGCCAGCGCGCCGTCGTACTCCTGCTGGCTGACCGCCCGCGTCTCCAGCAGCGGCTTGTAGCGTTCGAAGGTCGCCTTGGCCGCCGCCAGGTCGGCGGCCGCCGCTGCGGCGGCCGCCTGGTAGGTGCGGGCGTCGATCTGGAACAGCGGCGTGCCGGCGGCGATGTCGCTGCCCTCCTTGTAGAGCCGTTTCTCCAGCACGCCCTCGACGCGCGCGCGGACCTGCGCCGAACGCACCGCCTGCAGCCGCCCCGGCAGATCCTGGGTGAGAGTGGCGCTGCCCACGGACACGGTGATCACGTCGACCTCGGGAGGCGGCGGCATGCCGCCGGCGGGCGCGGTTGCCCCCGGCGTCTTGCTGTCGCCATTGCCACAGGCCGTGGCGAGCAGGGCGGCAGCCAGCAAGATGGGCAGAGCATACGTTTTTTTCATGGCTTGATCCGTTTGGCGGCAGGATTGGGAATATCGGGCGCGAAGGCGCGCAGGAAACAGTCGACGATTTCTCCGGCGCGCTTCGAATTCGTGCGCGGCGGCTGTTCTCCGGAAAAGAGGAAGCGGGTGCGCTCGGCGCCCACCAGCATCGACAGCAGGGTGGTGGCGGCAAAGCCGGCATCGGTGCCGCGCAGTTCGCCGCGGTCCATGGCGGCCTGCAGGACGGCGGCGAGCCGTGCGGTGGTGCGCGCCGGGCCGGTCCGGTAGACCGTCTTCGCCAGATCGGGAAAGCGCGCCGCCTCGGCGGCGAGGACGCGGAACAGCCCGAGTCCGGCAGCGCTCAGCGCCTTGTCGCGGTAGACGCTGCCGAAGCGGGTCAGGCGGTCGCGCAGGCTGAGGCCGTCGTCGTCGAGTGCGATCAGCAGCTCGGCCGTCGCCTGCCTGATCACCTCGCCGAACAGGTCGGCCTTGTGCGGGAAGTGGTTGTAGAAAGTCTGCTTTGCCACGCCGGCGCGGGCAGCGATGCGGTCGACGCTGGCGCGGTAGCCTTCCTCGAGGAAGGCGGCATGGGCCGCGGACAACAGGCGCGAGCGGCAATCATCGGGAGCAGCGGCGGGTTGAGCGGCCATATCTGGCGGGTGCACACGCGGAAGCAAATGGACCGAGCAGTCTACTCGCGTGCCAGATTGCTCGCAACCCTTTGTTCTGTATGGTCGAGCTGGTGCTGATTGGCGTCAGTTGCAATCGGCCTGGCAGGCGGCCGGGTCGGCGGTGCAGTTGCCGTCGCCCCGCACCTTGCATTCGGTCTTGGTGCGGTAGGTGAACGTCACGCCCTCCGGGTAGCTGCAGGCGAGGCGTGTCAACTTGCCTAGCCGGGAGACGGCGATCGAAACGGGCTTGAGCTTTTTCAGCGTGCCGGCCGGCAGGTCGCAGGAGATGTAGGCCTGGAAGGCACCGTCCTTCGACTCCCACAGTGCGATGTTCTTCGCCTTGCGGTAGTTCTCATAGGTGGCGCAGGTCTCCTTGTCCTTGCCGTACATGCGCGCGTTGTCGGCGCAGAAGCCGGTGTAGGTGTATTTCAGCTCCTCTTCCGAAGGGCAGGTGGCGACCTGCACGGCGGCGGCCGCATCGGGGCAGGCGAGGGTTTCGGCACGAACGGGGAGCGCCGCGCCGAGCGCCAGGGCCAGTGCAATCAGGGTGTGTTTCATCGGTGCTCCTTTCTTTCTGCAGCAATTCTACCCGCGAAAAAAAGCCACCCCGCAGGGTGGCTTCTCCTGAAGCGAACGACACTCAGTGGCTGGCAGCCTTCTTGTCGAAGAACTGCTCGTCTTCCGTCGAGCCCTTCAGCGCGGCGGTGGAGGCGTCGCGCTCGATCGTCGTGGTGACGGCGTCGAAATAGCCGGTGCCGACCTCGCGCTGGTGCTTGACGGCGGTGAAACCCTTCTCGGCGGCGGCGAACTCGGCCTCCTGCAGCTCGACGAAGGCGCTCATCTGGTTGCGGGCGTAGCCGTAGGCCAGGTTGAACATCGAGTAGTTGAGGCTGTGGAAGCCGGCCAGGGTGATGAACTGGAACTTGTAGCCCATGGCGCCGAGTTCCTTCTGGAACTTGGCGATGGTGGCGTCGTCCAGGTTCTTCTTCCAGTTGAAGGAGGGCGAGCAGTTGTAGGCGAGCAGCTTGCCGGGGAACTGCTTGTGGATGCCTTCGGCGAATTTCTTGGCGAAGGCCAGGTCCGGCTTGCCCGTCTCGCACCACACCAGGTCGGCGTAGGGCGCATAGGCGAGGCCGCGCGAGATGGCCTGGTCGACGCCGGGCTTGGTCTTGTAGAAGCCTTCGACGGTGCGCTCGCCGGTGCAGAACGGCTTGTCGTTGGGGTCCACGTCGGAGGTCAGCAGGTCGGCGGCTTCGGCGTCGGTGCGGGCGACGACCACGGTCGGCACGCCCATGACGTCGGCGGCGAGACGCGCGGCGACCAGCTTGGCGACGGCTTCGCGCGAGGGCACGAGCACCTTGCCGCCCATGTG
>PQAF01000011.1 GCA_003105015.1 Rhodocyclales bacterium | reverse complement strand
GGCGGCATCTACGGCGGCATCTTCACGCCGACCGAGGCGGCCGGCATCGGCGCCGGCGGCGGCCTGGTGTTCCTGGTGATGCGCAAGGGCCTGGACTGGCGCCTGCTGCGCCACATCCTGGTGGACAGCGCCGTCACCACCGGCATGATCTTCACCATCCTCATCGGCGCGCTGATCTTCGCCAACTTCATCAACATGACCGGCATGCCGCAGGAACTGACGCAATACGCCGAGCAGTTCCGCGAGACGCCGCTGCTGGTCATCATCGCCATCCTGCTGATCTACGTGGCGCTCGGCTGCGTTCTGGAGAGCATGTCGATGATCCTGCTCACGGTGCCGATGTTCTACCCGCTGGTGGCCCACCTCGGCTACGACCTGATCTGGTTCGGCATCATCGTGGTGGTGGTGACCGAGATCGGCATGATCACGCCGCCGGTCGGCCTCAACGTCTTCGTCCTGCGCAGCGTCCTGCCCGACGTGCCGACGCAGACCGTCTTCCGCGGCGTGATGCCGTTCATTGCCGCCGACGTCGTGCGCCTGGGCCTCCTGGTCGCCTTCCCGGCGATCTCGCTGTATCTGACGCAGTTCGTGAAATAGACCCGCCCGCTTGCTCCTTGCGGGCCGGCGGGCTTGGGCTAGAATGAAATGTATACTGTACGCAAAGGGGGTCGCCCATGACGCTGGCGCCGGTAACGCTGGAGGACAAGTACAGCCTCGACCACGGCCGGGTGTTCCTCACCGGCGTGCAGGCCCTGGCGCGCCTGCCCATGCTGCAGCATGCGCGCGACCGCGCCGCCGGCCTGAACACCGCCGGCTACGTCTCCGGCTACCGCGGCTCGCCGCTCGGCGGCCTCGACACCGCGCTGCACGACGCCCGGCGCTTCCTTGCCGAGCACAACATCAAGTTCCAGCCCGGGGTGAACGAGGACCTCGCCGCCACCGCCATCTGGGGCACCCAGCAGCTGCACCTGTTTCCCGATCCCAAGGTCGACGGCATCTTCGCCATGTGGTACGGCAAGGGCCCCGGCGTCGACCGCTGCGGCGACGTCTTCAAGCACGCCAACTACGCCGGCACGGCGAAGCACGGCGGCGTGCTGCTGATCGCCGGCGACGACCACTCGGCGCGCTCCTCCGCCGTCGCCCATCAGAGCGAGCACATGTTCTCGGCCTGCGGCATCCCGGTGCTGGCGCCGGCCGGCCTGCAGGAATACCTCGACCTCGGCCTGCACGGCTGGGCCATGTCGCGCTACTCCGGCTGCTGGGTGGCGATGAAGACCACCTCCGACACCGTCGAGAGCTCGGCCACCGTCGCGGTCGATCCGTCGCGCGTGCAGATCCGCCTGCCGGAGGACTTCGCCCTGCCGCCCGACGGCGTGAACATCCGCTGGCCCGACCCGCAGCTGGTGCAGGAACACCGCATGCAGGAATCCAAGGTGTATGCGGCGTTGGCCTACGCACGCGCCAACAAGCTCAACTACCTGGTCTACGACAGCCCGCGGCCGCGCCTGGGCATCATCGCCTGCGGCAAGGCCTACCTCGACGTGCGCCAGGCGCTCGACGACCTCGGCATCGATGCGAACGTCGCCGCCGACATCGGCCTGCGCCTGTACAAGGTCGGCATGCCCTGGCCGCTGGAGGCCGACGGCGTGCGCCACTTCGCCGAGGGGCTGGAGGAAATCCTCGTCGTCGAGGAGAAGCGCCAGATCATCGAGTACCAGCTTAAGGAGCAACTCTACAACTGGCGCGAGGATGTGCGCCCGCGCGTCGTCGGCAAGTTCGACGAGTCCGGCGAGTGGCCGGCGCCGCACAACACGTGGCTGCTGCCGCCGACGGCCGAGCTCACCCCTGCCATCGTCGCGCGCGCCATCGCCGCGCGCATCGGCCGCTTCCATACCTCCGAGCGCATCCGCGACAAACTGGCCTTCCTCGAGGCCAAGGACCAGGCCCTGGCCAAGCCCAGGCTGGCGCTGATGCGCACGCCCTACTTCTGCCCGGGCTGCCCGCACAACCTGTCCACCCGCGTGCCGGAAGGCTCCTGCGCGCTGGGCGGCGTCGGCTGCCACCTGATGGCGGTGTGGATGGGCCGCAACACCGTCACCATCAGCCAGATGGGCGGCGAGGGCGCCACCTGGCTCGGCATGGCGGAACACTCCGGCACCAAACACGTCTTCGCCAACATGGGCGACGGCACCTACTACCATTCCGGCCTGCTGGCGATTCGTGCGGCGATTGCGGCTGGCGTGAACATCACCTACAAGCTGCTCTACAACGACGCCGTGGCGATGACCGGCGGCCAGCCGGTGGACGGCCCGCTGACGGTGCCGCAGATCACCCGCCAGATCGAATCGGAAGGCGTGAACCGCATCGTCGTGCTAGCCGACGACCCGGAGAAATACGGCGCCAACCCCGGCTTCGCTCCGGGCGTCGAGATCCGCCATCGCGACGAACTGGAGCGCACCCAGCGCGAGCTGCGCGAAACAAAGGGCGTCACCGTGCTGGTGTACGACCAGACCTGCGCCGCCGAGAAGCGCCGCCGACGCAAGCGCGGCAAGTTCCCCGACCCGGCCGTGCGCGTCTTCATCAACGAGCTGGTGTGCGAGGGCTGCGGCGACTGCAGCGCCAAGTCGAACTGCCTCTCCGTCGTGCCGGTGGAGACCGAGTTCGGCAGGAAGCGCGCCATCGACCAGTCCACCTGCAACAAGGACTACGCCTGCGTCTCGGGCTTCTGTCCGAGCATCCTCACGGTGCACGGCGGCCAATTGCGGCGCGGCAAGGCGCTGCAAGCCTCGGATAAGCTGTTCGCCGACCTGCCCGAGCCGGTGCTACCCGGCCTGGAAAAACCGGTCGGCATCCTCGTCGCCGGCGTCGGCGGCACCGGCGTGGTGACCATCGGCGCACTGATCGGCATGGCCGCCCACCTCGAGGGCAAGGGCGTCACCGTGCTCGACATGACCGGGCTGGCGCAGAAGGGCGGCGCCGTCATGTCGCACGTGCGCCTTGCGGAAAAGCAGGAACAGCTGCACGCCCCGCGCCTGGCCACCGGCGAGGCCGACACCCTGCTCGGCTGCGACATCGTCGTCGCCGTCGGCAACGACGCGCTGGTGAAGACCCAGCCCGGCCGCACCCGCGCCATCGTGAACACCGGCAAGGCCATCACCGGCGACTTCGTGCGCAACCCGGACCACCCCTTCCCGCTCGCCACCATGGAAGCGCAGATCCGCGAGGCCGTCGGCGACGGACAGGCCGACCTCCTCGACGCCAGCCGGCTCGCCACGCTGCTGCTGGGCCACTCCATCGGCACCAACATGTTCATGCTCGGCTACGCCTGGCAGAAGGGCCGCGTGCCGCTCACGCAGGATGCGCTGCTGCGCGCCATCGAGTTGAACGGCGTCGCCGTGGACGACAACAAGGCCGCCTTCCTCTGGGGCCGCCGCGCCGCCCACGACCCGCAGACGGTCGAACACCTGGTCGCCGAGGCCGAGCCGGTGCTGCCGACGCACGTCCTGTCGCAGAGCCTCGACGAAATCGTCGCCCGCCGCCGTGCCGCGCTGACTGACTTTCAGGACGCCGCTTACGCGCAGCGCTACGAAGCCCTGGTCGAGCGCGTGCGCGCCGCCGAGAAGGCCGTGCAGCCCGGCAGCGAGGCCTTGTCCGAGGCGGTCGCGCGCAACTACTTCAAGCTGCTCGCCTACAAGGACGAGTACGAGGTGGCGCGCCTCTACAGCGATCCCGAGTTCGAGCGCACGCTGGCGTCCGCCTTCGAGGGCGACTACCGTCTGCGCTTCCACCTGGCGATCCCGCTCATCAGCCGCACCGACCCGAACACCGGCCTGCCGAAAAAGTACGCCTACGGCGGCTGGATGCGCACGGCGATGAAGGCGCTGGCGAAACTGAAGTTCCTGCGCGGCACCGCCTTCGACCCCTTCGGGCGCTCGGAAGAACGCCGCCTGGAGCGGGAGCTGATCGGGGAGTACGAAAAGACGGTGGAGACGCTGCTGTCAGGCCTCCGCGCCGACAACCTGGGAACCGCCGCCGAGATCGCCCGCCTGCCGGAGAGCATCCGCGGCTTCGGCCCGATCAAGCAGCGCAACGCCGCCGCGGCGCAGGCGAAGCGGGCCGAGTTGATGGTGCGCTACAGTCAGTCCCCGCAGCACGCCGCGCACGCCGCCGCGGCGTGAGCGTCAGCGCGATGCGGGAGGAGCAGAAGGAGGAGGCGGCGGATACTGAGGCGCCGCCGGTGCGGGGGGCGCGCTCTGCCGTTCCGGCACATAGTGGCCGGACACCGGCACGCGATGCCCCTTCGAATACATGCACTGGATGAAGGCGTTGTCGTAGCGCTTCTGCGCCTCGTAGCCGGATACCTGCGCCGTGTTGGCGCCGGCCACGCTGCCGACCACCAGGCCGGTGCCCGCGCCGACCCCCGCGCCGCGCCGGCCGCCGATGGCGGCGCCGGCGACGGCGCCCACCGCCGTGCCCACCGCCGCGCTGCGCAGGCCGGAAGCGTCCGACGCCCCCTCGGGCGTCTGGCCGATCTGCTCGGCGGCATACTGGCGGCACTGGTATTCGTCCTGGCGGAACTGCTCGAAGCTCATGCCCGTCCCCGGCAGCACCATGACGCTCGGCCCGCTGGGCAACGAGACGCAGGCGGCCAGTCCAAGCGGCAGGGCGATCAGCAAAAAACGGCGTGGCAAGCGCATGGCGATTTCCTTGCTCATTTCGGTGGCGGCGTCGGCACGACGCGCTGCCAGCCGCCGGGACAATCCTTGACGTAGGGATAGTAGCTGCGCGACTCGCTGCAGTAATACCAGTAGGCCTCGGCCTGCGGTGCCTGCTGTGGCGCGCCCCGTTCGATATAGACCTGCGGTTCCTGCGGCCGCACGATGATGGTCGGCGGGTAGTAGTAGTAATAAGGGGGAGGCGGTTCGTGCCACCAGTAGTAGTACCCCATGGGTACGCCAACATACACACCCAGGCGCGCCCGGGGACCGCGGTCGTGCGCCCAGGCGGCGGACGCGGCCCCCAAGAGCAGCAGCACGGCCAAGACCAGAGGCTTCTTCATGATCGACTCCTTGCCGGCTCTGACCGGCCGGCTCGCATGTCTGAAATATAGCCCGCCAATCGATGCCTGAGCGGCCTTGAAAACAATCGTTACAATTTTCCGACGGCGCCCCCGCGCTAGAATGGCCCCATGTCCCCGCCCCTGCTGACCAGCGCCTTCCGTCCCTTCTATTTCCTCGGCACGCTGTATGCCCCCCTGCTCGCCGCAACCTGGCTGGGGGCGTATCTGGGCCTCTGGGGTGCGCCCTCGGTCGGCACGCCGCTGCGCCTGTGGCACGGCCACGAGATGCTCTTCGGCTTCGCCGCCGCCATCATCGTCGGCATCGTGCTCACCGCCCTGCCGAGCTGGGCCGGCACCGAGGAGATCCGCGGCGGGCGCCTGGCCGTGCTGGTGATCCTCTGGCTGGCCGGCCGCATCGCCTTCTGGACGGCGCCCTGGCTGCCGCCGCTGGCGCCGGCCCTCGTCGACCTGCTGCTCTTCCCCGCCGTCTTCCTGCTGCTGGCGCCGCAGCTGGCGCGCGCCTCGAACCGCCTGTATCTCCTGCTGCTGCCGATCCTGCTGGCGCTGGCGGCGGCGAATGCCGCCTATCACTATGGCATCCTCGCCGCCCACACCCACCTCGCCGGCCTCGGGCTGCGCGGCGCCCTCTACGCCATCATCGTGCTCTACGTGCTGAAGGGCGGCGTGCTGACGCCGATCTTCACCGGCAACGCCCTGCGCGAGAAGGGCCGCGGCGACCAGGCGCCCTTCAACGTCGAGCTGGAGCTGCTGGCCGTCGCCGTCGTGCTGCTGCTCGCCGCGCTCGACCTCGCCGGCGCGCCGTCTCTCTGGATCGGCCTCGCCGCCCTCGCCTGCGCGGGGGTGCACGCCGCGCGCGCGGCGCGCTGGAAGGGCTGGCGGCTCGCCGACGTGCCGCTGGTCTTCGTCATGCACCTCGGCTTCGCCTGGCTGGTCTTCGCCTTCCTGCTCAAGGCCATTGCCGAACTCGCCGGCCTCGTGCCGGAGGCGACCTGGGTGCATGCCTTCACCCTCGGCAGCCTCGGCCTGATGATGCTCGGCCTGATGACGCGTGTCAGCCTGCGCCACACCGGCCGGCCACTCGTCGTGCCGGCGGCAATGAAGCTCGCCTACGGGATGATGTTCGTCGCTTCGCTGGTCCGTCTGGCGGCGACGGTGCACGGCCTGGGCGACTGGGCGATCGCCGCTGCCGCCGTGCTGTGGGGACTGACTTTTGCGATCTACTTCCTGCGCTTCGGCGCCATCCTGCTGCGCCCGAGCCTGCCCCGCGCGGGCAGCACCGACTGAGCGGACAATACGCTAAGCGCGGCCGTGGCTGTCCAGCGCGGCAAGCAGCGCCTCGAACGGCAGCAGCACGCAGCCGTGTCGGTTGCGGTGCGGGCGCACCGGCTCGAAAAGCTTGAGTTCGGACCAGCCGGCGGGCGGCTCTCCGCCGGCGAGGGCGGCGGCGACCTGGTCGCGCAGCGCGCTCGCCTCCGCCGCGTTGAGGCCGGCGCCGTGCAGGCCGACCAGCGAGGCGGCGGCGCGGCAGAGCAGGCAGCCTTTCACGTCGTGGGCAAGCGCCTGGATGCGGCCGCCCTCCAGCGCCACCTGCATGCGCACGCGGTCGCCGCAGAGCGGACTGTCGCGCAGCGCGCTGCCGTCGGGCGCGGCCAGCGTGCCGGCGCCATGGGCGGCCTTGGCGAGGTCGAGCAGCGCCCGCTGGTAGAGTTCGTCGCTCATGCCAGCGTCCTCATCGCGTCCTGCAGGCCGGCCAGCAGGGCGTCGACGTCGCCCTCTTCGTTGTAGGGCGCGAAGCTGGCCCGCACGGCGCCCTGCACGCCGAAGAATTCCATCAACGGCTGCGCGCAGTGGTGGCCGCCGCGCACCGCGACGCCGTGGCGGTCGAGCACCTGGCAGACGTCGTGCGGGTGGAGGCCGTCGAGGTTGAACGAGACGATGGGCAGGCGCTGCCGCATGTCGCGCGGGCCGATGAAAGTCAGTCCCGGCAGCGCGGCGAGCGCCCCGACCAGGCGCTGCGCCAGACGCGCCGTGTGGGCATGCAGTTCCGCCCACGGCTGCGCGCGCAGCCAGTCGAGCGCGGCGCCCAGCCCGACCGCCTGGGCGATGGGCGGCGTGCCAGCTTCGAAGCGGCGCGGCGGCGGCGCCCAGGTGGTTTCCCCTGGCGTGACGCGGCCGATCATGCCGCCGCCGCCGAGGAAGGGCGGCAGCGCGGCGAGCGCCGCCCCCTTGCCCCACAGCACGCCGACGCCGTTGGGGCCGAAGGCCTTGTGGCCGGAGAAGGCATAGAAATCGACGCCCAGCGCCTCGACGTTCACCGGGCCATGCTGCACGGCCTGGGCGCCGTCGGCCAGCACGCGCGCGCCGACGGCGCGAGCGGCGGCGACGATCGGCGCAAGGTCGGTGGCGGCGCCGGTGACGTTCGAGGCGTGGGTCACGGCGACGAGTCTGCAGCGCGGCGTGACGATCTCGTCGAGACGCGCCAAATCGAGGCGGCCGTCCGGCATCAGCGGCAGGAAGCGCAGCGCGACGCCGCGCCGCGCGCGCAGCATCTGCCAGGGCACGAAATTGCTGTGGTGCTCGGCCAGGCTCAGCGCCACCTCGTCGCCGGGCTTCAGGGCATCGCCGAAGGCATGGGCGACGAGGTTGATCGCGGCGGTGGTGCCGGAGGTGAACACCACTTCGTCGGCATCGGCGGCGTTGAGATAGGCGGCGACCTGGCGCCGCGCGTTCTCGTAGGCGGCATCGGCCTGCTCGGCGAGGCGGTAGGTGCCGCGCAGGACGTTGGCGCGGTGCGTCAGCTCGTGGCTGGTGATGGCGTCGAGCGCCGCCGCGCAGAGCTGGCCGGTGGCGGCATTGTCGAGGTAGTGCAGGTCGTGATGGGCGGCCAGCAGCGGAAAGTGCCCGCGCCATTTCGCGGCCGAGAAGCTCATGGCCGGCTCCCGCGCAAGTCGGCCGGCGTGTCGACGTCGGCGTGGATGGCGTCGTCGTCCATGTCCACGAAACGGAGGCGCGCGGCATTCGCCTCGAGCACGCCGCGCGCGCCCTGGTCGCCGGCGACTGCCCGCATCGCCGCGAAGAACTCGCGCGGCCAGAGGATCGGATTGCCGCGCCGGCCGCCGTACCGCGGCACGACGATCGCCGGCCGCTTCGCCTCGAAGGCGTCGATCAGGCGGTCGACATGCACGGCGCTGACGCGCGGCATGTCGGCGAGCAGCACCACCGCCGCCTCGGCCTCGGCCGGCAGCGCCGCAATGCCGGCGCGCAGCGAGGTGGACATGCCCTGGGCGAAATCGGCGTTGTGCACGAGACTCACGCGACGGCCGGCGAGCAGCGCCTCGGCGCGCTCCGCCTCAAAGCCCAGCACCACCGTCACCGAAGCGGCCTTCGAGGCCAGCGCGGCGTTCACCGCGCGCAGCAGCATCGGTACGCCGTCGACCTCGGCGAGCAGCTTGTTGGCGCCGCCCATGCGCGAGGACTGCCCGGCGGCGAGCACCAGCGCGGCGACGTTCGGCGTGCCGGCCGGCACGGCGGGGACGCTCTCGGTTTCGCCCTCCTCCTCGTCCTCGGGTTCGAGCGGGCTGCGGATGAGGCCGCCGACGCCCATGCGCATGATCTCGGCGCGGCCGAGCGGCAGGCCGGCGACCAGGCGCTGCAGCACCCAGTCGAGGCCGTTCGAGCGGCGCGAGCGGGCGCAGCCGGGCAGAACCAATACCGGCACGGCGCCGACATGCGCCAGCAGCAGCATGTTGCCCGGCTCGACCGGCATGCCGAAATGATCGACTTCGCCGCCGACGTCCGTCACCGCCACAGGCACGACGTCGAGGCGGTCCTTGGTCACCGTGGCGCCGGCGATCAGCAGCAGGTCGCAGCCGGCGGCGCGCGCCTCGCGCAGCCTCGCCGCATATTCGCTCCGTTCATGGCGGCAGCGCAGCACCAGGGCCAGCCGGCTGCCGAGGCCCTCGAGGCGGTTGCGCGTGGCGGTGACGGTGCCGCGGAAGACGTTTTCCTTCATGCCCGGCAGCTCGCCCAGAATCAGCGCGGCGCGGCGCGGCGCGAGCGGCGCCAGGCGCAGCAGCGGCCCGCCCGCGGCGAGGGCGCGGCAGCGCTCGACCAGTTCGCGCGACACGGCGAAGGGGATGATCTTGACGGTGGCGAGCACCTGGCCCGGCCGCGCCAGCGCGTAGTCCGGCAGCGTGCCGACGGCGATGGCTTCGTCGAGTGCGTTGAGGGCGTCGATGCGCGCGGCGTCCACCCGCAGCACGCCGCGCGCCGAAGCGTGCACGTTGCAGCGGCCGGTGTAGGGCCTGCGTGTCTCGGTATTCGGGCCGACCAGCAGCGCGGCGATGGCGGCGGCGCCGGCGTTCTCGTCGAGGTCGCCCTCGCCCATGCGCGCGCCGGTGACGGCGGCGATGCCGGCCTGCTTCAGAAGGGCGAGGTCGTCGGCGGTGAGGACGCGGCCCTTCTTGAGCGTCTTTCCTTCGAGGTTGAGCGTGTGGGCGAGCGTGACGCCCTCGGCCTCCTCGCAGCGGAATTCGCCGAAGATCACTTGCCCTCTCCCCTGCCCTCTCCCGCCGGGGCGGGAGAGGGAGTATTTCCCCTCGCCCCGCTTGCGGGGAGAGGGCCAGGGAGAGGGGCAATGGCGTATCGAACCTGGATGACCTGCGCCAGAACCGAGACGGCAATTTCCGCCGGGGAGCGTCCGCCCAAATCCAGCCCCACCGGCGCATGGATGCGCGAAATGGCGTCGGCCAGCCCGGCCTCGGTCAGCCGCGCCACGCGCTTGGCGTGGGTGCGCGAGCTGCCCAGCGCGCCGATGTAGAAAGCCTGACTTTGCAGCGCGGCGATCAGCGCCGGGTCGTCGAGCTTGGGATCGTGCGAGAGCGTCACCACGGCGGTCTGCGCATCGAGGCCGAGGCGTGCCAGCGCCTCGTCGGGCCACTCCGTCGTCACCGTCACGCCGGGCAGGCGCTCCGCCGTGGCGAAGGCGCGGCGCGGGTCGATGACCACCACCTCGAAGCCGGCCATCGCCGCCATCGGCGCCAGCGCCTGGGTGATATGCACGGCGCCGACGATGATCATGCGCGGCGCCTGCGCGTAGCAGCGCGCGAACAGCGCGCCTTCCGATGATTCCAGCGCGCCGCTCTTGTCGCTGCGCAGCCGGCGGCGGACCTCCTCGCGCTGCGCCGGGGTGAGCTGGAGTTCGCCGACGACCCCGTCGCCGGCGACCAGCGCCTGCGCGCCGTCGGCCAGCCGCGTGACGACAGTTACCGCGTGTTTCGCGGCGCGCTCGGCGAGGAGGCGCTCGATGCGCTCGTCGTTCACGCGCTCCACGAACACCTGCACGCGTCCGCCGCAGGCGAGCCCGACTTCCCAGGCGCGCTCGTCGGAGACGCCGAATTCGAGCAGGCGCGGCTGGCCGTCGGCGATGGCGGCCTGCGCCTCGCCGATGACGGCGCCCTCGATGCAGCCGCCGGAGACCGAGCCGACGAAGGCGCCGCCCGCCTCGACCGCCAGGTGGCTGCCATCCGGCCGCGGCGAGGAGCCCCAGGTCTTCACCACCGTGGCCAGCGCGACGCCCTTGCCGGCGGCGCGCCAGCGGCGCAGCTGGGCGAAGAGCTCGTCATCGCTCGCCTGCGCAACACTCCCCTCTCCCGCCTGCGGGAGAGGGGCCGGGGGAGAGGGATGCTTCACCCGCTTGCCGATGCCGGTGGCGGCGGCGTGCTCGCCGATGGCGTCGACCAGCGTCGCGACGCCTTCGCCGCTGGTCGCCACGGTCTTCAGCACCTTCACCTTCCAGTCGGCGCGGTGGCGCAGCTGCGTCGCCGTGGTGAGGTCGAGCACGGTGCGCTCGGCCTGCGGCAGGTCGGCCTTGTTCACGACGAGCAGGTCGGCGATCTCGATGATGCCGGCCTTGATGGCCTGCACGTCGTCGCCCAGGCCGGGCGGGCAGACGACGATGTTGGTGTCGGCGAAATGGCGGATCTCCACTTCCGACTGGCCGGCGCCGACCGTCTCGACGATCACCACGTCGTAGCCGACGGCGTCGAAGACGTCGATGACGCGCCCCGTCGTCTTCGACAGGCCGCCGAGGTGGCCGCGCGAGGACACCGAACGGATGAAGACGTCGTCGCGCGAGCCGTGTTCGTCCATGCGCAGGCGGTCGCCGAGGATGGAGCCGCCGCTGATCGGGCTGGAGGGATCGACGGCGACGACGGCGACGCTGCGCCCGCGCTTGGTAAACGCTCCGATGAGGGCGTTGATGAGGGTGGACTTGCCGGCGCCGGGCGCCCCGGTGACGCCGACGACGTGGGCGCGGCCGCAGCGCGGTGCCAGTTCCGCCATCAGTTCGGCCGCGCCGGGCCGGTCGTTTTCCAGCAGGGTGATGGCCCGCGCCAGGGCCGGGCGGGAACGGTTCAGCACCGCTGCCAGGTCAATCTTCGTGGCCGGATTCATCGTTTTTCCCTCGCCAAATATTCTGCATTATTGTGCATTTATAGATTTCTTGATGCAGTACGTTGCAGTTTTTGATCTTATCATGCTATATAACCGACTGTTACCTGACTTGGCGTCATGGGCTTCGATGGAACACGGTTTCTTCAATCGCGCAGGCTGGCAATCCATGCTGGATCGAGAAGGCATGCCGATGTCGACGGCCTCGATCGGTTTGCTGCGGCGTGAGGATTTCACGGCGCGCCGCGGCACCCTGCTTCTATGGCGCCGCGACGACGAAGGCTGCCGGGCCGACCTACGCGAGTATAACGGAGCGGCCGGCGACGACGTGGCGGTCCTGCTGGTGGCCGACGATGCGGCGCTGGCGGCCCTGCGCGAAGGCGGCTGGGCGCCCCTGCCGGCATTGGTCCGGCAAGGCCGCCTGCATCCGTATATGCTGAAAACCATGGACGAACTGGAAGAGGCCGGGCTGGCCGAGTTCGTCGAGGATCTTGGACTGGTGTTTCCCAAGCACTGACATGAGCGTAGCGACGACAAGCGTATTCGGCGAACTCGAAGACTGGCAGGCCATGCTGGACCGCCACGAGGAGTTGTTCACCGAGATGGTACCCGGCTCCAGCGTCGCCATCGTGCCGAAGGAAGGCTCGGGCATCCAGCCGGGCAAGCACGTCGCCGGCCTGATGGCCGCCGAGGGCGCCGGCGAGATGCTGCGCTGGGAAGTCACGACGGGCGGCATGCGCGCCGAAATGGTGCCCTACCGCGGTTTCCAGGACGCCAAGGTCGACCTGCTCTTCGTCGCCGACGGCGAGGCGCTGGACAAACTGCGCAACAACATCGGCGACGACACGCTGTCGCTGATGAAGCGGCAGATCCGCGCCGGCAACGTCATGTTCTTCGTCATGCGCACGAAATACGAACTGCAGGACGCCGGCTACGAGGAATTCCTCGACACGCTGGGCCTGGCCTTCCTCGGAGCCTGCCGATGATCTTCTTCAACCCGGCCGGCGCCCCGGAACTCGCCTGCGACCAGTGCGGCTGCCGCTGGTTCGACCGCATGACCAACACCTGCTACGAGTGCGGCGCCGAAGTGACGCCGCAGATGGAGGCGGAATTCAAACAGGCGCTGGCGGATTTCGCCGCGCGGCAGGACCAAAAGGGGAAACCGGCATGAGCACGACCGAAAAAAGCGGCGCCGACCTGGAGAAGGCGCTGGCACGCAAGGAGCGCGACTGGCAGTC
>PQAF01000010.1 GCA_003105015.1 Rhodocyclales bacterium | reverse complement strand
CACTTCAAGGTTGAATCCGCCTTTGATTAATTCAGCAAAGTTCCCGCGCTATCACTAACCCTGACTTCGATGGGAATTCCCTCCCTCACGCTTTGTGTCACCACGCAGAAATCCTCGAACTGTTCAAGTGCGCGCTCCAGATGATTGAGGGTGTGCGCAGGAGAGTCGATCTGGATGGAGACACTGACACTGCCAACACGCAGACGCCCCTGGGGATTACGTTCCATCTGCGCAGTCACTGTGGTAACGATGGGCCCTGGCAGATTTTTGAATTTTCGCAAAGCGAACAGCAGGCTGGCTGACAGGCAATTGGCAATACTCGCCGCCAACAGTCTCGAAGGATTCGGTCCAGTTCCCTTGCCGAGCGGTGCCGGCTCGTCAGTCTGCAGAGGAGGCAGGTCGCTATCGAAGCGAACCAGAAATGCGTAATCCTCTTGTTGCTCAAGGGTAAAGGAAAACTGCTGAACTTCGCTCATGAATGACTCCTGTCAGAAATTTCCGCTATAAGAACTTCAATCGAATTCCATCACAAGGTTATTCGGGCTTCCATCCCCCGACATTCACGTCGCCGTAGCTCTAGCCGCCAGCCGTATGCTTCAGCCAGTTGGCGAGCAATCGCCAAACCCAAGCCACTCCCCCCGGTCGAAATGCTTCGCGAGCTCTCTATGCGATAGAAAGGCCTGAACACGGCTTCGAGCTGATCCTCCGCAATGCCCTGTCCCTCGTCGAGAACGCGAATTGTGGTTTTGCCACCCTCGCGCTCGCAATGCACTGTGACCGCCCCTCCCTCGCCATAGCGGATCGCGTTCTGGATGATGTTGTCGAGGATCCGCCTCAGTGCTCTGGGCGCACATTCGTCGAGGCATGGCTCAGCGAAGACATATTCGATTGAAGCGTGGGTGTTTCGGGCATCCTCCACGGCATTGCGCACGAGTCCTGTCACGTCAACCTGCTGCGTTTCCTCATCTTGAAGCCCTCTGGCGAGATCGAGAAACTCTCCCAGCAGGCCATTCATGAGATCGATATCTCTTCGCATGCGCGACAGCAATGCGGTGCTGGGATTTTCGGACACCATTTCGAGAGCCAGCCTGAGACGTGCCAAGGGGGTGCGAAGATCATGGGAAACTCCTGCCAGAAGCGTAGTGCGGTTATCCAGCAATTCCCTGACTTGCAGCGCCATACGGTTGAATGTACGTGCCAGGGTGGCCTGCTCCATTGAGCCTGTTTCGGGCAAGGCATCAGGCATCCCTCCGCCCCCCACCCTGGTTACCGCATCCGTCAATTGGCTTAGCGGACGAGTGATCCGGCGCACCAGCAAGAGCGAGGTAATAAGGCTGATCAGGGTTCCGATACCGAACACCAGCGCAAAAGCCAATACAGGCTGAGCGCCAATGCGCTTCTGAGGAAACCCGATTCGAACATAACTGTCTCCGATGGGTAGGTCGGCCCAGAACCAGGGTTCTCCCGTCTCAGCAATTCGGACTCGGGTAGGTTTGCCGAGCCGTCTCTCAAGCGCTTCTTCCATCATTTTGAGATAGGGCAGGGTGCGCTCACCCAGTGACACTGGGCCGCCATCGTCCATGATCCAGATATCGTGATTTGCAGAGAGTTCATTCTTGAAATCGCGGCGCGTTTCGGGCGGCAGTTCCACCCAAGTCTGCGCGGAAAGCACGATCAGGGCGGCCAAGTCATCAGCCGAACGCTGAGCCAATGGATACAGAATGGTTACGAACGCTACTCCCAACACGAGCAACTGCATGGAAACGAACGCCGCCCCCACTGTGATGGCGGTCTTTCCAAACAGGGTCGATGGCCATTGAAAACGCGGCATCAGATTTCGCTGCCATCCGGGGAGAACAGGTAACCCCTGCCCCATATCGTTCTTATATAGATCGGATTAGCCGGATCCGGTTCGATTTTGCGGCGCAGCCGGGTCACCCGCACATCAATGCTGCGATCGAAAGGATGGCGATCATGCCCGCGGACAAGATCCATCAACTGGTCTCGTGATAACAGGTGATTCGGATGCGCGGCAAATACTTTGAGAAGTTCGAAATCCCCTGAAGTCAGGGGGACGTCGGCGCCGTTCAGGGTAAGGCGCCGCGACCGCAGATTCAGTCGCATCGGGCCGATAGCAAGATACCCGGCCGTTTGCGCCACATCGCTCTTCTCGTCTTCGCTGCCGCGCCGCAATACAGCGCGAACGCGTGCAAGCAGTTCGCGGGGATTGAAGGGTTTCGCCAGGTAATCGTCGGCGCCAACCTCGAGACCGATGATCCGATCGACATCTTCGCCACGCGCGGAAAGCATGATGATGGGAAGGCGGGTGGTCGACCGCAGTCTGCGGGCAAGCGAAAGACCATCCTCTCCAGGCAGCATGACATCGAGTATCGCCAGATCGAATTCATTCTCCGCCAGACAATTCCGCATGGCCGGGCCATCCGGGACGCTGGTTACCTGAAAACCTTGCCCGGACAGATATTCGTCCAGTAATTCACGCATGCCCGGATCGTCGTCAACAACCAGGATTTTCGGGAACGAATCGTTCATGTCATCGAATACTACGAGTGGGCGTCCCGAAAAGGCGGGATCGGTAACCATTGGTTACACACCGTTGCGAAAATTCCGAGACGGGAAATCCGGCGGAAATGTCCCTGGAGGAGGATTGCGACCTGTCCCCACCGGCCAAAGTCGGCGGGGTTATCCCAACCTTCCGAACAGGAGTCGATGATGAAGTCAGCAAAATATATTGCCTGCGGGGTCGTTTGCATTTCGCTTCAGGGCACCAGCCTCTCGTGGGCGGACGATCCTGCACAGCCCACTGAGACGGCAACGGCCCACGGTCAGCCTGGCGGCACTGGCCGGGATGCCCAAGGGGCCGAATACCGCGAACAGCTTCAGGAGCGCATACGCAACATGTCCCCGGCCGAGCAGGCGATCATGCGCGATACCAGCGTAAACGGACGCGCCCGCCTGGAGAGCAGGCAAGCCGAAAACCAGCAGGGAATGCAGCGGCGTGGCGGCAGCGGGGGCGGCTACGGGCAGGGGTATGGCTCCCGCAGGGGCGGCGGCGGGAGCGGCAGGATGGGCGGCTCGCCCGGTGGTTGGTAATTGAAGGGGGAGGAATTCATGTATACGCACTGGCTGGTATACCTGGCCTTGTCCGGGATGTCGCCTGCGGAGTTTGCCACTGAAGGCAGGGGGACCGCTGCAGGACAACAGACCCCGGCCCAACCGGCGACAATGGAGAGCGAGGGCAGGAATGCCGGCCCGGCGCCCAAACCCCAAGCGCCGTCCATCACCAGCATCCAAAGCACAGGAGTCAAACATGTCCGCCGAAATATCGAATGATATTGCTCCCGACCATCTTGCGAAGTGGCATGCGGTCACGAGGGAATATTTGTTTGCGACTTCCCTCGATGCATCGATTGATGGCAACCGCAAGGAAGAAAGCTACCGCATCGAAGAGGGACTGCCCTATCCCAACTCCCATGGCCGCAACACGCGATCCATGCTCCTCTCCTGGGCATTTCGCGCACTGCTGCACTTGCAGCGACGCGCCACAAAGGGGGAGCCTGATCCGTTGAAAGCGCTCGAGAAGGCATTTCAACTTCAGGTGTCCTTCATCGCAAAATATCCCTCGGTGCCCGGGAGACTTTTGGCCTGGTATGCCCAGACCGGAGATGTACGCGTTCGTTCCCGCATAGAAGGCTGCATTGCCGAATACGAGGCACGCGTGTTTCGCTTGATCAGCCAGGCGCAGCATCAGGGGCTGGTTTCCGCGAATATTGATGTGCGTGCCGCAGCCACGCTGTTCGTCGGGCTGCTCCAGGGCATGGCGCTTAGAACGAGCGTCAGCCTGAGCAGACCTGAAATATTATTGCGAGAAGCCGCCATTGTTTTCCCTGCCTTCATCAATGGATTGAACGCAGGCATGGCACAACCTCTCCTTCCGATTGGCCAGACTTAGCCACCTTCAATGCTTGCTGCCTCCAAGGATGTGCCAATCATCAGCTGCCCAGGTCACGCAGGAGCCGCTGATAGTCGGGCGATTCGATCATCAGCCGCGCCGCCAGGCGACGCAGCGAATCAACCGTCTCCGGCGGCAGATTGAACGAGGTCGGTATGCTCATGAACAATTGTCTTTCTGCGTCGTCCCGCAGCGCATCGAAGCTGACCTCGATCACATAAGTGTCGACCCCGTTCGGCGAGCCTTGCCCATCTGACGGATGGCTGCCCATGCCTATTCGCTTGGCCCACGCACCCATGCTGTTTTTCAACAACTCTGACGTTTCGAACGAGTAGCGGTTGATCGGCACGTCCTTGATTGCCCGCACCACCTGGCTGAGCGTTGGCACCCGTTCGCTGAGATCCTGGGAAAAATCGGGGCCTGTCTCCGCGCTGACGACGATCAGGATGGCCTTGCGGAAAGGCCTGGCACGCAAGAGGTGCGGCATGCCCGGCGAACTCTCGGAAGAAATGATCCTGTCTAGCAGCCCTCTCAGCCCCAGGTTGTCCGTCATTCCGCCATCGAGTAAATGAATGAACGGCCGCTTAGGGGCATTCAGATAGGAGCGCAACTCGGCGGCCTTGTTATATTGCCGGACAGACGACGCCCGGTCATGCAAAGCCCCCGCCACCCATGCGGGCTCGGTATAGCCGCATTGGCCGGCATAGTTTTTCAAGGTGAGCGGACTGAAAATCACCGGTACGGCACTGGAGGCGGCCACTGCCCGTGCGACCGGAAACCGGGACAGGTCGGAGCAGAGCAGATCGAACTGGTCCTGCGTGAACTCGAAGCGCGCTCCAAGCGACATGTCGCTTGCGTTGATCAGGACGAATGGCCGGTGGCCCGATCGCAGCAGAGTCCCGTAGGTGGCGCCATTGAAGAGCGTTTCGTCGAAATATTCGGCAACCAGATTGATCCTGCCGTAAGCCGGGGAGGCCATGCGGACAAGGTTGCTCGGCCTGAGAAAACGTCGCGAGATTTCCTCCTGGGCATTGCGCTTGAGGAATGCCGATTCGAAGTCCCGGAAAATCCCATCCTGGTGGATCGCATAGTAGGCAGCGGTCAGGCTGCCGCCGGACACTGACGAGATGACATCGAGTTCGTCCAGCAGCCGCTTTTTTTGCCCGCCTGAGCTGATTTCCGTGCTTGCCATCTGCTCCAGCACGCCATAGGCCAAGGCGGCTGCCCGCGTGCCTCCGCCGGAGAAGGTGGCTACCACCAGCCAATCCCCGGCATTGTCCTCGTAGTTCAGATTTGCGAAGCGGTAGCCCTCTTCCGGGTTGTATTCGTCCAGCCTGACATTCTCCGGATAGTGGGCACAGCCCGTGATCAAGGCTGCCACGATCCACGGGAGCCATTTTTCGAGTACGCCGAGTAATCTGGAGCCTGAGATGTTCATTCGGTACTTGCCGTGCCTGAATAGATGGCAACTAACCGCGGGCATGAGGCTGCGGCCAGAGAAAATCGATAGCCTGACGAATCAATGAAACCGGCAGATCGGCAGGCGATGCGCCAGACAGCGATAGGAAATACCCGCGATTGCGATCCAGACCAGCGTGCGCAGACTCATGGCGCCCACGGTACGCGACTCGAAGGCTCCCCCGAGAAAAATATGGACTCCGAAGGCGGCGAACATCAGCGCTGTCGCACCGGCAATGACCATCGCGAGCCTCATTCCCCAATGTCGCCGCAGCCACAACCCGACACCGGCGGCAATATAGGCGAATCCCGCCAGAAAATTGAACCAGAGCACAAAGGGCACATAGTTGCCGGCAGCGGCGCGCTCAGACCCGTCAAAAAAAAGAACCGCTCCGCCCTCCTTGATGGTCAGGAGACCAAAGGCCACCGCCACAAAAGACAACACCCGGATTACTGCGACTTTCCGGCCATGGTTTTCAAGCATTTTGATACCTCTCTCGTGAAAGTCAGTCTTGCCCGTTCTTTTCGGGAGCCGAATATCCAATACCCCTCAGATAGATTGAGAACGCTCTCCCGCCTTCTTCGGCCAGCCGTTTCTGGTCAAGAAGGTATATACGTGCAACAAGGCCCTGTATCAGCGATAACAGGGCCGATGCGGCATGCGCTTCCTGCAGATCTGCCGTAATCAGCTGCTCGGCTTTCGCCTGGGCCAGAAGATCACGCAGCTTTTCCTCATAGGCACGCAGGGTTTCCTGTATCAGGAGCCGGACCTTGGGATTTCTCAGCAAATGACCCGACAGCAGAAGTCGAGGCAGGGCCGGATGCTTCTCGACGAAGCCCAAGTGGGCGTAAAAGATTCGCTGCAGGGAGTCGATCGGGTCCTTCCCCTGGCCGGCAGCGGCATCCACGACGGTCATCAACCTGCCGCGCACCCAGTGGACCACCCCCATCCAGATCATGTCCTTGTTCGGAAAGTGCCGGAATATCGCCCCCTGGGTCACTCCGATCGCACGTGCCATGTCCTGGGTGGTGACCTCGTCCGGGCCTCGGTCACCGGCAAGATCGATTGCGGCCCTAATGATTTCTTCCTGCCGATCCTCGGAGTTCAACCTCTGTTTGGTGACGCTCATGTGCGTTATTCCCTTTAAGTTCCGTTACCAGAATGAAGTACTACAGCCAAGCGCAAACTGCCCTGGCCAGGCACGTACTTCAGAATCCGGCAGACCGTTCGAAGCCGACATAATTCAAGGAGGGGCTGGCAAACCATTCTCCGTCTCTTATAAGTCTGAGGGCAATGCCGATATGCTCGGCCGCGTCCCGCTTCGCCAGATAACCCCTGGCGCCCGCACGTTTGGCAGCCTCAAGATACATCCTGTCGGCATGTGATGACACGATCAGCACACGGGTGTCCGGCAGGTTTTGCAAGACTAGCGAAGCGGCTGAGAGCCCGTTCATTATGGGCATGTCAATATCCGTTAGAAGGATGTCCGGCTTGTGCCGGCGAGCGAGCCGTACCGCTTCGGCACCGTCGGCGCATGCCGCAATGACCTGGAATCCGATGGTGTTGTTTACCAATCCACACAAGGCGCTCCGGATCAGTTCGTAATCATCCGCCACCAGCACTGTCGTTATCTTGCTCATGTTCCGCTCCACTTAGAAACCGTGCGATTGATATGTGCCGTACGCAGGAGGCACGCCCGCCATTCGCTAATTCGCTAATTGCTGCCCATAGAAGTGTTCTACAAATGGCTTGCGGAATTCGCGATGGCAATTGAAGCAGGCGTTCTGGAGTTTCTGGAATGCAGTGATCACCGCAGTGCCGTCCCTGCCTCTCGCGGCCCTGCCCAGGTCCTGTGCCGCCTCATGCGTTTCGCCGTCGTAGGCTTTGTATTTGGTCATGCTGGTGCCGACGAATCCCATGATGCGGACCTTCTCGGAAAGGGGCGGTTGGGGGTGGTCGGCGATTAGCAACGCCTGCTTCTCGATCAGGGTCCAGTCCTCACGGGAAATCCCGTCGGTCACAGCCTGCATGTTTCGGCCGAGGTCCTTCATGACTTTCTGCAGCATCAGCGGCTCGGCCGCCTGCAGGCCGTTTGCGCCCATCCCGAGGCAGGCTGCCACACCGTAACTGAACAACAGGGAATGCGATTTCTTCATGTCACGCCATCCTTTTCTGGAAACGAAGCGAACTGAACGTCATCAACACAACCCCCAGCACCGCCAGGGCGGCAAACTGGGGCCACAGGATTTCCCAACCGCTCCCCTTGAGGAAGATGTCGCGGATGATCACCAGGAAATAGCGCAAAGGGTTGAGATAGGTGAGCCACTGCGCGGGCTCTGGCATGTTCGAAATCGGGAACATGAAGCCGGAGAGCAGCACGGCGGGCAGATAGAAGAAAAACGACGACATCAGCGCCTGCTGCTGCGTCTGCGAGATGGTCGAGATGAACAGGCCGATGCCGATCGTGGACATCAGATAAAGGCCGGCGCCGAAAAGCAGCAGCCACAAGCTGCCGTGGATCGGCACATGGAACCAGTTGACCCCGATCGCAGTAACCACCAGTACATCGACAAAGCAGATCAGCACGAACGGCAATGTTTTGCCGAGGATCAGTTCGAGGGGGCGGATCGGCGTGACCATCAGCTGCTCCATGGTGCCGATCTCCCGCTCCCTCACGATTGCCATGGCGGTGAGCAGCAGCGAGATGAGCAGCAGTACCACGGCAATCACACCCGGGACATTGAAGTAGCGGCTCTTCAGATCAGGATTGAACCAGGCACGGGTACGAAGCTCGACCGGAGCACCGGGGATTTCGGCTGCCGTTCCCGGATCGGCATAATTGCCCTGTACTCTGGAGAATTCCAGCGTGATTCTCTGGGCGTAGTCCATGGCCACCGTGCCGGTGTTGGAATCGGTCCCATCCACGATAGTCTGGATGACGGCCTGGCGACCGGAACGGAGATCGTCGGCGAAGCCGGGGTTGATCTGAATGCCGATGACGGCCTTGCCGCGGTCAAGCAGCTCCCCCAACCTCTCGGGCCGATCCGTATGTTCAATGACCGTGAAGTAGCCTGAACCGGTGAAGCGTTCGATCAGGGCTCGGCTTTGCGGGCTCTTGTCGAGGTCGCTTACCGCCGTCTTGATGTGGTCGACATCGGTGGTGACCGCATAGCCGAACATGATCAACTGGATCACCGGCATCACAAAGATCAGGGCCTTCATGCGCGGATCGCGCAGCACCTGGATGAACTCCTTAACCAGCATGCGATAGATTCTTTCCCACATAATCCGTACCCTCAGCTCAGTTTCTTCTTGAACTTGCCGAGCGCCACCGAAAACACCACCGCGGCAAACAGGCCAAGGAACAGCAGGTCATCCGCGACGAAGCTGGGCGGACTGGCCTTGAGAAAAATGTTCTTGAGGACCTCGACGAAATAGCGCGCCTGCACCACGTGCGTGACGGCCTGCAGGAAGCGCGGCATGTTGTCGATGGAATACAGAAAGCCCGAGAGCAGGAAGGCCGGCAGGAAGGTCACCACCATGGCCAGCTGGCTCGCGACCAGTTGCGACTTGGCGATGGTGGATACCATGATGCCGAGGCTGAGGCCGCCCACCAGGAACATGGCGGTGACGCCTAGCAGAAAGGCAAAGCTGCCCCGCAGAGGTACGCCAAAGACCCACACACCCATCGCCACCGAGAAGAGCACGTCGGCGACACCGATCAGGAAATACGGCGCCATCTTGCCCAGGAAGAGCTCGATCGGCTGCACCGGCGTTGCGATCAGCTGCTCCATGGTGCCGCTCTCCCATTCCCGTGAAACGGTCAGGGAAGTCAGCAGGGCGGTGATCACGGTCATGATCACCGCGATGAGGCCGGGGATGATGAACCAGCGGCTCTTCAGCTCCGGGTTGTACCAGACCCGCAGCCGGTTATCCACCGCCAGCGCGACCCGGGCGCTTTGCCGCGTCGCGCTGAAACGGTTGGTAATCGCTTCCGCATAGCCCAAGGCGATCGTAGCAGTATTGGCATCGGAGCCGTCTGCGAGCAGCTGGGCCAGTGCAGTTCGTCCCAGGTCCAGATCCCGCGCGAAGTTGCGGGGTATGACCAGCGCCAAATGCACGCTGCCCTGATCGAGCTGTTCGCGCGCCTGCGTGTAGCTGTCGACAGAGGCCACGATGTTGAAGTAACCGGAAGCCCGAAAGCCATCCAGATAGGCCCTGCTGGCCGCCGATTTGTCCTGGTCGTAGACGGCCAGATTCAGCAATTTGATGTCCATGGTGATTGCGTAGCCGAACAGGACCAGCAGGATCAGCGGCATGAGGAATGCCATCGCCAGGGATCGCGGATCACGAATGATGTGGATGAACTCCTTCTGGATGAGCGCCCGCAGCCGGACCCCGGAAAATCCGAACGGCTTCATGCCTTGCCCTCCTGCAGCCGCTGGCGGTCCTCGTGCTCGATCAGCGACACGAACACGTCCTCAAGGGAAGGGGCAACCTGGCCGATGTCGATCTGCATGAAGCCCTTCTCTGCCAGGTAATGCTGGACGTTGGCCGAGGCTGCGGGGGCGTCCTTGACCACCGCGTGCAGCGCATCGCCGAACAGAGCGGCCTCTTTCACCAGTTCGCAGCCTTCGAGGCTCTCCAGGGCCTCGAAGGGCCGATCGACATGGATTTCCAGAATGTCGTCCGGAATGATCGTCTTGACGTGGGCCGGCGTACCCTTGGCGATCATCCTGCCGCGGTATATCAGCGCCAGTTCATGGCAGTATTCGGCTTCCTCCATGTAGTGCGTGGTGACGAATACCGTCGTGCCGCCGTGGGACATCTGGGCGATCAGGTCCCAGAACTGTCGCCGCGACAGGGGGTCGACGCCCGAGGTCGGCTCGTCCAGGAAAAGTATCGGTGGCTCGTGCAATACCGCGCAGCCAAGTGCCAGCCGCTGCTTCCAGCCGCCGGCCAGGGCGCCGGTTAGCTGGCGCCGCTTGTCGGCCAGTCCCGCCATCGACAGCACCCAGTCCTTGCGCTCGCTGCGTCGAACCTTGGGCACGTTGTAAATGCCCGCATAGAAGTCGATGTTCTCCTCCACCGTCAGGTCGTCGTAGAGGGAGAACTTCTGGGACATGTAACCGATATGGCGCTTGATCAGTTCCGACTCGGTCATCACGTCGAATCCCGCCACCCGCCCTTCGCCCGAACTGGGCTGAAGCAGGCCGCACAGCATGCGGATCGTGGTCGACTTTCCGGCGCCGTTCGGCCCAAGAAAGCCGAACACCTGTCCCGCCTCGACCTCCAGTGAAATACGATCGACGGCCGTGAAGTCGCCGAACGTCCGCGTCAGATCGCGTACCGTGACCGCGTTGCCGTTGTTCATGCCGCCTCGCTTTCGGGGACGTCCGAGACCTGGCGGATGAACACGTCCTCGAGCGTCGGCACGATCCTCTTTTCCGATAGCAGGGCGATGCCGGCCCGCCGCAGAACGTCCCTTGCCCGTTCCGCTTCCGATTCTTCAGCGGCGTAAAGATGCAATTTCCCGCCAAACAGGCTGACGCGACTGGCGCCCAATTGCAGGGTCAGCGCCTCCCGCGCTTCTCGCGGACGATCCGTGATCAGTTCCAGCGGCAGCCCTGGAATGCCTTCCTTGAGCTTCTGCGGGGTATCGCACTGAATCAATCTGCCCCGGTGCATCAGGCCCACCCGCGTGCATCGCTCCGCCTCGTCCAGATAGGCGGTCGACAGGAAGATCGTGACTCCCTCCTTGAGCATCGTATAAAGGATGCGCCAGAAGTCGCGGCGCGAAACCGGGTCGACGCCATTGGTCGGCTCGTCCAGAAACAGGATTTCCGGCTTATGGATCAGGGCGCAGGCCAGCCCCAGCTTCTGCTTCATGCCACCGGACAGATTGCGCGCCTGGCGTTTCCTGAACGGCGTCAGGTTGGAGAAGCCGAGCAGCCGATCCTCGAGGACTTGCCTGTCCCGCCGCGGCACCTCATACAAATCGGCATAGAAGCGGAGGTTCTCCTCGACCGTCAGGTCGCCGTATAGACCGAAGCGCTGGGACATGTAGCTGATGCGCTTCTTGATTTCCTCCTCTGCGCCATCGATCGGAAATCCCGCCACCGTGGCATGGCCCGAGCTGGCGGCCAGGATGCCGGTCAGCAACCTCATGGTGGTGGTCTTGCCGGCGCCATCCGGTCCAACCAGGCCGAATATTTCGCCCCGCCTGACGGTCAGGTCGAGGTCGCGTACGGCCCACTGCTCGCCGAAGGCGCGGCTCAGTTGCCAGGCGTGGATGGCAGGCTCGCTCACAGCATTTCTCCATGCGCGGCGCACAAGACGTCGCGAACGGGCTGGCGCACGATTGCGGAAACGATGTCAGGGTCGAGGTGCGAGCCTGCGGATTTGACCAGTTCGTCCAGTGCTTCATGAGGAGGCGAAGCCTCACGGTAACTGCGATGCGTGGTGAGGGCATCGAAAGCATCGGCGACTGCAATGATGCGCGAGGCAAGCGGGATCATCATGCCCTGCAGCCGGTCAGGATAGCCACCGCCATCGAAACGTTCATGATGGTGCCGCACCGCGATGGCAAGGCGGCGCAGGGACGGAATGGCGCGCAAGATGTCCGAGCCCGTCGCGGAATGCTTGCGGACGATGGTCAATTCCGCTGCCGTGAGCTGGCTAGATTTATTGAGAATGCATTCGGGAATGCCGATCTTGCCGATGTCGTGCAGCCGCGCCGCCTCCCTGACCAGATCGGCATCCTCCTCCTTGAGTCCCAGTGCTCCGGCAATCAGGTGCGCATAGCGTGCCACCCGCCGGCCATGCCCGCCGGTGTACGAGTCCTTGAGGCTGAGCGCATTGTCGTGCGCGAGCAGCAGGGATTCGTAGAAATCCTGCTTCTCCTCAAGGAGGGCCGTGATGGCATGGCGGTTGCTCCTGAGGAGAGAAGCCCAGAGCAGCGTCGTGAGCAGAAGGTAGAGCACGCCTCTGGTCAGCATCGGCAGATAGCCGTACTGGTTGGCAAGGTCGAAGTGGAACACTGCCGCCTCGCTGCCGAGAACGATCACGAGGCCGGAAACGCCATAGAACAGCAAGGCCCTGCGGTCTCTCTGCTCCAGTAAGCGGGAGCTTGCCGCGATATCCCTGGCGCTTAGCAGCCCGGCCAGCGACATTTCAATTTCCTGCCTCGGCCGGGACGGCAATATACACATCGGCCGGCATGCCCGGTTTGAGCGCACCGGCGACATTCTCCGCCGTCACATTCACGGCAAACACCAGCTTGACGCGCTCCTCCTGGGTCTGGACATTCTTTGGCGTGAATTCCGCCTGTGATGAGACATAGGTCACCTGGCCGTCGAACGTCCGATCCGGATAGGTATCAATTCTGATCTTCGCTTTGGCGCCTAGCCGCACCATGCCGATCCGGTTTTCCGGGATATAGACCCGAACCCATGGCCTGGAAAGATCGGTGACTGTTGCAACCGGCCGACCTGCAGCCAGGATTTCGCCGGTCTCGGCGTGGGTCCGGGTAATCACGCCATCCGCCGGACTCTTTACGCGCATGTCTTCCCAGGCAACGCGCGCGACTTCGGCGGCAGCCTGCGCCTCCTTCAACTGCGCGCGGGCAATAGCGATCGATTCGGGGCGAAAGCCGCTTTGCAGCAGCTTCAGCCGCTCTTGCGCGGATTTGAGTTGCTGAAGGGCGACCGTGGCTGCGGTCCTGTCTTTCTCAAGCCGCTGGCGGCTTATGGCACCGCCTTGGTAGAGGTTGTCTGAGCGTTTCGATTCTTCATTTAGATTGCCCAGCGTTGCCTGCGCCTGCTCCACCTGCGCCTTGGCTTCCGCCACTTCCTGGGGGCGGTAGCCTCTTTCCATGTCCTTTAGCTTGGCCTCCCCGGCCAGAGCGGCCGCTTCGGCCTGACGCAGACGCGCTCCCGCCTCCCGATCATCCAGTTCGGCCAGCAACTGCCCGGCCCTGACCAGGCTGCCCTCCTGGATCGGGCGGGAGCGAAGAGTGCCTGTCGCCCGGAATGCAACGCCAATCTCCGTCGCATCGATGATGCCGGAGGCCTCGACCATGTTGTTTCCCGTCTCGGATGTCCATGGCGACACCCACCACAGAATGCCGGCGGCGAGAGCAGCCACAACCGCTACAGCGCCGATCTTGTGAGCCTTCTTCATTTACGTCTCCTGCCTTAGTCGAGCCACGTACTGATGCCGTAAATTCCGCGATGCATGGCAATGTGCCGTTCCGTCCCGGTTAGCTGCGACGGTCTGTTTGTCCCACCGGTTTTGGCCGGTTCCAAAGAGCGGGGCTTGAAACTTTCCGGCGATAGGCTTCCCGTCACGCGCAGCAACCGCGCCTGCTGTACCGCAATGTCGAAGCCGGCCTGCAGCCGATTCACGGTTGCGCTCCATAAAGCGGCTTCCGCGGCGAGCAGGTCCGTGATGGTGCTCTCGCCGTTGTCGTACCGGAGCCTCTCGATCCGCAGCGCCTCGACCGCTTCGCGCTCGCCTTGTGCGGCGACTTCGAGGCGCGAACGTGCCTCCGACAGTCCGCCGAAGGCCTGCTCGACCTCGGCGGTCATCTGATTGTCGAGGTCCTCAACCTGCAATTCGCTTCTGCGGTGCTCAAGTGCTGCCTGGTCTACGCGATGGCTTCGTATCGATCCGTCGAAGAGCGGGAACGACAGCTGGACCCCGATTTGTCCATCGTCGTAGTTCTGGCCCAGGCTGCCGCCGGCAGTAGTCTGGATCCTGGACACGAGATGAACCTGCGGGCGTCTCTCTCCGCGCGCGATCTCGGTCCTGTCGGCGGCAGCTTTTTCGAGGGCCCGCGCTTTCAGAATCTCCGGTCGCTGCGACATTGCTGCTGCCAGCGCTTCCTCCTTGGTCTTTGGCAGGGAAGCAGGCACGGCCAGCTCCTCGACAAGCTCGAAACCCGCACTGCGTTTCCCGAGCAGAACTGCAAGGAGGCTGAGCGCATCGTGCTCCCCCTGCTCGACGGCAAGGCGATCATGGCGCGCCTGGGAGAGCTGCGTTTGCAGTCTGATGAGTTCAAGTTTCGCTGCGCGTCCATTGGCAATCCGCTGTCTGATGTTGCTCTCCTCCTTTTCCAGCGTTTTGATTCGAACGGCGAGCGCTTTCTGCAGGGATTTCAGTTGAAGAGCTTTCGTGTAGGTTGTCGCGACATTGAATAAGAGATCCTGTCCGGCTGCGCGGAGAGCTTCCGACGAGGCAATGCGGTTGTGTTCTGCCAGAGATTCGCCAGCGACGAGTTTCCCTCCGGCATACAGAGGCAAACTCAAGGTGAGCCCGATATTGGAAATATCCTGATCAAGCGGGGGAAACACGCCGACCTGACGGATGGGTGTTACCAGAGTGGGATGGGCGTAGCGGGTGTAACTGGCGCTTAAATCCACCTTAGGGAGATGTTGTCCGCTGGCAATTGCCTTTTCCAGTTCCTGTCTTTTAACTTCAGCAACTTGACCCTTTATGGAAGGATTGGATGCCAAGGCCTGATCCATTGCCTGCCATAACCGCAATGCATCTGCTGCCTGCGTATTGCTAGCCAGGATTGATGCGGCAAGGATCAGCCCCAATTGCGGAACTAGCCCAAAGTTCTTTTGCGTTGCCACGACACAAGCCACCGTTAAGTAATTAGTCAATTACAAGTTTATGGATAACTGGGGGTGTGTCAATTTCGGAATTAATACAATTTGTTACTGTGTATTACTAAGGGGTAATACCAGGTTATATAAGTAACTGATTACTAACTTACATGGGGGCTGGGTAATGAATCAAGAGGCCATCTGGAGTTCGAGGTACCGCAACGCCGGCGATGACTATTTGTTTGGTACCGAGCCGAACCGGTTTCTTGCCCACCGGCTGGCTGGATTTTCTGCAGAACGGCATAACAGCCATGTCGCTCGCCGGCGGGAAGGGTCTAAATGTTTAATTCGGGCATGGACAGAACTCCAGTTCGTCGCCGCGGCTGACCATCTCTTTCAGCGCAGCCGGGTCGGTGACATCGTCCTTCGCACGAAACACCAAGGCCACGGCCTCCGCCTGCGCGAGCTTGTCCCGCGGAATTTGCCCGAAAACCTCGTCAAAGCGCTGGGTTGTCAAGCCTTCGGCCCTGGCCCCCACATATAACTCCTGATCCTGCGGTAGTCCGTAGGTGCCGATTGCGCCCCCCCGGACATCGAGCGGCGGCTTTTCCAGCCGTTCATTCAACTGCATCGGGCCAAGGACTTCTAGGGTACGGGTGTTGGCCTGGCGACGGTCGCTCGCCTTGTGAACCTTCACGGCGGATGCATCCGGGCGCAATCGAAGTCGGGAGAAGGTGCTGCTTTTTCTTCACACTCTCTCGACAATTGATTATTCGGCCTGTGTTGCCGGGCATGGGCCATTGTCTTAAGCCGGTGCCGCCTGCGATTAGCGCATGGGAAGGCGAGTGCCCACAACAAAAACCGGCACGCTCCAGTTACCCCGCCTCTTGTGCCTTTCGATCGCACCGATAGACGCCTTCCCGGTCGTGGTAGAACGAACACGCCTGGTCGAGCGCCTCTCTCAGACGCTGGCGTGCGCGATGGATGCGGATCTTCGCGGTTGCCACCGAACACTCGCAGGCCTGCGCCGTCTGTTCGGCCGAAAGCCCCTCGAGATCGTGAAGAATCAGGGCGGCGCGATAGGTGTCGGGCAGGCTGTCGATCACCTCGCGCACGCAGCGGCTCATTTCGTCCTGTATCAGACGCTCGCCGACGGTGGGGTCGGTATCCGGCACGTTCGAGGCCTCGTCCAGTTCAACGATGCGGGCCTGCCGGTCGGGATGGCGGAAGTAGTCCGCCGCCACACGGCTGGCAATCGAAAATGCCCAGGTCTTCACGGACGAGCGGCCGGCGAACGATGACCACCCGCGCGCGATCCTGACCAGCGTCTCCTGCTGCAGATCCTCGGCGACGGCCCGGTCGCCGACATAGCGCATCAGATAGTGCAGGACCGGTTGCGACGCCCCGGCCAGGACCTCTTCCACTGCGGTGTGTTCGTCAAGCGAATCCATTGCGCTCCTCGATATGGCTGGCATCAGCATATGCCGAGTCCGCTGTACATGATCGCCCTGCGCAGCTCCGGGCGCAGATAGGCCATGGCAGACCAGATTAAAACGGCGAGGCCGACGCCGGCAAGCCATATCGCTGCGTTCCGGCGCCGCATCATGCCGTCTGTGGCAAGAGCTGCGCCCGCCGGATCTCGCGGTCGTCGGCAAACGCATTGCAGGCGGCCGCCATGACGCTCAGGCCGATGGCGACGACCCACACGGGAAGGTAGGACCCCGTCGCATCGAAGACCAGTCCGCCCAGCCAGCCGCCGAGGAAGGCGCCGACCTGATGTCCCAGATAGACGATGCCGAACAGCATCGACAGATACTGGACGCCGAAGATCTGCGCCACGACGCCGCTGGTGAGGGGCACGGTGCCGAGCCAGACCAGGCCGAGCGCCACGGCGAAGGCATATACCGTCCACTCGGTCACCGGCAGACCGATGAAGGCGATGATGATCGCGGCGCGGGCCAGGTAGATGCCCGAGAGCAGCCGCTTCTTCGAGAAGCGGGCGCCCAGATATCCCGCCAGATAGGAGCCGGGGATGTTGGCCAGCCCGATCAGGGCCAGTGCCGCCATGCCGGCATCCACTGACAACCCCTTGTCGAGCAGGAAGGCCGGCAAATGCGTGGCGATGAACACGACCTGGAAGCCGCAGACAAAGAAACCGAGCGTCAGCAGCCAGAACCCGCGGTGCGCGCGGGCCTCGGCGAGCGCCGCCGTGACCGACTGCTGGACGGAGGACGCCGCTGCCATGGCGCTGCGGCTGCGGGAAAGCGGTATGGCCAGGGGCAGGATGAGCAAGGCGTTGGCGGCAAGGATCAGCAGTGCCCACCACCAGCCGATGCCGGAAATGAGCGCCTGGCCGTAGGGCAGCATGACGAACTGCCCGAAAGAAGCCATGGCGCTCAACAAGCCGAGAGAGATGCTGCGCTGCTCGACGGAAACCGACCGGCCGACGACGCCGAACACAATGGTATAGGTGCCGCTCAGCCCCAACCCCACCAGCACGCCTGCCGACAGCGCGAGTTCGAGGGCGGTCGTGGCTTGCGCCATTGCCGCCAGCCCCAAGGCGTACAGCAGTCCCCCGGCGACCAGGACCCGCCCGGCCCCATAGCGGTCCGCCACCATTCCGGCAAGCGGCTGGGCGAAGCCCCATACCAGGTTCTGCACGGCGATGGCGAAAGCGAACGTGGCACGGGGCCATTGGAGGTCCATCGTCATCGGCCGCAGAAAAATGCCGAATCCGTGCCGGATGCCGAGGGACAACATGATGATGGCTCCGCCGCAAAGCAGGATCGTCGCCGGGCTGAAGCCGCGCTGGGTGGTCATGCAAGTCCTTTCGGTTTAACGCTGTCTTCGCGTGCGGTCGCTGAAATACACCCCGTTCGCTCAGCAGCATGGGGAAGATGGCCGGCATGGGTCGGCACACTGGGCGGCATTGGCCGGGCCGGCCCCGCTCGATTGCGGGTTTTCCAAAGCCTTTCTTCCTGCCGCAAGGGCATTGCGCGCCGGGACCTGCCGCACCTTGTCGGCCAGCTCGATAGCCTCGCTGATCTGCGCGTCCGTGAGGCCGGCCTGTCGGGCTGTCGGAATATGAAGCTCGATACAGGGGATGCAATTGCTGCCCAGGGCGGCACCTATGGCCACCAGTTCCCGTTCGCGGTGCGATAGCTGATCCATGTCTTTTCCTTTCGTCTGAATGAAGTCGGGCTTGCCTGCCCACCTGCTTAGACGGAAAAGGAATCTGAAGGGATACACCCTCCGCAAATTGGCGTTGAGACCCCACCCTGCCGCAGCCGGTCTTGCCGGCATACTGACTGACGGGCCCAATGGGCAAAGTCAGGAACGCACGGGTTTGATCAAATGAAATGCATATAGACTATCGCCATGATTTGCACGTATCGGAGAGCGGAAGAAGCCGATCGAGAAGCAATCTATCGGCTCTATCGATTGGTAATGCGGGGCCTTATTTCAAGGATCTGGGGCTGGGAAGAGCAATGGCAGCTAGATGATTTTGCGAGCCACTTCGATCCTCACAGCATTTCGCTGGCTTGCCAAGGACGAACGCTCGCCGGGTATTCGCAGGTAGAGCATCGAGATGGTCTTCTGTTCATACGAATGATGGTTGTGCATCCGGGGTTCAGGCGGAATGGCATTGGGCGAAAACTGCTTGGGGATGCGATTGCCTCAGCCGATATGCAATCCGAATCCATCGGATTGGAAGTCTTCAAAATCAATAATAAGGCAAAAGCGTTCTATGAAAGCCACGGCTTCATGATTGAGGGAGATACGACTAGCAGTTACATCATGGTTCGCGCATAGGCTAGAGCTAAACACGGGATGCAAAATTGAGCTGGGCCAACTGGCAGGATCTCGGCCGAAGCTTCCTTTCGAAGTTGGTGCTGCAAACGACGGCAGCGACCCAAAAGCGGGCATCCATCCTGCCCCGTTCTGAAGGAAGTCGGCAGGAATCTCACCCTCTGATGGGCTCGCTCTAGGTCCAGGTCGTTGACCGGATATAATGAAATATGACCTTCGACTGTCTCTACTGCGCACAAAACAAACCGGCATCCGAGTCCTCACTTGAGCATGCAGTGCCGCAGTTTCTCGGTGGCGCACAGGCGCCCTTGCGATACAAACTCCACAACGTCTGCCGCACATGCAACAACCGACTCGGTCTGCACGTGGACGGCTCCTATGCCAAGTCATGGTTCGTGACCAACGCATTGGCGGTGGCTGCCCGCAAGTATTACAGCGGGCCCGGACAAAACCATCCTTTCCCATTGGTATGCATGGGCCCGGTGAACATCCCCAACCTTCTGCTCCCGAAGGATACCGTCGCCGAGTACTGGCTTGGTCCGTCGGGTGAGACCATCGTATGGGTCCGCACAGACGATGATGCGCTGTATTGGTACACCGGGGGCAATCCCACCCATCGGAAGCACGCGTCCACCGTGTACTTTATGCCGGTTACTGGCGAACCAGTGCGCTTGCAGATGAGCACGGAGGCACTGATCGGAGCCTTTAAGAAAGCCAAAGCGCGTCGTATCTTCGGCGCCACAATCGGTGGGCTGCCGCCAGGAGCGACGTATCCGGGGTTCGACCTGCCCACCGCTACGGACGATTCAAACGTCCAGGCGATCCACGCTGCCATCCACTCGGGATCAATCCACACACAGCTGCGGCTGAACACCAAGTTCGATCTGCGCTTCATATGCAAGATGGCTTTGGCGGTCGGCTTCTCGCTGTTCGGTCATGCCTACCTTGCCACCGCAGAGGCCGCGGCGGCCCAGAGCGGTCTTTGGCCAAACCCCTCAACGCAGCCAAGTATACGAGGCTCCCAAACCTTCTTCAACAACCCTCAATTGGCCCAAGTAGCTGGCTACGAGGGTGCGGTTGTCATCCTTGTCATTCGGACAGGCGGTGCATACGTGATGGCCATGACGATAGACCGTGGTCTGCCTTTCGTCGTCGAGCTTTGTCCCGACACATTGAGCAGTGGGTGCGTAGATCCGACGCTTGGCTACTCACTGGTTCTCTTTCCACAGTTGCAGCGGTGCGTGGAACTCAGCATGGCGGATCTGCTTGCTCATGTGCTGGGAAATGCGTCGAACGCAGCCCTTACTGCCATTGACCAACAACGCCAGACCGCTACCGCCTTTTGGAATTCGCTGCCGCCTTGAACTGGCAGGCGAAGACTGTAGTACGCTTCAGGGCAGACACCGAACTCAAAGAGTAGATCGTGGCTGACGAACGCCCGGACTGGCAGCAATTGGAACTGCTGATCGCCGAAATCCAGAAGGATCTCGCGCCTGGCGCCACGATCACGCATAACGCCAGCCTTTGGGGGCACGATAGCGAAACCAATCGCCAAATCGACGTGCTGGTGGAACAGCAGATCGGCCAGTTCCCGATGCGCATCGTATTCGACTGCAAAGACTACAAGGTTCCGGTTGACGTAAAGGGCGTTGAATCCTTCGCCGGCATGGTGCGGGACGTGCGTGCGCACCAAGGCTGCCTGGTGTCGGCTATGGGATTCAGCGCCTCTGCCAAGAAGGCCGCAAAGAAGGCCGGCATCGCATTGTATAGCCCCGTCGACACCGCGCCGCATAAATGGCAAGTAAAGGGCTTGGCCCTGCCCGTTCTATGCGAGTTTCGTGGCACGAAGATGGCATTCGGCATCCAGATCTCCGCTCCACATCCATTTAGGATGGGCAACGGCTTCTTCTCTGACGACCTAGTACGCGATTCCGAAGGTAATGCCCTGGGCACCTGTTTCGAGGTGGCGATCACTCGCTGGAACAACGGCGAGTACCCAACCGATGTCGGTGAACACGAAGGTGTGCCAATCTTCTCCGTGCCAACCTACGTCGATAACGGCTATGGCACACAAGTGCTGGCGACCCTTACAGTCTCGCTGTTGGTCGAAGGCCGGTGCTACTTCGGGATGTTACCGATTCACCAGATCCGCGGGCTCCGCGACGAGCATACTGGCTCTGTTGTGACGAACGCCTTCACGACAGCAGCTCTGAGCCCTGAGCAAGTCGAGAGCAGCTGGATGCGGCTCAAGGATGGCGAGCATCCGCCCAAGCCGGTGGCGATCAGGATTACGGGTCTGGATTGCTGGGAGATCGAGGGGCAGAAAATGCGCTAGGTGTTGGCGGAGCCGCTTACTTCCATTTTAATGGCTGGTTCCCAATCGGCGAGTGGCGGTTAAGGGCACGTTCCTGACGGTGTGTGGGCTTTGAGCTAACGTCTGCTTCGGCCGATCATTTCGCGTTCAAACGCTCTACATCCCACGCGTAGTTTCGGTTACTCGATATCCATTGATCTAATGCACTCCTCCCCCTCGTTCCGCGCATTGCTCATGCGCCGGCTCACGCGGTAGCGCTCCATCAGTTCTTCCGGCAGGGGCTTCAGCAGGGCCTTGAGGTCTTCGGCTTTCGTCTGCGCGCCGAGCCAAGCAGCGTAGTCGGCCGGCTGCAGGATCACCGGCATGCGGTCATGCACCGGGCGCGTCAGGTCATTGGCGTCAGTGGTGATGATGGTGGCAGTCTGGAGCTCCGTGCCGTCCGGCTGCTTCCAGTGCTCCCACAGCCCGGCAAGCGCCAGCAGGCCGCCCCCTTTCATGCGAAAGAACCACGGCTGCTTTCCCGAGGGCGTGGGCTCCCATTCATAGAAGCCGTCGGCGGGGACGAGGCAGCGCATGCGGCGGAAAGCGCTGCGGAAGGCCGGCTTCTCCGTCACCGACTCGGCGCGCGCGTTGATAAGCTTTTCCGACATCGATGCGTCTTTCGCCCAGGAGGGCAGCAGGCCCCACTTGACCTGTACGGCTTCCAGCCGTGCCTCGGGTTGCAGCCAGGGTTGGCGGACGATGAGGATCTGCTGTGTGGGCGCGATGTTGTAGCGCGGCGCCAGCTCCGGCACGACGTCCACGTCGAACTGGCGCATGATCTCCGCCGGGGGCGCCTTGAGGGCGAAGCGGCCGCACATAGGGGGATCAGGCTGGGTGGCCGTGCTCGATGGCAGTGAGGGCGCGCTCGACCAGGTCGGCGCCGATTCCGGTATCCAGCAGGGACAACGGGGTGGCCCCGCCCAGGGCGATCACCTCCTGCCGCATCCAGTTGCTGGCCTTTCCCCTGTCGCCGAAGACCTGGATGGTGCGCGCGAAGACCATGGCGGTGCGTACCAGCAGGTCGCTCTCATGCTGGAGCAGGACACGCCCCTCGCGGATGCGGCGTTCCTGGGTGGCTGGTTTCATGCGCAGGGCAGCGCAGAAATCCCTCGTGGACAGGCCGAGCGCCTTGGCGAGACTGGCCAGATGAGTCGCAGGCACGCCCTTGCGGATGCGCATGATCACATCCCAAGTGCCGCCCCTGGTCAGGGCTGCGACTACCCCCGGCGTCACCCTTCGTGGGCTCGCGACTGTCAGACTGTTTGGGCTTGCAGAGGCCATAGCGTATTAGTTGACCAATGGTAATTCAGACCAGCGCGTGGTGTAGCAGGGCGACATCATGCCGCGGCGCATGCGCCAGGCGGGGTCGACGCCCTCGGCGGCGAGGCGCAACGTGCCGCGGCCCCAATAGGCGTTGATGCGGTCCATCACGCGCATGACCGCCGGGTTGCCGCGGTCGGCGTCGAAGAGCGCCGCCTGCATGTGGCTTGTGTCGGTCAGGTCCATCAGCATCACCCCCGCTTTCTGGTAAGCATACCCCGGCTTGTAAAGGCGTTTAAGCCCCAGCAGAGCTGCCCGCACCAGCAGGCGCGTGTCGTCGCTGGGTTCGGCGAGCGGCACGGTGAGGCCGCGCTGGTACTGCGGGTGGTCCGCCTTGAAAGGGTTGGTGCGGACGTAGACCTGTACGGCGCCGGCGAGCGAGCCCTGCCGCCTCAGCTTCTCGGCGGCGCGGCCGACGTAGGTGGCAACGGCCTCCTCCAGGCCGGCCAGCTCGTACACGTAGTCGCCGAAGGCGCGCGAGCTCATGATCTGCTGCTTGGCCGGAGCTTCCTCTTCGAGGCCGATGCAGGGCGTGCCGTTGAGTTCCGCCACGGTGCGCTCGAGCACCACCGAGAACTCGCGCCGCAGCCATTTCGGGTCGGCGTCGCGCAGGGCCTTCACGTTATCGATGCCCAGCGCCTTCAGGCGCGGCGTGCCGCGGTAGCCGACGCCCCACACTTCGCCGACGTCGATGCCTTCCAGCAGGGCGTCGCGCCCGGCGGGGGAGAGCGCGCCGAGGTCGCAGACGCCGCCGAAGCCGGGGCGTTTCTTGGCGACGTGGTTGGCGAGCTTGGCCAGGGTCTTGGTCTCGCCGAAGCCGACGCAGACGGGCAGGCCGAGCCACTGCCGCACGCGGGCGCGGATGCGCTGGCCGTAGGCGGCGAGGTCGTAGCGCTCGAAGCCGTCCATGCCGAGGAAGCACTCGTCGATGCTGTAGATCTCCTGGTCGGGCGAGAACTGGCCGAGCACGGCCATCATGCGCGCGCTCATGTCGCCGTAGAGCGAGTAGTTCGACGATTTGGCGACGATGCCGTTCTGTTTGGCGAGGTCCTTCAGCTGGAACCAGGGCACACCCATCTTGACGCCCAGGGCCTTCACCTCCTGGCTGCGGGCGACGACGCAGCCGTCGTTGTTGGAGAGCACGACGACGGGCCGGCCTTCGAGCTTCGGGTCGAAGACACGCTCGCAGGAGACGTAGAAGTTGTTGCCGTCGATCAAGGCGAACATCGCCCGCTCCCGCTTATCGCATGCGGCGCACGATGCTGGTGACCACACCCCACACCGCCAGCTCCTGGCCGTCCTTCAGCTCGATGGGGGTGAAGGCCGGATTCTCGGCGATGAGGCGCACGCGCCCGCCGCGCTGCCACAGGCGCTTGACCGTGAGTTCGCCGTCGATGACAGCGACGACGATGTCGCCGCTGGCAGCTTCCAGCGAACGGTCAACCACCAGCAGATCGCCGTCGGCGATGCCGGCGCCGGTCATGGAGTGGCCTTTCACGCGCACGAAGAAGGTCGCCTCGCGGTGGGCGATGAGGTGCTCGTTCAGATCGAGGGTGCCCTCGACGTAGTCCTCGGCCGGCGAGGGAAAGCCCGCCGGCACGCGCGAGAGGAACAAGGGGCGTGGCACCCGCCTGGGGTTGGGGGAAGGGATCGAGATCATGGCCTTATCCTGTCGAATGTTCATTTGATAATAAGGCCTGTCCGGGGTCGCTGCGTGAGCCTCTGTTTTAGCGCGGGTTTTATGTTGCGGGAGGGGTTACAACATCCTGGTATCGGATGGCAGCGGGCAAGGTCTACGGGTGAGGCTAACCCAGAATTTCGAACCGTTTTGAACTGGAATTTCCGGCACAATTTTCATGATGTGGAAAGGAGGTTGTGTCGTGAAGAAGTCGAAGTACACGGAGGAGCAGATCGCATTCGCGTTGAAGCAGGCCGAGGTGGGCACCCCGGTCGAGGAGGTCTGCAGGAAGATGGGGATCTCGGACGCTACCTTCTACAACTGGCGCAAGAAGTACGGCGGGCTGGGGCCGTCTGAGCTGAAGCGGCTCCGGCAACTCGAAGAGGAGAACGGCAAGTTGAAGCGCCTGGTGGCCGACCTGAACCTGGACAAGGCCATGCTGCAGGACGTGCTCTCCCGAAAGCTCTGAAGCCTTCCCGCAAGCGCGAGCTGGTGTCCGACCTGATGAAGCGGTACGGCGCCAGCCTGCGCCAGGCGTGTGCGGTGGTGCAGATGTCGCGATCGGTTTGTCTCTACCGGTCGCGGGCGCGGGATGCCACGGCACTCACCATGCGCATCAAGGAGATCACCGCCACGCGCGTACATTACGGTTATCGGCGCGTGCATGTGATGCTCCGGCGGGAAGGCTGGAAAGACAACCACAAGCGGGTCTATCGGCTGTATCGGGCCGAGGGCTTGTCGCTGCGGCACAAGCGGCCGAAACGGAACAAATCGGCCCGGCTGCGCCAGCCGAAACATCTGGTCCGGGCGATGAACGAGATCTGGAGCATGGATTTCGTGAGCGACGCGCTGTTCGATGGCCGCCGGCTGCGGGCACTAACCGTGGTGGACACCTACACGCGCGAATGCCTGGCCATCGAGATCGGCCAGAGCCTGAAGGGGGAGGACGTGGTGCGAACGCTGGAGCGGATCACAGGAGAGCGTGGCTGGCCGGGTACGATCAAGGCCGACAACGGCTCGGAGTTCATATCGAAGGTGATGGACCGCTGGGCCTACGAGAATGGCGTGGAGCTGGATTTCTCGCGGCCGGGCAAGCCGACCGACAACGCCAAGATCGAATCCTTCAACGGCCGGCTGCGCGAGGAATGCCTCAATGCGCATTGGTTCTTGTCGCTCGACAACGCCAAGCGCAAAATCGAGGCATGGCGGAGGTACTATAACGGGGCGCGTCCCCATACCGCACTCGACTGGGCCACGCCCGCCGAGTTCGCCCGCCGATGCGGGCTGCAGCCCGCATCGGCAGTATCAGAGGAGTCGGAAATTTCTACTTCTGATCGGTACTGAAACGGGGTTAGCCTCAATCCCACTTCCCTAGTCGCGGGCGGTAGGCGGTGATGGGGGTGCAATATGGGAGGCTTTTGGCAGATTCTCCCGCGAAATCGGCGATTGACAGGCGTGGCCAGAGTCGAAGATATACTCCTACTCCTCGCGTTGAATTTCCTGTCCTTTTTCACGCCGACCGGGCGAGTGGCGTCTGATCAGCCTGCGGAAACCGCCCGCGCCCCTGACACCAGAAAAGACCGCAGATCACCCTGCAACGCCTGTGCGGCGTGGATTCGGGCGGCGGCGTCGAACAGGAAGTCGCGCTCGAAAGTTTGCGTCACGTACAACTCCAGGTACTGGCGGGGCTGTCCGTCGGCATGAAACCGGTGCGTTACCAGGCCAAAGCTGGTAACGCTCAGGTTGCGGTGGCGAAAACCGTTCAGCGTGGCCGCGTAGACCGCCTCGTAATGGTCAGCGTGCTCAGAAGGCAACATGAACACGGTTTCCATGTCGCACACGTTCAGGTTGCACCAGAAGTGCATGCGCTGGTCCGATGCGCCTGCCACCTCGTAAGTGACTGAGGTCCGGGTGCTGGCGATGCAGGCCATGCTCAATGGCACGGTGTCGTCAATGATGCCGGGTCGCGCTTCAAAACGGCGGCCGCCCTGTTCGGCGGACCGGCACAGATCGCGGGTAAGAAAAGCCACCGTCTCCTGCTCGATTCGCTCGAAAGAGTTTGACGAGGTGTACAGCAACACCAGCACCCAGCCGGCAGACGCCGTCAGCAGCAGTTTCAAGGCCTCGGCGCTTACGTTGCCAATGTGCTGGTGCATCTCGCTGTGCGGGCCGTAGATAACGCCTAAGAGGGCAACGGCCATCAGCAGCATCAGGCCGAGCGAAATCGTCCAGCGTTGTGCTCGGCTCAGGAACAGGAATTTCTTGCCATCCATAGGGGGCTCCTCCATCGACCAAAGGGGCCAGTGTCCCATGGCACTACCTTAAGCCGCTATTATTGTAGTTGCGAGATAAAAGAAGAGGCTGAGAGCCTTACGTTGCTAAGATCGTGGTGTCTGAAATCACATTCGCTAACAAGGATTAGCCTTGGCCTCGCCTATGCGCCAGAAAAACAAGCTATGGCCATGATGAAGTACCTTAGGCAGGACTAGAGGGCCTGATCAGACGCTGATGGGCTTGTCGCGCATCGCTGCGCCGTTTTCATAGCTGTTGTACGGCCCGATTGCAGATCCGGCAGCTATTTGCGGCACATGCCTCCGTAGCCTCGGCCGGAATGCCACACACCCCACTTGCGCTGAACTGTGGAATGTTGTGCAGCAATGCACCGCATAATGCAAGGCAGCCATTCTCGATAAGGTTCTCTCAAGCGCCAAAGCCATGGGCGATACTCACCAACAAGTTGTAAACCTCATCGCGCCTGCCCCCTGCCAACAACTCGATCGGCGACGCGTTCGCTGCCAATCCTGTCTGCGCCAGCCATTCCGCAGCCTTCTCATCGTCGAGTCCGAACGCGTCCCGCAATCGTCCGGCGAGTACCTCGTCGGATCGGCAAATATGCGCCAATGCCGCAAGCCCCAGTTCCTTCTGCCTGCGTTTCAGCACGGCTAACTGATCGGCCAGTTCAGCAAATGAAGTATCTTCATGCATCATGTCGTGAATCGCTCCGTCTTCAGGTAGCTCAACGCCAGTGCCTGACCGTCGGCGTCGGCGGGCAGATGCGCCGAGCGCCATTCGGCCTGCAGGGACAATGCTTCGGCGAAGGCCGCGACCTTCTGCCGGTTGGTCAGCGCCCGCCAGCCGAGCACTTCCAGCGTCCGCACGAAGTCGCGGAAGACCAGGTTCTCCCGCCGCGACCGCTCGGCATTGCAGGGCTCACAGGAGAGCACCGTGGTGTTGTCGCGGCCGCGCTCCGGGTGAAAGCGGCTATAGAGGTGATCTAGCGTCGCCGTGATGCCGGCAGCGGCCTTCAGTCCCGGCGTGCCCGGCAGCAGGGTGTGCCGGCCGCACCAGTGGCAGCGCGGATCAGCCTGCCAGAGGACGTGCCGGCGCAGCTTGCCGTGTTTGAGTTTCTTGCGCCTCTTCCGGCTCATCGGTTGCTCCCCTCCGGCGCAAGATTTGGCGCCGGGTGTGGTCTTGCTCCCGGCGACGGCCCGGAGTCATCATGGCGATAATGGTATCGAACGGCCTGGCTCATCGCGTGAGCCAAATGTGATGATGCACTCGGATTTCTCGTGCAATGGCCCTTAGTCAGCGCCGGCACAAGGTCACAAGCCATGCCCAGCCCCCAGGCCAACGACGTAAGGCCGGTACTTGAGCAGCCTATGATAGCGGCCGAAGCCGCCCTCGGCGGGCGCGAGGCGCGTGTAGAGTTCCTCCTCGCCCGACAGCCGGTCCGCCATGGACAGGATGGTGGCCTCGATGCTGCGCGGCTCGCGCAGCCCGAGCCAAGCGGGCGCCCCCTTCGCCGCGATGAGCGCGTGGATTAATCCCAAGTAGTGCGCTTCGGGCAGGATGACCCGGTGGCTGGCCATCGCCGCAGCGATCCACTGCTGCAGGGTCTCGCGGTGGCCGATCAGCGCGCCCCGGTCCGACATGGTGAAGCAACGTCGGACATGGTCGAAGCGGTACTCGTCCGCCTTGCCGGCGTCGTGCACCAGGCCACCGATGGCGAGGATGGCGCGGTTGGCCAGTCCCTGACCCTCGGCCATTCGTAGTGCCCGCTCCGCCACTTCGATGCAGTGCCGGAAATTCCCATTCAACCCACTATGATGGTGTCCGAGGGAACTCGGCCCCATGAGATAACGCTGAAAACGCCGGCCATCCCAGAACATCGCATTGAACAGATGCCGGAAGCCTCGCGGAAGCCCTTCCCACAAAGCCGACGCTCTCACTACGAGTTCCCGGTCGGACACCCAGCTACGCGGCACGAGGCTGAAGAGATTCGCTGCGGCCTCCGGGCGCTCCAGCAGGACCAGCCGCGAGATGCGAATGTAGCCATCGCAGCAAACCGGCCGGCCCAGCCAGCGGATGGATGCCAGGCTGCCGCGGACCAAGCGGATATCGGCATGCCGCGTCAGCCATTCGACCGAGAGAGAGGCCTGTTCGTGAAAGAGCACCGCCCGGTTGAGGATGCCGCCATGGGCACCCGGATGGCGCTCGATGGATTGCACGCGGAGGGTCGGCGGCAGCTTGTCCGGCACATGATCGGTGCTCGTGCTCGGAACGGAAAAGGTAGAAGCCGGGGCGAGCATGCGGATATCAGCCATGATGCACCTCCTTCTGCGCCGCGGCCGGTTCGTTCGCCGCTTCCGGCAGACGCAGTTGCCGCTCGCCGTTGCCCATCACGCCGGTGATCAGCCGCTCGAAGGCCGAGCCGTCGCGGCGGGTGAGGTTGGGCACGTAGCGGGCATAGACACGGAACAGCATTTCGGTCGTCGTGTGGCCGAGCTGTGCGGCGATCCACTGCGGGCTTTCGCCGGAGGCCAGCCATAGTGTGGCGGCGGTGTGCCGGCACTGGTAGGGACGGCGCGGTGCCAGCCCCAAATGCCGCAGCAGGGGATGCCAGACGCGGTTGGTGACGTTCTTGTGATCGAGCGGCGCACCGTTGCGGGTGCAGAAGACGTACTCCGAAAGCTTCCGGGTCGCCTGCTCCTGTTCCTTGAGAGCGTCGAAGACGATCTGGCTCATCTGGATGTCGCGCTGCGAGCCGTCGGTCTTGGTGTATTCGGTGCGCCCGTCGATCACGGTCTCGCGCACCAGGATCAGGCGGCGCTCGAAATCGACAAACTTCCATTTCAGACCGTGGATTTCGCCCGTGCGCATGCCGGTGAAGAACCGCGTCTTGAAGTAGTTGCGGAAATCCGGACGCGCCGTGGTCAGGATCCGCTGCACCTCGTCCAGGCTAAAGGGCTGCACGTCGGTCTTTCTGACCTTCAGCTGTTTGATGTTCTGGAAAGGCGTGGGAAAATTGAAGCGGTCGGCCGCTTCGTTGAGGATCATCCGCAACGGGTTCAGCATCTTGTTGATCCTGGGGTTGGAGAGAACGGTCTGCTTGCCCCGCGCCTGGACTTTGGCGAGCTCAGCGCGGAATGCAAGAATGTCTGCCTTGGCGATCTGGCCGACCGCCATCTCCCCGAAGCGCGGGACCAGGGCCTTGTCCAGATTGGCGCGCACGCCCTTGCGGTGCGATTCGCGCCACTCCACCGACTTCTCGTTAAACCAGGTCTCGGCGAACTCCTTGAAGAGCGGCGTCTGCGCCGCAATGACAGGCTGGGCGCTGCTGTTGCCGGAAACCGCGGTGCCGAGTGCCTGCACGGCGCTCGCCATCGGCGACTGATTGAACTTGGCCGTATTCCGGCTCGATGGGAAGTAGCGCTGGTAGTCGAAGGTGCCAAGACTGATCTCGCCCTCGATGCGATCAAGCAGCTTCTGCACCTTCTTGCGGTTGGCCGGCGTGTCCTCAAGGGCTGTCTGCTCCCGACAGCGGATACTGCGGTAGTAGAAGTCGAGGATCAGACGCTTGTTCTCCTTTCTGACCTGGATGCTACCCATGGCACACCTCGCCGTTTGCCATAGGGATGCCCAGGCTGTCGCCGGCGATGCGCATGTCGCGCTCGATCGATTCCCAGATGTAGAGAATCTTGCGGCCGCCGAAGGGACGGATGTAATGCACGCCTTCGATCAGGACGCTGTCCTTCAGGCGCTCGCGGATGGTGCGGGGGTCGTACTTGATGCGGCCGGACAGTTCGTCCGTGGTCAGGTAGGTTTGCTGCATGTAGGTGTCTCCTGTAGTTAAGAACTAGATTCGTTCATACGTATATCCGTATCAACGTAAAACTAGTTTAACAAACAAGTCACCCAAATGCAAGTCTACTTTTGCATCTGTTAAACTACGCAAACAATGATTCGCTATCGCATACAAGAGCTCTTAGCTGAAAAGCAGTTCCGCGATGGTCGTCGCGTGACGCTGATGGAGCTATCTGAAGCTACCGGCATAAGCCGAGTCACCCTCTCCAAGATGATCAACCAGAGGGGATACAGCACGCTTACGGATCACCTCAACCGACTCTGTCGGTATTTCAATTGCCGCCTCGAGGATCTCGCCGAATACGTCCCGGACGAGGAATTGAAAACCTGAAGAACGGCTGGCTATTTGCATTCAAGGGTTGGAAACCTGAATCCCCACCAATGGGGAACCCCGTCCGATCTGTGACAAATATGGTTGGGGTAGTGGAGAACGCAACCGGCCCGCTCTGAGCAAATCTTGTTTGAATATGGAGTCTCAGACGGCCTTTATGCGGAAGCTCGTCATTCCCGTTGAGCGTCCATACAGATGGTCGGTCCAATCTGAAACCTACCAGATGAGCAACTGAAGCCTATCGGCCAAAGGGGATAGTAGCCGGTCGTCAGCTGGATGACCGATATCGAAAACATTGCTGACATCAAGTTACGCGAATTATCATTTCCGCAGCTAAGCCTATTGGCTTTATTAGCTACAGCACCGAATTGCCCTTTCACTGTCTGAATAGCTTCTTGATCTCGCTCTCTGCTGTCACAGGCTTTTCATCCTTGTCATACTGCCTGACATTGGTCACGATGTTCTTTGCTCGTGTGATCTCATTGTTCACCCACTGCGAGTACGACATACTGGTACTTAGGTTGTCGATGACGGCAAAGAAATAGTCTTTCTGGTTCGTCAACCAGAAAAAACTCAGGCCGCACACCCATTTCTCCATCGCGAAGGACTCGAACGGGAACCCGGCAGTCGCATTCCAGTACTTGAATAGCCGAATTGTTGGCTTGATCAGCGACTTGTGTTCTTTGTTCTTTGCTTCGAGCGTGGCGTTGAAATCATTCGGGTTGGTCGTCATCCAGCCGCCAGAGCTATTCGGAATTTGCAGCTCTCCGAGCCAAGTCAAGGTTGCTGGCACGAGATCGAACTTGATGTGGTTCAGCTCGAGGACAATGGTTGGACTGGATTGGTAGATTTCCGACGAGCTGTAATACTTTTCGACGAATGCTTTCAGCCGGTTCAAATACGTCTGTGGCGTGCCGTTGTTCTCGCTGAACACGATCATGTAATCGATGTCCGAACGCTCATCCATTGAGCGCGACAGGATCGTGCCCCGCGTCGACGAGCCAAAGCGGAAGTGTTGTTTGATTACACCGCTGGCGAAATGCAGCCCGATCCGAGTTTGCAGCGTGGAAATTGAGGTCGTGATCGACGACTGCTCGGTTGAAGACAGCACTGCGTTGCTGGCCGTATCCGTTAGAAAACTCAATACTGACATCCTGTCACCCCTCCTTGTCTACCTTGTGGGTCGCTTCGCCTTCTTCGATACCTTTGCGCGCGGCGACAAACGCCCGTCGTGGGATGCTCGGGCTTTTCTGGTTCAATTCGTTACGTGCTGAAGAAAGTGCCTTCAACCTTTCCGGGAGTTCGCCCAGTCGATCTGAGTCAAGCAGCTCAATCTCGCGGAAGAAGCGGGCATCGTTCCGAAGGGCAAGAAACTGCCCAGCAGCAGCGCGATGCATGGCTGCTCGCTCATTGGGTTTGAGAAAGGTCATCAAACCTGTCAGCAGCGACGCCAACAGGGTGAAAGCACTCGCCCACTCAGGTTGACTCTTGACCAGCGCGGCACCGGCGATTGCTCCAAGTGCAGTGGCCGGAACACCCAACCAGTAGTTGCGCCGTACCCATGTGTCTTCTGCGTTGAAATGCCCCTTACTTGAATAGAGGGCATCTTCTTCCAGTCGCTCTGCCTCTCTGCGTAATGCAGAAATCTTGCCTTGGTCAGCTGTCCCTGTTCCGGTCATCGTGTCCCCTCCCATTTAGTCCTCCTCACGCCGACGCGCCGGTCTGAGGCGGTGCGTTCGGCGGCACCGCGTCCGGGTGATAAGTCGAGTCGAAGACCATATCGGTCAACCAGCGCTTGAAGCTGGGGTTGTCGCTGAATTGCTTGAACAGCTCCGTGTGGTCGGATATTAGCTCCTGCACCACTCGATTTAGCGCCTTGTCGTGTTCCAGTTTCGCGTTCTGCTTGTCGGAGTTGGCCTGTGCGTTCTGGTAGGCCTTGTCCTGCGCAACGCGCGCCGGAATCTCCTCGGTGATGACCTTGCGAATCTTGTCACCGTCCTTCCACTCGATGTTGCCGAACATATCGTTGAAGGCTTTAATGATGTTCGACAGTTTGTCGATTTCCGGGTCACCACCCCCACCGCCGGGGCCAGTAGGCGGCGGTTCGATGAAGGCGTCCGCATCGTCCATCGACATCTTTAGTGACGCCTGCGCCTCCACCCGATAACTGTCCATGTCGATGGCTTCTAGCACCCCTTTGGAGAGGTCTTCTTCCTTTGGGGCCGGGAGCTTCGGGATCAGGAAGTTCAGAAAGATCGCCAGCTTCTCCCAATCCGGGTGGCCGTAGGTCAAGATCGCGGCGAGGAAGCCGTAGCTGCGCACGAAGGCCTTGGCCTTGCCCTTGAACTCGACTTGGTCGTCTTCGTTCAGGTTGTTGATGTATTCGGCAACACAGGCGTCGAGAATGGGGTCGAGCTTGTCCCGATCTGCGCCGGTGACGTAGAGCGCCACCAGATCCTCAACCTGCTGCCAGCTGTACACCTGCTTCGCGTCGAGATCGTTCTTCAGGTCGTGCAGCTTGTTGGGATCGGTTTCGCCGGTTTGGATCGTGGCGCGGTAGTAGTCCTGAAAGGCCACCTTCACCGCTTCGGCGTTGTCGGCGAAATCCAGCACAAAGGTATCGCGCTTCTGCGGGTGGGAGCGGTTCAGCCTGGAGAGCGTTTGAACCGCCAGCACGCCCGCCAGAGGCTTGTCCACGTACATCGTGTGCAGCAGTGGCTCGTCAAAGCCGGTGACGAATTTGTTGGCGACGATCAGGAAGCGATACGGGTCTTGCTTGAGCTTGGACGGGATGTCCTTGGTCGGGAAGTCATTGAGGTCGGCTTCGGTCTTCTTCACCCCGCCAATCTCAAAATCGCCTGAGTACGCCACGATGGCCTTGTACGGGCTCTTGATCGTGGTGAGGTAATCCGACACCTCGCGGTAGTAGTCGATGGCCCGTGCAATGCCGTTGCAGACGATCATTGCCCGCGCCTTGCCGCCAATCTTATGTTTGCCCGCCACCTGTGCCACGAAGTGATCGACCATGATCTCGGCCTTCTTGCGGATAGCCTTGTCGTGGGATTCGACGTAGTAGCGAATCTTCTTCAGTGCCTTGACCTTGTCGAAGTCCGGGTCGTCCTCCACCGTCTTGGCGACGTGGTAGAAGCTGTCCACCGACGTGTAGTTCGCAATCACGTCGAGGATGAAGCCCTCCTGGATCGCCTGCTTGGTCGTGTAGGTTAGCTCTTCCGGCGAACGGTAGTGTGCTTCGCCTCCCTCCACGTAGCGCTCGCCGAACAACTCCAGCGTCCGGGGTTTTGGCGTGGCCGTGAAGGCGAAGTAGCTGGCATTCGTCAGCATCTTGCGCGACTCGATCAACTTGTTGACGGCGTCCTCGACGGATTCCTCGTCATCCTCATCGTCGCCAGCAGCTCCCGACAGAGCCATGTGCATCTTGGCCGTGGTCTTGCCGCCCTGGCTGGAGTGCGCCTCGTCAATCAGCAGCGCGAACTTCTTGCTGCCGAGGTCGCCCAACTCATCGAGGATGAACGGGAACTTCTGCACCGTCGTCACGATGATTTTCTTGCCTTTACGCAGGAAGGTTCGCAGCTCGGCGGCGTCCTCCGAGTGGCCGAAGATCGATGCAACGTGGTCGTAGCTCTTGATGGTGCGGGCGATCTGGGTGTCCAGCGCGCGCCGGTCGGTGATGACGATGACCGAATCGAACTGGGCCAGCATTGCATCGGCAGCAGTCTTGAGTTCCACCAACTGGTGGGCCAGCCACGCAATGGTGTTGCTCTTGCCGCTGCCCGCTGAGTGCTGGATCAGGTAGCGTTTGCCGACGCCGTCGTCGCGGGAGCGGCGCAGCAAGGCGCGGACGGTACGCAGCTGGTGAAAGCGCGGGAATACCTGCTTGCGCCGCTTCTTGCCTTTTTCGTCTTCCTCCTCCACCACCTGCGTGAAGTTCTCGATGATGTTGGCCAGCGAGTCCTTCTGCAGTACCTGCTTCCACAAGTAGTCGGTCTTCAAACCGTGCGGGTTGGGCGGGTTGCCCGCGCCGCTGTTCCAGCCCTGGTTGAAGGGCAGGAACCAAGAGGTCTTGCCGGCGAGCTGCGGGCAAAAACGCACCTCGGCATCGTCCACCGCCATGTGCGCCACGCAGCGCCCGAGCTGGAACAGCAACTCGGCCGGGTTGCGGTCGGTCTGGTACTGGATGATGGCATCGGCCACCGTCTGCTTGGTCAGCGAGTTCTTCAACTCGAAGGTCAGCACCGGCAGGCCGTTGATGAAGATGGCCATGTCCAACGAACGCTGCGACTCGTCATTGCTGTAGCGCAGCTGCCGGGTGACGCTGAAGATGTTTTTTCCGAAGTTCTCGGCGGCGCTGGCGTTGCCCGGTGTCGGCAGCAGCTTGTACAGATCGACGTGCGCCGGGCCGTGGCTGACGCCCTTGCGCAGCACGTCCACCACGCCGCGCTTGGCGATCTCGCCCTGGATGCGGTGCAGAAACTGCGTGCGCTTGATGCCCTCAGCGGCCAGCTCCAACGCGGTGACGACCGTGGGCTGCGTGGCCTGCAGAAACGCCAGCAACTGCACCACGTCCGCTGCCACGTCGCGGTTGTAGTCGGTGGGGTTGCCCTGCACGTAGCCGCCGCTGGTGCAGAGGTCGCGGACGATCAGGGCTTCCAACCCCTTCTCGCTGGTGTCAGTCGTCGCCATCGTCTTCCTCCCCATCGGTATCGATTTCTTCGTCGCCGCCCAATGCCGCGAGATCCTCTTCGGTCACCACATCGTCCGGACCCGGCACCCAGCCGCGCACATCCACTTGGCCGGTGACGACATCGGCAATCTGCCGGTCGCGGTATTCGCGGATGAGGGCAATTTCCTTCTCGATCTCACGCCGTACCGATTGTTCTTCGTGGTAGAAATCGGTGACTTCGCGTTGCAGATGTAGCGGCGGAACCGGAATCTTCTCTTTCAACAACGAACGAGGGTTCAGCGGACGATTGCGTCCCGCCGCACCACGTGAGTGGTGGTTCAGAAGCAGGTCACCAGCCTTGCTCAAGAAGAACGTGTAGAGATACTCCGGCGTGACAGCATCAAGCATGCACTTGGCAATCGGGTAGCGATGGGATGCGATACATCCATCATCTTCAGTAGTGGCAACGGCAACTGCGCCTTCCCAAGCGAACTGCCCGCTGAATATCAGGTCACCATTCTCAATTCGGAAGAATGTCGAATCCCCAAGGTGCTTTCCTTCGGTTGGCGGCTTGTGGAAGATGCCGCGACCACGGTTGAACATCCCAATGGGCGTGTATGTCGTCTCCGGCTCTCTGGTGATCGGCGTTGCCAAAAGTGTGACGATTCGGTCGAATCTGATGTGTTCGGTTTCTGCAGATGCAATCGCGTGTTCTGCGAGGACACCGCGCTGCTCTGCCATCAGCGCGATGAGATCGCGCTTGGCCTTGATCAGCCGGGCGATGTGGGCATCCTGCGCCCGCAGGTAGGCGACGATCTGGTCTTGCTCGGGGCGCGGCGGTTGCAGCAGTGCGATGTCGAGGAACTGGTTCGGATACAGGCGCAGACGGGAGGATCGGATGCCCGTCGAGCGCCCGATGTACTCGGCCACGTAGGCGCGGGTACGCAACAGATAGTCGAGATACGCCGGGTTGAAGCTGTCCGCACGGTGCGGCCGGTACACGCCGTAGGCCGGGCTGACGATGCCAACGTGCCTGCTAGCGCCAAGCGCGGCCATCCACGCCCAGAGCGTGTTGATGACGATATCGCCGGGCTGGGACAGCTTTGAACCGACGTAGCTCGCGGCCTTGAACATCGTTACGTTCTTCTGGCTGCGCGGCGTGACGCCCGTCAGGTGTGACACCGAAAGCAACTCTTCCTGTCCAGTCTTGGAGCGTTCGTCCACCTCGCGGAAGAAGGTCTTTGCGCGCTGCTCGTTCCAATGTGCAGGCACGGGAGGCAGCCAGCGCATTCGCGCCGTGCGGTAGCTGGGGTACACGTTCGCCTCTGACATCACGCCGCACCCACGATCTTGTGTAGCAGCCCGTCGGTTTGCGCTTCCAGCTTGAGAATGTCGGAGCGAATCTGCTCCAGAGTGCGCAGCGGGGTCGGCTTGTAGAAGTAGCGTGCGAACGAGATTTCGTAGCCGATCTTGGTGGCGTCCATCGCAATCCAGGCATCCGGCGCGTGGGGCAACACCTCGCGGGCGAAGAAGGCTTCGATGCCGCCGGGCTCCTTGAGCGGTACCTGCTCGGTGTCGCGCAGGTCGGTATCGGCCTCGTACTCGACCATGAAGCGATCCTTGCCGACGGTTTCCAGGTAGGCACCGTCGTAGCCGGGCTCGAAATGGTCTGCTGCCTTGAGCTTGCTGCGCTTGGCGATAACGGGCGGTGCCGTTTCGTCGCGCCAGCTGACCACCTTGTAGATGGCCTTCTTCTCGGGCGCACCCAGCTTTTTGCTGTGGGCCTTCATCACGGCCTCGAAGCGCGCACGGAACTCGTTGTGGTCGTCGAAAACCCCTTCGCCAAGTTCCTGCTGCGCCAGCTTGGCCAGCTCCATCAGGGTCTTGTCGCGCAGCCACGTCGAAGGGTCGAGCAGCTTCTTGCGCCGCTTTTCCGGAACGGCCTTCTTGGTGGTCTTGGCGTCTTCGTCGTCGGACTCGTCATCGGTATCCTCGTCGCCATCGTCACCCTTCAACCACGCTTCTATCTCGGGTTTGAGCTTGGCGAATTCCGTGTACAGCTTATCGCCGTGCTTGGTGTAGATCTTGCTGCGCAGTGCCTCATCGCCTGTGGCAAAGCGCAGGCTTTCGATGGCGCTGCGCTTGAGCTGGCTCTTGAGGCGCAGCGGGCGTTCGACCGTGATCTTCCAGTAGCCGAAGTCGGCGTTGTCGAACCACTTGCATTCGGGCACGGCCTTGGCGGCTTCCGCATCGGCGGGCGGCTGGTCGAGGTAATGCTTCAGGATGCGGTCAATGTCCGCGTCGGCCAGTTCGCAGTTCTTCTTGCCAAGGTTGCGCCTCATCGGCAGGAACCATTGCGAGGCGTCGATGAGCTGTACCTTGCCGCGCCGGTGCGCAGGCTTCTTGTTGGCCAGCACCCAGATGTAGGTGGCGATGCCGGTGTTGTAGAAGATGTTGAGCGGCAGGGCGATGATGGCTTCGAGCCAGTCGTTTTCTAGCACCCAGCGGCGGATGTTGCTCTCACCCTGGCCTGCATCGCCGGTGAACAACGCTGAGCCGTTATGCACCAGCGCGATGCGACTGCCCAGCGGCGTGTTGTGCTTCATCTTCTGCAGCTTGTTCACCAGGAACATCAGCTGCCCGTCGCTGGAGCGGGTGATGAGTTTGAACTCGGCATCGCCGCCGTGATTGACGATGAAGCGCGGGTCGCTGAATTCCTTCTTGCCGCCCATCCGGTCGAGGTCGGTCTTCCAACTCTTGCCGTACGGCGGATTGGAGATCATGAAGTCGAACTCACGCGACCGGAACTGATCTGCCGACAGCGTGGACTTGTCGGCACCGCCGACGATGTTCTCGGCCTCGTCGCCTTCACCCTTGAGCAACAGGTCGGCCTTGCAGATGGCGTAGGTTTCGGGGTTGATCTCCTGCCCGAACAGGTGGATCGACACTTCCTTGTCGTGGCTCGCGGCCAGCTCGTGCAGGGCATCTTCGGCCACTGTCAGCATGCCACCCGTGCCGCAACTGCCGTCGTACAGCAGGTAGGTGCCAGACTGGATTTGGTCGGCCACTGGCAGGAACAGCAACTTGGCCATCAGCTTGACCACGTCACGCGGGGTGAAGTGTTCTCCAGCCTCTTCGTTGTTCTCTTCGTTGAAGCGGCGGATCAGCTCCTCGAACACCGTGCCCATGCCGTGGTTGTCGAGCGCGGGCAGCTTGATCCGGCCATCCGCATCTTTAACCGGCATCGGGGAGAGATTGACCTCGGGGTCGAGAAAGTCATTGATCAGGTGACCGAGGATGTCAGCCTCGACCATCGTCTGAATCTGGTCGCGAAACTTGAATTTCGCCAGGATGTCCTGAACGTTCGGCGAGAAACCGTCCAGGTAATCAACGAAGTTGTCGCGTAGGCGCTGCCCCTGTCCACTGGCGGTGAGCGTGGCGAGGGTGAATTCCGAGGTGTTGTAGAACGCCTGCCCGGATGCCATCCGCAATGCGCCGTCCTGCTCGGCCACGTTGTGCGTGTCGAGGAACTTCTTGCGCTCCAGCACCGCCTGCTTGGTCGACTCCAGCACAGCGTCCAAACGTCGCAATACGGTGAAGGGGAGAATCACATCACGGTACTTGCCCCGGACATAGACATCACGCAACCGATCATCTGCGATATTCCAGATGAAATCGGCAATCCACTTCAGTTGAGATTGATCCACGTAACTCGTTCCTTTTTATGCATTATGTATTGATGTGGCTACCGGTGTCACAGACTGCGGCGGATTTCTTCGATACGTTGATAAGCCATTTCTGCGTCATGCTCCAGGGCGCAGAGTTCGGCATACCGTTCCCGAGCCGTTGTTTGGCTAAGTAATGACTGCCTCGGCACTTTTACTTCCTGTAGCAATGTCGCGGGCGTTACGTGCGCAACAGCGGCACCGACGCGAAAGGCGTCCAATTGCCCCCTGAAGTCCTCTGACCTCAAGTACAGATACAGGGCGACAGTTCCAATTCCGCTATGCTTCGGACGGATAGCGACGACGCTCTGTCCACAAACAACTGAGTCACTTTGGGTCGCGCCAACCCCAATCAGGCCGATTTTCCCGATCGTTCCTTTTATTGAGACGATGATGTCCCCAGGCTGCAAGCTGCATTCGGGGAGTTTTTTCGCTTGCACCGTCGTGCTCTTTACAAACGGTCCATGAAGTTCGCGCCACCGGTCCAGGTCGGCGATTCCTACCTCCTGAACTTCGATAGCCGTTGCATCCTTCGATACCACCGGGGCGCGTATGACCACCTCGACAAGATCGCCCAATGCAACTCGGTCAAGATCACCTGCCGCAAGCGCCTTGAGATAACGAACGGGCATCAGGTTGCATTCTTGTGCAGCAACTTCGTCCAACGACACGGTTTTTGCCACGCTAACGACGTCTTCTTGGCTTTGAATCGTGCGAACCAACTCCGTTGAATCCAGTTGGCGGCTGAAACGCATCGTCGACTTCGACTCGATAGTCATCGAACTCGAATCCACCAAGCGTACGGACCTCGCCGTGCGTGTGCGATCAAAAACCGTAAGTGCAATCGGGATTCCTGCATGATGCAGCAGCTTCGGTGGCAACGTAGCAACCACCGATGGTTGCTGCAACCCGAGAACGAGGAATTCACGTAAGCGCTGCTCTTGTCCCTTCGCGAAAAGCAGGTTTAGCCCTGTCATGAAAACCGCCCTGAACTTAACGCGTGGCCAAAGCGCGGCCATGGCCCACGGCTCAGCACGATCGAGTTGGACATAATTCTGACCTGCCATCCGTTTGTAGATTGCCTCTGATCCGGTCAAGCCCAGCTCACTTCCTTCCCACCTACGCCATCCTGCCCCTGGCTGCAACTTCAGCCCTATCGGTGGGCATGCGATCAGGTAGTCGAACGATCTGTCGACATCTTGGGTGTCACCCGACCGTATCCCTGCATCGGTTGAAAGTTCCACGACCTTACCCGCAATAACGGCCAGTAACTTTATAGTCAGCACGGACCAGCGATTCTGGCTGGGGCCATCCAGAACAACTTTCAGCCCCTGCCTCAATGCTCTGATGGTTAGCTGTCCGGTCCCGTCGAACGGAATCCACACTACGCTTCCGGGGGGCGCTTGCAGTAAGCTGATGATGGCATCGCACATTCCGCTGTTGTACCCACTAGCTTCTGGACCAATGATCTCGGCCACTGCATCTGCGAATTCAAGTTCTTGAGGATCGAACTGGTCCGTAAAGTCGGCCAATAGCCCCAGGAGTTTTACGTTTACCCAGTCTTGAACACGCCCGTTTCCATCCGAAGACCATATCAAGGCGGTAACTTCGCTTGGCAAACCCGAACGCTCTGCCGCTTCCCAACAATCGCGCTGGAGCAGATCGGAATACTCCCGGTAGCCCGCAATCGCTCCTGCTGACAACAGCTTCCCAGCCGCTAACCATGCCAATGCGTACGTCAGAGCATCACTTCTACTCATGGAAGATGCGGCAAGAACATCGTTGAGCATCTGCTGAAGGGCAGCAAACTCAGGCGCCTGCCCTGGAATTGTGACGAATACGTGATTACCCCGAGGGATTGCGGTCTTAGACATAGCGATGCCCCACGGTGATTACAGTGCATTCGTCCTCAGCGCTCAACACGACATAACATCCGCGGAGGTTGTCGGTGCGCTGCGTGTGCCCCACGGCTCGCTCCAGCTTTGCGACAGCCTTATCCGTCATCAGGCAACGAATGCCGTTACGGCCATCATGGGAACGCTCCCCGAAAAAGACGATCAGCTCAACAGCCTCCGGCAAGATCGCCCGTTGTTGTTTGCGCTTGCTAGCGTGCTTGCTCGCATGCAGCTCCTGTTTTCTACGCAGGTTCGATTGGAAATTTGCATTTGTCGTCGCGTACATAGTCGCCTCCATAAAGCAGATTATGGGCGAATAGTACGACCAAGAAAACGCATTGTCAATAAAAAGAATTATATTCCTTTTATGTACTATTTATTGCGGGGTTCTCAGGTTATGGGTGTCAACTTCTGCAATCTGCGTGACACCAGTTGTTCGATGATATCTGCTTGAACGTCCGTAAAGGCCGACGAGCTCACAGTGGCCTGGCTGCCCGAGTGACTGCTGTACTTTGCTACCTGCCTTTGAACCTTTGATGGCATGATAGGTAGCAGAGGGTCGGCTGATCCAGTCACGGATGGCAGTAGTCGTTCGCTCCCTATCAGAAGGAATCCCGTTTTAGGCGTGGTCACAGCCTAGTCACGCCATGGTCACAGTTTGGTCACAGCGAAATTTTCAGAAAATTTGCCGACTATTTCCCTTTGTGACCCAGTCACGCGATCAGGATTTTCGGATGACTATTGCCTCGCCATGACATTAGACTGGATAGTCACATGCTGCTGGCAGGAAAAAAGGAAATTGGCTTTGGGAAGAAGTAATTGGCGCGCCCGAGACGATTCGAACGTCCGACCCCTGCCTTCGGAGGGCAGTACTCTATCCAGCTGAGCTACGGGCGCGTTGGGTAAAAAAACTAAGCAGCAAGAGCAGTCGTCATTTTACTCCTTCGCGCTCGAATGACGACTACCTTCGGAGGGCAGTACTCTATCCAGCTGAGCTACGGGCGCGAGGCTGCACAGGATAGCGGTTTTCCCCTTCAGCGTCCATTCCGAACCGTTATAATTCCCGCTTTAACAGCAAGTTGAGGAAATCCGACATGGCCGAACAGAATGAGCAGTGCGGCGGGCTTTGCGCCTCGCCGGCCCTGATCGCCGTTGCCCTGGTTGCGGCCCTGGCTCTCCCGATCGGCGGTTACTTCGTCGCCAAACTGATCGGCGGCAAGCCCGCCGCCGACCTTGGCGAGGAAGCGGCAATGCGGCGCATCCAGCCGATGGCGCAGGTTTCCCTTGCCGGCAGCGCCAGCGGCGGCGCGAAAGCCGCCAAGGGCAGCGAAGAAATCTACAAGACCACCTGCGCGGCCTGCCACGACGCCGGCGTTGCCGGCGCACCGAAGACCGGCGACAAGGCCGCCTGGGCGCCGCGCATCGGTGTCGGCCTGGAGAAGCTGGCCGCCTCCGGCATCCAAGGCAAGGGTGCCATGCCGCCGAAGGGTGGCGCGGATATTTCCGATGCCGACTTCACCCGCGTCGTCGCCTGGCTGGCGAACAAATCCGGCGCCAGTTTCAAGGAACCGGCCGCGCCGAAGGCTGAAGCCGCGGCAGCGCCGGCAGAGCCCGCTCCTGCCCCGGCCGCTGCGGCTCCTGCGCCGGCGCCAGCGCCCGCGGCTGCAGCCCCTGCCGCCGGCAACGGCAAGAAGGTCTATGACAGCGCCTGCGTCGCCTGCCACGCTTCCGGCGTCGCCGGTGCGCCGAAGTTCGGCGACAAGGGCGCCTGGGCGCCGCGCCTCGCGACCGGCCTCGATGCCCTCACCGCCAGCGTGATCAAGGGCAAGGGCGCCATGCCGCCGAAGGGCGGCAACGCCTCGATTCCCGACGCGGACATCCGCGCCGCCGTCGAATACATGACGGCCGCGGCGAAGTAAGGGTAGCGCTTCGGAACGAAGGGGCGGGGCGACCCGCCCCTTTCTTATTTGGCGCCGGCCAGCAGGGCGCGCATCTGCGCCAGGCGCGCGGCGCCGGAAGCGCGGTCGGCCGGCTCGGCGGCCTTGCCGCCGGTCAGCTTCAGGTCGTCGCCCATCTCGGCGATGAAGCGCGAGGGTTCGCACGCGCGCCAGTCCTTGCCGGTCTTGCGCCGCTCGCAGTATGAAACGGTCAGGCTGCGCTCGGCGCGCGTGATGCCGACGTACATCAGGCGGCGCTCCTCCTCCACCGTGCCGGCATCGATCGACTCGCGGTGCGGCAGGATGCCTTCCTCGACGCCGACCAGGAAGACGTGCTTGAACTCCAGGCCCTTGGCGGCGTGCAGGGTGGCGAGCTGCACCTGGTCGCCGCCGTCCTCGGCCTTGTCCAGCATGGAGATCAGCGCCACGGTCTGCGTCAGCTCGAGCAGGGTCTTGTTTTCCTCTTCGCCCTTGCGCGACAGCCAGTCGACGAAGTCGCGCACGTTGGCCCACTTGGTCTCGGCCTCGCGCGGGTCGCAGCTGTCGAACAGCCAGGCCTCGTAGCCGATGGCGCGCAGGAAATCCTCCAGCACCTGGCGCGCCGGCTCGCGCTGGGCGCGCCATTCGATCTTGTTCACCAGGTCGCCGAACTCGCGCACGGCCTGCAACTGCTTGGGATTGAGATAACCCGCCGCCGCGTCGTCGAAGGCGGCGGCGAAGAGCGAGGCGTGGCGCACGCCGGCCAGCCGCCCCAGCCCCTCCAGCGTGGTGGCGCCGATGCCGCGCCGCGGCATGGTGGCGGCGCGGATGAAGGCCGGGTCGTCGTCGCTGTTGGCGATCAGGCGCAGCCAGGCGACGAGGTCCTTGATCTCGGCCTTGTCGAAAAAGGACTGGCCGCCGGAAATGGCGTAGGGAATCTTCTGGTTGCGCAGCTGCTGCTCGAAGACGCGCGCCTGGTGGTTGCCGCGGTAGAGAATGGCGTAGTCGCCCCACTTGCCGCGGTGCTCGAAGCGGTGCGCCATCAGCTTCATGACCACCTGCTCGGCCTCCTGCTCGTTGTCGCGGGCGACGCTGACCTGGATGGCGTCGCCGTGGCCGTGCTCCGACCACAGGCGCTTGTCGAACAGCTTCTCGTTGTTACCGATGAGGGCGTTGGCGGCCTTCAGGATGCGCGTCGTCGAGCGGTAGTTCTGCTCCAGCTTGATGACTTTCAGTTGCGGAAAGTCGGCCTGCAGGATGCGCAGGTTCTCGACGTCGGCGCCGCGCCAGGCGTAGATGGCCTGGTCGTCGTCGCCCACCGCGGTGAAGGCGGCGCGCGCGCCGGCGATGAGGCGCATCAGCCGATACTGGCTGCGGTTGGTGTCCTGGTACTCGTCGACCAGCAGATACTGCAGCTTGCCCTGCCAGCGCAGCAGCACGTCGGCCTCGGATTCGAACAGCCGCACCGGCAGGCGGATGAGGTCGTCGAAGTCCACCGCCTGGTAGGCGCGCAGGGCCTGCTCGTAGTCGGCGTAGAGTCGCGCGGCGGCGAGTCCGAGTTCGTCCTCGGCCAGCGACAGCGCCTCGTTCGGCTCGACGAGCGCATTCTTCCAGCCGGATATGCGCCATTGCAGGACCTTGAGGCGCGCCTTGTCGGCCTCCTTCGCCAGTTCGGCGAGCACGGCGCCGCTGTCGGCGGCGTCGAAGATGGAAAAGCGCGGCTTGAGCGCGAGGGTCTTCGCCTCCTGCCGCAGGATGCGCGCGCCGAGGGCGTGGAAGGTGGAGACGTTGAGCGATTCGAGCGATTGCCCCGGCAGCAATTGCCTGGCCCGCTCGCGCATCTCCTTCGCCGCCTTGTTGGTGAAGGTGATGGCGGCGATGTGCTCGGGCTTGTAGCCGCGCTGCTGGATCAGGTGGGCGATCTTTTGCGTGATGACGCGGGTCTTGCCGGAGCCGGCGCCGGCCAGCACCAGCAGCGGGCCGTCGAGATATTTCACCGCCTCCCGTTGCGGCGGGTTGAGTGTCGAAACCATGGCAAAAGTCAGTCCCGCCGGGACGGCGGGAGCATTTATCTGAGCGCGCCGAACACCTTCTGCAACAGGCTGCTGGCCTGGCCCAGCGGATTCTTGCGGATCGCCCGCTCCTCCTCGGCGATCATGAGGAACAGGCCGTCGAGCGCCTTCTCAGTGACGTAAGCCTCGAGGCTGGCGTCCTTCTTGTCGATCAGGCCGAGCTTGGCACCCTGCTTGGCGTAGCGGTTGTACTTCTTCGCCAGCTCGACCCGCTCCGTTGCCTGCCGGACGATGGGCAGGAACTTCTCGGTGAGCGGCGCCGAGGTGGTGCGCTTGAAGTATTGCGTCACCGAGTCGTCGCCGCCGGTAAGGATGCCCTTGGCGTCCTGCAGGGTCATCTGCTTCACGGCATTCAAGAGCAACTCCTTCGCCTCCGGCACGGCGGCCTCGGCGGCGCGGTTCATGGTGACGATGAGTTCGTCGGCGTACTTGCCCATGCCGAGCTTGCGCATCATCTTCTCCGCCTTCTGCAGGTTCTCCGGCAGGGGGATTTTCACCTTCGGGTTGCCGAGGAAGCCGTCCGTGCGGCCGAGGCTGGCCACCGCCGCGACGGCACCCTGGGAAAGCGCCTGGCGCAGGGCGCCGCTGCTTTCCTCGGCACTGACGGCTTCCAGTCCCGCCGCCCGGACGGGGGAGAGGGTGACAAGCAGAAACAAAGCGATGAAAATGCGCAAGGGATGGGCCATGACGGTGCTCCGGTCTTGATGCCGCATTCTCGCACGAAGGAGATAAAGATGGGCGCATTGAGCTGGAAGCAATACTTCATCTACCAGTCGGATTACCAGCACTGGGCGAACGAGGTGCTGTTCGAATGCCTCGACCGGCTCGACCCGAAAGCCTTGTCCGAACCGCAAGGCCTGTTCTTTTCGACCATCCACCAGACCGTCGACCACCTCCTCGTGGTAGCCGAGCTGTGGCGTCTGCGCCTGCAGGGCGAGAGCCCGATCGTCGATTTCAAGCGGCTGCACCATCCGGACTGGCGCGAACTGAAGAACGCCCTGCGCCAGGAGATGCGCGACCTGCAGCACTGGCTGGAAACCCGGCCGGACGCATTCTTCGAATCCGAGATCGCCTACCGCAGCAGCGAAGGCAAGGAACGGCGCAACTGGGTACGCGACGTGCTCACCCACATGATGGGCCACATGGTGCACCACCGCGGCCAGGTCTCCGCCGCCGCCACGCGACTGGGCGCGCCGGCGCCGGAAATGGATTACATCTACTACAAGCGGGCGGTCGACGCCGCCCTGGCGCAAAAACGCTAGGGCATCTGCAGCAGCGGCAGCAGCTGCGCCTCCAGCTTGTCCTTGCCGATCCCGCCGATGTGGGAGAAGCGCAACACGCCTTTCCGGTCGATAAGATGGAGCGCCGGAATCGCCTTGATCGGGCCGAAGACCTGGGCGTGGGCGGGCGCGCGCATGGCGACCGGGAAAGCGTAGTCGTGGTCCTTCCAGAATTCCTCGACCGTAAAGGCGTCGGCATCGATGGACAGGGCGAGGATCTCGAAGCCCCTGCCGCGGTGCTTTTCGTAAAGCGACTGCAGTTCCGGCAGTTCCTTGCGGCAGGTCGGGCACCAGGTCGCCCAGAACACCACCAGCACGGTCTTGCCCTTCAGCGCCTGCGCCGCAAGGGGCTTGCCGTCGAGCAGCCTGGTTTCGAAGGGCGGCACTGTCTTTCCGATGCCGACCTGGGCCTGGGCGGCGGCAGCGAAGAACAGGGCGGCGATGAGCAGGATTTTCCTCAGCATGATGCTCCTCATGAGACGCCGGCGAGATGCGCCTGCACGTCGGCGTGGTAGCTCGAGCGCACCATCGGTCCGCAGGCGGCATGCGAGAAGCCCATCGCCGCCGCCTCGCGCTCGAACATCGCGAAGACGTCCGGATGCACGTAGCGCAGCACCGGCAGGTGGTGTCCGGAGGGTGCCAGGTACTGGCCGATGGTGAGCATGTCGACGTCGTGGGCGCGCAGGTCGCGCATGACGGCGAGGATCTCCTCGTCGGTCTCGCCGATGCCGACCATCAGGCCCGACTTGGTCGGGATGCCCGGGTTGCGCGCCTTGAAGGCCTTGAGCAGGGCCAGCGAATGCGCGTAGTCGGCGCCGGGACGCGCTTGCTTGTACAAGCGCGGCACGGTCTCGAGGTTGTGGTTGAAGACGTCCGGCGGCGTCGTGCTGAGGATGTCGACGGCGATCTCCAGGCGGCCGCGGAAGTCGGGCACGAGGACCTCGATGCGCGTCGCCGGCGAGGCTGCGCGCACGGCGCGGATGCAGTCGGCGAAGTGCTGCGCGCCGCCGTCGCGCAGGTCGTCGCGGTCGACGCTGGTGATGACCACGTATTTCAGTTGCATCGCCGCCACCGTCTGCGCGAGATGCGCCGGCTCCTGCTCATCGGGCGGCAGCGGCTTGCCGTGACCGACGTCGCAGAAGGGGCAACGCCGCGTGCACAGGTCGCCGAGGATCATGAAGGTGGCGGTGCCCTTGCCGAAGCACTCGCCGATGTTCGGGCAGGAGGCTTCCTCGCACACCGTGTGCAGGGCGGCCTCGCGCAGGATGCGCTTCACCTCGCCGAAGCGGGCATGGCTGTTGCCGGCCTTGACGCGGATCCAGTCGGGCTTCTTCAGCGGCACGGCGGCCGGCACCACCTTGATGGGGATGCGGGCGGTCTTGGCTTCGCCCTTCTGCTTGTGCGGTTTGTCGCTGCTCACTTTTCGATCTGTCGTTTCAGTTGTTCCAGCAGTGCCTCGCCGGCGTCTTGCCAACCGGCGGCCACACCGAGGTCGCGCAGCTGCGTCACTTTCAGCCCCGGATAGCCACAGGGGTTGATCGCCGAAAAGGGCGCAAGTTCCATGTCCACGTTGAGCGCCACGCCATGGTAGCAGCAGCCGTTCTTCACGCGCAGCCCGAGCGCCGCGATCTTGGCGCCACCGACGTAGACGCCCGGCGCGCCTGAAACGCGCTCGCCGCGCAGGCCGTAATCGGCGAGCAGGTCGATCACCGCCTGTTCGATGCGCGAGACCAGCTCGCGCACCTTGAGGCCGCGCCGCGACAGGTCGACCAGGAGGTACACCACAGCCTGCCCGGGGCCGTGGTAGGTGATCTGGCCGCCGCGGTCGATCTTCACGACGGGGATGCCGGCGTCGCGCAGCAGATGCTCGGGCTTGCCGCCCTGGCCCTGGGTGAACACCGGCGGATGCGAGGTGAGCCAGAGTTCGTCCGGCGTGTCGGCATGTCTGTCGGCGGTGAAGCGCTGCATGGCGCGCCAGGTGGCGGAAAAGTCAGTCTCCCCGAGACGGCGCTGAACGATTCCGCTCACAGCACGACCTTGACCAGCGGATGGGCCGACAGTTCGCGGTAGAGCGCGTCGAGCTGCTCGCGCGAGACGGCGCGGATGGCGCAGGTCAGGCTCATGTAGTTGCCCTTGGCGCTGGGCCGCATCTCCATGGCGGCGGCGTCGAAGTCGGGCGCGTGACGCAGCACCACTTCCAGCACGGCCTGGGCGAAGCCGTCCTGGCGCTGGCCCATGACCTTGATCGGAAAATCGCAGGGAAATTTCAGAAGGGATTCTTCACTCACCGGCGCGCATCACCCTCTGCTTGAATTCCTGGTACCAGGCATGCATCCGCTTGAAGACCGGGCCGGGTTGTCCCGTGCCGACGGGCTGGCCGTCGAGCCGGACGATCGGCAGCACCTCCTTGGTGGAGGAGGTCATCCACAGCTCGTCGGCGCTGCGCGCCGTCGCCTCGGCCACCGGTCCCACTTCGGCCGGCAGGCCGTGGGCGGCCGCCAGTTCCAGCACGACGTCGTAGGTGATGCCGGGCAGCATGAAGCGGTCCTTCGGCGGCGCCAGCAGCACGCCCTGCTTCACGGCGAAAATGTTGGAGGCGGCGCCCTCGGTCATGAAGCCGTCGCGGAACAGGATCGTCTCGACGCAGCCGGCATCGACCGCCAGCTGGCGCAGCAGGCAGTTGGCCAGCAGCGAGGTCGTCTTCAGGTCGCAGCGCAGCCAGCGCACGTCCGCCGCCGACACTGCGGCGATGCCCGTCTCGCGCTGGGACGGCGGCGGCGTCACCAGCGGCTCGGACATGATGTAGACGGTCGGCGTCACCCGGGCCGGGAAGGCGTGGTTGCGCTTCGTGTCCGCGCCGCGCGTGATCTGCAGGTAGACCGACTGGTCCTCGCCGGCATTGCGCGCAATGATCTCGCCGACCAGCCTTGCCCACTCCGCGTCGTCGTGCGGATTCGCCAGGCGGATGCCGTCGAGGGTGTGCCGCAGCCGCGAGAGGTGCTCGGGCAGACGGAAGGGGCGGCGCGAATAGACCGGAATCACCTCGTAGGCGCCGTCGCCGAAGAGGAAGCCGCGGTCCATCGCCGACACCTTCGCCTCGGCAATCGGCATGAACGCGCCGTCGAGGTAAACGGTTGTCATTCAAACCACAGGCGCATCGTGTCCCACGCCCGGCCGAGCATGCCGGCCACGGGCACGGTCTCCAGGGCCACGACGGGGTACTCGCCATAGGGCTTGTCGTCGAGGGTGAGCTTCAACGTGGCGATGCGCTGGCCTTTCTGCACCGGCGCCAGCAGCGGCTGGTTGCTGGTCAGGCTGGCCCTGACCTTCTCCGCCATGCCCTTGGGCAGGGACAGGGTGAAATCCTCGAGGAAGCCGGCCTTGACCGCATTCTGCGCGCCCTTCCACACCTTCAGCTGGGACACCGCCTGGTCTTTCGCGTACAACTGCACCGAGTCGAAGAACTGGAAGCCGAAGTTGAGCAGCTTCTGCGACTCCTGCATGCGCAGGGCGTCCGAGGCCGTGCCCATCACCACCGACAGCAGGCGGCGCGGCCCGCGCTTGGCCGAGGCGATCAGGCAGTAGCCGGCGCTCTCGGTGTGGCCGGTCTTGACGCCATCGACGGCCGGGTCGGACCAGAGCAGGCGGTTGCGGTTGGCCTGGGTGATGCGGTTGTAGGTGTATTCGCGCAGCGCGTAGAGCGGGTAGTGCTCGGGAAAGTCGCGGATCAGCGCCGCCGCCAGCGCGCCGAGATCGCGCGCCGTCGAATAGTGCTGCGGATCGGGCAGGCCGGTGGAATTGGCGAAGCGCGTGGCCTTCAGGCCGAGCCGCTGCGCCTCGCGGTTCATCGTCTGCACGAAGGCCTCCTCCGAGCCGGCCACGGCCTCCGCCAGGGCGATGCAGGCGTCGTTGCCCGACTGCACGATCATGCCGCGCAGCAGCTCGTCGACCGTGACCGGGCGCCGCGGCTCGATGAACATGCGCGAGCCCTGCGCTTTCCAGGCGCGCTCCGACACCGGCACCGCCTGATCCGGCTTGATGCGACCTTCCTTCAGGGCGGACAGCGCCACATAGGCCGTCATCAGCTTGGTCAGCGAGGCCGGCTCGACGCGTTCGTCCGGATTGTAGGACGCCAGCGCCTGGCCGGTGGAATAGTCCATCAGCAGCCAGGATTTCGCCGCGATCGTCGGCGCCTGCGGCAGGATCTGCGCCTGGACCGCCGCGGAAAGGAATAGGGAAAGGAATAGGACGAGTGCTCTCATCGCGGAACGCAAAACGGGGGAAAGCGGGAATTATACCGTCAGCGCTGAACGACGAAGGGCCTGAAGGCCAGTGCCTCGCGGATGCGCTCGGCGACGCGGGCGGCTTCCTGCGCGTCGCGGTAGGGGCCGAGATGCAGGCGGTACATGCCGTCCTTGGAGTGGACGTGGATGGTTTCACCCAGCCAGGTCAGCTGCCTGAGGAGCCGGGCACGGAAGCTTTCGGCATTGTCGAGGTTGCCGAATGCGCCGAGCTGGAGGAAGGTGCCGCGCAGTTCCTCGACGGAAGGCAGCGGCGGCGCATCGGCGGGCACCTCCGCCGGCTCCGGTCTCGCCGATGCCAGCAGCGTATCCGCGGCGGGCGCTTCCTTCGGGGCCTCTCCAGGCAGCACGCTCTCCACTTCCACCATGGCGCTGCCGCTGGCGATGTAGCCGAGCTTCCAGGCCGCGGCATAGGAGAGATCGATGACGCGCTCGTGCAGGAAAGGGCCGCGGTCGTTCACCCGCACGACGACCGACTTGCCGCTGGCGAGGTTCGTCACCCGCGCATAGCTGGGAATGGGCAGCGTCGGATGCGCCGCCGTCATGGCGAACATGTCATAGACTTCGCCGCTGGATGTCTTCTGGCCATGGAACTTGCGGCCATACCAGCTGCCGATGCCGCGTGCCTTGTAGGGCTTCAGCTCCTGGGCGGGCACATAGTCCCTGCCCAGCACGGTATACGGCCGGTTGGCGAAGCGGTGCAGCGGCTCGGGCCGCGGCTGGGCATCGGGGATGGCATCGAGGTTCTCCGGCAGGCTGTCGGCCGGGCCGTCGTCCTGGTAGTAGCCGCCGCCGCGCTTGAGCACATATTGCGGCGGCTTCTGCGGCGCCGGCCGGGCCGCCGAAGGCGCATCGCGCTCGACCTCGCGCGGCGGCTGCGAACCACAGGCCGCCAGCATCATGGCCACAGCCGCCAGACATGTAATGCGCAGTCTCGCCGCCGGGCCGCCCCAAGGCGAGACGGCACGTTCGCGGAGCGAACAGGCGCGACCTCGCCCGTTTGCCGCGACCCGTAATAGCCGAGCGAAGCGAGCAAGCAGGCTCCCCTGCCCCGGGGCAGGGGTTGGGGGATGGGGGGTCATTTTTGTACCAGCATGCGGTGTTTGTGGATGCTCATCAGTATGCCGACGCCGAGGAACAGCGTCACCAGCGCCGTGCCGCCGTAACTGAAGAAGGGCAGCGGCACGCCCACCACCGGCAGGATGCCGCTGACCATGCCCATGTTCACGAAGGCATAGGTAAAGAAGATCAGCGTGATGCTGCCCGCCAGCAGGCGCGAGAACAGCGTCGGCGCGTTCGCCGCGATCATCAGTCCGCGCCCGATGATGAGTGCGTAGAGCGCCAGCAGGAAGGTGTTGCCGAGCAGGCCGAACTCCTCGGAGAGCACGGCGAAGATGAAGTCGGTATGCCGCTCCGGAATGAATTCGAGGTGCGTCTGCGTGCCGTTGCCCCAGCCCTTGCCGAGGATGCCGCCGGAACCGACGGCGATGGTCGACTGGATGATGTGGAAGCCCTTGCCGAGCGGATCGGCCTCGGGATCGAGCAGGGTCAGCACCCGCTGCCGCTGGTAGTCGTGCAACAGGGTCCACACGAACGGCAGGCTGGCCAGCCCGCCGAAGAACAGCAGCGCCATGATCTTCCATGACAGCCCGGCAAGGAAAATGACGAAGAAGCCCGCCGACAGCACGAGGATCGAGGTGCCGAGGTCGGGCTGCCTGGCGATGAACGCAACCGGCAGCAGCAGGATGAGTGCGGCAACGATCCAGTCGCGCGCGCGCAGCATCGCCTCGTGTTTCTGGAAATACCAGGCCAGCATGAGCGGCATGGCGATCTTCATGATCTCCGACGGCTGGATGCGCATGAAGCCGAGGTTGAGCCAGCGCCGCGCACCTTTGGAGACATCGCCGAACAGCGCCACCGCGACCAGCAGCAGGACGCCGCCCAGATACAGGGGCAGCGCCAGGTACATCAGGCGCTGCGGCGGGATCTGCGCGGCCACGCGCATCACCACCAGCGCCACGGCAAGATTGATGAACTGGTTGTTCATCCGTTCCGGCGAGGCGCTTACCAGCACCAGCAGGGCATAGCCGATCAGCAGCGCCAGCAGCGCCAGCAGGACCGGGTCGATGGGGGCAACGAGGCGCTGCCACCATTCGCGCGGCCGGAATGCAAACTCAGTCATCCTCGTCGACCTCCTCGTATTCGGGCGCCGCTTCCTTCGGCAGCTTGCCGAGCAGGTAGTAGTCGAGCACCTGTCGCGCGATCGGCGCCGCCGTCTGCGCGCCGAAACCGCCATTCTCCACCAGCACCGCCAGGGCGATCGTCGGCTGCTCGGCCGGTGCAAAGGCGATGAACAGCGCATGGTCGCGCAGCCGTTCCTGCACCTTGCTCGCCTCGTACTTGCCGCCTTTCAGGCTGTACACCTGGGCCGTGCCGGTCTTGCCGCCGGCGACGTACTCCGCCCCGGCGAAGGCGCGCGCGCCGGTGCCTTCCGTGTTCACGCCGACCATCGCCCGCTTGATCACCTCGATGTTGGCCGGCTTGAACGGCAGCGTACGCAGGGGCTGCGGCTCGACCAGGGTGCGCTCGCCGGTGTTGATGTTCTCGACGTACTTCACCAGGTGGGGCCGGTAGAGGACGCCGCCGCTGGCAATGGCCGCGGTGGCCTGGGCCAGCTGGATCGGCGTGTACGCGTTGTAGCCCTGGCCGATGCCGATCGAGATGGTTTCGCCGGCGTACCATTTTTGCTGCTCCGGCTTCCTGAAGCGCTCCTTCTTCCAGGCTTGCGAGGGCAGCACCCCCTTCGACTCGCCCTCGATGTCGATGCCGGTGGGACTGCCGAAGCCGAGCTGGCGCATGAAGTTCGCGATGGCATCGATGCCCATGTCGTTGGCAAGCACGTAGTAGTAGGTGTCGCAGGAGTGCACGATGGACTTGTACATGTCCACGATGCCGTGGCCGCCCTTCTTGTCGTCGCGGAAGGTATGGCCGCCGAAGGTGAAGAAGCCCGGATCGGCAATGCTCTGCTGCGGCGTGCGCTTGCCCGTCTCCAGCGCCGCCAGCGCCATGAAGGGCTTGAAGGTCGAGCCGGGCGGATAGGCGCCGTTGAGGGCCCGGTTCACCATCGGCTTGTCCTCCGAGGTGTTCAGCGCCTCCCAGTCCTGCAGATTGATGCCGTCCACGAACAGGTTGGGGTCGTAGCCCGGCATCGACACCAGCGCCAGGATGCCGCCCGTCGAGGGCTCGATGGCCACCAGCGCGCCGCGCCGCTTGCCGAAGGCCTTCTCCACCACCTGCTGCAGCTTCGCATCGAGGGTCAGCACCAGATTGCTGCCCGGGACCGGCGGGGTGCGCTCGAGCACGCGCACGGCACGGCCGCCGGCATCGACTTCGACCTGCTCGAATCCGGTCTGGCCGTGCAGTTCGAACTCGTATTTCTGTTCCAGGCCGGTCTTGCCGAAGTGCTCGGTGCCGCGGTAGTTGTCCTCGGCCTCGTTCTTCTCGATCGACGCCAGATCGCGATCATTTACCCGGCCGATGTATCCCAGGGCATGCGAGGCCAGATCGCCGTTGGGATACTGGCGGAACAGGCGGGCCTTGACGTCCACCCCCGGGAAACGGAAGCGTTGCGCGACGAAGCGCGCCACCTCCTCGTCGCTGAGGCGGGTGCGGATCGGCAACGACTCGAAATTCCGGCTTTCCTCGAGCAGCTTGCGGAAACGCTTGCGGTCCTTCGGCTGGATGTCGACGATGCCGGCCAGTTCGTCGATGACGGCCTCCAGGTCGGCCACCTTGCTCGGCATGATCTCCAGGGTGTAGGCGGAATAGTTGCGCGCCAGAACGGTGCCGTTGCGGTCGACGATGAGGCCGCGGTTCGGCACGATGGGCACCAGGGCGATGCGGTTGTCCTCGGCGCGCGTCCGGTAGTGCTCGTGCTGGATGACCTGCAGCCAGAAGAAACGCGCAAAGAGCAGGAAGAAGGCCAGCAGCACGAGTCCGCCCGCCACCGCCAGGCGTCGCTGAAAGCGCTCGAGCTCCTGTTCGGGGTTCTTGAATTCCGCCAGCCGCATGGTTAGGCGAATCTCATATCGGGCGGTTCTCGTCCTTCTCGATCGGCTGGTACTGCGGCAGCAGCAGGACGAAGGTCAGCGGGAACCAGAGCAGGGCGCCGGTGAAGCTGCCGAGAAAATAGCCCCAGCCGGGAAAGTCCGCTCCGCCGACCAGTCGCGCGACGACCATCACGCCCTGGGTCGCCAGCAGAAGCGGCAGGATGTGCAGCGCCTGCTGGACGAGCGGAAACCAGAGGATGCGGCGCGACAGGCCGCCGGCGGCGAACGTGAGCAGCAGGTAGGCCAGGGGGTACTGGCCCATGACGCTGCCCGAGGCGACATCCATCAGCAGGCCGGCGAAGAACGCCGTGCCCATGCCGAGGCGCAAGGGCTCGCGCACGCTCCAGAAGGCCAGCACCAGCGCCACCCAGTCGGGCACGCCGGCGGCATTCCCCAGCGGGACGAGGTTGAGGAACAGCGCGGCCGCCAGCGAAAACAGGATGAACCACTGCTTGACGGGCAGCAGGATGCGTCGCGAGCTGTGAGTCGGTTGAATGGCCATCAGTCCTTCTTGCGTCCCTTCTTTCCCTTGGAGGGCTTTTCGCGGGTTTCGGTTTCCTCGACCTGCGGCGGCAGCGCCTCGCGCAAGCCCAAGACGAGCACCTGGCCATGCTTTTCGACGCCGGCCACCGGCTCGCACAGGATGCGGGCAAAGGAATAGGCGGTATCGCGGTCCACACGCACCACCCGGGCGACCGGCAGGCCCGGCTGATAGATGCCGTCGAGGCCGGAAGTAACCAGCACGTCGCCAGGCTGCACATCGGCATTGGCGGCAAGAAAGCGCAACTCGAGCTGGCCGCCGGAAGCGCCGAACAGCACCGTGCGCAAGCCGTTGCGCACGATCCTCACCGGGACCGCCTGGTTCTTGTCGGTCACCAGCGTCACCTCGCTTTGCAGCGGGTAGGTGCGCGTCACCTGGCCGAGCACGCCCGCCTCGTCGACCACCGCCTGGCCGGCGGCGATGCCATGCTGGCTGCCCTTGTCGACGATGATGCGGCGGGAAAAGGGATCGCGCGCCGCGTAGAGGATCTCGGCCAGGGTGCCGGATACCGGTTGCCGGGCCTTCATGTCGAGCAGTTCGCGCAGCCGCTGGTTTTCCAGTTCCAGGTGCTGCTGGCGCAGCAGCCAGTTGGCCGATTCCAGTTCCTTGCGCTTGAGCTGGGCGTTTTCCCGCTGCACCGCCGCCAGGCTGGAAAAATAATCGCCGAGCTGCCCGTAGAGATCGACCGGGGTATAGGCGGCGCGCTGCAGGGGGTAGAGCACGATGGCCACGCCCTGGCGGATCTGCTCCAGGTAGCGATACTTGAGGTCGAGCACCAGCAGGGCGAGCGAGAGGGTGACGAAGAAGACCAGCCGCGCCAGCGGCGCAGGACCGCGCTTGAAGAAGGGGGGCGGCTGGTGACCGACGACCGACATCGGTGGCTAGAAACGACAATGCGGCAGCAGGCCGGGGGCCCCGTGCCGCACGTCCTTACTCATTCGCGAAGATGCTCCCGAGCGTATCCACCTTCTCGAGGGCGATGCCGGAGCCGCGCACCACGCAGGTCAGCGGATCGTCCGCCACGATGACCGGCAGGCCGGTCTCTTCCATCAGCAGCCGGTCGAGGTCGCGCAGCAGTGCGCCGCCGCCGGTGAGCACCATGCCCTTGTCGGCGATGTCGGCGCCCAGCTCGGGCGGCGTCTGCTCGAGCGCCTGCTTGACGGCGCCGACGATGGCGTTGAGCGGTTCGGTGAGCGCTTCGAGAATTTCGTTGCTGGAAATCGTGAAGCTGCGCGGGATGCCCTCGGCGAGGTTGCGTCCCTTGACCTCCATCTCCTTCACTTCCGAGCCGGGGAAGGCCGAGCCGATTTCCTTCTTGATCGCTTCGGCGGTCGTCTCGCCGATCAGCATGCCGTAGTTGCGGCGGATGTAGTTGATGATGGCCTCGTCGAACTTGTCGCCGCCGACGCGCACCGAGCCGGCGTACACCATGCCGCCAAGCGAGATGACGCCCACCTCGGTGGTGCCGCCGCCGATGTCCACCACCATCGAGCCGGTGGCATCCGACACCGGCAGGCCGGCGCCGATGGCCGCCGCCATCGGCTCCTCGATCAGGTACACCTGGCTGGCGCCGGCGCCGAGGGCCGATTCGCGGATGGCGCGGCGCTCGACCTGGGTCGAGCCGCAGGGCACGCAGATGATGATGCGCGGGCTGGGCGAGAACAGGCGCGAGTCATGCACCTTCTTGATGAACTGCTTGAGCATCTGCTCGGTGACCGTGAAGTCGGCGATGACGCCGTCCTTCATGGGCCGGATGGCGGTGATGCTGCCGGGCGTCTTGCCCAGCATCTGCTTGGCGGAATGGCCGACCGCCATGATCGTCTTCTTGGCGTTGGGGCCGCCTTCGGTGCGGATGGCGACCACGGAAGGCTCGTTCAGCACGATGCCCTTGCTGCGCACGTAGATCAGCGTGTTGGCAGTGCCGAGGTCGATCGCCAGATCGTTGGAAAAATAGGAGCGGAGAAAGCCAAACATCACGTTGTGTCCCTGCGGGATGCGGAAAATCAATGCCCTATGATACTCTATTGCGCTTCGCAATTTTAGTCCCCCGCACCATGTCCCTTAGCCTCGACCAGGTTCAGCGCATCGCCGACCTTGCCCGCATCGAGCTTGCCCCCGGCGAAGCCGAGCAGACCCGCGACCAGCTCAACGGCATCTTCGCGCTCATCGAGGAAATGCAGGCGGTGAACACCGCCGGCGTGGCGCCGATGGCGCATGCCCAGGACGTCGCCCAGCGCCTGCGCGAGGATCGCGCGGTCGAAACCGACCGCCACGCCGATTTCCAGGAGGTCGCCCCGGAGGTGGAAGCGGGGCTCTACCTCGTGCCGAGGGTAATTGAGTAGGTCGGGCTTCAGCCCGACAAGCCGCGTCGGCCTGAAAGCCGACCTACACGGAAATGATCAACGCCAGCCTGAAAGAACTCTCCGCCGCCCTGGCGGCCAAGCAGCTCTCCAGCGTCGAGCTGGCCGGCCTGTTCCTGGATCGCATCGAGCGGCTCAACCCGCTCCTGAACGCCTTCATCACGGTCGACCGTGAAAGGAGCCTGGCCATGGCCCGCGAGGCCGATGCGCGCATCGCGCGCGGCGAGTCCGGCCCGCTCACCGGCATTCCCGTCGCCCACAAGGACATCTTCTGCGCCGAGGGCTGGCTCACCAGCTGCGGCTCGAAGATGCTGTCGAATTTCGTCAGCCCCTACGACGCGACGGTGATCGAGCGCTTCAAGGCCGCCGGCACGGTCACCCTGGGCAAGACCAACATGGACGAGTTCGCCATGGGCTCGTCCAACGAGACCTCCTTCTACGGCCCGGTGAAGAACCCCTGGGACACGGCCGCCGTGCCGGGCGGCTCCTCGGGCGGCTCCGCCGCCGCCGTCTCCGCCAGACTGACTCCTGCGGCAACCGGCACCGACACCGGCGGCTCGATCCGCCAGCCGGCCGCCCTCTGCGGCCTGACCGGTCTGAAGCCGACCTACGGCGTGGTCTCGCGCTGGGGCATGATCGCCTTCGCCTCCTCGCTCGACCAGGGCGGACCGATGGCGAAAAGCGCGGAGGATTGCGCCCTCCTGCTCAACGCCATGGCCGGCTTCGACGAACGCGACTCGACCAGCCTGGAGCGGCCGGCCGAGGACTACGCCCGCGACCTGGACAAGCCGCTCGCCGGCCTGCGCATCGGCCTGCCGAAGGAATTCTTCGCCGAGGGCCTCTCGGCCGACGTGGCGCAGGCGGTCGAGGCGGCCATCGCCGAGTACCGCAGGCTGGGCGCCGTCGCGGTGAACATCTCGCTGCCCAACATGAAGCTGTCGGTGCCGGCCTACTACGTCATCGCCCCGGCCGAGGCCTCCAGCAACCTGTCGCGTTTCGACGGCGTGCGCTACGGCTGGCGCGCGCCGCAATACGGCGACCTCGCCGACATGTACTGCAAGAGCCGCGCCCAGGGCTTCGGCGCCGAGGTGAAGCGGCGGATACTCATCGGCACCTACGTGCTGTCGCACGGCTACTACGACGCCTACTACCTGCAGGCGCAGCGCATCCGCCGCCTCATCGCGGCTGACTTTGCCGAGGCCTTCAAGTCCTGCGACCTGATCATGGGGCCGACCAGCCCCTCGGTGGCCTTCGGCCTCGGCGCCAAGGCCGGCGACCCGGTGCAGATGTACCTCTCCGACATCTACACCATCGCCATCAACCTCGCCGGCCTGCCCGGCATGTCGATTCCCTGCGGAACGGGCGCCAGGAATCTCCCGGTCGGCCTGCAGATCATCGGCGACTACTTCGGCGAGGCGCGCATGCTCAACGCAGCGCACCAGTACCAGCTCGCCACCGACTGGCACCGCCGCGCCCCGGCGCTCTGAGGCCCCGCCATGATGAATAGAAGGCTCGTTCCGCTGCTGCCCGCCCTGCTCCTCGCCGCCTGCGCCGCGCCCGAAAAGGCGCCGCCGGCGGCGGAAGCCCCCCAACCCGCCCCGGTCGCCAAGGCCCCGGCGGCGGCGAAGCCGGCCCGGCCGGGGCCGATTCCGGTACGCCCGCTCAACGTCAAGACCGAATGCAGCTTCCGCGACGAGACCGGCTACAACGGTGCCCTCAAGCTGGACGTGGCGGAAGCCAAGGTCCAGGCCTTCGAGGCGAAGGTGAACATCCCGAAGCGCGGCGCCTGCCGCTTCAACCTGAAGGATTTCCGCCAGACGAAGGAGTTGCCCGCCATCGAGCTCAGCCAGGCCAGGGGCCGCTGCATCGTGCGCGTCTGGGAACAGGGCGAGCGCGTCACGGTCGCCTTCCAGCAGTGCGAGAAAATGTGCTCGGGCAATTCCTACAGCTACCTCTGGCCGATCCTCAACGACCGGAGCAAGGGTTCCTGCGCCTGAGCCGGCCGAACGACCATGCTGCGCAAACTCCTGCTCCTCGCCATCACGGCCTTCCTCGGCGCCTGCGCCATCCCCGAGCGGGTGACACCGATCCCGGTGCGCCCGCTCAGCGTCAAGACGGACTGCAGCTTCCGCGACGAGACCGGCACCAGCGGCATGCTCAAGCTGGACGTCGCCGCGGCACGGGTGCGCGCCTTCGAGGCGAAAGTGAATTACCCGCAGCACGGCATCTGCCACTTCGTCCTCAGGGATTTCCGCCAGACGAAGGAGATGCCCGCGATCGAACTCACCCAAAACGGCGGGAGCTGCATCGTGCGCATGTGGGAGCAGGGCACGCGCGTCACGGTCGCCTTCCAGCAATGCGAGCGGATGTGCTCGGGCAGCGCCTGGGACCAGCTCCTGCCGCTCATCTACGACCGGCGCGACGGCAGCTGCGCCTGATCTGACACGGGATTCTTATGGGCATCGCCAACTGGGAAATCGTCATCGGGCTGGAAACCCACGCCCAGCTCAACACCGCCTCGAAGATCTTTTCCGGCGCCTCGACCGCCTTCGGCGCGGCGCCGAACACCCAGGCCTGCGCGGTGGACATCGCCCTGCCCGGCGTGCTGCCGGTCCTGAACCGCGGCGCGGTGGAGCGCGCCATCCGCTTCGGCCTGGCGGTGGGCGGGAAAGTCGCGCCGCGCTCGGTGTTCGCGCGCAAGAACTACTTCTACCCCGACCTGCCGAAGGGCTACCAGATCAGCCAGTACGAGCTGCCGGTGGTCTCCGGCGGCGGGCTGACGATAAGAGTCAGTCGCGGCGACACGGCGGAGGAGAAATTCGTCCGCCTCACGCGCGCCCACCTCGAGGAGGACGCCGGCAAATCGCTGCACGAGGACTTCCACGGCAAGTCCGGCATCGACCTCAACCGCGCCGGCACGCCGCTGCTGGAGATCGTCTCCGAGCCGGACATGCGCAGCGCGGAGGAAGCGGTGGCCTACGCCAAGGCGCTGCACGCCCTGGTGCGCTGGATAGACATCTGCGACGGCAACATGCAGGAAGGCTCCTTCCGCTGCGACGCCAACGTCTCGGTGCGGCCGAAGGGCTCCGACACGCTGGGCACGCGGCGCGAGATCAAGAACCTCAACTCCTTCCGCTTCCTGCAGCAGGCCATCGAGTACGAGGCGCGCTGGCAGGTCGAGACGCTGGAGGACGGCGGCCGCATCCATCAGGCCACCGTGCTGTTCGACCCGGCCACCGGCGAGACGCGCGCCATGCGCTCGAAGGAGGAGGCGCACGACTACCGCTACTTCCCCGACCCCGACCTGCTGCCGCTGGAGATCTCCGCCGCCTGGATCGACGAAGTGAAGGCTGGCATGCCGGAATTGCCGGAGGCCATGCAGGCCCGCTTCGAGCGCGACTACGGGCTTTCCGCCTACGACGCCGCCACGCTCACCGCCGCGCGCGAGACGGCGGCCTATTTCGAGCAGGCCGTGGCGGCGACCGACGCCGCCAATGCCAAGCTCTGCGCCAACTGGGTGATGGGCGAGCTGGCCGCGCGCCTCAACCGCGAAGAGAAGGACGTCGCCGCCGCCCCGCTTGCACCGGCGCAACTCGCCGGACTCGTGGCGCGCATCGCCGACGGCACGCTGTCGAGCAAAATGGCCAAGGAGGTCTTCGACGGCCTGTGGAATGGCGAAGGCAAGGACGCCGATGCAATCATCGAGGCAAAGGGCCTCAAGCAGATCTCCGACACCGGCGCCCTGGAGATGATCATCGACGAGGTGCTGGCCGCCAACCCGAAGTCGGTGGAGGAATTCCGCGCCGGCAAGGAGAAGGCCTTCAACGCCCTCGTCGGCCAGGCCATGAAGGCGACCAAGGGCAAGGCCAACCCGCAACAGGTCAACGAACTGCTGAAGAAGAAGCTAGGCGCCTGAAATGGAGAGGGCGATGAGCAGCTGCGCCGCCCAGTAGGTCGCCAGCGTCACTGCCCGCGCGGCGCGAAACTTCCAGCGGAAGCGATCGATCGCCAGCACGGCGTCGGAGACGACGAAGAGCCCGGCGCCGACCGCCGCCGCCAGCGCCACGACGCTTCCGGTCATATGCCAGCGCCCCGCCGCCTGTCCGGCCATCGCCGCGATCACGATCACATAGACCGCCACCGGTGCGCGCAGCGCCGGCTTCAGCCCCGGCCAGACCAGCGCCAGCACCAGCCCGCCCGCCGCAAAAAAAGGCAGCCAGAGCAGCGGCGCGGCGCCGAACGGCACGCCGATGCTGAAGGCCCCGACGTAGCACAGGTGGGCGACGAGGAAGCTCGCCAGGCCGGCGACGAAGCGGTCGCGCGGCAGCATGAGGAAGATGTCGCCGGCCGTCGAGAACAGCAGGCCGGCGGCGATGGCCCATTGGTAATCGGCCCGCACCGGCGTAAACGCCAGCGCCAGCGCCAGGATCAGCAGCGTGGCGAGCGGCTTGAAGGCATAGACCTGCCAGCGGCGGGATTCGTCGAGATAGTGGGCGCGTATCGCCAGCACCGCGACCAGGGCGGCGGATACGGCCAGCGCAAGCTGAAGCGTCGGCATCCCGCCCGGAATCAACGCGGCCGGGCCGCAGCGCCCGGAGGCGGCGCAGCCGGGGGCTCGCTCTTCCCCGGCGCCGTCTTTCTGGTCAATTCCCGGTAGCGCAACTTCTCTTCCTCGAAGCGGACCTTCAGCGCCTCGATGTCTTTCTGCCTGCCGTCGATGGCCGCCTGCTGTGCCTTCATTTCGGCTTCGTTTTCGCGCAGTTGCGACTGCAGCTGGGACGGCATGGGTTTTTTCTTGTAGAACTCCGCCTCGGCATCCAGTTTCTTCTGACGCCCGGCCAGGTCGGCCTGCTTGTCCTGCGCGGCCTTGATGGTCCTCTGGACGTCGGCGATGGCGCGGTCGCGCGCAAAATCGATGTCCTGTTCGCTGGCATAGGTGGCAAGCAGGGCACGGTTCTTCCGGTCCTGCTCCAGCCGCCTGGCTTCCTCTTCCTTCGCCCTCTTCGCCTCGGCCTCCTTCGCCGCCCGCTGTTCGGCGTTCAGCGGCGCATCGACGCGCCTGACCGTGATGCCGCGCGAATTGATCTCGCGATAGGCCTTGCCGTAGCACTGCTTCGGCAGAACGTCGGAACATACCTGCTGGCCGGTGTTGTCGGTGCAGCAATAGGTGATGCGTCCCTGCGCCGCCGCCGGCAGGGGCAGCACCGCAGGGAGAAGCATCAAGGCCGAGCCAAGCCTGAGCATCATGTTTTTATCCCATATTGTCGTCGGTACTCGAATACCGCACGCAAATTCTGCGCCAGTTCCGGCCGGCCGCCAAGGTAGGCCAGCAGGTCGTCCAGGCTCGCCACCGCCACGACCGGGATGCCGTAGGCCTGCTGCACTTCCTGCACGGCGGAAAGTTCCCCCTGTCCGCGCTCCATGCGGTCGAGTGCAATGACCACGCCGCCCGGGACGGCGCCGGCGGCGCGGATCAGTTCCACCGATTCGCGCACCGAGGTGCCGGCGGAGATCACGTCGTCGACGATCAGCACGCGTCCGGCCAGGGGGGCGCCGATCAGGGTGCCCCCTTCCCCATGGTCCTTGGCCTCCTTGCGGTTGAAGCAATACGGCAGATTGCGCCCTTTTTGGGCCAGGGCGATGGCCGTTCCGGCCACCAGCGGGATGCCCTTGTAGGCCGGCCCGAACAGCATGTCGCAGGGCAGGTTCGAGGCGAGAATGGCTTTGGCGTAGAAGTCGGTCAGCCGGTTGAGCGAGGCCCCGTCGTTGAACAGGCCGGCATTGAAGAAATACGGGCTCAGCCGGCCCGCCTTGGTCTTGAACTCGCCGAAGCGCAATACCCCGGTCTCTACCGCAAAAGCAATGAACTCGCCGCTACAATCCATGTTCCCCATCCGGACGCTCGGAAATGCTGCGTATCATAACCCTGAACCTGAACGGCATCCGCTCGGCCGCCCGCAAGGGCTTCTTCGACTGGCTGGCCCTGCAGGAGGCCGACATCGTCTGCCTGCAGGAACTCAAGGCCCAGGTCGGCGACATGCGCCGCGAGTTCCTCAATCCCGAAGGCTATTTCGGCTACTTCCATTACGCCGAGAAAAAAGGCTACAGCGGCGTCGGCCTCTACTGCCGGCGCCAGCCCGAGCAGGTCATCGAGGGCTTCGGCGTTGCGGAGTTCGATGCCGAGGGGCGCTACGTCGAGGCGGTGTTCGGCAAGCTGTCCGTAATCTCGGTCTACCTGCCTTCCGGCTCCTCCTCGCCCGAGCGGCAGGAGGCGAAATTCCGCTTCCTCGCGCATTTCCGCCCCCACCTGGAACAACTGAGAAGCGCCGGCCGCGAGGTCCTGTTGTGCGGGGACTGGAACATTGCCCACCGGGAAATCGATCTGAAAAATTGGAAAGGCAATCTGAAGAACTCGGGCTTCCTGCCCGAAGAGCGCGCCTGGATGGGGGAAGTGTTCGGGCCGACCGGCTTCGTCGACGTATACCGGCGCCTGCATCCGGACGCCGAGGGCGAGGCCTACACTTGGTGGTCGAACCGCGGCCAGGCCCGTGCCAGGAATGTCGGCTGGCGCATCGACTACCATGTCGCCACCCCCGGACTGGCCGCCGCCGCGAGGCGGGCGGCGGTCTACAAGGACGCCTGGTTCTCGGATCACGCGCCCCTGACCATCGACTACGATTTCGACGCCGGCTGACCGGCGCATTTGCCATGGAGAGCGAAAATCGGTAGCCTTGAAGCCGGATATCACCCATTCATGCGGAGAGTGCAGCCATGACCGAAATGACCCAAGTTAACAAGGAAAAACTCATCGCCGATCTCAAGGTCGTCGTCGCCGACGCCGAGGAAATCCTCAAGGCCACCGCCGGCCAGGCGGGCGAGAAGATGGCCGACCTGCGCGTCAAGCTGCAGGATCACCTGACCAGCGCCCGCCACAACCTGGCCGAGGCGCAGGCGGCCGTCGCCGAAAGGACCAAGCAGGTCGCGCGCGCAACCGACGATTACGTTCACGACAATCCCTGGCGCTCGATCGGCATCGCCGCCGGCATCGGTTTCATCGTCGGCCTGCTCATCGGTCGCCGCTGACGTTTCCCGAACCATGGAGCCCGCACCGGGCAAAAGCCTGGGTTCGCGCCTGCGCGACTACGCCGCCGGCGCGCTGGGCATCCTGCAGACGCGACTGGAGCTGCTCGCCACCGAGCTGCAGGAGGAGAAGCTCCGCCTCGGCACGCTGCTGGGCTACGCCGCCGCCGCGTTTTTCTTTCTCGGCTTCGGCGCCGTCCTGCTCGCGCTGTTCCTGACCGTCCTGCTGTGGGACAGCCACCGCCTGCTGGCGCTCGGCGTGTTCACCGCCCTGTTCCTCGCCATCGGCATCATCGCGGCCCTGGCCGCCGCCCGCATCGGGCGCCAGGGAACGCGTCTGTTCGCCGCCAGCATCTCCGAGCTGGCGCAGGATCGCGAGATGATCCGGCCGGACAATGAACCCGAAAATCGTTGAACTGGCGCTGAAGAAGCAGCGGCTTCAACTGCAGGCCGCGGCCCAGCGCGTCACGATCCTGCACGCGCTCGAGTCCGCTTCTCCCGCCTTCGGCGCGGCGGAAAAAGCGCGGGCGGCACTGCACTGGGCGAAGGCCCATCCGGAATGGCTGGCCGGCATCGGCGTCGCCCTCCTGGTCGCCCGGCCGCGTGCGTTCTTCCGCTGGGCCAAACGCGGCTTCTTCGCCTGGCGTTCCTTCCGCCGCCTGCGCAGCGCCGTCGCATCGATCCTGCCCGCCCGCTGAGCGCCATGCCGCAGGAGCCGCACGGCGAAGCACGCCCCGTTGATATTGACGCCCGCGGCAGGCAACGTCCTCACCTCGGTTTCCTGCAGCACATGCTCGAGGCGCAAAAGCGGGAGCGCGACCACGTCCTGCGCGAAGTGCTCAAGGCAAAAGGTCTGATGCCGCTGCTGATGAAACAGCGCAACGGCAACCGCTGGTCCGCCGAAGAGCGCAGGGAACTGCTGGACCGCCTGAATGCCCTGTCGCAGATCTCGCCTTACCTGGTCGCCATGGCCGTGCCCGGCTCGATGCTGATGCTGCCGGTGCTGGCCTGGTGGCTGGACCGCCGGCGCGGCCGGCGCTAAGTCGTCTCGGTCTCGCGCTGCGCCTGCGCGTCGAGCATCCTGCGTACCCACGGCAGCAGCAGGTAGGCAGGGAAGGCGAGAAAGAAGGTGAGCAGGAAGTACGGCGCATAGCCCATGGCCTGAGCGCCGATGCCGCCGGCCCAGCCCGCCACGGAACGCGAGGCGGCGAACACCGAGGAGAGCAGGGCGTATTCGGCGGCGCTGTGCTCGCGCCGCACGATGGCCATCAGGAAGGCGAGGAAGGCCGCCGTGCCAAGGCCGCCGGTGAAGGATTCCAGCGCGCTGGCCGCGTAGATCAGCGCCCGATGCTCCGGCAGGGGCACGCCGCCGAGCGGGATGGCCCAGGCGGCGAGGGCATAGGCGAGATTGGAAACGGCCTGCGCCAGGCCGAGCACCCACAGCGCCTTGAAGATGCCGGCGCGGTCGGCATACCAGCCGCCGGCCAGCCCGCCGGCGATCGACAGCACCAGACCCATGTTCACCGACACCAGGCCGATCTCCGCGGCGGAAAAGCCGGCGTCTACCCAGAACGGCTTGACCATGAAACCCATCGAGGCATCGCCCAGCTTGAAGATCAGCACGAAAGTCAGCACCGGCAGGACGCCGGGGCGCTGCATCATGTCCGCAAGTGCGCCGAACAGCGCGCCGGCTGGGGCCGCGCCGTCATCCGCCGGCCGGCGCGCGCGGCCTGCCAGACGCAGCAGGCCGTAGACCGCGGCGGACGCGGCGGCCATCGCCGGCCACAGCCAGGTCCAGCGCGCGGAGAGCTTCAGCGCGCCGTCGGCCAGCCAGAGCGTGCCGAGGAACACCAGGACGAGCGCGGCCGCGCCGTGCGGCTGCGCCAGGAAGGCGCGGACCTCCTGCGCCAGGCCGGCCGTCGGCGGCCGCGGCCGCGCCGGCTCGCGCGGCGCCAGCAGGCAGGCCCCGGCGCAGGCGGCAAGAATGGCTGCTGCGCAGGAAAATGCGCCCGTCCAGCCGAACAGGTCGGAGGCCATCAGCACCAGGCCGGAGGTGATCATGCCGGCGCGGTAGAAACCGATGCGCAGGCCGTTGCCGCGCCCCATCTCGTCGCGGCGCAGCAGCTCGATGGTGTAGCCGTCGATGGCGATGTCGTTGGTCGCAGAGAGCACGGCGAAGACGGCGATCGCCGCCCACACCCAGTGCGGCAGGCCGGCCGAGGCGGCGAAGGCGATCATCACGGCGCCCATGCCGAGGTCGGCGGCGGCCATCCAGCGCCGGTGGTGGCGGAAGCGGTCCACTGCCGGCGCCCAGAGGAACTTCAGGGTCCACGCCAGGCCGAGCAGGGAGAGGGCGCCGATGTCGCGCAGGTCGACGCCCTGCTGGCGGAAGTAGACGGGAAAGATCTCGTAGAAGATGCCGAGGGGAAATCCTTCGGCGAAATACAGCACCGCGACCCAGAAGAATTTCGAGCGCAGCAGGGGCTGTTGCGCGCTCAACCCGCTTTCCCCAGCCGATAGACGGCGATGCTGGCGTTGAGGTTGAGGTCCTCGGTGACGGTAGCTTCGCCGTCGAAGCCGAGGCGCTCGCGCAGGACGATGCCGCGCTCGGCGCAGAGCGCTTCGAAGTCGGCCATGGTGAAGAAGCGCACGTTGGGCGAGTTGTACCACTGGTAGGGCAGGCTCTTCGACACCGGCATGCGGCCTTCGGCGATGGCCTCGCGATGGCTGCGCTGGCCGAAGTTCGGGAAGCTCACTACCGCCTCGCGGCCGACGCGCAGCATCTCCGCGAGCAGCCGCTCGGTATGGCGCACCGTCTGCAGCGAGAGCGACATCACGACATGGTCGAAGAAACCGTCCTCGATGCCGGACAGGCCCGCCTCCAGGTCGATCTGGATGACGTTCACGCCGTTGCGGATGCAGGCAAGGACGTTGTCGGGATCGTTGTCCACGCCGTAGCCGAGCACGCCTTTCTCGTCCTTCAGGTAGCGCAGCAGGCTGCCGTCGCCGCAGCCGAGGTCGAGCACCTTCTCGCCGGGCCTGATCCACTTGGCGATGACGTCGAAATCGAAGCGGCCTAAAACATTTGTCACGTCTTGATACCCTCGAAATACGCCCGCATCACGGCATGGTAGTGCGGATCGTCGAGCAGGAAGGAGTCGTGGCCGGCGCTGCATTCGATCTCGGCGTAGCTGACGTCGAGGCCGTTGTGCACCAGGCCGTAGACGATCTCGCGCGAGCGTTCCGGCGCGAAGCGCCAGTCGGTCGAGAAGGAGACGACGAGGAAATCGGCGCGCGCGCGGGCGAGGGCCGCGGCAAGATTGCCGCCGTAATCGCGCGCCGGATCGAAGTAGTCGAGCGCCTTGGTGGCGATGAGATAGGTGTTGGCGTCGAAGTAGCCGGCGAACTTGTCGCCCTGATAGCGCAGGTAGGACTCGATCTCGAAATCGACGTCGTAGCTGAACTGCAGGTCGCCCTGGCGCAGCTTGCGGCCGAACTTCTCCGCCATCTGGTCGTCCGACAGGTAGGTGATGTGCCCGATCATGCGTGCCAGCCGCAGGCCGCGCACCGGCACGACGCCGTGCTCGTAATAGTGCCCGCCGTGAAAGTCGGGATCGCTCAGGATGGCCTGGCGCGCCACCTCGTTGAAGGCGATGTTCTGCGCCGTCAGCTTCGGCGCCGAGGCGATCACCAGCGCATGGCGGATGCGCTCCGGGTACTCCAGCGCCCATTGCATGGCCTGCATGCCGCCCAGGCTGCCGCCGATCACCGCCGCCCAGGATTCGATGCCGAGCCGGTCGGCCAGCCGGGCCTGGGCCGCCACCCAGTCCTCGACCACCACCACCGGGAAATCCGCTCCCCAGGGCTTGCCGGAGGCCGGGTTGATCGTCACCGGACCGGTCGAGCCGTAGCAGCCGCCGAGGTTGTTCACGCCGACGACGAAGAACCTGCGCGTGTCGAGCGGCTTGCCGGGCCCGACCAGGTTGTCCCACCAGCCGACGCTCTTCGGATCGTCCGCATAGCGCCCGGCGACATGGTGGTTGCCGGAGAGGGCATGGCAGACCAGCACCGCATTGGAACGCGATGCATTCAGTTCGCCGTAGGTTTCATAGACCAGATCGAAGGCGGGCAGCACGCCGCCGCCCGCCAGCGTGAGCGGGGTGTCGAAATGCGCGCGCTGCGGCTCGACCGCACCTACGCTGTTTGTCAAAGTGTTCATGCAATAAAAAACCCAGTCGGCTTCAAGCAGCTAAGCAGGACTGGGTCGCCCTCGCTTTAGCCGTATTTTTTAAGCGCCCGCAAGCTGACGGTCAAATCGGCGCTGTGGGGCAAAGTTACCTTGGCCGCGACGGCTTGTCAATTTGCGGTATTCAGCCGCTCCAGCTGCTGGCGCAGCCTGGCCGGATCGTCGGTGGCGAGCAGGCGCGAGACCTTGCGGCGCAACTCGGCAAGATTGCTGCGCAGCACCTCCTGCTTGACCTCGAGGATCTGCGCCGGGTGCATGGAGAACTGTCGCAAGCCCATGCCGAGCAGCAGGCGCGTCAGCTGCGGGTCGCCGGCCATCTCGCCGCACACCGCCACCGGCAGGCCGGCGCGCGCGCCGGCCTGGATGGTATGTGCGACCAGGCGCAGCACGGCCGGATGCAGCGGATCGTACAAATGGGCCACCGCCTCGTCCGTGCGGTCGATCGCCAGGGTGTACTGGATCAGGTCGTTGGTGCCGATCGAAAGGAAATCCAGCTTCTGCAGGAACACGCCGAGGGCCAGCGCCGCAGCCGGGATCTCGATCATGCCGCCGACCTCGATGCCCTCGTCGAAAGGCTGGTTGCGCACGCGCAGCTGTTCCTTGGCCTGCCCGATCAGGGCCAGGGTCTGATGGATCTCGTGGGCGTGGGCCAGCATCGGCACCAGCATCCGGATGCGGCCATGGGCCGACGCGCGCAGGATGGCGCGCAGCTGCGTGAGGAACAGCTGCGGCTCCGCCAGGCAGTAGCGGATGGCGCGCTGCCCCAGCGCCGGGTTGGCCTCGGTGCGCTCGACGCCGCGCAGGTTCTTGTCGGCGCCGATGTCGAGGGTGCGGATGACGACCGGCCGGCCGGCCATGGCCTCGGCCACGCTGCGGTAGGCGGCGAACTGTTCCTCCTCGCCGGGCATGCCGTCGCGGTTGAGGAAGAGGAATTCGGTGCGGAACAGGCCGATGCCGGCGGCGTCGACCGCCTTGACCTGGCCGATGTCGCCGGGCAGCTCGATGTTGGCGGACAGCTCGACGTCGACGCCGTCGAGGGTGGCCGCGCGCGCCTTCTTCAGGCGTTTGAGCTTGGCGCGCTCCGCCTCCAGCGCGCTCTTGCGCAGGCGGTACTCCTCCAGCACGCGGACATCGGGATCGACGATCAGCACGCCGCGCGTGCCGTCGACGATCAGCATGTCGTCCTCGCGGATCAGGTGGCGCGCATGGTGCAGGCCGACCACCGCCGGAATGGCCAGGCTGCGCGCGACGATGGCCGTGTGCGAAGTCGCGCCGCCCAGGTCGGTGACGAAGCCGCCGATCTTCAACTGCTTGAACTGGATGGTGTCGGCCGGCGACAGGTCGTGGGCGACGACGATGAGCTGCTCGCCGCGCGCGTGCTTCGGCGGATGGCCCGGGCGGCCCATCAGCACCTTCAGCACCCGCTCGACCACCTGCACGATGTCGGCCTTGCGCTCGCGCAGGTATTCGTCCTCGATCTGCTCGAACTGCTCGACGACCTGATCCAGCTGCTGCACCAGCGCCCACTCGGCGTTGCAGCGCCGCTCGCGGATCAGCTGGCGCGTCGTCTCGATGAGCAGGGGATCGGCCAGCAGCATGTGGTGCAGGTCGATGAAGGCGGTCAGCTCGGCCGGCGCGCCGGTATCGGCACCGGCCATCAGGGCATCGAGCTCGGCCTGCACGGCGGCCACGGCCTGGTCGAAGCGCGCCACTTCTTCATCGACGTAACGGCCGGGCAGGACATAGTGCTCGACCTCAAGCGTGGCATGCGAGACGAGGTGGGCATGGCCGATGGCGATGCCGTGGGAAACCGCCAGGCCATGCAGGGTGAAGCTCATTCCCCCTCGCCAAATCTATCGGCGATCAGCTTGAGGATGGCCTGCAGGGCGGCGTCGGCGTCGGCGCCCTCGGTGTCGACGATCACCGTCGCGCCCTTGCCGGCGGCCAGCATCATGACGCCCATGATGCTCTTGGCGTTGACGCGGCGGCCGTTGCGCTCGAGCCAGACTTCGCTGGCGAAGGCCGTTGCCGCCTGGGTCAGCTTGGCCGAGGCGCGGGCATGCAGGCCGAGCTTGTTGACGATCTCGGCCTCAGCCCTGGGCATCGCGCGCGCCCCTCATCAGCATCACGCCGTCGCGGCCGCCCGCGACGGCCTTGGTCACCAGCGTCTCCATGTCCTTGTCGCGATAGGTCAGCGCGCGCAGCAGCATCGGCAGGTTCACCCCGGCGATGCCTTCGATGCGGCCCGGCTGCAGCAGCTTGAGGGCGATGTTGGAAGGCGTCGCCCCGAAGATGTCGGTGAGCAGCAGCACGCCCTTGCCCGAATCGACCAGCCGCATCATGTCGCGGGCGAGCGGCAGGGCGTCGAGGGGATCGTCCTGGCCGGAGACGCCGAGCTGCACGATCTGCTGCGGCCGCTTGTTGAGGACATGACAGGCGCACTGGACGAGGGATTCGCCCAGGCTGCCGTGGGTAATGAGAAATAAGCCGATCATGATCGTCACGGAGGTACCGTGACGATTGTAACCGAAGCGCAGGGAGGATCAGCGCAGGACGAAGTAGAGAAAAGTCAGTCCCGCCAGGACGGCGAGTGCAATGGTCAGGCGTTGCGCCAGGCGGGCCTTGTCCGCCTCCAGCGCCCGCTCGGCATCGACCAGGCGCCGCAGCCGGCGCAGGGCCTCGAGGCCGACGCGGCGGCGCGTCATCCGCTCCACAAAGTCATCGCTCATGGCTCGACCCCGATCCTGACATCCGATGCCAGCATGGTAAGCCGCTGGCGAAATGCTGCCGTGACATGCATCACGCCTTCGCCGTCGATGCGCAGTGCATGCTCGACGCCGAGGCGGCGCGCCAGGCCGCGCCATTCCGCGGCGCCGGCGATGAAGAGGGGCTTGCTGGCGGCGTCCGAGAGCGCGCCGGCCCCCTCCCGCGGCGCGATCAGCACGGTGACCGCCTGCGTACCTTCGGCCGGGCGCCCGCTGCGCGAGTCAAGCAGGTGGCAGTAGCGCCGGCCGTCCAGCTCGAAATAGCGCTGGTAGTCGCCCGAGGTGCCGACGGCCTCGCCGTCGCGCAGATCCAGCGTGGCCAGCGGCACGGCGGCGCGCGGGTGCTGGATGCCGACGCGCCAGGGCGTGCCGCCCTTGTCGCCGAGCGCCATGACGTTGCCGCCGATGTTGATGAGTGCGTTGTTCGCGCCCATTTGCCGCAGGATGGCCGCCGCGCGGTCGAGGGCATAACCCTTGGCGTAGCCGCCCAGGTCGAGCTGCACCGAACGGTTGGCGCTCGTCACCCGGTTGTCCGCAATCGCCAGGTCCGACATGCGCGGCGCGGCCTTCACCAGCGCGTCGACCGCCGCCGGGTCGGGCAGCGCCGGCTTGAACTCGTCGGAATGGAAGCCCCACAGGGCGACCAGCTTGCCGATGGCCGGATTGAACGACTGGTCGGACTGCGCGGCGATGGCCGCGGCGTCCCGCAGGATGAAAGTCAGTTCCGGCGAGACGGCGATGGCGCGCTCGCCGCGGGCGATGGCCGCATTCAGCGCCGTCAGCTCGGACGGCTGCCAGGCGTGCAGCATGCGGTGCAGGCGGTCGAACTCGGCGAGCACGGCAGCCAGCGCCTGCTGCGCCTTGTCCGCGGACTCGCCCCACACCGACACCTCGACGCGGGTGCCGAAGACGTAGGCCTCGCGCTGGTGCAGTTGAGGGGCTCGCGCGCAGGCCGATAGCAGGATTGCCGCCAGGAAAAGCATCCACCACGGCGTGCACGTCGGACACGGCGAAAGCTTCTTCTCAACTGCGCCGTGCACGCCGTGTGCGCCGTGGTTCAAGCCTTGCATTCCCTTTCCAGCGCGTCCATGAACAGGCCGGCCACGTCGAAGCCGGTCTGCCGGGCGATCTCGACGAAGCAGGTCGGGCTGGTGACGTTGATTTCGGTGAGGCGGTTGCCGATGACGTCGATGCCGGCGAGCAGGATGCCGCGCGCGTGCAGCACCGGCGCCAGGGCCTCGGCGATCTCGCGGTCGTGCACGGTCAGCGGCTGCGCCACGCCGGTGCCGCCGGTGGCGAGGTTGCCGCGCGTCTCGCCCGGCTTGGGGATGCGCGCCAGGGCGAAGGGCACGGTCTCGCCGCCGATGAGCAGGATGCGCTTGTCGCCCTCGGCGATCTGCGGCAGGAAATGCTGCGCCATGATGCTGCGCGCGCCGTGGCCGGTGAGGGTCTCGACGATGACGTTGCGGTTGGGGTCGTCGCGGCGGACGCGGAACACGCCGCTGCCGCCCATGCCGTCGAGGGGCTTGAGGATGGCGTCGCCGGCGGCGTCGATGAAGGCCTGCAGCGCCTCCGCCTCGCGCGCCACGACGGTCTCCGGAATGAGCTGCGGAAACTCCAGGATGGCGAGCTTCTCGGAATGGTCGCGCACGGCGCGCGGATCGTTGATGACGCGGGCACCCGCCGCCTGAGCGCGTTCCAGCAGCCAGGTGGCGGCAACGTACTCCATGTCGAAGGGCGGGTCCTGGCGCATCAGCACGGCGTCGAAGGCGTCGAGCGGCGCCTCCACCGGTGCCTGCGCCTCGAACCAGTCGTGGTGGTCCTCGCGCACCGTCAGGCGCGAGGCGGCGGCATGCACGGCACCGTCGCGCCAGGTCAAGGCGGGCCGCATGATCGCGGAGACTTCATGGCCGCGCGCCTGCGCCGCGCGCATCATGGCGACGCTGGAGTCCTTGTAGGCCTTCAGCTGCTCCAGGGGATCGAGGACGAATGCAAATTTCACGCGATATCCTGCGGCGGGGCGGAGAGCTCCAGTTCCACGGCGGCGGCCAGCAGCGCCAGGCGCGCCACCACGCCATAGGCGAAGAAGCGGTTCGGCGCGTCGTCGGGCGCGCAGTTGTAGTCGGGCATGGTGCAGCCGCAGTCGAAGGCGAGCGGTTCGAAGCGCATGCCGGGCGCGTTGAGGTTCTCGTCGCGGCCGCGCTCGGTGTTCACCCGGTAGAAGCCGCCGACGACGTAGCGGTCGATCATGTATACCACCGGCTCGGCGACGTTGCCCTCGATCGTCTCGTGGGTGTGCACGCCTTCCTGGATGATGACCTCGGTGACCTGCAGGCCCTCCTTCACCACCGCCATCTTGTTGCGCTGCTTGCGGTTGAGGCCCTTCACTTCGGATGCATCGCGCACCGTCATGATGCCCATGCCGTAGGTGCCGGCGTCGGCCTTGACGATGACGAAAGGCTGCTCCTTGACGCCGTACTGGGCGTACTTGGCCTTGACCCGCGTCAGCACCGTGTCGACATTGTCGGCCAGGCACTCCTCGCCCTGGCGCTCCTGGAAGTTGATCTGGCCGCAGACGGCGAAATCCGGATTGATCAGCCAGGGGTCGATGCCCACCGCCCGGGCGAAATCGCCCGCCACGCGGTCGTAGGCGGCAAAGTGGCGCGACTTGCGGCGGATGTGCCAGCCGGCATGCAGCGGCGGGATGAGGGTCTGCTCGTGCAGGCCGTCGAGGATCGCCGGCACGCCGCCGGAGAGGTCGTTGTTGAGCAGGATCGCGCAGGGATCGAAACCGTCCAGGCCGAGGCGGCCGTTCAGGCGCTTGAGCGGCTCGAGCAGCAGTTTCGAACCGTCCGGCAGATCGAGCGGGGTCGGCGCCGTGATCTCGGGGAGCAGCGTGCCGATGCGCACGGCGAGGCCGGTGCGGTTGAGAATGGTCGCCAGGCGCGCCACGTTCATCAGATAGAACTGGTTGCGCGTGTGGCTCTCGGGGATCAGCAGTAGGTTCTTCGCATCCGGGCAGATCTTCTCGATCGCCGTCATCGCCGCCTGCACGCACAGCGGCAGGAAGGCCGGGTTGAGGTTGTTGAAGCCGCCGGGGAAGAGGTTGGTGTCCACCGGCGCCAGCTTGAAGCCGGCATTGCGCAGGTCGACCGAGCAGTAGAACGGCGGCGTGTGCTCGTGCCACTGGGCGCGGAACCACTGCTCGATGGCCGTGGCGCGGTCGAGGAAGGTCCGCTCGAGGTCGAGCAGCGGGCCGGTGAGGGCGGTCGTCAGTCTGGGAACCATGGGCCGATCTTATACCAGTCCGCGCACCGTGAACGGCGCGAAGGCTTCGGGCAGCAGGGCATGCTCCAGGCTGCGCTGGGCAAAGAGGAAGCGGCCGTCGCAGACGAAGCCCAGCTCGGCCCAGTCCACCTCGTTGAGCAGGTCGCGCAATCGCGCCAGGTCGGCGTCGCGGCGGTGCGGAAACAGTGCCAGGATGGAGCCGTCGTAGTTGCGGCAGGCATCGAGGAAGAAGGGGCGGGCATTGCGCGTCTTCTGGTTGACGTAGATGCGCGGGGCCTCCGACACATGGTGACGGCGGCCCCACTTCCACCAGTTCGACTCGTCGAACTTCGTCACCCGCCGCGCCAGCAGGCGCTCCTTGAACGGCTCCAGGCAGGCGATCGGCCCCTCGCGGTCGAGGTAGATCATGCGGCGCAGCTCGCCCGTCTGCGCCGTCTTCGAGCAGACGAAATCGGCGTTGCCCAATTCGGCGTTGGCGAAGATCTCGTCGGCGCCCGACACCGCGCCGACCTTCACGGCGAAGACGCTGGCAAGCGGCACGCTGTAGATGCCGCGGGTGAGCAGGATCTGGCCGCCGGAGAGCGCCATGCGGCGGCCGTCGGCGAGGCGCCGTTTCAGGTTGCCCTTCTCGAAGCGCCAGATGGCGCAGTTGGGCACGACGCCGTCGAAGACGCGGGCGTCGCCCAGCTCCTGGAAATCGGTGAGCGTGCCCTGGTCGAACAGCCAGGTGTTCAGCCGGGCGCTGCCCGTGGATTTCAGGAAGTCGCGCGGCGTGATGAAGATCAGCTCGCCGCCCGGCTTCAGGTGGCGCACGCACTTCTCGATGAAGAACAGATACAGGTTGGCGTGACCGTTCAAGAGCTGCGAGCCGAGGTGCCGGCGCGTGCCGGGCAGGATGTCGCGCGCCTTGACGTAGGGCGGATTGCCGATGATGGTGTCGAACTTCTCCGTCTCGGGATAGGCGAAGAAGTCGATGTTCAGCGCGCCCGCCGGACAGTGCGTCGGGTCCAGCTCGATGGCGGTGCAGCCCGGGATGCGGGACGAGAAGGCGCCGTCGCCGCAGGCCGGCTCCAGCACGCGGCCCCGGTTGCGGCGCAGCGCCAGCATGGCGTCGACGATGGCCGGCGGGGTGAATACCTGGCCGTGGCGGGCGATGTCGCGTTGCGCCTCTGTGCTCATGGGGATTCAGTAGAATGCGGGCCTGGGGTGCGGTGCAGCGCCTGGCTCGAGAAGAACTTGACGACGAATATTAACATGCGGCCCGGCCCGTTCGCGCGCTTCTGCGGCGCGCTGCTGCGGCTCTTCGGCTGGCGCGTGAAGCTGGTCTGGCCGCCGGTGCCGAAGGCGGTGGTGATCGTCTATCCGCACACCTCGAACTGGGACTTCATCGTCGGCATCCTGGCCCGCTTCGCCGTCGCCATCCCGATCGGCTTCGTCGGCAAGCACACCTTGTTCCGCCCGCCCTTCGGCGGCCTGTTTCGCCGCCTCGGCGGCATACCGGTCGATCGACGCCAGAGCACCGGCTTCGTCGATGGCCTCATCGAGGCCTTCGCCAGGGCCGACAGCCTCTATCTGGCCATCGCGCCGGAAGGCACGCGTTCGAAGGTCGACCACTGGAAATCCGGCTTCTACCGCGTCGCGGTTGCCGCGAAGGTCCCGCTGGGCCTGGCCTTCATCGACTATTCGCGGCGCGAAGTGGGTGTCGAGAACTGGATGGCTCTGAGCGGGAACGAAGCGGAGGATCTGGCGCGGATTCGCGCCTATTACGCGGACAAGCGGGGGAAAAGGCCCGGGAAGGAAGGAGACATCCGCTTCAGATAGCTACTGCGGAACCGCCTGGCCCTGCTGCTGCGCCTTCTCCAGTTGCCGGGCCCGGTCCTCGGCGAGCCGCTTGCGCTTCTTTTCCCGCTCGAGCGCCTTGCGTTCGGCTTTCTCTTCCTTCTGCCGGCGTGCCTCGAGTTTTTCCTGGCGCTCGCGCTCGCTTTCGCGGGCGCGGGCGCTGCCCTTCAGCGCCTCCTGCTCCTTCTCGGCCGCCTTCTTCTCGCGCTGCTGCTGCTGCTCGGCCGCCTTTTCCTTCTCCCTGGCGATTTTCTTCTCGCGCTCGGCCTGCTTCTGCGGCGCCTCGGCGGCCTGCTTCGCCTGTTTGGTGGCGCGGTCGCGTTCGCGCACCTCGCGCTCGATCTTCTTGGCATCCACATCCAGCTTGCGGGCTGCGGCCATGCTGTCGAGATATTCCCGCCGGGCATCCCGCTGGCAGCCCGACACCAGCGTCTTCTTCCAGCATTCGGTGTTGGCTTCCGCCTGCTTCCTTTCGGCCTCCTGCTTGATGCGCGAGGCTTCCGCCTTGAGGGACTTCGCCCGGTCGAGCAGTTGCTCGCGCTCCGCCTCGGTGATGGTGGCGGGCGCGGGATTCTGCCCCCAGGCGGCGGAGGCGAACAGGCAGAACAACGGGATCAGCAGGCGCTTCATGACGGTCTCTCGAACAAGCATGCGTACAATAGCGCCTTTTTCCCTCGCCGGTCACCCCGGCGATGTAACAAATTGTGATCCTGCTGCGCAACCTCACCCTCGCCCGCGCCGGCCGCCCGCTGCTCGAAGGCGTCAACCTCAGCCTGCATGCCGGCCAGAAGGTCGGCGTCACCGGCGCCAACGGCTGCGGCAAGTCGAGCCTGTTCGCCCTGTTCACCGGCGCGCTGCACCAGGAAGCGGGCGACCTCGAGCTGCCGCCGAACTGGGTGATCGCCCACGTCGGCCAGGAGACGCCGGCGCTGGCCACCGGCGCCCTCGACTTCACGCTCGACGGCGACGCCGAGCTGCGCAAGATCGAAGCCGACCTGCGCGCGGCCGAGGACGCCCACGACGGCGAGGCCATCGCCCACCTGCACATGGACTACGGCAACATCGACGGCTACAGCGCCCGCGCCCGCGCCGCCGCGCTGCTGCACGGGCTCGGCTTCCAGGACGAGGATTTCGAGCGGCCGGTGGCGGAATTCTCCGGCGGCTGGCGCGTGCGCCTCAACCTCGCCCAGGCGCTGATGTGCCGCTCCGACCTGCTGCTGCTCGACGAGCCGACCAACCACCTCGACCTCGACGCGGTGATCTGGCTGGAAGGCTGGCTGCGCGCCTACCGCGGCACCCTGCTGATGATCTCGCACGACCGCGACTTCCTCGACGCCGTGGTCGGCCACGTCGCCCACATCGAGGGCCGCCGCCTGAAGCTGTACACCGGCAACTACAGCGCCTTCGAGCGCGCCCGTGCCGAGCAGCTGGCGCTGCAGCAGGCGATGTACGTCAAGCAGCAGCGCGAGATCGCCCACCTGAAGAGCTACATCGACCGCTTCCGCGCCAAGGCCACCAAGGCGCGCCAGGCGCAGAGCCGCATCAAGGCGCTGGCGCGCATGGAGGAGGTCACCGCCGCCCACGTCGACACGCCCTTCGAGTTCCGCTTCTTCGAGCCGGTCGGCAGCCCCGATCCGCTGCTGATGCTGGAGGACGCGGCGGCCGGCTACGGCGACATCGCCGTGCTGCGGGGACTGACTTTGACCTTACGGCCGGGCGAGCGCCTGGGACTCCTCGGCCGCAACGGCGCCGGCAAGTCGACCCTGATCCGCCTGCTCGCCGGCGAGTCCGCGCCGCTGGCGGGCGTCCGCCGCGAGGGCAAGGGCCTGAAGATCGGCTACTTCGCCCAGCACCAGCTCGAGCAATTGCGCCCGGACGAAAGCCCGCTCTGGCACATGAACCACCTCGATCCGCGCACGCGCGACCAGGACTTCCGCAACTACCTCGGCGGCTTCAACTTCCACGGCGAGATGGCGACGTCGAAAGTCGGCCCCTTCTCCGGCGGCGAGAAGTCGCGCCTGGCGCTGGCCCTGCTCATCTGGCAGAAGCCGAACCTGCTGCTGCTCGACGAGCCGACCAACCACCTCGACCTCGAGATGCGCCACGCCCTGACGCTGGCGCTGTCGGAATACGAGGGCGCGGTGGTGCTGGTCTCGCACGACCGCCACCTGCTGCGCACGGTCTGCGACAACTTCTGCCTGGTCGCCGACGGCGGCCTGCGGCCCTTCGACGGCGACCTCGACGACTACCGCAAGTGGCTGGACCAGCCGCAGGAAGCAAAAGCCGGGGCAAAAGTCAGTCCCCCCGACACGGCGAAGCCGGCCCCGCCGCCGCCCGAGCGCAAGCCCTCCGGCAAGGCGCGCGCCCTGGAGAAGGAAATCGGGCAGCTGGAAAAACGCATGGCACAATTGGCAGCCGAGAAGCAGAAGCTCGACGCCCGCCTCGCCGACCCGGCGCTCTACCAGTCGCCGGACAAGAAGGAATTGCAGGCCTGCCAGCAGCGGCAGGCGGAGGTGGCAGGCGAACTGGCGGGGACCGAAGCCGCCTGGCTCGCCGCACAGGAAAAACTGGAAAAATCGGAGTGACCGTGCACGCACAACGCCGCTACACCCTGACCGCCGCCTGCCCCGACCGCGTCGGCATCGTCGCCCGTGTCGCCACCTTCATCGCCGACAACAAGGGCTGGATCCTGGAAACCAGCCACCACGCCGACGACGACACGCAGCGCTATTTCATGCGCATCGAGATCAAGGCCGATTCGCTGCCCTTCGACCTCGCCGAGTTCCGCCGCCGCTTCCAGCCCATCGCCGGCGAGTTCAGCATGGACTGGCGCATCGCGGATTCCGCTGCGAAGAAACGCATCGTCGTCCTCGTCTCGAAGCAGGAGCACTGCCTCTACGACCTGCTGGCGCGATGGCAGTCGAAGGAGCTCGACGTCGAGATTCCCTGCGTCATCTCCAACCACGAGACCTTCCGCGGTTTCGTCGAGTGGCACGGCATCCCCTTCCACCACGTGCCGGTGACGGCCGACAACCGGCGCGAGGCCAACGCCGAGATCCTGCGCCTGTTCGAGGCGGCGCGCGGCGACGCCATGGTGCTGGCGCGCTACATGCAGATCCTGCCGCCGGAGTTGTGCGAGAAATACCCCGGAAGGATCATCAACATCCACCACTCCTTCCTGCCCTCCTTCGTCGGCGCCAAGCCCTACCACCAGGCCTACCGCCGCGGCGTCAAGCTGATCGGCGCCACCTGCCATTTCGTCACGGCGGAGCTCGACGCCGGCCCGATCATCGAGCAGGACACCGTGCGCATCGACCACGGCGACACGGTGGAGGACCTGGTGCGCTACGGCAAGGACATCGAGAAGGCGGTGCTGGCGCGCGGCCTGCGCTACCACGTCGAGGACCGCGTGCTGCTCAACGGCAACCGCACCGTCGTCTTCAGGTGAATGAAAAACGGGCGCCCCGGTTTCCCGGGGCGCCCGTCACCGACCTCCGAGGGAGGGCGAAGGTCAGTAGTGGTAGGCGCTCTCGCCGTGCGAGGTGATGTCGAGACCCTCGCGCTCTTCCTCTTCCGGCACGCGCAGTCCGATCGTGAGATCGACGATCTTGAAGGCGACGAAGGAGACCACGCCGGACCAGACGATGGCGGTGCCCACGCCCCAGAGCTGGCTGACGATCTGCGTGCCCATGCTGAACTCGCCGACCTTGTTGGCGACGTAGTCGTAGACCCCGGTGCCGCCCAGGTCCGGCGAGACGAAGACGCCGGTCAGGAGGGCGCCGACGATGCCGCCCACGCCATGCACGCCGAAGACGTCGAGCGCGTCGTCCGCGCCGAGCAGCTTCTTCAGGCCATTCACACCCCACAGGCAGACCGCGCCGGCGACCAGGCCGATGACGATGGCGCCCATCGGGCCGACGAAGCCGCAGGCCGGCGTGATCGCCACCAGTCCCGCCACCGCGCCGGAGGCGGAACCCAGCATCGAGGGCTTGCCCTTCAGCAGCCACTCGGCCAGGGTCCAGGACAACGTCGCCGCGCCGGTCGCCACCAGGGTGTTGAGGAAGGCCAGCGCCGCGGTGCCGGTCGCCTCCAGGTTGGAGCCGGCGTTGAAGCCGAACCAGCCCACCCACAGGAGCGAGGCGCCGATCATGGTCGTCGTCAGCGAGTGCGGCGCCATCGACTCCTTGCCGTAGCCGACGCGCTTGCCGACCAGGTAGGCGCCGACGAGGCCGGCCACGCCGGCGTTGATGTGCACCACCGTGCCGCCGGCGAAGTCGAGCGCGCCCTTGGCCCACAGCCAGCCGGCCGCCGCGGTGACGGCCTCCAGCGAGGCGGCGTCGGTGATGGCGTCCGGGCCGTCCCAGTACCACACCATGTGCGCCATCGGCAGGTAGGCGAAGGTGAACCAGATCACCGAGAACAGCAGCACCGCGGAGAACTTCATGCGCTCGGCGAAGGCGCCGACGATCAGCGCGCAGGTGATGGCGGCGAAAGTGGCCTGGAAGGCGATGAAGGTCAGCTCGGAGATGACCACCCCCTTGCTGAAGGTGGCGGCAATCGAGTCGACGGTGACGCCCTTCAGGAACAGCTTGTCGAGGCCGCCGTAGAAGGAACCGCCGCCGCCGAAGGCCAGCGTGTAGCCGTAGATCGCCCACAGCACGCTGATCAGCGAGAAAATGACGAAGACCTGCATCAGCACCGAGAGCATGTTCTTGGCGCGCACCAGGCCGCCGTAGAACAGCGCCAGGCCGGGAATGGTCATCAGGATCACCAGCACGGTGGCCACCGTCATCCACGCCGTGTCGCCCTTGTTCGGCACGGGCGCGGCGGCGGGCGGCGCTTCTGCCGCAGCGGCCGCGACGACGGCAGCCGGCGCGGCCGCCTCCGCTGCCGGCGCCGCCTTCTCCTCGGCCAGCACCGGCGCGGCGGCGGCGAGGCCGACGGCCAGCATCAGGATTGCAAACAGCTTTCTCATGGCATTTCTCCTAGAGTGCGTCCGCGCCGGTTTCGCCGGTGCGGATGCGGATGGCTTGTTCGAGGTCGAAGACGAAGATCTTGCCGTCGCCGATCTTGCCGGTGCTGGCAGCCTTCTCGATGGCCTCGATCACCTGCTCGAGCAGGTCGTCCTTGACGGCGGCCTCGACCTTCACCTTGGGCAGGAAGTCGACGACGTACTCGGCGCCGCGGTAGAGCTCGGTGTGGCCCTTCTGGCGGCCGAAGCCCTTCACCTCGGTGACGGTGATGCCGGCCACGCCCACGGCCGAGAGCGCCTCGCGCACCTCGTCGAGCTTGAACGGCTTGATGATGGCGGTAACCAGTTTCATGGCGGTTGCTCCCTAGAAAGTGCGGCTGACCGAGAGGATCAGGGTGTCGCGCCCGGCGTTCTTGGTGCTGGTCGCGCCCAGCGCATCGTTGCCGAAGCAGTAGGGCTGGACCAGGCCGGCGACGTTCGGCGAGCAGCTGCCCTTGGCGTTGGTGCCGACGTAGGCGGCGCCGATCACCCAGCCGGAAATGTCCTTGGTCACGCCGAGCTTCCAGTCGGTGTAGTTGCCGTTGGAGCGGCCGTTGTGGAAGTTCTTGAAGCGCAGGTGGCCGAGGTGGCCGTTGATGCCCCAGCCGCCGCCCAGGTCGTAGCTCGCCGACAGGTCGATGTAGCCCGAGCCGCTGGTCTTCGGCACCGAGAAGTAGTCGTCGACGGCATGGAAGTACTTCAGCGAGACGAACTTCCAGCTGCCGCCGATATAGACCTCGGTGTTGTCCACGCGCCCGGTGTGAACGCTGGTGGTGCGCGCATTGGTGAGTTGCGTGCCCTGGGCGAGGCTGGCGTTGGTGCCGGGGTAGTAGTAATAGATGGCGCCGACGTCGAGGCCCCAGTCGCCCCAGGTCTTCTTCCAGCCGCCGTAGAAATCCATCTCCAGGTTGCCGGAGGGGTAACCCGCGCCGGCGTTCACATTGGAGTTCCAGTTGCCGGCGTAGAAGCCGCTGGCATGCGCGTAGTCGAAGCCGCCCTGCAGGGCCGGCTTGCCGAAGGTCTGGTCGATGCCGCGAAAGCGGTAGCTGCTGTAGAGGCCGATGTTGGCGGTCAGCGTGTGCGGGCTGGCCTCGGCCGCCGGCGCGGTCTGGGCATGGCCGATCGCGGGAAAAGTCAGTGCGGCGGATACGGCGCCGGCAAGCAGGGTCGGGGTCTTACGCATGATGGGCTCCTTGGATCGAAGTGACAAAAAAGACACCTCCTCCTTTGCATCAAGCGTGCCAGCTTGAAAAATCATTGGATTTCAACAGGATGGAGCGTCGCACGAGATCCGGGAAATCCATCGCGCACCAAGACCTCGCGTGTTTTTCCGCCGCCGCACTAAGCTGGTGCGGCCTGCCGGAGCGTTTTTCGGCATACTTGTCGCGAACGCCCATCGACATCCTTCACGCCATGCTCGACCCGAAGCTCCTCGACGAACTCTCCGCCCGCCTTGCCGAACTGGCCGCCAGCGGCCCGGCGCGCGACCTCGAAAAGAACGCCCGCGCGCTCCTCAACGGCTTCTTCGCCCGCCTGGATTTCGTCCCGCGCGAGGAATTCGAGGTGCAGCGCGAGGTGCTCGCCCGCACGCGCGCGAAGCTGGACGCCCTCGAAGCCCGCCTCGCCGAGCTCGAAGCCCGCCGCTGACCCCCGCCGCAGCATCGCCGGAACCCCGGCTTGACAGTTAGTTCTAATGCGTACTAATATAGTCCGCATTAGAACTAACTGGACCCGCCGCCTTGCCGCGCGAACCCTTCCTGCCGATGCTGAGAGAACTGGCCCGCTGCTATCAGGCCTTCGAGGCCTACTCCGGCGCCCACGTGCGCAACATGGGCCTCACGCCGTCGCAGTTCGACATCGTCGCCACGCTCGGCAACACGCCGGGCATGAGCTTCAAGGAACTGGGCGAAAAGACGCTCATCACCAAGGGCACGCTGACCGGCGTGGTCGACCGGCTGGAAGCGCAGCGCCTGGTGCGGCGCAGCGCCTCGGCCGAGGACGGCCGCAGCATGATCGTCAGCCTGACGCCGGCCGGCGCGCGCCTGTTCGACCGCGCCTTCGTCGCCCACCTCGACCACCTGCGCCAGGCGCTCGGCGACCTCGCGCCGGCGCAGCTGCAGCGCATCGAATCGGCCCTGCGCGGCCTGCGCGAGGCCTTCGAGGCCGCGCCCGGCGCGGAACCTTCAACCACCCGCGGCGGTCGCAGGAAAGCCCGGCGCACCGGAGAACAAGAATGACCCTGCCGACCATCGGCTACAGCCGCACCGCCATCGGCCTGCACTGGCTGATCGCCCTGCTGATCTTCTGCGCCTTCCCGCTCGGCGTGTACATGCACGACCTGCCCTTCTCGCCGGGGCGGCTGAAGCTCTACTCGTACCACAAGTGGATCGGCGTCACGGTGTTCCTGCTGGCGATCGCCCGCGTCGCCTGGCGCATCCGGCACCCCGCGCCGCCGCCGCCCGCAGGCCAGCCGGCCTGGCAGCGCATCGCCTCCGTCGCCACGCACCACCTGCTCTACGTGCTGATCCTCGCCGTGCCCGTCTCCGGCTGGCTGATGAGCTCGGCCAAGGGCTTCCAGACGGTCTACCTGGGAATAATCCCCCTGCCCGACCTGTTAACCAAGGACAAGGAAATCGGCGACATGCTGGCGACGGTGCACCAGATCCTCAATTTCACCATGGCGGCGCTGGTGATCACCCATGTCGCGGCGGCGCTCAAGCACTACGTCGTCGACCGCGACGAGGTGCTCGGCCGCATGATCCCCCTCCTCGACAGAAAGAAATGACATGAAGAAGACCGCAACCGCCCTGGCGCTCGGCGCCCTGCTCCTCGCCCCGGCCTTGGCCCAGTTCGACGCCGCCAAGAGCAGCGTCGTCGCCGTCTCGAAGCAGATGGGCGTGCCGGTGGACGGCAAGTTCAAGCGCTTCACGGCGCAGGTCAGCTTCGACCCGGCCAAGCCGGCGGAAGGGAAAGCCAGCGTCGAGATCGACATCGCCAGCTTCGACCTCGGCGCCGAGGACTTCAACCGCGAGACGGTCAAGCCGGAATGGTTCAACGCCGCGAAATTCCCCAAGGCCACCTTCGTCACCAGCGCCATCAAGCCGGCCGGCGCCGGCAAATTCGAGGCCGCCGGCAAGCTCACCATCAAGGGCATCACGCGCGACGTCGTCGCGCCGGTGAGCTTCAAGGCCGAGGCCGGCCAGCAGGTCTTCGAAGGCGTGCTGCCGATCAAGCGCCTGCAGTTCAACATCGGCGAAGGCGAGTGGAAGGACACCTCCACCGTCGCCGACGACGTACAGATCAAGTTCCGTATCGTCACCGCGAAGAAGTAGTTTCCCCCCACATCCAACCCGCAACAAGGAGATCACCGCATGAAACTGAAAGCTCTCGCCGCCGTCCTGACGGCACTGACTTTTGCCCCGGCCTTCGCCGCCCCCGAGACGTATGCGCTGGACGCCAATCACACTTTCCCGCGCTTTTCCTACAGCCACTTCGGCTTTTCCAAGCAGCTGTCCCGCTTCAACAAGACGAGCGGCACCGTAACGCTGGACAAGGCCGCCAAAACCGGAGCGGTTGACGTCACCATCGACATGAAATCGGTGGACACCGGCAGCGAAGCCTTCGACAAGCATATCCAGGGAGCGGATTTCCTGGATACGGCGAACCATCCGACGGCCACCTTCAAGTCCACCAAGGTGACATTCGATGGGGACAGACCGGTGAGCGTGGAAGGCAACCTGACCATCAAGGGGATCAGCAAGCCGGTCACCCTCACCGTCACCTCTTTCCTGGCCAAGCCGCACCCGATCCTGAAAAAGGACGCCTTGGGCGCCAACGCCACCACCGTGATCAAGCGCAGCGAATTCAACGCCGGCAAGTTCGCACCGAACGTCGGCGACGAAGTCACGCTGGAAATCGCCATCGAGGCGATCAAGGCGGACTGAACGCAAAGTCTCGTTTGACAGACATCAAGGCCGGGCAGGATGCGATTTGACATCCTGCTGCGGTTTTTACGGGCCGGCCCCGAACTTGCCGTCGCGATCACGGAATACCCTGCCGGGACATGGCAGGGAGATGCCATGCAAGGAATGCGCGATGGAATGGATTTTGTGGGACGAGACAATGAATACCGGGCATGCCGGCCTCGACGAGGACCACCGGAAACTGGTGGCCCTCATCAACCGGCTCGCCGACGGCCTGACCAATCACAAGGGCGCAGCATTCTGCCGCGACGCATTCGGGCAGCTGGTGGAGCACGTCCAGCAGCATTTCGCCATGGAAGAACGCCTGATGGCCGAGCACGGCTACCTGGATGCCGAGCGTCACAAGGCGCATCACGCCACGCTGTTTGAAGAAGTGAGGGTGCTTTCGGACGCGATCGAAGCGATCGGCGCCGGCGCGTCTCCCTCCGTCTCCCTGCTCGACTTCCTGGAAGTCTGGCTGAAACACCACATAGACGGGCTGGACAGGAGCCTGGCGGCAGCCATTCCCGGGAGCTGAGCGGGCTGGCTGCTCTGCTGCGGGCTCACCGGCTGAGCCTGTTGTCATTTAAACTTGCCGGCATCATGTCGCTCGCCGTCCTGAAGAGCCGCGCCCTTGCCGGCATGGAAGCGCCGGAGGTCACCGTCGAGGTGCACCTCGGCCGCGGCCTGCCGTCCTTCGCCATCGTCGGGCTGGCCGACACCGAGGTGAAGGAGGCGCGCGAGCGCGTGCGCGCGGCGATCCAGAACGCGCATTTCGAGTTCCCGGCCAGCCGCATCACCGTCAACCTCGCCCCGGCCGATCTGCCGAAGGAATCCGGCCGCTTCGACCTGCCGATCGCCCTGGGCATCCTCGCCGCTTCCGGACAAATCAAGGACAAGCAACTCGCCGAGCACGAGTTCGCCGGCGAACTGTCGCTGACCGGCGAGCTGCGCCCCATCCGCGGCGCACTGGCGATGTGCCTGGCCGCGCGCGGCCAGGCGCGCAGCTTCGTGCTGCCGGCGGAGAGCGCCGCCGAGGCGGCGCTGGTCGGCGGCGCGGCGATCCTGCCGGCGCGGTCGCTGCTGGAAGTCTGCGCCCACCTGAACGGCCAGCAGCCGCTGGCGCCCTACGCCGGCGCGCCCGCGGCGGCCGCGCCTGCGTACCCGGACCTTGCCGACGTGAAGGGCCAAGCCCAGGCCAGGCGCGCGCTGGAAGTCGCCGCGGCCGGCGGCCACAGCCTGCTCATGATCGGCCCGCCCGGCACCGGCAAGTCGATGCTGGCGGCGCGCTTTCCCGGACTGCTGCCGCCGATGGGCGAGGAGGAGGCGCTGGAAAGTGCGGCGCTCCACTCGCTGAACGGCGGCTTCCGCCTCGAGCAGTGGATGCGCCGCCCGTACCAGGCGCCGCACCACACCGCCTCTGCCGCGTCCCTCGTCGGCGGCGGTTCGAACCCGCGTCCCGGCGAGATCTCGCTCGCCCACCACGGCGTGCTGTTCCTCGACGAGCTGCCGGAGTTCGAGCGGCGCGTGCTGGAGGCGCTGCGCGAGCCGCTGGAATCCGGCCACATCCGCGTCGCCCGCGCCGCGCACCGCGTGGACTACCCGGCGCGGTTCCAGCTCGTCGCGGCGATGAACCCGTGTCCGTGCGGGCACCTGGGCGAAGCGCGCTGCCGCTGCACGCCGGACCAGGTGGCGCGCTACCGCGCGAAACTGTCTGGCCCGCTGCTCGACCGCATCGACCTGCACATCGAGGTACCGGCGCTGGCCGAAGGCGAGCTGCAGGGCCGGGCGGACGGCGAATCCTCGGAAACGGTGCGGGCGCGGGTGGCAGCGGCGCGCGCCGCGCAGCTCGCGCGCCAGGGCAAGCCCAACGCCCGCCTCGCCACCAAGGAGATCGACAAGCTGTGTGCGCCCGACAAGGCCGGCGCGCAGCTGCTCAAGCAGGCCATCGCGCGCCTCGGCCTCTCGGCGCGCGCCTACCATCGCGTGCTGAAAGTGGCGCGCACCATCGCCGACCTGGTCGGCGCCGAGCGCGTGTCGAGCGCGCACGTCGCGGAGGCGATCCACTATCGCCGTAGTGCGGGGGCTGACTTCTAGTTGGCGGACTGCTTGCAGCAGGTCTCGCGCGCAAAGCAAATCAGCACGAGCGAGAGAATCACGCAGGCGTACATCATGGTGAAGCCGGCCTGCCAGGCGGCGGCATCGTAGATGCGCACGCCGTTGGCAGTGGCGCCGCTCCAGTGGCGGTCGAGCATCCAGCCCACCGCCGGCTGCAGGAACATGCCGCCCATCAGCGGGCCCATGTTGCAGACGCCGGAAGCCGTGCCCATCAGGCGCGCCGGCACCGATTCCTTGGCGAAGGCGAAGCCGATGATGAGGTTGCCGGAGAGGAATCCGGTCGCGACCAGCAGGGCGGCGAGCGGCCACACCGGCAGCGGCAGGAAGATGATCGCCGTCCAGCAGATCAGCACGAGGACCGAGGTAATCACGTAGATGGGCTTGCGCCGCCCCATGCGCTCCGACCAGGTGCCGAGGATCGGGCCGCCCAGCGCCCAGGCGACGAGGAAGCTCGAGGTGATCGCCGCCGCCGTCTTCGTCTCGAGGCCGTGCACCTGGCGCAGGTAGGGCACGCCCCACAGGCCGGCGAAGGTGAGCACCGAGCCGGCGATGCCGATCGGCACGATCACCAGGATCCAGGTGTTGCGGTAGGAGAGCACCTCCATCAATCCGCGCCAGATGGAACCGTGCTGCCCCGTGCCGTGACCGGCGCCGTGGAAATGGCTGGCGTAGCCGGCCTCGGCGGGATCGTCGCGCACGCGCAGCCAGATGGCGGCGCACAGCGCCGCCGTCAGCAGGGCGGAGACGCCCATCACGGCGCGCCAGCCGAAGGCGTCGACCAGCATGCGCAGCGGCACGCCGGCGAAGACGCCGCCGACCACGCCCATGAACAGCGCCATGCCGGAAGCCAGCGCGAACTGGCGTGGCGCAAACCAGTGCGTGGCGAGCTTGAGCATCGAGACGAAGGCCACCGCCACGGAAGCGCCGATCAGCAGCCGCCCGGCATTGGCCCACCAGAGGGTCGGCGCGAAGGCGAACAGCGCCGTGCCGAGCGCGGCCACGCCGGCGCCGCTGGCGAGCAGCTTCCGCGGCCCCCAGCGGTCGGCAATGATGCCGGTGGGGATCTGCATCGCCACGTAGGAGTAGAAATAGAAGGCCGAAAGGTTGCCCAGCGCCGCGGCGCCGATGGCGAAGTCGTTCATCAGCTGGTCGGTGATGACGGCCGGCGCGACGCGCTGGTAGAAGGCGATGAGGTAGAGCAGGGCGCCGAGGCCCCAGACGAACCAGGAGAGCCGTGCGGGCGGGTGGAGCCGTTCCGTCATGCGAAGGCCTGCGCCCACCACAGCCGCGCGCGCAGTCCCCAGCCGGTGGTATAGCCCATGCCGGAGAAGCGGATGGCGCGGCGGCGGTCGACGACGAACCAGGCCGGCGTGGCGCGCACGCCGAGCGACCAGGCGATCTCGCCGCGCGTGTCGACCAGCGCCGGATAGGCCAGGCCGTGCTCCTGCATGAACTTCGCCACGGCCTCGGCGTTGCCGGACTGCATGGCGAGGGTCAGCACCGGCCAGTCTTCGGCGATGCCGGCGATGGTGCCCTCCTGGGCGCGGCAGATCGGGCAGGTGCTGGACCAGACGTAGAGCAGCAGCGGCTTGCCGCCGGCTTCGTGGAGGACGGCGTCGAGGCTGACGGGTCGGCCGTCGGCGAGCTGGCCGGCGATCGGCGGCATGCTGCCGGCCTGCATCTCGCGCCCCTGCCAGAGCTGCAGGGCGACGAAGGCAATCAGGAAAACCCAGATTTCAACAGGCAGGCCGAAGCGCCGCCGCGACGGCGGCGCCGGTTCCAGGGCATTCATGCTGCGATAACGCTCAACACTGTTCCCAGGGCAAGCCCTCGAAGCGCCAGCCGGCCTTGGTGCCGCGCCGGTGGTTGTCGTCGAGCTCGCCCTCGAAGCCGTGCAGGACGTTGTAGACCTGGCTGAAGCCGGCCTCCTCGAGGGCATGGCCGGCCGAGACCGAGCGGTTGCCGCTGCGGCAGATCAGGACGATGGGGCGGTCGACGCTGGCCGCCTTCTTCACGTGGGCGACGAAATGCGGGTTGATCTCCCAGTCCGGGCCGTCGTTCCAGGGAATCATCATGGCGCCGACCGGATGGCCGACGAAGAGGAACTCCATCTCGCTGCGGCAGTCGATGAAGAGCGCGGTCGGATTGTCGTGCAGGAACTGGTAGGCTTCTTTCGGTTCGAGGTGTTTCATGAGGGGTCTCCGGAAGTGCCTTTCGAGTATAGCAGGGCCTCCCGGCGGCTTGGACGCGACCCGCCTGCAGGATTACACTCGCCGTCTGCAAGGAGATTCGTCATGTTCAGATCTTTCGTCATTCTGGCCGCGGCCGCGCTGCTGGGCGCCGGCTGCACCCACCTCGGCGTCGGCGGCCTTGCGCCCGGCATCGCCACCGAAGCGGACGTGCGGGCAAAACTCGGCGCGCCCGGCATGAGCTGGACGGAGCCGGACGGCGGCAAGCTGCTCGAATATTCCGGCCAGCCCAACGGCACCTTCTGCCACATGATCGCCATCGGGCCGGACGGCAAGGTGCGCGAGGTCCGCCAGGCCTTCACCGAAGCGAACTTCCGCCGCGTCGTGCCCGGCCTGGCGCGGGACGAGGTGCGCCGCCTGCTCGGCCGGCCGGAAGACACCCTGCGCTTCCACCTCAAGCCCGACGAAGAGGTATGGACCTGGCGCATCGACGAGACCACCGAAAAGTTCGAATACTTCAACGCCTATTTCGGCCGCGACGGCCGGCTGCTGCGCAGCGAGCGGATGGTCGAATACAAGGCCAGCGGACCGAGTTTCTTCTAGGGCAAAATTGACAGCCCCGCCCGGCCGGGGTAAGGTTTGCATCGCGCCGATTTGATATCAGCTTGCGGGGCGCGTAAAAAATTCCGCTAAAGCGAGCGCAAACCCGTTCGCCACAACGACGAACGGGTTTTTTGCTTTATACGGACCCATCATGCAGCCAGACCGCAGCGAATTGCTCCGCAGCCTCCTCGCCCAGCGCATCCTCATCCTGGATGGCGCCATGGGCACCATGATCCAGCGCCACGGCCTGGCCGAAGCCGACTATCGCGGCGCGCGCTTCAAGGACCACCCGAAGGAGCTGAAGGGCAACAACGACCTGCTGCTGCTGACGAAACCCGAGGCGATCCGCGGCATTCATGCCGAGTACCTCGCCGCCGGCGCCGACATCGTCGAGACCAACACCTTCAACGCCACCTCGATCTCGCAGGCCGACTACGGCCTCGAGGCGCTCGCCTACGAGCTGAACGTCGCCGGCGCGAAGGTCGCCCGCGAAGCCGCCGACGAATACTCCACGCCGGAGAAGCCGCGCTTCGTCGCCGGCGTGCTCGGGCCGACCTCACGCACCGCCTCGATCTCGCCCGACGTGAACGACCCGGGCTTCCGCAACGTCACCTTCGACGAGCTGGTGGCGGCGTACGCGGAAGCGGTGCGCGGCCTGTGCGACGGCGGCGCCGACCTGATCCTCGTCGAGACCATCTTCGACACCTTGAACGCCAAGGCGGCACTGTTCGCCGTCGAGCAGCATTTCGACGCCATCGGCCGCCGCCTGCCGATCATGATCTCCGGCACCATCACCGACGCCTCCGGCCGCACGCTCTCCGGCCAGACGACGGAGGCCTTCTGGAATTCGCTCAGCCACGCCCGCCCGCTGTCCTTCGGCCTCAACTGCGCGCTCGGCGCCAAGGAACTGCGCCAGTACGTCGAGGAGCTGGCGCGCATCAGTGACTGCTTCGTCTCGGCGCACCCCAACGCCGGTCTGCCCAATCCGCTGGCGCCGACCGGCTACGACGAGACGCCGGAGATGCTGGCGACGGAAATCGCGGATTGGGCAAAGCACGGCCTGCTCAACATCGCCGGCGGCTGCTGCGGCACGACGCCCGCGCACATCGCCGCCATCGCGAAAGCGCTGGAAGGCATCGCCCCGCGCCGTGTCGCGGAGACTGACTTTACCCTGCGCCTGTCGGGGCTGGAGCCGTTCAACGTCAACGAGGGCTCGCTGTTCGTGAACGTCGGCGAGCGCACCAACGTCACCGGCTCGAAGGCCTTCGCCCGCCTCATCCTCAACGGCCAGTACGCCGAGGCCGTCTCCGTGGCGCGCGCCCAGGTCGAGGCCGGCGCCCAGGTCATCGACGTCAACATGGACGAGGCCATGCTCGACTCGAAGGCGGCGATGGTGAAGTTCCTCAACCTGATCGCCTCCGAGCCGGACATCGCCCGCGTGCCGGTGATGATCGATTCCTCGAAGTGGGAAGTGATCGAGGCCGGCCTGCAGTGCCTGCAGGGCAAGGGCATCGTCAATTCCATCTCGCTCAAGGAAGGCGAGGCGAAGTTCCTCGAGCAGGCGCGCAAAGTCAGGCGCTACGGCGCGGCGGTGATCGTCATGGCCTTCGACGAGCAGGGCCAGGCCGACACGCTCGAGCGCAAGCAGGCGATCTGCCGGCGCAGCTACGACCTGCTGGTGAAGGAAGGCTTCCCGCCCGGCGACATCGTCTTCGACCCGAACGTCTTCGCCATCGCCACTGGCATCGCGGAGCACGACAACTACGCCGTCGACTTCATCGAGGCGACGCGCTGGATCCGCGCCAACCTGCCCGGCGCCAAGGTCTCCGGCGGCATCTCCAACGTCAGCTTCAGCTTCCGCGGCAACGACCCGGTGCGCGAGGCCATCCACACCGTCTTCCTCTACCACGCCATCCAGGCCGGGCTGTCGATGGGCATCGTCAACGCCGGCCAGCTCGGCGTGTACGAGGACATCCCGCTCGAGCTGCGCGAGCGCGTCGAGGACGTCGTCCTCAACCGCCGGCCGGATGCGGGCGAGCGCCTGGTGGAGGTCGCCGCCAGCGTCAAGGGCGCGGCGAAGGAATCGACGCAGGACCTCGCCTGGCGCGACAAGCCGGTGCGCGAGCGCCTCGCCCACGCCATGGTGAAGGGCATCACCGACTTCATCGTCGCGGACACCGAGGAGGCACGGATCGGTTCGGCGCGCCCGCTCGACGTCATCGAAGGCCCGCTGATGGACGGCATGAACGTCGTCGGCGACCTCTTCGGCGCCGGCAAGATGTTCCTGCCGCAGGTGGTGAAGTCGGCGCGCGTCATGAAGCAGGCGGTGGCCCACCTGCTGCCCTTCATCGAGGCGGAAAAGGCTTCCGGCGGCGCATCCACGAAGGGCAAGGTCGTCATGGCCACCGTCAAGGGCGACGTGCACGACATCGGCAAGAACATCGTCGGCGTGGTGCTCGCCTGCAACAACTACGAGGTGGTCGACCTCGGCGTGATGGTCGCCGCCGACAGGATCCTCGCCGCCGCGCGCGAGCACCGGGCCGACGTGATCGGCCTCTCGGGCCTGATCACGCCCTCGCTCGAGGAGATGGCCCACGTCGCGTCCGAAATGCAGCGCCAGGGCTTCGCGCAGCCGCTGCTGATCGGCGGCGCCACCACCTCGCGCGCCCACACCGCCATCAAGATCGCGCCGAACTACGCCGGCACCACGGTGTACGTGCCCGACGCCTCACGCGCCGTCGGCGTCGTCTCGCAGCTGCTCTCGGCGGGACAGAGCGCCGCCTACCGCGCCGAGGTCGCCGCCGACTATGCAAAAGTGCGCGAGCAGCACGCGCAGAAGAAGGGCGTGCAGCTCGTCGCGCTGGAAGCGGCGCGCGCCAACCGCTTCAAGACGGTCGACGCCGCGCCAAAGCCGAAGCAACTCGGCGTTCAGGTGCTGGCCGACTACGACCTCGCGCAGCTCGTGCCCTGCCTCGACTGGGCGCCCTTCTTCCAGACCTGGGACCTCGCCGGCGCCTATCCCGCGATCCTCGACGACCCGAAGGTCGGCGAGACGGCGCGGCAGGTTTTCGCCGACGGGCAGGCCATGCTCAAGCGCATCGTCGACGAGAAATGGCTCACCGCCAACGGCGTGTTCGGGATTTTCCCGGCGAATGCCGTCGGCGACGACGTGGAGATCTACACGGACGAATCGCGCAAGGCGGTGCGCCTGACCTGGCACAACCTGCGCCAGCAGCAGGTGCGCCCGGAAGGCAAGCCGAATTACTGCCTGTCGGATTTCATCGCGCCGAAGGACTCCGGCGTGGCGGATTACGTCGGCGCCTTCGCCGTCACCGCCGGCCTCGGCATCGAGCGGAAGCTGGCCGAATTCGCCGCGCAGCACGACGACTACAACGCCATCCTGCTGAAGGCGCTGGCCGACCGCTTGGCGGAAGCCTTCGCCGAGCACCTGCACCGGCGCGTGCGCCGCGAGTACTGGGGCTATGCCGCCGACGAGAAGCTGACCAACGAGGAGTTGATCGCCGAGAAATACCGCGGCATCCGTCCCGCCGCCGGCTATCCGGCCTGCCCCGACCACACCGAGAAGGGGCCACTCTTCGCCCTGCTCGAGGCGCAGAAAAACACCGGCATGGCGCTCACCGAATCCTTCGCCATGCACCCGGCCGCCTCGGTGTCGGGCTTCTACCTCGCCCACCCGGAAGCGCGCTACTTCGCCGTGACGAAGATCGGCCGCGACCAGCTCGAGGACTACGCGAAGCGGAAAGGGATGACGCTGGCGGAAGCGGAGCGCTGGCTGGCGCCGGTCTTGTAGCTGTAGGTCGGTTCAGGCCGATTCGGACGGCACACCGGGCGCCGCTGTCGGGCTGAAGCCCGACCTGCGACCGGCCTACACGCCCCAGACCACTGGCTCGCCTTCTTTCAGCGAGAATTCCAGCAGTTCGATCAGCGGCACGGCGCGGCGTGCCAGGCTGACGTATTCGCGCTTGCCGCCCTCGGGCGTCTTCTCGAAGATGCGCTCGTCGTGGTCGACGATGGGCTTTTCGGCCTTGTCCTGCGCCACGGCGGCCTTCAGGCGGGCAATGGCATCGGGCATCTGCTCGACGGTGACGATGCCCTTGTCGCCCGGGTCCTTGCCCATGATTTCCATGAGGGTATGCGCGACGTCGCCGAACATCATGACGTCGCCGGCGGCTTTCGATTTGAAGACGATCAGCATGGGTGAGGATTATACGGCGCGCTGATAGAATCCGAGCCATGCGCGTCGTCCGCCGGGCCGCCCCAAGGACGACGCAGCCAACAACATGGAGCCGCGTAGCGGCGAACAACCGTCACCCCTTTCCTTGGGAAGGGGGCGGGGGGATGGTAGTCCAATGACGCTCAAACACCTCTTCGAGAACAACCGCGCCTGGGCCGAACGCATGGTCGCCCAGGAGCCGGCGTTCTTCGACAAGCTGGCCCACCTGCAGAACCCGGAGTACCTGTGGATCGGCTGCTCGGACAGCCGCGTGCCGGCCAACCAGATCACCGGCCTGCAGCCGGGCGAGGTCTTCGTCCACCGCAACGTCGCCAACGTGGTGGTGCACACCGACCTCAACTGCCTCTCGGTCATGCAGTTCGCCGTCGACGTGCTGAAGGTCAAGCACATCATCGTCTGCGGCCACTACGGCTGCGGCGGCGTGCGCGCGGCGCTGTTCGGCGACCGCCTCGGCCTCATCGACAACTGGCTCCGACACATCCAGGACGTGCGCGACCGGCACGCCGGCCTGCTGGCCCGGCTCGCCGACGAGGCGGCGGCCGACCGCCTGTGCGAGCTCAACGTCATCGAGCAGGTCGCCAACGTGGCGCAGACCACCATCGTGCGCGACGCCTGGGAGCGCGGCCAGCAGCTGGCGGTGCACGGCTGGATCTACGGTCTCACCGACGGCCGCCTGCGCGACCTCGGCATGACGGTTGAGCGCCTCGACGCGCTGGCGCAGCGGCACCAGGCGGCGCTGCAGCAGCTGGGATGAAACCACCCCCACCAGTGGCTTCGGGCGGCCGGGCGCCACTGACATGACCCGCATCGACGCGGTCTACGTCGGCGGCATCCGACCGCTGCCGCCGGAAGGGCATCCGAGCGGAATTTTCAAGACGGCGGCCGGCGGCCCCGTCCTGCTCGGCGCCAAAGGGCTGCAGGGCGACGAGCAGGCCGACCGCCGCGTGCACGGCGGGCCGTGGAAGGCCCTGCACCACTACGCCGCGGAGAACTATGTGCGGCTCGCCGCGGCGTTTCCGGACAAGGCGGCGCTGTTCGTGCCCGGCAGCTTCGGCGAGAACGTGTCGACCGCCGGCTGGGACGAGGACACGGTGTGCATCGGCGACGTCTTCCGCATCGGCGCGGCCACCGTGCAGGTGAGCCAGCCGCGCCAGCCCTGCTGGAAGCTCAACCACAAGTTCGGCGAGGACGACCTCATGCGCTTCGTCGCCGAGCACTGCGTGGCCGGCTGGTACTACCGCGTGCTGGAGGGCGGCGCGATCGCGGCGGGCGACGCCTTCGAGCTGGTCGGGCGCAATCCGGAGCCGGTCACCTTGCGCCAGCTGTGGTTCGCGTTCCGCGCGCACCGGCCCGATCCGGCCGAGCTCGCCCGGCTGCGCAACATCCCCGGCCTCTCGCCCAACTGGGTGCAGAAGCTCGACGAGCGCATTGCCTGGCTGAGGAAGAACAGTTGAGCGGCCTACTTTGGAGCCGCGCAGCGGCGAACACCCGTCACCCCCTTCCGCGGGAAGGGGGTTGGGGGGAAGGTCCGTGAACCTCTGGCTCCGCGTCTTCCTGCCCTTCGCCGCGGGCTACTATCTTTCCTACCTCCTGCGCACGGTGAATGCCGTCATCGCGCCGGAGCTGGCGCGCGAGCTGGCGCTGTCAGCCGCCGACCTCGGGCTGCTCACCAGCGCCTACCTGCTGACTTTCGCCGCCTTCCAGATTCCGCTCGGCCTGCTGCTCGACCGCCACGGCCCGCGCAAAGTCGAGGCCGGCCTGCTGCTGGTCGCCGCGGCGGGCACCCTGATGTTCGCCTTCGGCGCCTCGGCCACCCAGCTCACCGTGGCGCGCGGCCTCATCGGTCTCGGCGTCTCGTCCTGCCTGATGGCCGCCTTCAAGGGCTTCGCGCAGAACTTCCCGCCGGAGCGGCAGGCCTCGCTGACCGGCGCCATCATGGCTTCCGGCGGACTCGGCGCGATCACCGCCAGTCTGCCGCTGGAGTTCGCCCTGCCGCTGATCGGCTGGCGCGGCGTCTTCGTGGGACTGACTTTTCTGCTGGCGGCGGTCGCGGCCTGGCTCTTCTTCAGCGTGCCGCAGCGCAACGTCGGCGTCAGCAAGGACAGCCTGGCCGCCCAGCTGAAGGACGTCGCCGGCATCCTCGCGCACCGCACCTTCTGGCGCTATGCGCCGCCGATGACCCTGGTCACCGGCGGCTTCATGGCGGTGCAGGGCCTGTGGGCGGTGCCGTGGCTGATGAACGTCAATGGCCTGACGCGCCACCAGGCGGCGGAAGTCCTTTTCGCGCTGAACCTCGCCATGCTGGTCTCCCACCTCGGCATCGCCACCTTCGCGACGCGGCTGGCGCGCGCCGGTGTCCGTCCGCCGGCGCTGCTCGTCGGCGGCTACGGGCTGGCGCTCGCCGTGCAGGCGGCGATGGTAGCCGGCCTGGAGCCGGCGGCGCTGCTGTGGTTCGTGTATGGACTGGGCGTCTCCGGCGGCTCGCTGTCGTATGCGCTGCTCTCGGCCCATTTCGCGCCCTCGCTCTCCGGTCGCGTGACGACGACGCTGAACCTGATGCTGTTCATCGGCGCCTTCGTCCTGCAATGGGGGCTGGGCGTGATGATCGACGGGTTGATCCTGGCCGGCTTCACGGAGGCGACCGCCTACCGCAGCACCTTCGCCATCATGCTGGCCCTGCAGGTAGCGGCCTACGCCTGGTTCCTGCTGGAAGGAAGGCCATCCCCCCGCCCCCCTTCCCAGGGAAGGGGGTGACGGGTGTTCGCTTCGCTCCAAGTCGTTGACTGGCCCCGCCTTGGGACGGCCCGGCGGCGAGGCCGGCGCCGCTGATCAGAATTCGAGCGGGTCGACGTCGATGTGCCAGCGCAAGGCCTTCGGCGCCTTCAATTCGCGGATCGCCGCCAGCCACTGCGAGAGAAAAACCTGCAGCGCCGGTCGGCTGCGCGACTCGACCAGCAGCTGGGCGCGTTCCAGGTGCGCCAGCCGGTGCAGCCGCATCGGCACGGCGTCGTAGAGAAAAACTTCAGCGGGCAGCGATGCGCTGCCCGATTCCCCGGCCGCCTTCAGGAAAGCGAGCGCCTGCTTCAGCTCCGGCGCCTCGGCGCGCAGCATGGCCTGGTGCGTGAACGGCGGGAAGCCGGCGCGCTCGCGTTCGGCGAGCTGGGTGTCGGCGAAGGCGGCGAAGTCGTGCGCCGCCAGCGCGCGATAAAGCGGATGGTCAGGATACTGCGTCTGGATCAACACCTCGCCCGGCAGTGCGGCGCGGCCGCTGCGGCCGCCCACCTGCATGAGCTGGGCGAACAGCCGCTCGGGCGCGCGGAAATCGGCGGCAAACAGCGCCGCGTCGGCGTTGAGCACGCCGACCAGGGTCAGTTTGGGAAAATCGTGGCCCTTGGCCAGCATCTGCGTGCCGACCAGGATGTCGGCCTCGCCCTTGTGGATGGCCTCGAGCACGCCGTGCCAGCGCGACTGACTCTTGGCGCTGTCGCGGTCGACGCGCAGGATGCGCGCCTGCGGAAAGCGCGCGGCCAGCGTCTCCTCCAATCTCTGCGTGCCGCGGCCGAAGGGATGGATGTCCTGGTTGCCGCAGGTCGGGCAAGCGACGGGGATGTGCTCCTCGCGGCCGCAGTGGTGGCAGCGCAGGCGGCGGTCGGCCAGATGCACCACCAGGTTGGCGGCGCAGCCGGGGCAGCGGCTGACCCAGCCGCAGGACGGGCAGGCCAGCACCGGCGCATAGCCGCGCCTGTTGAGGAAGACGAGGCTTTGTTCGCCGCGCTCCAGCCGCGCGGTGATCGCCCGCAGCAAGTGCTCGCTCATGCCGTCCTGCAGTTTTTCGCGCCGGGTGTCGACGCAGCGCACCTCGGGCATGGTCTCGGCCACGGCGCGGGCGGTCAGCTCGAGCAGGGTGTAGCGGCCGGACTGCGCGGCGGCCCAGGTTTCCAGCGACGGCGTCGCCGAGCCGAGCACGATCGGCACGCCGCGCTGCTTGGCCCGCCACACCGCCACGTCGCGCGCCGAGTAGCGCATGCCTTCCTGCTGCTTGAAGGAGGGGTCGTGCTCCTCGTCGACCACGATCAACGCCAGGCGCGGCAGCGGCGTGAACACCGACAGCCGCGTGCCGAGCACGATGTCGGCCTCGCCGTTCAGGGCCTGGAGAAAACCGGCCGCGCGCGCCCCCCCCGCCAGGCTGCTGTGCAAGCTGACCAGCCGCGCACCGGGAAAGCGATTGCTCACCCTCGCTTCGAGTTGCGGCGTCAGGGCGATTTCCGGCACCAATAACAAGGCCTGGCCGCCGCTTTCGAGCGCCCGTTCGATCAGGCGCAAATACACCTCCGTCTTGCCGCTGCCGGTGACGCCATGCAGCAAAAACGGCGCGAAGCCGCCGAAAGCCTGCGCTACGGTTTCCACCGCCCGGCGTTGTTCCTCGAGCAATTCGGGGCCGGCAGCAACTTTCCGGTTGGGTGTTTCAAGATCGGCAATCAGCCAGCCTTTCCCGAGCATGGCCGGCAACTGTTTCGCGGCCGCCGCAGACACCGTGCGCAACTCGCGACGCGACATCGCGCCATTCAATTCCAGCGCGGCAAGCAGGCGTGCGGCGATGCTGCGTTGCGCAAGCCGAGGCAGTGCGCGACGGCCTTCTTCCGTGATGCGGAATATTTCGCGATCCGGCAGGCGCGGCAGCGCATCGCGCCGACGCAGCGCCGGCGGCAGCGCCAGCGCAATGACTTCTCCGATGGGATGCTGGTAATAGCGGCTGCAGAAATCGGCCAGGGCCAGCCAGTCGGGCGGGAATGGCGGCGCATCGCGCAGGATGGCGTGCGCCGGCTTGAGCTTTTCGGGCGGCAGTTCGCTTGCCGCCAGCACTTCCAGGATGACACCGATCCTCTCGCCGCGGCCGAAAGGCACGCTCACCCGCCTGCCGACATCGTCTGCGTTCGCGTCGGCTGCGAGGTAATCGAAGCCGCGCAGCAAGGGAACATCGAGCGCGACGCGTACGATCGGCGAACTCATTTTGAAAAAAATTTTTGTTGCGCTTGGCTTGGTTTCACATCTTCGCGCGAAGTATTGAAATCACCGCTAAAGTACTGCAATAAAAGCGCAATATTCTTGTCCACAAAATCTGTGGATAACTTTGTGGGAAAACTTTTTGTTGTCGTCTTAACTCCGCTTCAGACAAGGCATTTCTTTGCTTTGCTCATAAAATAGACTACAAAAAATCTTTAAAAATCAAAGTCATGAAATTTTGAATGAGACCCTGCTGAAAATCGGACATTTTCCCGGGCTGGAACAGGCCGTTGTGCATAAGTCAACCCCTCGAGCCCTTTCCAACCATCTTTTTTTTACGCAGTTTTCCAGCCGCCTGCAGCAGCGTCCAGCACGCCCCGACGCGGCGTAAAAATCGCTGAAACCTAGATCTGGCGCTGCTTGCGGCTGTGCTCGTGCACGGCGTTGACGAGTGCCGCGACATGCTCCGGCGGGGTGAATTGCGAAATGCCGTGGCCGAGATTGAAGACATGGCCGCTGCCCGAACCGAAGGCGTCCAGGATGGTGCGGGCTTCCTGCGCGATCTTTTCCGGCTGGGCAAACAGCGCCACCGGATCCAGGTTGCCCTGCAGCGCCACCTTGTCGCCGACGCGACGGCGCGCCGCGCCGATGTCGGTGGTCCAGTCGAGGCCGACGGCGTCGCAGCCGATCGCCGCGATGTCCTCCAGCCATTGGCCGCCGCCCTTGGTGAATACGATGCTCGGGATGCGCGCGCCGCCGTGCTCCCGCTTCAGCCCGGCAACGATGCGTTGCATGTAGGCCAGCGAGAACTCCTTGTAGGCGCGATGGCTGAGGGCGCCGCCCCAGGTGTCGAAGATCATCACGGCCTGGGCGCCGCACTCGATCTGGGCATTGAGGTAAGCGGTCACTGCCGTGGTATTCACCTCCAGCACATGGTGCAGCAGATCGGGCCGGTCGTAGAGCATGGCCTTGATGGTGCGGAAGTCCTCCGAAGCGCCGCCCTCGATCATGTAGCAGGCGAGGGTGAACGGGCTGCCGGAAAAGCCGATCAGCGGGACGGAGTTGTCCAGCGCGCGACGGATCTCCGCCACGGCGTCCATCACATAGCGCAGCTCCACACCCGGATCGGGCGCGGCCAGGTTGCGGATCTCCCACTCCTCGCGCAGCGGGCGCTCGAACTTCGGACCTTCTCCTTCGGCGAAATACAGGCCCAGGCCCATGGCGTCGGGCACGGTAAGGATGTCGGAAAACAGGATCGCCGCGTCGAGGTCGTAGCGGGCCAGCGGCTGGAGGGTCACCTCGCAGGCCATCTGCGGGCTCTTGCAGAGGTTCATGAAGTTGCCGGCGCGGCGGCGCGTCTCGCAGTATTCCGGCAGGTAGCGGCCGGCCTGGCGCATCAGCCAGATCGGCGTGTGGTCGGTCGGCTGGCGCAGCAGGGCGCGCAGGAAGGTGTCGTTCTTGGGCTTGTTCATCGCCGAATTTTACTACTTGCGCCAGAAGGCAGGCGTCAAGACCACCAACAGGGTGAATATTTCCAGCCGGCCGAGCAGCATGGCGAAGCTGCAGATCCAGACCTGGAAGTCGTTGAACACGCCGTAATTGCTGTCCGGCCCGACCAGGCCGAGGCCCGGGCCGGTGTTGTTGAAGCAGGCCACTGCCGCCGAGAAGGCGCTAACGATGTCGGCGCCGCTCGCCGCCAGTGCCAGAGTGAAGAAGATGGTGCTCGCCATGTAGAGAAAGCCGAAGCCGAGCACGGCCAGGATGATCTTGTTCGGCACGACGGTGCCGCCCAGCTTGACGTAAGTGGTGGCGTTCGGATGCATGGCATGGACGATCTCTCGGAAGACCTGCTTGTAGAGGACGATGGCGCGCATCATCTTCAGGCCGCCGCCGGTGGAGCCGGCGCAGGTGACGAAGCTGCACAGGAACAGCATCCACAGCGGCGCAAAGAACGGCCACTTGGAGTAGTCCGTCGAGGCATAGCCCAGCGTCGTCGCCACCGACACCGTGTTGAAAGCGGCATGGCGCAGCGCCGTGGCGAATTCCGCATAGAAGCCCGCCTGCCAGATGTAGACGGCGACCAGCAGCACGCTTCCCCCGAGCACGCCCAGGTAAAAGGGCAGTTCGCCGTCGCGCAAGTAAGGGCGCAGGCTGCGGCCGGAGAGCGCCGCGAAATGGGTCACATAGCTCATGCTGGAGGCCAGCGCGAAGCAGATGGTGACGACCTCCAGCGCCGGCGAATCGAAGAAGCCGAGGCTGGCATCGTGGCTTGAGAAGCCGCCCAGCGCCACCGTGCTGAAGGCGTGGGTGAGGGCGTCCAGCCAGCCCATGCCGAGCAGGCCGTAGGCGGCCGTGCACAGCAAGGTCAGGCCGATGTAAATCTTCCAGAAGCCCTTGGCGGTCTCGGCCACGCGCGGGGTCAGGCCGGCATCCTTGATCGGGCTGGGCACCTCGGCGCGCATCAGCTGCCGGCCGCCGACGCCGAGCAGCGGCAGGACGGCCACCGCCAGCACGATGATGCCGAGGCCGCCGATCCAGTGCAGCTCGGTGCGCCACAAGTTGATCGAGGGCGGCAGCTTGTCCAGGCCGCTGAGGGCCGTCGCTCCCGTCGCCGTCAGGCCGGACACCGCCTCGAAATAGGCGTCGGCGAAGCCCAGCCCCGGGATGCCCAGCATCAGCGGCACGCTGGCGATGCCCGGCAGCAGCACCCAGCACATCACCACCAGGAGGATGCCGTCGTTGGCGCGCAGCTCGCGGCGGAAGCGTTGCGTCGCCAGCGCCGTGGCGCCGGCACTCGCCAGGGTTCCCAGCAAGGCCTCGTCGAAGGCGGCCAGGGCGCCATCCCCGATCCACCACGACACGCCGATCGGCAGCAGCAGGGCCAGGCCGAAGATCAGCGCGATGCGCGCGAAGACGTTGAGGACGGCGAGCAGGCGTTCCATGTCACTTTCTCCAGAACGCCGGCGAAAGCACCACCAGCAGCGTGAAGATTTCCAGCCGGCCGAGCAGCATGGCGGCGGTGCACACCCAGGTCTGGAAGTCGGTGAGCGACTTGAAGGTGCTGGCCGGGCCGACCTCGCCGAGGCCGGGGCCGGTGTTGTTGAAGCTCGCCACCACCGCGGAAAATCCGGTAACGACGTCGAGGCCGGAGAAGACCATCAGCAGGGTGAACGAGACGATGATCACCATGTAGGCGAAAGCGAAGGCCAGCACGGCGAAGATGATCTTGTTGGGTAGCGGCGCGCCCGCCAGCTTCACCGTGCGCACGGCATTCGGATGCACGGTATGGATCACTTCCCGCATAACCTGGCGGAAGACGATGATGGCGCGCATCATCTTCAGGCCGCCGCCGGTGGAGCCGGCGCAGGTGACGAAGCTGCACAGGAACAGCATCCACAGCGGCGCAAAGAAGGGCCATTGCGCATAGTCGGTGTTGGCAAAGCCGGTGGTGGTGGCGATGGACACCGTGTTGAAGGCCGAGAAGCGCAGCGCCGTAAGAAAATCCGGGAAGGCGCCGGTTTGCCACAGGTAGACGGCGATGCCGAGCACGCTGGCGTACATCACGCCGACGTACCAGCGGATCTCCGGGTCAGCCCAGTAGAAGGAGAAGGAACGCCGCCGCGCCGCCATGAAGTGGGTGGCGAAGTTCATGCCGGCCAGCGTCATGAAGACGATGGCCACCGCCTCGACGGCGGGCGAATTGAAGAAGGCATAGGACGCGTCGTGGCTGGAGAAGCCGCCCAGGCCGAGAGTGGTGAACATGTGGATCACCGCGTCGCCCCAGTCCATGCCTGCCCAGGCGTAGCCGAGGGTGCAGGCGACCGCCAGCACGAAGTAGACCAGCCACAATCCCCGCGCCGTCTCGGCCATGCGCGGCGTCAGCTTGGATTCCTTGATGGGACCGGGCGACTCCGCCGTGAACAGCTGGCGGCCGCCGACGCCGAGCAGCGGCAGGATCGCCACCGCCAGCACGATCAGCCCCATGCCGCCGAGAAAGACCAGGAAGGCCCGCCACAGGTTGATGGAAAACGGCAGCGTATCCAGCCCCTCGATCACGGTCGCGCCGGTGGTGGTCAGGCCCGACACCGCCTCGAAGTAGGCGTCTGTGAAGCTCATCGCCGGGAAGAAGAGCAGCAGGGGGATCGCCGCAAAGGCCGGCACCACGGTCCAGACCAGGGACACCAGCAGGAAGCCGTCGCGCACGCGCAGTTCGTCGACGTGGCGCCGCGTCAGCAGCCAGAGGAGCGCTGCGGTGCCGGCGGTAATCGCGAAGCCGGCTTCGAACGCCATGAAGGCCGGCTCGCGGCCGGTCCAGGCGACGGCGGCGGGGACCAGCATGGTCAGCGCGAACACCAGCAGCACCAGCGCGAAGACGCGCAGGACCGCCAGCGGATTGCTCATCGGCCGCTCCCGTCCCGCTTCGGCTACAGGAAGGCGAAGCCGACCTGGAAGAGCTTCTCGACCTTCGGCACGAGGCTCTTCGAGACGACGAAGACGATGACGTGGTCGCCGGCTTCGATCACGGTATCGTGGTGCGCCATGATCACCTTGACCGGCCGCGCCCCGGCGCCCTCTTCCTGCGGCGCGCCCGGCTCCGGCAGGCCGCGCACGAGGGCGCCGATGGTGGCGCCTTTGATCACCGGCAGCTGCTCGATGCGGCGGCCGACGACCTGCGAGGACTTCTCGTCGCCGTGCACCACCAGCTCGAGCGCCTCGGCGGCGCCGCGGCGCAGCGAGTGCACGGCGGCAACGTCGCCGCGGCGCACGTGCGCCAGCAGGGTGCCGATGGAAGTCTGCGCCGGCGAGATGGCGATGTCGATCTGGCCGCCCTGCACCAGCTCGGCGTAGGCGCGCCGGTTGATCAGCGAGACGACGCGCTTGGCGCCCATGCGCTTGGCCAGCAGCGCCGACATGATGTTGTTCTCGTCATCGTTGGTGAGCGCGATGAAGAGATCCATCTGGTCGACGTTCTCGTCTTCGAGCAGCTTCTCGTCGGTCGCGTCGCCCTGCAGCACCAGCGCATGGCTCATGTTCTCGGCCAGCCACTCGGCATGGCGCTTGTTGTGGTCGAGCACCTTGACCTGGTAGTCGCGCTCGATGGCGCGCGCCAGGCGGTAGCCGATGTTGCCGCCGCCGGCGATCATGATGCGCTTGACCGGCTTGTCCATGCGGCGCAGCTCGCGCATCACCTGGCGGATGTTCTTCGTCGCCGCCAGGCAGAACACCTCGTCGCCGGCCTTGATGACGGTGTCGCCCTCGGGAATGATCGGCGTGTCCTTGCGGAAGATGGCGGCGATGCGCGCATCGACCTGCGGGATGTGCTTGCGCAGTTCCTTGATCGGGTGGCCGACCAGCGGTCCGCCCTCGAAGGCGCGCACCGCCACCAGGCTGACCTGGCCGCGGGCGAACTCCAGCACCTGCAGCGCCTCGGGCACTTCGATCAGCTTGACGATGTAGTCGGTGACGATCTGCTCCGGGCAGATGGCGAAATCGACGGCGAAGTTCTCCGGCGTGAACAACTCGGCGAAGTCGGCGAAATCGGAGGAACGCACGCGGGCGATGCGCGTCGGCAGGTTGAAGAGCGCGTGCGCCGTCTTGCAGGCGCACAGGTTGGTCTGGTCGCTCTGCGTCACGGCGATCAGCATGTCGGCGTCCTCGGCGCCGGCCTGGCGCAGCACCGAGGGGCTGGAGGCGTTGCCCGTCAGGGTGCGCAGGTCGAGGCGGTCCTGCAGGGAGGCGAGGCGCATGGCGTCGGTGTCGACGATGGTGATGTCGTTGGCTTCCGACACCAGGCTTTCGGCCACCGACGTGCCGACCTGGCCGGCGCCGAGAATGATGATTTTCATTGTTCCTCGCCTTTCCGGCCCAGTGGTATGCCGAGAGCCTTCAGCTTGCGGTAAAGGTGGGTGCGCTCCAGGCCGGTCTTCTCGGCAAGTCGCGTCATGTTGCCGCCCTCGATCTGCAGGTGGTGTTCGAAATAGATGCGTTCGAAGGCTTCGCGCGCATCGCGCAGCGGCAGGTCGAGCGGCAGCGCCTGTGCCGCTGCGGAAGGCTGCGGCGCCAGCAGGCGCGACACTTCCTCGGCGGCAATTTCCTCCTCGAGCGCGCCCAGCGCCAGGGAGCGTATGGCGCTGCGCAGTTCGGCGTAGCCGCCCGCCCACGTTTGATTGCGCAAGGCATTCAGCGCGGCCGTGGACAAGCGGCGCAGCGGTACTTCACCGGCCTCGACGAGATGCGTAAGGATCTGCGCGGCAATCTCCGGCACCTCGTCCCGCAACTCGGCCAGGCCCGGCGCGCCCAGGCTGGCTTCCGCCAGGCGGCGCACGAGCGCCTCGTCGAAGCCGGCCGAGGCCAGCTCGGCTGCGCTTTGCGCGCTGGCCGCAACCAGCCGCAGGTCGAACTTCTCCAGGCGGTCGAGCGCGAACGCCAGGTTCTTCTGCTGCAGGCGGGAGAGCGCCGACAACTCAGCGGCAAACAGCATGCCGCCCGAGGCCTGTTCGAGGACCTCGAGCGCCAGCGGCTGGCCGTGACTGGCCAGGTCAAGCCAGGCCTTGCCCGGCGCCTGCAGGCTGCGGGCGCAAAGCTCGGCGAGGCTGCCGGGGCCGGTCTTCAGCATCAGGGCGCGGCTTTTCGCGGCAATCTGGTCGAGGCGCTTCTTCAGATCCCGCAGCGGCCCGGAGCGGGCGAACGCGACCAGAGTCAGCTCGCTGCGCCGTTCCGAGGAGACTGACTTTTGCAATGCACGCTTGACCGCAGCGAGCAGTTTCTGCAGCGCGATCGGCTTCTCGAGGAAATCCTGCGCCCCGATGCGCGTGGCCTCCACTGCCGTGTCGATGGTGCCGTGGCCGGACATCATCACCACCGGCATGTTGAGCTGGCCGGCGGCCGACCATTCCTTGAGCAGGGTGATGCCGTCGGTGTCCGGCATCCAGATGTCGAGCAGCACCAGGTCCGGGCGCGCGGCATTGCGCGCCGCCCGGGCGGCGGCGGCATGCTCGGCCAGCTGCACATCGTAGCCCTCGTCGCGGAGGATTTCCGAGAGCAGCTCGCGGATGCCGACTTCGTCATCAACTACCAGTATCTTTGCCATATCCTTTGCCATCCCCCCCGACCCCCTTCCCGCGGGAGGGGGTGACGGTCGTTCGCCGCTATGCGGCTTCATGTCGCTGGCTGCGCCGCCCCAGGGGCGGCCCGTCGGGCTGGCGCTCACGCCGCCAGCGGCAGCCGTATCCTCACCTGCGCGCCATGCGGCGCGGCGTTGGCGATCTCGATCTGGCCGTGGTGCTCGTCCACGATCTTCTTGACGATGGCCAGGCCCAGCCCGGTGCCCTTCGCCTTGGTCGTCACGTAGGGCTCGAAGGCGCGGGCGAGTATTTCCTTCGGAAAGCCGCCCCCGTTGTCGCTCACCGAGAGCACCGCGCCGCGCCCCTCGGCGCGCGTGGCGATGCGGATCTCCGGCTCGGCCACCTCGGCCAGCGCATCCTCGGCGTTGGCCACCAGATTATGGATGACCTGGCGCAGCTGCGCCGCGTCTCCGGCGACGCGCGGCAGGCCGTCGGCAAGCTCCACCGACAGATGCGCGCGCGAGGTCTCGTAGAGGCCGAGCACCTCCTCGACGAGGGCGTTGAGGTCGAGCGCACCAAGCTGGGGCGGCGGCATGCGGGCATAGTCGCGGAAATCGTTCACCATGTGCTTCATCGCCTCGACCTGGTTCACGATGGTCTGCGTCGAGCGCTCGAGCATCTCGCGCTCGGCGCCGGAGAGCTTCTCGGCGAGCTTGTGCTGCAGCCGCTCGGCGGAGAGCTGGATCGGCGTCAGCGGGTTCTTGATCTCGTGCGCCAGGCGCCGCGCCACCTCGCCCCAGGCCGCCGAGCGCTGCGCGGCGATGAGCTGGGTGATGTCGTCGAAGACCACCACGCAGCCGCCGCCGGTGGCCTCCGGCAGGCGCGAGCCGCGCACCAGCAGCGCCTGCGGCACGCCAGCGCCGTTCTGCATCTCGATCTCGCGCTGCCACTCGCCGGACGCCTCGCCGCAGCCGGCGGCGATGGCGTCGCGCAACTCGAGATGGCGGCGCCAGCCGGCCAGGGGCTGCCCCTGCGCGTCGGCGAGGTCGTCGTGCAGGATGGCGCGGGCGCCGTCGTTGGCGGCGCGCAGCCGCCCGTCCGCGCCGAAGGCCAGCACGCCCGCCGAGAGGTTGCCCAGCACGCTCTCCAGGTAGGCCCGCGCGGCCTCCGTCTCGGTACGGCTTTTTTCCGTCAGCGCGCGCGCCTCGTCGAGCTGGCGAGTCATCTGGCTGAACTGCTGCGTCAGCACGCCCAACTCGTCGCGCGTGGAAACGATTTCGCGCGGCGAATAGTCGCCGGCCGCCACCGCCTCGGTACCGCGGGCCAGGATGGACAGCGGGGCGGAGAGCCTGCGCGCGAGCAGAAAGGCCAGCGCAATGGCGGTAAACAGGGAGAGCAGCAGCGCCAGGGTCAGCGTGAGGGTATACATCCACTTCAGGCTGCTCTTCGCCAGCGACAGCTCCTGGTAGTCGCGATAGACCGCCTGCACGCTCTCGGCGCTGGCAGCGATCGAGGCCGGCACCGCCTGGGTGAGCTGCAGCACGCGCGTCTCGCCGGCAAAGGAATACGCGGCCACCGGTACCAGCACGCGCAAGGTCAGTCCGGTCGTGGCATCGCCTTCCACGGCGCTGACACCGAGGCCCTGGCGCGCCTGGCGCAGCTGCGACGGCGAGGGCAGGTCGGGCAGCAGGGAAGCGCGTTCGCCCGTGCTGCTGGCAATCACCTGGCCGCCCGCGGAAAGCAGGGTGGCCGTCTGCACTCCGGCCTGTTCGCGCAGCCGGTTCAATTGAGCCGATCGCATTGCGGCCGAGGCTTCGCCCAGTTCGAGTGCCATGGTGCCCGCCTTTTCCGACAGGTCGGCCAGCAGGTAGTCCAGGGCATTGCGGCCGAGATTGAGGCCGCCTTCCAGGGCCTTGTCCACCCGAACGTCGAACCAGGATTCGATGCTCTTTACGGCAAACTGCAGCGAGACGGCATACACCAGCGCACCTGGCACCACCGCCATCAGCGCGAACATCAGCATCAGGCGCAGTTTGAGGCGGGAGCCGAAGACCTGGGCGCGGTGCTCGCGCCAGAGCTGGCGCAACTGCCACAGCACCAGGCCCAGCAGGGTGGCGGCGACGGCGGCAGTGAAGCCCAGCAGCAAACGGTACTCGCCGGCGAACAGCGCCGTGTTGGCGGACGCCGACGTCAGCAGGAAGAGCAGGATGGCGGCGAGCGCCGCGGCGACGATGAGCAGGATTCTCATTTGGCCCGGGTCTCGCTCGGCGGCGTGAAGCTCCAGCGCTTCACCTCGGCCGTGATGTTCCAGTCCTTGTTGCCGATGGCGGTGACCTGGAACGGTTTAGGCAGCTGGGTCAGGTCCAGCTTCAGGCGCAGGGCGGCGTTGTACGGTTCGCCCGCCTTCAGCAGCGCCCTGTCCGCTACTGCCCAGTTGCGCAACCGCGCCAGCACGCCAAGCGCCTCTCCCAGCGAGGCAAAGTTCTGGTGCAGCGCCCCCGTCGACAGACGGTACTGGCGGGTCAGCGCATTGTAGGACAGGCGCCAGGTCTGCTGCCTGCCGGCGACATGCTCGTCTACCCAGTACCAGCGCGCCTTGCTCAGGGTGAACTCGGCGACGAAATACAGCGGCACCCCGTGCGCGACGACTTCCTCCAGGCGGTGGCCGATGTCGATGCCGAACTCCGCATCGAGCAGCCAGGCTTCCTCGCCCGCGGTGATCTCGGCGCCCTTCACCTCGATCTCGGCGGCGCTGCCGGCAAGGGAAAACAGGGACAGCGCGAAGAACAGCAGCACCGCGGCTATTCGGCACGCAGGCCGGTCAGGCCTGCTTCTCGAGGAGGGCGTAATAAAAGCCGTCATGTTCTTCGTTGGGCAGCAGCTGCAGCTCGGGCATGCCCGCGACCGGCAACCGCATGCAATCTTCTTGTCGCGCGGCGAAGGCCGCGACCTGGCGACCGTTCTCCTCGGGGAAGAGCGAGCATGTCGCGTACAGCAATTTACCACCGGGCGCGAGCACCCGCCACAGCGCATCGAGGATTTCCCCCTGCGTGCGGGCGAATTGCGCGATGTCCTTTTCGCGCCGCAGCCATTTGGCGTCAGGGTGGCGGCGGACCACGCCGGAGGCCGTGCACGGCACGTCGGCGAGGATGCGGTCGAATTCGCGGCCGTCCCACCAGGCCCCGAGCTCGCGGCAATCGGCCGGCGCCACCTTCGCCAGCAGACCGAGGCGGAACAGGTTCTCCGAGACGCGCAGCGCACGGCCTGCATCGGCATCCAGCGCCAGCAGGTCGACGTCCGCCAGCTCGAGAACATGCGCCGTCTTGCCGCCCGGTGCGGCGCAGGCGTCGAGCACGCGCATGCCGTCGTGCACATCGAGCAGCTGCGCGGCGCGTTGCGCACCGCCATCCTGCACGGAGCACAGCCCCTCGGCAAAGCCGGGCAGGCGCTCAACCGGCACGGGACGTTCGAGCAGGAGCGCCCCGCCGTCGAGCGGGCGTGCCGCCAGGCCCGCCGCCTCGAGCCGCGCCAGATAGTCAGTCGCCGCAATACGGCGGCGATTCACCCTCAGCGTCATCGGCGGACGGCCGTTGCCGGCTTCGAGGATCGGCTGCCAGCCGTCCGGATGGGCGCGGCGCAGGCGGGCAATCCACCAGCGCGGGTGCTGCCAATGGGCGACCTCGTCCTGCCCGGCGGCAGCTTCCAGTTCGGCCTGCCTGCGCAGGAAGTTGCGCAGCACGCCATTCACGAGCGCCTTGTACTTGCCGCGCGACAGCGCGCCGGCCGCCTCGACGGCCTGGTCGACGATGGTATGCGCCTCTTCCGGCCGCGCCGCCAGGCGCGACAGCGCCACCAGCAGCAGCCCCCGCACCGGCCCGTCGCGCAGCGGCTTGTCCATCAGCTGCGACAGGTGGAAATCGTCGCGCCCGAAGCGCCGCAGGGCGGAGTAGGCCAGGTCCTGCATGGCGCCGCGCTGCCCGGGCGGCAGGTCGGGCATGCTCCGCCAGAGGCCGGCCAGGACTTCATTCAGGTTGCGGCCGGCGAGGACTTCGGCAACGGCGCCGGCAGCGCCGTGCAGGGCATAGGCAAGCGAGGTTTCAGCGAGGGGCATGGCTAACGGGGCCGGTCGCGCGAGGGGATGCGGTACATGTAGGCGGCAAGCAGCAGGCCGAACAGCGCCAGCGCCGCCTGCAGTTCGGGCCACGGGACGAAGAAAAGGATGGAGATGCTCAGCGTTGCCGCCATCATGGCGATGGCTGCGAGCTTGACGCGCCAGGGAATGCTGCGGTGGCGCCGCCACTCGAGGATGGTCGGGCCGAAGGTCGGGTTGTTGAGCAGCCAGTTGTAGAAGCGGGTCGAGGCGCGCGCATAGCAGCCGGCGGCCAGCAGCATGAACGGAGTGGTCGGCAGGACCGGCAGGAAGGCGCCGGCGATGCCGAGCAGCACGAACAGCGTGCCCAGCGCGACGAACAGCAGGCGCACCGCCGGCGAGTCGTGCCTGTTCATCTCGGCGCTGTAATCGATGTTTTCCCGGCGTTTGCGCATCGGTCCGTTCCCCGGAGAAGGGGCGATTGTACGCGTCGGCGGAGGTACCCGGCTAAAGGCGCCCATCGGCCACGGACTTGCTCCAAGACATTGCGTTTTCAGGGATTTTCCTTTATCCTGCGCGGCCTTACGTAATAAACAACCATGTCGCCCAAAGGGCCACGGAAAGGTATTTAGGGGAGAGAAATTGGGGGGAAACCGCAAAGCGCTGGCCTTTTCCGGCCGCATAGTCATGGTGGGCTTCGGCTCGATCGGACAGGGCACGTTGCCCCTGCTGCTGCGCCACATCGACCTGAAGCCGGAGCAGATCGTCATCGTGACCGGCGACGAGAACGGCCGCAAGGTGGCCGCCGAATACGGCGTCGCCTTCCATGACTCCCCCCTCACTCCCGCCAATTTCCGCACCCTGCTGGAGCCGCGCCTTGGTCGCGGCGACTTCCTGATCAATTGCTCCACCGACGTTTCCAGCGTCGCCCTCATCACGCTCTGCCAGGAGCGTGGCGCGCTGTACATCGACACCTGCATCGAGCCCTGGGCCGGCGGCTACACCGATGTTTCGGTCACGCCGGCCGCGCGTTCGAACTACGCCCTGCGCGAGACGGCACTGAAGCTCAAGCGGCCAGGCACGCCGACGGCCATCATCACGCACGGCGCCAATCCGGGCATGATTTCGCACCTGGTCAAGGAAGCACTGCTCAACGTTGCCCGCGACTGCGGCCGGCCCGTCGATGCGCCGAAAGACCGCGCCGGCTGGGCGCGCCTGGCGCGCGAACTGAACATCCGGACCATCCACGTCGCCGAGCGCGACAGCCAGGTGGCCGAGCCGCGCAAGGCGCCCGGCGAGTTCGTGAACACCTGGTCGGTGGAGGGCTTCGTCGGCGAGGGCTGCCAGCCCGCGGAACTCGGCTGGGGCAGCCATGAGCGTCATTTCCCCGCCGACGGACGCCGTCACGATGCCGGCTGCAAGGCCGCCATCTACCTGACCCGCCCCGGCGCCAGCACCCGGGTGCGCACGTGGACGCCGCTGGCCGGGCCGATCCACGGCTTTCTCATCACCCACAGCGAATCGATTTCGCTGGCCGATTTCTTCACCATCGGCGACGGCGACAGCCCGGAATACCGTCCGACGGTGCATTACGCCTACCACCCCTCGGACGACACGGTGCAGTCGGTGCACGAACTGGCCGGCCGCAACTGGCAGATGCAGGCGTCGCACCGCCTGGTCAAGGACGAGATCGTCTCCGGCGTGGACGAGCTGGGCGTGCTGCTGATGGGCCATGAAAAGGGCACCTATTGGTACGGCTCGCGGCTCTCCATCGTGGAAGCGCGCCGCCTCGCCCCGCACAACAGCGCCACCAGCCTGCAGGTGACGGCGCCGGTGGTGGCCGGCGTGATCTGGGCGCTGCGGCATCCGGACCGCGGCGTGGTCGAGCCGGAGGAAATGGATCATGCCGAGATCATGGATTTCATCCGGCCGTACCTCGGCCAGGTGGTCGGCGAATACAGCGACTGGACGCCCCTGCAGGACCGCGGCCGGCTGTTCGATGAAGACCTCGACGGCGACGACCCCTGGCAGTTCAAGAACTTCCGCGTCGTCTGATTCTTTTGTCGTAAGTCAAAGTCCGGACTGCACCCCGCGCCGCAGAATTCCTGCATCATGGGCGTGAAGGAGGCTGGATGGACCGACCTAGCATCATCCGCAAGACTGCCGCCGATCTGCGCGTGCCGCCGAACCTGTCGGATTACGCAGCGACATGCGCGACATTTGACTGGGACGCCGTGCGCGCCGAGCTGGCAGGCCTGCCGGGGGGCGGGCTGAACATCGCCCATGAGGCCGTCGAACGTCACGCCTGCGGCCCACTGCACGACAAGGTCGCCTTCCGCTTCCTCGGTACACATTCTTCCCGCGACATCCGTTACGGCGAGCTGTCGCGCCTGACCAACCGCTTCGCCAATGTTCTGAAAGCGCTGGGCGTCGGCAAGGGCGAGCGCCTGTTCCTGCTCTCCGGCCGCATCCCCGAGCTGTACGTCACCGTGCTGGGCAGCTTCAAGAACGGCACGGTCGTATCGCCGCTGTTCTCCGCCTTCGGCCCGGAGCCGATCGCCACGCGCATCAAGCTCGGCGAGGGCGCGGTGCTGGTCACCACAGAGCTGCTCTACGAGCGCAAGGTGGCGAAGATCCGCGACCAGCTGCCGACGCTGCGCCACGTGCTGCTGGTGGGCGAGGACGGGCAGGCGACCAACGTGCCAGGCACGCTCGACTTCGGCACGCTGATGGCGCAGGCCTCCGACGATTTCACCATCGTGCCGACCGGGCCGGAGGACCTCTCGCTGCTGCACTTCACCAGCGGCACCACCGGCACGCCGAAGGGCGCCATGCACGTGCACGGCGCGGTGGCGACGCACTGGGCCACCGGCAAGTACGCGCTCGACCTGCACGCCGACGACATCTACTGGTGCACAGCCGACCCCGGCTGGGTGACCGGCACCTCCTACGGCATCATCGCCCCGCTGCTGCATGGCGTCACTTCCATCGTGGACGAGGCCGACTTCGACGCCGAGCGCTGGTACCGCATCCTCGACGAGCAGAAAGTCAGCGTCTGGTACACGGCGCCGACCGCCATCCGCATGCTGATGAAAGCCGGCGCCGAGATCGCGCGCAAGCATGCGTATCCGAGCCTGCGCTTCGTCGCCAGCGTCGGCGAGCCGCTCAACCCCGAGGCGGTGTGGTGGGGCAAGGAGGTGCTGGGCCTGCCGATCCACGACAACTGGTGGCAGACCGAGACGGGCGGCATCATGATCGCCAACACGCCCGCCTTCGACATCAAGCCCGGCTCGATGGGCCGGCCGCTGCCCGGCATCGAGGCGGCTATCGTGAAGAAGGAATCGGACGGAAAAGTCAGTCCCGTCGACACGGCGGACACGGAGGGCGAATTGGCCCTCAAGGCCGGCTGGCCCTCGATGCTGCGCGGCTACCTGCACAACGAGGAACGTTATAAGAAATGCTTCGCCGGCGAGTGGTACCTCACCGGCGACCTGGCCAAGCGCGACGCCGACGGCTGGTTCTGGTTCGTCGGCCGCGCCGACGACGTCATCAAGTCGGCGGGGCATCTCATCGGCCCCTTCGAGGTGGAGAGCGCGCTGATGGAGCACCCGGCGGTGGCCGAGGCCGGCGTCATCGGCAAGCCCGACGAGGTGGTGGGCGAGGTGGTCAAGGCCTTCGTCTCGCTGAAGAAGGGCTTCGAGGCTTCCGACACGCTGCGCCTGGAACTGCTCGGCCACGCCCGCAAGAAACTCGGCGCCGCGGTGGCGCCGAAGGAGATCGACTTCCTGCCCTCGCTGCCGCGCACGCGCAGCGGCAAGATCATGCGCCGCCTGCTCAAGGCGCGCGAGCTGGGGCTGCCGGAAGGCGACACGTCCACGCTGGAGTCATCGTGATCGCACCGCCGCCTGCAGGGCCAGTGCCCTGGGACAAGGGCTTCGCGCAGAAGCTGCTCGCCGACATGCTGCGCATCCGCCGCATGGAGGAGAAGTGCGCCGAACTCTACGGCGCGCAGAAGATCCGCGGCTTCCTGCACCTCTACATCGGCGAGGAGGCCTGCGCCGTCGGCGCGATGCATGCGCTGACGGCGGACGACAACATCGTCGCCACCTACCGCGAGCACGGCCACGCCCTGGTGCGCGGCGTCTCGATGAACGCCATCATGGCGGAGATGTTCGGCAAGAGCGCGGGCTGCTCGCGCGGGCGCGGCGGCTCGATGCACCTCTTCGACGCGGCGACGCGCTTCTACGGCGGCAACGCCATCGTCGGCGGCGGCCTGCCGCTGGCGGTCGGCTTCGCCCTCGCCGACAAGCTGCAGGGCCGGCGGGCGGTGACCGCCTGCTTCTTCGGCGAGGGCGCCATGGCCGAGGGCGCCTTCCACGAATCGATGAACCTCGCCGCGCTGTGGCAGCTGCCGGTGCTGTTCTGCTGCGAGAACAACCTGTACGCCATGGGCACGGCGCTGGCGCGCTCGGAAGCGCAGACCGACCTGTGCGCCAAGGCGGCCAGCTACGCCGTGCCGACGCTGAAGGCCGACGGCATGGACATCGTCGCAGTGCACGAGGCGATGAAGCTCGCCGCGGCGCACGTGCGCGACGGCCTCGGCCCCTTCTTTCTCGAGCTGCAGACCTACCGCTTCCGCGCCCACTCGATGTTCGACCCCGAGCTCTACCGCGACAAGGCCGAGGTGGAGGAATGGAAGGCGCGCGGCCCGCTGCACACCTTCTCGGCGCGGCTGAAGGCGGAGGAAAAGCTCACCGAGGAGGAATTCCTCGCCTTCGACGCCAGGGCGAACGCGGAAGTGCAGGCGGCGGTGGATTTCGCCGAAGCGGCACCGTGGGAACCGGTGGAAGACCTGCTGAAGGACGTGCACACGCCATGAAGATGACTTACCGCGAAGCCGTCCGCCAGGCGATGCACGAGGCGCTCGCCGCCGATCCGCGCGTCTTCCTGATGGGCGAGGACGTCGGCAAGTACGGCGGCACCTATGCCTGCTCGAAGGGCTTCCTCGAGGAATTCGGCCCCGAGCGCATCCGCGACACGCCGCTCTCCGAGCTCGGCTTCGTCGGCGCCGGCATCGGCGCGGCGCTGGGCGGCCTGCGCCCCATCGTCGAGGTGATGACGGTGAACTTCAGCCTGCTGGCGCTCGACCAGATCGTGAACACCGCGGCGGCGCTGCGCCACATGTCGGGCGGCCAGTTCTCGGTGCCGCTGGTGCTGCGCATGGCCACCGGCGCCGGCCGCCAGCTCGCCGCGCAGCACTCGCACAGCCTGGAGAACTGGTACGCGCACATCCCCGGCATCCGCGTGCTGGCGCCGGCGACCATCGGCGACGCACGCGGTATGCTCGGTCCGGCGCTGGCCGATCCAGACCCGGTGGTGATCTTCGAGCATGCCCAGCTCTACAACCTGGAGGGGGAGCTGCCGGCAGACTGGCGCTGCGACATCGCCTCGGCGGCGGTGCGCCGGGAAGGCACGGACGTCAGCCTGATCACCTACGGCGGCTCGCTGCCGAAGGCGCTCGCCGCCGCCGAACAGCTCGCCGCGGAGGGCATCGCCGCGGAGGTGATCGACCTGCGCGTGCTGCGGCCGCTCGACACGGCGACCCTCGCCGCCTCGCTGCGCAAGACGCACAAGGCGGTGGTGGTCGACGAGGGCTGGAAGAGCGGCAGCCTGGCAGCGGAGGTGATGGCCTGCATCGTCGAGCAATGCTTCTTCGACCTCGACGCGCCGGTGGCGCGCGTCTGCAGCGAGGAAGTGCCGATTCCCTACGCCAAGCATATGGAGGAAGCGGCGCTGCCGCAGGTGCCGAAGATCGTCGCCGCAGCCAAACAGGTGATTGGAAAATGATCGAATTCAAGCTGCCGTCCCTCGGCGCCGACATGGACGAGGGCAAGCTCCTCGAATGGAAAGTCAGGCCCGGCGACACGGTGAAGAAAGGCCAGGTGGTGGCCATCGTCGACACCTCGAAGGCGGCGGTGGACGTCGAGAGCTGGAGCGAAGGCACCGTCTTCGAGCTGCTGATCGAACCGGGCGAGACGATCCCCGTCGGCACGGTAATGGCGACCCTGCTCGAGGCGGGAGAAAGGCCGGAGACGGCGCAGCGCACGCCGCGCCCCGCGCCGGCGCCGAAGCCGGCGGCACCGACCGTTGCGCCGGCAGCAACAGCACGACCCACACCTGCGGTTGCGGGTCGCCGCCGCATCTCGCCGGCGGCACGCAAGCATGCCGAGGAGTTGGGCGTCGACATCGAGACGATCGCCGGCACCGGCCCCGAGGGCGCCGTCACGCTGGCGGACGTCGAGCAGGCGGCAGCCGCCGCCAAAGTCAGTCCCGCGAAGACGGCGGCCGCGCCCGACAAGGCGGCGGAAATGCGCAAGGCCATCGCCGCGGCGATGAGCCGTTCGAAGCGCGAGATCCCGCACTACTATCTGTCCGAGCCGGTGCCGATGCGCCGCGCCACGGAGTGGCTGGCCAAGGCCAACGAAGGCCGGCCGATCACGTCGCGCCTGCTGATGGCGGTGCTGCAGCTGAAAGCCGTGGCGCTGGCGCTGAGGAAATTCCCGGAGATGAACGGCTTCTTCCGCGACGGCGCCTTTCAGCCGGCCGCGTCGGCGCACATCGGCGTGGCGATCTCGCTCAGGCAGGGCGGGCTCATCGCCCCGGCCATACACGACGTCGGCGAAAAGACGCTGGAGCAGCTCATGCTGGACCTCACCGATCTCGTCAAGCGCGCCCGCGCCGGCAGCCTGCGCAGCTCGGAGATGTCCGATCCGACCATCACCGTCACCAACCTCGGCGAGCAGGGCGTGGCGGCGGTGTACGGCGTCATCTACCCGCCCCAGGTGGCGCTGGTCGGCTTCGGCCGTATCGTCGAGCAGCCCTGGGCGGAGAACGGCGCGCTGACGGTCGTGCCCGTGGTGACGGCGAGCCTCGCCGCCGACCACCGCGTCTCGGACGGCCATCGCGGCGCGCTGTTCCTCGCCGCGCTGCGCGACCTGTTGCAACAACCGGAGAATTTGTAATGGAAGAAAAAGAACTGCGCGCGGTGGTGGTCGCGACGCTGAAGGCCATCGCCCCGGAAGTGGAGGAGGGCGACCTGCGCCCGGACCGGCCGCTCAGGAACCAGGTCGACCTCGACTCGATGGACTGGCTCAATTTCCTCATCGGCCTGCATGAGAAGCTGAAGGTGGACATCCCCGAGGCCGACTACGCCAAGCTGGTGACGCTCGGCGACGTGCTGGACTACCTGAAGGCGAAGCTCAAATAGAAAGGGCGGCTTGCGCCGCCCTTTTGTCTTCCCGTTCCGCGCTCAGGCCATCGCGCGCAAGCGCTCGATGCGCTCTTCCGTCGCCGGGTGGGTGGAAAACAAGCCGCGCAGGCCGCCGCCGGAGAGCGGATTCATGATCATCATCTGCGCCGTCTCGGGGTGCGCCTCCGCCGTCTGCATCGGAATGCCGCGGGCGTAGGCGTCGATCTTCGCCAGCGCATCGGCCAGGGCGTGCGGATCGCCGGAGATCTCGGCGCCGCCGCGGTCGGCCTCGAACTCGCGCGCGCGAGAGATGGCCATCTGGATCAGCATGGCGGCGATCGGCGCCAGGATCATGACGACGATGGAGACGACCGGATGGGCGCGCTCGCCGTCGCGCGAGCCGCCGAACAGCATGCCGAACTGCGCCAGCGAGGAGATGGCGCCGGCGATGGTGGCGGAGATCGTCGAGATGAGGATGTCGCGATGCTTGACGTGCGACAGCTCGTGCGCCATGACGCCGCGCAGTTCGCGCGCCGAGAGCATCCGCAGGATGCCGGTGGTCGCCGCCACGGCGGCATGTTCAGGATTACGGCCGGTGGCGAAGGCGTTCGGCTGCGCCTCGTCGATGAGGTAGACGCGCGGCATGGGGATCTGCGCGCGCTGGGCAAGCTCCCTCACCATGTTGTAGAGATAGGGCGAGGAGGCCTCGTCCACCTCCTGCGCGTTGTACATGCGCAGCACCATCTTGTCGGAGAACCAGTAGGCAAAGAAGTTCATGCCCGCGCCGAGCAGGAAGGCGATCAGCATGCCCTGGGCGCCGCCGATGGCGCCGCCGACGCCGGCGAACAGCGCCAGGATGCCGGCCATGAGGATCGCGGTTTTCAGCCAGTTGCCGAACATGGGTTCTTGTCTCCAGTCAAAAGAAACGCAATGCTTAGATGGGGTAGGCGCCGGAAAAATTCAATCCGCCGCCACGGCGAAGCGCTGCCCGGGCTTGAGCGGAAAACCGCGCAGGAAATCGGCCGCCGGCAGGCGCTTGCCGCCGGCTTTCTGCAGTTCGGTCAGGCGCAGCGCGCCATCACCGCAGGCGACGACGACGCCGTCGCTGCCGACGGCCAGGATGCGGCCGGCTTCGCCCGTTTGCGAAGCGGGCATGGCAGCCCAGATCTTCACGACCTCGCCGTCGAGTTGCGCCGTTGCGCCGGGGAAGGGATTGAAGGCACGCACGGCACGCCCCAGCTGCACGGCAGGCAGTCGCCAGTCGAGCGCGGCTTCGTTCTTGTCCAGCTTGGCAGCGTAAGTCACCCCCTCCGCTGGCTGGATTTCGCCGGGCAGTCCGCCCCGCTCCAGCCTGGCCAGCGCCTCGACGATCAGGCGTGCGCCCAGCGACGCCAGCTTGTCGTGCAGGCTGCCGGCGGAATCGCCGGCCGCGATGGGCAGGCTTTCCTTAAGCAGCATCGGACCGGTGTCGAGCCCAGCGTCCATGCGCATGATGGTGATGCCGGTTTCGGCATCGCCGGCCAACAGGGCGCGCTGGATCGGCGCCGCGCCACGCCATCGCGGCAGGAGGGAGGCATGGATGTTCAGGCAACCCAGGCGCGGGATGTCGAGGACAGACTGCGGGAGGATGAGGCCGTAGGCAGCCACCACCATGACGTCGGCCCCGGCATCGATGATGGGCCGGCGTGCTTCATCGGCCTTGAGGGAAGGAGGCTGATGCACCCGCAAACCATGCTGCAGGGCAAGTTGCTTGACCGGACTTGCTTGCAAGGACATGCCGCGCCCAGCAGGGCGATCAGGCTGAGTAAGCACTAACGGCACATCCTGGCCGGCAGCCAGGATGGCCTGCAATGAAATGGCGGCAAAATCCGGCGTCCCGGCGAAGATGACACGCATCACGCCGTGATGCGCGCCTGCTTGGCCAGCTTGGCTTTGATGCGGCCCTGCTTGAGCTGGGAGAGATGCTCGACAAAAACCTTGCCGTCGAGATGATCGATTTCGTGCTGGATGCATACCGCCAGCAGGCCTTCGGCTTCCAGGATAAACGGCTCACCCCGCGGATCGAGGGCGCACACCTTGACGCGCTCGCTTCGGCTGACCTTCTCATAGATGCCGGGCACGGACAGACAGCCTTCTTCGCAGATCTGCTCGCCGGAGCGCTCGAGAATCTCCGGATTGACGAAAGCGAGCAGCTTCGATTTGTCCTCCGACACGTCGATGACGACCACCCGCTTGTGTACATCCACCTGGGTGGCAGCCAGACCGATGCCCGGTGCCTCGTACATGGTCTCTGCCATATCGGCAATCAGCTTGCGGATGGATTCATCGACCCGCTCCACGACGGCAGCTTTCTTGTGCAAGCGAGGATCGGGATAACGGAGGATGGGCAGGAGGGCCATAAAAAGCTTGCGGATTTAGGGAATTAGGTGCAACAATTAATCCAAACCTGTAAAAGTCGGGGCTAGCGTGCTAGACTTCGACGAGAATCCGGTCCCCGGCTCGGGAACCTTGCGCGAGGCCAAGATGATGATTCGCATTATATCTGCGCTACTTCTGAGTTTTTCAACCGCTTGTGCCTTGGCACAGGATGCCAAGCCGCTCCAGCTCGCCGACGACGCCCCCGACCGCCACATCGTCGTGCCGGGCGATACGCTATGGGGCATTTCCGGGAAGTTCCTCAAGGAACCGTATCGCTGGCCGGAGTTGTGGCGCATGAACAAGGAGCAGGTGAAGAACCCGCACCGCATCTATCCGGGCCAGGTACTGGTTCTCGACCGCAGCGGCACCGATCCGCAATTGCGTCTCGAAACGGTAAAAATCGAACCCAAAGTTCATTCGGAACAGCTCTCGCAGGCAATTCCGAGCATTCCGCAGAACATCATCGACCCCTTCCTGTCCAGGCCGATGGTGCTGGAAGAGGATGGGCTGAAGGACGCACCGAAAATCGTTGCCACGCAGGAAGACCGCGTTTTCATCGGCCCGGGCGGTCGCGTCTACGTGAGCGGATTGAAGGGCAAAAACAAGCTGTGGCAGGTCTTCCGTCCCACCAAGCCGGTCATCGATCCCGAAACCAAGGAAGCCATCGGACACGAGGCGTTCTATCTCGGTACAGCCACGCTCGTCGCCGAAGGTGAACCGGCCACGGTGGATGTTGCAACGGCCGTACAGGAGATCGGCATCAATGACCGGCTGATGCCGACCACGCGCGCCGAAATCATCCGCTACGCACCCCACGTACCTACCAAGCAGATCCAGGGACAGGTCGCAGCCATCTACGGTGGTGTCAAGGAAACCGGCCGCCACTCGATCGTAACCTTGAATCGCGGCACCCGGGACGGCGTCGAACCCGGCCATGTACTGGCCATTTATCGCAATGGCGGCGAGCGTCTCTACCGCGATGGCAACGAAACGAGCAACATCAAATTGCCGCCCGAACGCTACGGCCTGCTGTTCGTCTTCCGCGTCTTCGACCGCATTTCCTATGCGCTGGTGATGGACGTCACGCGCCCGGTGGTGGTTTCCGATATCGTACGCACGCCGTAAGTGCCGCGGGAAAGCGAACTCGCCGCCTGGCTGCGCCTGACCCTTGCTCCAGGCATTGGCGGCGAGACGCAGCGCAGGCTGCTCGCCGAACTCGGTCTTCCCGACAGGATATTCGCCGCCAGCCCGGCGACACTGGCGCGGACGATTCCGCCCAGGCAGGCGGAACAGCTCTTTTCCCATGATGCTCAAGGCGAGATCGACAGGGCGCTCGCCTGGGCTGCGGAGCCGGGCAACGCCATTCTGACTCTGGCCGATGCGGCCTATCCGCAACGCCTGCTTGAAGCGCCGGACCCGCCTACGGTTTTGTATGTGAAGGGCCGGGTGGAACTGCTCAACACCCCCGCCCTCGCAATCGTCGGTTCGCGCAACGCCACGCCGCAGGGCGAGTCCAATGCGATGGCCTTCGCCACCACACTCGCCGATGCCGGCCTGACCATTGTCAGCGGCCTGGCGCTCGGCATCGATGCGGCCGCACATCGCGGCGGCCTGCGCGGCAAGGGCTCGACAGTCGCAGTGATCGGCACCGGCATCGATCGTGTCTATCCCGCCCGCAACCAGGAACTGGCCCGTGATATCGCCGCACAAGGCGCCATCATCAGCGAGTTTCCGCTCGGTACGCCCGCATTAAAGGAAAACTTTCCACGCCGCAATCGCATCATTTCCGGTCTTGCGCGCGGCTGTCTGGTAGTTGAGGCGGCGGAACGCAGCGGCTCGCTCATCACCGCCAGGCTGGCCGGCGAGCAGGGCCGCGACGTGTTCGCCATCCCTGGCTCGATCCATTCGCCCCTGTCGAAGGGCTGCCACAAGCTGATCAAGCAGGGTGCCAAGCTGGTGGACGATGCACGCGACATACTGGACGAGCTGGGCTTCTGCGCCGCAGCGGAAAGAAAATCCGCGGCTGCGCCGCAACCGGACACCGAAACGGCGAAGCTACTCGCCTGTCTTGGCTACGATTCTTGCGATGTAGACACGCTGGCCCTGCGCTCCGGCTTGACGACCGAGAGGCTATACGCCATCCTGTTGGAAATGGAACTGGACGGCAGGATCGCCAGTCTGCCGGGAGGACGGTTCCAACGCATCGGCCCATGAACAGACGACACGCCGCCGCCATGTTCGACATACTTGTCTATCTCTTCGAAAATTTTTTCCACGCCGAAGCCTATCCCGAACCCGAGCAACTTGCCCTGAAGCTTTCTGCCGCCGGCTTCGAGGATGAAGAAATCAGCGAAGCCCTGCAGTGGCTGGACGGCCTGCATGAGGCCGGCACCGACAGCTTGCCCGCGATTGCCGCCGACAACGACTCGGTCCGCTGCTACAGTTCCGAGGAAGTCGCCAAGCTCGACACGGACTGCCGGGGGTTTCTGGCCTTTTTGGAAAGCGCCGGGGTACTGAACCCGCTGACGCGCGAACTGATCCTCGAACGGGCGATGGCCCTGTCCGACCACACGGTGTCGCTGTCGAAGCTGAAAATCATCGTGCTGATGGTGCTGTGGAAGCAGCATCAGGCAATGGACACACTGATCCTGGAAGAGCTGCTTTCGGGCAATGATGCGCATTATCTGCATTGAGCGCACACCCCCCCGGCTTGCCAGTCTGCGGCGCAGTCCTTATCATCCCGCCCTTTCCACGCCTTGACGGCAGCGTCCACCTGCGCCGCCGGACCGCATGAGCAAACAACTGATCATTGCAGAGAAGCCCTCCGTTGCCCAGGACATCGCCAAGGCGCTGGGCGGCTTCACCAAGCAGGGCGAATACTTCGAGAGCGACGATTACGTGCTGTCGTCGGCCATCGGCCATCTGCTTGAGCTGACCGTACCGGAGGAGTACGAGGTCAAGCGCGGCAAATGGTCGTTCGCCCATCTTCCGGTGATTCCGCCGCACTTCGCGCTCAACCCGATCGAAAAGACCGAAGACCGCCTCAAGCTGCTGGCACGCCTGATCAAGCGCAAGGACGTAAACGGCCTCATCAATGCCTGCGACGCGGGACGTGAGGGCGAACTGATCTTCCGCTATCTGGTGCAGCACGCCAAGACCGACAAGCCGATCCGCCGCCTCTGGCTGCAGTCGATGACGCAAAGCGCCATTCGCGAGGGTTTCGCCCATCTGCGCACGGACAAGGAAATGCGCCCGCTGGCAGACGCCGCGCGCTGCCGCTCCGAGGCAGACTGGCTGATCGGCATCAATGGCACGCGCGCCATGACGGCCTTCAACTCCCAGGAAGGCGGATTCCACAAGACGCCTGTCGGCCGCGTGCAGACGCCGACGCTGGCCATCCTGGTCGAGCGGGAAGAGCGCATCCGCGCCTTCCGGCCGCGCGACTATTGGGAAGTGGAGGCGGAATTTGCCGCCGTTGCCGGCACCTACCGCGGCCGCTGGTTCGACGAAAAATTCGCCAAGCTGGACGACGAGCACGCCAAGCCGGAACGCCTGTGGGATGTCAAGCGCGCCGAGGCCCTGCGCAAGAAATGCCTCGGCAAGCACGGCACGGTGGAAGAGGAGAGCAAGCCGACGACGCAGCTGTCGCCGCTGCTGTTCGACCTGACCTCGCTGCAGCGCGAAGCCAACGGCCGTTTCGGCTTTTCCGCCAAGACCACGCTGGCACTGGCGCAGGCGCTCTATGAAAGGCACAAGGCGCTGACCTATCCGCGTACCGATTCGCGCTATCTGCCGGAAGACTACATCCCCACGGTCAAGGAAACACTGAAAAGCTTTTCCGGCACGCCTTATGCCGGCTTCGCCGGCCAGATCCTGAAGGGAGGCTGGGCGCATCCCAACAAGCGCATCTTCAACAACGCCAAGGTGTCGGACCACTTCGCCATCATCCCGACCGGAACGACGCCGAAAAATCTTTCGGACGCCGAGCAGAAGCTCTACGACCTCGTCACCAAGCGCTTCCTGTCCATCTTCTTCCCGCCGGCGGAATACAACGTGACGACGCGCATCACGCGCGTCGAAGGCGAGGCCTTCAAGACGGAAGGCAAGGTACTGGTCGCCCCCGGCTGGCTCGCTATCTACGGCAAGGAAGCCCAGGGGGAAGACGAGACGCCGAGCCTGGTGCCGATCAAGCCGAAGGAACGCGTCTGGGCCATCGACGTCGAGGTCAAGGCGAACCAGACCAAGCCGCCGGCGCGCTTCACCGAAGCGACACTGCTCACGGCGATGGAAGGCGCCGGCAAGCTGATCGAGGAAGAGGAATTGCGCGAAGCCATGTCGGCACGCGGGCTCGGCACGCCAGCCACGCGTGCCGCCACCATCGAGGGGCTGATCCAAGAGGAATACGTGCACCGCAACGGCCGCGAACTGCAGCCGACGGCCAAGGCTTTCTCGCTGATGGTCGCCCTGTCCACCCTGGGCATCGACGAACTGCACTCGCCGGAACTCACCGGCCACTGGGAATACAAGCTGAAGCAGATGGAGCAGGGCGAGCTCGAGCGCAACGAATTCATGGATCACATCGTCGAGCAGACGCGCGAGATGGTGGGTCGCATCAAGCACGGCGAAATTCCGGAGGAGGTCTTCAGCACGCTCTCCAGCCCCTGCCCGAAGTGCGGCGGCGTGATGCAGGAGAACTACAAGAAGTTCCAGTGCAAGAAGTGCGACTACTCTCTATGGAAGGTCGTCGCAGGCCGCCAGTACGAGCCGGAAGAAGTCGACGAGCTACTTTCCAAGCGTATTGTCGGCCCGTTGCAGGGATTCCGCAGCAAGATGGGGCGTCCGTTCGCTGCCATGATCCGCCTCAATGCCGAGCACCAACCCGAGTTCGACTTCGGCCAAGGCAGTTCAGGCGACGGCGAGGCGGAAACGGTGGACTTCAGCGGCCAGGAACCGCTCGGCAAATGCCCGAAGTGCGGCAGCGGCGTCTACGAGCACGGCATGGCCTATATCTGCGAGAAAGCCGTCGGCACCGCCAAGACCTGCGATTTCCGCTCGGGAAAGATCATCCTGCAGCAGCCAGTGGAGCGCGAGCAGATGTCCAAGCTCCTTGCGGGCGGCCGCACCGACCTGCTCAAGAACTTCATCTCGAACAAGACGCGCCGCAAGTTCTCCGCCTACCTGGTCAGGGGAGACGACGGCAAGGTTGGCTTTGAGTTCGAGCCGCGCCCACCGAAGGCGGGCGCGAAGAAAACCGCCGAGGAGTCATCCAAGGCGTCGGCCAAGCCCGCAAGGACGCCCAAGACCAAGGCGCCGGCAAAAGCTCCGGCCAAGAAGAAAACCGCGAAGAAGTCCTAAAGCTTCAGACGAAATCGCCGACGAAGGGATTGCTCTCTCGTTCATCGCCGAAAGTCGACAGGGGCCCGTGTCCGGGAATGAAGGTCACGTCGTTGCCGAGCGGCCACAGCTTTTCCCGAATAGAGCGGATCAGCGTGTCGTAGTCGCCGCGAGGGAAATCCGTCCGTCCTATCGAGCCCTGAAACAGCACGTCGCCGACCACGGCGATCTTGGCTGCCCGATTGAAGAAGACGACATGCCCCGGCGTGTGGCCGGGCGTATGGATCACCTCCAGCGACACCTGCCCGAAGGTCACGACATCGCCGTCCTCCAGCCAGCGGTCCGGGGCAAAGGCCTCGGCGCGCGGGAAACCGAACATCTGGCTTTGCTGCGGCAGCTGGTCGATCCAGAATGATTCCTCGCGCTGCGGCCCTTCGACAACGACGCCTAACCTGCGCTTGAGCTCGGCCGTCCCGCCGGCATGGTCGATGTGCCCATGGGTGAGAAGGATCTTCTCGATCTTCACGCCAAAACGGAAAACGGCCGCCTCTATGGCATCGAGATCACCGCCCGGATCGACGACTGCCCCTTTCATGGTGCGCTCGCACCACAGCAGCGAGCAGTTCTGCTGGAACGGCGTGACGGGAATAACGCGGAACTGCATCAGACGTCAATGTTGCGCGCATATAGCGCATTGCCCTCGATGAAGGCGCGACGCGGCTCGACGTTGTCGCCCATGAGAGTGGTAAAAATCTCGTCGGCGGCAATGGCATCGTCGATCTGCACCTTAAGCAGGCGCCGCGTTGTCGGATCCATCGTCGTTTCCCAGAGCTGCTCGGGGTTCATCTCGCCCAGGCCCTTGTAACGCTGCTTCGAGAGGCCGCGCTCGACTTCCGCCAGCAGCCATTCCATCGCATCGGCAAAACTCTTGACTGCCTGCGATTTCTCGCCGCGGCGCATCACGGCATTATTGCCGATGAGGCCCGACACCAGTTGCGAGGTATGGCGAATCTGCTGATAGTCGCCCGAGAGAAGAAACTCCTCGTCGATCACACCAGTCTTCAGGTTGCCGTGAAGGATCTTCTCAAGAATCAGCTGCCAGCGTTCCGTCTTGTCGTCGAAGCGCGCCTCGACCCTGACCGCAGCCGGCAAATAAGCAGACAGGCGTTGCGCAGAAGTACGGGCCGTTGACTCATCGGCCAGGTCCATCGCAATGCCATGGGCCAGCAGTGCATGCAGGACTTCACCGTCGATGAAGCTGCCCAGACGGGAAATCACCGCCTCGGCCAACAAATAGGACCGTGCCAGTTCAGCCAGCGCTTCGCCACGTATTGCCTCTGCGCCTGCCTGCGGTACCAATTCGGCCCCGTCGAGCGCAAGTCCGAGTAGGTGCTGGTTGAGTTCGTGATCATCCTTGATGTAACGCTCGCTCTTGCCATGCTTGATCTTGTACAGCGGCGGCTGGGCAATGTAGATGTGGCCGCGCTCGACCAGTTCCGGCATCTGGCGATAGAAGAAGGTCAGCAGCAGCGTGCGGATGTGCGCACCATCGACGTCCGCATCGGTCATGATGATGATGCGGTGGTAACGGAGCTTCTCGGGCTTGTAGTCATCGCCCTTGCCGATGCCGGTGCCGAGCGCCGTGATCAGGGTGGCAATCTCCTGTGAGGACAGCAGCTTGTCGAAACGCGCCTTCTCGACGTTGAGGATCTTGCCCTTGAGCGGCAGGATGGCCTGGAACTTCCGGTCGCGGCCCTGCTTGGCGGAGCCGCCTGCGGAATCGCCCTCCACCAGGTACAACTCGCACAGGGAAGGGTCCTTCTCCTGGCAGTCGGCAAGCTTGCCGGGCAGCCCGATTCCATCTAGTACGCCCTTGCGCCGCGTCATCTCCCGCGCCTTGCGCGCCGCTTCACGCGCGCGTGCTGCATCGATGATCTTGCCGGTGATGATCTTGGCATCAGCCGGCTTTTCAAGCAGGAACTCGGCCAGTTTCTGACCAACGATTTCCTCGACCACTGGTCGCACTTCAGATGAAACCAGCTTTTCCTTGGTCTGCGACGAAAACTTCGGCTCAGGCACCTTGACGGAAAGCACGCAGGCGAGTCCCTCGCGCATGTCGTCGCCGGTAGTCTCGACCTTGGCCTTCTTTGCCAGTTCGTTGTCCTCGATGTATTTGTTTACTACGCGGGTCATCGCGGCGCGCAAACCGGTCAGATGGGTGCCGCCGTCCTTCTGTGGAATGTTGTTTGTGAAGCAGAGCACCTGCTCCTGGTAGGAGTCATTCCATTGCATGGAAACTTCCACCATGATCCCGTCTTTCTGTCCGGTCGCATGGAAGATGTTGCCGTGCAGGACAGTCTTGGTCCGGTTGATGTACTCGACAAATCCCTTCACGCCGCCCGAGTAGGCGAAGTTCTCCTCCTTGGCACTGCGTTGGTCGATCAGGCGGATCTTGACGCCGTTATTCAGGAAGGACAATTCACGTAGCCGCTTGGCCAAAATGTCGTAGTGGTATTCGATATTGCCGAATGTCGCTACGGATGCGAGGAAATGAACTTCGGTTCCACGCCTTTCAGTACTACCGACTGCCTTGAGCGGTTCGACAGCAACGCCGTCACGAAACTCCATCGTATGCTTCTTGCCGTCGCGGCGAATGGTCAGACGTAGCCACTCCGAGAGAGCATTCACCACTGAAACACCAACGCCATGCAGTCCGCCGGACACCTTGTAGGAATTGGAATCAAACTTGCCACCGGCATGCAGTTCGGTCATGACGATTTCGGCTGCTGATCGTCTTTCCTCGTCATCATCCTTTACATCGGTAGGAATTCCGCGACCGTTATCGGAAACCGAAATTGAATTGTCCGTATGGATGGTTACGACGATATCATCGCAATGGCCGGCCAGCGCTTCGTCGATGGCGTTATCAACCACTTCGAACACCATATGATGCAAGCCCGTCCCATCAGAGGTGTCGCCAATGTACATGCCCGGCCGTTTTCTGACGGCTTCCAAGCCTTTGAGAATTTTAATGCTGGAAGAGTCGTAACTGCCGTTGCTGTCCTGGCGGATGCTCTCGTCCTGACTATTTTCGGACATTGATTACATACTCCTAAGGTGCTTCAGATGCGCATCGGCATGACGACATACTTGAAGCTGTCGTTGCCGGGTAGAGTGATAAGGGCGCTTGAATTTGCATCGGCCAGTCGGATCTCGACATGTTCGCTGGAGACATTGTTCAGCACATCCAGGAGATACGTAACATTGAAGCCGATATCCAGTGCCTCTGCATCATAAGCGATCTCGAGTTCTTCCTGAGCTTCCTCTTGATCTGCGTTGCTGCTGATGATCTTCAGGCTTCCTGGCGCCAGTACTACCCGAACACCGCGAAACTTTTCATTAGTAAGAATCGCAGCACGGTGCAACGACTGGAGAAGCGTTGTCCTCGATATCGTAATGACCTTGTTGTGGTTCTGGGGAATAACGCGTTCGTAATCCGGAAATTTGCCATCGATAAGCTTAGAGACTAGTTCGATGTCGCCGAAGCGGAATACCGCTTGGTTAGGGGAAAGGCGAACTTCCAAGGCATCGTCATTATCCGCCAACAAGCGGGACAGCTCGATAATTGTCTTGCGCGGGAGTATGACTTCGGTGCGCGTCTGAGATTCGGACAAATGTTCGCTGGCGTAAGCAAGACGATGCCCATCCGTCGAAACCACTCGCAGTTCATTGCCTGTCACTACCAATAGCAGCCCGTTGAGGTAATACCGGATATCCTGTTGAGCCATGGCATATTGCACAAGCCCTATCAGACGCTTGAATTGCTTTTGGGTCAGCTGCAGACGAACCTGTTCGCTGTCGGTCTGAGCCATGCGCGGATAGTCTTCTGCAGGCAGTGTCTGCAGATTGAAACGGCTTTTGCCTGCGCGTACCTGCATGCGCTTGTCCGTCAGTTCCAGACTTACTTCCGCGCTATCCGGCAACGAACGAAGGATATCTTGAAGTTTTCTCGCTCCAACGGTAATTGCGGATTTTTCCATACCTGCCGCACCAGCGGTATGCGTTCTGATCTGAATCTCGATGTCAGTCGCCAGCAAGGTCAGTTGATCGCCGCTTTTCTCGATCAGGACATTGGACAGGATCGGCAGGGTGTGACGCTTCTCGACGATGCCGCAAACCGATTGAAGCGGCATGAGGATGTTGTCACGCTGGGTTTTAATAAGGAGCATATATAAATCTCCAACTAGTTATTAGTACACCGGCCATTTCTGTTGAAAATGAATAAAATCACAAATTAATCATATAGTTGTTAAGTTGATAAGGGTATGGATAAGGCGATATAGGGTCTGTGTGGAAAATGTTGATGAAAATTATCCACAAGACCTTTTTGTTAGTTATCCACAAATCGTCATCAAGTTATTCAGCCCTTAAGAACCTGGGTCAGTACCAAAAGATCATGATTGATCGAAGTATCCTTAAGGCGCAGATCCGATATGGTGCGACAAGCATGCAGAACAGTTGTGTGATCACGTCCGCCGAATGCTTCACCGATGGCAGGCAGGCTTGCTGGCGTAAGTTCCTTGGCCAGCCACATTGCAACTTGGCGCGGACGGGCAACAATACGCGTCCTTTTTTTTGAATGCATGTCTGAAACTTTTATCTTGTAGTACTCCGCCACAGTTTTCTGAATCGACTCGAAAGTAATCTGGCGATTGTGTGCGTTCAAAAGGTCTTTAAGGGCTTCCTTGGCGACTTCCAGATTGATTTCCCGACCATGAAAGCGGGCAAATGCCAGAACTTTTTTCAACGCCCCTTCCAGCTCCCGCACATTTGAACGTAAATGTTTGGCAATCAAGAATGCAACATCCTCATTTACATCGATGCGCTCTGCTTCGGCTTTCTTTTTTAAAATTGCTACGCGCATTTCCAGTTCCGGTGGTTCAATGGCCACCGTCAGTCCCCAGTCAAATCTTGATATCAGCCGGTCTTCAAGTCCAGTGATGTCCTTGGGATAAGTATCGCAAGTAATGACTATCTGTTTCTTTGCTTCAATCAGCGCGTTGAATGCGTAAAAGAATTCCTCTTGAGTACGGTTCTTGTTATTGAAGAATTGGATATCGTCAATGAGCAACAGGTCGAGTGAACGGTAGTAGCGTTTAAAGACATCAAACGATTTCTGTTGGTAGGCACGTACGACGTCTGCATAATAGTCTTCGGCATGGACGTAACGAATCACCTTTTCGGGGTTCTGACGATAGACTTCATTGCCAAGAGCATGAATCAGGTGGGTTTTGCCTAGACCGACACCACCATATACGAATAGGGGGTTGTAAGAAATTCCCGGATTCAATGCCACCTGATACGCCGCCGCGCGAGCTAGATCGTTGGCACGACCGGTTACTAAAGTATCGAAAGTAAAAGTCGAGTTGAGCCGGGTCTTTTCATAAGCCGAATCTGAACCGTTGGTCTGGAAGACCGTAACGGGAGTGGGCACAATGCCGACAGATTCATTTTTGGCGGTAACAGCAAGCGGAGGGACATCCAGTCGTTCAAGCTCTGTGGATTCCGGCAAATTTATGGAAATCTGGACGGGTTCGGCAAAGAACTGTTTGGCCAGATCCTCAAGGCGGTGCAAATAGCGCTCACGCACCCACTGCAATACGAAACGATTGGGGGCAACAAGCTTCAGGCTCTGGTTGGATTCATCACCATTCTCGAGGCGCAGCGCCTTGATCCAGGTATTGAATTGCTGGGGAGGGAGTTCCTGCTCAAGTTGCCGAAGACAGGATGACCAGAAAGCATTCATTCTTAGAGGTTCGCCAACATGCCGTAGCATGGTGAACGTCGGTTAATCGCCAAAGAAATTAATTATTTGATTATTATAGTTATTTTAATGTAAACCGCTAACCTGAATTGGGTCCTGCGATAAACTCCAAGTGGCGAATTTTAGCGCTATTCCGTAAGAGTTATCCACAGGCAGACAAAAAAAATGGTCTTGACAAATCAACGAAGAAAAGATGAAATCGCGTGTTCTTCTTTTTGCATAGACGGTAGTCATGAAACGCACATACCAACCTTCCGTAATCCGGCGTAAACGCACCCATGGTTTCCTTGTTCGCATGCGTACGCGTGGGGGACGCGCTGTTATTCGTGCCCGTCGAGCCAAAGGACGCGCTCGCCTCGGCGTCTGAAGTGGCGGTGGCGGGTGTCGATTTAGGCTTCCGCAGCGAACATCGGTTACGTAAAACGGATGAGTTCTCATCCGTTTTTGCTTTTCGCAAGACCCTTCGCGGCAAGCATTTCAATTTGCTACACCGACCGAATTCGGCTGCTACGGCAAGGATCGGCTTGGTGATCGCAAAAAAATTTGTACGCTCAGCCGTGAATCGCAATTTGATCCGCCGCATTGTGCGAGAATCCTTCCGCTTGTCCCGTTCGAAACTGCCGCAAAGCGATATCGTCGTTCGTGTTTCAGTGCGCATGGATACGCCCGATAGGCATGTATTGCGTGCCGAGATCGATGAGTTGTTTGCTCGCCTGACCTGATGAATCAGTTGCTAGTCTTGCTCGTGCGCATGTACCGACTGGCAATTAGTCCGCTGATTGGTCGGAATTGTCGATTTCACCCGAGTTGTTCGGAATACGCCATAGAAGCCCTCGAAAAGCATGGTGGGTGCAAAGGATCCTGGCTTGCTGCGAAACGCATTTCACGTTGCCACCCTTGGAATCCGGGCGGATACGACCCCGTTCCTTGAATAAATAACTACAAGAGCCGATTGATGGACAATCAACGCCTGATCCTCCTGCTGGTCTTCATTTTTTCTCTCTTCATGCTCTGGGATGGCTGGCAGAGGCAGATCCAGCCGGCAGCAGTAGCAACCACGGCGCAATCGGTGCAACAGACAGCTCCACTAGTCCAGGGAGCTGCCCCCACTCCAAGTACCCCTCTTTCTGCGGCGTCTACACCCCCATCCAGTGTTCCGGCTCCTGAGCAGGCAACCATTTCGGAGGTGGGCACCAAAACCCTGGTGAAGACGGATCTATACCTTGCCGAAATCTCCTCTGTGGGGGGGGATCTGGTGAGGCTGGAACTTACCCAACACAAGGCTACCGAGGACAAAACCAAGCATTTTGTCCTGATGGAGATTTCTAAGGATCGCACTTACGTTGCGCAATCCGGGCTGATTGGAGAGGGTTTGCCCAATCACAAGACCGAATTCAGGCTGGCACCGGGCGCCCGGGAACTCAAACCAGATTCAGACAAGCTTGAAATCAGGCTGGAAGCCCCGGAGGCAAATGGTCTCAAAGTTGCAAAAATTTATACCTTTCATCGTGGTAGCTACCAGATCGATGTCGGCTATGAGATTGTCAATCAGCGCCAGACGCCGCTGGCCGCTCATGCTTATTACCAGCTCACGCGCGACGGAAGGGTACCGGAAGCCAGCATGACCAATATCGCCACCTTTACCGGGCCGGCGATCTATACGGATGAGGGCAAGTTCCAGAAGGTGGATTTTGCCGATGTCGACAAAGGCAAAGCCAAGTTTGTCCAAAAAGCCAAGGATGGCTGGCTGGCCATGGTGCAGCATTATTTCGTCGCCGGCTGGACACCACAGGGCAATGACGAACGTGAGTTTTTCATCCGCAAGGTCGCTGACAATTTGTTCTCAGCCGGAATCATTATGCCGGTTGCAATGGTTGCAGCCGGTCAGACTTCTCGGATAGGCATGCCGCTCTACGCCGGCCCGCAGGAACAGGCCAAGCTGGAAAAGGTCGCTCCGGGTTTCGACTTGGTGGTGGACTATGGCTGGCTGACGGTGATTGCCTCACCCATCTATTGGCTTCTTGAACTGATTCACCGTTTCGTCGGCAACTGGGGGTGGTCGATCATCCTGCTGACAGTTCTGATCAAGGCATTGTTTTTCCCGCTCTCGGCCGCGAGCTACCGGTCCATGGCAAAAATGAAGGTGGTGACACCTAAGTTAATGAAAATAAAGGAGCAGTTTGCCTCTGACCGGAATCGCATGAACCAGGAGATGATGGAGCTCTACCGCAAGGAAAAGATTAATCCTCTTGGCGGTTGCCTGCCCATCATGGTGCAAATTCCGGTATTCATTGCCCTCTATTGGGTGTTGCTTGGCAGTGTCGAGATGCGCCATGCCCCTTGGATGCTGTGGATTCAGGACCTATCGGCCATGGACCCCTACTATGTGCTGCCGATCATTATGGGCGTTTCAATGGTCATACAGACTAAGCTGAACCCCACGCCGCCCGATCCGATCCAGGCGAAAGTCATGATGGCCATGCCGATCGTGTTTACCTTCATGTTCCTCTGGTTCCCGTCCGGCCTGGTGCTGTACTGGATAACCAACAACGTCCTTTCGATCGCCCAGCAGTGGCAGATTACGCGCTTGATCGAGGGTGGCAAGCAGAAAGCAAGCTGACCTGATTGCTGCCGTTGCCACCGCGCCCGGGCATGGTGGCATCGGTATCGTACGCTTGTCTGGAGCGGAGCTTGCTCCGCTTGCCTGTCTTCTGACCGGATCCGTTCCGCAACCCCGCATTGCCACCCTTGCCCGCTTTCTCGATGCAGCAGGAGTCGAGATTGACGAGGGCATCGCTCTCTACTTTCCTGCTCCGCATTCTTATACAGGGGAAGACGTACTTGAGCTGCAGGGCCATGGCGGACCGATGGTGATGCAGTTGTTGCTGCAACGTTGTCTTGAATTGGGTGCGCGCCTGGCGGAACCCGGTGAATTTACCCGGCGTGCCTATCTCAATGAAAAACTGGATCTGGCCCAAGCTGAAGCTGTGGCCGATTTGATCGAAGCGTCTACGGCGGCCGCGGCCCGTTCCGCAGTAAGGTCGCTCAGTGGCGAATTTTCGCGGAAGACGCATGAGATCGTGGAACGACTCATTGTTTTGCGAATGCTGGTGGAGGCTAGCCTTGACTTCCCCGAGGAAGAAATCGATGCCTTGCGCAAGTCGGACGTAGCCGGAAAACTGGACTGTCTGACCGAGGATGTCCGGAAGCTGTTGGGAGGGGCGCGTCAGGGCAGTCTGCTTCGGAATGGTCTGCATGTTGTCCTGGCGGGCCAACCCAATGTTGGCAAGTCCAGCCTGCTCAACCGTCTGGCGGGTGAGGATCGTGCCATCGTGACAGCCATTCCGGGTACGACAAGGGATGCGCTGCGAGAAACAATCCAAGTAAGCGGCATACCCCTGCATATCGTTGACACCGCTGGTTTGCGTGAGACGGAGGACGAAGTCGAGCGCCTTGGCATCGACCGAAGCTGGAGGGAGATTGAGCGGGCTGACGTGGTGCTGCATCTGCTTGATGCCCGGACCGGCATGACACCTGCCGATCATACGATCGCATCGCGGTTGCCGGCGGGCGTCGAACAAATCCTGCTGTTCAACAAAGCCGATTTGGTGGAGCACCCTTGCGGACGTGAGATGTTGGATGGCCGCGTGGCCCTTTGGCTTTCTGCGAAGACCGGTGAGGGGATGGGGGCGCTTGAGCAGGAGTTGTTACGGATCGCGGGGTGGCAAGCGGGCGCCGAGGATGTCTTTTTGGCCCGAGAGCGACACCTCCAGGCGCTCCAGAATGCCTTGGCGCGCTTGCTCGCCGCCGAAACCCAATGGGACCATCTGGAACTGCTTGCTGAAGAACTGCGTTTGGCGCAAGAAGCGCTGGCGACGATTACCGGGGAATTCACGCCAGATGATTTGCTGGGAGAGATTTTTTCCCGTTTCTGCATAGGCAAGTAAGACCGGGAAGGCGGATTGTTCCACGTGGAACCGATCGACCTCATATTGTTGTGCACCGCCGCATTCGCTGCCGGTCTTATTGATGCGGTAGTTGGGGGGGGTGGGCTGATCCAGATTCCGGCGCTTTTCAGTGTCCTGCCCCAAGCGTCGCCGGCCACAATTTTCGGGACCAACAAGCTTGCCAGTATTTTCGGTACGGCCAGCGCCGCCCTGCGTTACGCGCGCCGTATCGAGGTGCCTTGGCGGGCGGCTCTGCCGGCGGCTCTGTCGGCATTCGTCCTGTCCTATTTCGGCGCCATGACAGTCGCCCTGCTGCCCAAGGAGTGGCTGCGCCCGCTGGTCCTGATTCTGCTGATAGTGGTCACCGCATACACCTATGCGAAAAAGAATCTGGGAGCGGTAGACCAATATCGTACCCATGGCAGGCGTGACATGCTGATGGCGCTGTTCTTTGGTGGCGTGATCGGGTTTTACGATGGATTCTTTGGTCCGGGCACGGGAAGCTTTCTGATATTCATGTTCGTCCGTTTCTTCGGCCTGGATTTTCTGCGCGCTTCGGCTTCTGCCAAGATCGTCAATGCCGCCACCAATTTGGCTGCATTGTTGTTCTTCGGGGCAAATGCGCATGTTCTCCTGGTTACTGGCATGGCCATGGCCATTTTCAATATTGGCGGTTCCCTGTTTGGCTCACACTTGGCCATTCGTCATGGCGCCGGATTCGTCAGGCGCGTCTTTCTTGCCGTGGCGGGGGTATTTATTCTTAAATTTGCCTGGGATACTTTTCAATAATACTTATCTGCCGGAATTAATGATTCAGCAATAGACACACATGCCTTATTTCTTGTATCATGTAGAAAGCGCGCCAATTATTTGAACGGTAAACAAAATAATTTCCGGCGTGTGGCGCAAAGATATTTTGCGTACCTAAACTTAACTTGTATG
>PQAF01000009.1:41257-41400 GCA_003105015.1 Rhodocyclales bacterium | reverse complement strand
ATCGCCTTCGAGAAATACTTCATGCGCAAGGTGTGCAAGGGCGTCTCGGAGACCTTCTACGAGAAGGCCGTGATGAAGGCGCTGGGGATCGTGCGGCTGAAGTCGGAGCGCTGATTTATGTCTCCCTCTCCCGCTGGCGGGAG
>PQAF01000009.1:0-41175 GCA_003105015.1 Rhodocyclales bacterium | reverse complement strand
CCCCGCGAGCGGGGAGAGGGGATAAGGGCGGCTACTTCATCAGTTCGATCTTCTCCCCCTGCGCGCGCCGCGCCGCGGCGCGCGCCTCGATGAAGCGCTGGAACTCCGGCTGCTTCTTGTAGGCGCCGGAGGCGACGTAGTCGAGCGAGGAGGCGAGGTGGAAGGGGCGCAGGTAGCCCTCGACGCGGAAGACTTCCCGCCCCGAAGCGTCGAAGAAGACGAAGCTCGGCGTGTAGACGATCTTCAGCTGCCGCGCCCACTCGCGCATCGCCAGCCGCTTCCCGTCCGGCGTCTTCACGGCCTCGTTCGCGGCGATGTCCACCCGTCCGGCGCGGAAGCGCTTCAGCAGCGCCGCCACCTCCGGCCGCGGGAAGCCCTCGGCATGCATCTCGTCGCAGCCCGCGCACAACTTCTGTTCGAAGATCGCCAGCGTCGGCCTGCCGTCGCGCTTCGAAAGGTCCAGCGGCGCCGGCAGCAGCCACGGCTGCGCGTGCAGCTTTCCGCTCGCCGGCTCGGGCGCGCGCACCAGCAGGTAATCGGTGAACGACTGGCCCTTCTCCAGGCGCCCGCCGACGTAGTCGAGCGCGGCGTGGAACTGGTGCGGCGGCACATAGCCGTTCAGGCGCAGCGCCGTGGCGCCTTTCTCGTCGAGCATCAGCAGGGTCGGCGTGAACTGCACGCGCAGGGCTTTCGCGAAGGCTTTTTCCGTGGTCGTTTTTCCGGCCAGGTCGGTCACCTCGCGGTCGCCCCACAGGTTCACCGCGATCACGTCGAAGTGCTTGCGCGTCTTGTCGGCGATGGCCTTCTCGCCGAAGTTCTCCCGCAGCAGCTTGGCGCAGTAGGGGCAGCCGTCCTGGTAGAAGTAGAGCATCAGGCGCCGGCCGGCTTTCGCCGCCTCGGCGACGTCGTCGCGGATGTCGAGGAAGGATTCCCTGAACCAGGCCGGCGGCTCGTGATAGCCGGGATTGACCAGGCCCGGCGCGAGCGCGGGCGACGGGTCGGCCGCCAAGGCCGGCGTTCCGGCCAGGGCGATCGATACTAGGAGCGGGGTGAGGATCGCGCGCATCGTTGTCTCCCGGGACGCGCGAAAGTGGGGAAGGTGGGGCGGAATCCGGGCAGCCTCGCGGATGCCCGGATGGTCGAAGCGCGTCGTGCCTAGTATATGCCCTGCTGGGTCATGGCATCGGCGACCTTGACGAAGCCGGCGATGTTGGCGCCGTCGACGTAGTTGATGAAGCCGTCCTTGCCGCTGCCGTACTGCACGCAGTTCCGGTGGATCTCGTGCATGATGCCTTTCAGGCGGCCGTCGACTTCCTCGCGCACCCACGGCAGGCGCTGCGCGTTCTGCGTCATCTCCAGGCCGGAGGTGGCGACGCCGCCGGCGTTGCTGGCCTTGCCCGGCGCGTAGAGGATGCCGGCCTTGATGAAGACCTCGACGGCCTCCAGCGTGGACGGCATGTTGGCGCCTTCGGCCACGCACTTCGCGCCGTTCTTCACCAGCGTCTTTGCGTCCTCGCCGTTCAGCTCGTTCTGCGTGGCGCAGGGCAGGGCGATGTCCACCGGGATGTGCCACGGCGTCTTGCCGGGCAGGTATTCCAGGCCGAATTTCTTGGCGTATTCGTCGACGCGGCCGTAGTGGTCGTTCTTGATGCTCATCAGCGCATCGAGCTTCTCGCGGTTCATGCCGGCCTTGTCGTACACCGTGCCGCCGGAGTCGGAGACCGTCACCACCTTGGCGCCGAGCTCGATCAGCTTCTCCGCCGAGTACTGCGCGACGTTGCCCGAGCCGGAGAGCGAGACCGTCTTGCCCTCGAAGCCGTCCTTGCGCGTCTTCAGCATGTCGTCGACGAAGTACACCAGGCCGTAGCCGGTGGCTTCCGGGCGGATCAGGCTGCCGCCGAAGGACATGCCCTTGCCGGTGAACACGCAGGCGGCGTTGTTGGAGAGTTTCTTCATCATGCCGGCCATGAAGCCGACTTCGCGGCCGCCGACGCCGATGTCGCCGGCCGGCACGTCGGTGTCCGGGCCGAGGTGGCGGTAGAGCTCGACGATCAGCGCCTGGCAGAAGCGCATCACTTCATTGCGGCTCTTGCCCTTCGGGTCGAAGTCCGAGCCGCCCTTGCCGCCGCCCATCGGCAGCGTGGTCAGCGCGTTCTTGAAGGTCTGCTCGAAGGCGAGGAACTTCAGGATCGACAGGTTCACCGAGGGATGGAAACGCATGCCGCCCTTGAACGGGCCGATGGCCGAGCTGTGCTGCACGCGGAAGGCGCGGTTGGTGTGCGCTTCGCCGCGGTCGTCCACCCAGGAGACGCGGAACTGGATCACGCGCTCCGGCTCGACGAGGCGCTCGAGGAGGGCGGCGTCGGCGTAGCGGGGGTGGTTCGCGATGAAGTTCCACAGGCTGCCCATGACCTCCCTCACGGCCTGCAGGAACTCCGGCTGGTTCTTGTCTCGCGCCTCGACATAAGCCATGAAGTCGTCGAGATTCTTGTATTTCATGAAAGCTCTCCACAAATATGAGTAAAAATCGAAATCCGGGCCGGCACCGTACGCCCCCCAAGCCGCGGGGGAAGGATTTTAACGCCCATATGCACCCCATTGGTGCATTTCCCCGCAATGTTCACCAAAATGGTGCATAGCTTCGCTTGCCCGTGCAGGCGGTTTTTTGACAACATCTTGATTTTATTGTTCTCGGGAAATGCTACTGTGGAGACAGCCGTGGTCGTTGACATGAATATAAGAAAACTCTAATATAACGCTCATGCTTTCTTACATGCCACCCAAACGCCGCCTGCTTGTTCTCGCTGCCGCCGTGCTGCCGGGGCTGACTTTTGCCCAGTCGGCGCCGTTGGCGACCGCGCCCGTAGAGCTGCGCGAGATCGAGCTGACCTATCCCGCCGAGGCCGTCGTCGAGGCGGTGAAGCAGGCCGTCATTGCCGCCCAGGTGCCGGGCCGCGTGGTCGAAGTGCGCGCCGATGCCGGCGATGCGGTGAAGCAGGGCCAGCTCCTCATGCGCATCGACGCGCGCGAGGCCGCCGAGGGCTACGCCGCCAGCCAGGCGACGCTCGCCAACGCGAAAGCCAACTACGAGCGCACGAAGAATCTCCACGCGCAGAAGTTCATCAGCAAGGCCGCCCTCGACAAGGCCGAGGCCGATTACCGCGCGGCGCAGGCCGGCGCCGGTGCCGCGGGCGCGGCCGCCAGCCACGCCAGCATCGTCTCGCCGCTGACCGGTTTCGTCGCCCAGCGCCATACCGAGGCCGGCGAGCTGGCCACTCCGGGTCGGCCGCTTATCACGGTGTACGACCCGAAGGGCCTGCGCGTGACCTCCAGCATCCCGCAGTACAAGCTCGCCGCGGTGCGCGCCACGCTGCAGGCCAAGATCGAATTCCCCGAGACGGGCAAGTGGGTCGACGCGGCGAAGGTCGAGGTGCTGCCCGCCGCCGACCCGCGCACCCACACCGTGACGGCGCGCGTGTATCTGCCCGACAACCTGCCCGGCATCATTCCCGGCATGTTCGCCCGCACGCATTTCGTCACCGGCAAGGCGAAGAAGCTGCTGGTGCCGGCCGCCGCCGTGCTGCGCCGGGGCGAAGTGACGGCGGTGTACGTCATCGACGAGAAGAACGCGGCGCGCCTGCGCCAGGTGCGGCTCTCCGAGCCCCTGGCCGGCGGCTTCCATGAAGTGCTGGCGGGGCTTTCCGCCGGCGAAAAGGTTGCACTCGATCCGGTCAAGGCGGGCATCGTCGCCCGGCCGAATCCGTAACGGTCTGTGAGCGCAGGGATTCAAACGGGGCAGGGGTTTCCTCCCTCCTCCTTCCTCTGATCCCGTCCCTGCGCTCCTTTTATTCGACTGAAAACTGATAGCTGATAACTGACAGCTGCCCATGGGCATCTCCGGAAAAATCGCCGCTCTGTTCCAGCGCTCGCAGATGACGCCGCTCATCGCGCTGATCGCCTTCCTGCTCGGCCTGTTCGCCGTGCTGGTGACGCCGCGCGAGGAAGAGCCGCAGATCAACGTGACGATGGCCAACGTCTTCATTCCCTTCCCGGGCGCCTCGGCGCGCGACGTCGAGAACCTGGCGGCGCGGCCGGCCGAGCAGGTGCTCTCGCGCATCGCCGGCATCGAGCACGTGTACTCCGTCTCGCGCCCCGGCATGGCCGTCATCACCGTGCAGTACGTCGTCGGCGAAGACCCGATCCAGGCGCTGGTGCGCCTCTACGACACCGTCAACTCGCACCGCGACTGGGTCTCGCCTCAGCTCGGCGTCGGCGAGCCGATCATCAAGCCGAAGGGCATCGACGACGTGCCCATCGTCACGCTGACCTTCTGGACGAAGGACGCCGAGCGCGCCGCCTTCGAGATGCAGCAGGTGGCGCGCGCCGTCGAGATCGAGATGAAGCGCATCCCCGGCACGCGCGACGTCGTCACGCTGGGCGGCCCCGGCCATGTGATTCGCGTGGCGATGGACGCCGAGCGCATGGCCGCCCACGGCATCACCGCGCAGGACCTCAAGGCCGCGCTGCAGCTCTCGAATGCCCTGCAGCCTTCCGGCAACCTGGTCTCGGGCAACCGCGAGATCCTCGTCGAGACCGGCACCTATCTGGAAACCGCCGCCGACGTGAAGCGCCTGGTGGTCGGCGTCGATGGCGGCAAGCCGGTGTTCATGTCCGACGTCGCCGCGATCTCCGACGGCGCCGACCAGCCTTCGCAGTACGTCTGGCACGGCACGAAGGAGGGGGAATTCCCGGCGGTGACGCTGTCGATCTCCAAGAAGCCCGGCGTCAACGCCGCCGACGTCGCCGAATCCGTCATCAGGCGCGCCGAGGCGCTCAAGGGCGCGGTGATTCCCGAGGGCGTCGAGTTCACCGTCACGCGCAACTACGGCGCCACCGCCACCGACAAGGCGCAGAAGCTGATCGGCAAGCTGGTCTTCGCCACCGGCGCCGTGGTGCTGCTGGTGCTCTTCGCATTGGGCAAGCGCGAGGCCGTCATCGTCGGCGTGGCGGTGACGCTGACTTTGGCGGCGACGCTGTTCGCCTCCTGGGCCTGGGGCTTCACGCTGAACCGCGTCTCGCTGTTCGCCCTCATCTTCTCCATCGGCATCCTCGTCGACGACGCCATCGTGGTGGTCGAGAACATCCACCGCTGGCAGCAGCTCGAACCCGACAAGCATTTGTGGGAGATCATCCCCAAGGCGGTCGACGAAGTCGGCGGCCCGACCATCCTCGCCACCTTCACCGTCATCGCAGCACTCTTGCCGATGGCCTTCGTCTCGGGCCTGATGGGCCCCTACATGAGCCCCATCCCCATCAACGCATCGATGGGCATGTTCATCTCGCTCGCCATCGCCTTCGTCGTGACGCCCTGGCTGGCGCTGAAGCTGCTCGGCGGCAAGCACGGTGGCCATGCTGCGCACGCGCCGGACAAGGTCACCGCCAGGCTCGACCCGCTCTTCCGCAAATACGTGACGCCCTTCCTCGTCGAACGCACCGGCGCGCGCGCCCGTCGCAAGCTGTGGACCGGCATCTTCGCCGCCATCGCCGTCTCGGTGTCGCTGGCCCTGGTGCAATGGGTGGTGCTGAAGATGCTGCCCTTCGACAACAAGAGCGAGTTCCAGGTCGTGCTCGACATGCCGGCCGGCACGCCGCTCGAGGACACCGCCCGCGTGCTGCGCGAGATCGGCGCCGAGATCGCCCAGGTGGAGGAAGTCACCGACTACCAGGCCTATGCCGGCGCCGCCAGCCCGATCAACTTCAACGGCCTGGTGCGCCAGTACTACCTGCGCGCCTCGTCGGAGCTCGGCGACATCCAGGTGAACCTCGTCGACAAGAAGCACCGCAGCCGGCAGAGCCACGAGATCGCCGTCTCCGTGCGCGACCGCATCGCCGAGATCGCGAAGAAGCACGGCGGCAACGCCAAGGTGGTCGAAGTGCCGCCGGGCCCGCCGGTGCTCTCGCCCATCGTCGCCGAGATCTACGGCCCCGACTATGCCGGCCAGGTCGCCGTGGCCAAGGAGGTGCGCAAGGCCTTCGAGGGCACGGCCGACATCGTCGGCGTGGACGACTCCGTGCAGGCCGACGCGCAGAAGTTCGTGCTGCGCGTCTCGCAAAGCAAGGCGGCGCTGCTCGGCGTGGCGCAGAAGGACATCGTCGAGGTGGTGCGCATGGGCCTCGCCGGCGAGAACGTCACGCCGGCCCACTCGCAGGACGCCAAGTACGAGATCCCGGTGCGCGTGACCCTCGCGCCTGAGAAGCAGAACTCGCTCGACGCGCTGTTGAAGCTCACGGTTCGTGCAAGGGACGGCAGGATGGTGCCGGTTTCAGAGCTGGTCGAAGTGCGCGAGCAGCTGCGCGAGAAGGCCATCTACCACAAGGACCTGCTGCCGGTGGTGTACGTCGTCGGCGACATGGGCGGCAAGCTCGATTCGCCGCTCTACGGCATGTTCGACATCCGCTCCAAGGTGAACGGCATGGCGCTGGAGCAGGGCGGGAATTTGGGCGAATACTTCATCCGCCAGCCGAAGGACCCCTACGCCGGTTACGCCCTCAAGTGGGACGGCGAGTGGCAGGTGACGTACGAGACCTTCCGCGACATGGGCCTCGCCTACGCCGTCGGCCTGATCCTCATCTACCTGCTGGTGGTGGCGCAGTTCAAGAGCTACCTGGTGCCGCTGATCATCATGGCGCCGATCCCGCTCACCATCATCGGCGTCATGCCCGGCCACGCGCTGCTCGGCAGCCAGTTCACCGCCACCTCGATGATCGGCATGATCGCGCTGGCCGGCATCATCGTGCGCAACTCCATCCTGCTGGTCGACTTCATCAACGAGCAGGTGGCCGGCGGCATGGACTTCGCCGAGGCGGTGATCCAGGCCGGCATCATCCGCGCCAAGCCCATCGCCCTGACCGGGCTGGCCGCCATGATCGGCGCCATCTTCATCCTCGACGACCCCATCTTCAACGGCCTCGCCATCAGCCTGATCTTCGGCATCTTCGTGTCGACCCTGCTGACGCTGGTGGTGATCCCGGTGCTTTACTACGCGGCGATGAAGAACCGCATCGCCGCGCCGTCCCGCGCGGACTGACTTTCAAGATAACCCGTCATTCCCGCGAAAGCGGGGATCCACCCCCTCTCCCGCAGGGCGGGAGAGGGCCGGGGAGAGGGTGGGAAATCTCTCTGTAACCCAAGTCACAAAGCCAACAATCCACCCTTGACGCCATAGCTCGCCATCAGTATATTAGCAATTATTAATATTCAACCTAGGGAGCACCGCATGACCGTCAATCAACTCATCCGCATCTTCGCCGGCGCCTTCATCCTGATCTCGCTGGCGCTGACCCATTTCAGCGCCCAGGCCGACCTGTCGCAGATGTCCTGGCTCTGGTTCACCGCCTTCGTCGGCGCCAACCTGTTCCAGAGCGGCTTCACCAAGTTCTGCCCGCTGGAGACCATCCTCATCAAGCTGGGCGTCGCCAAGGCTTCGCCCGCCGGCAGCTGCGCCTAAGCGCCAGTACCTTCCTCCTTCCTGCCGCGCAACGCGACAGGTTTCGACGGGAACCTCTAAAGGGGTTCCCGTTTTTTATTTGGATTCAGGAAAAGTCAGTCAAATGCCCCGAGTCTCCCACCCTCCGAAAGGCCGCCTTCTTCCTTGACCATATACGCATCGTGCGTATAATGCCAGCATGCAATTCGAGTTCATCGAATCCCCGCTGTTCTCGAAATACTTGTCCGACTACCTCGCGGACGACGAGTATCTGGCCCTGCAGGAATACCTCTGCGAGCATCCCGAGGCAGGCGACATTATCCGGGGTTCCGGCGGAGTGCGAAAACTGCGCTGGGGCCGGCAGGGCTCCGGCAAGTCAGGGGGCGTGCGGGTCTGCTACTACGTACGCACCAGGGCCGGGCAGATGCTGATGCTGGTGATCTATGCCAAGAGCGCACGTGACGCCATACCCGGCCAGGTGCTCAAGGCAATCAAGGAGGAAATGGAACATGGCGAAGATGACTGAAAAAGCGCTGCGGGCACGGGACGCCAAGCGCGATATTGGCGCCGAGCTGCTTCAATCCGTGCGTGACTTGAAGGCTGGCCGTCGCGGGCGCAAGACAACCATCGAAATGTTGGCCGACGGCAAGGTACGTCGGTGCATCGAACTGCCCGGCGGCAAGGTGGCGAAGGAAGAAATCCTGAGCGGCGCGCGCTGGGCGCTGCTGTCGGCGCGTTCCCGCTCCGGATTGTCGCAAGCAGAATTTGCCGCCGCCCTGGGCGTGTCGAAGCGCACCCTGGAGAACTGGGAGCAGGGAAGGGCGGAGCCGACTGGACCGGCAAAGGTGCTGCTCAGCCTCGTCGCCAAATATCCGGACACGGTGAAGCGGCTGGCCAGGGTGCGGCCGGAAGAGATGACGGCCTGACGCAGCCCGGGTCATCTATTGCCTTACAGGAAGCTTGTGTGGCGCTTGGCTCGAGCCTGGAAAGAATGCGTCAGCTATCACCCGGCCGATTGAATTTCCCTTCGGCCGAATTCCTAGCTTTTACCATCGTCTCAAAATCGGCCTTATGTGGAGCTCCACATAAGGCCGAGATTCGGAATTTCGTTCTCGCCGTATCGCGGGGACTGACTTTCATACTGCCTGAAAAGTCAGTCTTCGCAACACGGCGCCATGCACTCCTCCCCCTCGTTCCGCGTATTGCTCATGCTCCTGCTCACGCGGTAGCGCTCCATCAGGTCTTCCGGCAGGGGCTTCAGCAGGGCCTTGAGGTCTTCGGCTTTCGTCTGCGCGCCGAGCCAGGCGGCGTGGTCGGCCGGCTGCAGGATCACCGGCATGCGATCGTGCACCGGGCGCACCAGCGCGTTGGCGCCGGTGGCGATGAGGGTGGCGGTCTCGGGTGGCTGGTGGGTATGCCTGCCCTCTCCCCCGGCACCTCTCCCGCTCGCGGGAGAGGGGAGGAGTATTTTTACGCGGCCTGCTCCAGCGCCATGCGGATCTCGACGGCGTTGAATTTCACTTCGACCGTGTCGTCCTCGTTGCGATCGACCAGGCCCAGTTCGTTAAGGCGGGCGATGTCGGCGTGGACGTTGGAGTAGTTGCGCCCGGCCGCCTTCGCCAGGGCATAGACGCTGGAAGGGCCGAGGCCGCGCAGGGTGTTGAGCAGGTCCAGGCGCGCGGGCGTGAGTTCGGCGAACAGCATGCGCGCCGACTCGAACGACAGGCGGTAGTCGGGCGTGCGTCCGCGCCCCGCCTCGGCGATCTGCCTGCGCGCGGTGTTGAACACCGAACCCCGGCGTTTCACTTCGATGATGGCCTTCATGGCATCCTCCAGTCCGTTACGTCCCGCTCGAAATCGGCCAGCAGCGCAGCGGTCATGTCATGTATTGCATTCTAGCAATATATTGCGTTTGCGCAATAGCCGGCGATGCGGGGTAATGGATAGACAGTCGATGCTAAGGCGGGGACTGGGTCAGGAGGTGAGCCTGCGACCAGGCTCCGAGGCAGTGCCCGCCCGGCTTGCCGGGATGCGCGGACTGGGCTATAGTGGTAAGTAATCTATTACTAACTTAATCGCTATCTTCCTCCCGCCGCCATGCAGCCCGCCCGCGCCCGCCTTTCCACCGAAGCCCGCCAAGCCGAGATCGTCGACACGGTGCTCGACCTTTCCGCCAGCGTCTGTCCCGGCGACATCACGACGGTCGACATCGCCCGTTCGCTGGGGCTGACCCAGGGCGCGCTTTTCAAGCACTTTCCGACCAAGGACGCCATCTGGCTGGCGGTGATGGGCTGGGTGGAATCGCACCTGCTGTCGGCGCTCGATGCCGCGGCGACGGCGGCGCCGACGCCGCTCGACGGCTTGCGGGCGGTCTTCATGAAGCATGCGCGCTTCGTCGCGAAGCATCCCGGCGTGCCGCGCCTGATCCTCAACGAGCTGCAGAAGCCGCGCGACACGCCGGTCAAGCGCCGCGCCCGCAGCATGCAGGAGAGCTACCGCAAGCTGGTCGTGCGCCTGCTGACGGAGGCGCAAAGGCGCGGCGAGGTCGCCGCCGGCCTCGACAAGGAGGGCGCCGCCACGCTGTTCATCGGCGCCGTGCAGGGGCTGATGCTGCAGGCCATGCTCGCCGGCAGCACCTCGAAGCTGGAAGCCGAGGCGCGGCGCGTGTTCGCCCTCTACCTCAACGCCGTGCGGGAGCCGTCATGAAACCGAATGCCCTGTCGTTCCGCCGCGCCGGCCTGGTCCTGCTCGGCCTCGTCCTGCTCGCCGCGTTCGTCTTCGTCGTCGTGCGCACCGGGCCCTTCGCGCCGGTGCGCGTCACCGTGGCGGAGGTGACGGAGGACAGCGTCGCGCCGGCGCTGTTCGGCATCGGCACGGTGGAGGCGCGGCGTTCCTACCTGATCGGCCCGACCGCCGCCGGCCGCGTGCTGCGCGTGGCGGTCGATGTCGGCGAGGCGGTGAAGGCCGGCCAGCTGCTCGCCGAGATGGACCCGGTGGACCTCGACCAGCGGGTGGCTTCCCTCGAGGCCTCGATCGCCCGCGCCGCCAGCACGGCCGCCGCCGCCGAGGCGCAGCGGCGCGATGCGCTGGCGCGCCGCGAAGTGGCCGCCATCAACGCCCGCCGCTATGCCGAGCTCGGCGAGCAGAAGTTCGTCAGCCCCAGCGTCGTCGAGTCGAAGCTGCAGGAGCGGACGTCCGCCGAGGCGGCGCTGGCCGCCGCCGACGCCAACCTCGCCGCGGCGCGGCAGGACGGCGCGCGCCTGCGCGCCGAGCGCGACGGCGTGCGCCAGCAGCGGCAGAACATCCGCCTCGTCGCGCCCGCCGACGGCGTGGTGACGGCGCGCGACGCCGAGCCCGGCTCGACCGTCGTCGCCGGCCAGGCCGTCGTGCGCGTCGTCGACCCGGCCAGCCTGTGGCTGCGGGTGCGCTTCGACCAGGGCCGCTCGGCCGGCCTCGCCGTCGGCCTGCCCGCCGGGATCGTGCTGCGCTCGCGCCCCGGCCAGCCGCTCGCCGGCAAGGTGCAGCGCCTGGAACTGCTCGGCGACAGCGTGACGGAAGAGCGCATCGCGCAGGTGGCCTTCGACGCGCTGCCCGAGGGCGTCTCGCTCGGCGAGCTGGCCGAGGTCACGCTGAAGCTGCCGGCGGCGCAGTCCGGCCCGGTGCTGCCCAACGCCAGCCTCCGCCAGCAGGGCGGGCAGTCCGGCGTCTGGCTGCTGCGCGAGGGCGCGCTGCAGTTCGTGCCGGTGCGCACGGGCGCCGCCGACCTCGACGGCCGCGTGCAGGTGCGCGAGGGCCTGCAGGCCGGCGACCGCGTCATCGTGCACAGCGAGGGCGAGCTCGCCCCCGGCAGCCGCATCCGCGTCGTCGACGCCATCGTGGGGCAGGGCAAGTGATCAGCCTCGCCGGCCGCGACATCCTGCATTCCTGGGGCAAGTTCGTCTTCACCGGCGTCGGCCTCGGGCTGCTGATCGGCGCCACGCTGACCATGGCCGGCGTGTACCGCGGCATGGTCGACGACGCCCGCGTGCTGCTCGACAACAGCGGCGCCGACATCTGGGTCGTGCAGAAGGACACCCTCGGCCCGTATGCCGAGCCCTCCAGCCTGCGCGACGACGCCTACCGCGCCCTCCTCGGCATGCCGGGCGTGGCGCGCGCGGCGAACGTCACCTACCTCAACATGCAGGTGCAGCGGGGCGGCGGGAACGGAGGCGACGTGCGCGTCATGGTCGTCGGCTTCGAGCCCGGCGAGCCGGGCGAGCCGCCCTACCTGGTGGCGGGACGGCAGATCACGCGCAGCCACTACGAGGCGGTGGCCGACGTGCGCACCGGCTTCGCGCTGGGCGAGCGCATCCGCATCCGCCGCCACGACTACACGGTGGTCGGCCTGACGCGGCGCATGGTCTCATCGGGCGGCGACCCGATGGTCTTCATCCCGCTCAAGGATGCCCAGGAGGCGCAGTTCCTCAAGGACAACGACGCCATCGTCAACGAGCGCGCGCGCACCGCCGCCAATCCGGCCCTCAACCGCCCCGGCGTGCCGGGCCTGCTCGAAGCCATCCAGGCCTCGCAGACCATCAGCCGCAGCGTGAATGCCGTGCTGGTGCAGGTGCGGCAGGGCCAGGATGCCGAGGCCGTGGCCGAGCCGATCCGCCGCTGGAAGCACCTGCAGGCGTACACCCGCGCGCAGATGGAGGAGATCCTGGTGGCGAAGCTGATCGCCACCTCGGCGAAGCAGATCAGCATGTTCCTCGTCATCCTCGCGGTGGTCAGCGCGGCGATCGTCGCCTTCATCATCTACACCATGACGCTCGGCAAGATCCGCGAGATCGCCGTGCTGAAGCTGATCGGCACGCGCAGCCGCACCATCGCCGGCATGATCCTGCAGCAGGCGCTGGGGCTGGGAGCCATCGGCTTCGTCGTCGGCAAGATCTCCTCCGCGCTGTGGGCGCCGTTCTTTCCGAAGTACGTCCTGCTCGAGCCGGGCGACGCGCTGCGCAGCTTCGTCGCCGTGATGATCATCTGCGCCATCGCCAGCACGCTGGCCATCCGCGCCGCACTGCGCGTCGATCCGGCGACCGCGATAGGAGGCTGAGGTGGACGGCTTCGGCATCCGCATCGAGGGCCTGCGCAAGCGCTACGGCGAGGGCGACACCGCCGTCGATGCGCTGAAGGAGGTCAACATGACCGTCGCCCCCGGCGAGGTCGTCGGCCTGATCGGCCCGTCGGGTTCGGGCAAGACGACGCTGCTGAAGTGCCTCGGCGCGGTGATCGAGCCGACCGCCGGCCGCATGACGCTCGGCGACGAGGTGATCTACGACGGCGGCTGGAAGATTTCCGACCTGAAGGCGCTGCGGCGCGACCGCATCGGCTTCGTCTTCCAGGCGCCCTACCTGATTCCCTTCCTCGACGTCACCGACAACATCGCGCTGCTGCCGATGCTGGCGGGCCGGCCCAACGGCGCCGCGCGTGCGCGCGCGCAGGAGCTGCTCGAAGCCCTCGACGTCGGCCACCGCGCCCGCGCCGAGCCCTCGCAGCTCTCCGGCGGCGAGCAGCAGCGCGTCGCCATTGCCCGCGCGCTCGCCAACCAGCCGCCGGTGATCCTCGCCGACGAGCCGACCGCGCCGCTCGATTCCGAGCGCGCGCTCGCCGTCATCCGCATCCTCAACCGCATGGCGCGCCAGTACGACACCGCCGTCATCGTCGTCACCCACGACGAGAAGATCATCCCCACCTTCAAGCGCATCTACCACATCCGCGACGGCACCACTCACGAAGAGGCCGGCGAGGGGCGGGAAGTGTGATAATCGCCGCCATGTCCCGCGAACTCCTGATCTTCCTGCACCTCGCCGGCGTCGTCGTCTGGGTCGGCGGCATGTTCTTCGCGCACTTCTGCCTGCGGCCGGCCGCGCTCAAGCTGCTCGAGCCGCCGCAGCGCCTGCCGCTGTGGGCGGCCACGCTCGGCGCCTTCCTGCGCTACACGGCCGTCGCCGTCGCGCTGATCCTGCTGAGCGGCTTCGCGCTGTTCTTTGAGGCGGGCTTCAGGCAGGCGCCCATCGGCTGGCACGTCATGATGACGCTCGGCCTCGTCATGGCCGGCATCTTCGCCTGGGTGTACGGCGTGCTCTATCCGCGCCTGCGGCGGTACGCCGAAGCCGGCGCCTGGCCTGAGGCCGGCGCCGCGCTCAACGGCATCCGCCGCCTGGTGACGACCAACCTCGTGCTGGCGCTCGCCACCCTCGCCGCGGCCTTGTTCCTGCGCTGACCTGCCTCGCCCTGCCGCGAAGGTTGATTTCGCGGCGGGATGGGGTAACCTCCCAGTAGAAAAGGGGGGAGGAACCTTGCTCACAAGAATCGGCATCCGGCGGCTGATGCTCGCCGCCGTCCTGCTGTGGCCCTGCCTGGCCGCCGCCGCGCTGCCGGCGCCGTGGAGCGAGGCGGGCTTCCTGTTGTCCGATGCGGCGCAGCCGCCCGCCGACGATGCGGCCTGGGGCGTGCAGACCTTGCCGGACGAATGGCAGCACACCCGCCCGCAGACGAGCGGCGCCGCCTGGTACCGCTTCCGCGCCGAGCTGGCCGCCGTGCCCGCCGACGTGCAGGCGCTCTACGTGCCGCGCGGCAACGACCGGCTGACGGTGTACGTCAACGGCCGGCTGGTCGGCGATACGGCGGAGCCGGGCGGCCAGGCGATGCACACCTGGAAGCGGCCCCTGTTGTTCACCGTGCCGCCCGCCGTGCTCGTCGCCGGCGAGAACCGCATCCATCTTCGCCTCGAGGGCCGCGCCGGGCATTACACCGGGCTCTCGCCGGTGGTGTTCGGGCCGCAGGCGGCGCTGCGCGAGGCCTACTGGAGGCGCATGGCCCTGCAGACGGCCGGCCCGGTCGGCCTGGCCGCGGCGCTCGGCCTGCTCGGCATCTTCTTCCTCATCCTGTGGTGGCGCCGCCGCGACGACGCCACCTACGTCCTGTTCGGCGCCGCCTCCATCGTCTGGGCGCTGCGCAACGTCCTCGACGTGCAGTTCCACCTGGCCGTGCCGCAGCCGCACTGGGAAATCCTGATGACGGCGCTCTACTTCGCCTTCGTCGGCCTGCTCTGCCTGTTCTGCCTGCGCTTCGTCGAAGCCTCGCTGCCGCGCTACGAGCGCCTGCTGCGCGGCGCGATGGTCGCCGCGCCGCTGCTGCTCTACGCTTCGCTGCCGTGGATGTCGGTGCTGGACGCCTCGCGGATCGTGCTGCTCGCGATGCTCGGCTTCGTCGCGCCGCCGCTGGCGGTGGTGGCGCGCAAGGCCTGGCGCGAGCGCAGCCTGGGCGCCGTCCTCATCGCGCTGGCCGGCGGCGTCGCCTTCGGCTTCGGCGCCTACGACTGGATCGCCGTCGGGCGGCCCGGCATGTTCGACAGCGTGCGCCTGGTGCCCTACGCCGCGCTGTTCTTCACCACCGCCGTCGGCTGGATGCTGGCGCACCGCTTCCTGCAGGCCTATGCCGGGCTGGAGCGGCTCAACGCGGAACTCGACCAGCGGGTGGCGCAGAAGAGCGCCGAGCTGCTGCGCCATATGGAAAAGCTCGCCCAGGCCAAGGCCGAGGCGGAGGCGGCCAACGCCGCCAAGTCGCGTTTTCTCGCCGCCGCCAGCCACGACTTGCGCCAGCCGCTGCAGGCGCTCGGGCTGTTCGCCGCGTCGCTGGCCGGCCAGACCGATCCGCTGCACATCCGCCGGCTGGTCGGCCGCATCAACCAGTCGGTGGAGGCGCTGGAGAAACTGTTCTCCGGCGTGCTCGACGTCTCGCGGCTGGATGCCGGCGTGCAGGCCGTCGAGCGGCGCCCCTTTCCCGTGCAGGAGGTCTTCGCGCGCATCGCCGTGGAATTCCTGCCGCAGGCGCAGGAGCGGGGCCTGCGCCTGCGCGTGCGGCCGACCGGCGAGTGGGCGGAGAGCGATCCGCTGGTCTTCGAGCGCATCCTGCGCAACCTGGTGTCCAACGCCATCCGCTACACCGAGCGCGGCGGCGTGCTGCTGGCCTGCCGCCGGCGCGGCCGGCGGCTGTGGATCGAGGTCTGGGACACCGGCATCGGCATCGGCGAGGCCGACCGCGAGAAGATCTTCGAGGAATTCTTCCAGGTCGGCAACGCCGCGCGCGACCGCAGCAAGGGCCTCGGCCTCGGCCTGGCCATCGTGCGGCGCCTGGCCGACCTGCTCGGCGAAAAGCTGACGCTGCGCTCGGTGCCCGGCCGCGGCTCGGTGTTCGCCCTGCGCTGCAGCCGCGCCATGCCGCAGCCGGCCGCCGCCGCGCCGGTGGCGTCGTCGGCCGCTTCGCATGAGGCGGGCGGGCGGCAGCTCGTCGTCCTGCTCGAGGACGACGCCCTGGTGCGCGTGGCGCTGGTGGGGCTGCTTGTCCAGCGCGGCCTGGCCGTGGCCGGCGGCGCCACCTTCGACGAGGTCAGCCGGGCGCTGCAGGAAATCGCCCGCACGCCCGACCTGATCGTCGCCGACTACCGCCTGCGCGACGGCGAGAACGGCGTGGCGGCGGCGCAGAAGTTGCAGCAGTCCTTCGGTGCCGCCATCCCGGTCCTGCTGCTCACCGGCGAATCCACCCACGGCGGGCTGGAGGAGGCGGCGGCGAGCGGCTTTCCGGTGCTGCGCAAGCCGGTCACCGGCGCCCGCCTGCTCGCGGAGATCGACGTCCTGCTCGGCCGCAACAGCGTGCGCGGCGAGGCGGCCGGGGCGCCGGCGCGCTGACAGGCTTTTCCTGGCACACCGCTTGCTCGGCATAAGACATGCTGAGCATTCTCGTCATCGACGAATCCCGCACGCGCGCCGCCGAGATCTGCGCCGGGCTGGCGCTCGCCGGCCATCAGGTGGCGGCGGTGCTGTCCTCGGCGCTCGACCTGGCGCAGCAGGTCGAGGCGATCCGGCCCGACGTGATCCTCATCGAGACGGATTCGCCTTCGCGCGACACGCTGGAGCACCTGGCGACGCTGCACCGCGACCTGCCGCGGCCGGTGATCATCTTCGCGCAGGCGGGCGACGCCGAGTCGATCCGCCACGCCATGAAGGCCGGCGTCGCCGCCTATGTCGTCGATGGGCTGGAGCCCTCGCGCCTGAAGCCGATCGTCGAGGTGGCAGTGGCGCGCTTCGAGGAGGGGCAGGCGCTGCGGCGCGAGCTGGCCGAGGCCACGCAGAAGCTCTCCGAGCGCAAGCTGGTCGAGCGCGCCAAGGGCCTCCTCATGCAGAAGCGCGGCCTCGCCGAGGAGGAGGCCTACCGCGCGCTGCGCAAGCTGGCGATGGATCGCGGCCGCCCGCTGGCGGAGATCTCGCGCGACCTCATCGAGATGGCGAAAGTCCTGTTGTAACTCCCCCACGCTGGTGCGGTTTTGGGAATGTTGCACCGGATTAGTGCGCTGCGCCCCCTGTACTTCCTGCTGCGTTTCCATCCGTGAATTCACCGAAAAGCCAATGCCGGCACGGCCTTGCGATCTATTCGTCGTTCCTGGCACGCGCTTTGCAAACAGACAGTCAAGCACCGGGTCAACGGCGATCCGGAAGGTTTCGGGCAAGGGCGTCCATCCGCGGAGTTTCCTCCTCTTCTCCGCGGATGCGACGCCCATTTTTTTGGAAACGTGGAGCATGACATGGACGACAAACTCATCGAAACAGGCATCACGCGGCGCGACTTCCTCAAGACCACTTCGCTCGCCGTCGGCGGCGCGGCGCTGATGGGCATGGTGCCGCCGGGCGTGCGCGCAGGGGCCTGGGCGGCCGGCTCGGACGCGCCGGAGAAGAAGGAGGTGAAGATCGGCTTCATCCCGCTCACCGACTGCTCCTCGGTGGTGATGGCGGCGGTGAACGCATTCGACAAGAAATACGGCATCAGGATCATTCCGAGCAAGGAGGCCTCCTGGGCCGCCGTGCGCGACAAGCTGGCGAACGGCGAGCTGGATGCGGCGCACGTGCTCTATGGCCTGGTGTACGGCGTGCACCTGGGCGTCGGCGGGCCGAAGAAGGACATGGCGGTGCTGATGACGATCAACAACAACGGCCAGGGCATCTCGCTGTCGACGCAGATGAAGGAGAAGGGCGCGGTCGACGGCGCCTCGCTGAAGAAGGTGGTGGCGGCGAGCCCGGCCGGCACGTACACCTTCGCGCAGACCTTTCCCACCGGCACCCACGCCATGTGGCTCTACTACTGGCTGGCGGCGCACGGCATCGATCCTTTCCGCGACGTGAAGTCGATCGTCGTGCCGCCGCCGCAGATGGTGGCGAACTGCCGCGTCGGCAACATGCACGGCTTCTGCGTCGGCGAGCCGTGGAACCAGCGCGCCATCGTGGACAAGGTCGGCTTCTCGGTGGCAACCAGCCAGGACGTGTGGACCGACCACCCGGAGAAGGTGCTCGGCACCACGGCGGAGTGGGTGGGGAAATATCCGAACACGGCGCGCGCCATGACGGCGGCGGTGCTGGAGGCCTCGCGCTGGATCGACGCCTCGCTCGCCAACCGGCGCAAGACAGCCGAGACGGTGGCGGCCAAGGCCTACATCAACACCGACATGGATGTCATCCTCGGCCGCATGCTCGGCCGCTACGAGAACGGCCTCGGCAAGAGCTGGGACGACAAGAACTACATGAAGTTCTTCAACGACGGCGCGGTGAACTTCCCCTGGCTGTCGGACGGCATGTGGTTCCTCACCCAGCACAAGCGCTGGGGCCTGCTCAAGTCCGACCCCGACTACCTGGCGGTGGCGAAGGCGATCAACCGCATCGACGTGTACAAGCAGGCCGCGGCCGCGGCGGGCGTCGCGCTGCCGAAAGGCGAGATGCGCAGCGCCAAGCTGATCGACGGCGTGGTGTGGGACGGCAAGGACGCGAAGAAGTACGCCGGCGGCTTCAAGGTGAAGGCATAGGGAGAACGATATGAGCGCGACAGCCATGAGCATCGACAAACCCGCCGCCCCGGCGTCGGAGAAATGGAAACCCGCACCGGCCGCGCCGGACGTGCAGGTGGTGGAGAAAAAGTCAGTCTCCGCAGGACGGCGGCAGCGGGCGGGCGCGGTTCTGGCCGCAGCTCTGCGCCTGCTCCTGCCGCCGATTCTCGGACTGGCGGCCTTCGTCGGCATCTGGGCGCTGGTATCGAAGTCGAGCCCGCAGCTGCCCGGCCCGGCGGTGGTGTTCCAGGCGGCGGTGACGCTGTTCGCCGACCCGTTCTACCGCAACGGGCCGAACGACCAGGGCATCGGCTGGAACATCCTCTTCTCGCTCGAGCGCGTCGGCATCGGCTTCGGCCTGGCGGCGCTGGTCGGCATCCCGGCCGGTTTCCTGATCGGGCGCTTCAAGTTCCTCGCCGACATGGCGGCGCCGATCGTTAGCCTGCTGCGGCCGGTCAGCCCGCTCGCCTGGCTGCCGATCGGCCTGCTGGTGTTCAAGGCCGCCAACCCGGCGGCGATCTGGGTGATCTTCATCTCCAGCATCTGGCCGATGATCATCAACACCGCCGTCGGCGTGCAGCGCATCCCGCAGGACTACCTCAACGTGGCGCGCGTGCTCAACCTGCCCGAGTCGAAGGTGTTCGCGAAGATCCTCTTCCCGGCGGTGCTGCCCTACATGATGACCGGCGTGCGCCTGTCGATCGGCGTCGCCTGGCTGGTGATCGTCGCCGCGGAGATGCTCACCGGCGGCGTCGGCCTCGGCTTCTGGGTGTGGGACGAGTGGAACAACCTGAAGGTGGAGAACATCATCATCGCCATCTTCGTCGTCGGCCTGATCGGCCTGCTGCTGGAGCAGGCCCTGGTCATGCTCGCCAAGCGCTTCAGCTACGAGTGAAGGAGTCCGTCATGAAGAAAATGGTGCAGATCGAGAACGTCGGCATGACGTTCAACACGAAGAACGGCCCCTTCACGGCGCTGCGCGACATCAACCTGGCGATCCACGAGGCGGAGTGCGTCTCGCTGATCGGCCACTCCGGCTGCGGCAAGTCGACCCTGCTCAACCTGATCGCCGGGCTGACGCGGCCCACCTCAGGCGTGCTGCTCGCCAACGGGCGCGAGGTGGCCGGCCCCGGCCCCGACCGCGGCGTGGTGTTCCAGAACCACTCGCTGCTGCCCTGGCTGACCTGCTACGACAACGTGTACCTCGCGGTGGAGCGCGTCTTCGGCGCCAGGGAGGGCAAGGCCAAGCTGAAGGCGCGCACCAGTGCAGCGCTGGCGCTGGTCGGCCTGACGCATGCCGAGGCGAAGTTCCCGCAGGAGATCTCCGGCGGCATGAAGCAGCGCGTCGGCATCGCCCGCGCGCTGTCGATGGAGCCGAAGATCCTGCTGCTCGACGAGCCCTTCGGCGCGCTCGACGCGCTGACCCGCGCCAACCTGCAGGACGAGCTGATGAACGTCATGGAGGCCACCGGCGCCACGGTGGTGATGGTGACCCACGACGTCGACGAGGCGGTGCTGCTCTCCGACCGCGTGGTGATGATGACCAACGGCCCGGCGGCGACCATCGGCGAGGTGCTGGAAGTGAAGCTGCCCTGGCCGCGCGAGCGCCTCAAGCTCGCCAACGACCCGGTGTTCACGGCAGGACGCGCCGCGGTGCTGGAATTCCTTCACCACAAGCACCTGCGGCGGGCGGCGTAATCAAGGGAGAAAAAACATGAAGAAACCGAAGCTCGTCCTCGTCGGCAACGGCATGGCCGGCGTGCGCACGCTGGAGGAACTGCTCAAGCTGGCGCCGGACCTCTACGACATCACCGTCTTCGGCGCCGAGCCGCACGGCAACTACAACCGCATCCTGCTCTCGCCGGTGCTGGCGGGCGAGATGAAGCTGCCGGAGATCATGCTCAACGATGTCGACTGGTATCGCGACAATGGCATCGTCCTGCACGCCGGGAAGAAGGTCGTGAAGATCGACCGCATCCGCCGCAAGGTGGTGGCCGAGGACGGCAGCGAGGCGCCCTACGACCGCCTGCTGCTCGCCACCGGCTCGAACCCCTTCATGCTGCCGGTGCCGGGGAAGGATCTGCCCGGCGTGATCGCCTACCGCGACATCGCCGACACGCAGGCCATGATCGAGGCGGCGGCGAACCACAAGCACGCGGTGGTGATCGGCGGCGGCCTGCTCGGCCTGGAGGCGGCCAACGGGCTGAAGCTGCGCGGCATGGACGTCACCGTGGTGCATGCGGCGGACTGGCTGATGGAGCGCCAGCTCGACAAGACGGCGGCCGGCATGCTGCAGGTCTCGCTCGAAGCGAAGGGCCTGAAGTTCCTGCTGCCGAAGTTCACCAGCGAGCTGGTGCAGGGCCCAGACAACGATGGCGGCCGCGTCTGCGCCGTGAAATTCAAGGACGGCGAGACGATCCCCGCCGACCTGGTGGTGATGGCGGTGGGCATCCGCCCGAACACCGCGCTGGCGGAAGCCGCCGGCCTGCACTGCGAGCGCGGCATCGTCGTCAGCGACACGCTGCAGACCTACGACCCGCGCATCTACGCTGTCGGCGAATGCGCCGCGCACCGCGGCACGGCCTATGGCCTTGTCGCGCCGCTGTTCGAGCAGGGCAAGGTCTGCGCCAACCACCTGGCGAACTTCGGCATCGGCCGCTACGCCGGCTCGGTGGTGTCGACCAAGCTCAAGGTGACCGGCATCGACGTCTTCTCCGCCGGCGACTTCATGGGCGGCGAGGGCACCGAGGAGATCGTGCTGAACGACCGCAACGGCGGCGTGTACAAGAAGCTGGTGCTGAAGGGCGACAAGCTGGCCGGCGCCGTGCTCTACGGCGACACGGTGGACGGCAGCTGGTACTTCCAGCTGCTGCGCGAGGGCCGCGACGTCTCCGGCATCCGCGACCACCTGATGTTCGGCACATCCTACGTAAACACGCACCTCGGCAGCGCCGGCCACCAGGGCCAGAGCAAGGCCGCCGCCATGGCGGATTCCGCCGAGGTGTGCGGCTGCAACGGCGTCTGCAAGGGCACCATCGTCAAGGCCATCAAGGAGCAGGGCCTGTTCACGCTGGAGGAGGTGAGGAAGCACACCAAGGCCTCCAGCTCCTGCGGCTCCTGCACCGGCCTGGTCGAGCAGATCCTCGCCACCACGGTGGGCGGCGCCTACCAGCCGCAGGACGCGGCGAAGAAGCCGCTGTGCGGCTGCACCGAGTTCACGCACGAGGAGGTGCGCAAGGCGATCCGCGAGCAGAAGCTGCTGTCGATCCCCGCGGCGATGCGCTTCCTCGAGTGGAAGACGCCCGACGGCTGCGCCTCCTGCCGGCCGGCACTCAACTACTACCTGGTGTGCGCCTTCCCCAAGGAGTACAAGGACGACCCGCAGTCGCGCTTCATCAACGAGCGGGCGCACGCCAACATCCAGAAGGACGGCACGTTTTCGGTGGTGCCGCGCATCCACGGCGGCGTCACCACGCCGGCGCAGCTCAGGCGCATCGCCGAGGTGGCGGAAAAATACGCCGTGCCGACGGTGAAGTTCACCGGCGGCCAGCGCATCGACCTCCTCGGCGTGAAGAAGGAGGACCTGCCGCGGATGTGGGCCGACCTCGGCATGCCCTCGGGCTTTGCCTACGGCAAGTCGATCCGCACGGTGAAGACCTGCGTCGGTTCGGAGTGGTGCCGCTTCGGCGTGCAGGACTCGACCGGCCTGGGCATCGACCTGGAGCGCGCGCTGGATCGCATGTGGGCGCCGCACAAGGTGAAGCTGGCGGTGAGCGGCTGTCCGCGCAACTGCGCCGAGGCCGGCATCAAGGACGTCGGCATCGTCGGCGTGGAGTCCGGCTGGGAGATCTACGTCGCCGGCAACGGCGGCATCAAGACGGAGGTGGCGCAGTTCCTCGCCAAGGTGAAGACGCGCGAGGAGGTGATGGAATACGCAGGGGCCTTCCTGCAGCTCTATCGCGAGGAGGCGCGCTACCTCGACCGCACGGTGCACTGGGTGGCGCGCGTCGGCCTCGACACCGTGAAGCAGAAGGTGGTCGAGGATGCCGCGAATCGCAAGGCCCTCTACGAGCGCCTGCTCTTCGCCCTGCAGGACGAGCAGGACCCGTGGGCCGAGCGCGCCAAGGGGCTGCGCAGCGCCGAGTTTGCGCCGATCCGGATTGTCGAACAAAAAGGAGAAAGCCATGAGCGCCTGGCTCAAAGTCTGCCCGCTTGAAGAGATCCCGCCGCTCGGCGCGCGGGTGGTGAAAACCTCTCGCGGCGACGTCGCCGTGTTCCGCAACGCCGCCGACGAAGTCTTCGCCGTCGACGACCGCTGCCCGCACAAGGGCGGCCCGCTCTCGCAGGGCATCGTCGCCGGCAAGCGCGTCACCTGCCCGCTGCACGGCATGCACATCGCGCTCGACAGCGGCGAGGCCGTCGCCCCCGACAGGGGCTGCACGCACCGCTATGCGGCGCGGGTGGACAACGGCACGGTGCTGATTCAACTGGGCTGATCGGCCTCCCCCTTTGCAAAAGGGGGCATGAGGGGGATTTCTGCCGGCAGCCGCTGCGTCCGCCTTCAAATCCCCCCTGGCCCCCCTTTTTCAAAGGGGGGAAAGAAAGATTACGCCGCCGCTCTCCCCGCCGCCACCAGCCGCCTCAGTTCCGGCACGCAGGAGCCGCAGCCGGTGCCGCAGCGCAGGGTTTCCTGGAGGGTGTCGAGGTTCGCGCCCGCGGCGACGGCGGCGAGGATGTCCTTCTCGGCGACGTTGTTGCAGGCGCAGACGATGCGCCCGCGCACGGCGACGCCTTCGGGCGGCGCGGAGAGCGGCGCCAGCAGCCAGCGGCGCACGTCTCCGGCGGGACGCCCTTCCACCACCATGTCCTTGAGCCAGGCCGCGGCCGCCGTCTCGCCGGAGAGGTGCAGGCCGGTGAGGCGTCCCTCGTCGAGGCGTGCCTTCTTGCGGATGCCGCGCCGGCGGTCGCGGTAGCTGAGGCAGTCGGCCTCGCTGAGTCCGACGATGGCGTCGATCTCCTCCAGCCATTCGGCCGGCGGCGCTTCCTCGCCGGCGAGGCGCAGCACCACCGTGGCGGATTCGCGCCCGGCCAGCGTCAGGCTGGCGTAGCGGAAGCGCGCGAGCAGCGGCTGCAGCCGCGCCAGCCAGGCGAGGGCCTGCTCCGTGCCATCGGTTTCGCGGCGCAGCACCAGCGCCTGCCAGGGCAGGTCGAGGCGCGCCACCTGTACGGCGGCGTGCTTGAGTTCGGGCTGCTTCGAGAAGGCATCGAGCGCGGCGGGCATGAGTTCGTTGGCGCCGCTGTGCGAGAGCGAGCGGCGGCCCCAGTGCATGGCGAGGTAGGTTTGCCCCGCACGCAGTTCGTCGGAGGCGGCGACGGCCAGCACGGCCTCGCCGCGCCGCCCGCGCAGGCTGGCGAAGTCGCCGTCCTGCAGGCCGCGCCGGATCATGTCGTCGGCGTTCATCAGCAGGCGCGGCGCCTCCTCGTGGCTGTAGAGCTGGGCGGCGCGGCCGCTGCGGCTCATGCCGTGCCACTGGTCGCGCAGGCGGCCGGTATTCAGGTGCAGCGGGAAGCGCGCGTCGGTGGCCTCCGCCGTGCGCGCGAAGTCGAGCGGGACGAAGCGCGCCAGCCCGCCGGGGCGGGCGAAACGCAGGTCGGCGTACAGGCGCGGCGTGCCGGCCTGCGCACCTTCGGGGAAGGGCCATTGCTGCGGGCCGCGCGCTTCGAGCACATCGTAGTCGAGGCCGGAGATGTCGAGGTCGCGCCCGCGCGTCGTGCCGGCGTGCTCGCGGAACACTTGGCCGGGATGGAACCAGGAGAAGAGCGCCGGTGCGTCGTGGCGGCCGAGTTCGCGGCCGAGGTGCAGGGCGAAGTCGCGCGCGATCTGCCAGTCGGCGCGCGCCTCGCCCGGCGGCGGCACGGCGCGGTGCACGCGCGTGATGCGCCGCTCGGAGTTGGTGACGCTGCCGTCCTTCTCGCCCCAGGTGGCGGCCGGCAGCAGCAGGTCGGCGTAGGGCGCGGTCTCGGTGTCGCCGAAGGCTTCCTGCAGCACGACGAACTCGGCGCGGTCGAGCGCCTCGCGCACGCGCGCCTGCTGCGGCAGGGATTGCGCGGGGTTGGTGCAGGCGATCCACACCGCCTTGATGCGGCCCGTGCGCAGCGCCTCGAACAGTTCGACGGCGGTCCTGCCCGGCGCCTCCGGCAGGGCGGGCACGTTCCAGTAGCGCGCCAGCTCCGCGCGGTGGGCTGGATTGGTGGGGCTGCGGTGGCCGGGCAGCAGGGTGGCCATGCTGCCGGTCTCGCGCCCGCCCATGGCGTTGGGCTGGCCGGTGAGCGAGAAGGGGCCACAGCCTGCCCGGCCGATCTGGCCGGTGGCGAGGTGCAGGTGGATCAGCGCGGCGCCGTTGGCCGTGCCGTGGCTCGACTGGTTCAGGCCCTGGCACCACAGCGAGAGCGCCGCCTTCGCCGAGCCGAACCAGCGTGCGGCGGTGACGATGTCCTCGGCAGGTACGCCGCAGACGGACGCGGCGGCGGCCGGCGTCAGCTCGCGCACGGCGTCGCGCACCCCGTCGAAGCCCTCGGTGTGGGCGCGGATGAAGTCGCGGTCGATCAGGTCCTCCCACAGCAGCACGTGCAGCATCGCGCCGTAGAGCGTGACGTCGGTGCCGGGCAGGATGGCCAGGTGCAGGTCGGCGCTTGCCGCGGTGTCGGTGCGGCGCGGGTCGACGACGATGAGCTTCATGTCCGGGTTGGCGCGGCGCGCGTCCTCGATGCGGCGGAAGAGGACCGGGTGCGCCCATGCGGTGTTCGAGCCGGCGACGAGCAGGCAGTCGGCGAGGCCGAGGTCCTCGTAACTGCACGGCGGTGCGTCGGCGCCGAGCGTCTGCGTGTAGGCGGCCACCGCCGAGGACATGCACAGGCGCGAGTTGCTGTCGATGTTGTTGGTGCCGACCAGCGCACGCGCCAGCTTGTTGAAGACGTAGTAGTCCTCGGTAAGCAGCTGGCCGGAGACGTAGAAGGCGACGGCGTCGGGCCCGTGTTCCTTGACGATGGCGGCGAAGCGCCGGGCGGCATGGTCGAGGGCGGCGTCCCAGCCGAGGCGCCGGCGCGGCGCCTCGCGCGTCGTGCGCAGCTCGGGATGCAGCAGGCGGCCCTGGCCGCCGGCGGTCAGGTGCAGCGTGGCGCCCTTGCTGCACAGGCGGCCGAGGTTGGCGGGGTGGTCGGGGTCGCCGCGTACGCCCGCGATGCGCGCGCCGTCGGACTGGATGAGGACGCCGCAGCCGGTGCCGCAGTAGCAGCAGGTGGATTTTGTTTCATGCATGCCCCTGCCTGAGCAACCCTTGTGCCAGATGAGGCGATCAGCCGCAAAACCAGTAACGGTGCGGCGTTACGGGTCCGATACTTGCAGAAGGGTGTTCCCGGATGGTGCGGAACGTCGATTTCCCGTGCCAAAGTGGTGCGCGGCTGTGCGAAACTATTCCCATGGAAAACCTCCCCCTCTGCCGCAAGGCCGCCTTCAAGGCGCGCGCCGTGCTGCTCGGCGAGCGCCTCGACCTGCGCGCCCTGGGCAGCGCCAACGCGCTGGCGACCAGCCCGCTCGCCGTCGAGGTGCAGGGCGGCGGCGTGGCGGTGCTGTTCCGCTACGGCGTGGCGGTGTTCTTCGACGTGGCGGCGATGGAGGAGGTGTCCTTCCTCGGGCGGCTGCGGCCCTTCGTGACGCGGCCCTACGAGCGGCCGGAGACCGAGGAGGTCGACATCGTCGTCGAGCCGCAGGCGAAGGACGGCGTCAGGCCGGGCAGCATCGTCTTCGAGGCCTGCACGGTCGAGCGCCTGCAGCTGGTGGCGGACATCCTCTCCAAGAGCGTGCTGCTGGCACTCTACGAGGCGCGCGTCTCGGCCGAGTTCGACCGTGTCGAGCCGCTGGCGGCGGATCTCGCCGAACACGGCCGCATCCCCGGCCAGGAGCGGGCGCTGCTGAAGAACATCGGCGCCATGCTGCTGATCGAGAGCCGCATGGTCGGCCGCGCCGAGATCAGCGAAAAGCCGGAATTGCTGTGGGAGCAGCCGGGCCTGGAGAGCCTGTTCGTGCGCCTGCAGGACGAGTTCGAGATCCGCGAACGCCACCAGGCGCTGGAGCGCAAGCTCAACCTGCTCTCCCACATGGCGCAGAGCGTGCAGCAGATGCTCTCGGCGCGGCACGGCATCCGCGTCGAATGGTATATCGTCATCCTGATCGTCTTCGAGATCCTGCTGACGCTCTACGAGATGTTTATCAAGCACTAACCGACAGAGGAGAATACAGAATGAACATCGGATTCATCGGCCTCGGCCTCATGGGCCGTCCCATGGCCATCAACGTCGCCCGCGGCGGCCACACCCTGCACATCTGGGCGCGGCGCGCGGCCTCGCTGGAGCCCTTCGCCCAGTTCGGCGCGCACGCCCACGTCAGCCCGGCCGAGGTGGCGAAGCACGCCGACATCGTCGTCACCATGGTGGCGGACGCGCCGGACGTCGAGGAAGTGACGCTGGGCGAGAACGGCGTCGCGGCTGGCGGCAAGAAGGGTCAGCTCGTCGTCGACATGAGCACCATCGCGCCGGCGGCGGCGCAGCGCATCGGCATGCGGCTGGCCGACAAGGGCTTCGAGTTCCTCGATGCGCCGGTGTCGGGCGGCGAGGTCGGCGCCATCAACGCCACGCTGTCGATCATGGTCGGCGGCAAGGCGGCGGCCTTCGAGAAGATGAAGCCGGTCTTCGAACTGATGGGCAAGAACATCGTGCACGTCGGCGACTCCGGCGCGGGGCAGGTGGCCAAGGCCTGCAACCAGATCGTCACCGGCATGGGCGTGGCGGCGGTGGCCGAGGCCTTCAACTTCGCGAGGAAGAGCGGCGCCGACGTGGCCAAGGTGCGCGAGGCGCTGATGGGCGGCTTCGCCTACAGCAAGATCCTGGAGAACCACGGCCAGCGCATGATCGACCGCAACTTCAAGCCCGGCTTCAAGGCCTGGATGCACCAGAAGGACCTGCGCATCGTCATGGGGGAGGCGCACCGCCTCGGCCTGATGCTGCCGGGCGCGGCGGCGACGGCGCAGATGTTCAACGCCATGGTCGGCTCCGGGCTGGGCGAGGACGACTCGATCGCCATGCTGAAGCTGCTGGAACGCATGTCGGGCGGAGAAAAACACTGATGGTTTTCTCCCTCTCCCGCTGGCGGGAGAGGGCCGGGGAGAGGGTGGCATGAAAATCGGCTTCATCGGCCTCGGCGTCATGGGGCGCCCGATGGCCCTGCACCTGATCGAGGCCGGGCACGAGCTGAGCGTCTACGCGCGGCGCGCCGAGGCGGCGCAGCCGCTGGTCGACGCCGGCGCGAAGGCCTGCGCCTCGCCGGCGGAAGTGGCGGCCAACAGCGAGGTGGTGTTCACCATGGTCACCACAGGCGCCGACGTCGAGCAGGTGGCACTGGGCGAGGGCGGCATCCTCCACGGCGCCAAGCCGGGCACGGTGCTGGTCGACATGGGCACCATCCCGCCCGGCACGGCGCGGCGCATCGCGGCGCAGCTGGCGGCGCGCGGCATCGAGACGATCGATGCCCCGGTTTCCGGCGGCGAGGTCGGCGCGCGGAACGCCACGCTGGCGATCATGGCCGGCGGCAAGGCGGAGGTGCTCGAACGCGTGCGGCCGCTGCTGGAAAAGCTCGGCAAGACCCTCGTGCACGTCGGCCCGAACGGCGCCGGCCAGGTGGCCAAGGCCTGCAACCAGATGATCATGGTCTCCTGCATCGAGGCGGTGGCGGAGGCGATGCTGCTGGCGGAAAAGTCCGGCGCCGACCCGGAGAAGGTGCGCCAGGCGCTCGCCGGCGGCTCGGCCGGCAGCCGCGTGCTGGAGGTGTTCGGCGCGAGGATGACGGCGCGCGACTTCAAGGCCGGCGTGGAAGCGCGCCTGCACCACAAGGACTTCGGCATCCTGCTCGACGAGGCGGTGACGCTCGGCGCGCCGCTGCCCATCGCGGCGCAGGTGTGGCAGCAGCTGAACGCCCTCATGGCGCAGGGCTGGGGGCGCGAGGACACCTCCGTCCTGCTGCGGGTGCTGGAGGGGGAGTCGCGCTAGTTTTTCACTCTCTCCGCCGGGGAGAGGGCAGGGTGAGGGGCACAGACTCTGAAGGAGACTACAATGGGGAAGGTCAAGCTGAGCCCATGGAATTCCGCAGATCATCTGAAATCGGACGAAGACATGGCTTTCTATCTCAACGCTTGCCTTGAGGAAGGCGACCCGGCTTTGATTACCCATGCCCTGAGCGTGATTGCCCGCGTTCGAGGCATGACCCAGCTGGCGTATGACATGGAAGCAACCGGTGAAGGTGGCCCGGCATTCGCAGTCGTATTGAGCGCTATCGGAGTGCTCGGTTTCCGCTTGCAGGCCGAGCCGGACCGCAGGTGACGGTGGCAAGGTGCCCCGATACCCTGTAGAAGTCCGATTGTCCTGATCCGGTCAGACACCGGACGATTTGTCGCCGTGTTGCACACACTGACTTTTCCTTTTTGCTTGCCACGGACTTTTTAGCCGCGATCAAGCCATCTGCTCTCACCTGCAGAGACGCTGGCATACGCCGGTTTTCAGGCAAACGGAATACAATGCAGCATTCATATTCGCTCCGATTCTTCGTGCGGTGCGATTTGTTCGACAGGCTCGTCCTGTGAGCCTGCAACCCGGGATACTTGGCTGCACGATATCCGTCGCGAGGGAGCATGGCTCACTTCTTTGCCCACAGTGCGAATACGGGCGGCAGTTGGCATCCGCTGCGGGAGCATTTGTCCGCCGTGGGCGATCTGGCGGAAAGTTTCTTCACCCGTACGACCCCTTGGCGGTCGGAAGCGCGGCTGGCCGGACTGTTGCATGACCTGGGCAAATACGGCGATCTCTTCCAGGCCCGTCTTCGCGGCGAGGAATCGGGGCTTGATCATTGGTCGGCCGGGGCGCGCTTGGCCCTAGAAAACCGCGCTGCCGCAGCGGCACTGGCGATCGAAGGGCATCACATCGGGTTGCAGTCGCTGTCGCGGGAAGCCCTCGGCCGCTTGCCCAATCCGTGCTTATCAGGGCTGCGTCTGACGGCGGAACTGCCCACCCTGAAGGAAAGATTGGTGCAGGACGGCATCGCGATCTCTCCTCCGGATCAAACGCAGCTTGGCCCGAACCTGCAAGCGACCGTGCCATCGATGCTGGACGTGCGCCTGATCTTCTCGGCATTGGTGGATGCCGACTACCTGGATACCGAGGCGCATTTCGAGGGCGATGCGGCCGGCAAGCGATACCGGGCACCCGGGCCTCGACTTCAAGCCGCTTCCGCATTGGATGCCGTGTTGCGCCGTATCGAGGACACACGCAAGGAAAGCGCTGCATCACCCGAAGTGCGCGCTGTGCGCGATGCACTGTTGACTGCTTGCCTGAGCGAGGCCGACCGTGAGCCGGGGCTATTCACGCTCACGGCGCCCACCGGCAGCGGCAAGACGCTGGCCATGCTCGCCTTTGCCTTGCGGCATGCGGCCAGGCATGGCCTGGAGCGCGTGATCATGGTCATCCCCTATCTGACCATCACCGAGCAGACGGCGCGCGTGTACCGGGACATTCTTGCACCTGCCTTCGGCGAGGAGTTCGTACTGGAGCATCACTCGCTGGCCGGAACGGGCGAGGAGCGCTTCCGGCAGGATGGCGAAGATGCAGCCGGGCAGGCCGGTCATGCCGAGCGAAGACGGCGGCTACTGGCGGAAAACTGGGATGCGCCGCTTATCGTCACGACCAGCGTGCAGTTGCTCGAATCGCTGTTTTCCAACCGCCCAGCAGCCTGCCGGAAGCTGCATCGCCTGCAGAAATCGGTGATCCTGTTCGACGAGGCGCAGACGCTGCCCGCCGGGATTGCCGTGCCGACGCTGGCGGCACTGTCCCATCTCTCGGCTACCTGGAATTCCAGCGTGGTGTTCGCCACGGCGACCCAGCCCGCCTTTGCCCATCTCCATGCGGCCGTGACGCAGGCGAAGGCATCAGGATGGCAGCCGCGCGAGATCGTTCCCGAACCCGCTGCCCTGTTTGCACCCATGAAGCGTGTCGATGTCAAATGGGGCAGCCCGGATGATCCGCTGTCCTGGGACGGGGTTGCCGGGCGCCTGGCCAGCGTGCGCCAGGCCCTGTGCATCGTGAATCTGAAGCGGGACGCCCATTCTCTGTGGGAAAAACTGGGCGATTCTGGCGCTTTGCATCTTTCCACCAATCTTTGCGCCGCGCATCGCCAGGACGTACTGGCGCAGGTGCGCGATGGCCTCGCCAACGGCCAGCCTGTGCGCCTGGTGGCGACCCAGTGCGTGGAAGCCGGTGTAGACGTGGACTTCCCCTTCGTGATGCGTGCCTGGGGGCCGCTGGACGCTCTCATCCAGGCCGCCGGCCGCTGCAACAGGGAAGGCCGGTTGGTGGGCCAGGGTGCGCTCCAGGTGTTTCAGCCGGAAGAGGCCGGCTATCCGCCCGGCGGCTACGAACAGGCGACGCAGGTCGCCCAGATGCTGTTCCGCCGGCATGGCGCGGAGGGCATGAGGATCGACGATCCGGCTTTCATCACCGCCTATTATCGCGAGTTGTACGACATCGCCGGGACGGCGAATTCGAGTGAAAGCAAGGCCATCTTTGCGGCCATCGAAGCCGGCGATTTCCCCGAAGTCGCCCGGCTCTACAGGATCATTAAACAGGATGCCATCAACGTGCTGGTTCCGTACTCTCCACGGCAGGCGCTGTTCGACGAGCTGGCGGCGGAAGCGGAAAGCCGCGGTTTGAGCGGCGCCTGGATACGTCGTGCCCGGCCGCTTGCCGTGAGCCTGTATCGTCCGCGAGAAGACGACGCGATCTGGGATGCCCTGCTGCCCGTTCCTCTGGCCGGGCGGAGACAGCGGGAAAACAACGACTGGTTCATCTATGCCGTACCGGTGCACTACCACCCGCAGCTCGGGCTGGTTCCGCCCGGCCGGCTCAATGTCTGGATTGCATAGGAAGGAGGTTCGCATGCCACGCGGCAAGACGCACTGCCTGGAAGTGTGGGGGGAACTCGCTTGCTTCACTCGGCCCGAGATGAAGGTGGAGCGCTACAGCTACCCCGTCATTACGCCCTCCGCCGCACGCGGGATATTCGACGCCATCTACTGGAAAAAATCCTACGGCTTCTATTGGCAGGTCGAACGGGTGGATATCCTGAGCTCGCCGAAATATCTCGCCTTGCGCCGCAATGAGGTGAAGGACAAGGTGCCCCCCATTCGTACCCTCGATGCTTGGGTCAGCGGCCGGGAATCGGTCGAGCCGATCTGGGCCGACGGCAGCAAGGAGGATCTCGGCACCGATCAGAAAGGCCGCACCCAGCGCCAGACCATGGCGCTGAAAAACGTGCGCTACCTGCTTCACGCGCATATGTGCGCGCGCGGCGCACAGGCCGACATGAATGCGCTGGATGCGCAATTCATTCGACGTGCAAGCGACGGCAAATGTCATTACCAGCCTTTTCTGGGATGCCGCGAGTTCCCTGCCTGGTTCATGTTGCGCGAAGAAGCGGACGGTTGTCCGCCGCCGATCGCGCTCGATCTCGATCTGGGCTACATGCTCTACGACGTGTTCGATCTGGGCACGGAGAACGATGAATATGCCAGACCGGCCATCAGCGTTTTTCACGCCAGGATCATGAACGGCACCCTGCCTGTGCCGGCATATGGCGACGAAGCGGTCAGGAAGGCTTGCGGGGAGGAATTCCATGCTTGATCTCCTTCTGAAGAAGGCCGGCCAAAGTGAGTCCGGCTTTACCCGAAAAACCATCAGATGGGCCATCACCTGTACAGCGGAAGGGCGTTATACGGGTGTTATCGCTTTGGGTGAAGGAAAGGGGCGATTTTTCGACTGGTGCCCGCATTTCTCTTTTTCGGAATTGATAGGCGGGCCCGAGCCGCGCGCGCACTTCCTCGCCGAGTCCCTGGCTACCGTAGCCCTCTACCTTGATGACGATGCGGACGAGAAAGAGCGCAGCAAGCATTTAGCCAAGCACGCATGGTTCTGCGAATTGCTGCGGCAGGCGTCGCGTGACGCGCCCTATCTGGAGGTTGCCGACCGCTTGCTAGGCGACCCGCACGCCTTGGCCGAAATAACCGCAGGGCTTGCGAAGGCCAAAGCGAAATCCACAGATTCCGCCGTCGTTATCGTGGAAGGCGTCAACCCTCTGGAGCGCGACGAGTGGCGCCCGTGGTGGCGCCAGTTCAGACAGTCCCTGCGTGCGCCCCAGACCGGCGCATCACACCGCATGCGCTGCATCGTGACCGGCGAGATCGTCGAGCCGATGCCCACACAGCCGAAGATCAGGGGACTGGCCGGTGTCGGCGGGCTGGGCACGGGTGACGTGCTTGCCGGATTCGACAAGGCCGCCTTCCAATCCTATGGACTCGAACAGGCGGCGAATGCCGCCATGTCGGAAGCGACCGCCACGGCTTACACGGAAACCCTGAACCAGTTCATTTCGGAGCCTAAGCGCAAAGTAAAGCTGGGAAATCTGCTGGCGGTCTGGTGGTTTTCCGGGGAGGCAGAAATTCCGGTGGACGACGAAGTCATGGCCTGGTTCAGCGAACCGCCGGAGCAAACCGCTGGCGCCGCGGAACGGCGCGCCCATGCCCTGCTTACGGCCATCAGGAATGGCCAGCGTGTAGAACTTACCGGAAATCGTTTTGTCGCCCTCATGCTCTCCGGCGCGGCAGGGCGGGTGATGGTGCGCGAGGTGATGCAAGGCAGCTTCGAGGAACTGGCGCAGCATACCGAGAGTTGGTTCCGCGATCTGTCGGTGGTGGCGCGCGACGGCAGGGGGCTGGCACCCGATCCGAAGTTCCTGGCCGTGGCGGGCGGACTGGTGCGCGAACTGAAGGACCTGCCCAGCCCATGGCTGCAACAGCTTTGGCGCGCTGCCGTGACCGGCGGCCCGATTCCCTCCGCCTCATTGGCGCAGGCCGTCGCCAGAGCGCGTATCGACGTCATTCAGGACCAGTCTGCAAACCACGCACGCATGGCCCTGATGAAGGCTTATCTCATCCGAAACAAAGGAGACCAAGACATGCAGCCCTACATGAATCCCGATCATCCAGATTCCGCCTACCACTGTGGCCGGGCGCTGGCCCTGTTCGCCCGCTTGCAGCGCGCCGCTCTCGGCGATGTCGGGGCTGGCGTCGTGCAGCGTTACTACACGGCCGCGGCGCAGACCCCCGGCCTGATTCTCGGCCGGCTGGCGGCGAACGCCAAGAATCACCTGGCCAAGCTCGATGGCGGGTTGGCCTGGTGGTACGAGAACCAGCTCGCCGGAATCATGAGTCGCATCGGCGACCGTGCACCGCGCACGCTCACGCTCGAAGAGCAGAGTCTCTTCGCCTTGGGCTATTACCAGCAGCTTGCCGCCTTGAACGCCGGCAAGCAGAACAACGCATCCGACCAATCCGAAAAAGGAGAATGAAACCATGAGCATTATCGCCAATCGTTATGAATTCCTCTTCCTGTTCGACTGCGAGAACGGCAATCCGAACGGCGACCCGGATGCCGGAAACGCGCCGCGGATCGACCCCGAGGACATGCACGGTCTGGTGTCCGACGTGGCCGGCAAGCGCCGAGTGCGCAATTTCATCCAGGTGTTGAAAGGCAATGCGACTCCGCATGCCATTTTCGTCGAGCACGCCACCAACATGAACCGCCCGATTGCGCTGGCGCACGAGAAGGCCAACGGCAGCATTCCCGAGAAAGCCACGAAAGAAAAAGTGAAGCGGGCGCGCGAATGGCTGTGCGCTAATTTCTACGACGTGCGCACCTTCGGGGCAGTGATGAGCACCGGCGCCAATGCCGGCCAGGTGCGCGGCCCTGTGCAGTTCTCGTTCGCACGTTCCATCGACCCGGTGCTGCCCCTGGATATTTCCATTACCCGTATGGCGGTCGCCGAGGACGTGAAGGGCGCAAAGAATTCGGCCGACATGCAGAAGTGGGAGGATGAGCAGGAGGAAGACAAGCTGCGCACCATGGGCCGCAAGCAGCTCATTCCCTATGGCCTGTACGCCATGAAAGGTTTCGTCTCCGCCAACCTCGCCGAGGGTACCGGCTTCAGCGATGACGACCTTGCCCTGCTTTGGCAGGCGCTGTGCAGCATGTACGAGCAGGATCGCTCCGCCAGCAAGGGCGTGATGTCCTGCCGCGGCCTCTACGTCTTCAAGCACGTCGGCACGGACAGCAACGAGGAACAGCGCAAGCAGCAGGCGAAACTGGGCTGCGCGCCGGCGCACCGCCTGCTGGATTTCTCCACGGACAGGCGCGAGGTGCCGGAGTCGATCATCGATATCCGCAAGAAGGAAGGGCTTGTGGGATCGCCGCGGTCATTCTCCGACTATGCGGTGACGCTGCACGCCGAGAGAATGCCGAGGGGCGTCGAGTTGATGACCTATGGCGTTTGACCGAAGAAGCGTCTCGGGTCTACTGTCGTCCGGACCAATACTCCGGACGGCGGCTCTGGTGGGCAACGGCAACGATGGTTATCGTGCCCTTGTCGTGGCGATAGACAAGGTCGTAGGGAAATCGGTGCGCCGTCATGCGCCGGCAGGAAGACATGGTGAGCGTGCCTAAATCGGGGTGCTCGATAAGGAGGCGGATGACCCGCAGAATCTCGTTGCGGAATGCCTTTGCCTGGCCGGCTCCGGCCTCCCTGGCATACCAGCGTGTTGCTTTGGCGAACTCGCTCCTGGCCTCTTGCGCGAAGCGGAACTTCACTTGTCGTATTCGTGGATGATGGCGTCGATTTCGGCGAATACCTCATCGGCCGGAATGCACTGGGTGCGCCCCGCTTCCAGATCCGCGACGCGCCGTGCTATTTCTGTGTCCCAGGCCTTGGCGATTTCTTCGGGCGTCTCCTCGGCCGGGCCTTCGAGGCTGAGGATCAGGCGATGTATCAGGCTGCCGCGCTCCTTGGGCGACAACTCCAGGGCTTGGGCTTCGATGTCTTTCAGGATGGCGGCCATTTGAGAACCTCCGTCAGGGATGCTGAACACTATGAATATTAGCAGCCCAACGCCCAACGATACAGACCCGATTCCGCTTTCTGCGCTGAACCAGTGGTCGTATTGTCCGCGCCGCTGCTGCCTGATACACATGGAAGGGGAATTTACCGACAACATTCATACGGCGCGTGGCACGGCGGAACACAAGCGGACGGACGATTTCCGTCAGGAAAACCAGGCGGGGCGCCGGGTGGAGTCCGCGCTGCCGGTCTGGTCCGACCGACTCGGCCTTGTAGGAAAGTGCGATGTGGTCGAGTTTCTTCCCGACGGGACACCCTATCCTGTGGAATACAAGCATGGCGCACGCAAGAAGTGGATGAACGACGACATCCAGCTTGCCGCCCAGGCAATGTGCCTGGAGGAAATGACTGGCAAGCCGGTGCCTCGCGGCGCCATCTACCACGCCAGTTCCCGGCGGCGGAGAGAGGTGGTGATCACGGCTGAATTGCGCCAGGCGGTCGAGACCTGTGTCGCCGAGGTGCGCGCCGCCCTGCGGGGACTGACTTTACCGCCGCCTCTGAGCGACAAGCGCTGCCGAGAGTGTTCGCTGGTCGAGATTTGCCAGCCTGCGCTATTGGCTGAGCGGGAACGCCGGGGCCGGCTCGCAAAAAACCTGTTCGAACCCAACGGGGAGGGAGCCTGATCATGCGCACGCTGCTCAACACCCTGTATGTCACCACACCGCATGCCTACCTGCATTTGGACAACGACACGGTGCGCATCGACGTGGAGCGGGAGACGAAGCTGCGGGTGCCGCTGCACCATCTTGGCGGGGTCGTCGTTTTCGGAAATGTGCTGGTTTCGCCGGCGCTGATGCACCGGTTGGCGGATCAGGGTCAGAGCCTGGTGTTTCTGGATGGCAACGGTCGTTTCAAGGCGCGGCTTGAGGGGCCGGTGTCGGGCAACATTTTGCTGCGTTGTGCCCAGCATGAGAAGGCAGAAGATGGTGCGTTTGCCCTGAATGTGGCGCGAGCCTGCGTTGCAGGCAAGTTGCGCAACAGCCGGCAGGTGTTGTTGCGTGGAGCCCGGGAAACGAAAATCGAATCGGATGTGGCGACCTTGTCGCGGGGTGCGGACGATCTCGCGGCTTCATTACGTGCGTTGCCGGGCGCAGCGGATTTGGACACGGTTCGCGGCATCGAGGGCGAGGCGGCCCGGCAATATTTCGGGTGCTTCAATAAACTCGTGCGTGCTGACGCGCGGGAGGATTTTGCTCTCGATGGACGCACCCGCCGTCCGCCCCGGGATCGGATGAATGCGCTGCTGTCATTTCTCTATTCCATGCTGATGAACGATTGCCGCTCGGCCGTGGAGTCGGTAGGAATGGACCCGCAACTGGGCTTCCTGCATGCATTGCGGCCGGGGCGGGCTGCGCTGGCGCTGGACTTGATGGAAGAATTCCGCCACCAGGCCGACCGTCTTGCCCTGACCCTCGTCAATCGCGGTCAAGTGCGTGGGGACGATTTCATGCTGCATGAAGGCGGCGGCGTCACGCTGGCCGAGCAGGGGCGAAAAGCCGTCGTGGTGGCTTGGCAAGAGAGAAAGCAGGAAGAGATTTCACATCCGCTGCTGGAGGAGCCAGTTGCGCTTGGCTTGCTGCCGCAGCTGCAGGCGCGCCTGCTCGCCCGCACGTTGCGCGGCGACATGGATGAGTATCTTCCCTTTTTGTTGAGGTGATCCATGCTGGTCATTGTTTGCTATGACGTCAATACCGAAACCCGCGCGGGTCGCCGTCGCTTGCGGCGTGTGGCACGCGCATGCGAGGGTGTCGGTCAGCGCGTGCAGAAATCGGTATTCGAGTGCCAGATCGACTTGGCCAAGATGGAAGAACTGGAGCGGCGCCTTCTGGCGGAGATCAACCTTGAGGAAGACAACCTTCGTCTCTACCGGATGCCGGATACGCGCGGCTGCGAGGTGCGACAGCATGGAATTTTTCGGGCGACGGACTTTGAAGGGCCGCTCGTGGTGTAGTGTGTTGCTTGGCGCGGACATGAAGCGATGGCGATTTGTGCTAGAGGTTCGCGCTTGGAGTAAGGACTTGATTATTCAGGCCGGCGAAAGCTGATCGGGGAATCGATGGGGTCGCGGGAAATAGTTCGAGCGTTGGTTCGCGCAAAGCGGGCCGAAAGTTCCGCGAAGTCCGCCTGTTACGCGCGAACGGATGCGCCCCCCGAATTCGGGGGGCGAGGATTGAAACGTCGTCGTCGGCAGCGGATAGCAAGCCGCCCCCGGGATGCGCCCCCCGAATTCGGGGGGCGAGGATTGAAACGCCGCAGCCGCAGTGCCAGTGCGCGCCATCGCGTGATGCGCCCCCCGAATTCGGGGGGCGAGGATTGAAACACTTCTACGACTACACCATGGAGGCGCTGCGCCGCGATGCGCCCCCCGAATTCGGGGGGCGAGGATTGAAACGCGGTTACAGCGGCCGCAACAAAGCGATGCCTGAGATGCGCCCCCCGAATTCGGGGGGCGAGGATTGAAACCTGAATCAGATCGGAAAAGCTGGCATCCGCATAGGATGCGCCCCCCGAATTCGGGGGGCGAGGATTGAAACACCCACAAGCTTGTCCTTGTCGATCAGGTCGTCCGATGCGCCCCCCGAATTCGGGGGGCGAGGATTGAAACCCATGTTCAGAACCTCGGCGGCGATGCGGCACTGGATGCGCCCCCCGAATTCGGGGGGCGAGGATTGAAACTCAACGTCATGCGGCAGGAAGTGGCGACCGAAGAGATGCGCCCCCCGAATTCGGGGGGCGAGGATTGAAACAGGGCGAAGTTCCTCGCAGGTGACGGCGCCGCCGGGATGCGCCCCCCGAATTCGGGGGGCGAGGATTGAAACTCTCTGCGCTCGCCCGCTACTACGCCACCTCGGCGATGCGCCCCCCGAATTCGGGGGGCGAGGATTGAAACCTCGACCGCCTGGACGTGCTGGACATGCCCGGCCGGGATGCGCCCCCCGAATTCGGGGGGCGAGGATTGAAACTGCAAGGATCGGTGGGAACGACAGGTGTACGCGCGATGCGCCCCCCGAATTCGGGGGGCGAGGATTGAAACCAAGGACAAGCTGCTGTCGCTTGTGCGCGAGCTGGATGCGCCCCCCGAATTCGGGGGGCGAGGATTGAAACATCGCCAGGCCAGGCGGTCAGTCTTTGCTGTCTGGATGCGCCCCCCGAATTCGGGGGGCGAGGATTGAAACCTGAATCTCGCGCAGCAGGACGCCGATGTCGGCCGGATGCGCCCCCCGAATTCGGGGGGCGAGGATTGAAACCTGCCAGACCTGGAACGGCGAGCGCCATGGAGAAGATGCGCCCCCCGAATTCGGGGGGCGAGGATTGAAACTCCTACAAGACGCATTGCGCCAACGGCGTGCCGGGATGCGCCCCCCGAATTCGGGGGGCGAGGATTGAAACTCGCGGCAGCGGACGCCGCGCACTTGGAAGGCGAGATGCGCCCCCCGAATTCGGGGGGCGAGGATTGAAACATCCACGGTCAGCACCGCCGCCTCGCCCATGGCCTGATGCGCCCCCCGAATTCGGGGGGCGAGGATTGAAACTACGGAAGACTTTGCCAAGCGCCTTGGCATCGCGGATGCGCCCCCCGAATTCGGGGGGCGAGGATTGAAACTGGTCGTTGCTGGCGCCGGGCGCGGCGCCATCGCGATGCGCCCCCCGAATTCGGGGGGCGAGGATTGAAACATGCCACTCTCCTCTGATGAGGACCGAAATGCGCGATGCGCCCCCCGAATTCGGGGGGCGAGGATTGAAACCAGAACAGCCTCCACGTTCTCGACCAGCTTGCCCAGGATGCGCCCCCCGAATTCGGGGGGCGAGGATTGAAACCACCTTGTCGCCGTACTCGGTGGCGGTGCGCTCCGGATGCGCCCCCCGAATTCGGGGGGCGAGGATTGAAACATTCCTCGTATTGATCGCGGCTGGCGGCGCCATCGATGCGCCCCCCGAATTCGGGGGGCGAGGATTGAAACTCATAGAGGAAACCACGATTCATATGCCCTACGAGATGCGCCCCCCGAATTCGGGGGGCGAGGATTGAAACCTGCCAGACCTGGAACGGCGAGCGCCATGGAGAAAGATGCGCCCCCCGAATTCGGGGGGCGAGGATTGAAACCAGATCGGCCAGATCTACACTTACTGGCCGCCTCGATGCGCCCCCCGAATTCGGGGGGCGAGGATTGAAACAAGGGTGGCAAGGAGAAATCCATCGCCCCCAACGCGATGCGCCCCCCGAATTCGGGGGGCGAGGATTGAAACTCCACGCTCGACATCGACCACTGGCACGCCGAGCGATGCGCCCCCCGAATTCGGGGGGCGAGGATTGAAACCGGCGCGGCGGCGGCGATGGCGCGGGCAGCCTCGGGATGCGCCCCCCGAATTCGGGGGGCGAGGATTGAAACGGTGGTAACCGGGAGCTGCCGCCAGTCCGAGAAGGATGCGCCCCCCGAATTCGGGGGGCGAGGATTGAAACAGACCCCTGCAGCGCCGCCGCCAGCTTCGCTCCGGATGCGCCCCCCGAATTCGGGGGGCGAGGATTGAAACCGAATGCGCGACGATGATGTCGCCCTTCTTCATGATGCGCCCCCCGAATTCGGGGGGCGAGGATTGAAACTTCTCGGAGAAGCCGATCGGGCCGGCGTCGCCGGGATGCGCCCCCCGAATTCGGGGGGCGAGGATTGAAACTTCCAGGCGGTGCGAGAGAAGTTCGGCGCGCGCTTGATGCGCCCCCCGAATTCGGGGGGCGAGGATTGAAACATCGCCCTTCCCTCCCCTGGAACATGCAGCGGTAAGATGCGCCCCCCGAATTCGGGGGGCGAGGATTGAAACCCGTGCCGCCCGGCCACAAGCTGCGCTTCATCAAGATGCGCCCCCCGAATTCGGGGGGCGAGGATTGAAACTGGATCGGCGTCAGCGTCGAGGACCAGGCGGCGGGATGCGCCCCCCGAATTCGGGGGGCGAGGATTGAAACATCGTAACTGCGAGTGCGGCGATCGCGGCATCGAGATGCGCCCCCCGAATTCGGGGGGCGAGGATTGAAACGACGCCAACCGCGTCCTTCGGCGCGAGGAGCGGCGATGCGCCCCCCGAATTCGGGGGGCGAGGATTGAAACGAGCTGGTGCGCGACATCTACGAAGCCTCGCAGAGATGCGCCCCCCGAATTCGGGGGGCGAGGATTGAAACAAGAACGAATCGCGCAAGTGGCCCGACTGGCGCAGGATGCGCCCCCCGAATTCGGGGGGCGAGGATTGAAACATCCGGCCGCAGAGGCTGGCGGTGGAACCGGCGAGATGCGCCCCCCGAATTCGGGGGGCGAGGATTGAAACCCCGTGGAAGCCGTGTGGACCACGCCCGCCAGCTGATGCGCCCCCCGAATTCGGGGGGCGAGGATTGAAACATGAAGGGTTACGCCTGGGACGGAGCCAGTGGGCGATGCGCCCCCCGAATTCGGGGGGCGAGGATTGAAACATGCGTCGGCGCGCCTTCGGCTTTCGCTTCCAGGATGCGCCCCCCGAATTCGGGGGGCGAGGATTGAAACATGTAGATCGTTCGCGTGCGCCAGGCGCGGCCGGCGATGCGCCCCCCGAATTCGGGGGGCGAGGATTGAAACTCTGTGCGGCTACGGCCGCTACGCCCGCCATGGTGGATGCGCCCCCCGAATTCGGGGGGCGAGGATTGAAAC
>PQAF01000008.1 GCA_003105015.1 Rhodocyclales bacterium | reverse complement strand
CGCTCGCGCGCGGTGAGCTTGCCCTTGCCGTGCTGCGCGTCGATGCGCTTCTGTCCGCCGCCCAGGCGGGCCGCCGCGCGCTTCTCGTCCAGCTGTCGAATGATGTCGTGCATAGAACCTCCTAAAGAACCTTTAACCACAGAGGCACAGAGACACAGAGAAAACAAGAAATCTTCTCTGCAAATTCCTCTGTGCCTCTGTGTCTCTGTGGTTCATGGTTTTTCATTCAAATGTTCCAATAACCTGTGTGCTGCGGCTGCCGGGGTGATGCTGCCCGCCGTGACGGCGCGACTGACTTTTTCCAGGTCCTGCCTGACCCCCTCGTGGTGCCTGAAGCGGTTGCGCAGTTCGGCGTCGATCAGGGTCCACATCCAGTCGACGGCCTGGCGCCGGCGCTTTTGCGCCAGTTCTCCGCTCGCCTCGAGCGTCTTGCGATGGCGTTCGATCTCGGCCCAGAAATCCGCGACGCCCGCGCCGGTCTGGGCGCTCAGGGTCAGCACCTTCGGCCGCCAGTGGGCGGAGGTCGAACGCAGCAGGCCGAGGGCGTTCTCGAACTGATGTTTGGCGAACTCGGCCGCCTTCGGATCGAGGTCGGCCTTGTTGACGACGACGAGGTCGGCCAGCTCGACGATGCCCTTCTTGATCGCCTGCAGGTCGTCGCCGGCATTCGGCAATTGCAGCAGGACGAAGGCGTCGACCATGCCGGCCACCGTGGTTTCGCTCTGGCCGACGCCGACCGTCTCGATGATGACGACGTCGAAGCCGGCCGCCTCGCACACCAGCATCGCTTCGCGCGTCTTCTCGGCGACGCCGCCGAGCGAGCCGCCGGATGGCGAGGGGCGGATGAAGGCCTCCGGCCGCGTCGACAGCTTCTCCATGCGCGTCTTGTCGCCGAGGATGGCGCCGCCGGAGCGCGTGCTGGACGGATCGACCGCCAGCACCGCGACGCGGTGGCCGCGCGCGATCAGGTGCAGGCCGAGGGCCTCGATGAAGGTGGACTTGCCGGCCCCCGGCGCGCCGGAGATGCCGACGCGGATCGCCTGTCCGGTGTGCGGCAGCAGCGCCGCCAGCACGGCTTCGGCGCGCGCCTGGTGGTCGCGCCGCGTCGACTCGACCAGCGTGATGGCCTTCGCCAGCGCACGCGGCCGGCGCGCCAGCACGCCGTCGACCAACTCGCGGTCGGCGGCTTCCAACGCATGGAGTTCCCGCGCAGGTTGATTCATCGCGCGTCTCTCCCCCCTTTGACAAAGGGGGGCTGGGGGGGATTTATCACCGGTGGGTGAGTGGCAGGCGCCAGATAAATCCCCCTCGATCCCCCTTTTTCAAAGGGGGAGGTGGAAGTCGCGAGACCGTTGTGCCGCTGGGCAATCATGCCGCGGCGTGCGCCTTGCGGATCGCCGCCAGCACCTGCTTGGCGCAGGCCGGGATCGGCGTGCCGGGGCCGAAGATGCCGGCGGCCCCCGCTTTTTGCAGGAAGTCGTAATCCTGTGCCGGGATCACGCCGCCGACGAAGACGATGATGTCCCCGGCGCCCTGGTCCTTCAGCGCCTTCACCAGCGCCGGCACCAGCGTCTTGTGGCCGGCGGCCAAAGTGGACACGCCGATGGCGTGGCAGTCGTTCTCGATGGCCTGGCGCGCGGCTTCCTCCGGCGTCTGGAAGAGCGGGCCGATGTCGATGTCGAAGCCGAGGTCGGCGAGCGCCGTGGCCACCACCTTGGCGCCGCGGTCGTGGCCGTCCTGGCCGAGCTTGGCGACCATCACGCGCGGCCGCCTGCCTTCCGCCGCGGCGAAGGCCTCGATGTCCTGCTTGATCTCCTGCCACTCCCAGTCGTGCTCGAAGGCGGCGCCGTACACGCCGGAGATGGCCTGGTTGGTGGCGCGGAAGCGACCCCATTCCTTCTCCAGCGCATCGGAAATCTCGCCGACGGTGGCGCGCAGGCGCACGGCCTTGACGGCGAGGTCGAGCACGTTGCCCTTGCCGGTCTTGGCGGCGTCGGTCAGCGCATCGAGCGCCTTCTGCACCGCCGCGCCGTCGCGCGTGGCGCGGATCTTCTTCAGACGGGCGATCTGCGCCTCGCGCACCGCGGTGTTGTCGATCTCGCGGATGTCGACCGGGTCCTCCTTGTCGAGGCGGTACTTGTTCACGCCGACGATGACGTCCTTGCCGGCGTCGATGCGCGCCTGCTTTTCCGCCGCGCACTGCTCGATCTTGAGCTTGGCCCAGCCCGACTCGACGGCCTTGGTCATGCCGCCCATGGCTTCCACTTCCTCGATGATGGCCCAGGCCTGGTCGGCCATGTCCTGCGTCAGCTTCTCCATCATGTAGCTGCCGGCCCAGGGGTCGACCACGCTGGTGATGTGCGTCTCTTCCTGGATGATGAGCTGGGTGTTGCGGGCAATGCGCGCCGAAAAGTCGGTCGGCAGGGCGATGGCCTCGTCGAGCGAGTTGGTGTGCAGCGACTGCGTGCCGCCGAACACCGCCGCCATCGCCTCGATGGCGGTGCGCACGACGTTGTTGTAGGGGTCCTGCTCGGTGAGCGACCAGCCGGAGGTCTGGCAGTGCGTGCGCAGCATCATCGACTTGGCACTCTTCGGCTTGAACTCCTTCATGATCCGCCACCAGAGCAGGCGCGCCGCGCGCAGCTTGGCGACTTCCAGGTAGAAGTTCATGCCGATGGCGAAGAAGAAGGAGAGGCGCCCGGCGAAGGCATCCACGTCGAGGCCCTTGGCGAGCGCCGTCTTCACATATTCCTTGCCGTCGGCGAGGGTGAAGGCGAGCTCCAGCGCCTGCGTCGCGCCGGCCTCCTGCATGTGGTAGCCGGAGATGGAGATCGAGTTGAACTTCGGCATGTGCGTCGCCGTGTACTCGATGATGTCGGCGATGATGCGCATCGACGGCGCCGGCGGATAGATGTAGGTGTTGCGGACCATGAACTCCTTGAGGATGTCGTTCTGGATGGTGCCGGAGAGCTTCTCCTGCGCCACGCCCTGCTCCTCGGCGGCGACGATGTAGCCGGCCAGCACCGGCAGCACGGCGCCGTTCATGGTCATCGAGACGGAGATCTTGTCGAGCGGAATGCCGTCGAAGAGGATCTTCATGTCCTCGACGGAATCGATGGCCACGCCGGCCTTGCCGACGTCGCCGGTGACGCGCGGATGGTCGGAGTCGTAGCCGCGGTGGGTGGCGAGGTCGAAGGCCACCGAGATGCCCTGGCCGCCGCCGGCCAGCGCGCGCTTGTAGAAGGCGTTGGATTCCTCGGCGGTGGAGAAGCCGGCGTACTGGCGGATGGTCCACGGCCGCACGGCGTACATGGTGGCCTGCGGGCCGCGCAGGAAGGGTTCCAGCCCGGGCAGGGTGTCGGCATGCGGCAGGCCGTCCGTGTCGCGCTTCGTATACAGCGGCTTGACGGTGATGCCTTCCGGCGTCACCCAGCTCAGGGCGGCGAGGTCGCCGTTCGGCGCCGACTTGGCGGCGGCCTTTTCCCAGGCGGCGAGGTTGGACGAATCGGGCAACTTGGCGTCGCTCATGGCGTGACCTTTCTATGACTTGAGCCGGCTTGTCCGGCAGGATAGTCCCGGCGCGGGCGGGAAGACAGCCCGGGCTTGACATCCCCTGTTTCACATAATACTGTATCCATAATTATGAATGCAATACGTGTAAACACAATCGCCAGGACGACAAATTAAGCAATGAGCCCAAGCAGCATTGCCCAGCCCGCCCTCTACCTGGAAGTCGCCGAGCGCCTGCGCCAACGCATCTTCTCGCACGAACTGCAGCCGGGCGCCTGGGTCGACGAGCAGGCCCTGGCCGAGCAGTACGGCATCAGCCGCACGCCCCTGCGCGAGGCGCTCAAGGTGCTGGCTTCCGAAGGCCTGGTCACCCTGAAGCCGCGCCGCGGCTGCTACGTCACCGAACTGGCCGAGCGCGACCTCGACGACATCTTCCCGCTGATGGCCCTGCTCGAGGGGCGCTGCGCCTTCGAGGCGACGCAGAAGGCGGGCCCGGCCGACCTCAAGCGCCTGGAAGCGCTGCACGAAAAACTCGAGCGGCAGGCGGCGAAGGGCGACATCAACGGCTTCTTCGAGGTCAACCACGAATTCCATCAGGCGCTGCAGGAACTCTCCGGCAACCGCTGGCTGAAGCAGGTCATCGACGACCTGCGCAAGGTGCTGAAACTCACGCGGCGCGATTCGCTGCGCCTGGAAGGGCGCCTGAAGCAGTCGCTGGAGGAGCACCGCCACATCCTCGCCGCCATCCGCGAGCGCGACGCCGCCTCGGCCGAGGCGCTGATGCACGCGCATCTCCTGTCCGGCCGCGCCGCGCTGGCGAAGATGCATGCCGCCAAGAGCCATGGCTGAAGAGATCCTGGTCCATCGCGACGGCGTCGTCGCCACCGTCACGCTGAACAATCCGGCCAAGCTGAATGCCGTCAACGCCTCGATGTGGCGGCGCCTGCGCGTCGTCATGGAAGAACTCTCCGCCGACGAGGGCCTGCGCTGCGTCGTCCTGCGCGGCGCCGGCGAGAAGGCCTTTGCCGCCGGCGGCGACCTCGAGGAATTCCTCACCCTGCGCGACACGCTGGAGCGCGCCCTGGTCTACCACGAGGAGTGGGTGGCGCAGGCGCTGAATGCCATTCGCGACTGCCTGCACCCGACCGTGGCCCTGATCCACGGCGCCTGCATCGGCGGCGGGCTGGAGATCGCCGGCCAGTGCGACCTGCGCATCTGCGGTCGCTCGGCCCGCTTCGGCGCGCCGATCAACAAGCTCGGCTTCTCGATGGCGCCGGGGGAACTCACCGGCCTGCTGGCGCTGGCCGGCCCCGCCGTGGCGCTGGAGATCCTGCTCGAAGGCCGCATCCTCGGCGCCGACGAGGCCTGCGAGAAAGGCCTGGTCACCCGCGTCGTCGACGACGAGCAGGTGGCGGAGGAGGCCTACGCCATGGCCCGCCGCATCGCCGCCGGCGCGCCGCTCGCCGCGCGCATGCACAAGAAGCTGGTGCGCCGCCTCACCGCCGTGCCGCAGGGACTGACTTTGGAGGAACTGAAAGCCAGCTTCGCCTTCCTCGACAGCGAGGATTACCGCGAGGGGCTCTCGGCCTTCCTGGAAAAGCGCGCGCCGCTGTTCCGCGGCAAATAGGAGGCGGCATGGAGGGCATTCTCAGGCGCGTCAAATCCCTCGTCGGCGGCAAGCCCGGACGCCAGCCCATGACGCCGAAGCTGCTGGCGCAACTGCGCAAACAGTTGCAGGAATGCGCCGCCGGCACCGGCGGCGAGGTCGCCGCGCGCGGCCGGGCGGCGAAGCTGGGCGAGACCTACCTCGGCCTCGACGACGCCGGCCGCCACGAGTTCCTGCGACGCATCGCCCTCGACTTCGGTCCCGAGCCGGCGAAGGTGGACGCCGCGCACCGTGCCTATCAGGCCGCGGCCGGCACGCCCGGCCAGTGGGACGCCGAGGCCGACCTGCGCGCCGCGCTGCGCTCCTCGCGCATCCGCATCCTGACCCAGTTCAACGCCCTGCCGCAGGGGGTGAAGTTCCTCGTCGACCTGCGCGCCGACCTGCTGCGCTTCCTCGAGAAGGACGAGGAGCTGGCGGTGCTCGACCGCGAGCTGGAATCGCGCCTGACCGCCTGGTTCGACGTCGGCTTCCTCGAATTGCAGCGCATCACCTGGAATTCCCCCGCCTCGCTGCTGGAGAAGCTGATCCAGTACGAGGCGGTGCACGAGATCCGCTCCTGGAGCGACCTGCGCAACCGGCTCGGCTCCGACCGCCGCCTGTACGCCTTCTTCCATCCGCGCATGCCGGCCGAGCCGCTGATCTTCGTCGAAGTGGCGCTGACGAAGGAACTCTCCGGCAACATCCAGGCGCTGCTCGACGAGCACGCCCCGGTGCTCGAGACCGAGCGCGCCGACACGGCGATCTTCTACTCGATCTCTAATACCCAGGCCGGCCTGCGCGGCGTCACCTTCGGCAACTTCCTGCTGAAGCGCGTCATCGACGACCTGAAGCGCGACTTCCCGCAGCTGAAGACCTTCGCCACGCTGTCGCCGCTGCCGCAGTTCTGCGCCTGGCTGAAGCGCACGCCGGAAGCCATCGAGGATCTCGGCCTGACGCTGGCCCAGCTGCAGTCGGGCGACTGGGCGCAGGACAAGGCCCTGGCGCGCCGCCTGCGCGATCCGCTCGAGGCCCTCGCCGCCCGCTACCTCTACGCCGTCCGCCAGAACGGCCGTCCCTTCGACCCGGTGGCGCGCTTCCACCTCGGCAACGGCGCCCGCATCGAGCGCATCGACTTCCTGGCGGATGCCTCGGCCAAGGGCTTCAGGCAGTCCTGCGGCCTGATGGTGAACTACCTCTACGACCCCGACGAGATCGAGCAGAACGTCGAAGCCTTCGTCGGCGAGGACCGCATCGCCGCCACGGCCGCCATCCGCCGGCTGGCCAAGGCATGAACCTGTACGGCCTGCTGGCCTCGCGCTTCCCGGCCGAGGGCGAGGCGCCCTGCCTGATCCTGCCCGACGGCCGGCGCCTGAGCTACGCCGAACTGGAAAGTCAGTCCGCGCGCTACGGCGCCTTGCTGGTCGAAGCGGGGCTGAAGCCGGGCGACCGCGTCGCCGCCCAGGTGGAGAAATCCGCCGAGGCGCTGCTGCTCTACCTCGGCTGCCTGCGCGCCGGCTGCGTCTTCCTGCCGCTGAATCCCGCCTACACGCGCGGCGAGGTGGTGTATTTCCTCAACGATGCGAAGCCGGGCCTGTTCGTCTGCGCGCCCGAACGGCTGGAGGAGGCGCAGGAGCTGGCCTGGGCCTGCCGCCTGCCGCTGGTGCATGACCTCGGCGCGCGCGGCGAGGGCAGCCTGGCTGCCGCCGCGGCGCAGATGCCGGCGCGCTTCGCCACCGTCGAGCGCGCCGACGGCGACCTGGCTTCGATCGTCTATACCTCCGGCACCACCGGCCGCTCGAAGGGAGCGATGCTGACCCACCGCAACCTGGCCGCCAACGCGCGGGTGCTGCACCGGTATTGGGGCTTCCGGCCCGGCGACGTGCTGCTGCACATGCTGCCGACCTTCCACGTGCACGGCCTCTTCGTCGCCACGCACTGCGCGCTCCTCAACGGCAGCCCGGTGCTGTTCGAGCCGAAGTTCGACGCGGCGCGCGCGCTGCGCCTGATGCGGGCGGCGACGGTGTTCATGGGCGTGCCGACCTACTACGTGCGGCTGCTGCAGGAGAAGGGACTGACGCGGGAAGCCGTGGCGCACATGCGCCTCTTCATCTCCGGCTCGGCACCGCTCCTGCCGGAGACCTTCGCCGAATTCCGCGAACGCACCGGCCACACCCTCCTCGAGCGCTACGGCATGACCGAGGGCGGCATGTTCACCTCCAACCCGCTCGAAGGCGAGCGGCGCATCGGCACGGTCGGCTTCCCCCTGCCGGGCACGGAAGTGCGCGTGGTCGATGACTTGGACAAGCCGAGACCGGCCGGCGAGATCGGCCACATCCAGGTGCGCGGCCAGAATTCCTCCAGCGTCTTCGCCGGCTACTGGCAGCTGCCGGATAAGACAAAGGAGGAATTCACGCCGGACGGCTTCTTCCGCACCGGCGACATGGGCCGCTTCGACGCGGAGGGCTACCTCGCCATCGTCGGTCGCAACAAGGACCTCATCATCACCGGCGGGCTGAACGTCTATCCGAAGGAGATCGAGGAGGCCATCGACGCCCTGCCGGGCGTGGCGGAATCCGCCGTGATCGGTCTGCCGCATCCGGATTTCGGCGAGGCGGTGACCGCCGTGGTGGTGCGCCGCCAGGGCGGCGAGGGCGTATCCGCCGAGGACATCATCGCCGAACTGAAGGGCCGCATCGCCGGCTTCAAGGTGCCGAAGGCCGTCCATTTCGTGGATGACCTGCCGCGCAACGCCATGGGCAAGGTGCAGAAGAACCTGCTGCGTCAACGTTTTGCCGGCTGATGCGTTTTAATTCAGGCATCAAATAATTCGTTGTGCCTGCCGTTCGGCGGGGTGTATTGTTGCCGAATCCGCGCCAAAGAGCGTGGAGTTTCAGCCAGATAGAGGAGCGAGGCGATGCATCGAGACAATTTGAACCAGCCCGACAGCCCGTGGAAGCACAAGGCCAAGGTGCTGCTGGCCTTCGTGGCGCTGTGCCTGGTCACGGCGTTCTCCGGCGTCGGTTTCGCCGCCGATCGCGCCGACCCGAATCCGTCCCGCCCCGTTCAGATCTTCAGGTAAGTCCAGCCCTGGCGTACCCGGTCGACGATGTGCTCGACGGCGGTGCGCTCCACCCTTGCTTCCGGCACCAGCGTGACATCCAGTCCGGCGCTGCGGTAACGCGCGATGGCGTTGCCGCAGGCGACGAACGCCAGCATGTCGTGGCGTGCGGCGAGTGCGGCAATGCGCGCCGCATGGGGCGTGGCCTCCTGCCGCAGCAGGTCGAGGCCTGAATTGTTGACCACCAGTTCCACCCGGGCGTGGCCGGCCTTGGCCAGATAGGCCTCGGCCATGTCGAGCGCTTCCTCCATGCGCTCGGCTTGCGAACTGTCCAGATGCAGCAGCACGCGCGTCGGCTGGGATGCAAACAGGCCGCCCATCCAGGCCAGTGCCGGCGCGCCGGGCGAGACGGAGGCGCGATGTCCCTGCCAGCCGATCAGCACGCCTGCCACCAGCGCCAGGCCGGCGGCCAGCGCGCCGCTCCACAGGGAGACGCGGCGGCCCCGCGTGCGGGGGGACGCCGGCACCTGGCCGTAGGCGTGGCGCACCAGCTCCTTGGTCGAGCGCAGCGCGCACAGGCGCTGGCTGAGTTCGGCATCCTCGGCGATGGCGGCGAGGATTTCCTCGCGCTCCTGGGCGCCGAGTTCGTTGTCGACGAAGGCGTTCAGGCGCTCGTCGGAAAAATCCATTCTTGCATCGTTCATTTCACGCTCCTCAGGCGCGGCTGTACCGCCGCCGGCTCCAGCAGGCCGCGCAGCGCCTCGCGGGCGCGGCACAACCGGCTCATGACGGTGCCGATCGGTATCGACAGGATGGCCGCGACCTCTGCATAGGAAAACTCCTCCAGGTCGACCAGGGTGACGACCTGGCGCTGTCCGAGCGGCAGCGCCGCAATGGCGGCCCGCACCCGGCTGACCGTCTCCTGCTGTTCGGCATGGCCCTCCGGTCCGGGCAGGTCCGACGGCAATTCGGCAATCGCCTCCTCGTCCAGGTCCTGGCGGCGAAGGCGCAGGTGGTCGATCCAGCAGCGGTGGAGGATCGAGAACAGCCAGCTCGACAGCCTTTCGGCATCGCGCAACTGTTCGGTCCTCGCCAGGCCGCGCGCCAGGGCCTCCTGCGCCAGGTCGTCGGCGAGGGGGGCATCGTGGCACCAGGCGAAGGCCACGCGATAGAGGCGGCCCCGGCTTGCCTCGATTCTTTCGGTCAGCTCGCGCTGCGCCCGCGTCTGCAACCATTTCATCGGATTTCCCTCCCGTCCCATTATGACGCAGCGCACGCCGGTTTTATTCCATGGCTGGCCGCGGGGAATAAACCCGGCCGGCGGCGCGTCTTACCTTGTGCCGCCGCCGGACTCAAGAACAAGCATTGACGGCGCATTTTCCAACAGAGAGGAGCCATCATGATTCGCAGGACATTCTTTCAATTCGTGTTTTCGGGTGTAGTCCTTGCGCTGGGGGCACCCGTCGCGCTGGCCGAACCGGCCAGGCCGGGCGTTCTGATCCAGGTCAGCGACGACAACCCGAAGACCTGGAACCAGGCGCTGAATGTCGTCAAGAACATTCAGACCGCCTACGGCAAGGACAAGGTGCAGGTCGAGGTGGTCGTCTTCGGCCTCGGTTCCGGCATGCTCAAGTTCGACTCGACGATCGCCAACCGCGTTGACGACGCGCTGGCGGAAGGCGCCGACGTGCTGATGTGCGAGAACACCATGAAGGGCCAGAAGCTGACCAAGGCCGACATGCACCCGAAGATCGCCTACGTGAAGGCCGGCGTCATCGAGATCGTCGAGAAGAGCAAGCAGGGCTGGACGGTGGTGCGGCCGTAGGCCTGCGTTCGAAACACACATGAAAGGAGTCGCGATGAAAAACGCCAATCTGCTGCAACGCGTCCTTTTAGGCATTTCCGTCCTGTTTTCCGCCGTGGCCTGCGCCTCCGGCGGCGGCACGGCCGGCAAGAGCGCGGATGCCAACAAGGTCATCTACCACATCAACGGCGGACTGGAGCAGGCCAGCGACGGCTTGCGCAACATCCGCAACCACCTTGCCGTCGATCCGAAGGCGAAAATCGTCGTGGTGACGCACTACAAGGGAATCGATTTCCTGCTCGAGGGCGCCAAGGACAAGAACGGCAATCCCTACGATGCCGCCGTGGACGATCTCGTCATGAAGGGCGTCGACTTCCGCGTCTGCGAATTCACCCTGAAGGGCCGCAAGATCGACAAGAGCAGGGTGCACTCCGAGGCGAAGATCGTGCCCTCCGGCGTGGCCGAGATCGGCCGCCTGCAGCAGCAGGAAGGCTTTGCCTACCTCAAGCCCTGATCAGCCGATCAGGCCGTGCAGCATCTTCGTCGCCAGTAGCGCGAGGAAGACGCCGAAGGCGCGCTTGAGCTGCTTCACCGGCAGCCGGTGCGCCGTCTTCGCGCCGAGCGGCGCGATCAGCATGGTCATCGCCGACACCCCGACGAAGGCCGGCAGGTAGATGTAGCCGAGGCTCCCGGCCGGCAGGCCGGTGGCCTTCCAGCCGGCGGCGATGTAGCCGATCGTGCCCGCCACGGCGATGGGGAAGCCCAGCGCCGCCGAGGTGCCGACGGCGTGGTGGATCGTCACGTTGTGCCAGACCATGTAGGGGATCGAGAGGAAGCCGCCGCCGGCCGCGACCAGGCTGGAGACGATGCCGATGACGATGCCGACGGCGAACAGCCAGGCCGTGCGCGGCAGGGCGCGCGTCGGCTTCGGCTTGAAGTCGAGCACCATCTGGATCGCGGCGTAGTAGACGATGGCGGTGAAGGCGAAGGCCAGCGGCCGCGTCGGCACCAGGCTGGCGAACAGCGAACCGCCCAGCGTGCCGAGCACGAGTCCCGGCGCCATCGCCTTGACGATCTCCCAGCGCACCGCGCCGTGGCCGTGGTGGGCGCGCATGCTGGAGATCGAGGTGATCACGATGGTCGCCATCGAGGTGCCGAGCGCGAGGTGCATGACGTGCTCGGGCGGGAAGCCCTGCGCGGCGAAGAGCATGAAAAGCAGCGGCACGATGGTCAGCCCGCCGCCGACGCCGAACAGGCCGGCGATGAAGCCGGCGAAGCAGCCGAGCAGCGGATAGGCCAGCCACCACAGGCTCATTTCTTCATGCCCATCAGTTGTTCGGTGATGAATTTCCATTCCGCCGGGTCGACCGGCGTGATCGACAGGCGGTTGCCCTTGGCCAGGGTGCGCATGTTGGCGAGTTCCCGGTGGCTGCGCAGCTCGGTCAGGCTCACCAGCGGCGTCTTCCTCACCAGCTTCACGTCCACATTCAGCCAGCGCGGATCGTCCGGCGAGGACTTCGGGTCGAAGTACTTGTGCTTCCTGTCGAACTGGGTGGCGTCGGGGTAGGCGAGCTTGCACACCTCGACGATGCCGACGATGCCCGGCTCGGCGCAGTTGGAGTGGTAGAAGAAGCCGCGGTCGCCGAGTTTCATCTGGTCGCGCATGAAGTTGCGCGCCTGGTAGTTGCGCACGCCCCACCAGGCGGTCACCTTGTCGCGGGCGAGGTCGTCGATGCCGTAGGCCTCGGGTTCGCTCTTCATCAGCCAGTAGCGCATAAGCTATTTCTCGGCGTCCAATATGGAGAATGTATTTTCAATAAATCAAACGGCTAATTGCTTCGCATGTCCTCTGGTACCCACAGCCGTTCCGTAAACTCACAGCCAATTCACATCCGATCTCACACCCGGCGATGGCTAAACCGAGCAACCGCGCCTGCGCGAACACAAAGCCGCATCCCCAGAAAGTTATCTATCTTGGCGTTGACGACGGTTTCTACTGAGAATTCGTCCGGGCGGTACGCGCGCCTGTGTGATCGCTTATGTGGTGAATGGGAATCGAAGCAAGGCCACCTCTGGCAATTATCACTCGGCAGGCAGGAAAGGCCAAAACATCGAAGAGCCGCTTGCGATGGTGGATCGTTTCCGTGTGGGGCGGGGCGGTGTTTAAACGCCTCTTGTCTCTTCTTCTTGAACCGAGCAACTCTCAGTTAGAAATCGTCGCAAGGGCGAATGCTGAGAAGAACTGAAATGGATACGGCTTGGATCAAATTCTGAAATCGATACAACTAACTGTGGTAATAGGATGTATGTCTAAAGCAATAGGCAATCATAATATTATTATTGTTTTTCAAATAGTTGTCTATTTATTTGGCTATTCATAAAATGAATTATATAAAAATTCGTGAAATATTTCACACTTTCCTGAAATGAAATCATGCTCTAATTGCGCACCCATTCATCATCGAGATCGGCCAAAGCCGGCGCGGTTGAATCCCCCCAGGACAACGAAGGCCACGCATGCTCGAGGCGCGTCAGGATACTGTTGCCGATTCGAAGGGGCGCATAGATACGCAAGCCGCGTTGTGGCTCATGGCGAGCCTCGCAGGTTTGTATCGTCAGCCGTTCGATGCCGAACTGGTGCTGAAGCGTTTTCCCCCGCCGATCGATCTGCCCACGCTCATCGAGGCACTGGAAGCACTCGGTCTCAAGGCCGGGCTGGCGGTTTGGCCGGAAGTTGACCTGCCATCGCTGCCACTGCCTGCGGTGGCACTGCTGACCGCCTCTGAAGCAGACAGCGCGGCAACACAAGAATCAGCGCTCACGCCAGCGCTGATCGTTCAACACGGCGAACACACCCTGGCATGGGTCAAGCCCGGCCAATCCGTCCCCGAGACGTTGTCGCTCGATTCTGCTCGGTTGCAATCGGCGCCATTCATGCTGTTGGTGGCGCAAGCCGAGCCACCGATTGCGGAATCGGCGAGCCGGGCGGAAAACCCCGCTGTGCAGAAGAAACCCTTCGGATTTTCCTGGTTCATCCCTGAACTGTTGCGCCACAAGACCATCTGGCGCGACATCCTGCTCGCCAGCCTCGCCATCCAGCTCGTGGGGCTGGCCACGCCCCTGTTCACTCAGGTGATTATTGATAAGGTCATCGCCCATCACTCCGAGAGCACGCTTATCGTGCTGGGCGTCGCGCTGGTGGTCTTCATGTTCTTCACCAGCGGCATGAGCTGGTTACGACAGTTTATGGTGCTGCACACCGGCAGCCGCATCGACGCGGTACTGGGCGAGAAAGTCATGCGTCATCTGCTGCACCTGCCCTTGCCCTACTTTGAAAACCGGCCTACCGGCACCCTCGTCGCCCGCCTGCACGGCGTGGAGCAGTTGCGCGAATTCATCTCCGGCGCAGCGGTAAGCCTGGTGCTCGACCTGCCTTTCCTGCTCATCTTCCTCGCGGTCATGTTCGCCTACAGCTGGCAGCTCACGCTCATCGCCTTGGGCATCATGGCGCTGATCGTTACGGCCAGCCTCTTCATGGTGCCGATCTTCCGGGCGCGGCTGGACAAGCAATTCCTGCTCGGTGCACGCAACCAGGCCTTCCTCACCGAATACCTCGCCGGCATGGCCACGGTGAAGTCCCTGCAATTGGAACCGGACGTGGGCAAGCGCTACGGCACCTACCTCGCCCAATACCTCTCCGCCGGCTTTGCCACCAGGCAAGTGGGCAACACCTACAACGTCGTCGCCAATGGGCTGGAACAGGTGATGACGCTCTCCATCCTCATCGTCGGCGCCTGGCTGGTGATGCAGAACACGGGGCTGACGGTGGGCATGCTGGTGGCTTTCCAGATGTTCGCCAGCCGCATGAGCCAGCCTTTGCTGCGGCTGGTGGGACTATGGCAGGAGTTTCAGCAGGCCAGCATTTCCGTCAAGCGACTGGGCGACATCCTGGACATGCCGCAGGAGCCCTTCACCCTGACGCCGCAACGCTCGGCCGGCGGCACCGGGCAGATCGCCATCAAGGATCTCTCCTTCCGCTACTCTGAACAACACCCCTGGCTCTACCGCAACCTCAGCCTCAGCTTCCCCACCGGTAAGCTCACCGTTCTCATGGGCCCCTCCGGTTGCGGGAAAAGCACGCTGGCCAAGCTGATGCAGGGCTTCTACTGGCCGCAGGAAGGGCAGATCACCCTGGACGGACGTGACATCCGCCAACTGGCGGCCAACGAACTGCGCGCTACCTTCGGCGTCGTGCCGCAAGAGACGGTGCTCTTCTCCGGCACGATCTACGACAACCTGGCCATGGCGCACCCGCACGCGACTTTTGAAGACGTTATCGCCGCCTGCCAGGCCGCCGAGATCCACGAGGTCATCGAGAAACTGCCACAAGGCTATCAGACGGAAATCGGCGAGCGTGGCACGGGATTATCCGGCGGCCAACGCCAGCGCATCGCCATTGCGCGCGCACTGCTCAAGCGCCCCCAGGTGCTGATCTTCGACGAGGCGATTTCGAATCTGGATCAACAGACAGCCGAGCATTTCGCCCAGACCGTCAACCGCTTGAAGGGCAAGGTGACGATGATCTTCATTACGCACCAAGTGCCGAAGGGCTTGCTGGTGGATGAGGTGGTGAATATGGGGCTGCATGCCGTACAGATGAGCGTGGTGAAGGAGGAATTATGAGCATTGCGGTTTTGCTCAGCAGCTTCAAGGTGTGTACCTCAGCCAACGAAAGTCAGTCGCTGGGTGACGGCGAACTGAATTTTCAGGCTGAAAAAAGTTGTTGGACCTGTGACAAGTGCGCGAATTCGACGTGGAGGATGGCGGCGTGAATCGAATACGAAGTGCAATTAGAAATGTGGCAGATCATTTCGATACTAATCGTGCAGCTAGTATTCGATTGTCCATCGGCATCATATTTCTTGTGCTCGCGGTAACGAATCTAATCGGTGATGCCTCCACGATGGCTTCAGGGCGTTGGTCGTGGCTTTATTTGGCTGTGCATGAAAATTTTGGTAGCTATGGCTGGCCAATCATGCAGAGCATTATTGGGACCCTGTTTATCGTCTGGTCTTTAAAAAAAGATTAATAGGCTTTCGCAAAGGGGGATATCAAAATGGCTGGGATGGGATTGTTCTTTACCCCAAGTGGCATCGTCGTTGTTTCTGGAGGTACGGCTGCTCAAGCGGTCGTGAATAGGCTTGAACAATCATTTATTACAGGCGAAGCATCAGGTGTCGTAATAAATGCGGCAAACAATGCAGCTCCAGTAGTCAACACATACAACGACGCCAACTTAGTTAGCGACTTGCAGAATGCCGCGAAAAATCAAGACTGGAACCAATATACCAAAGAAGCCTTCGCTGCGACGCTTGGAACGCTCGCGGGGATTGCTGCACTGCCCGCTGGCCCCGCTGCATCGGTAGCTGCTGACATGGCCTTCGCTGAGGCATTTAAGAAGGCTTACGACACAGCTAATGCATGGTCAAAGGCACAAGACTGGAGCAGTTTATTTGATGCTATTGATAGCCTGTTCGACAATTTCTTTGTTAAAGGAATTCTGGACGCGATTCGAGACCTGAATCCAGAGTGGGTGGATCTGTGGCGGAGGACTAAGAACTGGCTCTGGCCCCGCGACCCCATCATTCTAGACTTGGACGGCGACGGTCTGGAGACAGTCGGCCTCGCATCGAACATCCACTTCGACCACGACGGCGACGGCGTATTGACCAAGACCGGCTGGGCCGGCAAGGACGACGCCCTCCTGGTATGGGACCGCAACGCCAACGGCACGATCGACACCGGCGCCGAACTCTTCGGCGATTTCACGGTGCTGCCCAACGGTACGCTCGCCCCGAATGGATTTGCCGCGCTGGCTGCCTTGGATTCAAACGGCGACGGCATCCTCGACGCCAACGACCCCGCCTTCGCCGAACTCAAGCTCTGGCGCGATGCGAGCCAGGATGGCGTCTCCCAAGGCGGCGAATTCATCTCTCTGACGGACGCCGGCATCGTCAGCCTGAACCTCACGAACCTCCTCAAGAACCAGCGTCTTTCCAACGGCAACACCCTCTCCCGCGAAGGCAGCTTTACCCGCGCGGATGGCACGACTTCCGCCATGGGCGAATTCCGCCTCGCCATCGACACCTTCCACACGCAGTTCGCCGAAGAGATCGAAGTCCCCGAAGCCCTGAGGAGCCTGCCCAACATGAGCGGTGCGGGCAACGTCAGGGAACTCCAGCAAGCCGCCGCCCAGTCCGGCGCCGTGGCCGGTCTCCTCGCCCAGTTCCAGGCGGCCGGCACGCGCACCGAACAGCGTGCGCTGCTCGACCGACTCCTCACCGCCTGGGCCGACACCTCCGGCATGGCCGAATCGATGGAAGAGCGCAGCAACGGCCGCTACCGCATCCAGTACGACGCCTTCGGCAATGAGCGGCGCAGCAACAACCTCGCCGGCCTGGTCGGCGACACCCTCGCCACCGGCGGCGCGCTCATGAGCGACGCCCTCGGGCCCGGGGTAAGCAGCCGCTACCGCGCCCTCATCCAAGAATGGACCCAGAAACTCCACATCCTCGAAGCCTTCAACGGCCAGTACTTCTTCAACCTGCCCGAGCAAAAAAGCCAGACCGACGGCGCCAACTGGGGCCTCATCGTCCAGGCCGGCTCGAGCGCCGGCAGCGGCAGTGCCGCGATGGCGATCGAAGCCTACCCCATCCTGCACGTGAGCTTCTCGCAAGGCCAGCTCGACCTCCTGCAGCAGGCCTACGACGGCCTGAAGGAGAGCGTCTACGCCAGCCTGGCGATGCAGACGCGCCTCAGGCCCTATCTCGATGCGATCGAACTCATCATCGACGAGGCGGGCATCCGGCTCGATGCCACGCAACTCAACCAGATGCTGGCGGACAAGAAAGCCCTCGACCCGGAGAACACTCTCGCCGACCTGCTGGACCTCGATCGCTACGCCGGCGGCTTCCTCACCGGCACCAACTGGGCGGGGCTCGCCGACTTCGACACGATGATCGAGACGCTGCCGCAAACCACAGGCATCGCGGCATTGCTCGGCGAGTTCAAGGTAAGACGGCTCACCGCCGACGGAGAAAGTCAGTGGCTGGGGGACGGCGCCGACATCGTGCTGGCGGGAGAGGGCAACGACCGGCTCTACGGCAACAACGGCAACGACCGGCTCTTCGGCCAGGGCGGCGATGACATCATCTACAGCGGCGCAGGCTCCGACCTGCTCTCCGGCGGCGCGGGCAACGATCTGCTCTACGGCGCAGCCGGGGCGGACACCTACGTCTTCGGGCGGGGGTACGGCCACGACATCATCGTCGACTACGCCGAGAACGGTGTGCAGCGCGACAGCGTGTGCTTTACCGGCCTCACGCCTGCCGACATTCGGGTGACGGCGGACTACACGGACAGCCTGACCTTCACTATCACGGACACCGGTGAGACGCTCAGGGTGCCGGTCATCAACAACTGGTGGCGCAACGGCGTCGGCCAGTATGTGTTCGGCGACGGCACAGTGTGGAGCCACGACGATGCGCTACATGCCACCGTCGCGGCGGCCACCGAGAGCGACGACACGATCCACGGTTCTTACGCAGGGGACACGATCACCGGACAGGACGGCAACGACACATTGATCGGTAATGGCGGGGACGACGTGATCGACGGCGGTGCGGGCAATGATCTGCTGATCGGTTCCGCCGGCTGGAACTGGATTTGGGAGAACGGCAGCTACCGGGTGGAGCGCAGCACCACGCCGACCCTCTCCACCAACGGCAACGACACTTACCTCTTCGGCCGGGGCGACGGTCAGGACACGGTGATCGACGGGGACCGCACCGCCGGCAATATCGACGTGCTGCGCTTCAAGGAGGGCGTTGCTCCGGCGGACGTGAAGCTCATTCGCAGCGGCGATGATCTGGTACTGGAAATTCGCGGCAGCGGCGATCAGGTGATGCTCAAGCAGTATTTCGATGAAGCCTGGAATGGAGCCAATGGACCCTACCTGATCGAGCACATCGCGTTTGCCGACGGTACGGTATTGTCCTTCGCCGACGTGCAGGCGATCCTGTTCGCCGGCAGCGAAGAGGCGGAAACCATCGTCGGCTCGCGCCTGGATGACGTCCTCACCGGACAGGGCGGCGACGATGTGCTGCTCGGCGGCGCCGGGCACGACGTACTGGACGGCGGGGCCGGCAACGATGTAATGCGCGGCGGCGGAGCCCTCAACTGGTACGGTCAGGCCTACGACGGGTACGGCGAGGGGGACACCTACCGCTTTGGCCGGGGCGACGGTCACGACTTCGTTATCGAGGATTCCTGGGCGCAGGAAGAACCCGACCGCATCGAACTGAAAGCCGGCATCACGGCCGACGACGTACGGCTGGAGCGCGTGCGCAGCGTCAACGGCTGGCAGACGAGCGATGACCTGAGGATCACGATCCGCGACACGGGCGAGACGCTCACCGTCAGGAATCATTTCAACGAAAGCAACCGTTACGCGGTTGAGGAAATTGGCTTCGCCGACGGCACGGTATGGGATGCCGAGGCGATCAAGTCTCGCAGCCTCGTGGGCGAGGCGGGCGACGACGAATTGCGCGGTTTCAGCGACCGTGACGATGTGATCGAAGGTGGGGCGGGCAATGACCGGCTGCTGGGTCTGTCGGGCGACGACATGCTCATCGGCGGGGCGGGCAACGACACGCTGGAGGGCGGCGATGGTTCCGACATCTATCGTTTCGGCTTGGGCGATGGCCAGGACGTGATCGATGAGCGCAATACCGCCGGCGAGGATGCCGTGGAGATCGCTGCTGGCATCGCCCCCGCGGATGTCACCGTGCGCTGGACGCTGCAAGGCGATATGGCCGTGACGCTGCCTGACGGCAGTCGGCTTGTCGTGCGCAAACAGGCGAACATCTGGTCAGAATATCTCGGCATCGAACAACTGCGCTTTGCCGATGGAACGGTGTGGGACTGGGCCGAACTGGCATCGCGGGCGCTGGCGGCCACCGACGGGGATGACGCCATTGTCGGCGGTTACGAGGATGACGCACTCGAAGGCGGCGCGGGCAACGACCGCTTCCAGGACCTGGGCGGATACGACGACTACCTCTTTGGCATGGGCGACGGACAGGATGTGATCGAGGATGCCCTTGGCTGCGTCCAGTTCGGACCGGGCATCGGCCAGAACGATATCGCATTCAGCCGCGACGGCAACGACCTGATCGCCACCATTAGTGCTTCCGGCGATTCGGTGCGCATCAAGGACTGGCTCGGGAGTTCGCAGCGCATCGACCGCTTCTATTTCGACAACGGCGCAAGCCTCTCCATAAGTGACGTGCTGGCCAAGCTCAATGTGAGCGAAGGTGCTGAAATTCTCTATGGCTCGCCGGGCGGAGATACGCTAACCGGTACGGAGAAGGACAGCACGATCTACGGCCACGAAGGCAACGATGTTCTGATGGGCGGCGCAGGCAACGACGAGTTGTTCGGCGAGGCCGGCGATGACACGCTGGATGGCGGCGCCGACCGTGATTGGCTTTATGGTGGCGAGGGCAACAACACCTATATCGTGACGGCGGGAATGGGTTTGGACAACGCCATGGGCGCCAGTCTCACTGTGGCCAACGACACTGTGGCCTTCGCCCTTGGCATCCGGCCAGAGGACGTGACGGTGCAGCTGGGTAATGCGAGCTGGAGCGGCCAGCCGGGCGACGTCGGCTATTACAACCTCGTCATCGGCATCGGCGGCAACGACGCAATGGTGCTGCGCAACCAGAACGGGGGCGACCTGGGCAGCGGGGCGATCCAGCACTTCCGTTTCGATGACGGTACCGAATGGACGCTGGCTGACGTGATCGCCCGCGCCGACGGCGGCAAGATGGGCTGGCAGCAGCTTGAATGGGGCGATCCGGCGACGATGGTCGGCAGCGAGGCCGACGATGAAATCCAAGCCTATTACGGACAGTCGGTGACAGTACAGGCCCGCGGAAACGACGACGCCATCCATCTGGCCGAAGGCAATGACCTCGTCTCGGCGGGCATGGGCAACGACACGATCCATTCAGGCCCTGGCGACGATCTCATCGCCGGCGAGGCAGGCAACGACGCCATCGACTCAGACGGTGGCGACGATGTGATCGTCTTCAACTACGGCGATGGCCATGACTCCCTCAGGGCGGGCGACGGCATGGATACGCTTTCCTTCGGCCCGAGCGTGACGCCCGCCCTGCTCGCCGCCGCGCTGGATGGCGATGGCCGCCTGGTGCTGCTCATCGAGGGCGGCGCAGGCGGCTCGATCATCCTCGATCGCGCCCATGCGGACAACCTTCCTGGCGATCTGGAACGCATCCAGTTCATCGACGCCGAGGGCAAAGCGCGCGTCTTCGATTTGGCTGGCTGGCTGCGCGTCAACGCGGCGACACTCCTCGGCGCTTCGGAGGATGCACCACTGGCCTTCGATGGAACGGGTTTCGAACTGTCCGGCACGGTGGCGCCTGCAGGCGGCCTGGAGGCGGTGGCCTATGCCCAGAGCGGCGATCTGTTCGCCATGGCGAACATCGCCAATAACGTCCCGACCGACGGCGAGGATGTCCTCTACGGCACAAACGAAGAGGACACCATGGATGCCGGTGCCGGCAACGACATCGCGCTGGGTCTGGACGGGAACGATTCGATATTGGGCGGCGATGGCAACGATCTGATCCATGGCGGCGACGGCGACGACACGCTCGACGGTGGCGACGGCGACGACAGGGTCTACGGTGGCTGGGGCGCGGATACGCTCCTGGGCGGCCCCGGGCGCGATGAGCTCCATGGCGAATGGAACGGCGACACCTATCGCTACCAGGCGGGCGACGGCGAGGTGGTGATCGACGACGGCCATCGGGTCATCGGCTGGATGAGCGAGGGCGGATGGGTCAGCGAGGAGGATGCCCACGATTGGGGGGCGGAACCGGTCTGGGATGAGAACCCCAATATTCTCGACTTTGGCCCCGGCATCCGGCCCGAAGATCTGCACTATTCGGAGAGTAACGGCGACCTGGTGATCGAGTTCGCTGGACGCCCCGGCGACCGGGTGATTCTGCGCGGCCACATGCCTGAGCGTGCGACTCAGACCCGTTCGGTGGACATCATCCGATTTGCCGACGGCACGGAAATCGCTGCCGATCCCATCGAATCCATAGGTTTGACGCAAAGACTGGGGGATGAGGGAGGCTCGCTTTCCGGCTCTGACTTCAGCGACATCCTGATCGGCGGTGATGGTGATGACTGGCTGGAAGGCAATGGCGGCTCGGATCGTCTGGTGGGTGGCGCCGGCTCCGATACCTATCGCATCTACAAGGAATGGGGCAGCCAACCGACCGAGACACTGATTGCCGAGACGTGGCGCGAACAGGACATCAACCGCATCGAATTGACCGGTTATGTCGATGCCGGCGACCTGCGCCTGGAGTTCGACGGACGCGACCTGTGGCTGCGCTACACCGAAGAAGGCGACGCGATCCGTTTCGCCGGTTTCGATCCGCGCGCCTCCGGCATGCAGGCGCCTGTGGCCGAGATTAGCCTCCCCTGGTGGGGCGAGATCCTGTCGTTCGATGATTTGCTGGCGCGCGGCGTGCGCATCATCGGCACCCCGGACAATGATGTGCTGACCGGAACGGCGCTTGCCGACTGGATCGAAGGTCGGGAGGCGGACGACACGATGAGCGGTGGCGCAGACGGCGACCTATACTTCATCGATGCCGATGGGGGCACCGATACAATCATCGACAGCGAAGACGGCGATGCGCTCAATACGCTGGTGCTGCCCGAGGGTACGACCCTGGATGACGTGCGCCTCTCTTACGATGGCGAAGGCTTCCTGATCCTCGATCTCGGCAACACCGGCAACCGCATCCGGCTGTCGGGCTTTGATCCGGAGAATCCGCTGGGATCCCGCGCGGTCGAGAACTTCCGCTTTGGACTCTACGGCGACGAGATAGGTTACGAGGAACTCCTGGAGCGCGGTTTCGATATTTACGGAACAGACGAAGGCGATGTGCTCAGGGGTACCGCACTCGCAGATCGGGTGCGGGGTGGTGATGGCAACGATCTGATCGAGGCTACCCCGGGTGGCGATTGGCTTGCCGGCGAAGCCGGCAACGACGCCTATGTCGTCAAGTTGGGCGATGGCGAGGTCACTATTGATGACGTGGCCGAGGACGATGCCGGCGACGTGCTGCGCTTCGGACCGGGCATCGATCCGGATGCCCTGCGCAACAGCCTGAGATTCGAGGAAGACGGTAACGGCGGCCATGTGCTGCTCATCCCCTATGGCGGTAACGGTGACGTGGTGCGGCTGACCGGCTTTGATCCGGAGGATGTGCTCGGAACCCACGCGATCGAGCGCTTCGAGTTCGCCGACGGCACGTCGGTGGATTACGCCACGCTGGTGTCGTGGACCTTTGTCGTCGAGGGCGATAACAGCGGCAACGCGCTCATCGGCACCAACGTCGGCGACCGCCTCTACGGCTACGACGGCGAGGATGTCATGGCCTCCGGTGACGGTGAGGACGTGCTGACCGGAGGTTTGGGCAACGATGTCTTGCGCGGCGGCGTCCAGCGTGACGCTTATGTGGTCAACCTGGGCGATGGCGAGGACGTGATCGAAGATGCCCTGGATGCCGGCATCGGCAACGTGCTCACCTTCGGCGAAGGCATCGCCCGTGAGGACGTGCACATTGAAGTGGATGGCGACGATTTGCTTATCCGTTATGGCGCCAATGGCGACGTGGTGCGCGTAAGTAACTACGCTCCGGATGGCACGGCTGGCGGCACGGTGATCGATACCTTTGAGTTTGCCGATGGCACCGCCGTCACGCTGCGCGAGTTCATGAACCGGGCGCCGGAAGTGGCCAATCCCATCGATGATCAAATCGTGCTGGAAGATGCTGCCTTCAACCTGCGGCTGCCCGACGATTTGTTCGTCGATGCCGATGGTGACGACATCCTGACTCGTGTGGCGGTATCGGGCTACGAGCATTTGCCGCAGTGGCTGCAATACGATGCCGCCACGCGCACCCTGTACGGCACGCCAGAAAACGATGATGTGGGCGAGTTCGACGTCATCGTGCAAGGCATGGACACCTTGGGCGCATCGCGCCTACACAGCTTCAACGTCACGGTGCAGAACACCAACGACGATCCCGAAGCCGTCACCCTCCTGTCCGATCTGCGCGCCCTGGAAGACAGCGCCTTCAGCTTCACGCTGCCCGCAGGCAGCTTCCGGGATGTCGATGTGGGGGATGTGCTCACCTATTCGGCCACGCTGGAGAATGGCGATCCGTTGCCAGCCTGGCTGAGCTTCGACGCGCAGACCGGCAGACTCGAAGGCACCCCGACCAACGGCGATGTGGGCGAGTTGCGGCTTGCCGTGACCGCGACGGATCTGGCGGGCGCGTCGGCCAGCCAGGTGTTCGCCCTGGAAGTGATCAATACCAACGACGCACCGACCATCGGTGCCGCGCTGGCAGCGCAGACCGCTACCGAGGATGCCGCATTCAGCTATGCCTTGCCGGTTGATGCCTTTGCCGACGCCGATTCGGGCGAACGCCTGAGTTTTTCGGCAACGCTAGCCGATGGCTCCGCACTGCCCGCTTGGCTGCAACTGGATGCGACAACCGGTATCTTCAGCGGCACGCCCGGCAACGACGACGTGGGCGCGGTGGGAATTCGGGTGACGGCCACCGATCTGATCGGCGCCAGCGTCAACCAGTCGTTCAGCCTGGCAGTGGCCAATACCAACGATGCGCCGGAAGCCGCCATCGCGCTGACCGGCCAGCAGGCGACCGAGGATGCTCCGTTTGCCTTCACTGTGCCGCAGGATGCCTTCCGCGACGTGGATGCGGGAGATGTGCTCGCACTCTCGGCGACCCAGGCCGATGGCTCGGCACTGCCGACCTGGCTCGGTTTTGACGCGGCGACGCGGACGTTCAGCGGCACCCCGGTTAATGGCGATGTGGGCAGCGTGACGGTGCGCCTGATTGCCACCGATGCCGCCGGTGCGCAAGCGAGCCAGACCTTCACCATCGGCGTGACCAACGTCAACGACGCCCCCGAGGTCGGCACGGTACTCGCCAACCAGACCGGACACACCGGTACGCCTTTGAGTTGGCAACTGCCCGACACGGCCTTCGTCGATGTCGATGCGGGGGATGTGCTTGCGTACTCCGCCCGTCTGGCCGATGGCAGCGCGCTCCCCGACTGGCTGACCTTCGATGCTGCCACCGGCACCTTCAGCGGTACCCCTGCCACGGCGGGTAACTTCGCTCTGCGGGTCACCGCAACCGACCTGGCGGGTGCGCAGGCCAGCCAGACCTTCACGCTGGATATTGCTTCCGGCGGTGGCAATCAGGCGCCGATCACCGCGCCGGATGCGGCCAGCGTGATCGAGGATCGCAAGCTGCTCGCCTGGGGCAATGTGCTGGCCAATGATCGCGACCCGGAAGGCAACACACTTAGGGTAGCCGACCCCGGCATCCGGCGTGGCGAATATGGCGTGCTGACGCTTATGCCCAACGGCACCTACGCCTATGTCCTCAACGATTGCTCATCCAGGGTGCAGGGGCTGGGGGCAGGCGAAACTGTTACGGATCGCTTCGGCTATCTCGCCAGCGACGGAACGCAGAGTAGCGGTGGCGAATTGGCGGTGACCGTGCAGGGCACCAACGATGCGCCGGAACTCGCTCGCCGTCTCTCGAATGTGCAGCTGGCCAAGGGCAAGGCTTTCTCGTGGAAGATGCCCGAGGGCAGCTTCACCGACCGCGATCGCAACGACAGCTTGACCTACACGGCGATCCTTTCCAATGGCAGTCCGCTGCCCGAGTGGCTCATGTTTGATGCTGCGACGCAGAGTTTCAGCGGCACGGCGCCGGCCAATGCCAGGGGCAGTATCGATGTGCGCGTGGTGGCCAGCGACGGTCACGGCGAGTGCTCGACCGCCTCGGATGTGTTCAGGGTCAGCATTGGTAACAAGACCGTTGTGCCCTGCGGACAGAAAGGCAATGAGGGTGTGGGTAATGGTCAGGATGCGCCGCCGCCCGGTCACGATTACAACCACAACGACGGTCCCGGCTCCTCGCCGGGTCAGCCCGGCCGCAGGCCGGAGGCTGGTCGCGAAGACGATCCGCTCGGTCGTTTCCTCGATGGGTTCAGGACCGATGCGGTACCCGGACATACAGGGCTGCCGGTTCTGGATCCCGGCTGGTTCGGGCAATGGGATGATCGCCGGCAAATGTTCGAGCAGCCCGGCGAGCGCCGCGTGAGTCGTGATTTCGAGCGGCATTGGTCGGAATTGGCCCACGCCCTGCACCGGCTCGATGCCGAGCGCCAGAGTGCGCCCGCCTGGAGTCATGCGAACCAGGGTGCCGATCTCTCCGGTCTGGCCGGTTTGATGCAGGGCGGCGTGCATGGCGCTCGGGGTGGTGTCGATGCCGTCTCGCTCGCGTGCGGTAGCGGCACTCAACTCAGGGCCTTTGCCGGACTCAAGGAGGGCGTCGGCAAGCTGTCATGTTAAGACGCTGGACCGTCAATCATGTCTTTATTGAAGTCTTTCGCACAGCACGCCACGGCTGATTACCAGGCGTTTCATCCGCCGCTGATTCGCTTGCAGCAGACGGCGCCCCACCCGCAGGGCCGGCGCGTGCTGTGGGCGCTCCTGGCTTTGCTTGCCTTCTTGCTGGTGTGGGCGCTATTCGGCCGCCTGGACATCGTGGCCGTGGCGGACGGCAAGCTGGTGCCAGCCAGCTACCTCAAGATCGTGCAGCCATCGGAAGCGGGAATCATCAAGGAGATATTGGTGCACGAAGGAGAGCAGGTGCGCGCGGGCCAGGTCATGATGCGTATGGATGCACTCATTTCCGACGCCGATCTGGAAGCCATTGCAACCGAGCACCTGCGTAAAAAACTGGCACTGACCCGCATTGACGCGGAGCTCTCCGGCCAGCCCTTCCAGCCCGACTTCCAGGCCACGGTTGCACTGGTGCGAGAAGTCAGTGCGCAGTATCGGGCCAATCGCGATGCCTTGGCCGCTGCGTTGGAGGAAGAACGCAGCCGGCTCGGCAAGGCACAGCAGGAACTGGCCGCCGCCCGCCAGCAGCAGTCGCGCCTGGAAGCCGTATTGCCGCACTATCGCGAACAGGACAAGGCGTATGAGAAGCTGGTCAAGGATGGCTTTGCCGGTGCCCTGATGGGCAGCGACAAGCGCCGTGAGCGCATCGAAAAGGAGCAGGAACTCGCGACACAAGCCCATCTGGTTGCCTCGGCGCAGGCTTCCATCGAGCAGTCGAAAAAGAAGCTGCGCCAGATCGAAGCGGATTACTCGCGACAGTTGCATGCCGAGCGTAACGAAGCGCAATCACAACTCGACAAGCTCGCCAAGGAGCTGGAAAAACAGCAACACCGGCGCGCTCTGTTGGAACTCAAAGCTCCCCATGATGGCGTTATCAAGGATCTCGCCACCCACACGTCGGGCACTGTGGTGCAGCCCGGCACTGTGCTGGCGAGCCTGGTGCCGGCGGACGAGAAGCTGAAGGTCGAGGTGTGGGTATCGAACGAGGACATCGGTTTCGTGCGTTCCGGGCAGAGCGTGAAGCTCAAGTTCGCGGCCTACCCGTTCCAGAAATACGGCATGGGGCATGGCACGGTCGAACATGTGAGCGCCGATGCGCAGAGCGAGGAAGAGGCGCGCGACAAGGGATTGGCGTCAAACGGCCAGCGGCCGTTGCGCTACAAGGCGCTGGTGACGCTCGCTTCCAGCGCGCTCGACATGGATGACGTGAAGTACCCTCTAGCCGTGGGGATGCAGACGACGGCGGAAATCCTGTTGGGTGACCGCACTGTCGCTGAGTACCTGCTCTCGCCGGTACAAAAAGCCTGGCATGAGGCCGGGCGGGAGAGATGAGCGAGTAAGCGGGAGTTAGCAACTGGCGCGGCTTTCGATATGACGGCGGGTGCGGCGCTGCCTTCGTCAACCAGTAGCGCATGGGCCGCATCCTGCAAAAAACAAAGCGCGGAAAGCTCCGCGCTTTTTGAAGGATCCCCCGCCTGTGCCGCTAGGCCGGCATCCTGAACCTGAGGTCCAGAGCGGCCGCTTTCCGGTCACCGCAGGTGCATCCGACGATGGGACGCTCACAAAAGTGACGCTGTGGTCCGCGGCCTATGCCAAGTCATTGGTTCAAGGAATGTATGGCCTTGGCGAACACTGCAGGGGAATTCGGGGGCGCCGGATCGGCGGCGCGGGGGCTGCTAGAACAACTGTTCCTGGCTGGCCATCGCTTCGTCGAGCCGCGCCTGCATGGAACCGATTCTACGCCGGAACTCCTGCATGTCAAAGCCGCCGGGCAGCTTCACGGAGAGCAGTTCGTGGGCGAGGTTGAGCGCCGTCATGACGGCGAGCCGCTCGCCGGTGGACTTGGTCTTTTCGCCGATCTCGCGCATCTTCTCGTCGACGAAGGCGACGGCGGTCTGCAGGGCCTCGCGCTCATCCGGGGCACAGGCGACGCGGTATTCGCGCCCCATCAGGACGATGTCGAGGGTGTTGGCTTCCTTCTTGGTCATTGCTCGGGCACGCGCTCCATGAGGGCCTCCAGGCGGGTGCAGGCCGTCTCGATCTTTTCATTGAGACGGTTGCGCTCGACCTCGAGGCCGGCTACCCGCGTGCGCAATTCCTGATTCTCCGTGCGCAGGTTCTGGCACAGCGTGATGAATTGCTCGATGCGTTCCTCGAGGGCGAAGAGTTCCCGGTCCATCGCGACAAACTAACAAAAAAAGCAGTTTCACGTCAAGCAATAACAGGCAATTCTGAATGTTATTTGTGACGCTGGCGCCGTCCTGCGGGGACTGACTTTGATTTTTTCCCGCTATAATCCGTCGCGCCGTGTGGTTTTTTGCCATGCGGCATCCTGTTCCAGGTGCTCCGCCGGTCTTCCGCCGGCGGGTTAAACGGGAACGAGGTGCGCCGGCCCTGCCGGCAATGCCTCGGCTGCCCCCGCAACGGTAAGCGAGTGCGGGTCCGCCATACAGCCACTGAGCGATTTGCTTGGGAAGGCGGCGGATCAAGACTTGCGAGCCCGGATACCGGCCTCGGACAGACCAGTTCGGAATCGCCGCGGGGGTGCGGCCACCGGCACCGGGTCCTGCCCGCTCCGATCCAGCTCCCTCGCGCGTTCCGTTTTATCGACACTGTCCGGCAGCGGGGACGCAGGCCGGACTTGAGGGAGCCCTCCACATGCACTTCAGGCATCGAGCCGCGGCGCTTGCCATCGCCGCCCTGTTCCATCCATCCAGCCATGCCGCCGCCGACGAGGCGACGGTCATCGTCAGCGCCACCCGTTTTGCCGACGCCGATCCGCGCGTGCCGGCCAACATCAGCGTCATCACGCGCGAGGACATCCGCAACACGCCGGCCTTCGACCTGCCCGCCGTCCTGCGCAATCATGCCGGGGTCGACGTGCGCACCCTCTACGGCAGCCTGGGCGTCGATGCCGCCGTCGATCTGCGCGGCTTCGGCGACACCGCCGCCAGCAATACCCTGATCCTCGTCGACGGCCAGCGCCTCAACCCCATCGACATGGGCTCCATCAGCTGGTCGGCGGTGCCGCTCGAGAGCGTCCAGCGCATCGAGATCATCCGCGGCGCCGGCACCATCCTCTATGGCGACCGCGCCAGCGGCGGCGTCATCAACATCGTCACCGACAAGTCCGGCCGCCCGCGCGCGGCGGTCACCGTCACCGCCGGCAGCTTCGGCCACCGCGGCGTCGATGCCCACGGCGCCGCCGGCAACGATCGCGGCTACTTCAACGTCTTCGCCCACCACGCCGAGACCGATGGCTGGCGCCGCAACAGCCAGCAGGACCAGCAGGCGCTGTCCGGCCGCGCCGGGGTGTACGTCGGCGCCGGCGAGGTCTTCGTCGACTGGGCCGCCTACAAGGATTCCTCCGGCCTGCCCGGCTACCTGCGCCGCGCCGCCTGGCGCACCGACCCGCGCTCGAGCGCCTCGCCCGACGACTGGCAGAAGCGGGACGGCCATCGCCTGCGTCCCGGCGTCAAGCTGCCGCTCACCGACGCGCTGACGCTGGAGGCGGAAGTGTCGTCGGAGCGGGAAGACCAGCATGCCAGCTACGTCTCCTTCGGCAGCCGCTCCGATCGCAGCAAGGACATGCTGTCGTTCACGCCGCGGTTGCGCTGGCGCCATGGCCTCGGCGGCCTGGCCAGCGAAACCGTGCTCGGCCTCGACCACTACGACGGCGACGTCGACGCGCGCTACACGACGGCGCCGCGCCAGACCGCGGCGCAGACCAGCACCGCCGCCTATTTCCAGAACACCACCAGCCTGACCGAGGCCTGGGCGGTGACCCTCGGCGGGCGCAGCCAGCGCATGGATCAAAGCGCCCACCAGGACGCCTATGCGCCGTGGTTCTCGCCGGCGATGGACGGCAGCGCCACCCGCCGGCGCAACGCCTGGGACCTCGGCGCCAGCTACAGCGGCCAGGGCTGGCGCGCCTACGGCAAGCTCGGCACCACCTTCCGCTTCGCCAATACCGACGAGCTGTTCAGCTTCAACCCGCTCACCGGCAATCCCGCCTTCGCCGGCGACCTGCGCCCGCAGCACGGCCGCATCGGCGAGATCGGCGGCAGCGCCAGCCTCGGGCCGGTGCAGGCGCGCGCCGCGCTCTACCGCATGCAGCTGAAGGACGAGATCGGCTACGACGGCGCCGCCGGCGCCAACGTCAACTTCGACCCGACCCGCCGCCAGGGCCTCGAAGCCGAGCTCGACTGGCGCATCGCCGAATCCCTCAAGGCGAAGCTGGCCTACGCCTACACCGACGCGGAATTCCGCAGCGGTCCCTACGAGGGCAAGCGCGTGCCGCTGGTGCCGCGCGACAAGCTCACGCTGCAGCTGACCTGGGATGCCGGCCGGGCGGGCAGCTACTCCGCCGTGGCGAACCACGTCGGATCGCGCCGCTACAGCGGCGATTTCAGCAACCTGCGGGGCACGCTGTCCGGATACACGACGCTCGACCTGCAGGCGGCCTGGAACCTGAAGCCGTGGACCGTCACGGCGCGGCTGCTCAATGCGCTCGACAAGCGCTACGCGCCCTATGCCGGCTACTCGCCCTGGATCGCCGACCATTACTACTATCCGGCCGACGGGCGCAGTTTCCACTTGAGCGCGCGCTACGACTTCAAATAGGAAAAAGTCAGCCGTGCCCACCCGCCGCCGCGCCCTGCTGGTGATCCTGCTCCTGGCCCTGATCGGGCTGGCGAGCCTGGTCGTCGCGCTGGCGGCGGGCAGCCTGCCGGTGTCCGCGGCCGACGTCGGCCGCGCCCTGCTCGGCGACACCTCGGACGTGGCGGCGGAAGTGGTGCGCGAGCTGCGCCTGCCGCGCGCCATGGCCGCCTTCGCCTGCGGCGGCCTGCTGGCCCTGGCCGGCGCGCTGATGCAGGTGCTGCTGCGGAACCCCCTGGCCGATCCCTACGTGCTCGGCATCTCCGGCGGCGCCTCGGTCGGCGCGCTCAGCGCCATGCTGTTCGGCCTGCCGCTGCTGCTGGTCAACGGCGGCGCCTTCGCCGGCGCGCTCGCCGCCACGCTGCTGGTGTTCGGCCTGGCGCGCGGCGATGGTTCGTGGACGCAGACGCGGCTCTTGCTCACCGGCGTCATCGTCGCCGCCGGCTGCGGTGCGGCGGTGGCGCTGATCCTCTCCGTCGCCCCCGAGAACAAGCTGCGCGGCATGCTGTTCTGGCTGATGGGCGACCTCTCGCATGCCGCCTCGCCCTGGCCGGCGCTGGCCATGCTGGCGCTGGGCCTCCTCGCCGCGCTGCCCTTCTCGCGCGACCTCAACCTGCTGGCGCGCGGCGACCTCACCGCGCGCGCCCTCGGCGTGCCGGTGGCGCGGCTGCGCGGCGGCGTCTACGTGCTGGCGGCGCTGGCGACCGCGGCGGCGGTGACGACCACCGGTTCGGTCGGCTTCGTCGGCCTCATCGTGCCGCACCTGGTGCGGTTGTCCGTCGGCAACGACCAGCGCGTGCTGCTGCCGGCCGCCGCGCTGGCGGGCGGCGCGCTGCTGACCCTGGCCGACACGCTGGCGCGCACCATCGTCGCGCCGCAGCAGCTGCCGGTCGGCGTGCTCACCGCCCTGATCGGCGTGCCGGTATTCCTGTATTTATTGACGCGCAGTCCGCGCGGGAGCGCGGCATGACGGCCCTGCTTTCCGTCCGCGACCTCGACGTCAACATCGGCAGCGTGCGCGTCGCCGCCGGGCTCGGCTTCGACCTGGCCGCCGGCGAGCGCCTCGCCATCCTCGGCCGCAACGGCACCGGCAAGACGACCCTGCTGTCCACCCTCGCCGGTCTGCGCGAAGCCGAAGCGGGCAGCGTCTCCCTGTGCGGGGAATCCTATGAGACGCTCGGCCCGCGCCGCGCCGCCCAGCTGCGCGGCCTGCTGCCGCAGGGCCACCTCGACGCCTTCCAGTCGACGGTGCTGGAGACGGCGCTGATCGGGCGGCATCCGCATGTCGGCCGCTGGGCCTGGGAAGGGAGGGAGGACGAGCGCATCGCGCGCGAGGCGCTGGCGGCGGTGGATCTCGCCGGCCTCGGCAGCCGCGAGGTGCACACCCTCTCCGGCGGCGAACGCCAGCGGCTCGCCATCGCCGCGCTGCTGGCGCAGCAGCCGCGTCTTTATCTGCTCGACGAGCCGCTCGCCCACCTCGACCTCAACCACCAGATCGCCGTGCTCGAACTGCTCTCAAGGCGCGCGCGCGAGGACGGCGTCGGCATCGTCATGGTGCTGCACGACATCAACCTCGCCCTGCGCCATGCCGACCGCGCCCTGCTGCTGTTCGGCGAGGGCCGCACGCTGGAAGGGCCGGTGGAGGCGGTGCTCACCGCCGAGTCGCTGTCGCGCCTGTACGGTTATCCGCTGCGCGAGGTTCCGGATGGGACCAGCCGCCATTTTGTTCCGGTGTAGGTCGGGCTTCAGCCCGACGAGGGGCGTCGGGCTGAAGCCCGACCTACGGCCTGCGCCGCGAACGCGCCGTCTCCAGGTGCTGGCACAGCCGCTCGATGCCGTCGAGGATGCGCGGCGTGTGGCGCTGCAGGTGATCGGGATGCACGAAGAACAGGTTGTCGCGGGCGACCGCCGTCAACGACGGCCAGCGGCGCCACTCGTCCAGCCACTCCGGCCGCGCGTCGCCCATGCCGCTGGCGACGATGGCCTCCGGGTCGGCGGCCAGCACGGCCTCCACCGTCACCGCCGCCGCCATCGGCTTGAGCGCGGCGAAGACGTTCTCGCCGCCGCACAGGCGGATCGCGTCGGAAATGATCTGGCCGCCGCCGACGGTCATCAGCGGCTGGTTCCACACCTGATAGAACACGCCGACCTTCGGCAGGCTGCCGTAGCGCGCGCGCAGCGCCGCCAGGCGCTCGCGGAACTTCGCCGCCGCGGCGCGCGCGCCGACACCGGTGCCGGAGAGGGCGCCGAGGCGCTCCAGGTCGGCCGGCACGTCCTCGATGCGCCGCGCCTCCGTCACCACGACGTTCAGGCCGATGGCCTTCAGCCTGGCGACATGCGAGGCGATGTTGCCGGATTCCCAGGCGACGACGAGGTCCGGCCGCAGCGCCGCCACCGCCTCCAGGTCGATCTTCTCGTAGCTGCCGATCTGCCGGATCTGCTTCGCTTCTTCCGGGTAGTTGCTGAACTCGACCGTGCCGACGACGCGGTTGCCGGCGCCGATGGCGAACAGGTTCTCCGTGATGTGCGGCGACAGGCTGACGATGCGCCGCGCCGGCTGGGTGAGGTGCGTTGCCGGCTCGGCGTGCGCCAGCGGGGCGAGCAGGGTGACGAGCAGAAGCAGCGGGAAGCGCATTGCGATGCGGGGGAAAGGCGATGAGCGATTCTACGCCGAAACCCCTCGCCCTCATGGTGCAGGGCTGCACCTCGGACGCCGGCAAGAGCGTACTGGTCGCCGGCCTCTGCCGCCTGCTTCTGCGGCGCGGCGTGCGCGTGGCGCCCTTCAAGCCGCAGAACATGGCGCTCAACTCGGCGGTGACGATCGACGGCGGCGAGATCGGCCGCGCCCAGGCCCTGCAGGCGCAGGCGGCGGGACTGGCGCCGCACAGCGACTTCAACCCGGTGCTGCTCAAGCCGACCAGCGACCGCGCCGCGCAGGTCATCCTGCACGGCCGCGTCGCCGCCGACCTCGACGCCCGCGCCTACCACCTCTACAAGCCGCGCGCGATGCAGGCGGTGCTCGCCTCCTGGGAACGCCTGGCGCGGCAGTACGACTGCCTCGTCGTCGAGGGCGCCGGCAGCCCGGCGGAGATCAACCTGCGCGAGCGCGACATCGCCAACATGGGCTTCGCCGAGGCGGTCGACTGCCCGGTGATCCTCGTCGCCGACATCGACCGCGGCGGCGTCTTCGCCCACCTCGTCGGCACGCTGGAGCTGCTCTCCGAATCCGAGCAGGCGCGCGTCCAGGGCTTCGTCATCAACCGCTTCCGCGGCGACCTCTCCCTGCTCGAGCCGGGTTTGCGCTGGCTGGAAGAGCGTACCGGCAAACCGGTGCTCGGCGTGCTGCCCTATTTGCATGGCCTGCACCTCGACGCGGAAGACGCCTTGCCGCGCGAGCGCGCCAGCAAGGCCGATGCGCGGCTGCGCGTCGTCGCGCCGGCCCTGCCGCGCATCTCGAACGCCACCGACTGCGATGCGCTGCGCCTGCATCCCGAGTTGGATTTCCGTTTCGTCGGCCCCGGCGAGCCGGTGCCGGCGGCCGATCTCATCGTCCTGCCCGGCAGCAAGAACGTGCGCGCCGACCTCGCCTGGCTGCGCGCGCAGGGCTGGGAAGCGGCGCTCCTGCGCCACTTGCGCTACGGCGGCCGGGTGATCGGCATCTGCGGCGGCATGCAGATGCTCGGCCGCGCGCTGCACGATCCGCTGGGGCTGGAGGGCGAGGCGGGCAGCGCGGAGGGGCTCGGCCTGCTCGACTTCGAGACGACGCTGGCGCCCGAAAAGCGCCTCGCCAACGTCGCCGGCACACTGAACCTGCCCGGCGCGCCGGAAGCCGCCGGCTACGAGATCCACCTGGGCGTGAGCGAGGGCCCGGCGCTGTCGCGGCCGGCGCTGCGCCTCGACAACGGCGTCAGCGACGGTGCGATGTCGGCCGACGGCCGCATCCTCGCCACCTACCTGCACGGCCTCTTCGACCGGCCGCCGGCGCTGCAGGCCTTGCTCGCCTGGGCCGGCCATGGGCAAGCCGCTCCCTTCGACCTTGCCGCGACCCGCGAGCAGGCCCTCGAGCGGCTGGCCGATGCGCTGGAGGCGCATCTCGACGCCGGCTGGCTGGCTCGAACGTTCGGCGCGGCCATGCCGGCTTTTCGCGATAGGATGCGGCGATGAAAGAATTGATCCTCGGCGGCGCCCGCTCCGGCAAGAGCGCCTATGCGCAGCAGCGCGCGGCGGCATCCGGCCTGCCGGTGACGCTGATCGTCACCGGCTCGGCGGGCGACGCCGAGATGGCCGAGCGCATCGCCCATCACCGCGCGACGAGGCCGGCGGACTGGCGCGTCGTCGAGGCGCCGCTGGCGCTGGCCGCCACCCTGCGCGCCGAGGCGGCGCCGGGGCGCTGCGTGATCGTCGACTGCATGACGCTTTGGCTGACGAACTTCCTGGCGCCGGTCGACGCCGGCACCGATTTTCCCGCAGCGCTGCCGCAGCCCTGGTGCGACGCGCGCGCCGTGCTGCTGTCGACCCTGCCGGCGCTCCCGGGCGAGATCCTCCTCATCTCGAACGAAGTCGGCCTCGGCATCGTGCCGCTGGGCAGCCTCGCCCGCCTGTTCCGCGATGAGGCGGGGCGGCTCAACCAGGACCTCGCCGCCGCCTGCGAACGCGCGACCTTCGTCGCCGCCGGCCTGCCGCTGGCGCTCAAGACACCGCAGCATTGCTGAAAGGACGACCATGCAATTCGACATCGCTCCGCCCGACGACGCCCTGCGCCCCGCGCTGCAGGCGAAGATCGACGGCAAGACCAAGCCCCTCGGCGCGCTCGGCCGGCTGGAGAGCCTGGCCCTGCAGCTCGGCCTGATCCAGCAGACGCTGTCGCCCGAACTGCGCGCACCGCACATCCTCGTCTGCGCCGGCGACCACGGCGCCGCGAAAGCGGGCATCTCCGCCTTTCCGCAGGACGTCACCTGGCAGATGGTGGAGAACTTCCTCGCCGGCGGCGCCGCCATCAACGTCTTCGCCCGCGCCAACGGCCTCGAGCTGGTGGTGGCCGACGCCGGCGTCGCGCACGAGTTCGGCGCACGCGAGAACCTCGTCGACGCAAAAGTCAGTCCCCGCGGCACGGCGAATTACCTCGAAGGCCCGGCCATGACGGCGGAACAATGCGAAACGGCCATGGCGCGCGGCGCCGAAATCGTCGCCGGCCTCCATGCCAAAGGCTGCAACGTCGTCGGCTTCGGCGAGATGGGCATCGGCAACACCGCCTCGGCTTCGCTCGTCACCCACTTCCTCGCCGGCATCCCGCTCGCCGACTGCGTCGGCCGCGGCACCGGCCTCGACGACGCCGGCGTGTTGCGCAAGCTGACTTTGCTGCAGCAGGCCGCCGGGCTTTATCGCGGCGACTACACGCCTCCCTCCGTGCTGGCGCACTTCGGCGGCTTCGAGATCGCCATGCTGGCCGGCGGCATGCTCGCCGCGGCCGAGCGGAAGATGCTGCTGCTCATCGACGGCTTCATCGTCACCTCGGCCCTGCTGGTGGCGGCGACGCTGCATCCGGCGACGCTGCAGTACTGCGTCTTCTCGCACCGCTCGCAGGAGCGCGGCCACCGCCTGCAGCTCGAGCACCTCGGCGCGCGGCCGCTGCTCGACATGGACCTGCGCCTGGGCGAGGGCACCGGCGCCGCGCTGGCCTGGCCGCTGCTGCGCGCCGCCTGCGCCTTCCTGAACGAGATGGCCAGCTTCGAATCGGCCGGCGTGAGCGAGAAAAACTCCCCCTCTCCCCCGGTTCCGGGGGAGAGGGCAGGGGTGAGGGGGTAGTTGGCACATGCTGCGACAGGAAGCTGAAGCCTTCTTCGGCGCGCTGCGCTTCTTCACGCGCCTGCCGGTGCCGGCCTGGGTCGGCCATTCGCAGGAGTCGCTCGACCGCGCGGCGCGCTATTTCCCGCTGGTCGGCGTCCTCGTCGGCGTGCTGGGCGGACTGACTTTCCTCCTCGTCGCCTTCGTGCTGCCGGTGTCGCTCGCCCTGTTATTCAGCATGGCGGCGACGCTGCTGGTCACCGGCGCCTTCCACGAGGACGGCCTTGCCGACGCGGTCGACGGCTTCGGCGGCGGCTGGACGAAGCCGCAGGTGCTGGCGATCATGAAGGACTCGCGCATCGGCAGCTACGGCGCCCTCGCCGTCGCGCTGATGCTGATGGCGAAGTTCAACGCCCTCTACGAGCTGCCCGACGACTGGATCGCGCCGGCCCTCGTCGCCGGCCATGCCGCCTCGCGCTTTTTTTCCACGCTGCTGATCTTCTCCCTCGACTACGTGCGCGACGACGACTCTGCGCGCGCCAAGCCGCTCGCCGTGCGCATGGGCGCCGGCAGTCTTGCCGTGGCCGGGCTGTTCGGGCTCGCGCCGCTGGCCCTGCTGCCCTGGGAAGCTGCGCTCGCCAGCCTGGGTCTGGCGGCGCTCACGACCTTCCTGGCCGCGCGCTACTTCGTCAAGCGCATCGGCGGCTACACCGGCGACTGCCTCGGCGCTGCGCAGCAGCTTTCCGAGCTGGCGATCTACCTTGGTATCCTCGCCGTCGCATGGAACTTTTCCTGATCCGCCATCCCGAGCCGGCCGTGCCCGAGGGCATCTGCTACGGCCGCAGCGACATCGGCCTCGCCGGGGACGCCGGCACGGAGGCGGCGCGCCTGCGCGGCATGCTGCCGGCCGGCATCCCGGTCTACACCAGCCCGCTCCTGCGCTGCCGCAGCGTGGCCGAACAACTCTCGCCGGCGCCGGCCGTCGACGCGCGCCTGGTCGAGATGCACTTCGGCGAGTGGGAGATGCGGCGCTGGGACGAGATCGAGAAGGCCGCCTTCGACGCCTGGGTGGCCGACATCCTCAACTTCGCGCCGCCCGGCGGCGAATCGGCGGCGGCGATGCTTTCGCGCAGCCTGGCCTTCCTCGACGAGCTGCGCGGCAGCGAGGCGCCGGCCGCCGCCGTCGTCACCCACGGCGGCGTGCTGCGCGTGCTCTTCGCCCACTGGCTGGAAGTGCCGCCGCGGCGCTGGCCGCGCCTGACCTTCGAATTCGGCGCCGTCAGCAAGGTGGTCCTCGGACGCAAGGATTTGCGGGTGGAATACCTGAATCGCAAGTAAAATTGCGACCCATGAAGGTCATCCAAACCGAAATCCACGACGCGCTGATCCTCGAGCCCAAGGTCTTCGGCGACGCGCGCGGCTTCTTCCTCGAGAGCTACAACAAGCGCGTGCTGGCGGAGGCGGCCGGCATCCGCGCCGAGTTCGTGCAGGACAACCATTCCCGCTCCGCGCGCGGCGTGCTGCGCGGGCTGCATTATCAATTGCGGCAGCCGCAGGGCAAGCTGGTGCGCGTGGCGAGCGGCACGGTGTTCGACGTCGCCGTGGACATCCGCCGCAGTTCGCCCACCTTCGGCAAGGTGGCCTGCGTCGAGCTGTCGGACGCCAACCAGCGCATGTTCTGGGTGCCGCAGGGCCTGGCCCACGGCTTCCTCGTCGTTTCCGAATCGGCGGATTTCCTCTACAAGACCACCGACTACTACGCGCCCGAGCACGAGCGCTGCATTGCCTGGAACGACCCGGAGCTGGCGATCCCCTGGCCGCTGACGGGCGCGCCGACGCTCTCCGCCAAGGACGTTAACGGCGTGCCCTTCGCCGTGGCGGAGCTGTTTCCGTGAACATTCTGCTCACCGGGAAAAACGGCCAGGTCGGCTGGGAGTTGCAGCGGACCCTGCTGCCGCTCGGCCGCGTCCATGCCTTCGGCCATGCCGAACTCGACCTCGCCGATGCCGCCGCCGTGCGCCGCACGCTGGATGAGGTGCGGCCCCAGGTCATCGTCAACGCCGCCGCTTACACCGCCGTCGACAAGGCGGAGAGCGAGCCGGAACAGGCCAATGCCGTCAACGCCGCCGCACCGGCGCTCCTGGCGCAGGAGGCAGCCAAGCGCGGTGCCCTGCTGATCCATTATTCGACCGACTACGTCTACGACGGCGCCAAGGCCGCGCCCTACGTCGAGACCGATCCGACCGGGCCGCTCGGCGCCTACGGCCGCAGCAAGCTCGCGGGAGAAGTCGGCGTGCAGGTTTCCGGCGCCGACCATCTGATCTTCCGCACCAGCTGGGTGTACGCCGCGCGCGGCGCCAACTTCCTGCGCACCATCCTGCGCCTGGCCGCCGAGCGCGAGGAGCTGCGCATCGTCGCCGACCAGGTCGGCGCCCCCACTTGGGCGCGCCTCATCGCCGAGGCGACGGCCCATGCCCTGCGCCAGGCGCTGCAGGAACGCAGCAGCGGCACATTCGACAGCGGCGTCTTCCATCTCACCGCCGCCGGCGAGACGAGCTGGCACGGCTTCGCCAGCGCCATCGTCGAAGGCCGGCAAGGCCTGCGCGTGAAGACGGTGACGCCGATCGCCACGGCCGACTATCCATTGCCCGCCGCGCGTCCGGCCAACTCGCGCCTGGACACCGGCGCCTTCCGCGCCCGCTTCGGCCTCACGCTGCCCGACTGGCGCGAGGGCCTGCAACTTTGCCTCGAGGAAATACCGCAATGATTCAGGAAAAGCGTTTCACCACGGCGCTCACGGCGACACGGCGTGAAACCGATGTATTTGCCTTTCGCCGTGTCGCCGTGAGCGCCGTGGTTAATAAGGGGTTTGCAAGATGATCCTGGTCACCGGCGGCGCCGGCTTTATTGGCAGCAATTTCGTACTGGACTGGCTGCGCGAGACCGGCGAGCCGGTCATCAACCTCGACAAGCTCACCTACGCCGGCAACCCGGAGAACCTCGCCGGCCTGCGCGGCGACCAGCGCCACGACTTCGTGCAGGGCGACATCAACGATGCCGCGCTGCTCGGCGAATTGCTGAAGCGCCATTCCCCGCGCGCCATCGTGCACTTCGCCGCCGAGAGCCATGTCGACCGTTCCATCCACGGCCCGGCCGAGTTCATCCAGACCAACATCAACGGCACCTTCACCCTTCTCGAGGCGGCGCGCGCCCACTGGTCGGCGCTGGACGGCGGGGCGAAGGCGGCCTTCCGCTTCCTGCATGTCTCCACCGACGAGGTGTACGGCTCGCTCGGCATGGACGATCCGGCCTTCGCCGAGACGCATCCCTACCAGCCGAACAGTCCGTACTCCGCCTCGAAGGCGGCCTCCGACCATCTCGTGCGCGCCTACCACCACACCTACGGCCTGCCGACGCTGACCACCAACTGCTCGAACAACTACGGCCCCTTCCAGTTCCCCGAGAAGCTGATCCCGCTGATTCTCCTCAACGCCATCGCCGGCAAGCCGCTGCCGATCTACGGCGACGGCCTCAACGTGCGCGACTGGCTCTACGTCGGCGACCACTGCGCGGCGATCCGCGCCGTGCTGGCGAAGGGCCGCCCCGGCGAAACCTACAATATCGGCGGGCGCGCCGAGATGACCAACCTCGCCGTGGTGAAGACGCTGTGCGCCTTGCTCGATAAACTGCATCCCGGCTCGCCGGTGACCCCGCACGAGAAGCTCGTCACCTACGTCAAGGACCGCCCCGGCCACGACCGCCGCTACGCCATGAACGCCGACAAGCTGGAGCGCGAGCTCGGCTGGCGTCCGTCGGAGAGCTTCGGGAGCGGCATCGAGAAGACGGTGCGCTGGTACCTCGCCAACACGGCCTGGACCGGCCGCGTCACCAGCGGCGCCTATCGCGACTGGGTCGCGCAACATTATTCGGATTGACGCTATGACTGCGAAGAGAAAAGGCATCATCCTTGCCGGCGGCTCGGGCACCCGGCTCTATCCGGTGACGCTGGCGGTGTCGAAGCAGATGCTGCCCATCTACGACAAGCCGATGATCTACTATCCGCTGTCGACCCTGATGCTCTCCGGCATCCGCGACATCCTCGTCATTTCGACGCCGCAGGACCTGCCGCGCTTCGAGCAGCTGCTCGGCGACGGCAAAAGCTGGGGCCTGTCGCTCTCCTATGCCGTGCAGCCGAAGCCGGAGGGCCTCGCCCAGGCCTTCCTCATCGGCCGCGACTTCATCGGCGGTGCGCCCAGCGCCCTGGTGCTCGGCGACAACATCTTCCATGGCCACGACCTGGCGGACGACCTGCAGGGCGCCGCGGCGCGCACGCAGGGCGCCTCGGTGTTCGCCTACCCGGTGCACGACCCGCACCGCTATGGCGTGGTGGAGTTCGGCGCCGACGGCCGCGCGGTGAGCATCGAGGAGAAGCCGCACAAGCCGCGCTCGCGCTACGCCGTCACCGGCCTGTATTTCTACGACGAGAAGGTCTGCGACATCGCCGCGAGCCTGAAGCCCTCGCCGCGCGGCGAGCTGGAGATCACCGACGTCAACCGCCGCTACCTCGAGCTGGGCGAGCTCAATGTCGTGATGATGGGCCGCGGCCACGCCTGGCTCGACACCGGCACCCACGAATCGCTCATCGAGGCCTCGCACTTCGTGCAGACCATCGAGAAGCGCCAGGGCCTGAAGATCGCCGCGCCGGAAGAGATCGCCTTCCGCATGGGCTACATCGACGCCGCCCAGCTGCGCCGGCTGGCCGAGCCGCTGCACAACAGCGGCTACGGCAGGTACCTGCTCAGCGTGCTCGAAGAAGGCTGATTCGATCCTGGCGTCGCCGTGTCGCGGCGACTGACTTTCCGGCGCTCAGTGCGCTTCGTCCCAATTTGCGCCCACGCCGACTTCCGCCAGCAGCGGCACGGAGAGCTGCGCCACGCCGGCCATCAGCTTCGGCAGTTCGCTTCGCACGGCGTCGAGTTCGCCTTCCGGCACTTCCAGCACCAGTTCGTCGTGCACCTGCAGGATCAGCAGCGTGTGCATCCGCGCCTCGTCCAGCCAGCGCTGCACGGCGATCATCGCCAGCTTGATGATGTCGGCGGCGGTGCCCTGCATCGGTGCGTTGATGGCGGCGCGCTCGGCGGCCTGGCGCCGCGCCGGGGCGGCCGACTTTATCTCCGGCAGCCACAGCCGCCGGCCGAACACCGTCTCGACGTAGCCCTTGTCGCGCGCCTGCAGCCGCGTCGATTCCATGTAGTTGGCCACGCCGGGATAGCGCGCGAAGTAGCGGTCGATGTAGGCCTGCGCCGCGCCGCGCTCGAGGCCGAGCTGGCGCGCCAGGCCGAAGGCCGACATGCCGTAGATGAGGCCGAAGTTGATCACCTTGGCGTAGCGGCGCTGCTCGCTCGTCACCTCCGCCGGCGCCGCGCCGAACACCTCGGCGGCGGTGGCGCGGTGGATGTCCTCGCCGGCGGCGAAGGCGTCGAGCAGGCCGCGGTCGCCCGACAGGTGGGCCATGATGCGCAACTCGATCTGCGAGTAGTCGGCGGAGACGAGCTTCGATCCCGCCGGCGCGACGAAGGCCTGGCGGATGCGGCGGCCCTCTTCCGTGCGGATCGGGATGTTCTGCAGGTTGGGATCGGAGCTGGCGAGCCGCCCGGTCACCGCCACGGCCTGCGAATAGTTGGTGTGCACGCGGCCGGTGGCCGGGTCGACCGACTTCGGCAGCTTGTCGGCATAGGTGCTCTTCAGCTTGGCCAGGCCGCGGTAGTCGAGGATCAGCTTCGGCAGCGGGTAGTCGAGGGCGAGCTGCTCGAGCACCTCCTCGTCGGTGGACGGCGCGCCGGAAGGCGTCTTCTTGATCACCGGCAGCTTCTCGCGCTCGAAGAGGATCTCCTGGATCTGCTTGGGCGAGTTCAGGTTGAAGGGCTGCTTCGCCGCCGCGTGCGCCTGCGCCTCGATCTCCATCATGCGCAGGCCGAGCTCCTGTCCCTGCCGCTCGAGGCGGGCGGCGTCGACCAGCACGCCGTTCCTTTCCATGCGGAAGAGGATCTGCATCACCGGCACTTCGATGTCGCGGTAGAGTGCCTCCAGCCGCGCTTCCTCGGCCAGGCGCGGGGTGAGCGCCTCGTGCAGGCGCAGCGTGATGTCGGCGTCCTCGGCGGCATACTCCGTGGCGCGCGCGATGTCGACCTGGTCGAAGCCGATGCGCCCGGCGCCCTTGCCGGTGACCTCGTCGTACTTGATGGTGGCGATGCCGAGGTGGCGCAGCGCCATCGAATCCATGTCGTGGCCCTTGTCCGACTCGACGACGTAGGACTCGAGCAGGGTGTCGTGCGCGACGCCGGCCAGCCGGATGCCGTGGTTGGCCAGCACGTGCATGTCGTACTTCAGGTTCTGGCCGACCTTGGCGTGGCGCGGCGATTCCAGCCAGGGCTTGAGCTTCGCCAATGCCGCCTCGAAAGTCAGTTGCTGCGGCACGCCGGCGTAGCGGTGGGCGAGCGGCAGGTAGGCGGCCTCGCCGTCCGCCACGGCGAAGGACATCCCGACCAGACGCGCCAGCATCGGGTCGAGGCTGGTGGTCTCGGTGTCGAAGGCGGCGAGGGGAGCGGCGTCGAGCTTCTTCAGCCAGGCGTCGAGCTGCGCCCAGTCGAGGATCGTCTCGTAGCGCGTGCGGTGGGCGCCGGCAGGTTGAGGGTCGGCGGCTTCCCCCCTCACCCCGACCCTCTCCCCCGCGGGGGGAGAGGGAGTATCGCCTTGCACTTCCCTGAGCCAGGTCTTGAACTCCAGCCGCGCGAAGAGCTCGGCGAGCTTGTCCTTGTCGGGCGGTTGCGGCGCGAGGTCGGCCACCTTCACCGGCAGTTCGAGGTCGCACACCACGGTGACGAGCTTTTTGCCGAGCGGCAGGAACCCGAGGTGCTTGCGCAGGTTCTCGCCGACCTTGCCGCCGATCTCGTCGGCGCGGGCGACGATGGCGTCGAGGCTGCCGTATTCCTGCAGCCACTTCGCCGCCGTCTTCGGCCCGACCTTGTCGACGCCCGGCACGTTGTCCACGCTGTCGCCGACCAGCGCGAAGTAGTCGACGATCTGCTGCGGCCCGACGCCGAACTTGGCCAGCACGCCGGCCTCGTCGAGCACCTCGTTGCTCATGGTGTTCACCAGCCGCACGTGCGGATTCACCAGCTGCGCCAGGTCCTTGTCGCCGGTGGATACCACGACCTCGATGCCCTGGCCGGCGGCCTCGCGCGCCAGCGTGCCGATGACGTCGTCGGCCTCGACGCCCTCGATGGCGAGCAGCGGCCAGCCTTGCGCGCGGATGCACGCGTGCAGCGGCTCGATCTGCCGCGCGAGGTCGTCGGGCATCGGCGGCCGCTGCGCCTTGTACTCGGGGTAGAGATCGTCGCGGAAGGTCTTGCCCTTGGCGTCGAAAATGCACGCCCGGTAGTCCGCCTTGAAGTCGCTATCCAGGCGGCGTAGCATGTTGATGACCCCGTACACCGCACCCGTCGGCTCGCCCGCCTTGTTGCGCAGGTCGGGCATGGCGTGGAAGGCGCGGTAGAGGTACGAGGAGCCGTCGACCAGCAGCAATGTCGGCATAATGGATTCGGCGCCGCTTCAGGAAACCGGAAAATATGACCCAGGAAAAACTTCACAATCTCGCCGCGCCGCAGATCGATGCCTCGCCGACGGCACGCGAGTCGTGGCGCATGTTCGGCATTATGTCAGAGTTCGTCGAGGCGACCGAGCGCCTCGCGCCGATCCGGCCGGCCGTCTCCATCTTCGGCAGCGCGCGCATCGCGCCCGACCATCCCTACTACCAGCAGGCGGAAAAGGTGGCGCGCCTGCTCTCCGACGCCGGCTTCTCGGTGATTTCCGGCGGCGGCCCCGGCGTCATGGAGGCGGCCAGCAAGGGCGCCTTCCAGGGCAAGAGCGCCAGCGTCGGCCTCAACATCCAGCTGCCGCAGGAGCAGCAGAGCAACGCCTACCAGGACATCTCGCTCACCTTCCGCCACTTCTTCGCGCGCAAGGTGATGTTCGTCAAGTTCGCCGCCGCCTATGTCGTGCTGCCGGGCGGCTTCGGCACGCTCGACGAGCTGATGGAGGCGCTCACCCTGATCCAGACCGGCAAGAGCCGGCGCTTCCCGCTCATCCTGATGAGCACCGCCTACTGGCAGGGGCTGCTCGACTGGTTTCGCGAGCGCCTGGTGTCGGAAGGCATGATCGCCGCCGAGGATCTCGACCTGATCCAGGCCATCGACGAGCCGGAACAGGTCGTCGACGCCATCTTCAAGCACTATGAAGGACGGGGCTTCGGACCCCTCCCGCACGAGCACGAACTGCTCCTGAACCTCTGATACAATCGCCCCGACCCCAATTAGGACAAATCCATGCGCCGCCTGCTGATTTCCTGCCTGTTCGCCCTCGCGCTGCCTGCCATGGCGCAGGACCGCCCTGCCTTGCAGCCGGTCCCCGAACCGCCGCCTCCCCCGCCGGGCTACCAGCCGGACCCGGCGCTCGAGCCGCAAGTGACCATCATCCGGCGCGGCGAAGACAAGGTCGAGGAATTCCGCATCAACGGCCGCCTCTACATGATCAGGGTGACGCCGCCGCACGGCGTGCCCTATTACCTCGTCGACGACAAGGGCGACGGCCGCATGACGCGCCAGGAGTCGATGGATTCCGGCCTGCGCGTGCCGATGTGGGTGATCGGCAATTTCTAAGCTATTTCATCAAATTGCATTTTGGGTCATATTCACGTCAGACACCCACTTTTTCGTGGGTGTCTGACACCGTTTGTCAGTTCACACTCGGGCAACTCCATTCACCCCCAGAACGGGCTTGCCAAACATTATTTATCAGATCAACACGTACGCACTGATCCATATCATAATAAGTTCCTTTAACCTGATATATGAATGGGCGGATTCAACCTTGAAGTGC
>PQAF01000007.1 GCA_003105015.1 Rhodocyclales bacterium | reverse complement strand
TCGGCTACACCTTCGACACCGCCTTCAGCAAGTACCTGTTCGTGCTCTCGGTGGTGTGCGTCATGGCGCTGCTGGCGAAGAACATGGTGCGCACCAACGTCGGCCGCTCGTGGATGGCCATCCGCGACATGGACATGGCGGCCGAGGTGATCGGCTTCCGGCCGATGCGCACCAAGCTGATGGCCTTCGCCGTGAGCTCCTTCTACTGCGGCGTGGCCGGGGCCCTGTTCGCCTACGCCTACCTCGGCACGGTGGAACCGGAAGGCTTCAACCTCGACCTGTCGTTCCGCATCCTGTTCATGGTCATCATCGGCGGCGTCGGCAGCATCCTCGGCTCCTTCTTCGGCTCGGCCTTCATCGTGCTGCTGCCGATCGGCCTGAACGTGTTCATCCATTTCCTGGAAACGTCGGTCGGCATCAACCTGCCGTCCGGCATTTCGTCGAGCATCGAGCTGATGGTGTTCGGCGCCCTGATCATCTTCTTCCTGATCGTCGAGCCGCACGGCCTGGCGCGCCTGTGGCAGATCGGCAAGGAGAAGCTCAGGTTGTGGCCCTTCCCGCACTGAGCGATCCATGTTCTAATAAATTGCTTTTACAACAACAAGTTCAGTGGTTGTTTCGTTTCATACACTCTGGAGGTAGACAATGAAGTTCATCAATAAAGCATTGGTAGCGGCGGCCTTCGCGACAGCGGCGGTGACTGCTTCCGCCCAGGAGCAGTTCATTCCTGCGCTGTCCTATCGCGTCGGCCCGTATGCCGCAGGCGGTTCGGGCTTCTTCGGCGGCGTGATCGACTACATGAACCTGATCAATGCCTCGGGCGGCATCAACGGCGTCAAGCTGACCTATGAGGAGTGCGAGACCGAGTACAACGCCACCCGCGGCGTCGAGTGCTATGAGCGCCTGAAGAAAGCCCGCGGCGGCGCCTCGATGGTCGAGCCGCTGTCCACCGGCATCGCCTACGGCCTGCTCGACCGCGTCGCGCAGGACAAGATCCCGATGACGACCCTCGGCTACGGCCGTTCCGACGCCGCCGACGGCCGCGTCTTCCCCTATGTCTTCCCGCTGATCACCAGCTACTGGAGCCAGGCCGCCGGCATGATGAAGTACCTCGGCGACAAGGAAGGCGGGCTCGACAAGCTGAAGGGCAAGAAGATCGTGCATCTCTACCACGACTCCGCCTTCGGCAAGGAACCCTTCGCCGTCTTCGAGGCCTACGCCAAGCAGTATGGCTTCGAACTGATCAAGCTCGCCGTGCCGCATCCGGGCAACGAGCAGCAGTCGCAGTGGCTGCAGATCCGCCAGGCCAAGCCCGACTACGTGATCCTCTGGGGCTGGGGCGTCATGAACGCCACGGCGCTGAAGACCGCCCAGCGCAACGGCTACCCGCGCGAGAAGGTTCTCGGCGTGTGGTGGGCCGGATCCGAGGAGGATGTCATTCCCGCCGGCGATGCCGCCAAGGGCTACACCACCATGACCTTCAACACGCCGGGCAACTATCCGTTGCTCGACGAGATCAAGAAGAAGGTCTATGGCGCCGGCAAGGGCAACCTCGAGGACAAGGCCCGCATCGGCTCGGTTTACCACATGCGCGGCGTCACTGCCGGCATCCTGATGGTCGAAGCGATCCGCAAGGCCCAGGATAAGTACGGCAAGGGCAAGGTGATGACCGCCGAGCAGGTGCGCTGGGGCTTCGAGAACCTGAATCTCGACGAGGCCCGCCTCAAGGCCCTCGGCGCCTTCGGCATGATGCCGCCGGTGAAGACCAGCTGCCTGGACCACGAGGGCTCGGGCGCCGTCAAGGTGCAGCGCTGGGACGGCAAGTCCTGGAAGGCCGTCACCCCGAACTGGGTGGTGGGCGACAAGGCCCTGATTCGCAAGATGCAGGAAGAATCGGCCGCCAAGTACGCGGCGGAGAAGAAGATCGCACCGCGCGACTGCTCGAAGGAAGGCTAAGGCAGCAACCGACCCTCTCCTTCGGGAGAGGGTTGGCGTGAGGGAGCCGCGGCGACCCTCACGCCAACCCAGGAAGATCCGTTTCGACATGAACGCGCAAACCGCAACCCAGACGGCCCCAGCCTACCTGTCAGTGAACAACGTGGAAGTGATCTACGATCACGTCATCCTCGTGCTCAAGGGCGTCTCGCTCGACGTGCCGGAAGGCAAGATCGTCGCCCTGCTCGGCGCCAACGGCGCCGGCAAGAGCACCACGCTGAAGTCGATTTCCACCCTGCTCAAGGGCGAGCGCGGCGAGGTGACCAAGGGCTCGATCGCCTTCCGCGGCGAGCGCGTCGACCAGTTGACGCCGAACGAACTGGTGAAGAAGGGCATGGTGCAGGTGATGGAAGGGCGCCACTGCTTCGGCCACCTGACCGTCGAGGAGAACCTGCTGACCGGCGCCTACACGCGCAGCATCTCGCGCGGCGAGCTGAAGGAAAGCCTGGAGCGCGTCTACCATTACTTCCCGCGGCTGAAGACGCGCCGCAACAGCCAGGCCGGCTACACCTCCGGCGGCGAGCAGCAGATGACCGCCATCGGCCGCGCCCTGATGGCCAAGCCGACCATGATCCTGCTCGACGAGCCGTCGATGGGCCTCGCGCCGCAGATCGTCGAGGAAATCTTCGAGATCGTGCGCGACCTCAACCAGCGCGAGAAGGTGAGCTTCCTCCTCGCCGAGCAGAACACCATGGTGGCGCTGCGCTACGCCGACTTCGGCTACATCCTCGAGAACGGCCGCGTCGTCATGGAAGGCGACGCCAAGGAGCTGGCCGCCAACGAGGACGTCAAGGAGTTCTACCTCGGCCTGTCGTCCGGCGGCCGCAAGAGCTTCCGCGACGTCAAGCACTACCGCCGCAGAAAGCGCTGGCTCGCTTGAGGCCGCAGATCGCCGCGCAATACGGCGTTGCGCGGCCGCTTGTTTGCATATAGCAAACGGCGCGACCGCGCGCCTTGTCTTGCACGCCGCTTTGCGGCCTCAGAATTCGATATCGACAATTGCCATGAAATATTTCGACACGCTGGAAACCCGCGACCCCGAGCAGCGCGAGCGGGATCTTTTTGCCGCCCTGCCGAAGCAGGTGGCTCACGCCATGCAGAACGCACCGGCCTTTGCCGAACTGTACCGGGGCGTTGTGCCGGCGCAGGTGAACAGCCGCGCGGCGCTGGCCAGACTGCCGGTCATCCGCAAGCACGAGCTGATCGAACGGCAGAAGGCCCTGCCGCCATTCGGTGGACTGAATGCCACGCCGGTGGGCCAGCTCGGCCGGGTCTTCAGTTCGCCCGGCCCGATCTACGATCCGGAAGGCACCGGCGAGGACTGGTGGCGCTTTGCCCGTTCCCTCCACGCCGCAGGCTTCCGCGCCGGGGAACTGGTGCACAACACCTTCTCCTATCACTTCACGCCGGCCGGTTTCATGACGGAAGGCGCCTTGCGCAAAATCGGCTGCGCGGTGTTTCCCGCCGGCGTCGGCCAGACCGAGATGCAGGTGCAGGCCATCGCCGACCTGAAGCCGACGGGCTACATCGGCACGCCGTCCTTCCTGAAGATCATCATCGAGAAGGCCGATGAACTGAAGGCCGACATCTCCAGCCTGAAGAAAGCGGTGGTGTCGGGCGAGGCGTTCTTCCCGAACCAGAAGGCGCTGTGCGCCGAACGCGGCATCGACGCCCTGCAGGCTTACGGCACGGCCGACCTCGGCCTCATCGCTTACGAGACGGAGGCGCGCGAAGGCCTGGTGCTGGAGGAGTCGCTGATCCTCGAGATCGTCCGCCCCGGCACCGGCGATCCGGTGGCGCCCGGCGAAGTCGGCGAGGTGGTGATCACCAGCTTCAACCCGGACTACCCGTTGATCCGCTTCGGCACCGGCGATCTTTCCGCCGTGCTGCCGGGCATCAGCCCCTGCGGGCGGACCAACGTGCGCATCAAGGGCTGGATGGGCCGCGCCGACCAGACCGCCAAGGTAAAGGGCATGTTCGTGCATCCGAGCCAGGTGGCGGACGTCGTCAAGCGCCATCCGCAGGTGGGCAAGGCGCGGCTGGTGGTCGACAACGAGACCGGCCAGGACCGCATGACCCTGCGCTGCGAAGTTGCCGGCGCGCCGGACGGCCTTGCCGAGGCGGTTGCCGCAAGCATCCGCGACATCACCAAGCTGCGCGGCGAAGTCGCGTTGTGCCGGCCGGGCGAACTGCCCAACGACGGCAAGGTCATCGACGACGCGCGCAAATATGACTGAACGCGGCAAGCCGCTCGCCGGCCTGCGCGTGCTCGACCTCACCCGGCTGCTGCCGGGCCCCGTTGCCACCCAGCACCTCGCCGATCTCGGCGCCGACGTCGTCAAGATCGAGGACACCGGCGAGGGCGACTACGCCCGCAGCATGGGGGCAAAGCCCGGCGAGACGAGCGCCTTCTTCAGGCTGGTCAACCGCAACAAGCGCGCGCTGCGCCTCGACCTGAAGCAGCCCGAGGGCGTCGCCGTGTTCCGGCGACTGACTTTGTCGGCGGATGTCGTCATCGAAGGCTTCCGCCCCGGCGTCATGGACAAGCTGGGCATCGGCTACGAGGCGCTGGCAGAAATCAATCCGCGCCTGGTCTTCTGCTCGATCAGCGGCTACGGCCAGGACGGTCCCTACGCCCAGCGCGCCGGCCACGACATCAACTACATCGGCTATGCAGGCGTGCTCGACCAGATCGGCGCGGCGGGCGGCCCGCCGGCGGTGCCCAACTTCCAGATCGGCGACCTGCTCGGCGGCGCGCTGGTACCGCTGGTGGGGCTGCTCGCTTCAGTCATCGACGCACGTGCCAGCGGCCGCGGCCGCAAGGTCGACGTCGCCATGACCGACGCGGTGTTCGCGCATGCCGTGTTTCCGCTCGCCGGACTGCTGGCGCGCCTGGCGCCGCCGCCGCGCGGCGCCGATCTGCTCTCCGGCGGCGTGCCCTGCTACGGCGTGTATGCCACGGCCGACGGCCGCCACATGGCGGTCGGCGCGCTGGAAAAGAAGTTCTGGGAACTGCTCTGCGACACTCTCGGCCGGCCCGACCTCAAGCCCTTCCATCTCGCCTTCGGCGCCAAGGGGGAGCAGGCGAAGCGGGAGCTGGCCGCCGTCTTCGCCTCCCGGCCGCAAAGCCACTGGGTCGGGGTCTTCGACAAGGTCGATTGCTGCGTCACGCCGGTGCTCCAGATCGGCGAGGCCCTCGACAACGAACAGCTGCGGGCGCGCGGCATGGTGGTCGAGGCCGACGGCCTGCCGCAGCTGGCGCCGCCCTACAAGCTGTCCGAATACGACTTCGCCATCGAGCGCAGCGCGCCGGCACCGGGCCAGCACAGCGAGGAGATCCTGCGCGAGGCCGGCTATGACGCGGCGGAGATCGACAGACTCCGCGCGCAAGGCATAATCTAGCTTTTACCGGCTGGAGGACCATGGCGGTCTCTCAGTCTTCCCAAGGTGGCACCCAGGCAATCCCGCTGCGCATCGGTTTTGCGCTGGCGCTGTTCGTCCTGCTTGCCGTGCATTTCTCGCCGCCGGCGCGCCTGCTCGAGCTGAATTGGCTCGACCTGCAGTTCCGCCTGCTGCGCCAGGTCGGGCCGCTGCGTGTTACGCAGGAAGTGGTGGTGGTCGGCATCGACGATGCGACGGTTCGCGAGATCAACCTGCCGCTTGCCACCATGCACGCCGAGCTGGGCGGCTTCCTCGAGGCGATGGCGACGGCGAAGCCGCGCGCCGTCGGCCTCGATGTCACATTGCCGCAGACCAGTTACGATCGCCTCAAGCCGGGGCTGGACGCTGCGCTGCTGCGCGGCATGCTGCGCCTGCGCAACGTGGCGCCGCTGGTGCTTGGCGTCACCGTCGATGCTGCCGGTGCCGCGCGACCCGTACACCAGCCTTTCCTGACGGTTGCGGGTCGCGAAGGCGTCGGCTACGTGCTGGTCCAACTCGACGAGGACGGCGCCATCCGCCGCTTCGACGAACGGCTGGGGGAGGGCGGCGCCGTCGTGCCGACGCTGGCCGGGCAGCTTGCCCGCCGCTTGGGCGTGCCGGTCGAATACGGTCTGGTGCAATTCGCCCTGGGGCCGGACTTCACCTACGTGCCGCTGCGCGAGGTGCTGGCGATGCAGGCGGCCGGCGACAGCGCCGGCCTGGCTCGGCATTTCGGCGGCAAGGTGGTGATGCTCGGCAATGTGCTCCCTTATGAAGACCAGCTCAAGCTGCCGGTCCGGCTGGCAGCCTGGGACAAGGATCGCGAGACGACGCACGGCGTGCTCATCCATGCGCAGCAGATGCGCAGCCTGATCGAGGGGCGCATCGTGCGACCGGCGGGCGAGGGAATTGCGTTGCTGCTGGTGTGCGCAGCGGCGCTGGCCTGGTGGCTGCGCCCCGGCGTCGGCGGCGGCCTGCTGCTGGGCGCTGTCGCGATGGCGGCGCTGGTGCTGGAAATGTACCTGCTGCGGCAGGGCATGCATGTGCCGCTGGCGTGGCCGGCGCTGGCGGCAGCGCTGGCGGCAGCGTCGCGCGCGGCGCTCGAAGCCTGGTTCGCCACGCGCGAGAAGCGCTGGCTGCGCGCCGCCTTCGCCGGCCTGGTCAGTCCTGCCGTGCTGGGCGAAATCCTCGGCGGGCGGCTGCAGCCGCAACTGGGCGGCGAGCGGCGCGAGATCTGCCTGCTGTTTTCCGATATCCGCGGCTTTACCACCCTGTCCGAATCGTTGCCGCCGGAAGAGGTGACGCGCCTGCTCGACCGCTATTTCAGCCGCATGGTGGCGGCAATCCACGCCCATGGCGGCACGCTCGACAAGTTCATGGGCGACGGCATCATGGCCTTCTTCGGCGCGCCGCAGCCGCGCGACAATCCCTGCGGCGACGCCTTCGCCGCGGCACAGGCGATGCTGGCGGCGCTGGCCGAGTTCAATCGGGAACTGGCGACGGAGGGTCATGCGCCGCTGGCGATCGGCATCGGCCTCAACTACGGTGCGGCGGTGGTGGGGTATATTGGCGCGGCCGACCGGCACGAATACACGGCAATCGGCGATGCGGTCAACACCGCCTCGCGCATCGAGGGGCTGACCAAGGAGGCCGGCCATCCGCTGCTGGTTTCGCGCGCCGTACTCGATCGGCTGCCCTGCCGCGACGGCTTCGTGCCGCTTGGCGAAAGGGCCGTGAAGGGCCGCGCCGCCGTGGAAGTGTACGGCTGGCGTCCCGCGCCGTATGCTGCGGACTGACTTTTGATTGGGGAGGTTGAAATGCTCAATGTCGTTCGGTTTGTCATTGCAGGACTGGGCGGTCTGATCGCACCGGCCGTCCTTGCCGCCGGCGTTGCCATGATCACGGATGCCAATGGCCGCATCGAGGCCGAGCAGGACGGCAGCGTTCTCGGCGTATTGGCCGAACTGGAGGGCGGCGCCAGGCTGCGGCTCGCCCAGGGCGCCACCGCGACGGTGCTTTATCTGGCCAGCGGCGAGGAATACCGCCTGAAGGGGGCCGGCCGCTACCAGATCGGCGACAAGGCGCCATCCGCCCTGCAGGGGGCGAAGCCGGAGAAGCACAAGCTGCCGGTGGATGCCATTCCGCCGGTGCGGGTGAAACCGGCCTCGGTGCAGCAGGCAACCATCGTCATGCGCAGCCTTGGGCCGGCGGTCAACGTCAAGCTGCTCGAGCCGGTGTCCGTGCGGGTGCCGGAGGAGCGGCCGTCCTTCCGCTGGACGGCCGTGCCGGGGGCGGAGACCTATCGCATCCAGGTCATCGACAGCGCGGGCCAGCCGGTGGCGGAATTCGAGCAGAAAGGCGAGGCGGGACAACTTCCCGCGGGCGTGCGGCTCAAGGCCGGTGAAGCCTACTCCTGGAGCGTCGAGGCGCGCCTGGCCAATGGACGACGCATCAGCCGCAGCGCCGACTTCGCCGTGCTGGACGTGCAAACCTGGGCCAAGCTCAAGCGGCTGCAACCGGCCGCAGGTGCGAAGTTTTCCGATCGTGTCGCCTATGCCCTGGCGCTTGAGCGCCATGAGGTGTTCCATCTGGCCCGCGAGGAATGGCGCAAGCTGCATGCCGAGCGTCCCACCGAGCCCCTCCTCAAGGAACGCGCCGGCAGCGAGTAGCCCGGATGCCGCGCCACCTCGGCCTCGTCCTTGCCTTGTGCGGCGCGATCCTGGCGACGCCCGCCGATGCCCAGCGGGGCCGGCGCGGCGGCGAATCCGGCATGGCTTTCCCGCGTGCCGCCGCCGAAATCCAGAACCAGCTCAAGGCCGGCGAGGTGGTACGTGCCGAGGAGCAGTCGCGGCGACTTCTGGAGCGGGCGCGCGAACGTGCGGGGGGCGAAAGCGGGCCGGTTGCGATCGGCCTCATCCTTCTCGGCAGCAGCCTGCACCTGCAGGGCCGCTACGAGGAAGCCGCCGTTGCCGGCAAGGAGGGCGTGGAGATATGCCAGCGCGTGCGCGGCGAGAATGCGACGCCCTGCGTGCGCGGGCTGTCGCAGTACGCCCAGACGCTCTACAAGCTGGGCCGCCTACGCGAAGCCGAGGCGGCTTTGCGCCGGGCGCTCGCCTGGGCCGACGAACTTCCGGAAGAAAAAAGGCCGCTGCGCGTATCGGTCTTCACGGGCGCGGCGCACGCATTCGGCGACATGGGGCAGCAGCATGAAGCCGGTGCCCTGCTCGAAAAGGCCCTCGCCCTGACCGAAGGGCGCGACGACGCCGCCTTGCGCAAGGCGCGCGCCGGTACCCTGTTCTTCCATGGCCGGCTGCAGATGCAGCAAAAGAACTTCGAGGCGGCTGAGCGCAGCCTGCGCGAGGCGCTGCGCCTGAACGAGGAGTTGTTCGGCGACTCGCACCGGCTGACGGCGCGCACCCGCTATCAGATCGGCCATTTGTTGATGCTGCAGAATCGCCCCGAAGCGGTCGAGCAACTGCAGGCTGCCACCGAGCAGTTGATCCAGCGCGCGGGCGAGCGGGTCGAGGCGACCACCGCTGCCATGTCGGTACTGGCCCTGGCGCTCGAGGCGCAGGGCAGGATGAAGGAGGCCGAGCAATGGCACCGTCGCGCCGTCGGTAATGCCCGCAGCAACGGCACGCCGTTTTCCCAGGCGCGCTTCGGGCAGCGCTATGGCCGCTTCCTCGCGCAGCAGGGACGGCTGTCCGAGGCGATCGCCGCCTACCGCGAGGGGGTGGCCGCGGCGGAAAGGCTGTTCGCCCAGACGCGCGGCCTGCCGGAGGAATTGCGGCACGGCGTGATCGGCCAGTTTCTGCTGATGTACAGGGAGTTGACCAACCTGCTGATGCGCCAGCACCAGCGCGAGCCGGCGTCCGGACATGATCGCGAGGCGTTCTCCGTCACCGCCCTCACGCAGAGCCGCATCTTCAGCGAAATGCTGCGCCAGGCACAGGTGAGCGAGTATGGACGCAGCGAGCGTTTCCGCAGCCTCAAGGCGCGGCGGGACAGCCTGCTCGACCGTCTGGAGGCGCAGCGTCAGGGGGGGCGCCCCGAGGTGCCGGCCATCCTGGCCGACTTCGACGACGAGGCGACGCGGCCCGAGGAGCGGCCGCCCGGCGCGAACGGGCGACAGCCGGATATCGAAGCGGCCCTGGCCGCGGCCGAAGCCGAGTTGTGGCGCGAGTTTCCGCAATACATGGAGCTGGTGGCGCCGCGCCGGATGGAGGCGGCGCGAATCCAGGCGCTGTTGCGGCCGGGCGAGGCGCTGCTGAGCTTTGCGCTTATGCGCCAGCGCAGCGCGCTCTTCGTGCTGACGCGTGAGCGCTTTGCCGTCGTGTCCGTTGCATCGGGACGGACCGCAGTCGCCGAGCGCATCCGCAACCTGCGCGCGCCGCTCGAAGCGGTTGCAGTGCAGGGGGATCTCGCCAGCCTGCAAGCCCTCGATCCGGAATCGCTCCACGCGCTCTACCGCGACCTGCTCGAGCCGGCCGTCGGGCTTCTCGGCGGAGTTTCCCGCCTCATTGTCGTCGGCGATGGCCCCTTGTACACCCTGCCACTGGGCATGCTGGTGGAGCGCTACGGCGAGGAGGAGCGCCGCCGTTTTGCCGCGGGCCGGGCGGCGGGACCGCCGTTTGCCGGATACGCCGCACTGCCCTATCTGGGCGACCGCTACCGCATCGGCTACCTGCCCTCGACTGCCGCGCTGGCCGCACTGCGCGAGGCGTCGTCGCCGCCCCGGCGGCATGCGGAGCAACTGGTGGCCTTTGCCGATCCGCGCTTCGGCAAGGGTGCCGGCGCGCCGGTACCCTTGCGCGGAGGACTGGCGCCGCTGCCGGAAACGGCGGAGGAGGCGCGCCGCATCGCCGGCATCCTCGATGGCGCTCGGACGCGCCTGCTGATCGGCGAGGCGGCGCAGGAACATGCGGCGAAGCAGCCGGCGATGGCCGATGCCCGCTACGTTCTCTTCGCAACGCACGGCGTGCTGGGCGGCGAGTTCGTCGAGGAAACCGAAACCGCGGCGCAGCAGCCGGCGCTGGCCCTTTCGACGGCGGGCGATTTGCGCGGCGAGGACGGCTGGCTGACCATGCGGGAGGTCGTCGAGGAGGTGCGCCTCGGCGCCGACCTGATCGTCCTGTCGGCCTGCAACACGGCGGGCGGGTCCGGCGGCGGCGAGGGCTTTGCCGGGCTCACGCGCGCCTTCATGTATGCCGGTGCGCGCGGACTGGTAGTCAGCCACTGGGCGGTGGAGAGTGCCGCGACGCGCGACCTGATGGTGGAGATGTTCCGACGGCTGCGTGCCGGCGCCGATGCTTCCGTGGCGCTGGCCGAGGCGCAGCATGCGTTGCGTGCCGCCGCCGGCCACCAGTATTCGCGAGCCCATCCTTTCTTCTGGGCGCCGTTCGTGTTCGTAGGCGACTGAAGGCCAGGACACATGTCCGCCGTCCTGCTCCTGCTGCCCGACTTCGCCTTGATCCTGCTCGGCTTCGGCCTGCGCCGGCTGATGCACCTGGGCGACCATTTCTGGACCGGGCTGGAGAAGCTGATCTATTTCGTGTTGTTCCCGGCGCTGCTGTTCCATGCCATCGCGCGTACGCATATCGACTTCGCAGCCGCCGCGCCCTTCGTCGCCAGCGGCATGGCGGCGATGTGCGGGGGCATGCTACTGGGCCTGCTGGCACGACCGCTGTTCGGTTCGCGCCCGATGGTGTTCGCCTCGCAGTTCCAGTGCGCCTACCGTTTCAACTCCTACATCGGGCTGGCGGTGGCGGCCAAGCTGCACGGCGAGGCCGGCATTGCGGCAATGGGCATCCTCATCGGCGCCATGGTGCCGCTCGCCAATCTCGCCTCGGTGTGGATGCTGGCGCGACATGGCCAGCTCGGGGTGATGCGCGAGATCGCGCGCAATCCGCTGATTCTCGCCACCTTCGCCGGCCTGCTGTTCAATCTGAGCGGGGCCGCGTTGCCGGGAGTGGCGGGGCAATTCCTGGGGCGCCTGTCCGAGGCGTCGATCGCGCTCGGGCTGTTGGCGGTGGGGGCGGCGCTCAAGCTGCGCGGCGATTCCGGCCATCACCTGCCCTCGGCGTTCCTGCTGGGCGTGAAGCTGCTGGCCGTGCCGGCCATTGCCTGGATGGCGGCGCGCGTCCTGGGCCTGAAGGGCGTGTATTTCGACGTGGTGGTGATGTTCGGCGCGCTGCCGACGGCCAGCTCGGCCTACATCCTGGCGATGCGCATGGGTGGGGACGGCGCGGGTGTGGCGTGGCTGATCTCGGCTACGACCCTCGGCGCCATGCTGACGATGCCGATCTGGCTCGTCGCGCTGGGCGCTGCCTGAACTATTTTTTACCCGGCTCGTCTTTCGGCGTTTCGTCAGCCGGGGCGGCGCCGGGCTGCATCATGTTCCACGGCCACAGCGCCGGATTGGCGAAGGGATTGGCGTTCGCCTCGGCTGAGCCGGCCGACTGGCTGATGGCCTGCATGGCGGCGAGCGTGGCGCGCTGCATCTCCAGCCCCTGAATACTCATCTGCAGCATGTTGAGGTTCATGCGCAGCCAGCCTTCGACGGTCTTCAGGTCGGCGATGCGCTTGTCGAGCTCATTCACGTCCAGCGTCGGCGTCACCATGCCGGGCACGGCGAACCCCATGCTGCTCCACATGCCCTTGAGGAATTCGAGCGGGTCTGCGTTCGGGTTTTCTGCGGACATGGGCTGCCTCTTTGTGTGCGATTGGCGAATCTTACGCCTGAAGCGCGGCATTGAGCAGGCTGCGCAACTTGGCCGGCATGACCGGCTTGAGCAGCAACTGGCAACCGAGGGCCTGGGCTGCGCCGGTGAGCAACTGCGACGTGCTGCCGGTGATGATGATGGCCGGGACCGGCTTTCCGAAATGCCCTCGCACGGCGAGGATGGCGTCGGCGCCGACCATGCCTTCCTGCAACTGGTGATCGGCGATGATGATGTCGGGGGCACGCCCGAGCTTGGCAATTCCGGCCAGCGTATCAGACATGCCGGCGCAGGCAATCACCTCCGCCCCCCAGCCGCCGAGCAGGGTGCGCATGCCTTCCCGCACGGACTCGTCATCGTCGATCACCAGGATCAGGCGTCCGTCGAATCCGACCGGTGGCAGGGCCGCCTCTGCCGGGCGGGCTTCGGGTGCCGGCGCGCACGCCGCCGGCAATTCGAGCGTGAAGACGGTGCCGCGGCCCTGCCGCGAACGCAAGGTGAGGGTGTGTCCCAGCAGCTCAGCCAGGCGGCGGACGATGGATAGGCCGAGGCCGAGACCCTTGCGGCGGTCGCGTTCCGGATTGCCGACCTGGTAGAACTCGTCGAACACCTTGTCGGTTTGTTCCGGCGCGATGCCGATGCCGGTGTCCCAGATTTCGATGCGCCAGTTGGCGCCGTGCCGCCGCACTCCTACAAGGATCCCGCCGCTTTGGGTATAGCGAATGGCGTTGTTGATCAGGTTGCGCAGCACCCGTTCGAGCAGCAGCGCATCGCTGCACACCGTTGCCCCGCTCCGGCGAACGCGCAAATCGAGCCCCTTCGCTTCCGCCTCGGCCTTGAAATCGATGCGCAGCCGTTGCAGCAGGGCATTGAGTGCGAGGGTTTCGGTCTTTGGGCGGATGGCCCCGGCATCGATCTTGGAGATGTCGAGCAGTTCGTTGAACAGTGCCTCGAGCGCGTCTACCGAAGCGTTGATGCTGGCGACCATGTTGCGCACCTCGCCGTCGTGCGCCTTGTCAGCCAGCGCTGCGGAGAAGAGCCCCATCGCATGCAGGGGCTGGCGCAGGTCGTGGCTGGCGGCGGCGAAAAACTGGGTTTTGGCCCGGCTCGCCTGTTCGGCGGTGTTGCGTGCCTCCTCCAGCTCCGTGTTCTGGACGGCCAGCTGCCTGGCCATGGTTTCGTTCTGGAAGCGGCTGCGCAGCGACTCGGTGAGGAGCTGGTTGTACTTGCGGCCAAAGGAAAGGATGCCGAGCGTTACGGCCAGGCAAACGAAGGCCAGGATGATGTGGAGTTTGTCGACTATCAGTGCATTGCGCACGATGATGGGCAGCAGGGCCGGGAAGATGAACACGTAGAACGAGGGAATGTGCGAGGCAATCAGCGGAGTTGCGCCTGCGGCGACACCGAAAATCAGGATGGTCATGATGGCCAGGTGCAGCGGCGAGTCGGCGGGGGACATCAATAGGTAGCCGCCCCCCCATAACACGCCGGAAACGCCAGAACCGATCGCCCATATCAGGAGCGCGCGCTCGACGCTCGTTCCGCCCAGGCCGATACGCCTGAAGCGCAGGCCCAGGAAGAGACGCCAGCCCTGGTTGGCGCACACCAGGATGAACCACGACCAAAGCAACAAAGGATTGATCACGCCGGTCAGCGTAGCGACGAACAAGCCGGCGCCGGCCATGGTTCCCGTGACGGAAACCATCAGCTGGCTGTAAAGCATGTGCGCCTGCTCCGACCTGACGCGGGCATTGAGCTCCTCTTCCTGTTCGGACAGCTTGCTACCAGGGGTGGCTTGGCTCATGAGATGGGCTTCTCCTCAGTTTGAACGCAACCGTCATTATGCATGCCGGTCGTCATGCCAGCTCGACGGCTGCGGGCCTGCGCGGCTTTATGGCGGTGATCCGCCGCGAAGCATGCCACTGCGGCAGAACGCGCCCAAGGGCGTCGGTCACCCGCGTCGGACTCAATACATCCTTCCGCTCCTCTTCCGAAGAGAAGTCGCTGCCATGGAACGGGATCCGGCCGTATTCCGGATGCGGCAAATCCGTCCCCGCCAGGAGGCTGCGGCCGGGCGCGATGTACGGGCTTTCCGATGCCAGTTCGACGAGGTCGTAGAGCAGGGGCATCAGTTGGCCGCGAGGGAGGAATTGCGCCGCATCGTGCAGCATCTTGCGCAGCCGCGCCGCGGGGGCAAAGACCGTACGCATCAATTCGCGATAGGCGCCGACGAAGGCTTCGGGTGCGCAGTGCAGCGGCCGGGTGACCAGCGTGTAGCCGTTGAAGTCCCGCAGCAGGGCGTTGGGCATGAACGCCGGTTCCGCTTCCCGGGCGAGACGATGAAAATGCGGCGTGCCCGGGAAGGGCGTCTCGAAGGACACATATGCCGGAACATGGAGGCCGGACTCCCTCAGCCGCCGCCCTATGCTGGCGATGTAGGCGAGGTCGTCCACGCGCGGACTCAGCATCAGGCCGGCAAACAGCAGCATGCCGTGTTCATGGCAGCGGCCGATCGACTGACGGACCTCGCGCAACAGGTTCTGATGCTTGCCCATGTCCCGGATGGCGGCCGGATTGAAGCTCTCAAGACCGACGAAGAGGGCGCGGCAGCCGGCCCGGGAGAGGTGCTCGAGCAGATTGTCGTCGCGCAGCACGTTGAAGGTCGCACACGCGCCCCAGTAGATGCCGAGCGGCGCCAGGGCGTCGCACAGGCGGCGCAGGTAGGTGAAATTACCCCCCAGGTTGTTGTCATAGAAGATCACGACATTGCGTTTGTGCCACGCGGCCAGGCGGCCCAAGGCCCTGCGGCCGGCGAGGATGTCGCGGATGACGGCGTGCGATGGGCGGACGAGATGGCGCGTGCCGATGCCGGTCAGTGCGCAGAAGTCGCAGGTGAACGGACAGCCCCGGGTTGCTTCGACCCCGATGGGCAATACCTGCTTGGCGAGGGCGAGGTCGTAGCGCGGCGCCGGCGTCGATGCCGGATCGTAGGGCCCGGCGACATACAGCGGTTGCAGTCTGTTCCGGCGGAAATCGGCATAGAGGGCGGGCACCGTCGATTCCGGGTCGCCCACCACCAGCGCATCGAAGTAACGGGCGCACAAGTCGGGGTAGGCGCTGGCGACGATCCCGCCCAGAACGGTTTTGGCGCCGCGCCGGCGCCAAAAATGGGAAATTTGGCGGGCACGGTCGAAATCCGAATGAAGGCAGGAGAGAAAGAGCAAGTCGTAATCACGACGCCAGTCCGGATCTTCCCAGGTGTCGTTGATCACGTGGATATCGGCATCTTCCGGCAGCAGGGCGGCAATCAGCGGCCCGATCTGGGGTTGCAGTATTCCGCGGTGGTGCCTGCCGCAGCGGTGGTAATCCGTAAATACCGAAATAATTCCGACCTTCACCATCCCCCCTTTTGTTGTTGTGGCCAGCATAACGCGGGCGGCCGCCAATGTGCCCCTTTTCGGATCGGTTGGCGCAAGGCCAGCGTTCCCGTATCATTTGGCGAACATAAAACCAATAAACAGCGCGGCGCCTTGAACAATGCGTCGCCTTGGGGGGGAAGGGTGCTGCAAAGACTGCTGGTGATCGACGATCACGCGATGGTTCGCGAGGGCCTGCTGCAGATACTGCGCAAGCTCGGTCCGAATGTTGTCCAGTACGAGGCGCAGGACGCCGAGAGTGCCCTGCTTCTGCTGGAAACGGAGGAGGAGTTCGATCTCGTCCTGCTCGACATCATGCTGCCCGGCACCAACGGCTTGTCGCTGCTGGGCATCCTGCGCAAGCGCTTTCCTGCCGTTCCCGTGGTGGTGCTTTCCGCACTCGACGATCTCGATACCGTCAATCGCGCCATGCGCCTGGGCGCGTCGGGCTATGTGACCAAGTCCGGCGACGGCGAAATGCTGCTTGACGCGCTCAAGCGGGTGCTGGCCGGCGAGATGTATCTACCCGCCCATCTGCACGACAAGCTGTCGGTTTCCCTCGGCAGTGGGCTCGGGCGCGGCCGTACGCCGGCCGACCGCTACGGACTGACCGAAGGCCAACGGCGTGTGATGGAGCTTCTGAGGGAAGGCAAGTCGAATCGCGAGATCGGAGATTTGCTCGGCCTGACCGAAGGCACGGTGAAGGTTCACGTCTCGAAGATTTTCCGCAAGATGGGCGTCGTCAGCCGCGCGGAAGCCATCGCCCAGCTCCAGCGCCAGCGCGGCAAACTGTAATCCGCTTCAGTGCCGCGTCGGGCTGGCGCTGTCGAAGGCCTCGGCGGCGGAGGGCGCAGCCGCCTCGTTCATCTTCTCCCCGGCAGCCTCGTCCTCGACTTCCTCCTCGGGCGCCTCGCAGGCGACCTCCAGCATGTCCAGCACCTGGTACGCCAGTGCGCGGCAGGCGTTGCCGAGCGGCGTCGGCAGCTTGTCCGGGATATTGGTCTGCAGCAGCAGCTTGCTCGCAGACAAGGTGTTGATCGGCGGCAGGAGGCGGTCGGCGTACTTGCCGAGCTGCTCGCGAATGGTCTTTTCCGCCGCTTCCTGTTGCCAGGGATTGGTCGGCCACTGCGAAGGGATGGCCCAGGCACGCGGGAAGGTCTCCAGGTCCTGGATGACGGTGCGGATGTCCTCGTGCGAATCGCGGAAGGGCAGCAGCACCAGGTTGGCCAGGCCGTAGAGCTTGCGGTCCATCTCGCTGCGGTTGCCGCCGCCGTCGATGACGCCGAGCCAGCCTTGCAGGGCGCGGATCTTATCCACCACCTTGCCCAGCGCCTCGCGCGTGCGCGCGTCGGCGACCAGGTAGCGCCGCCCGTCCGGGCTGAGCGGCTCGCGGTGGGTGTCGGTCAGCACGCAGACGGAACGTTGCCCGAGCAGGCCCATGCCCTGGCACAGCATGTGCGAAAGCGTGGTCTTGCCGGTGCCGCCCTTGTTGCCGATGATGCAGACGATTTCGGCCATATTGCCTCCTTGCCGCGAATTATTCCCGGGAGGATGGAATTCCAATATGGCGAATTGCGCGGGAAATTGCCAGCTTTTCTCCGGAAGGGAATCTACATCCTGTAGCAGTACAGCCGTGTGCCGCGCCAGTCGGCTACCTCGACCACCTGTTCGGGGGGCGTGTCCGGCACCGGGAAGCTGCTGCTCACCAGCAGGCTGCCGGGACGCATCTCGGCGCGGGCCTTTTCCCTCAGGCGCGGCATCACCCGGGGCGACAGAAAGGCGAAGACAACGTCCTGATCGGCGAGCGGGCGACGCCACAGGTCGTTGCGTTCGATGACGAGATTCCCCAGTCCGCGCGCGTTCAGCCGGGCGGCCAGATAGGGCAGGGGCGCATGCTCGATGCCGGTGAAGCGGGCATCCGGGCGCGCCTGCGCCAGCCGCCGCAGCAGTCCGCCCGTGCCGGCGCCGAGGTCTACGACCTGCAGACCGGCGTGCTGCGGCAACAAGGGGAGCAGGGCATCGGCAGTGGCGCGGCTGGAGAGAAACAGCGGCACTTCACCGCGAAACGTCGTCCAGAAAACAAAAGTCAGCCCCGCCAGCACGGCGAGCGGGAACGCTGGGGGCAGATCCAGCCGCAGGGCGGCGAAGAGCGCCGGCGAAAAGGCCAGATGGATGGCGATCCACCAGCGTTCCGACTTTAGCAGGATGCCGATGCCCGCGGCGAGGGCTCCCTGAAGAGCGGCCAGGGACAGCGACGCCGCGAGCGGCCGGCCGAGGGCGATGCAGCCCGCGGCGACCAGCAGCCAGGCCAACAGTTGGGCAGCAAGCGCCTTGAGTGCCGCCAAGCCGGCTCCTCAGGCCGCCTTGGAGACGGGCGCTTCCGCACCCTTCAGCTCAGTCAGCAGCGCCTCGCGCTGCTTCCGCGCCGCCTCCACAGAGCGCAGCTTGATGTGGCCGAAGCCGCGGATCTGCTCGGGCAGGGCGGCCAGTGCGATGGCGGCGTCGAGATTTGACGCCTCGAGCCCGGACAGCATCACGGCAATGTCCCGCTCGTACTCGGCGATCAGTTCCCGCTCCAGGCGGCGCTCCGCCGTCTTGCCGAAGACGTCGAGCGCGCCGCCGCGCAGGAACTTCAGTTTCGCCAGCCAGCGGAACGCGCCAAGCATCCACGGCCCGTAGGCGCGTTTCAGCGGCCGGCCCGTGACGGGATCGGTTTTCGCCAGCAGCGGCGGCGCGAGGTGGAAGTTGAGCGTGTAATCGCCCTCGAAGGTGGCGGCGATTTTGGCGTGAAAGGCCGGATCGGCATGCAGCCGCGCCACCTCGTACTCGTCCTTCACCGCCAGCAGCTTGAAGTAGTTCTTCGCCACCGCCTCGGCGAGGCGCGTCGAGCCGAGCGGCGCTTCCGCTGCGCGCACCTTGTCGACCAGGGCTCGGTAGCGGCCGGCGTAGGCGGCGTCCTGGTAGTCGGTGAGGTAGGCCGTGCGGCGGGCGACGAGGTCGTCCAGCGTCTGCGCGCGCGGCAGTTCGACCACCATGGCCGGGCGGGCGAAGCGCTCCACCGCAGCGCGGTCGTGGGCGGCGCGCCGGCCCCAGAGGAAGGCCTTCAGGTTGGCTTCCACCGCCACGCCGTTGAGCTCGATGGCCCGGTGCATCGACGCCAAAGAAACCGGCACTAAACCCTGCTGCCAGGCCTGGCCGAGCAGGATCAGGTTGCCGAAGATGGCATCGCCCATCAGTGCCGTCGCCAGGCCGTTGGCGTCGATGAAGTCGGCGCGGCCTTCGCCGGTCGTCTCGCGGATGGTCTGCTGCATCTTCTCGAGCGGGAACTGCCAGTCGGGGTTGCGGATGAACTCGGCGGTCGGCGTCGCCGCGCAGTTGACGACGGCGCGCGTGAAGCCGGCCTTCATCTTCGCCAGCGCCTCGGGATTGGCCGAGACGACGATGTCGCCGCCGATGAGGGCGTTGGCCTCGCCGGCCGCCACGCGCACGGCGTGGATGTCCTCCGGCCGCTCGGCGATGCGCACGTGCGAAGAGACGGCGCCGAACTTCTGCGCAAGGCCCGTCATGTCGAGCGCGGTGACGCCCTTGCCGTCGAGGTGCGCCGCCATGCCGATGAGGGCGCCGAGGGTGATGACGCCGGTGCCGCCGACGCCGGTGATGAGGATACCCCACGGCTCCTTCGTCTCGGCGATCTGAGGTTCGGGCAGGGCTGCGAAGCCGCTTTCGTCGGCGGCGACGGCCTTGCCTTTCTTCAGGCGGCCGCCATCGACGGTGACAAAGCTGGGGCAGAAGCCCTTCAGGCAGGTGTAGTCCTTGTTGCAGGCGGACTGGTCGATGGCGCGCTTGCGGCCGAATTCCGTCTCCACCGGCACCACCGACAGGCAGTTCGATTGCTCCGAGCAGTCGCCGCAGCCTTCGCACACGGCCTCGTTGATGAAGACGCGTCGCGCCGGGTCGGGGAACTTGCCGCGCTTCCTGCGGCGGCGCTTCTCCGCCGCGCAGGTCTGGTCGTAGATCAGCGCCGAGACGCCGGGGAACTCGCGCAGGTCGCGCTGGACGAGGTCCAGCTCGTCGCGGTGGCGCAGCGGCACGCCCTGCGGCAGGTCGGACGACGCATACGCACGCTCGGTACCGTCGGTGACAACGACGATTTTGCCGACGCCTTCGGCCTCGAGCTGGCGAGCGATCTGCGGCACGCTGAGGTTGCCGTCGACCGGCTGTCCGCCGGTCATGGCGACAGCGTCGTTGTAGAGGATCTTGTAAGTGATTGGATGTCCCGCGGCGACAGCTTGCCTTATCGCCAGCAGGCCCGAATGGAAGTAGGTGCCGTCGCCGAGATTGGCGAAGACATGGCGCGTTTCCGTGAACGGTGCCTGGCCGACCCAGGCCGCGCCCTCACCGCCCATGTGCGAGAAGGTGGCGGTCGAGCGGTTCATCCAGGTCGCCATGAAATGGCAGCCGATGCCGGCCAGTGCGCGGCTGCCCTCGGGCACGCGGGTCGAGGTGTTGTGCGGGCAGCCCGAGCAGAAGTGCGGAATGCGCTGCGAGGCGACGACCGTCTTCGCCAGCGCTTGCTCCTTGGCCTCGAGGAAAGTCAGCCGCGCCTGGATGCGGTCCGAGGTGACGTAGCGGCCTATGCGGGCGGCGATGACGCGGGCGACGATGGCCGGCGTCAGCTCGCCGCAGGCCGGTAGAAGCCATTCGCCGTGCGGCTGCGCCCATTCGCCCTTCTCGTCGAACTTGCCGATGACGCGCGGGCGCACGTCTTCTCTCCAGTTGTAGAGCTCTTCCTTCAGCTGGTACTCGAGCAGCTGGCGCTTCTCCTCGACGACGAGGATCTCCTCCAGCCCCTCGGCGAAATGGCGCACCCCCTCGGACTCGAGCGGCCACACCATGCCGACCTTGTAGAGGCGGATGCCGATCTCGGCGGCGAGCCGGTCGTCGATGCCGAGGTCGTCGAAAGCCTGGCGCACGTCGAGGTAGGACTTGCCGCAGGTGATGATGCCGAGGCGCGGATTCGGGCTGTCGATGACGATCTGGTTGAGGCGGTTGAGACGGGCGTAGGCGAGGGCGGCGTAGAGCTTGTGGTGCAGCAGGCGCTCCTCCTGCACCAGACGGTCATCCGGCCAGCGGATGTTGAGGCCGCCCGGCGGCAACGGGTAGTCTGGCAGCACGATGTCGACGCGGTGCGGATCGACGTACACCGAGGCGGAGGATTCGATGGTGTCCGCCACCGCCTTGAAGGCCACCCAGCAGCCGGAGTAGCGCGACATCGCCCAGCCGTGCAGGCCGAGGTCGAGGTAGTCCTGCACGCCGGAGGGTGCCAGCACCGGCATCATGACCGCCTTGAAGATGTGCTCGGTCTGATGCGCCACGGTGGACGAGCGCGCGGCGTGGTCGTCGCCCGCCACCGCCAGCACGCCGCCGAACTGCGAAGTGCCGGCGGCGTTGGCGTGGCGGAACACGTCGCCGCAGCGGTCGACGCCCGGCCCCTTGCCATACCACATCGAGAACACCCCGTCGTACTTCGCGCCGGGGAAGAGGTTGACCTGCTGCGTGCCCCAGATGGCGGTGGCGGCGAGATCCTCATTGACACCTGGCTGGAACCGGATGTGGTGCGCATCGAGGTGTTTTTTCGCACGCCATAGCGTCTGGTCGAGCCCGCCCAGCGGCGAGCCGCGGTAGCCGGAGATGAAGCCGGCGGTGTTGAGGTCGGCGGCGAGGTCTCTTTCCCGCTGCATCATCGGCAGGCGGGCGAGGGCTTGGGTGCCGGTCAGGTAGACGCGGCCGGCTTCGAGGGTGTACTTGGTGTCGAGCGTGGTGTCGGCTTCCGGTCCGGAACGAACCGGAGTGGCGGTTTCCGCCATGGGATGTCTCCTCCGCAAAAATCGTGTTTTTGACGTGGGGCCGATTGTGTGGCCCCGACCGGTCGGAGATCTTGTGGACTCCGCCGCGGCGAAATTCTACACGCAGCTTTGGGCTGCTAGGGAAGGATCTTGCCCGGGTTGAGCAGATTTTCCGGGTCGAGCGCCTGCTTCAGTGCGCGCATGACATCGACCGCGCCCTCGCCGTGTTCCGCCAAGAGGAATTTCTGCTTGCCGATGCCGATGCCGTGCTCGCCCGTGCAGGTGCCTTCCATGGCCAGTGCGCGCTCGACGACCGCATGGTTGATCTTCTCGGCCTCGGCCACTTCCTGCGGGTTGGCCGGATCGATGAGCACCACCAGATGGAAGTTGCCGTCGCCGACATGGCCGAAGAGGGGGATCGGGATCGTGCTGCGGGCGATGTCCGCATTGGTGGCGCGGATGCATTCGGCCAGGCGCGAGATTGGCACGCAGACGTCCGTCGGAAAAGCGCGCGAACCGGGCTTCAACTGCAGGCAGGCGAAGTAGGCGTCGTGACGGGCTTGCCAGAGCCGGGTACGATCTTCGGGTCGGGTGGCCCACTCGAAGTTCATGCCGCCATGGCTTGCGGCGAGTTCCTGAACCAGCGTTGCCTGCTCTTCGACGCCGGCGGGCGAGCCGTGGAACTCGAAGAACAGCGTCGGGGCTTCCTTCAGGCTGGTTTTGCTGTAGCGGTTCACGGCGGAAATGGTGAGGGCATCGAGCAGTTCGATGCGTGCCACCGGGACGCCGATCTGGATCGTCTGAATCACCGTGCCGACCGCGGCATCGACGCTCGGGAAGGCGCACACTGCGCTGGAAATCGCCTCCGGCACCGGATACAGCTTGACGGTCAGTTCGGTGATGATGCCGAGCGTGCCCTCCGACCCGATGAACAGACGCGTCAGGTCGTAGCCGGCCGAGGATTTCTTCGCCCGTCCGCCGGTGCGGATGATGCGGCCGTCGGCCAGCACCACGGTCATGCCCAGCACATTCTCGCGCATGGTGCCGTAGCGTACGGCGTTGGTGCCGGAAGCGCGGGTGGCGGCCATGCCGCCTAGGGAGGCATCGGCACCCGGGTCGATGGGGAAAAACAGCCCCGTGTCGTGCAACTCAGCATTCAGCTGTTTGCGGGTGACGCCCGGCTGGACGGTGGCGTCCAGATCTTCGGCATGAATGGCGACGACCCGGTTCATGCGCGATAGGTCAATGCAGACGCCGCCGTGGATGGCGAGGAAATGGCCTTCCACTGAGCTGCCGGCGCCGAAGGGAATGATGGGTACCCGGTATTCGCGGCACAGGCGGACAATTTCCGCCACTTCCTCGGTGGACTTGGCGAAGACCACGGCATCAGGGGCAGCTGTCGGGTGCACGGATTCATCCCGGCCATGCTGGTCGCGCATCGCCTGACTGACCGAAAAGCTTGCACCGAAGCGCTCCGACAAAGCCTCAACCAGGGCGTCAGGCAGGGGCGGGTGGGAGGGGTAAGGGTGATTCATGAATATGTCCTCACGCTCACGCAATGCTGCACGCTTCCTCGAATTCCAGCCTTGGGCTGCGAGGGAATAGGGCGGCGGGATCACCATAGCCGAGACTGCAGATGAAGTTCGACTTGATCCGGCCATTCGGGAAAAACTCGCGGTCGACCATGGCGTTGTCAAAGCCGGACATGGGGCCGCAATCAAGCCCGAGGGCACGGGCAGCCATCATGAAGTAGGCGGCCTGAAGTGTGCCGTTGCGGAAGGCGGTGGCGGTGGCAACGGCCTCCTTGCCCGGCCCGGCGAACCAGGCGCGCGCATCCGTATGCGGGAACAGCTTGGGCAACAAATCGTAGAACTGGCTGTCGTTGCCGAAGATGGCAGTCACCGGGGCTGCCATGGTCTTCGCCCGGTTGCCTTCCATCAGTGCCGGTTGCAACCGGGCTTTGGCCTCGGGGGATTTAACGAACACAACCCTCATCGGGCTGCAGTTAGCCGAAGTTGGGCCCATGCGGGCGATGTCCCAGATCCGCTTCAATAGGGTGTCGCCGACCGGCTTGTCCAGCCAGGCATTGTGGGTGCGTGCCTGAATGAACAGGCTGTCGAGGGCGGATGGGGGGAGCGGAGCGGCCATTTTTCTCTCGATTCTGAAGGGGATGGACGATTCTACGCTGTAGCGGGATGAGGGCGTATAAGCAGGACATTGCGATCGATTTATGACCCTTTAAGCGATTTTCTTGCCTGCAAGCTACAGCTGTTTGACTTTTCTGGTGAAAACAAGCAAAATCTGCTGTTTCGCTGGAGGGGTTCCCGAGCGGTCAAAGGGAACAGACTGTAAATCTGTCGGCTCTGCCTTCGAAGGTTCGAATCCTTCCCCCTCCACCAGCAAATTCGGGGACCTACTGGGCAGTACGGGCTCCAAGGGCGACGGCGGGCGGCGGTAGTTCAATGGTAGAACCTCAGCCTTCCAAGCTGATGACACGGGTTCGATTCCCGTTCGCCGCTCCAGTAGCAGTTAACTGCCCATGTAGCTCAGTGGCAGAGCACTCCCTTGGTAAGGGAGAGGTCGCGTGTTCAATCCACGCCATGGGCACCAGTGTAATGCAGCATTTTGATGATTTGACTTTTATATACGGGTAACGACATGGCCAAAGGCAAATTCGA
>PQAF01000006.1 GCA_003105015.1 Rhodocyclales bacterium | reverse complement strand
CCGGGGAAACGGGGGAAGGCCAGTTCTACGGATCGGACACGCTGCCGCCCCTGAAAGAGTACGACCGGCAGCAATGAATAATTACACATCCTTTCCCATACGATCAAGGCGCTCATACACCTCAGCTTCAATGAAGTTCATTTTCTTGAGGAACGTTCGCAAAGTAAGAGCGCCCTTCTCCATGTTGCATGATTGGCAAATGAAAACCATATTGTGCTTCGTTGATAACCCGCCCTTGGCAACGGGATGGATATGATCAGCGTGTGCGTTTCCTGCAGATAACTCTTCATTGCAATAAGGGCAGAATGGATGATTATGTAACTCTTTCATTAGTGCAGTACGAACAGACTTTGCGAGTTCTCTTTGCTTACTCTCATAGGCTGCAGCTTTAGCTTTTGTTTGCTCAAGTTTCGTTCGAACACGCTCGTGTTTGCTTTGCTCCAATTCGCGTTCTAACGTAGCTTTAATTTTCTTCTTCTCAATCATGCGACTGATGTCTTCAGAAGAGATTGCGCCAATGTCGAAAACAAAGGTCTGGGACTGATGCCGTAATTTGGCTTCACGCTTTGGTTTGAATTCGTATGCATTAACAACATTACGGATCTGCTCTTGTAGTGACAAGACAAGCCGCTGCAATTCATCCCGCTGCTTGTAGACTTGACCAAGTTTGTCAATTAGCGGCTGAGCTTCGCGTTTATAGTGGCTCGCACCAAAACCTACACCAACTTTAATCGGAGGCTCGGTAAGCATCCACTTTCCTATAACGCCGACTTTATATGGAGCTAGCATTGAATAAAGCTGTGTCATTTCCTTCTGGTGGGCATTCCCTTGTTGCTCTGCTAACAATAGCTCGCGCTCCAGTCGAATCTTTTTCGCTGCATTTCTCGCCAATCGCCCTTCATAATCTCGAATCTCGAGCACATACGCCTGCTGCAGACTGAGCACCTTATTCAACGCCTCAATCGATAACACTTCCAAAGGTAACTTTTGGAACGTGCTATCAGGCCGACCTTTTCTTCTCGACATTCTCCGAAAGTCCCGTCATAACTTCATCAATATTTGTGAGCCTAGTGCTGCTTTATGCGGAAGCCCTGTGACCGAGAGGTTATACGTCGTTTTCACTGTCTGGGTAAATGAACGCACTGGTGATCGCTTTCGCAGCGAGATATTCACGAGTGGCGTCTTCCGTACCAGCTGGAATAATTAATTTGATCAAAATCGTTTCGCCAGACAGCTCTGCCTCTCGCCGTGCCCAGATGAATCCCATGTCATAACGAAGGTCCATCTGCGCAAAGTACATTGCTTGCTGGTTCTTTGCTCGACAGCTCTGGAGTTGTTTCGGTGGACTAAACAACAATGGAGCGCCAAGTGGGATACTTGCTCCCCCTAATTCCCTCATCTTGTCAAGAATCGCACCGAGAGCAAGTATCTGCAACGTCTTGCCGGTGGCTGTGGTGTCGCATATGAAAATTGCTCCTTCAGAGTTCCGTTCTTCGTTGGCGAAATATAACGCGACGTCTGGCGACGTCGTCCAGTCAAGGAGATTTGTTCCCTTCAAGAAAAAGGAAGCATCTTCTCCGGGGTGTTGCTGGATTCTCTTCATGAGCTCGAACCATGCATCAAGGCTATGCTGTCGCGCAATAACTTCGAGCTCCTTTGACGGACGCGCCAATACTCCGAACTTGAGGAGAAACAGATTCAGAATCACTGAGTGGAACTCAGCGGACTCTGCAATTTGCTTGGAGAGTCGAGTTTCCGCTGGAATCCCGAATAAGGTCTTCTTTAGAGAGCGTGCGAACGTCGAGTCCAGCAGCCAATCTCTGGATCGGTGACCGCGAAACAGAGCGAGAGAACCTTGCGTTTTGCAGAAATCGACAATGTGATTCAGTTCGTGGAAAAAATCATCAAGAGAATTGGGAATCCACTCCTTGCCATCAGGGCTTACAGCAGTGTCCAAAAGTGCAGGGGTAACCTTCATTCGTGCGTAGCGCGCGTTTGCGATGTATTACGGCGCTAAATGGGTCAGCTGACCCCTTTAGCTGATCAGGCAAGAGACCTGTTACTGCTCAAGCTTTTTTTACGGCTGGCTTCTTCAGCGCGGGTTTCTTCGCGGCTGGCTTCTTCAGCGCGGGTTTCTTCGCGGCAGCCTTCTTTGCGGCTGGCTTCTTCACTGGTGTGCGATGTTTTGAAACCATATCTTGGGCGAGAATTAAATCTGCATTGATGATTCCTGCGGCTTTCGCCACAGCGATCTTCGCCTCGGTCGATCGAAGATCGGGCGATGCAGTTAGCAGTTCGCGGATGGCCTCGGCAAGCGCCTTTTCTGCATTGGTCTTCAGTCTTGTGGACTTGGCCTTCTTGTACAGAGCCAAGAGTGCATCCACGACTGGCTTAACAAGTGCCACTTCAAGTCCAGTTACCATTGAGTTTCCTTAGCGGGTAGGTTGGTGGGCGGACAGGACTTACAGTTATCCATGCGCAGATTATGCGCCCGTAATTCCTTGATGGACAAGGCATACCCTTGTACGCAGGTCCGTATGACAACTCCAATATCCATGACGGCGAGACGCGGATTTGACTGTCTGGAATTGGAAGCGAAAGTGCCAAACAGAAAATCCTCGCCGTCTCCTGGCGACTGACTTTTCCCGATCCGCCTGATCCCGCTTCGCTAATCCCCCGCGCCCGCCGCCGTCAGCATCCGCCCGCTGCACAGGAGGATCCAGAACACGGCCAAGGGCAGGATCAGGGTCTGCAGCAGAGTTTTCAGCTTGTCGTATCCGGCTCATGTCGTCTCCCACAGGGCGCGGATGGGAACGGCATGCAAGCCGTCGCCGAATCCGGCGCACATTTCTCCGTCGTGCAGCACGACGCCGCCGGCGAAGCGCTTGCCCGCGGCATCCTTCAGCTTGCGCAGGCCGCGGAAGTCGGCCGTGGTCACGGTGGCCGACGCCTTGACTTCCACCCCGGTCACCCGGCCGGCGCCGTGCTCCAGCACGATATCGACTTCGGCGCCGTCCTTGTCGCGATAGTGGTGGAAGCGGATATCCTGCGCGTGCCAGCTTGCCTGGCGGCGAAGTTCCTGCAGCACGAAGGTTTCCAGCAACTGGCCCAGCGCGGCGCGATCCTGCATCAGCGCGTCGGCGTCGAGACCCAGCAGCGCACAGGCGAGCCCCGTGTCGCCGACGTGCAGTTTCGGCGTCTTGACCAGGCGGCTCAGGCGGTTGCTGTGCCACGGCGGGAGTTCTTCCAGAAGGAAGACCCGTTCGAGCAGCGTGACGTAATCGCGGATGGTGGGCCGGCTCAACTGGAAGGGGCTGGCCAGGTCGCTGATGTTGATCAGCCGCGCCGTCTGGCCGGCGGCAAGCGCCAGCAGCCGGGGCAGCGCATCGAGCGAGGCGATGCGCGCCAGGTCGCGCACATCGCGCTGGACGAGCGCCTCGATGTAGTCGCGATACCAGGTGGCGCGGCGGCGCGGGGTTGCCCGAGCCAGCGCCGCAGGATAGCCGCCGGCGGCGACGCGTTCGGCCAGGGCCTTGCCCAGGCGTTCGGCCTTGCGGGTCTTGAAGGCGCCGGCGAACAGCACATCGAGAAAGCGCGGGCGGCGCCCGGCCAGTTCGCACTGCGCCAGCGGGTGCAGCCGCAGGATGCCCATGCGCCCGGCCAGCGATTCGGCCAGGGTCGGCAGCAGCAGCACATTGGCCGAGCCGGTGAGCAGGAAGCGACCGGCAATGCGTCGCCGGTCCACCGCCGACTTGAGGGTGCTGAAGATGCCCGGCGCCCGCTGCACCTCGTCGAGGATCACCCGCTCGGGAAGGTCGGCGATGAAGCCGACCGGATCGGCCGTCGCCGACGCCAGCGTCAGCTCGTCGTCGAAGCTGAAATAGGCGTAGCCCCGCTTCTCGCCCGCCATCCGCGCCAGCGTGGTCTTGCCGCACTGGCGCGGTCCATGGATCAGGACCACGGGCGTATCGGCCAGCGCTTCGACCAGGCCGGGTTCGGCAAAACGGGGGTAGATGGGGTCGGCGGACATGTCGGCCAATTGTAAGCTTCAGGTACGGCCAATTGCAAGGTTAACTGTCGGCCAATTGAAAGCCTGGCCCCAGGGACGTTGCAAGCGTCCGGCCCGTCATGTACCCGCCCCCGCCGCCGTCAGCATCCGCCCGCTGCGCAGGAGGATCCAGAACACGGCCAGGGGCAGGATCAGGGTCTGCAGCAGGAAGACGACGATGAGGCGGATGGCGTGTTCGACGGTCTGGTCGATGGTGTCGCCGAGCTGCTTGATGTGCCTGTCGAGCTGCCACCACTTCTTGTCGGCGGCGCCGTCGGCGGGGGCGAGCGCGCCGATGGCCTGCGAGGCCTGTTCGATGCCCTGCTGGCCGGCGGCGTACTGTGCCTGCATGAAGCCGCGGTAGACGACGTCGCTCGCCATGCCGGCGGCCGGCACGATGAAGCGCACCAGCAGCAGTGCGACCAGCACGCGAGTGAGCAGCGCCGGCGACTGCTTGCGTTTGATGTAGGGCCAAGTCCAGGCGAGGGCAACCAGCGTCAGCGCCAGCGACATGCCCCAGTGCACGCCGACCTCGATCAGTAACAGCTGCACGCCGAAGGCGACGCTTGCCGCGAGCATGAGGTCGGAGAAGCGCTCGACCAGGTCGTTCAGCGGATCGAGCATCTGGCCGGGCGTGAGGGTGACGCCGACGCCGAGCGGCTGCACGGAGAGCTCGGTGCCCTGGACGACGGAGATCACGGCATTCAGCGCCCGCGCCGTGGCGAAGCTCGCAACGGCGCGCTTGAAGCCGGCCTGCGCCTGGGCGCCGGCCAGGTCGTCGAGCGGCTTGATCCAGGCACAGGCGACGGCGATGGCGAGCAGCGCCAGCAGCAGCGTGCGCCGCAGCGCTTCGATCCTGACGGAACCTTGCTCGTCCATCCCTCCGCCCTCCCCTTTTCCGTTGCGCGTCCCGGCACTTTACCGCAGACGGCGGCGGCTATACTGCGCGCTGGCATTGGCAGCATTTGAGCCTGCCAGGCTGCCCAATAGAGGGTCCCCTCCTTTGTAAAAGGAGGGTCAGGGAGGATTTGAAGTGGTTGGTTCCTGGCATGGGCCGGCAAATCCCCCCTAGCCCCCCTTTTTCAAAGGGGGGATGCGATTGTCTTGGTATTAGCGAGGGTCCTGGATGTCACACGGCAACTGGTACGAACGCAACGTGCTGCCCTGGCTGATCGACTTCGCCTGCGGCATGAAGTCGGTGGGCAAGCAGCGGATGAAGGTGATCCCGCAGGCGCAGGGCCGCGTGCTGGAGATCGGCATCGGCACCGGGCTCAACCTGCCCTTCTACGACACCGGCCGCGTGGTCGAGCTCGTCGGCGTCGAGCCGTCGCTGCGCATGCACCGCCTGGCGCTGAAGCGCAGCCGCGCGGCGCGGCTGCCGGTGGAGATGGTCGGCATCACGGCCGAGAAGCTGCCGCTGGCGGACGCCGCCTTCGACACGGTGGTCAGCACCTACACGCTGTGCACCATCCCCGACCCGGTGGCGGCGCTGCGCGAGGTGCGCCGCGTGCTCAGGCCCGGCGGCCGGCTGCTGTTTTCCGAGCACGGCCGCGCGCCGGACGAAAACGTGCGCAAGTGGCAGAGCCGCATTCAGCCGTTCTGGAGCCCGCTCGCCGGCGGCTGCCGGCTCGACCGCGACATCCCGGCCATCCTGAAGGAAGCCGGCTTCGACCCCCAGGTGCAGTCGATGTACATCCCCGGGCCGAGGATCGTGTCCTACCACTACTGGGGCGAGGCGGTGGCCGTCTAGCTGCGCCTGAACACCGAGCCGAGAAATTCGCGCTTGCTCATCGGCCGTTCGAGGGCGGCCTGTTTGGGGTCTTCGAAGGCTTCCTTGCTGGGCGCAGGCGCCGCCGCGACAGGTTCGGCCTGCAGGGCGGCGAGCGCGGCGAGGGCGACTTCGCGGGCTTCGGCCTGGCAGGCGAACTGGCCCATGGGGGAGAACAGCGAGCAGGACTGGAATTCGCCGACCTCGGGCTCATTGCTGCCGAGGAAGGCGAAATCGCCCGAAGGAAACTTGCGGAACAGGCGCAGGCCCGGCGCCACGCCCTGCCAGGTGTCAGCCTTGCCGGGCACCAGCACCAGGTTCATGAACCAGGGCGTGATGACGATGCCGAGCCAGTGATCCTGCCGGCGGGTGAAGCCGACGGCTTCGACGCGCAGCGCGGGGTTGAGGATGGGCACGTCGGCCATGGTTTCGGCTTCGATGCGGCGGAAGGCGGCTTCGAGGAGGGGCGAAGGGTCTTCGGCGTGAGTGCGAACGACTGCCCTCTCCCCCGGCCCCTCTCCCGCTAGCGGGCGAGGGGAGGAACGTTCACCAGGCGCGGACATCGGCGGCGTCCTGGGCGAAGACTTCTTCCATCAGCGCCAAGGACTCGCGGGCGCGTTCGGCGTCGACGCGCTCGTAGGCGAAGCTGCCCTGCTGGATCAGCACGTAGTCGCCGACGGCGACCTCCTCGTGCATGAGCATCAGGCTGACCTTGCGCTGCTCTCCGGCAGTGTCGACCACTGCCATCAGGTCGTCGATCTCGAGGACGCGCGAGGGGATGGCCAGGCACATCTCAGTTTTCCCCGACCGCGACCTTGCGCGGCGAGAGGTGTATGCCGCGCGCAGCGAGCTGTTCGACGGCGGCGGCGACCATCTCCGGCACTTTCTCCGCGACGGTCGGCGTGAGTTCGGTGCCGAGTTCCAGGCTGAGCGGCTCGCAGCCGATCAGCACGAGGTCCTTGGGCGGGTTGCCGGCGAATTCGAGGCTGGCCAGCACGTCGCAGATGCTGACCTGGTGCGGAGAAAGCTTGCTGCGGAAGAAGACCGGCACTTCCTTGCCGGTGAGGGTGATCACCGTGCCGGGTGCGCGCTTCGCCTTGACGGCATCGAGCACCACCAGCAGGTCGACGCCGGAGAGCGGGTCGAGCAGTTCCATGCCGGCGGTGCCGCCGTCGATGACCTCGATGTTCGCCGGCAGCGCGTAGGCCGCACGCAGCGCCTCGGCAGCGTGCACGCCGACGCCCTCGTCGCTGAGGATGGTGTTGCCGATGCCGAGGATGACGATGCGCATGCTGTTCTTCGCGGGAAAGGGACGGCCGTAGTATAGAACCCTTCACCACAGAGACACAGAGGCACAGAGAACTACAGGAAATTCCTGTCTTCGCTTTCTCTGTGTCTCTGTGCCTCTGTGGTTAGCGGTTTTGCATTACTTCGCTTTCACCGTAATCGCGCTGCCGTTCTCCGTGTCGGTGACGTGGATGGCGCAGGCGATGCACGGGTCGAAGGAGTGCACCGTGCGCAGCACCTCCAGGGGACGCTCGGGATCGGCGATCGGGTTGTCGGCGATCGACGCCTCGTACGGCCCCGGCTCGTCCTTGTCGTTCCGCGGGCAGGCGTTCCAGGTCGACGGCACGACGCACTGGTAGTTCTTGATCTTGCCGTTGTCGATGACGACCCAGTGCGAGAGCGCGCCGCGCGGCGCCTCGTGGTAGCCCTGGCCCATGATCTCGCCCTTCGGGAAGACCGGCTTGTTGAAGGTCGTCAGGTCGCCCTTGGCCATGTTGTTGAGCAGCGCGGTCCACTGGTCGGCCAGCATGTCCACCTGCACCGCGCAGGACACCGCGCGGGCGGCATGGCGGCCGATGGTGGAGTGCATGGCCTCCAGCCCGACCTTGGTCTTGGCCAGCGCCGAGACGGTATCGAGCGCGGCGGTGGCGTACTTCTTGGTCGGCTCGTGGCCGGCGGCGAGCATGCACAGCACGCGCGCGAGCGGCCCCACCTGGGCCGGCTTGCCGTAGAAGGTCGGCGACTTCAGCCAGGAGTACTTGCCGTCTTCCTTGAAGTCGGTGTACTGCGGCTTGGTCTCGCCCTTGTAGGGGTGCAGCGGCTTGGAGCCCTCATACCAGGAGTGCTTGGCGCTCTCCTCGACGCCCTTCACCCAGAACTCGTCGTTGAAGGTCTTGATGGGCTTGAACGAGCCGAGGTCCTTGTTGGCGATGTAGCCGCCGGGCAGGGCGAACTGGGTGCCCTTGGTGTCCATCGGGATGTCCGGCACGGCGAGGTAGTTGGTGACGCCGGCGCCGTATTTGGTCCAGTCGGCGTAGAAGGCGCCCACCGCGGCGACGTCGATCAGGTAGACGTTCTTGACGAAGTCGGCCAGCTCGTCGATGTAGCCCTTGATGGCGAGCAGGCGCTCGACGCCCAGCGTCGAGTAGCTGTCGGTGGACAGGGCGTTGGAGACGCCGCCGACGGCGACGTTCTGGATGTGCGGCGTCTTGCTGCCCAGGATGGAGACGATCTTGTTGGCCTTGCGCTGCACGTCGAGGGCCTGCAGGTAGTGCGCCACGGCGAGCAGGTTCACCTCGGGCGGCAGCTTCATCGCCGGGTGGCCCCAGTAGCCGTTGGTGAAGATGCCGAGCTGGCCGCCGTCGACGAAGCCCTTCAGGCGCTCCTTCACCGCGCGCATCTCGAACTTGCCGTTGCCCTGCCAGGTCGAGAGGCTCTCGGCCAGTCTGGAGGTGGCGTCCGGGTCGGCCTTCAGCGCGGAGACGACGTCGACCCAGTCGAGCGCGGAGAGGTGGTAGAAGTGCACGATGTGGTCGTGCACCGCGTGCGCCAGGATGATCAGGTTGCGGATGTACTGGGCGTTGAGCGGCACCTCCATCTGCAGGGCGTTCTCCACCGCGCGCACCGAGGTGATGGCATGCACCGTGGTGCACACGCCGCAGATGCGCTGGGTGATGGCCCAGGCGTCGCGCGGATCGCGGCCGAGCAGGATCAGCTCGACGCCGCGCCACATCTGGCCGGAGGACCAGGCCTTCTTGACCTTGCCGCCATCCACCTCGCAGTCGATGCGCAGGTGGCCTTCGATTCGGGTGATCGGGTCGATCGTTATGCGTTGTCCCATTCTTGACTCCTTTGATTAGCGCGTAACCGGCTGCGCGGCGGGCAGCACGGGGTAGTTTCTGACGATGACGATGTAGGCCAGGATCTCGAAGGCGATCAGGCCGACGGTGACCATGAGCTCGGCGAGCGACGGGAAGTAGTGCCAGCCCTCGCCCGTCATGTAGCCGACGAGGAAGCCGTTGATGCGCAGCAGGAAGCCGCCCAGCATCAGCAGCACGGCGCCGACGAACAGCTTCGCGGCGCTGCGGCGCGCCTGCTCGGTCGCCAGCAGGACCAGCGGCACGACGAAGCAGGCCATCTCGACCCAGAACCAGAAGGCCTGCCAGGTGGCGGCGAAGGCCGTGCCGAGCGCGCCGCGCAGGAGCAGGTCGGCGACGCGCACGACCACGTAGGCGGCGAGCAGCCCGAACATGACCTTCGACAGCGGCGTCAGCACCGGCGTTTCCAGCTGGCGCTTGAAGCCGGTCGAGGACAGCGTCGCCTCGAAGATCACCACGGCGAAGCCGAGCAGGATGGCCGTCATCAGGTAGATCACCGGCAGCAGCATGCCGGACTGCCAGAGCGGATGGATCTGCTCGCCGAAGATCACCAGCAGCGAGCCCAGCGAGGACTGGTGCATCGAGGGCAGCAGCACGCCCAGCGCGATGAAGAAGAACAGCACCTTGTTCAGCTTCTGCCTGACGTCCTTCATGCCCCACTTCTCGAGGAAGGCCGGCGAGAACTCGATCCACATCACGACGATGTAGGCCGAGATGCAGACCGCCACCTCGAACATCACCGAGTTCACCTGGGCGTAGCCGGGCCAGAAGATGTGCCAGAAGTTCCACCAGCGGCCGAGGTCGAAGATCACCGAGGCGCCGGCCAGGGTGTAGCCGAACAGGCTGGCCAGCAGGGCCGGCCGCACCAGCGGGTGGTACTGCCCCTTGTTGAAGATGTAGACCAGCAGCGCCATGGCGTAGCCGCCGCAGGCGAAGGCCGAGCCGACCACCACGTCGTAGGCAATCCAGATGCCCCAGGGATAGCCGTCGTTGAGGTTGGTCACCGCGCCGAGGCCGTAGAACAGGCGGTAGAGCAGGATGACGCCGGCGATCCCCGCCAGCACGCCAAGCAGCAGCGTGAGGGGCGTGAACAGGCTGCCGCCGAGCGGGCGCGGCGCGTGTGCGTACGAATGATCAGCCATTCTGGCCTCCCTCCCCGTCTTCGGGCTTGACGTTGCGCCTGGCGATGAAAGTCAGTGCCCCCAGCACGGCGATCGGCGCGATGAGGCCGCCGTAGAGCGTGTGCTGCAGGGTCTCGGACGTCGCCGCATCGGAGCGCGGCGGCAGGTCCGGGTAGCCCAGCTTCTGGAAGGAGACGCCGGAGAGCATGAGCATCTGCGTGCCGCCGAATTCCTTCTCGCCGTAGATGTGCTGCAGGTACTGGCCCGCCACGCCGGGGTAGCGCTGGGCGCCGTCGTCCTTCCAGCCCTGCCGGCGCTGCTCGCCCTTGCCTTCCGGCGCGCCCTGCAGGGCCTTCTCCTCGGCCGCGCGCAGGTGGCCGCGCGGAAACTCGGTTTTATCGCCGGGCTTCAGGGCCAGGCGCCGCTGCGCCTCCTCGCGCAGGACCGAGACCTTGCCGTAGAGCGTGGCGCCGGTCGGGCAGACCTCGGCACAGGCGGCGTACTTGCCGTCCTTGTGGCGATGGATGCACAGCTGGCACTTGCTGATCTGCGGCGTCGGCGAGTCGTAGGTGAAGCGCGGCACGCCGAAGGGGCAGGCCGCTACGCAGTAGCGGCAGCCGATGCAGGCGTCCTTGTCGTAGGTCACCACGCCGGTCTTCGCGTCCTTCTTCATCGCCGAGACCGGGCAGGCCGAGACGCAGGAAGGATCGACGCAGTGCATGCACGACTTCTTGATGAAGGCGAAGCCGTTTTCCTCGCGGTCCTTCGCCTCCATCTTGCCGTTGCGGTAGGCCTTGATGACGTTGAGCGTCTTGCCGGAGATGTCGAGCGGGGTGTCCCAGTATTGGTCCTTGGTCGAGAACTCCATCGGCATGCCGTTGGCCTCCTTGCAGGCGGCCACGCAGGCCTTGCAGCCGACGCAGAGGACGGAATCGAAGAGCAGCCCGACCGCCTCGGGCGGCATGGGATGGGTTTCGCGCGCCTGCGCCGGACAGCTGGCCGCCCCTGCTGCGAGGGCGGTGCCGCCGGCGAGCGACGCCTTGAAGAATGTGCGCCGGTCCATGGTCACTCGCCTTTCTTCTGTGCCGAGGCTTCGTCCTGCTTGCCGAGGTTCTTCGCCAGCATGGCGGCGCCGCCGGCCGCCGCGCCGGCGATGGCCGCCAGGGCCGCGGCCGCGGCGAAGCTGGACTTGCCCTGCTGCTCGACCACGCCCGGGTAGGAGGCCGGCGGGCTCATGCCCTTCAGCTGCGCGGTCATGTGGATCGGCTTGGTGAAGCCGACGCCCTTCTCCGAGCAGCCGATGCAGGGATGGCCGCAGGCCACCGGCCAGTTCGACTCGCCGACGTCGCCGAAGCCGATGGTCGAGCAGTTGGCGTAGGTCTCCGGGCCCTTGCAGCCGAGCTTGTAGAGGCAGTAGCCCTTGCGGTGGCCCTCGTCGCCGAACTCGTGGGCGAAGCGGCCGGCGTCGAAGTGGGCGCGGCGCTCGCAGTGCTCGTGGATGATGCGGCCGTAGGCGAACTTGGGACGGCCGAGGTGATCGATGTCGGGCAGCTTGCCGAAGGTGAGGAAGTGCACCACCGTGGCGAGGAAGTTGTAGGGATTGGGCGGGCAGCCGGGGATGGTCACCACCGGCTTGCCGAGCACGTCGGCGACGCCCGAGGCGCCGGTCGGGTTCGGTTCGGTGGAGGGCATGCCGCCCCAGGAGGCGCAGGAGCCGATGGCGATCACCGCGGCGGCGTCGGCCGCGCACTCCTTCAGCATGTCGATGGCCTTGTGGCCGCCGATCTTGCAGTAGATGCCGTCCTTCGCGACGGGGATGGCGCCCTCGACCACCAGGACATACTTGCCCTTGTTGGCCTTCATGGCCGACTTGCGCGCCGCCTCGGCCTGGTGGCCGGCGGCGGCCATCAGGGTTTCGTGGTAGTCGAGCGAGATGACGTCGAGGATGAGTTTCTCCAGCGTCGGATGCTCGGCGCGCAGCAGCGATTCCGAGCAGCCGGTGCATTCCTGGAAGTGCAGCCAGATCACCGAGGGCCGCTTGGCCTTCTCGACCGCCTTGGCGATGGCCGCCTCGGCGCCGGTCGGCAGTCCCAGCGTCGTCGCGGTGGCGGCGCAGAACTGCATGAACTCCCGCCGATTGATGCCGAGCCGGCTGGCCACCGTGTCGGCGGCTTCCGCTGTTTCTTCGATGTAGGTTTCGCTCATGTCCTGATTCCTCTTATTGGCCCAGTCCTCACCTCCGGCAGGTACCGGAGGCCCTCCACTGCGTTCGGGCGCCGGCCGCTGGATGTTCGGTTGGCAAGCGCTTCGGTTCGTGGATTACAAGTTTCGTGCCCGCCCGAAGCATGATTTATATATCTACTGAATCAATAGCTTGCATAAGCGCACCGGCACCTGCTGGCGGATGCGATCACGTCACATGACCGCCCGGCTTGCCTGACCGGAAAGCAACTTGCCACTGCTGTTTCGGTATTTTTCTTTATGCTTCAATTATTTACGCAGGATGGGCCGGAACTGGGCTGCGTCTCATCCCGCCTCAAGGTCCGGACGGTATCCACGGCGCGACAAGCGGCATGCGAGCGTGAATTAGTGCGCTGGCACCGCCGCCGGGCTTATGACATCCTTGGCCCATGAAATTGAATGGCATGCTCTCGCCCGGCGGCAACGCGGAGGCGCTCGACCCAGAGCGCTTCCAGGCGTGGCTCGCCACCCTGCCCTTCGAGCGGCCCGGCGTCGCCGCGCAGGCGCTGATGAATGAACTGCAGCGCTTTCGCAGCACCAACAGCCGGAGCACGCGGCTCAGGCTGTTCGAAGCCTCGCTGGAAACCGTCCGCCGCCTCGTGCGCGAAGTGGAAAAGCTGCTGGCCGCCAGCCCGCTGCCGCTGGAGCAGGAGGTGCAACTGGTGTTTCTCGCCACCAATGCCCTGCTCAAGACGCTGGCCGCCTGCTACGCCGGCATCGCCGACGAGATCAACCAGAAGTGGATCGGCCTCGGCCTGGCCAAGCCCCTGCGCCTGGCCACCCTGCGCGCCATGGAGTTCCAGGCGCAGCGCCTCGACCTCGCCTATCGCGTCTACGCACGCGGCTCCAAGTCGGCCTGGTCGGAACTGCACCGGCTCTACCGCATCGCCCGCAGCGGCGGCTTTGCCACCCACAAGCCGCCAGGCACCGGCGCCAGCCCCGAGCAGGTTTACGTGAATGCCCTGCTGCTCGATTTCGCCGAGCCGACCAAGCTCGCGCCGGGCGAGCTGGAGCGGGTGCGCTTCTATGTCGAACGCCACGCCAAATTCGTCCAGCTCGAGGAAATCGCCGCCGCGCAAAAGGACAACGAATCGTTCGATGCCTGCTTCCTCATCAAGCCGAAGGATTCGCGCGCCGGCCGCTCGCTGGTGCGCGTCGGCAACACGCCCGTCGAGTCGGGCGACCTGGTCCTGCGCTGCAGCCGCCTGCTGACCAAGCTGCAGGGCCAGATCGGCGGCATCGAGAAGGGCGTCGAGCCGGCCCGGCTCGGCCTGCCGCTGGCGGCGCGCCAGCCGCAGTACGTGGCGCTGATGCGCAACCTGCACCGGCTGTGGAGCGCGCCGCCGATGCGCCGCTTCAGCCGGCAGAAGTTCAAGCCACGCGTGGACCTCGTCATCGGCTTCGATGCGCTGTGGACCTACCTCGCCGGCCCGGCCAACCGCCGCCGCACCGACGATCTGCCGGTGAAGATCGACACCAGCGAATGGGCCATCGGCAACGAGAGCCCGGGCGGCTTTTCCCTGCAGTACATCGCCGGCAATGCCGCGCCAGTGCGCGTCGGCGAGGTCGTCGGCCTGCGCCCGCGCGACCAGAGCGTGGTGCACATCTGCCTGACGCGGCGCGTCGTCACCGGCGACCTGCAGAGCCTGGAGCTGGGCCTGCAGAACCTGGCGCCGGGCGGCATGCCGACCATGGTGTCGGTCGAAACCACCGACAAGGAGGGCCGCCAGCAGGTCAAGGCAGTGCGCGTCATCGTCCTCGCCAAGCTGCCCTCGGCCGGCGACGGTCCCGCCCTCATCGCCCCGGCGCAGACCATACAGCCCGGCGTCTCGGTCTACCTGCAGCGGCGCAGCGGACCGCTGCGCCTGTGGGTCAGCAAGCCGATCGAGCAATGCCCGGGCTGCGAGGTCTTCGCCCTGATCCCTTTCACCCCTGCGGGTCAGGCACGAACCCAGCCGGGAACGGCTGCGGGTGCGCATAGCGCGGCGCTCGCGGGATGATGCCGCGCGCCACCAGGTTCTCGCGCGAGTCGTAGTAGATCGTCAGCACTTCCGCCGGCGCCTCGCTGGCGCGGCGGAAATCCGTGTACTGCGTCGGGTCGTTCAGGCGCTCGCCATGGCCGGTGCCCAGCCGGGCCTCCTCCTGCATTGCCCGTCCCCCGCCGGCCGCATCCGGCGCCTGCTTCGACAGCGTGTCGAACGGCGCCGGTGCAGGCCGCGGCGCCACGTACTCGCGGAACACCGCCACGCCGATGACGCCGACGTTGTCCGGCCGCCCGGTGCGCGCGGCATAGGCATCCGGCAGCGCCGTGAAGTAGAATGCCGCCACGTCGTCGAGGCTCTTGCGCCAGCCGCGGATCTCGGCAGACTGCCCCGGGCCCAGCACATAGCCCGATTGCCGCGCCGCCGCCGTTTCGCCGGTGACCGCGTTCACCCCGTCCACCGAGAGCACCGTGAGAAGGCGGCCGCCGCTGCGGTTGGCCAGCCGCACCGCGTAGCGCTCGCCCGGGGTGCCGGCGATGTAAATGCGCCCGTCGTGGCGCCAGGTTTCCAGTTTCCGGCCCGTGGCAGTGCTGACGACTTCCACCTCGGCCAGGCGGCCGGCATCCGCCACCGACGCACAGCCGGCGAGCCACAGTGCGGCGCAGATTGCAATGAATGAACGCATGACGATCTCCTTGTAATGGGTTGCGTCCACTCAAACGCCGCGCAGCCGGAAGTGGGGTTGCATTGTTCGCAGAATTTTTTGCACACGAATCCGGGGCCAGCGACCGATGACCACCGAAGCTGAACAGCTGCAGGAAGTCTTCATAGGCAGGCAGCCGGTCCTCGACCGCCAGCAGGCCACGGTGGGCTACGAACTGCTGTTCCGACCGGGCCCGCAGAATCGCGCCGACATCGACTCGCCGACGCGGGCCACCGCCGACGTGGTGTGCTCGGCGTTCGCCGAACTCGGCCTCTCGGCGGCGCTGACCTCGCAGCAGGCCTTCATCAACGTCGGCGAGGATTTCCTGCTCGACGATGCCGTCGAGCTGCTGCCGCCGCAGCAGGTAGTGCTGGAGATCGAGTCGGTGCACGACTTCAGCGCCCCGTTCCTGCGTCGCTGCCGCGAACTCGGCGGCAAGGGCTACAGCTTCTGCCTGCACTGGTCGGGCGAAGCCGGCGAGGGCCTGGCCCCGCTGCTGGACATGCTGAGCTACGCCAAGATCGACGCCAACCCGGCGATGCCGGCCACCTTCAAGGCGCTGTCGACGGCGCTGCGCGGCAGCCGCGTCAGGATGATCGCCGGCCGCGTCGAGACGGCCGAGGACTGGCAGCACTGCGCCAAGCTCGGCTTCGACCTGTTCCAGGGCTACTATTTCGCCCGGCCGGTCGTCATCGAGGGCCGCAAGCTCGACCCCTCGACGCAGGGCCTCATCGCTATCATCAACCTGCTCGGCGGCGAGGACGCCGACCTCGCCGCCGCCGAAGCTGCCTTCAAGGGCGAACCGGCGCTGCTCGCGAACCTGCTGCGGCTCACCAACTCGGTCGGCATCGGCGGCGCGCTCAGTTCCCGCATCACCTCCGTGCGCAACGCCATCGCGGTGCTCGGCCAGCGCCAGCTGCTGCGCTGGCTGCAACTGCTGCTCTTCTCCCGCCCGGGCACGCCCATCGGCCGCAACCCGCTGATGCTGCTTGCCGCCCTGCGCGGCCGCCTGATGGAACTCGTCGCGGAAAAACTCCACCCGACGCGACGGGACCTGCAGGACCTTGCCTTCATCGCCGGCCTGATGTCGCTGATACCGGCGGCGCTGGGCATGCCGATGACGGAGGTCCTCGCCCACATCGCCGTCGCGCCCGACGCGCGGCGGGCGCTCTCCCGCCGCGAAGGCGAGCTGGGCCAGCTGCTCGAACTGATCGAGCGCTACGACGACAACGACATGAACGCCACCGCCGGCCTCCTCGGGCGGCGGGGCAACCTGAACCTGAGCAGCCTCGGCGCCCTGCTCGCCGAAGCCATCGCCTGGGTGCAGCAGCTCACCGCCGGCGGGGAGTGACGCCTCGATGCGGCACCTGCCGGCGCTGGCGGTCCTCCTCCTGCTGGCGCTGCGCGCGGC
>PQAF01000005.1 GCA_003105015.1 Rhodocyclales bacterium | reverse complement strand
GTCATCGTCAGACTAATTACAGAGAAAGGCCCTGGAGAGATGATCTCCAGGGCCTTTTGCTTTGCGCGCCGTGGTAGGCTTTCCGCATTCGCTCGAATGAGGATTCCGCATGAAATTCAAGGCCGCCGTGCTCAGGCAATCGGGCTTGCCGCGCCCGTACGCGACGAGCCGCCCGCTTTCCATCGAAACCGTCGAAGTGCCGCCGCCCGCGGCAGGGGAGGTCATCGTCGCCATCAAGGCGGCAAGCCTGTGCCATTCCGATCTTTCCGTGGTGAATGGCGACCGCGCCTGGCCCATGCCCATCGTGCCGGGACACGAGGCGTCCGGTGTGGTTGAGGAGATAGGACCCGGCGTGAACTCAGTCAAGCCGGGCGATCACGTCGCGCTGATCTTCCTGACCCAGTGCGGCGAATGCGAGCATTGCATCGAGGGACAGCCATCACTGTGCGCTCGCGGCACCCAGGCGAACCGCGAAGGGCGCCTCCTCACCGGCGGGCCGCGTCTGCGGCTGGACGGGCAGGCCGTGCATCACCACATGGGCTTGTCCGCGTTCGCCGAATGCGCATTGGTATCCGAGAAATCCCTGGTGAAAATCCCGGCGGACCTGCCTTTCGTGGAAGCCAGCCTGTTCGGCTGTGCCGTGATGTGCGGCGCAGGTACGGCACTGTACTCCGCTGGAATCCGACCCGGGCAGACCGTGGCGGTGTTCGGGCTGGGCGGCGTCGGTCTCGCTGCCGTTCTCGGCGCCGTGACCGCAGGAGCCGGCCGCATCATTGCCGTCGACCCCAGCGAGGCCAAGCTGGCGCTTGCCCGCTCCATCGGCGCGAGCGATTGCGTCAATGCGGGAAGTGCAGATGCAGTCGAATCCGTGCGCGAACTGGCCCCGGGAGGCGTCGACCACGCCATCGACACCAGTTCGTCGCTGGATGGGTTCGGCCATGCCTTCGAGTCCACGCGGCGCGGCGGCTGCACGGTGACGACGAGCCTGACCCATCCATCGCAGAAATTCAGTTTCCCGCTGGCCCGCATCGTCGCCGAGGCGCGCACCATCAAGGGCAGCTATATCGGCACCTGCGTGCCGGGACGGGACATTCCGGCATTCATCCAGCTCTATCGCCAGGGGCGCATGCCTGTGGATAAGCTGGTCACGCGGACCTTGAGGCTGGAACAGATCAACGAGGCCTTCGATGCATTGTCGGACGCCAAGGAAGTGCGTCAGGTCATCACTTTCTAGTCGTCTCCCTCGACCTCGAGGTCGGGTATGTGGCCGAAGGCGATGCGCATGGGCGCCGCATGAAGGGCGGCGTGGGCCCCGCCGAAGTAAAGGGTGTTCTTGCCATAGCGCAGGTTGAGCGAATCGATGATGGCGTTCAGCTTGTCGTGCGAATGGCCTTCGTCGAAGAGAGAACGGGGATGGTGCCCCTGTGCGTCGAGCCTCGACAGCGTGACGGCCACCGCCAGCGGCGCGAGCCCCTTGTCCGGAAATTCCCGCCACAAGCCCTCCAGGACGTCCAGCAGACGCAAGGTATCGCTGGTCGGCTCGAACTGTGCCTGCCGACCCCAACTGCTCTTGCCGCGAAAAGTGACTTTCACCTGCATCGCGCCGGCGCTGCACCCATAGCTGCGCAGACGCATCGCGGCCTTCTGCAGCAGGCGGTGCAGAATCGAAAAGGCCGCCTGAGGTGTGCGCAGCTCGGGGGGCAGAACATGGGAATGGCCGACGCTGCCGCGCTGCGAAGGCAGATCGGGCACCTCTTCGCCGCGCAGCCGCGCGTGGAACCGCTCCCCCTCGATGCTGCCCCAGGCGTGGCGCAAACCCTCCTTCGTAGTGCTGCACAGGTCCCGCACCGTCCGGATGCCGGCGCGATTCAGGCGCTGTTCCATGGCCTTGCCGATGCCGCACAGGTCGCGCAGCGCCAGACCATAGAGGCAATCGGGCAGGTCCGCATCCTCGATGACGACGCACCCATCCGGCTTCTGCATGTCGGAAGCCACCTTGGCGAGGAAGATGTTCGGCGCGATGCCGATGGAGCTGCGCAGTTCCGTGCCGACCCGCTCCGCAATGGCGCGCTTGATCCGGTCCGCCAGGGCCAAGGCGCGGCTGCGCTGGCAGTCACTGCCGGTGAGACGGCAGGACACCTCGTCGATCGACATGACGCGGTCCACATGCAGGCACGACTCGATCGCCTCAACCAGCCGGTGGTGCAGGTCAACGTAGATCGCCGGCCTGGCCTCGACGAAGCGGATGTCCGGGCACAGCTTACGGGCGTCGCTGACGAGCGTGCCCGTCTTCACCCCGCGGCGCTTCGCCTCGTGGCTGGCGGCGATGCAGCAGGTGGTGTCGGCGAGCACGGGCAGTACGCCGACCGGGCGGCCGCGCAGTTGCGGATCGAACTGCTGCTCGGCGGAGGCGAAATAGGAATTGAAATCGACGTAGAGCGCGCGAAGCGGCATGGCGCAAAAAGTATAAGTCAGTCCCGGCAGTACGGCGCACGCGCCGGCGCTACTTGCCGGAACGGGAGACCAGCAGCCCCAGCACGATGCCGGCGACGGAAGCCGAGGCCGTGACGAGCAGCGCCGATTGCCAGCGGCCTCCGTTCGCGGCGACGATGGCGGCAATCAGGGGGATGCCTGCGAACTGGCCGAGGTTCGATCCCTGCAGGTATAGACCCTGCAGGGTGCCGATCTGCTGCGGCCTGGCGGCGAGCACCACGGAGGAGGACAGCACTGCCACCGGGATCATGCCGCCGATGCCGGTCAGGATGAGGCAGCAGAGATAGCGCAGCGGGTCCGGCAAGGCTTCCGAGAATATGCCGAAGCCGGCCAGCCCCATCACCAGGGACGCGCCTGCGATCAGGCGACCGCGATCGATATGGCGATGCAGGAGCGCTCCGCCTGCCAGGTTGCCCGGTACGTTGACGGCAATCACCAAGGCCGTGAGCAGCGAGATCGCGCCCGTGGAGTAGGTGCGCTGCTCCTGCAGGAAAGTCGGCAGCCAGATGACGACGGCGAAGAACTGCAGGGCATAGGCGGCGAAGGCCAGCATGAGGAGCCACGGGGCCGGCTGCTGCAGCGCGCCGCGGATGTCGGCCATGCCCTCGTGGCGCCGCCTGGCGATGCCGGCGTAGTGCCGCCGCTGCGCCATCACGGCACCGAGCGATGCCGCCAGGATGGCCAGCACCAGCCACCACAGCGGACGCCAGCTGTTCTGTCCGACCAGCAGCGGCGCCAGCAGGACGCACAGGCTGGCCCCTGCCGGCATGAAACAACTCCAGATGCCGAGCGTGAGCCGGATCTGTCCTGGCGCGCTGACGGCGGAGACCAATGCCGGCGCGGAAACCGCCACCGCCAGGAATCCCACACCCTCGATAAGGCGGGAGACCAGCAGCAGGAGTTCCGACGGATAGGCCAGCCCGAGCAGGCCGCCGCCGATGCTGGCGAACAGCCCGAACAGGCAGAAGCGCATTGCGCCGACGCGATCGGCGACGATGCCGACAAACACCCCCGTCACTACGGCAAGTGCGCTGAATGCTGCCGCCAGCCAGCCGGCCGCGGTCAGGGACAGACCGAACTCCGTTCGCAGTTGCGGCAGCACGATCGGCAGCTTGCCGATGTTCATGGCAACGGCCACACCGCACAGCGTGGCGGCAAGGACGGCGGGCCATGCGGTTCCAGCCCGCGGAGCGCCTGACATCAGTTGCAGACGAGAGTGGTGCCGAACTGGTGACAGATGCGGCCGCCGGCGGGCGGCACGATGATCACGGGCGCAGCCTGTGTCGCCGGTGGCGTGGCGGGCTGGATTGACGGCGCCGGCAGCGCCGGCAGGGTGCCTTGCGTGCCTGCCGGCGAATAAGGCGCGTTCATGGTTGGCAGTGTGTTGTTCTGCATGAGCGGATTGGGCAGTGTGGCCGCGGATTGCGGTTGCGCCGGCATTGCGTTGGGGATGATCGTGGTATTGCCGTGGCGATGGATGACGGTGCCGCCGCTGCAGTAGGTCTTGCCGTCGCCGATGTCCTTGCAATAGGTAACCTGTCCTTCGGCCGCGGAGGCAAAGGCGAGCAAAGCGGCAATCAGGGACAGTTCTCGCTTCATGGACTCATTATAGATTGCGAAACGGGAATTCGACCCCGGGCGGCTTGCCACCGATGATATCGGCAATTACCCGACCCGAGCCGCAGGCCAGCGTCCAGCCCAGTGTGCCATGGCCGGTATTGAAGAAAAGATTGTGCAACCTGCTCCGCCCGATGATTGGCACATTGCCTGGCGTGGCGGGACGCAGCCCGGCCCAGTACTCCACTTCGCCGGCCGGCTCGATGGTCGGAAACAGCTGCCGCGTCCGACGCAGAATGGCTTCGCAGCGGGCGGGATTGACGCTGACGTCGAACCCCGTCAGTTCTGCCGTGCCGGCCACCCGCAACCGGTTGCCGAGGCGCGAACAGACGATGCGGCGCGACTCGTCCGTGATGCTGACGGATGGCGCTTCCGCATTCGGGGCCAGCGGCAGCGTGACTGAATAGCCCTTGACGGGATAGATCGGCAGGAGGTCGCCCAGCGGACGTGCCAGCGCGGCGCTATGACTGCCCAGGGCGAGCAGAAAGGCGTCGCCGCCGACCTGTCCGACCGATCCATTCTCGTCCTCGATTGCAGCAGAGGCCACACCGTTCTTCCCGGGGATGAGTGCGGTGACACTTACACCGTAGCGGAACGCCACACCGGCCTGCCGGCACAGTGCGGCAAGCTTCTGCGTGAAGGCCAGGGCGTCGCCCGTTTCGTCGTCGGGGGCATACAGCCCGCCTTGCACTGTGTCCCGGCAGTGCGCCAGTGCGGGCTCGACGGCCTGGCAGGCACGCGCGTCGAGCACTTCGGCACGCATGCCGAAATCGTGCAGCAATGCTGCGCGCCGGTCGGCCTGGGAGAACTCACGCGGGCTGAAAAAGAGATGCAGGATGCCTGTGCGCAGACGATCGTATTCGATGCCGGTGTCTGACTGGAGCATGCGCAGGCAATCGCGGCTATGCAGGGCGAGCCGGGCGATGGCGACGGTGTTCCTCACCGTGCGGCCGGGCAGACACTCCAGCAGGAAGCGAAAGCCCCACGACCACTGCCCCCAGTCCAGACGGGGGCGGAACAGCAGCGGTGCGTCCTCGCGGCCCAGCCAGCGCAGGATCTGCGCGGGTGCGCCAGGATTGGCCCAGGGTTCGGGATGACTGACCGAAATCTGGCCGCCGTTGGCATAGCTGGTCTCCAGCCCCGCGCCAGGCTGCCTGTCGATGACCGTTACGGCATGGCCGGCCTGCCGCAGATACCAGGCACTGGTGACGCCGGCCAGGCCGGCGCCGAGGACGATGACGTGCATGAAGCGATTTTAACGCAGGGATGCGGATGCCCTCCGAAACCCGGATAATTGCATCTTCAAGCAATCCGTAACGGGAGTAACGTCGATGCGTCGCATCACCCTCATGCAGTATCTCATCGAGCTGGAACGCCAGAAGGACTGGATCAACGCCGACCTGCGCCTGCTCATCGAAGTCGTCTCGCGGGCCTGCAAGGCCATCTCGATCGCCATCGGCAAGGGCGAACTGGCCGGCATGCTCGGCGGCGCCGGCAGCCAGAACATCCAGGGCGAGGCGCAGAAGAAGCTCGACGTGATTTCCAACGAGATCCTGCTCGAGGCCAACGAGTGGGGCGGCCACCTCGCCGCCATGGCCTCCGAGGAGATGGACCATCCGCACCAGATCCCGCACCGCTTCCCGCGCGGCGAATACCTGCTGCTGTTCGATCCGCTCGACGGCTCCAGCAACATCGACGTCAACATCTCCGTCGGCACCATCTTTTCCGTCCTGCGCTGCCCGGAGGGGGTGACCGAACCCGACGACAATGCCTTCCTGCAGCCGGGCACGGCGCAGGTGTGTGCCGGCTATGCCGTGTATGGGCCCTCCACGCTGCTGGTGCTGACGCTGGGCCACGGCGTGGCCTGCTTCACGCTGGACCGCGAGACCGGCAGCTTCGTCCTGACGCAAGGCGAAATGCGCATCCCCGAGGACACCGGCGAGTTCGCCATCAATGCCTCCAACATGCGCTTCTGGGAACCACCGGTGAAGCGCTACATCGACGAACTGCTGGCCGGCAAGAGCGGCCCGCGCGGCCGCGACTTCAACATGCGCTGGGTGGCCTCGATGGTGGCCGACGTGCATCGCATCCTCACGCGCGGCGGCATCTTCATGTACCCGCGAGACACCAAGGACCCGTCCAAGGCCGGCAAGCTGCGGCTGATGTACGAGGCCAACCCGATGGCCTTCATCGTCGAGCAGGCGGGTGGCGCCGCCACCAATGGCCGCGAGCGCATCCTCGGCATCCGGCCGACCGGCCTGCACCAGCGTGTCGCCGTGATCCTCGGTTCGAAGAACGAGGTCGGGCGGGTCACCGGCTACCATGCTGCCTGACGCGCCGCCCGCAGGGCAGGAGTTCGCCACCCTCGCCGGCGGCTGCTTCTGGTGCCTGGAAGCGGTGTTCGACGAACTGGAGGGCGTTACCGACGTTGTCTCCGGCTATGCCGGCGGTCACACGGCCGACCCCGACTACCGGCAGGTGTGCTCGGGTGAAACCGGCCACGCCGAGGTGGTGAGACTGACTTTCGACCCCGCCAGGATCGGCTATCGCGAGATTCTCGAAGTGTTCTTCGCCCTCCACGACCCGACCACCCTGAACCGCCAGGGCAACGACGTCGGTACGCAATACCGTTCGTCGATCTTCTACCACTCCCCCGACCAGAAGGCGGAGGCACAGTCTCTGCTGGCCGCCTTTGCCGCCGACAACGCCTTCGGCGCGCCTGTGGTCACCGAACTGGCTCCTGCCGGGAAGTTCTATCCGGCCGAGGATTATCACCAGGACTACTTCCGCAGCAACCCACACCAGCCCTACTGCCAGGTCGTCGTGGCGCCCAAGCTGGCGAAATTCCGCAAACTGTTTGCCGTCCGCCGCAAGTTAAAATGAACCTTTCCAAAATGGAGGCGCCATGAGCCAGACTACCACTCCCAGCGGACTGATCTATGACGACATCACTGTCGGCAGCGGCGATGCCGCCGCCCTCGGGCAGACCGTCTCGGTGCATTACACCGGCTGGCTGACCGATGGCACGAAATTCGATTCCAGCAAGGACCGCAACGAGCCCTTCGAGTTTCCGCTCGGCGCCGGCTATGTCATCCGCGGCTGGGACGAGGGCGTGCAGGGCATGCGCGTGGGCGGCGTGCGCAAGCTGACGATTCCGCCCGAACTGGGCTACGGTGCGCGCGGTGCCGGTGGTGTGATTCCGCCCAACGCCACCCTGATCTTCGAGGTCGACCTGCTCGAAATTCTTTGACCGGCGGGTGTATACCCGGCCTGCGGCGTCGCGTAGAATGCGCCTCGCGCCGGGCATACCACGCCCGGATTGAGCGGCGGCGCGATCGACCCGATCCCGCCGGCCAGACAACAAAACTCGACATCCAGGGTCCGTCATGTTTGGTAGCTTCATGCCTAAGGAAGGCAAGTTCTTCGATCACTTCGTCGAATTGGCCGAGCACATCCTGCAGGCCAGCCGCGAGCTGGCGGAGCTGATGGCCAGCTTCGACGACGTCGAGCGGCGCGCCTACAACATCGAGTCCATCGAGAAGAACGGCGACAAGATCACCCACGCCGCGGTCGAACTGCTGCACAAGACTTTCATCACGCCGCTCGACCGCGAGGCCATCCACCAGCTCATTACCAACATGGACGACATCCTCGACCTCATCGAGGACTCGGCCCAGTCCATCTTCCTTTACGACATCCGCGCGGTCACACCGGAAGCCAAAAAGCTGGCCGACATCTGCGTCGCCTGTGCGGAAAAGGTCAAGGAGGCGGTGAGCCTCCTTTCCAATATGGACAACGCCCGCGCGATCATGGGCGTCACCCACGAGATCGACCGCCTCGAGTCCGAAGCAGACCATGTCATGCGCTCGGCGATGGCCAAGCTGTTCCGCGACGAGCCGGATGTGCGCCAGGTGATCAAACTGCGTTCGGTGTACGAGCTGCTGGAGGGCATCACCGACCGCTGCGAGGACGTCGCCAACCTGATCGAAGGCATCGTCCTAGAGAATTCCTGAGCGGCCGCGAAGGCCTGCACGGACAATCATGAGCTTCGAGGTCTTCGTCTTCCTCATCGCGCTGGCCCTGGCGTTCGACTTCATGAACGGGTTTCATGATGCTGCGAACTCCATCGCCACCGTCGTTTCGACCCGTGTGCTGAAGCCCCACCATGCCGTGGCTTTCGCCGCATTCTTCAATTTCGTCGCGCTGTTCGTTTTCCAGCTCAAGGTGGCCGCGACAGTCGGCAAGGGCATCGTCGACCCCACCATCGTCGACCATTACGTCATTTTCGGTGCCCTGGTTGGGGCGTTGTTCTGGAACATCATCACCTGGTATTACGGCATTCCCTCCAGTTCCTCGCACGCCCTGATAGGAGGACTGATCGGCGCCGTGGTGGCCAAGGTCGGCACCGGCGGCCTGATGACGTCCGGCATCAGCAAGACGCTCATCTTCATCATCGTATCGCCCACCTTGGGCTTCATCCTGGGCGGGCTGCTGATGTTGGCCGTGTCGTGGATCTTCTTCCGCACCCCACCGTCCAAGGTGGACCGCTGGTTCCGTCGCCTGCAACTGTTCTCGGCCGGCTACTACAGCCTTGGCCATGGCGCCAACGATGCGCAGAAGACCATCGGCATCATCTGGCTGCTGATGATCTCCGGCGGCTACCTGTCCGTGGATGCCTCGCGGCCGCCTAACTGGGTGATCCTTTCCTGCTATGCCGCAATGGGCCTGGGCACGCTGTTCGGCGGCTGGCGCATCGTCAAGACCATGGGACAGCGATTGACCAAGCTCAAGCCGGTGGGCGGCTTCTGCGCCGAGACGGGCGGGGCGATCACGCTGACCATCGCCTCTCTGGCCGGCATCCCGGTGTCGACCACGCATACCATCACCGGCGCCATCGTCGGCGTCGGCTCCTCGCGCAAGCTCTCCGCCGTGCGCTGGGGGCTGGCCGGCAACATCGTCTGGGCCTGGATCCTCACCATCCCCTGTTCGGCCTTCGTCGCCGCCTGCGCCTGGGCCATCGGCCAGGCCTATCTGTAAAGTTCAGACCGTTTCCGCGCCGGGTCGGCCGTCTTCCACCACGAAGGCGGCGAGGGTGGAGATCGGCGAGTCCGCCGCTTTCTCGCTGTCGAGCACCCGCAGCTGCGCCAGGCAGCGCCGCTCCGTCAGATCCAGCACCGCGTAGCCGCGTTTCTCGCTGTTGGCGAAGCGAACGTGCGGGTGCTCGGGCCGCAGGGCGTCCAGGCGGGCCTGCACCGGCCCCTGCGAGGTGATCGAGGTGCCGCAGAACTCGGTGGCGACGACGGGGGCATTCGGGTCGTCGAAATCCACCTTGAGGTCGGTAACACAGCTGAAATGCACGTCGCCGCCGATGACAACGGGGTTGGCCGGCTTGCGCACGGCGATTGCCTGCAGCAGCCGGGCGCGCGCACCCGGGTAGCCGTCCCAGCCGTCGCTCCAGAATTGCCGCTCCGGTCCCGGCTTGCGGTCCGTCTGCGCCATCAGCAGCTGCTGGGCGACGATGTTCCAGCGCGCCTTCGAGCCCGAGAAGCCGGCGTACAGCCAGTCCTCCTGTTCACGTCCCAGCAGGGTCCGCTGCGGCTCCAGGCGCGAGGGGCAGCGTTGATCGTCGACGACATTGCTGCCGCCGCGGCCGGAGCGCGGGCAGACCTGGTGGTCGCGGTACTGACGGTCGTCCAGTACGTGGAAGCGGGCCAGCCCGCCGAAATCGTGCCGGCCGTAAAGTTGCATGTGCGGCCCGTCGGGCATGGCGCTGCGGCGCAGCGGCATGTGTTCCCAGTAGGCCCGGTAGGCGGCGGCGCGGCGGGCGAGGAAATCCGGGTCCAGGTCCTCCGAGCGGTCGTTGGCGTAATCGTTATCCACCTCGTGGTCGTCCCAGGTGACGAGCCAGGGAAAGGCGGCATGGCTGCGCTGCAGATCGGCATCGGACTTGTAGCAGGCGTAGCGGTTGCGGTATTGCTCCAGGGTGGTCGGCTCCGGCCCCTCGTGCTTGCGCACATGCCGGCTGCCCCAGGACGACTCGTAGATGTAGTCGCCGAGGAAAACCACCAGGTCGAGATCCTCCGCCGCCAGGTGGCGGTGGGCGGCGTAGAACCCCTGTTCGTACTGTTGGCAGGAGGCGAAGGCGAAGCGCAGTCGATCGACGGCAGCGCCGGCGGCCGGCGCGGTCCGCGTGCGTCCGGTTGTACTGACCGCATCCCCGGAGATGAAGCGGTACCAGTACCAGCGGGCCGGCGCCAGGCCCGACACTTCGATGTGCACGCTGTGTGCATGCTGCGGTTCCGCCAGCGCAGTGCCGCTGCGCACGATGCGGCGGAACCCCTCGTCGTCGGCGACCTCCCAGCGCACCTCGATCGCCGCCGGTGGCAGGCCTCCGCCGTTCAGGGGGTCGGGCGCCAGTCGCGTCCACAGCACGACGCCGTCGGGCAGGGGTGCGCCCGAAGCGACGCCGAGCGTGAAGGGGTAGGCAGCGAAAGATGGTCGGGCCCATAGGCGCGGGGCCGCCAATGCGGCGGATGCGGCAAGGAGGAAACTGCGGCGGTCGAAGCGGCGCATAGGTTCTAAAATGCGGCATCGCACTAGGGGATTGCAGCATGCCACACATCATCGACTACGAACACGGCATCAGCACCATCGACTCCGGCTTCGGCCGGCCGCAGCTGGCCGCCATCCACCTCATCGTCGAGGACGATCGCGCCGCCCTCGTCGACACCGGCACCAACGCTTCCCTGCCGCTTGTGCTGGATGCGCTGAAAGCGAAGGGGCTGTCGCCGGAGCAGGTCGGCTACGTCATCCTCACCCACATCCATCTCGACCATGCCGGCGGCGCCGGCGCCCTCATGCGGGTGCTGCCCCAGGCCCGGCTGACGGTGCATCCGCGCGGTGCGCGCCACATGGCCGATCCGGCCCGACTGGTCGCCGGCACCATCGCCGTCTATGGCGAAGCCGAGGCCCGCCGGATGTACGGAGACATCCTGCCGGTTTCCGCCGGACGCATCCTGGAGACGCCGGAGGCAAGCGTGATCCGCCTTGGCGAGCGGGAACTGTCCTTTCTCGACACCCCCGGCCGTGCCCGCCACCATGTCTGCATCCGGGACGGCCGCTCCGGCCATATCTTCGCCGGCGACATGTTCGGCCTCTCCTACCGGGAACTGGACATGGACGGCCGACAGTTCGTTTTTCCGACGACCACGCCGGTGCAGTTCGACCCGGCGGCCATGCATGCCTCCATCGACCGGCTGCTCGCCCATCGGCCGGAGGCGATCTACGTGACCCACTATGGCCAGGTGCGCGGCGTGCCGCGCCTGGGCGACGACCTGCACCGGCTCATCGACGCACATGTCGAAGCGGCGCTGCACCATCGCGGTGCGGGCGTCGAGCGGCATGCCCTCATCAAGGCCGCCCTCGTTGAAATCCTGCTCGACGAAGCGCGACGATATGGCTGGAGAATGGCTCCGGACGGCCTTCTCCGGCTGATGGCAGTCGACGTGGAACTCAACGCGCAGGGCCTGTGCGTGTGGCTCGACAGCCGCGAGTGATGGTCTCGACAGAGGCGTGCACGCTTGCCGCGCGCTTTTCCGCCGAGAGGATATGAACGCAACACCAGAGGGAAAAATTTTCCATCTCCCTCTGAAAAATGATTGACAAATCTTTCCGGCATGAGCATGCTTCGCTCCATTCTTGCTGTATGCAGCAAGGAGATTCGTGGTGTTTTCAGGTGTAATCACTATTCAGGAGGTGAAGATGGCCACAGCCAAGAAAGCAAAGAAACCCGCAGCGAAGAAACCGGCCGCCAAGAAACCGGCAGCCAAGAAAGCCGCCCCGAAGAAAGCCGCCGCCAAGAAACCGGCAGCCAAGAAAGCCCCCGCCAAGAAGCCGGTAGCCAAGAAGGCCGCCGCCAAGAAAGCCCCTGCCAAGAAGAAAGCCGCTGCCAAGAAGCCGGCCGCCAAGCGCAAGCCGAATCCCGCCTTCATGAAGCCGATGACCCCCAGCGCCGTACTGGCCGCCGTCGTGGGCGCCCTGCCGATTCCGCGCACGGAAATCACCAAGAAGGTCTGGGACTACATCAAGAAGAACAAGCTGCAGGATGCCATCAACCGTCGCATGATCAATGCGGACGAGAAGCTGAAGGCCATCTTCGGTGGCAAGGGCCAGGTCTCGATGTTCGAGATGACCAAGCTGGTCAACAAGCACCTGAAGTAAGCGCAAGCGCTTCCCTGAAACGCCCTCTCTCCGACCGGAGGGAGGGCGTTTTGTTTTCTGCCGCGCCGGAGGCGCTTGACGTGCCTTCGGCGCGTGTTGCGCATCAGGGCCGTCTACAGGGCAAGCGAACCGGGCTCATCCACCCATTCCGAGAAGAGGCTTCCTGCTCCGGCAGGGTCGCCTTGCCACGCCGCCAGCAGGCGCAGCGCCGCTTCCTGCCAGTGCGCCTGTCCGTCGCGGCAGGCCAGGCGCAGGTCGGCGTCGTCGCCTGTTTTGCGCCAGGCGGCGTAGGCCGACCACAGGCGCGGGAAGAGGCTGCGGCGCAGCCCCTCGAAGTTGGCAAAGTAGAAATGGAGGGAGGGCTCGGCACCGCGCTCGATCAGCGCCGGCAGGGTGGACAGGCAATCCGCCAGGTTGTCGCGCACGGCGCGTGCCAGCAGTTCGGCGCGCCGCTCCGTCAGTTCGCCCAGCATCTCGCGCCAGGCCGGGCCGAGCAGCGGTTCCGCCATGCCCTCGCCGATCTCATGCAGGATCAGCGTTTCCCCTTCTGCCGCTGCCATGCGTTCCAGGGCGGCCTCGGCGTCGTCGGCAAAGCCATAGCCCCCCAGCGCGGCCTTGAGCGCCCCCTCGGCCTGCTTGACGCCCCAGATCTCCGTCTTCTCCCACAGCCAGCGCCGCAGCGCATCCAGCCGCAGGAAGACCATGCCGCCGCGCAGGGCGGCTGGCGGGGCGAACAGGTCGCGCGCATGCTCGCGATCGGAGACCAGCACATCGAGCCCGTGCCGCGTCTCCCGCCGCGCCAGCTCGCCGAGGAAGAAATGCGGCTTGCCCCAGCGGCCCAGTCCTCCCGAATAGACCAGGCCCATCGGCGCCAGCCTGGCGTTGATGGCGGCGTTGTCGAAGGGATCGCAGCCGTCGCCGAGCGGCAGGGGCCGGAAGTCGGCTTCCTCCAGACCGTTCCAGAGCGCCTCCCGCCGGGAGATCCAACCGCCCAGTTCGGCGTGGGGGAGCGGCCGGGTAAGCGGAATGCCGCGCTCCCAGCGGAACAGCTCGCGCATGGCCAGCAGGTAGTTGCACATGGTCATCTCGCGGGCGTGGCGGGCATCCGCGATGTCGCAGTTGGCCTGAACGGCCTGCTTCAGTTCCTCGAAGCCGGGCGCGTTCATGGCTGCCGGGTGCGCCGCCGCGTCCGGTAGGCCGCCACCGACTGCACGATCACCGAATACGGCAGGTCCTCCAGGCTGCCTCGCGACCGGCAGGCCGCCTGCACCAGGGCATTCACGTCACCGACCTCCTGTGCGCCCGTCAGGGCGCGCTGCAGGCCCTCCAGGCCGCCGCATTGCACCTTCATTTCCTGGGCGTGTGTGAGGCGATTCTCCGGATGGGGCAGGTGCAGGGCGAAGGTCGCGTTGCGCCGCAGCAGCCGGAGCAGGACGTCGCAGGCCTCGCGCGCGACGCCATCGACGCAGGCGACGGCCTCCCGCTCGGCAATGTTCCGGCGCTGCGCCAGGGCACAGGTGCCGCATCCGGCGAGCAGCGCCTTTTCGAAGGGGCAGGGATGCCCGACCGCTGCCTTGCGAGCCTGCCTGTAGGCGGTCTCGTCCACCGGCGTCCGGCTTAGTAGTCTTCGCCCGTCTCGGGCAGCGGCTCGCGCACCTGCGAGAGCATGTCCTCGGCCTGCAGCTCGTTGTCGGCGAAGACGGTCTTCACGGTGCAGCCCTCGGAGAGGGCCAGCTCGCGGCGCAGTTCCTTGGCGCGGGCGGAGGCCGCCTTGAAGGCGTCGTGGCTCTCGATCCTTTCCAGGCGGCGGATGGGGGTCTCGAAGACCTTGTAGAGGTAGTAGGGCATGGCGTTCTCGGCCTCTCAGTCGACGTAGGTTTTCCGCGAACGGCGCGAGCCGGGGCGGCTTTTCTGGATGACGACGCCGCGCACCGCCTCGAGGCCGGCGAGCTCGGCGTCCGGGTAGCGCGGGTTGAGCGGATGCAGCCACCAGCCTCCCGCCCGGTTGACCAGCTGGCGCAGGATCGGTTCGCCGTCGTGCTGCGCGACGACGTAGCTGCCGTCGCGCGCCAGGCCTTCCGGCTCGACGATGATGACCTCGCCCTCGGCGAACTCCGGCAGCATGCTGTCGCCCAGCACCATCAGGGCGAAGGGCTCGGCGCTCTCGCAGGTCTCCAGCGCGGCGTCCTGATGCGGCGCGACGGGCATGACGGGAATGATCTTTCGTTGCGACATGAGGCCAATGTTAAGGGCTGGCGCCTATCGCGGCGAGCAGAACGCATTGATGCGTCCGCGAGCGGAATTTATGTCGTTACGGCCGTCAGCTGCGCCGCGGGAAAACCCTGTTGCGCGAGGGCCTTTGCCGCTCCTTCGATGAAGGCCTCCGGCCCGGCCAGGTAGACGTCGAAGGCGGCAAGGTCGGCATGGTCCCGCGCCATGCGCGCGACGATGTCCTCCGCGCCACCGCCGGCCATGGTCGTGTAGCGGAAATTGTCGAGGGCGTCGGCCCATGCGCGGCAGAGATTCACGAGGTAATGCCCGGCCGGGCGCGCGGCGTGCCAGTAGAGGTGCAGCAGTTCGGCCCGATCGAGCGACAGGGCATGCTCGACGAGGCCCTTCACCGGCGCAAAGCCGGCCTCCGAGGCCACGAACAGAATCGGCCGCGGCGAGTCCGCGCGCAACACGAAATCGCCCCACGGTCCGAAGACCGTGATCGGATCGCCGGTGCGCAGCACCTCGAACACCTGCCGGGCGAAGTCGTCCTTCGGGTCGCGCACGACGTGGAAATGCAGGTTGCGGTCGTCGCACGGGCAACTGGCGATGGGCAGCTGGGCCTGCGTCTCGCCGGCGGTGAGCGTCGCGCTCTGGCCGGCGAGGAAGCGCAGGCGGTTGTTGCGCGGCGTCTGCAGGTGCAGCAGGCGCACGTCCTCGCCGAGCGCCTCGTTGGCCTTGATGCGCGCCACGATCTGCTGCTGCGGGATGTCGCCGGCGCTGCCGGTCTCGAGCGCCTCCACCACCAGGTCGGAGACCGCGGCGTGGCAGCAGAGCAGGGTGTAGCCCTGGCTCTTTTCCGCCTCGGAGAGCACGTAGTCGTGCGGCCGCACCTTCTTTACCTGGCCGGAGACCACGCGCGCCTTGCACAGGCCGCAGTTGCCGTTGCTGCAGCCGTAGTTCACCGCCAGCCCGGCCTTCAGCGCGGCCTCGAGAAGCGTGTCGGCGCCTTCCGCGAAGAACTCGTGGCGGCTGGGGTGCAGGGTGACGTGGGCGGACATGACGCGGAGCATATCATCCATGACCGACAGGGCATTCGGCGCCTCGGCGGCACCGAGGATCTCCGCCAGCTGCCCGTCGAGGAAGGCGCCGAGGGCGGCCATGCCGGGCTGTGCCTCCTGCTCGCGGATGCGGCTGCGCAGCGCTTCCGTCAGGGCGTGGTAGCGCTGCAGGTGGGCGCGCAGGTCGGCCAGTTCCGTGCTCTGCTCGTAGAGGCGCTGGGAGAGGATTTCCTGGCTCGGCAGCATGCGCTCGCGCACGCGCCGGCCGAAGGCCCGCTCCTTGATCTGCATCACCTGCTCGAAGCCGCCATCCTCCTCCAGCTTCAGGTTCGGATAGAGACGCAGGAGGTCGTCGGCGGAGACCATGCCGTCGAAGGACGGCAGCTCGCCGCTGCGGATCTTCAGTTGCAGCGCGACCCGGCTGGCGCCGACCAGCCGCGCCGCGCGCGACAGGGTGAGCAGTTGGGACATGTTTTCAGGATAGCAAAATGCCGCGTAGCCTAGTACCGCAGACCGGCAAGCTGGTAGGCGAGCAGCAGCAGAGAGAGCACGCATCCCGCCAGCGGCACCGCCGCCGGGTAGGTGCGCACGCCCGGCGGTGCCGGCGCGCGGCGGCGTATGCGCAGCAGCGCCAGGTTGATGAGGACGAAGACGACCAGGATCGCGGCGCTGGTCGCGCGGGCCAGTGACACCAGCGGCAGGGCGAGCGCGAGGGCCAGCGTGGCGAGGGTGACGGCGGCGGTGGCGGCAAGCGGCGTGCGGCGCGACGGATGCACCCGGCCAAGCGCCGCCGGCAGCCAGCCGCGCACGCTCATGCCGTGCAGCACGCGGGCGGCGCGGATCAGCAGCACCAGTGCGCCGTTGGTGACGGCGAACAGCGCGATGACGCCGATGAGCGCCGGCTCGCGTCCGGTTGCCTTGGCGTACATCAACGCCAGCGGCGCGGCATGGCCAGCCAGTTCCGCGCGGGACAGCGTGAGCACGGCCGCCAGTGAAACCAGCAGATAGAGCACGGTGGCGATCGCCAGCGCCAGCAGGATGGCGCGCGGCATCGTGCGCTCGGGTTCCTTCACCTCCTCGGCGACGTTGGCCATGTCCTCGAAGCCGATGAAGGCGAAGAAAGCGACGAAGGCGGCGAGGAAGATGCCCGGCCAGGCGCCCGCCTGCAGCGGCGGCGCCAGTTCGGGCAGGCGTTGCGGCAGGGCGAGCAGCCCTTCGCCGGAGACGGCCACCACCAGCAGCAGGCCGCCGATCTCGATCAGCGTGGCGACGGTCGCCGCCCGCGCGGACTCGTGGATGCCCCAGGCAGCGAGGACGCCCAGCGCGAGCAGCACAACGAGGATTGACGCCCAGGGCGGCACGTCAAGAAACAGCCGCAGGTAGCCGGCGAAGCCGTTGGCGAGCGCCGCCGCCGAGGCCAGCGCCGCGAAGAGGACGAGGGCGCCGACCCCTATCGACAGCCAGGCCAGGCCGAATCCCTCCTGCACGTATACCGCCTCGGCGGCGCTGAAGGGATGGCGCGCCGCCAACTCGGCGTAGGAGAAGGCGGTGAAGGCGGCGACCACCGCGGCGACGGCGAAGGCCAGCGGCGCGTGCATGCCGGCGATGCCCGCCACCTCGCCGACCAGCACGTAGATGCCGGCGCCGAGGATGGTGCCGAGGCCGTAGAGAGTGAGCAGCGGCAGTGTCAGCGTGCGCCTGAGCGCGACCGGCTCGGCCATGTTCAGCGGGCGAGGAAGGCGTCCACCGCGCCGGCCAGTCCGGGCGATTCGGTTTCGGCGAACTCGTAGCGGGCGCGCACCACCGGCTTGTGCACCTGGATCAGGGCGGCGAGGTCGATCGGCGTGGCGGAAACGACCAGGTCGGCTGGCGTCGCGTTGATGGTCTGGCGCAGGGCGTCGAGCTGCTCGCGGGAGTAGCCGGTGGCCGGCAGCACCTCGCCGATGTGCGGGTAGCGCGTGTAGAGGGCGCGGATGGCCGGCCCGGCGAAGGGCCGCGGGTCGACGATCTCCGCGCCGGCGCGAAGGGCGGCGAGATGGCCGGCGCCCCAGGGCATGCCGCCGTGGGTCAGCGTCGGGCCGTCCTCCACCACCAGCACGCGGCGGCCGCGCACCGATTGCTCGTCGTCGAGGCGCACCGGCGAGGCGGCGCGGATGACTTGGGCGCGCGGGGCGATGGCCTGCGCCGCCTCCGTGACGCGGCGCACGTCGGCCGGCGGCGCGGCGTCGCTCTTGGCGACGATCACCACGTCGGCCATGCGCAGCACCGCCTCCCCCGGGTGGTGCGTCGTCTCGTGGCCGGGACGCAGCGGATCGACCAGCACGATGTGCAGGTCGGGCCGCAGGAAGGGGAAGTCGTTGTTGCCGCCGTCCCAGAAGATCAGGTCGGCTTCCGCTTCCGCCGCGGCGACGATGCGGGCGTAGTCCACGCCGGCGAAGACGACGTTGCCGCAGGCCAGGTGCGGCTCGTACTCCTCGCGCTCCTCGACGGTGCAGGCCGCTGCGTCGAGGTCGGCGCGCGCGGCGAAGCGCTGCACGGCTTGGCGCGCCAGGTCGCCGTAGGGCATCGGGTGGCGGATCACCGCCACGCGCCGCCCGCGCGCCTTGAGCAGGCCGGAGAGGTAGCGCGCCGTCTGCGACTTGCCGCAGCCGGTGCGCACCGCCGAGACGGCGATCACCGGCACGCGGGCCTTGATCTGCGTGCGCGCCGGGCCGAGCAGGCTGAAGTCGGCGCCGGCCGCCAGCGCCTTCGAGGCCAGGTGCATGACCTGGGCGTGCGGCACGTCGCTGTAGGCGAACACCACCTCGTCGATGCGGTGCTCGCGCAGGATCGACTCGAGATCGGCTTCGTCGAGGATCGGGATGCCCTCGGGGTAGCGCGGGCCGGCCAGCTCCGGCGGGTAGCGGCGGCCGGCGATGCCGGGGATCTGCGCGGCGGTGAAGGCCACCACCTCGACCGCCGCATCGTCGCGGTAGACGAGGTTGAAGTCGTGGAAGTCGCGTCCGGCGGCCCCCAATATGAGAACCCGGCGGCTCATTCGTATTTCAGCTTGTAGGCCGCCTCGGCGCCCGGCGGCACGGCCTTGATGCGGCTGAACCTGATTCCCTTGCCGCCGCTTGCCGCCTGCTTCACCGCGCCGGTGACCATGATCTCGTAGGGGCGGGCGTGGTCCTCGCCCAGCTTGCTGGCGGCGTTCACCTCGGCGCCGAAGACGTCGGAATCGCCGATGCGCAGCACGTCGCCGTAGCCGAGGCCGATGCACAGCAGCACCTCCTCCGCCTTCGGCCGCTTGCGGTTGTACTGGCGGGCGCAGCGCTGCATGGCGATGGCGCAGGCGATGGCCTCGTCCACGTCGCGGAAAATCACCAGCAGGGAATCGCCCTCGACCTTGAGCAGGATGCCGCTGTGCTCCTCGATGAGCGGCACCAGCAGGCGGTTCGACTCGTAGATGGTCTGCAGGAAGTGGATGATGCCGAAGTCGGCGACCCGGCGCGAGAAGCCGGACAGGTCGGTGAACATCACCGCCCAGCGCTCGCCGAAGAGGTTCCAGATCTTCTCGTCGACGCGCGCCTGGTCGGCCTTCGGCTTGAGGCGCTCCTCGATGAGCTTTTCCAGCCGGTCCTGCGACGCCGTCGAGGCGACGCGGTAGATGAATGCCATGCTCCGCTCCATGCTGAATGGAGCGGTTATTGTAGCCGCTACTTGCGGAACAGCCGCCCGGCGTTGCGGTACGCGATCTTCTCGGCGACGTCCTTCGGCAGCTCGGCCAGCCAGTCGCGGTAGCCGTTCATGATCGAGGCGTACTGGCCCCAGCGCTCGGTCACCCAGGTGTCGGAGCCGACGATGAAGCGGTCTGGGTATTGCTCGAACAGGCGCCGCCAGGCGGGCTTGAGCTTGCCGGCCTCGGTGACGTCGTAGCGGTAGGACAGCTCGCCCCACAGGTTGGGGTATTTCCGCAGGTACTGCTCGATCGTCTCCGGTGCGGTGTGGAAGCCGGTGTGCGCCCAGACGATCTTCACCTTCGGATTATGGGCGAAGAGGATGTCCACCGCAGCCTCGTCGGAATGGGCGTGCAGGTAGAGGTTGTGCGCCACGGCGAAGTCGACGGTCTTCTTCACCCATTCCGTCTTCGCGTCGTGGCCGAAGAGGTGGAACTCGCCGATGCCCTGGTAGTAGCCGCGCTTGAGCTCGCTCTCGATGAGCTCGAAGATCTTCGGGTCCTTGAACCAGGTGTGGCGGTCCGGCTGGACGATGTAGGGCCGGATGAAGGGCACCACCCAGACGTCCTTCGGCTTGGCCTCGTAGAGGGCGCGCGTGCCGTCGTTGGGCCGGCTGTTGGCGAGGATGCCGGTGATGCGGTTGTCGCGGAACAGCTTGAGCACGGTGTCGAGCGGGTAGGGCCCGCTCGCCGCCTCGACGTTGTAGTGCAGGTGGGCGTCGAACAGCGGCAGCGGCTCGGCGGCCTGGACATTCCAGGCAAAAGTCAGTCCCCACAGGACGGCGGCAAGGCGGGTCTTCATGGCTGGGTCCTCCTGTGCGGATTGGAGCCAAGTGCCCGCAAAACGTTCAATCCCTGAACTTTGCTTCCCGCTTTGCCCGCGCCGCCGTCATGGCTTCCGTCAGGTCGTCCGACATCAGCATGGCGGCGTTCCAGGTGGCGATGTAGTTGAGGCCGTCGGCGACGGAATGGTCGCGGGCGTAGTTGACCATCTCCTTGATGCCGCGGATCGACAGCGGCGACTTCTTCGCGATGATGCCGGCGATCTTCGCCACCTCATGGAAGAGCATGCCGGCGCTGGCGTAGCTGTGGTTCACCAGGCCGATCTCCTTCGCCTCGGTGCCGGCGACGGCGCGGCCGGTGTAGGCCAGCTCGCGCACCATGCCCTCGCCGACCAGCTTCGGCAGGCGCTGCAGGGTGCCGACGTCGGCGGTCATGCCGACGTCGATCTCCTTGATGCTGAAGCTGGCATCGTGGCAGCAATAGCGCATGTCGCAGGCGCAGATGAGGTCCACACCGCCGCCGAGGCAATGGCCGTGGATGGCCGCCAGTACCGGCTTGCGGCAGCGCTCCAGCGCGGTGAGGCTGTCTTGCAGGTCGAGGATCAGGCGGCGCAGCTTTTCCCGCGCGCGGCCGTCGCATTGATCGGCGATCTCCTGGCGCACGCTGCCGAGCAGCTCGAGGTCGATGCCGGCGGTGAAGCAGGGCCCGTTGCCGCGCAGCACGGCGACGCGCACCGTCGGCTCCTCGTCGATCCACTTGAAGGCCTCGCGCAGTTCCAGCCACATGCGCAGGTTCATGGCATTGGCCTTCTCCGGCCGGTTCAGTTCGACGGTGGCGACGGCGTCGGCCAGCTCGATCTTCAGAGTCTCGAATGTCGGGAGCGTCATGGCGTCACACGGAGAAGGTCGGGTAGTCGAGGTAGCCGCTGTGTCCGCCCAGGTAGAAGGTCTTGCTGTCCCAGGAGGCGATCTCCACGCCCTGGCGCAGGCGCGAGACGAGATCGGGGTTGGAGATGAAGGGCTTGCCGATGGCGATCAGGTCGCCGCTGCCGGTCGCCAGCGCCGCCTCGGCCTTCTTGCCGGTGAAGCCGCCGCAGAGCATCAGCGCGTTGGTGAATTTGGCGCGGATCAGCCGCAGCAGCGCGTCGTCGGGATCGTGGATCCAGCTTGTCGACTGGTCGTAGAGATGGAGATACACCAGCCCGAGCCTCTGCAGCTCCTCCGCGAGATAGCCGTAGGTCGCCATCGGATCGGGATCGGGCCGCATGTCGTTGGCCTGGCCGTGCGGCGAGAGGCGGATGCCGGTGCGCTCCTTGCCGATCGCGGCGGCCACCTCGCGCGCGATCTCCAGGTGCAGGCGGCAGCGGTTTTCCAGCGAGCCGCCGTACTCGTCCTGGCGGTCGTTGAGGAAGGGGCAGCGGAACTGGTCGAGCAGGTAGCCGTTGGCGCCGTGGATTTCGACGCCGTCGAAGCCGGCGGCGACGGCGTTCTGCGCCGCCTGCACGAACTCGCCGACGACGCCCTTCACTTCCGCCGTCGACAGCGCGCGCGGCGCCTCGCACTGCGTCAGCGCCGCCTGGCCGGTGGCGCGGTCGAGGGCCATCGACTTGCCGTTGGCGGCGATGGCGCTCGGCCCGACCGGCGGCGCGCCGTCGTCGCGCAGGCTGCCGTGGCTGATGCGGCCGCAGTGCCAGAGCTGGGCGAAGATGCGGCCGCCCTGCTTGTGCACCTCGTGCGTCACCGCCTGCCAGCCCGCGATCTGCTCGGCGGAGTAGAGGCCAGGCGTGAAGGCGTAGCCGCGCGCCTGCGGCGAGACCGGCACACCTTCCGAGACGATCAGCCCGGCATCGGCGCGTAGGCCGTAGTACTCGACCATCATCGGCGTCGGCGCGATGGCCGGGTTGGTGGCGCGGCAGCGCGTCATCGGCGCCATGGCGACGCGGTTGGGCAGCGTCAACGCGCCCAGGGTGTAAGGGGAAAACAGCTTGCCTGCGGTCATGAAATCCTCACCCCATCCTCGAACAGTTCGCCCGGATCGAAACTCTTGTACGCCTCCGCCGGATAGAAGGCGCGGAAATCGGCCATCACCTTCTCGAAGGGGAAGTCCGACCAGCAGCCGTGGTCGCGCACGTATTCCATGTGGCGGCGGTTCTTCATGTCGTATTCCTGGAAGATGGCGTTGTCCGTGCCGTCGAACTCGGTCGGGTGCACGTGGAACTTCTCGCACATCTCGATGTTGAAGGCCGGCGCCGCCTTCACCCACTTGCCGTCCAGGTACAGCACCGCATAGCCGTGGTGCATGAACAGCGTCTTGCCGCCCATCATGGCCTTCAGCTTCTCCGTGGTGAGGTGGTTCTCCACGTCGGAGAGGCCGATCGCCGCGTGGATGCCGGCGGCGCGCGCCGCCGCCGCGAGCAGGATCGCCTTCGGCAGGCAGTAGGCCGCCTTGGCCTTCAGCACGTTGCTGGCGACGTAGGGCTCCGGGTCGAGGCTCATGGTGAACGGGTCGTAGCGCCAGCCGTCGCGCACGCGGTAGAAAAGCCTGACGGCCTTCTCGATGTCGGAGGTCGCGCCGGCGACCGTCTCCTGCGCGAAGCGGCGCACGGACTCCGTGCCGGAATCGATGAAGCGCGCGCTGGCGAGGTATTCGGGGCCGGGTGTGGGCCAGGCGCCGGGAGGGGTATGGATCATGTGGGTATCGCCGGATGGAAAGCGCCATTATGCCGGGCATGCCTTGCAAGGCAAGCTGCACTATTGTTCCCGTTCGAGTGGTGGGAGTCCTGGTGGGGATAACTTACGTCAGATGCCGACCTGAAGCAGAAATACCCTAGCTGAGATAACTGACATTAAACGGGTTGGATGATCTGCGCGCTGATGCAACGCTGCTTCTAGAGCGTCCGCACAACTCAGAAGCTAAAGCTCACCAATTTGCGATTTCAGCACATCGCAAATCGCATGAACCATTGCCCGATCGTTTGTAAAGGGACGGCGTTGCCACCCCAAGGAGTAATTGGGGCCGTAGCTTTCCGAGCTATACGAAGAAAGCTCCTGCGTTTTCTCTATCACTTCAAAGGGCGCAGAGTTTTTTTCGAATGAGACAAATGCCGAGTGGCGTTCCGGGTAGTCTGAAGGCCATAGGGTACTTTCTATCCGAAATAGATACCAGAACTGCCTAAGCGACATGGTGGCAACTGGAAGCGCGGTTGTAATGGACTTGAGCCGCTTAACATCATACCTGGCCAGGAACTGATCTGCATTGATCTCTGACACGATCAGCGTTCGCTCCGGCGCAAGTAGGCCAAGAGATGGGAGTTCATCAATGTAGAACACCGTTCCTTGAACACGTCGGGATTCGCAAAGTGCCTTGGCAGACTCAAGTGTTCGATGAAAACAGCCAGGGGTGTAGCGAGTCGACCATGTACTCCACCATGCATTTCTGCCAGTCCAGACAAAGTAGACCTTCACAACCTCAACCGATCGCACCATGTAGAGCAAGTCATCTGCATCGGCGTTAGTGGCGTCGATAAGGCTCATTCGAATCCTAACAAGCTAAAGGGTCAGCACCACAATTGTTCGAATTTCCTGAAGCGAGTCGATTTAGCTTTATCGCGACTGAGTGAGAATTTGCTCTTCGCGGGCGCAATCAAGATTTCACGTTAAGCGAATACGACCTTGGTGCGTCCGGAAATTGCGCCTCTGGCGCGTGTGGCCTTCCTTACCACGATCTCCACATCCCGGCCGAGGCGGTTCAGGCAGTCGAACATTCTGGCTTCGCTGATGCCGCGGAATTGCCCGCGCAGCATGTTGGACAGCTTGGGTTGAGTCATGCCGAGAATTTCCGCGGCCTGCTGCTGGGTCAGGCGGCGCTGCTTGAGGATTTCGCCGATCTTGGCGGCCAAGTGCGCCTTGACCAGCATCTGGCCGGCGTCTGTTCTGCCGATGTCGGCGTAAATGTTTCCGCAGCCCCTCTGCGGGGCCGGGGAGTCGGAATGGCTTTGGGTTCCAGGCATTACTTATCCTGTGTTGCTTGTCCTAGCGGTGCTTGAGCAGTTCATCGAGTGTCAGTCCGATGTCCTTGGCGATTTGTCGAAGCAGGATTGGCGAAATGTCGCGCCCTTGATGGAAAGGGACGGTGGTGCAGCGGCCCTTGTCGTCGCGGAACTGCTTGTGCGAGCCGCGCTGCCTTACTTCGATGAATCCGAGCTTGGCGAGGATGGCGATGACTTCACCGGGTTTGAGGACGGGGACATTGCCCATGCTTCAGGCGACGGCGACGTTCTGCACTCCGACGAATTCCGATTCCAGTACCGGTTCTCCGTCTTCCAGCAGCATGGCGATGACTTCTTGCAGGTTGTGGTTGAGTTCGTCCAGGGTGGTGCCCTGCGAGTGGGCGCCGGGGAAGCCCGGCACGAAGCCGACGAATACGCCGGTTTGCGGGCACCGTTCGATGACTGCGGAGTAGGTTCTCATGGTGGGATCCTGAAGGCCGTTTGTCCGATTATCGGACGATTGCCGGCGGGGATCAACCGATCCCCTGGCCGGCAAACAGCATCTTCATTTTGCCGCGAAGCAGTAGAACAACCCGTCGCCGCCCGTCGGGCGGATCTTCTCCATGCTGCAGCCGAGCGTCGGGTGGGCGGCGTTCCAGGAGACGGCCCAGGACGCATCGGTCGGGCCGACGCGGTCGTGGTGGCCGGTCATGGCGGCGCCGTCGTTGCCGCCCTTGGTCCAGTTGCCGCAGGTCATGTCGGGGAAGGGCTTGCCGGGGAAGGCGGTGCCGTCGGGCCGCGAGCCGGTGAGGATGTCGTGCTTGTTGGGCTTCTCGGTGCGGCCGTTCACCATCTGGCCTTTCTCGTCGACGGCCGTCTGCTTGTTCAGGCCGCTGCCCGGCGAGTGCAGCTCGTCGACGTCGCGCGCGATGCGCTCGCCCTTGATGTTCTGCCAGGGGCCGGGGCCGATGCGGTCGCGGGCATTGACGTAGTCGGTGCCGGCCAGCGCCGAGGCCTGCGTGCTGAGGTAGGCGCGCCAGGTGCGATGGCCGGCGCCGGCCGCCTGCGCCAGCGACTGGCAGTGCCGGTCGGCGCCTTCGAGGCCGCCGAGGTCGCCGCCCTTGCCGGGGCCGACGCTGGTGACGAAGAAGGTCATTTCCTTGGGGCCCGACTGCATGGTCGCGCAACCTGCCACGCCGATCACGCCCATCGCGCCGGCCGCGGCCAGCCATAGTGCTTTTCTTTGCATGACGCGCTCCTTTCGTTCTCTGTTGAGGGAGGCGGCGATCCGCCGCCATGGAAATACTACCCCTGACGGAACAGGCTGTCCGGACCGGTCAGTACGGCCGGGTCGGGTCGGCGAGGTTGATCGCCGAGTCGATGAAGCGGAACAGCAGCGTGGGCGGATGCCAGCCCGGCGCGGGGCGCAGCACCTTCCTCACCGAGTCGTTCAATTGCAGTTCCACGCGATAGGACGGCGGAAAGGTCCGGTCCCAGCGCGGCAGGGTCTTCTTGAGGTATTCGAGCTCGTGTTCCTCGCGGACGATGACGCCGAGCGTCTCCAGCAGGGTCAGTTTCGGCCAGTGCTCGCCGCCGGGGCGCCGGTAGGCGACCACGCCCATGAATTTCTCGAAATCCCGGTAATACGGCTCCGTCGGCTCGACCAGCTTGCCGTTGGAGTAGATGGCGTCCATGAAGTAGGTGACGGTGAGGTTGCGCGGGGCCATCCCGGACCACTTGTGCAGCACGTCGTGCAGCGTGGCCGACAGGCACAGCTCGAGGTGTCCGCCGACGATGTACACATGGGCGGGCGGGACGTCGAACTTGATTTCTCCCCCTGCGGAAAACACCCAATAGTCGGGGTCGCAGTCTTCCATGAAGTAGAACTGCTCGGGGGTGTCGTCCTGGAGGTAAACGACGGGAATGCGGCTGCGCTTGGCGAAACGGACGGCCTCGTCGACGCCGCGCTTGGCCGAGAAGCGGGCATCGTGCGTCGAGGTGGGGTGGGTGACGATCAGGACGGCATCGCCGTTCAGCCTGACCTGCGCGGGCTCGGTCAGCTTGTGCGGCGGACAGGCCGGCCAGGCCAGGCAGGACCAGAAGAACAGCAGGCAGCAAAGCACTCGGTGCGTCATGACCCCACCTGAACGGCAAGGCGGCCCCGCGGAAAGCGGGACTACATTGAGGTCGTGATTATATCGGGACGGCCGCCATCCCGACAGCCAGGCCACCTGCACGGGAACCCCTCAAGGATTGTGCGTGCCGGCGGCTTTCGTTTCCCGCCGGCGGATCAGCAGGCCGAGCGCGATGCCGCCCAGCGCCGCGCTGCCCGTGACGAACATCGCATCGGTCCAGCGGCCGCTGGCGGCCACCAGCATGGCGATCAGCGGCGGCCCGATGAAGGGGCCGATGTTGCCGAACTGCATGTAGAGGCCCTGCAGCGTGCCGATCTGCCTTGGCGTGCGGGCGTAGCTGGCCGAGGAGGAGAGCACCGAGGCGGGGACGAGTCCGCCGATGAACGAGAGCAGCAGGCACAAGGCATAGCGCGCGAGATCCGGCAGCGCCTCCGCGAAGATGCCGAGTCCGCACAGGCCGGTGGCGAGGTTGGCGCCGGCAATCAGGTTGCCGCGATGGAAATGCCGCTGCAGCAGGCTGCCGCCGATCAGGTTGCCCGGCACGTTGGCGAGCACCATCAGGCAGGAGAGCAGCGCCACCAGGGGGGAAGCGAGATCGCGTTGCTCGTGCAGGAAGGTCGGCAGCCAGATGATGAGGGCGTAGTGCTGCAGCGTCCAGCAGGTCATGGCGGCGGCCAGCAGCCACGGCTCCGGCTGCGCGAGCGCCTCGCGCGCGGCGGCGACGGGATGCGGGTCGCGGCCGCCCGGGGCGGCGATGCGGTAGGCCGGGCGCGAGCGCCACAGCGCGGCCGTCGCCAGCAGAAGCATGGCCAGCGTGAGCAGCCACAGGCCGCGCCAGCCGCCGAGCGGCATGACCAGCGGCGCGAGCAGCATGACGATGCCGACGCCGGCCGGCAGGTAGCCGCTCCAGATGCCCAGCGCGAAGCGGCGGTCGTGCGGGCTGCTGGCGGCGGAGAGCAGGGCCGGCGCCGAGACGGCGACCGAGACCATGCCGGCGCCCTCGGCGAAGCGCGACAGCAGCAGCGCCGATTCCCCGTCGGCGAGCAGCGCGCCGAGGCCGCCGAGCAGGCTGATGGCGAGGCCGGCGAAGCACATGCGCAGGGCGCCGACGCGGTCGCCGAAGAGGCCGAAGAGCAGGGCGCCGCTCACCGCGATCAGGTTGATCATCGAGGAGATCCAGCCGGCGGCGACGAGCGAGAGCCCGAATTCCGTGCGCAGCGCCTCCATGGCGATCGGCACCTTGCCGACGTTCATGGTCACGGCGACGCCGCAGAAGGCGGCGGCCAGCACGGCACGCCAGTCGGTTCGGGGCAGGGGGGCGTTCAAGCGGGGAGCGGCGATCGTTGGTCAGGCCAACATTTTACCGCGCCATGCGCGGCGCCGGGTCGCGCAGGATGAGCGAGGGCGAGGCGAAAGGGGCGAGGCGTTCCAGCAGGTCGAGCAGCTCCAGCGCCGGCGAGTTGGCGAAGAATTTCGCGCGCGGCGTCTCCATCCAGATGCGGTCCGAGTAGAGCCAGATCTCGTGCGGGGTGTCGCCGACGCCGTCGTGGTTGCGGTCGAAGCCCTGGTAGTCGCTCCACATGTTGCCCTGCCACAGATTGGCCTCGCCGACGCCGGCGGCGCTCACCGCCACCTGCGTCAGGTTGTTCTCGAAGCGGTTGCCGGTGATGCGGTGGCCGCCCTTCTCGCCGTAGAAATACATGCCGACGACGTTGTGGGCGAAGCGGTTGTTGCGCACCGTGAGCGCGGCGTCGGCGTTGAGCGGGGCATTGGCGGAGAGGCCGGCGGCGCAGTGCAGGACCTCGTTGTTTTCCACCAGCGCGTTGCCGCTGTCCTTGAAGGCGATGCCGGCGCCGCCGCCGTCGAGGGCGTGGGCGATGGTGTTGCCGCGCACGACGAGCTCCGGCGAGTAGAGCACGGCGATGCCGGTGTCGGTGTCCGAGAGGCGGTTGTTTTCGACGACGGCGCGCGGCGAGAAGATGAATTGCATGCCGTAGCGGCCGTCCGCCAGCGTGTTGCCGAGGATGCGGTTGTCGGGCGAGTTGGCGAAGGTGAGGTCGCGCACGGTGCGGAAGGCGTTGCCCTCGATGCGGTTGTGGCGGCTGTACCACAGGCGCAGGCCGTCGCCGCGCGCGCCGCGCGGGGCGGGGCGGCCGCCGACGCGGTTGTAGGCGATGCGGTTGCGATTGCCCTGCTTCACGTGGATGCCGAACAGTACGTCGTCCACGACGTTGTCCTCGACGAGGTTGTCGTCGCCCTCGACGAGCAGGCCGGCGTCGACGCCGTCGTGGCTGTCGCCGGAGCCGGTCAGGCGCAGGCCGCGCAGCGTGGCGCCGCTCGTCGCGAGCGTCAGCACCGTGCCTTTTCCGTTGCCTTCGAGGGTGACATTGCCGCCGCCGTCCAGCGTCATGGGTTTCGTTATGCTCGCCGGACCGGCGTAGGTGCCCGGCGCCGGCCGCAGCGTGCCGCCGGCGGGCGTGGCGTCGATGAGCGGCTGCAGCGGCGGCGCGGCATGCGACGCTGCAAGCGGGAATAGCAGGATAAAAGTCAGTCTGCGCAGCACGGCGACATTGTTGCCGCTCCGCCGGGCTTTGCCTTGCCGTATATCAAACGGCTACCAGCTCCCTGAGGCGCCGCCGCCGCCCGAGCTGCCGCCCCCGCCGGAAAAGCCGCCGCTGGAAGAGGACGAACCCGAACTCCACGACGAGCCGCCCGAGCTGCCGCCGACGGTGAAGCCGCCGATGCTGGCCGTGCCCTTGGTCTTGATGTCGCGCTGGGCCTTCTCGTACCAGGGCATGCGCGAGACGATCAGCTTGGCGATGGGGAAGCCGATCACATAGGTGCCGAGCAGATACAGCGCGCCCTTCGTGCCGACCACGACGATGGGGAACATCGCCCAGAAGGGGATGAGGAAGAAGTAGAGGAACCAGCCCATGCCCGGCGTGAGGATGCCGAGCACGGTGAACAGGCCGATGATGCCGAAGATGAAGGCGCCGATGAGGATGCGCTCGGTGAGCGACAGGTCGGGCCCCTCGAAGAAGTCGCCGGATTCCCTGTCGTCGGCGGGGGGCGGCGCCTCCGCGGGCACCTCGGCGCTGCCGGTGAGCTGGCCGATGACGGCGGCGACGCCTTCCTCGATGCCGGCATCGAAGTTGCCCTCCTTGAAGCGCGGCGTCATCACGTTGCGGACGATGCGGCTCGCCGCCACGTCGGTGAGCGTGCCCTCCAGGCCGTAGCCGACCTCGATGCGCATGCGCCGCTCGGCGGGCGCCACCAGCACCAGCACGCCGTTGTCCTTGCCTTTCTGCCCCAGCTTCCAGGCGTTGAAGACCTGTTCGGCGTAGGACTCGACGCTCTCGCCCTCGAGAGAGGGCACGGTGAGCACGGCGATCTGGTTGGCGGTCTCCGCCTCGTGCGCCTTGAGCTGCTCGGTCAGCTTGCGTTTCGTCTCGGCGTCGAGGATCTCCGCGTTGTCGACGACGCGGCCGGAGAGGTAGGGCACGTCGGCGGCGAGGGCCGTCAGCGCGGCGAGGCAGGCGACGAGGAACAGGGCGAGCTTGTTCATGCCCCTTTCTCCTCGAAGACTTCCTGGGCGATTTCGTCGGTGCCGCCGCCGGCGAACCCCTTGGCGGCGAGCAGTGCCTCAAGGGCATCGAGCCCCTCGCGCAGGGCCGGCGCGACCCGGCCGGCGGCGAGCTGCGGCGTCATGCGCGCGATGACTTCCTGCAACTCGGCCTCGGCGAGGGCCAGGCCGCTGTCGGGCAGCACCACCACGCTGCGCTCGAAGACGCCGACCAGCACCAGGACGGCGCGGCGCCGCTGCGTGCGCGACAGGCCGTTGGCGAGGAAGAAGGCCGCGGCGTACTGGCGCGTCTCGGCCTCGCGCCGGGCGGCATCGAGGAACAGGCGGGCGAAGCCGGGCAGGAAGACGGTGGCCAGCGCGGCGGCGGCGCCGCCGAGGAGGAAAGTCAGCCCCCCCAGCACGGCGTCGGGGTGCCACAGGCTGGCGGCGAGGAGGGACAGGCCGGAGAACAGGGCGAAGGCCTTCCAGGGGATCTCGGGATAGGCGTCGCAGCGGCCGACCACCGCGGCGGCGACCTGCACGCCGGTGCGCGCCTCGAGGCGCGCGGCGCGCTCGGCGATGTCGCGGCGCTCGGTCTCGCTGAGGTTCATCGCGGCTCCCTGTGCGGGAAAGGGTGGCGAGAGGGTAGCACGGCGCTCAGCGTTTCGTCCGCGGCAGGAACAGGCGCGGGTCGACGGCGGCGCCGTTGAGCAGCACCGTCCAGTGCAGGTGCGGGCCGCTGGTGCGGCCGGTGTTGCCGGACAGGCCGATGCGCTGGCCGGCGGCGACCGGCTCGCCGGGCAGCACCTCGATGCGGTCGAGGTGGCAATAGAGGGTGACGAGGCCCTGGCCGTGGTCGATGTAGACCGAGTTGCCGTTGAAGAAGTAGTCGCCCGTCTCGACGACGACGCCCGCGCCCGCCGCCTGCACCGGCGTGCCGACCGGCGCGGCGACGTCGATGCCGGCATGCGGCATGCGCTCCAGCCCGTTGATGATGCGGCGCAGGCCGAAGCGGCCGGTCAGGCGCCCCGCGGCGGGCTGGCGGAAGGCGAGGTCGACGTCCGGCTCGTCGCGGAACAGCGCTTTGATCTCGTCGATGCGCTTCTGCTCGCGCGCGATGCGCAGCATGTCCTCGGGCGGCGGCTCGACCTTGCGGTGGTCGGGCACCGTGAAGCGCTGCAGCGGGTAGTGCTTGGCGGCGACGCGGATTGGCCGGGTTTCCTCGCTGCTGCCGGCGGACGCGACGCGCAGCGGGTGCACGCCGGGTTCGAGGCTCAGCGGCAAGCCGACCAGCGCCACCCAGCCCTGATCGTCGCGCACGACGGCGACGCGCTTCTCCCCGAACCAGGCCTGCGGCCGTGCGGCGCCGTTGCCGAGTCGGACAAGGGCGAGGCCGCCCGGCACGGCGGCTTCCTGCGGCAGGGCGTGGGCGGACAGGGCGGCGAGGAAACCCAGAGCCATGCAGGCGAGTCGAAGGAAGGAGGCATTCATCCGGACAAGATTGTAGCTGCTTGCCTCACGCTCGATTTAAACCTATGGTGAAGCGCATGACGCAAAGACGCAGGTTTCTGCAGGGACTAACAGGGTTGGGCCTCGCGCTGGCGCTCGAGCCCGGCTTCGCGGCCGAACGCGTGCCGCTGACCAAGCCGATTGCCTCGACCGGCGAGCGCATTCCGGTGATCGGCGTCGGTTCCTGGCTGACTCTCGACAGCGGAGCGAGCCCGGGTGCGCTGGCGCGCCTGCAGCCGGTGCTGCAAAACTTCTTCGACCATGGCGGGCGCCTCATCGATTCCTCGCCGATGTACGGCACGGCCGAGCGCGTCATCGGCGAGCTGCTGCCGCGGCTGAAGGGGAAGGAGACGCTGTTCGCCGCCAGCAAGGTGTGGATCTACGGCCAGGCGCTGGGGCGGCGGCAGATGGAGGCCTCGCGCAAGTTGTGGGGCGTGCCGCGCTTCGACCTCATGCAGATCCACAACATGCTCGACTGGGAAGGCCACCTCGAGGTGCTGCGCGAGATGAAGCGCGCCGGCAGCATCCGCTACATCGGCATCACCACCTCGCATGGCCGCCGCCACGACGAGCTGCTGCGGGCGATGAGGAAGGCCGACTTCGACTTCGTGCAGTTCACCTACGGCCTGCATGACCGCGACGCGGAGAACCAGTTGCTGCCACTCGCCGCCGAGCGGCGCATGGCGGTGATTGCCAACCGGCCCTTCGACGGCGGCGACCTGTTCGGGCGCGTGCAAGGGAAACCGCTGCCGGACTGGGCGGCCGAGATCGACTGCGTGAACTGGGCGCAGGTCTTTCTGAAATTCGTCGTCTCGCACCCGGCGGTGACCTGCGCGATTCCCGCCACCTCGAACCCGGCGCACATGCTGGAGAACATGGGCGCCAACTTCGGCCGCCTGCCCGACGCGGCGCTGCGCCGGCGCATGGCGCAGCACTTCGACGCGCTCTAGCGGCTGCGTTCGCGCAGGAAGTCCTGGAGGATGCGGCCGGTGTGCGAGGCCGCATTGGCTACCTTCTCCGGCGCGCCCTGGGCGACGATGCGCCCGCCCGCCGCGCCGCCTTCCGGGCCGAGGTCCACGATCCAGTCGGCCTCCGCCATCACGTCGAGGTTGTGCTCGATCACCACCACCGTGTTGCCGCCGTCGACCAGGCGGTGCAGCACGCGGATCAGCTTCTCCACGTCGGCCATGTGCAACCCTACCGTCGGCTCGTCGAGGACGTAGAGGGTGTGGGCACCTCGGGTACTCTGCACGCCGCGGCGCGGCGCGGCGTCGGTCCTGACCTTCGCCAGTTCAGTCACCAGCTTGATGCGCTGCGCTTCGCCGCCGGAGAGCGTCGGGCTCTGCTGGCCGAGGGTCAGGTAGCTTAAGCCCACGTCCTGCAGCAGGCGCAGGGCGTGGTGGATGGACGGATGCGCGGAGAAGAAGTCGACGGCCTCGTCCACGCTCATCGCCAGCACCTCGCCGATGTGCTTTCCCTTCCAGCGCACCATCAGCGTCTCGGCGTTGAAGCGCGTGCCCTTGCACACGTCGCAGGGCACCTTCACGTCGGGCAGGAAGCTCATCTCGATCTTCTGCACGCCCTGGCCTTCGCAGGCCTCGCAGCGGCCGCCGGCGGTGTTGAAGGAGAAGCGCGAGGCCGAGTAGCCGCGGATGCGCGACTCCGCCGTGTCGGCGAAGAGCTTGCGCACGGCGTCCCAGAAACCGACGTAGGTGGCCGGGCAGGAGCGCGGCGTCTTGCCGATCGGCGTCTGGTCGACTTCCAGCACGCGGGCCACCTGCTCCCAGCCGCGCAGCTCGCGGCAGCCGTGCAGGGGCGCGCTCTTGTGCTTGCGCCCCTCGGCCACCAGCCGGTGCAGGTTGTCGCGCAGCACCTCGCGCGCCAGCGTCGACTTGCCCGAACCGGAAACGCCGGTCACCACCGTCAGGCGGGCGAGCGGCAGGCGCAGGTCGAGGGTCTTCAGGTTGTGGAGATGGGCGCCGAGGATCTCGATCGCCGTATCGCGGGGACTGACTTTTCGCCGCGGCGCGAGCGGGTGCAGCAGCGGCTGCGCCAGGCAGCGGCCGGTGACGGAGTCGGGGTGGCGCATCAGCTCCTCGGCCGTGCCTTCCGCGACGACGCGGCCGCCCTGCGTGCCGGCGCCGGGGCCGAGGTCGAGCACGTGGTCGGCGCGGCGGATGGTGTCCTCGTCGTGCTCGACCACCACCAGGGTGTTGCCCTTGGCCTCCAGCTTCGCCAGCGTGTCGAGCAGGATGCGGTTGTCGCGCGGATGCAGGCCGATGGTCGGCTCGTCGAGGATGTAGCAGACGCCGCGCAGGTTGGAGCCGAGCTGGGCGGCGAGCCGGATGCGCTGCGCCTCGCCGCCGGAGAGCGTCGGCGCGGCGCGGTCGAGCGCCAGGTAGTCGAGGCCGACCTCGCGCAGGAAGGAAAGGCGTCCGCGCAGTTCGACGAGGATGTCGCGGGCGATGGCCTCGTCGCGGCCGGCGAGCCTGAGCTTGGCGAAGAACGCCTCAAGTCCGGAGACCGGCAAGGCGGAAAGATCGGCGATGGAATGGTCGCGGAAGCGCACCGCCAGCGCGGTCGGATTCAGGCGCTTGCCTTTGCAGGCCGGGCAGGCGTGGGCCTCGCCTTCGAACCATTCGTTCCACCAGATCTCCTCGCCGGTCTGCTCTTCGTCGAAGCCGGCGATGGCGAGACCTGTGCCGTAGCAGCTCTCGCACCAGCCGTGCTTGGAGTTGTAGGAGAACAGGCGCGGGTCGGGCTCGGCGAAGCTCTTGCCGCAGGAAGGGCAGGCGCGTTTCGTCGAGAAGGCGTGCTGCTCCAGCTTCGCCTCGTTCCTGCCCTGGCGGAGGGCGCGGGCGAGTTCGTCGAGCGGACCGACCACCTGCAGCGTGCCCTTGCCGAATTCCAGCGCGCGGGCCAGCGCTTCGCGCAGCGCCGCCTCGTTGTCGGGCGAGACGACGAGGTCGGCCACCGGCAGCTCGATATGGTGCTCGCGGAAGCGGTCGAGGCGCGGCCACTTCGCCGTCGGCAGGAAGGCGCCGTCGACGCGCAGGTGCGTGAAGCCCTTGCCCAGCGCCCACTTGGCGAGGTCGGTGTAGACGCCCTTGCGCGCCACCACCAGCGGCGCCAGCAGGCCGATGTGCCGGCCGCGCCAGTCGCGCAGGATGCGCGCGGCGATGGCCTCCTCGCTCTGCGGCTCGATCGGCACGGCGCAGTCGGGGCAGTGCTGTAGCCCAAGCTTGACGTAGAGCAGGCGCAGGAAGTGGTGGATCTCGGTGAGCGTGCCCACCGTGCTCTTGCGCCCGCCGCGCCTGGTGCGCTGCTCGATGGCCACCGTGGGCGGGATGCCGAAGATCGCGTCGACGTCGGGCCGCGCCGAGGGCTGCACGAACTGGCGGGCGTAGGCGTTGAGCGACTCGAGGTAGCGGCGCTGCCCCTCGGCGAAGAGGATGTCGAAGGCGAGGGTGGACTTGCCGGAGCCGGAGACGCCGGTGACGACGGTGAAGCGGTTGCGCGGGATGTCGACGTCCACGCCCTTCAGGTTGTGCTCGCGGGCGTTGTGGATGCGTATTAAATCCCCCGGCGCTGGCGCGCCACCCCCTTTTGCAAAGGGGGTGATGGGCGTGGTCGCGGCGATCCCCCCCTTTGCAAAAGGGGGGGCAGGGGGGATTTCAAAGGCCGCCTCATACTCCCTCAGCGCCTTCCCCGTATGCGACGCTTCGCACCCCATCACCTCCGCCACCGTGCCGGCGCAGACCAGTTCGCCGCCGGCCTCGCCGCCTTCCGGGCCGAGGTCGACGATCCAGTCGCTGGCGCGGATGACGTCGAGGTTGTGCTCGATCACCACCAGCGAGTGGCCGGCGTCGACCAGGCGGCGGAAGGACTTCAGCAGCTTGGCGATGTCGTCGAAGTGCAGGCCCGTCGTCGGCTCGTCGAAGAGGAACAGCGTCGGCCTGCCGGCGCTGTCGCTGTCGGCGAGGTGGCCGGCGAGCTTGAGGCGCTGCGCCTCGCCGCCGGAGAGCGTCGGCACCGGCTGGCCGAGGCGCAGGTAGTCGAGGCCGACGTCGGCGAGCGGCGCCAGGCGCGCCAGCACCTCGGGGCGGTCGGCGAAGAAAGTCAGTGCCTCGGATACGGTGAGCTCCAGCACCTCGGCGATCGACTTGCCCTTGAGCGCGACCTCCAGCACCTCGGCGCGGAAGCGCTTGCCGTCGCAGTCGGGGCAGCGCAGGTAGACGTCGGAGAGGAACTGCATCTCGACGTGCTCGAAGCCGTTGCCGCCGCAGGTCGGGCAGCGGCCGTTGCCGGAGTTGAAGCTGAAGGTGCCCGGCGTGTAGCCGCGCTCCTTCGAAACCTCGCTTTTCGCGAACAGGTTGCGGATCGGGTCGAAGGCGCCGACGTAGCTGGCCGGGTTGGATCGCGTCGTCTTGCCGATCGGCGTCTGGTCCACCATCGCCACCTCGGCGATGCGCTCGAAGCCGCGCAGGGCGCGGTGTTTCCCGGGCGCCTCGGTCGGCTTGCCCTGCTGCTTGCGCAGCGCGGCGTAGAGCACGTCCTGCACCAGCGTCGACTTGCCCGACCCCGAGACGCCGGTGACGCAGACGAGGCGGTTGAGCGGCAGGGCGACGTCGAGGTTCTTGAGGTTGTGTTCCTGCGCGCCGAGGATTTCGAGCCTTTCTCCCCCCTTTGCAAAAGGGGGGGCGGGGGGGATTTCTGCAGCCGCCGATAAATCCCCCGGCGCTGGCGCGCCACCCCCTTTTCCAAAGGGGGTAAAACCATCGGCGCGCCTGCGGCCGGAGAGATACTCCGCCGTCAGCGTCTTCGCCGTTCGCATTTCCTGCGGTCGGCCGAAGAACACCACCTCGCCGCCGCGCTCGCCGGGGCCGGGGCCCATGTCGAGCAGGCGGTCGGCCTCCAGCATGATCTGCGGGTCGTGCTCGACCACCACCAGCGAGTTGCCGGCGTCGCGCAGCCGGTGCATGACGCCGATGACGCGGCCCATGTCGCGCGGGTGCAGGCCGATGGACGGCTCGTCGAGCACGAACAGGGTGTTCACCAGCGAGGTGCCGAGCGCCGTGGTGAGGTTGATGCGCTGCACCTCGCCGCCGGAGAGGGTGCGCGACTGGCGGTCCAGCGTCAGGTAGCCGAGGCCGACCTCGCACAGGTAGGCGAGGCGCGTGCGGATCTCGCCGAGCAGCAGGTCGGCGGCTTCGTCCAGCGGCGCGGGCAGGGCGAGCGCGGCGAAGAAGTCGCGGCAGCGGTCGATCGGCAGGAGCATCAGGTCGTGGATGGAGAGGCGCTCGTCGCCGAGCTTCCACAGCAGCGACTCCGGCTTCAGGCGCGCGCCGCCGCAGGCCGCGCAGGGCGTGTAGGCGCGGTAGCGCGACAGTAGCACGCGGATGTGCATCTTGTAGGCCTTGGTCTCCAGCCAGGCGAAGAAGTGCTTGACGCCGTACCAGTGGCGCGGCCAGGAACGCTTCAGGCTGACGTACTCCGGGTCGCCCTCCAGCACCCAGCGCCGGTCTTCGGGCGGCAGGTCGCGCCAGGCGATGTCGGTCGCCACGCCGCGCTTCCTGGCGAAGCGCAGCAGGTCGTCCTGGCACTCGCGGTAGGACTCGGTCTGCCAGGGCTTCACCGCGCCGCCGGCCAGCGTCTTCGCTTCGTCGGGCACCACCAGGCCGTAGTCGACGCCGATGATGCGGCCGAAGCCGCGGCAGGCCTCGCAGGCGCCGAGCGGCGAGTTGAAGGAGAAGCTCGAGGGCGTCGGCTCGGCGTAATGGATGTCGCAGTCGGCGCAGTGCAGGTCGGTGCTGAATTTCCACGCTTTCCCCTCTCCCCAGCCCTCTCCCCGGCGGGGAGAGGGAGCGACTACCTCCCCTCTCCCGCTTGCGGGAGAGGGGTCGGGGGAGAGGGTCGGGTACACATTCACCCGCCCCTGGCCGACGCGCAGCGCCGCCTCCAGCGCCTCGATCACGCGGGCGCGCTCGGCATTGGCGAGGCGGAAGCGGTCCTGCACCACTTCGATCGTCTTGCCGTGGCGGGCATGGATGCGCGTGTAGCCCTGCGCTTCCAGCAGCTTCAGTACCTCCTCCTCGCCGAAGTTATGCGGGATATCGACCGGGAAGGCGACGATCAGGCGCGGGTCGTGCGCCGTGCTGCAGCGACTGACTATTTCCGCGTGGATGCTCTCCGCCGTGTCGCGCCGCACCGGCTGGCCGCAGCCGCGGCAGTGGAGCCGCGCCCCCCGCGCATAGAGCAGCTTGAGGTGGTCGTTCAGCTCCGTCATGGTGCCGACGGTGGAGCGCGAGGTGCGCACGGGGTTGGTCTGGTCGATGGCGATGGCCGGCGGGATGCCGTCGATGCGGTCGACCTGCGGGCGGTCCTGCCGGTCGAGGAACTGCCGCGCGTAGGGCGAGAAGGTCTCGACGTAGCGCCGCTGGCCCTCGGCGTAGAGGGTGTCGAAGATCAGCGAGCTCTTGCCCGAGCCGGAGACGCCGGTGACGACGATGAGTTCGCCGGTGGGCAGGTCGAGGCTGAGGTTCTTCAGGTTGTTCTGGCGCGCGCCGCGGATGGCGATGACGGGCTGCTTCTTGTCGGACATTTGGAATTTGAATTGCGGCAGAGAAAAGCCCGCTTGCCACGGGCGCTGACAAGCTGATAGCTTACTCGAACCCAACGGAGAATTCAGATGAGCACAGAAGAAAACAATGGCCATGCCCCCTTCGAGGACAATCGCCTGTCCTTCGACGAGGCCGTGCAGTACGTCGTCCAGCGCCAGGCCGCGGCCTTCGCCGTGCATCCGGTGTTCGAGGAGGAGGACGACGAAGCGCCGTCCGGCGCGCGCGTCTTCGTGCTGGCGGCCGACGGCAAGGGCGGCTGGTTCCTGCGCTTCCTCGCCGGGCGCTTCTTTTCCGGCGCCTACGCGGCCGACGACGCGATTGCGGCGGAAGATATCCCCGAGCGCGTCAGGGAATTGCGCTTCCTGCCGACGCGCTTCGAGGAAGCATGGTTCACCGAGCAGATCCAGGTGCTGATCGGCAAGCTGATGTCGGCCTCGGGTACAGCCGCGCCGCACATGCCGGACTACCAGAACGCGCCGCAGAAGCACGCGGCGGCGGACGTGGTGTTTCCGGTGGCCTTCATCGACGCCCCGAAAAAGCCGCACTGATTCCCGCGCGGGCTTATCCTCCGCGCCATGAAATTCCTCTGCGACGAAATGCTCGGCCGGCTGGCGCGCTACCTGCGCGCGGCCGGCTACGACACGGCGCTGGCGGAGAACGGCGAGACGGATGCGGCCCTCCTGCGCCGCGCCCATGACGAGGGGCGGCGCTTCCTGACGTGCGACCGGCTCGTCTTCGAGCACAAGGCGGCGCAGGGCGTGGCGCTGCTGCTGCCCGCGGGCGACCTCGACATCCTGGCGAAAGCGCTGCGCGAGCGTGCCGGCGTCGACTGGCTGCACCGTCCGTTTACGCGCTGCCTGGTGGATAACGCCGTGCTGGCCGCCGCAGGCGGGGAACACGCAGAAAGACTGCCGGGAAACGTGCCCCTGCGGCAGGCCCTGCATTGTCCGCAATGCGGCCGGGTGTACTGGGCCGGCTCGCACCACCGCCGCATGCGCGCGCGGCTGCTGAGGTGGGCAGGACCTAGTGGTTGAACAGCGGCTCGAAGTCCTCTTCCGTGACGAGCGGGCGCGGCACCTGCTTCAGGCCGTCCTCCAGCCAGGCGATGTGCTCCAGCTCTTCGCCGGCCAGTTCCCGTGCCAGCCGCTGCACTTCCGGATCCTCGCTCGTCGCGATGACCTGCTCATAGAGCATCTGGGCGCGCTTCTCGGCGCCCAGGGCGATTTTCAGTGCATCGTGCGGCGTCATGAGGTGGAAGACGAAGTGATGGTCCACCTGTTCGGCGGGCGCGTTGTCGAGCCAGCTGAATTCCCAGGGCCGCAGGGCGGGCAGCGGCATGCCGGCAGTACGGCGCTCGAGTTCGTCGACGTGCTGTCGCTCGAAGCGCGCCAGTCGGCGGAACAGTTCTGCGGTCGCCAGCTCGCCGTGGTCCTCCAGGTATTCCGCGAACTGCGCGCTGCGCCCCGCCGCTTCGCGCTCGATGGCGAGGGCGTTGGCATAACATTCGGCGAGGTTGCCGATCGGTGCGGCGCTGGCCATGGCAGTCTCCTGAAGGCTTTTGGAAGACCAGCCTACGCCGGCTTTATTGCGGAATAAAGACGCGGTGCACCATGTCCCGCCGGAGCGGTCACTTGCTCTCCGTCGGCGCCGGAGCCGGTGCCGCTGCCGGGCCCGCCGGACGCTTTGCCTGCTCAAGGATTTTCCGCGCCTCGGCATGTCCCTGCGCAGCGGCGAGTTCCAGCCAGAAGCGGGCCTGGGCCGGATCCTTTTCCACGCCGACGCCGTTGGACAGCAGGCCGGCGAGCAGGTATTGCGCCCGGGCATCGGCCTGCTCTGCCGCCTTGCGGACCCAGGCGGCGCCCTCGGCCGCGTTCTTTTCCATGCCGGCCCGGCCGAATACCAGGAGCTCGCCGAGCAGCGCCTGGCCGAGCGGATCGCCGTCGGCCGCCGCCTTGGCGGCCCAGCGTCGGCCGTCCTCCTCGTTGCGAACCTCCGGTGCGCTGATCTGGGCCAGGGCCAGCAGCCCCTCGGCCTTCGGGTAGTGCTTTTCTGCCGCAATGCGCAGCAGCTTGACGGCTTCCTGCGGATTGCGCTTCGCGGCGCGGCCGGTGAGGTAGGCCAGGCCGAGCAGGGTCTGGGCATCGGGGTGTCCCTGGTCCGCCGCGCGGACCAGCCAGGCGATGGCGTCCTCAGGCTTGCTGCCTTGCAACAGCTTGCGCGCGAGCCAGACCTGGGCGTTGGCGTCGCCCTTCTCGGCGAGCGGCTGCCAGTCATCCCCCCTGAGGGGCGCGTGCGGCCTGACGCCGGCGAAAAAGCGCGCGGCTTCGTCCGCCATGGCTGCGGCGTCGCCCACGGCCGATCCCCGCTCGGACAAGGTCGTCGCCATGACGATGCCCTCGTCCGCCGGGTGCAGGCAGGCGAGGCCGTGAAGGTCGATGACCTGCGCCTTGCCGTCCGGGCTCCTGGCGCCGAGGTCGCGGGCGCGCTGGTGATAGCGCACGCACTTGCGGTCGGCGGCCGCGTCGGGCTTGACGTCCTCCGACAGCACCTCGAAGCGCTTGTCGCCGGCGTTCTTTTTCAGGTCTTCGCGCACATAGGCGGTCAGCTCCTCCGCCGACCGGGCACGCTTTTCGGGGACCTTGCTGCTCGAGATCGCCACCCGGCTGTTGCGGTTCTTGTCGGCGGGACGCACGAAGACCAGCTCGGTGTCGGTGCGCCTGACCAGCGCCCAGCCTGCGCCGGCAGGGCGCTCGACCGACATCGGCACGAGCACGACGCGCCCCGGCTTGTCTTCGGCCGGGGCCTGCGTTTGCGCCAGCGTCGCCAGGGGCGACAGGACCAGGCAGGAAAAGAGAACGGTTTTCTGGATTTTCATAGCGACGTCATGATAGGCGGAATCGGACTGCGCCGGCTAGTCGCCCCTCCGGGCCGGACGGCCGTCATGCCCGGAGCAGGCCCTCCGCCTTCAGCGCTTCCTGCACGGCCGGCCGCGCCGAGACGCGCTTGAGGTATTCGGCGATGGAGGGCCAGCGCGACAGGTCGATCTTCACCCAGTGCGTCCAGTTGAGCACGGTGAACAGATAGCAGTCGGCCACGCTGAAGGCGTCGCCCATCAGGTAGTCGCGGCCTTCGAGGGCCTTCGCCACGTAGCCGATGCGGCGGTCGAGCAGCGCGCGCGCCGCCGCCTTCCAGTCGTCCGAAGCCTGCTTGTTGAAGAGTGCGCCGAAGGTCTTGTGCAGTTCGGAAGTGATGTAGTTGAGCCACTCCTGCAGCCGCACGCGCTCCATCGTGCCGGCCGGCGGCGCCAGCTGCTTCTCCGGCACCCGGTCGGCGATGTACTGCACGATGGCCGGGCCCTCGGTCAGGATCTGGCCGTCGTCGAGGACCAGCGCCGGCACGTAGCCCTTGGGATTGATGTCGCGGAAGTCGCTGCCGTCCTCCAGCTTCTGGGAATGGAGGTCCTTTTTAATGAGGTCGAAGGACAGGCCGGCCTCGCGCAATGCGATGTGAGGGGAAAGGGAGCAGGCGCCGGGGCTGTAGTACAGCTTCATGTCGGTTTCTCCTGGGATGCGAACGGAATCGGGTTTATAGGTACGAGAAGTTTAGCTTATGGTTGCCTGAAAAAAATTGCTCGGCTTTTAATGCAACAGCCCTGTCTTGCGCATGGTTTTCCGCAGTCGCGCGTGGCACACTCAACGGCTCATTTTCAACCGAGACCCGGCCATCATGAAAGCCCGCAAGTTCATTTACGAATTCGAGGAAGGCGACGGCAAGGACAAGATGCTGCTCGGCGGCAAGGGCGCCAACCTGTGCGAGATGACGCAGATCGGCCTCAACGTGCCGCCCGGCTTCACCGTCACCACCGAGGCCTGCCTCGCCTACCTGGAGCGGAACCAGCTCCCCGATGGCCTCATGGACGACATCAAGGCGCACATGAAGGCGCTGGAGAAGAAGACCGGCAAGGGCTTCGGCAGCGCGGAGAATCCGCTGCTGGTGTCGGTGCGTTCCGGCTCGGCGATGTCGATGCCGGGCATGATGGACACCATCCTCAACCTCGGCTTGAACGAGACTTCCCTGCAGGGCCTGATCAAGCAGACCGCCAACCCGCGCTTCGCCTGGGACGCCTACCGGCGCTTCGTCCAGCTCTTCGGCAAGATCGCGCTGGGCATCGGCGACGAGGCCTTCGACGAGAAGATGCACGCCGTCAAGAAGAAGTACGGCGCCCTGCAGGACGTCGACCTCTCCGCCGACCACCTCAAGGAGCTGGCCGGCGAGTTCCTGGCGATCATCCAGCGCCACACCGGCAAGCCCTTCCCGGCCGATCCCTACGAGCAGCTGGAGATCGCCGTCGGCGCGGTGTTCCGCTCCTGGATGGGCAAGCGCGCCGTGGATTACCGCAAGCAGTTCAGGATCACGAAGGACATGGCCAACGGTACGGCGGTGAACGTGTGCACCATGGTGTTCGGCAACATGGGCAACGACTCCGGCACCGGCGTCGGCTTCACGCGCAACCCGGGCACCGGCGAGAACCTGATCTACGGCGAGTACCTGGTCAACGCCCAGGGCGAGGACGTGGTGGCCGGCATCCGCACGCCGAAGCCGATCGCCGAGATGGAAAAGGAGATGCCGGAGATCTACCGCCAGCTGATGGAGCTGCACAACCGGCTGGAGTCGCATTACAAGGAGGTGCAGGACTTCGAGTTCACCATCGAGAAGGGGCGGCTCTACTGCCTGCAGACGCGCAACGGCAAGATGAACGCCCGTGCCATGGTGCGCACTTCGGTGGAGATGTTCCGCGAAGGCCTCATCACGAAGGAGCGCGCCATTACGCGCGTCGACCCGGCCATGCTCGAGCAGTTGCTGGTGCCGCAGCTCTCGCCGACCTTCCGCGGCAAGTCGCTGGCGCAGGGCCTGCCGGCCTCGCCCGGCGCCGCCTCCGGCAAGATCGTCTTCGACGCCGACACGGCGGAGGCGCGCGGCAAGGCCGGCGAGCGCATCATCCTCGTGCGCGAGGAGACCAAGCCCGAGGACATCCACGGCTTCTTCCAGGCGCAGGGGATACTGACCAGCCGCGGCGGCAAGACCTCGCACGCGGCGGTCGTTGCGCGCGGCATGGGCAAGCCCTGCGTCTCCGGCTGCGAGGCCATCGTCATCGACGTCGTCGCGCGCCGCGCGGTGATCGGTTCGGCGACGCTGCACGAGGGCGACGTCATCACCATCGACGGCGGCTCCGGCCATGTGTATGCCGGCGAGGTGCCGACCGTCGAGGCGGAGGTGTCGGAGGAGATGTCGGAATTGCTCGAGTGGGCCGACGAGATGGCGCGCCTGCAGGTGATGGCCAACGCCGATACGCCGGAGGACGCCGCCCGCGCCCGCGCCTTCGGCGCCATGGGCATCGGCCTGTGCCGCACCGAGCGCATGTTCAATTCGACCGACCGCCTGCCCATCGTGCAGGAGATGATCCTCGCCGAGTCCCTGGAGGAGCGGCAGGCCGCGCTCGACCGCCTGCTGCCGATCCAGCGCGCCGACTTCAAGGGCATCTTCAAGGCCATGAAGGGCCTGCCGGTGACGGTGCGCCTGCTCGATCCGCCGATGCACGAGTTCCTGCCGACGGCGGCCCAGCTCGAGCTGGAGATCGCCCACCTGCACCACCTGCGCGACACCATCAAGGGCCTCGAGGAACTGCCGGAGACGCTCAAGCTGCTCAACCCGCGGCTCTACCAGCAGTACGCCGACGGCCTCGTCAAGCTGATGGACGGCCTGCACACCTTCAAGGAGTCCCACCTCGAGGAGGACATCATCGCCAAGAAGGAGAAGATCCTGAAGAAGGTGCGCGCGCTCTCGGAGGTGAACCCGATGCTCGGCCACCGCGGGGTGCGCCTCGGCGTCACCTACCCGGAGATCTACGGCATGCAGATCCAGGCCATCCTCGAGGCGGCGGCGCTGTGCGCCAAGGAGGGCGTCGAGGTGTATCCGGAGATCATGGTGCCGCAGGTGGCCACCGTCGAGGAGCTGCGCCGCATCCATGCCCACGTGCAGCGCCTGCACAAGGTGGTGGAGCTGACGCACGGCATCAACGTGCGCCTGAAGTTCGGCTCGATGCTGGAAGTCGTGCGCGCCTGCATGCGGGCCGGGCGCATGGCCGAGATGGCGGAGTTCTTCTCCTTCGGCACCAACGACCTGACCCAGGCCACCTTCTCCTTCTCGCGCGAGGACGCCGAGAACAAGTTCCTGCCGGCCTACAACGAGTCGGGCATCCTGCAGGACAACCCGTTCGAGGTGCTCGACGTCAAGGGCGTGGGGCAGGTGATGAAGATCGCCGTGGAGAACGGGCGCAAGACCAACCCGGATCTCAAGATCGGCATCTGCGGCGAGCACGGCGGCCATCCGGCCTCGATCCGCTTCTGCCACCACATCGGGCTGAACTACGTGTCGTGCTCGGGCCCGCGCGTGCCGATCGCGCGCCTGGCGGCGGCGCAGGCGAAGCTGCTGGAGGGGCAGTACGTCGATCCGGTGTAAAGGGGAGAGCGGGGTAGGTCGGGCTTCGGCCCGACAACGGCGGCTGAAGTCGGGCTGAAGCCCGACCTGCGGGGCGGTCAGCTCGCGTCGCGCCGCTCCTCGAGCGAGGCGGCGGCGCTGATGCCGTCGATCAGCGAGCGGCCCTTCGGCGTCAGGTGCCAGCGCACGACGTTGCGCTCGTCGATCTTCGATTCGATCAGGCCCATCGCCTTCAGCGCCGCCAGGCGGGCGGCGATCTGGTCCTTCGGCAGGGTGGTTTTGGCGGCGAGGCCCGTGTTGGCGCCGTAGATGGCGTTGCCCTCGGCGACGGCGCGCATCAGCTCGATGTCGCCGAAGCTCACCGCGTTGCGCGGCAGCTCGACGATGGAGGCCGGCGCCGGTTCGGGCGCGGCCTCCGGCTCGGCGGCGCGGGATGTCGGTGCCGCCACGGCCGGCAGCGGGGCGCGTTCGCTCGCATACTGCAGGTGCTTCACTTCGCGCCGCACCTGCTCGACCTGGCCGATCAGGCGGGCGGCGATGTTCTCGAAGAAGCGCCGCGTCACCACCACGTAGAGCAGGCAGAAGCCGGCGAAGACGAAGAGCTCGCTGGATTTCAGCCGGGTCGCTTCCAGCAGGTGGCTGGACATCATGTTGAGGAACAGCGGCACGGTCAGGGCGGCGACGACGCCGAGCACCATGTGGCGGCCGGCGCTGCCCCAGGGGGAATTGCTGTCGCGCTCGTTGAGGAAGAAGTTGGCGAGGCCGCCGAGCAGGCCGGCGGCGACCATGATGCCGAGGATGATGATCAGGTGGCCGTCGATTGCGGCCGCGGTTTCTGCATTTCCCATACGCCCTCCCCGTGTGCGGTATGGAACCGAACTATGCCATAACCCGGCGGGCGGCGTAACGCCTATTTCACCTCGGGCTTCCCGGCTTCCCGGTTGAGCTGCTTGGCCTGCACCTTGTCGTTGAGGAACTGGATGGAGATCGTGGTGTTGCCGTCGCGCCAGGTGGCCATGCCGCCGGACAGCCCGGCGACGCTGACGGCGCTGGTCTCAGTCGGCTCGCCGAGGATGGCGGCGACTTCCTTCTGGCTCATGCCGGTCTGGATGCGCTCGAAGTTCTCGGCGGAGATCTTCGAGCCGCAGGCGGCGAGGAGGAGGGCGGCAGCGCCCAGCAGCAGCGAACGCATGTGCATGGCGAAACCTTTCATTTGGCGAACAGCCGGGCCGGATCGCTGAAGGCCTTGAACTCCAGGGCGTTGCCGAAGGGATCCATGAGGAACATGGTCGCCTGTTCGCCCGGCTGGCCCCGGAAGCGCACGTAGGGCTCGATGACGAATTCCATGCCGGCGGCACGGAAGCGTTCCGCCAGGCGCTGCCACTCGTCCATCGGCAGCACCAGGCCGAAATGGCGCACCGGCACCTGCTTGCCGTCCACGTTGTTGGTCGGGTCGTCGGAAGCCATGCGCTTGACCAGGTGGGCGACGATCTGGTGGCCGCGGAAATTGAAATCCACCCATTCGTCTGAACTGCGCCCTTCCGGGCAGCCGAGGAACTTGCCGTAGAACTCGCGCGCGCGGGCAAGGTCGGTGACGGGGAAGGCAAGGTGAAACGGGGGCAGGGTTGCCATGCGATTCTCCTCAGGGTGGTTGCCCTCCCGCTCTGTGGCGGAAGGGGCCGGCTAGTGTGCCATAGACCCTAGGCCGTTGCCACCGACACGGCCGGAAATCGAATGGGGGAATGAACGGTAGCCTCCCGGCGCAGGCGCCGGGAGGATGCGGGTCGTGCTACTTGAGACGGATATCGTTGGTGACGCTCTTGACGCCGGGGACGCCGCTGGCGATCGTGACGGCGCGCGCCCTTTCTTCCGCGGTGCCGGCAAAGCCGCTGAGCTGCACCTTGCCCTTGAAGGTTTCCACGTTGATGTTCAGTCCGCTTACCTGCTTGTCCTGCAGCAGCGCCGTCTTCACCTTGCCGGTGATGGCCGTGTCGTCGATGTATTCGCCGGTGCTCTCGCGTGTCGTCGTGCCGGCGCAAGCGCCAAGGAGCATGGCGGACGAAACCATGAGGAATTGCCTGCGGATCATTTGCATCGATTTCAATGGACACTCCGTTTGCTGTTTATGGACCCTCAGGGCATGCAGCATCCATGCCATTTCATGGAAAGTCGTTTTGAAACATCAGAGTGGGGAACGTGACGTACTGCCGTGTCAGGCCGCTTTTGTCGGGCTCCGGGGACACGTTTCCGCCGGCAGGGTTTTTATGTCGTTGTTTTGCGGCGGATGCGGGGTGTCGCGAAAAAACGACGGGGAATGCAATTAGGCGACGGCCGCGGGCGGCCAGGGAATCACGTAGAACAGCACGGCGAAGAAATGCAGGGCGGCGCCGGCCAGCACGAAGCCATGCCAGATGGCATGGTTGTAGGGCAGGCGCCGCCACTTGTAGAAGATCACGCCGGCGGTGTAGGCCAGGCCGCCGGCGGCAAGCAGGACCAGGCCGCCGGTGCCGACGCGCTCGAGCATCGGCTGGATCGCCACCACCGCCGCCCAGCCCATGGCGAGGTAGAGCGCCACCACCAGTCCGTGCAGCCGTCCCTTCAGCAGCAGGCGCAGGGCAATGCCGGCGATGGCCAGCGACCAGATCGCGGCGAACAGCGACCAGCCCCACGGCCCGCGCAGGTTCACCAGCATGAAGGGCGTGTAGGTGCCGGCGATGAGGAGAAAGATGGCGGAGTGGTCGAGGGCGCGCAGGGTCTGCTTGATGCGCTCGGCCTGCACGCTGTGGTAGAGGGTGGAGGCGGTGAAGCAAAGGACCAGCGTGGCGCCGAAGATGCTGCTGCTCACCACATGCCAGGCATCGCCGTAACGCGCGGCGAAGGCGGCCAGCACCGCCAGGCCGGCGATGGCCAGCACGACGCCGATCCCATGCATGACGCTGCTGGCGATCTCCTCGCGCAGGGTGTAGCGGGGTGGGGCGGGCAAGGCGCTCATGCGGGCATCCTTCGGTCGGGCAGTTCAAAAGATGGAAAAGTATAGTCCGATTGCCTGCCCGCGATTAGTGGCAACCCCCCAATCCCCGGCGGGCTGCCGTGCCGCGGAGACTGACTTTCGGCTTCAGCCGGCGTACATGTAATCGCGCGTCAGCGGCAGGGGATTCGCGCCCGGGCCGCCCGCCTTGACGGCGAGCACCTGGTGCAGGGAGATCCAGTCCTGCTCGAAGCCGTAGGCGCAGCCGGCGAGGTAGGTGCGCCAGATGCGGTAGCGCTTCTCGCCCGCCAGCGCGCGGAGCTGCGTGCCGTTGCGCTCGAAGCGCCGGCTCCAGTGGCGGGCGGTGAGGGCGTAGTGGCGGCGCAGGTTCTCGACGTCGGTCGCCTCCAGCCCGGCGGCGGCCATCTCCTTCAGCAGGAAGCCGATGTGCGGCAGCTCGCCGTGCGGGAAGACGTAGCGCTCGATGAACTCGCCGCCGCCGAAGGGCGCCTCGGCCGAGTCCGCATCGGTGGACGTGATGCCGTGGTTCAGGCAGACGCCGCCGTCGGCCAGCAGGGCGCGGGTCTTGGCGAAATAGCCGTGCAGGTTCTTCAGGCCGACATGCTCGAGCATGCCGACGCTGACGATGCGGTCGAATTTTTCACTCACGTCGCGGTAGTCCTGCAGGCGGATGTCCACCCGGTCTGCGAGCCCCGCCTCCGCCACGCGCGCACGCGCCAGATCGTGCTGGTTCTGCGACAGCGTGATGCCGACGACGCTGGCGCCGTAGTCGCGCGCCGCGCGCAGCGCCAGCGCGCCCCAGCCGCAGCCGATGTCGAGCAGGCGCTGGCCGGGTGCGAGGCGGAGCTTCGTCAGGATGTGGTCGATCTTGGCGAGTTGGGCCTGCTCCAGGCTGTCGTCCGGGCTGCGGAAATAGGCGCAGGAATACACCATCTCCTCGTCCAGCCAGAGGCGGTAGAAATCGTTGGAGACGTCGTAGTGGTAGGCGATGGCCTCGGCGTCGACGCGCCGCGTGTGGCGCATCATGCGCGCGGCGCGGCGCACCTGGCGTCCGGCATGGGCGGAGAGCCGGGCGGCGACGGCGATCACGTCGTCGATGGTGCCCTCGATGTCGATCAGGCCGTCGACATAGGCCTGGCCGAGCGAGGCGAGCGAGGGGCGCAGCAGGCGGCGCAGGGCGGAAATCGACTTGATCTCGAAGGTGACGCGGGGCGACGGGCCGAGGGCGGCCTCGCGGCCGTTCCACAGCCGCAGCCGCAGCGGCACGTCGTGGCCGCCCTGGCGGGCGATGAAGTCGTCGAAGCGTCTTTGCCAGAACATGAGGCCTCCCCGTTCGGTCAGCAGGCAAGGTCGGCAAAACAATCGCCTCCGGCAAGAGATGCCGAAGGAAGAGGAGGAGGATTCGTTTGGAATATCGGCCGGCCGGTCAGGCTGGCCTTTTATGACAATATAGACCAGTAATCGGAGGGATCAAGCGGCCATTGCGCCGTGCCGCGCGGACTGACTTTTCCCGCCGGCTTGTGCAGGGGCCGCTTCCGCACCGGCCTGGCGCCGGGCGCGGGCGGGGCGAGGCGGAAAACCTAGCCGCCCTTCGCCCAGGAGTCCTTCAGCGTCACCGTGCGGTTGAACACCGGCGCGCCCGGCTTCGAGTCGATGCGGTCGGCGACGAAGTAGCCGTGGCGCTCGAACTGGAAGCGCGCTTCCGGGCTGGCGTCCTTCAGCGCGGGTTCGAGGCAGGCCGTGATGAGCGTCTTGGAATTCGGGTTGAGGTCTTCCAGATAATCGCGGCCGCCGGCGCCGGGGTTGGCTTCCTTGAACAACCGGTCGTAGAGGCGCACTTCGCAGCGGTAGGCGTGCTTCGCGCTCACCCAGTGGAGGTTGCCCTTCACCTTGTAGGCGTCGGCGCCCGGCGTGCCGCTCTTCGAGTCGGGGAAATACTCGCAATGCACGGCGGTGACGTGGCCGGCCGCATCCTTCTCGCAGCCGGTGCACTTGACGACGTAGCCGTAGCGAAGGCGCACGCTGTTGCCGGGGAAGAGGCGGAAATAGCCCTTCGGCGGGTTTTCCGTGAAGTCCTCGCGCTCGATCCACAGTTCGCGCGAGAAGGGCATGGCGCGCTTGCCGAGCTCAGGCTGCTGCGGGTGGTTCGGCGCGAAGCACTCCTCGGCCTGCCCCGCCGGATAGTTGTCGATGACGAGCTTGAGCGGGTCGAGCACGGCGACGCGGCGCTCGGCGCGCGCGTTGAGGTCGTCGCGCATGCACTCTTCCAGCACGCCGTAGTCGATCCACGAATCGGCCTTGGCGACGCCGATGCGCTCGGCGAAGGCGCGGAAGCCTTCGGGCGTGTAGCCGCGCCGGCGCGCGCCGGCCAGCGTCGGCAGGCGCGGATCGTCCCAGCCGTCGACGTGCTTCTCCTGCACCAGCTGGATGAGTTTCCGCTTCGACAGCACGACATAGCTGAGGTTGAGGCGGGCGAACTCGATCTGCTGCGGCAGCGGCTTCGCCAGCAGCCCGCCCTCGGCGAGGCGCTCCAGCAGCCAGTCGTAGAAGGGGCGCTGCGCCTCGAACTCGAGGGTGCAGATGGAATGCGTGATGCGCTCCAGCGCGTCCTCGATCGGGTGGGCGAAGGTGTACATCGGGTACACGTTCCACTTGTCGCCGGCGCGGTGGTGCACGGCCTTGCGGATGCGGTAGATCGCCGGGTCGCGCAGATTGATGTTGCCCGAGGCCATGTCGATCTTCGCCCGCAGCACATGGGCGCCGTCGGGGAACTCGCCGGCCGCCATGCGGCGGAAGAGCTCGAGGTTCTCCTTGGCGCTGCGCCCGCGCCAGGGGCTGTCCTTGCCCGGCTCGGTCAGCGTGCCGCGGTTCAGCCGCATCTCCTCGGCGCTCTGCGAGTCGACGTAGGCGTGGCCGCTGCGGATCAGGTATTGCGCCGCCTCGTACATGAAGTCGAAGTAGTCCGAGGCGAAATAGCCGTTCGGGCCCCAGTCGAAGCCGAGCCAGCGGACGGCGTCGATGATCGAATCGACGTACTCCTGCTCCTCCTTCTCCGGATTGGTGTCGTCGAAGCGCAGGTGGCAGGCGCCGGCGTAGTCGCGCGCCAGGCCGAAGTTCAGGCAGATCGACTTGGCGTGGCCGATGTGGAGATAGCCGTTCGGCTCGGGCGGGAAGCGCGTGCGGATCTTCGCCGGGTCGGCGGGGGCGCCGGCATGGGCGGCGGCCGGGCCGGGCTTGCCTCCCCACGTCACCCCGGCGTGCTTGCCGGCGGCGAGGTCGGCCTCGATGATCTGGCGGATGAAGTTCGAGACAGGCGCCGCGGCGGGCGCGTTCTTGTCGTTGCTCATGGTGCCGCTATTTTAACGTGCGGCGGGCCTTAACGCGGCGACGACGGCGAGGCCGGAGAGCAGCACGAAGGCGATCAGCGACAGTTCGGGTATCGAGAGGCCGAGGAAGGTCCAGTCCACCTTGGTGCAGTCGCCGTTGGCCTCGAACATGGCCGGCCACCACTTGGCCAGCGGCAGGCCGTTGAGGAAGCGCTCCTCGGGGCTGATGCCGCACTCGGCGGCCTGCGGATTGTAGGTGAGGTACACCTGCCAGCCGGCGACCGCCGCGCCCAGCGTCGCCCACAGGTCGAGCAGGGCGAGGTAAAGCCAGCGCCCCGCGCCGGCCGGGCGATGGAAGGCCGCCACGAGGGCGGTGATGCCGAACAGGATGTAGGCAATGCGCTGCATCACGCAGAGCGGGCAGGGCAGCAGGCCGATGGCGGCCTGCAGGTAGTAGACGGCGAAGCCGACCAGGGCGAGGCTGCCGAGGCCGCCGGCGAAATGGATATGGTGTGCTTTCATGGCCGCCATTATGCCTCGGCGGCCCGGCGGCAGAATGTATGCGAACTGACCCTAGGCCTCTCCGCGTGCCGGATAGTCGTTCTTGACGACGAAGTCGAGCGCGCCGAGGATTTCCCGGAAATGCGGGCGGGCAAACGGCATGGTCGAGACATTGCCCCAGTAAAGCGTGCCGTCGGGCCGCACGAGGAAGATGCCCGGCTCGCTGAACTGCGCCGGCTCCTCGATGCCGATGGAGGTCTTGCCGCGGCTGGAGGAGACGTACAGTCCCCAGGCGCGGGCGACATCGAGCCCGAGGCTGTGGCCGACCGTCAGGTTGCCCAGTCCCCATTGCTCGCGGGCCGTCGCGGCGCGTTCGGCGCTGTCGCTGCTGACGGCAAGGATCGACACGCCGCGCGACGCGAACTCTCCCGCCAGCTTGTCCAGTTCGCCCAGGTAGGTCCGGCAGATCGGACAATGCAGTCCCCGGTAGAAGACGATCAGCGTGAAGCGCTCGGGCCGCTGCGCGGCAAGAGCCCAGTCGTCGCCGCCGACGGTGGGCACGTGGAGGGCGGGCACGGGTTGTCTTGGCATGAGTCGGGACATGGGGGGTTCTCCGGTCGATGGGATCAGCCTGGACAGAAGGGCAGCGCCAGGGCCTGCAGGACCTCGCCCGTGTCGGGGTCCTCGATGAAGGCGGCCAGACCGGCCTTCCTGTAATCGATGTCGGCGCGCTTCAGCTCGCGCGAGTAGGCGAAACGGCCGTCGGTGGCGATGGCGACAGGCCCGAACCATTCGCGTACCACATTGCTGTGACGCAGCCGGGCGCCTGCGTTTTCGCCGGCGCGTACCTCGGTTTCCAGGCCGTTTTCGAAGACGGCGAGATAGGCCGCGGCACGGCCCTGGCGCTGGGCGACATCGCCCTCCAGGCGCAGCGACCAGTTTCCGGCCGATTTCTCCTCGGCCGAGAGCGAAATTCTTGCCCGGGCCGGCTTCGCGGCGGCCTGCCCGATCCCCTGCATGACGGTGTCCGGCCGGGACCAGGCACGGAAGTCGCGGCCGTCGAGCACCACCTGCGGCGTGTAGATGACGCGGCCGCCGGTGCGGCGCGCCACCTCGCGCTGGCGCGCGGAGAAGCGCGCATCGGCGAAGCGGTCGCGCCAGCCGATGTAATCCCAGTAGTCCACGTGCAGCGCCAGCGGCACCGCCGGGCCTGCCTTGAGCTCCGCGAGCCACCGGTCGGCGGGCGGGCAGCTGCTGCAGCCTTCCGAGGTGTACAACTCGATCAGCGGATTCAAGGTGGGGCCCGAGCCGGCGCTGCAGGCGGCGGCCGCCTGGAGGGGCAGGCCGGCGACCAGTCCTGCGCACAGGGCAAGGAGTTTTCCCATGGCCTACTTCAATGGGAAGTCCGACAGGACGTAGTCCTTCCCCGTGGCGTGGCAGGCCGAGCAGAGCAGCAGGCCCTGGCCGGCATAGTCGGGCTTGGCGTCCGCTGCGGGAGAGAGCACCTCGTACCAGTACCAGCCCTTGCCGAGACGGCTCTTCGCCCCGGTCTTGATCGACACCGCCCAGCCGCGGATTGCTCCCTGGTCGTCGAAGAGCTCCTTGACGATGGCGCTGCCGGCAGGGTGATCCTTCCTGCCGGCGGCGAGCGAGGCCTGCATGGCGGGATTCAGGTAGGTGAGCACCGTGACGGGATGCGGCCCGCGCGAGGGGTGCGGTGCGGATTCGCGCGGCCAGCTCTTATACGTGCCGGCCTGCAGGAAGCGGTTCAGCGCCTGAGGCTCGGCGGGCGGAACCGTTCCGTCCGCGGCCTGCAACGGGAGCGCCGCTGCCATGAGCACGGCTGCACAGAGGCAGCGAAGCCGGTCCGCCACGGGTGCCTCAGCTGCGCCAGCGCACGCGCTGACGCACCAACTCGTCGGCCTTGGCGAGGGCGTCCGGCGAATCGGCGATGACGGCGTAGAAGCCCTGTCCGCCGGGCCGCGCCACGGCGTTCCAGCCGCCGACCTGGGCCTGCTCGGCGTCGGTCTTCATGCGCTTGGCCGGGATGAGGATCAGCGTAGCCAGCTTGCCGTCCTCGGCCTCGAAGACGATGTGCCAGCCGGTGCCCTCGGGCACCGGGCAGAGTTTCATGTAGCGCACCTTGCCGAGCGAAGCCTGCATCTCGCCGCCGAAGGTGTGCATGACCCGGCGCAGGAGTTCGGGATCGGCCAGACGGGTGCTGGTGAAGGACTCCGGCTCGTGCATGACGTGCTCGATGGCCAGCCGCGCGTATTCCTGCGAGCCGGCGTCCTTCCACTGGTGCAGGCCGAAGGCGAAAGTCAGCACCAGCGAGGCGGCGAGCATGCCCAGGCGCGGCGAGAAGCGGGTTTGCGCCTTGCGGCGCAGGATGATGCGCTCGGCGATGCCCTCCGGCACCGGCACGTCGAGCACGGCGGCGAGGCGCGCCTCGTTCTCGTCGACTTCGGCGGCGAAGCCGCGGCAGGCGGCGCAGTCGTTCAGGTGCGCCGCCGCTTCCGGAGAGAGGCGGCGCGGGTCGGCGAGCTTGTCGCGGCGGAATTCGAGGCAGTTCATATCGACCTCCTTGCACGGTCGCTTGTTTCGAGATGGGCGCGCAGCGCCTGCCGCGCGCGGGTGAGGCGGGTCATCACGGCCCCCTCGGTGGTGCCGAGCATCTCGGCGATCTCCTTGCACTCGTAGCCGCCCAGCACCTGCAGCACCAGCGGCTCGCGGTAGGCGGGCGGCAGTTCCTCGACCAGCTGTTCCAGCTCGAGATGGTCGCCGGGGCGGTCGCGCGACGGAATCTCCAGCTCCTGCGGATCCTCGTCGCCGATGTCGAGGCGCTTGCGCTCGTAGAGCCGGGCGTGCTCGTTGCGCAGGATGGTGATCAGCCAGGGCTTGGCCGCGGCGAGATCCTCCAGGCTGTCCCAGTTCTTCCAGGCGCGGGCGAAGGTCTCCTGCACCAGCTCCTCGGCGACGAAGCGGTCGCGGCACAGCCAGTAGGCGTAGCGGTACAGGTCGGCGCCGTAGGCGCGCGCGGCCTGGTCGAACTGGCGCTGGCGGAAGGGGTTCAGCATCCTGCGGCTACTTTGCCAAAGTTTCGGCTCCCCGTCATCGACAGCCGTCGCGCGATCCACGCGTCCAGGCTGAGGCGGCCCGGCCCGGTGAGGATCAGCGGCAGCAGCATGACGAGAAAGATCAGCGGCAGTTTGTAATTGCCCTGACCCTTGTCGGTGAGCGCGTAGCCCTGCGCCAACTCGGCCAGGGTGAGCCACTCGGCCGGCCAATGCACCGCGGCGATGGCGACGACGGTGAGCACGAAGAGCGAGGCCGAGAAGAAGCGCGTGCCGAAGCCGATCAGCAGCGCCACGCCGCCGGCCAGTTCGAACCAGGTCGCCAGTTGCCAACTGATTTCGGGCGGAACGACGCTGAAGGGGAAGGGGAACTGGTCCCGGATGTCGCCGAACCAGTTCTCGCCGCGGAATTTCTCCAGGCCGGCCTCGAAATATTCCCAGGCGAGGATCAGGCGCAGGCCGAGCGGGGCGAGCCAGGCGCCGGCGCCGTCGAGGAGGGAGAGGATTCTGTTGGCGAGTTGCATCATGTACTGGTTCCATAAATTGCGCCGGACTGGCGCATCGCTTCGAGGGTTACTTCAGCCCCGGCGGTCACGATGTCGCAGTCGGGATGGGCCAGTTCGTCCGCGATGCGCAGTGCCGCCTCGCGTCCGGTTATGCCGTATTCCTGAAGAAGGACGACGAGCCGTGCCGAAACGGGGTTGAGTTCCATGAAGCCGACGCTGTCGTCGCGCCTGCGGAACACCAGCAGGTGGGCCGGGACCGGCTTGCGCGGGCGATGCGACGGGCCGATGCGGTGCACCGGCCAGGCATAGGCGAGATTCATCAGCGCCGGCGCAAACACCGGGCGCCGATCGAGAAGGTCCCCCTCGGCATCGCAGGGCGGGGGCTCTGGGGTTTCCATGATGTCGACTGCCAGTTCGGCCCATTCGTAGTGCGCCAGCTCGGCCAGCCAGGGCGGCAAGTTTGCGGCGGGGGCGGCTTCAGAAAGATAGCGGACGAACTCGCGCGGAATCTCGCGGTAGTGGGGCGTAAGGCAGCGCCAGTCGCGGAAGAAGGCGCGCACCAGCCTGGGCCAGCGCCGCGCACCGAGCATGTCGCGCGACACCGGGAAGCAGGTATTCAGGCTTGACTCGATGTTGTTGAAGAGCAGCTCGTTGTAGAGATCCATGCGCCGTGCCGGCACGCCGGCGGGACGCGCAGTACCGCGCGGGTCGCGCACGTGGCGTGCGAAGGCGAATTGGAAGCGCTGGAATTCCGGCTGCGGCGCATTCATCCCTCGGCCCTCCGGCAAAAGTCAGTCGGCGCATGACGGCACTGGAAACTGGCAATCACGCTGACTTCCCTCGCCAGCTCGTCGAGGTCGGGGATGTTGAAATCGCGCTCGAGGCAGGTCGGCACGGGCCCGCAGACGGCATAGGCCGCATCCAGCAGGGCCCACACCGGATCGATGACCGGTGCGCCGTGGGTGTCCACTACCAGGCCATCCGGTTCGACGTAGTGGCCAGCGACATGGATGTAGCAGGTGCGTTCCAACGGCAGGGCCTTCAGGAAGCGCATCGGGTTGAATGTATGGTTGAGGCTGTTGACGTAGATGTTGTTCACATCGAGGTGCAGCAGGCAATCGGCCTCCTCGATGACCGAGCGGATGAATTCGATCTCGTTCATCTCCGCGCCCGGCGGGGCGACATAGTAGGAGGCATTTTCCAGGCCGATGCGCATACCGAGGATGTCTTGGGCGCGTCTTACTCGTTCCGCCGTCCAGCGCACGGCCTCTTCCGTGAACGGAATGGGCAGCAGGTCGTAGAGCTGGCCGTCGTCGCCGCACCAGGATAGGTGCTCGGTGTAGAGCGTCATGCCGTGCTCGCGCATGAAGGCCTTGATCCGCCGCAGCAGCGTCTCGTCGAGCGGCGCCGGCCCGCCGAGCGAGAGCGACAGGCCATGACAGACGAAAGGATGACGCTCTGTGAAGGCGCGCAGATCCTTCGCCGAGCGCCCGCCCATACCGAGCCAGTTTTCGGGAGCGATCTCGAAGAAACGGATGGCATCGGGCACCCCGGCCTTCAGGGCGGGGATGAGCTCCCGCCTGAAGCCGAGTCCGGCGCCGGAAATCCCGCGGGATCCCATGATGGCCGAAGCGAATCGACTTACTTCTTCTTGTCGGCAGCGCACTTGGCTTCGCCGCACTTGCCGTCCTTCTTCTTGTCGGCGGCCTTCTTGTCCGCGCCGCAATTGGCATCCTTCTTCTTGTCTGCGCCGCAGGAACCATCCTTCTTCTTGCCGTCCATCTTGGTATCGGCCTGGGCGAGTTGGTAGCCGGCCGAGAGCTGGCTGGCGGCGAAGGGGTTGCCGGCGGCGTGGGCGACCGGGGCGAGGGCGGCGGTGGCGGCGAAGGCAGTACCGAGGGCGGCGGTGATCAGGGTGGTGCGTCTGCTCATTTGCTTTCTCCTGTTGGGGTTGGGGTCGATCGGCGAAACTTCGCCTCTCGCTGGAATAGACCGGGGCTGGGGTCGAAACCTTACGGCGGGTTACAATCCGGTCTGGAATTCTCAAAACGATCATGAGCTTGGGTGGATTTCTCGCTGTGGGGGGCGGCGCCGCGCTGGGCGCCTGGACGCGCTGGGGCCTCGGCGTGGCCCTGAATCCCCTGTTCCCCACGATCCCGCTCGGCACCCTGGCGGCCAATCTCATCGGCGGCTATTGCGTCGGTTTCGCCGTGGCGCTGTTCCATCACCATGCCGGGCTGTCGCCCGAACTCAAGCTCTTCCTCATCACCGGCTTCCTCGGCGGCCTGACCACCTTCTCGACCTTCTCCGCCGAAGTGGTGGCGCTCATCGAGCGCGCGCAATACGGCTGGGCGCTGGCGGCGGCGGGCGGCCACCTGATCGGCTCGCTGGCGATGACGGCGCTGGGCATCGCCACCTTCGTCGTCCTGGCCAAATGAAACCGAAGCACACGGAAGCCGCGCCTGGCGCGGCTGAACCGTTGTCACCCCTTTCCTCGGGAAAGGGGCGGGGGGATAGGCGCATTTTCGATCCGGCAGCGCGCCTGGCCGCGCGGCCGGCGATTGCCTATGACGACGAGTTGCCGGTCTGCGCGAAGCGCGGCGAGATCGCCGAGGCCATCGCGAAGAACCAGGTGGTCATCGTCTGCGGCGAGACCGGCTCGGGCAAGACGACGCAGCTGCCGAAGATCTGCCTCGAACTCGGCCGCGGCGCACACGGCCTCATCGGCCACACCCAGCCGCGCCGCATCGCCGCCCGCGCCACCGCCACGCGCATCGCCCAGGAACTGAAGAGCGAGCTGGGCCGCGCCGTCGGTTTCAAGATCCGCTTTACCGACCGCGTCAGCCCCGACAGCTACATCAAGCTGATGACCGACGGCATCCTGCTCGCCGAGACGCAGGGCGACCCGCAGCTGCGGCAGTACGACACGCTGATCATTGATGAAGCGCACGAGCGCAGCCTCAACATCGACTTCCTGCTGGGGTATCTCAAGCAGCTCCTGCCGAAGCGGCCGGAATTGAAGGTCATTGTCACCTCGGCGACGCTGGATGCGGAGCGCTTCTCGAAGCATTTCGACGGCGCACCGGTGATCGAGGTCTCGGGCCGGCTCTATCCCATCGAGATGCGCTGGCGGCCGCCGGCGGACAACGTCGACCTGCCGGACGCCATCGTCGACGCCGTCGACGAATGCCACCGCAACGGTCCGGGCGACGTGCTGGTGTTCCTGCCCGGCGAGCGCGAGATCCGCGAGGCGGCCGAGGCGCTGAGGAAGCACCATCCGCCCGGGACGGAACTGCTGCCGCTCTACGCGCGCCAGTCGGCACAGGAGCAGCAGCGGGTCTTCGCGCCGGCGAAGGGCCGCCGCGTCGTGCTCGCCACCAACGTCGCCGAGACCTCGCTCACCGTGCCGGGCATCCGCTACGTCGTCGATTCCGGACTGGCCCGCGTCAAGCGCTACTCCCACCGCAACAAGGTGGAGATGCTGCAGGTCGAGGACATCGCCCGCTCGGCCGCCAACCAGCGCGCAGGGCGCTGCGGCCGCGTCATGAGCGGCGTCTGCATCCGCCTGTATGCCGAGGATGACTACCAGAGGCGCCTGGCGCACACCGAGCCCGAGCTGCTGCGCTCCTCGCTGGCCGGCGTCATCCTGCGCATGAAGTCGCTGCACCTCGGCGAGGTGGAGGAATTCCCCTTCCTCGACCGGCCGCTGCCGCGCATGGTCACCGACGGCTATCAGTTGCTCGCCGAACTGGGCGCGGTGGACGACGAACGCGAACTCACCAAAAGCGGCCGCGAGCTGGCGAAGCTGCCGCTCGATCCGCGCATCGGCCGCATGATCCTCGCCGCGCGCGACGGCCACTGCCTGCGCGAGATGCTGGTCATCGCCGCAGCCCTGTCGGTGCAGGATCCGCGCGAGCGGCCGCAGGAGCAGGCCGGCGCGGCGGACCAGGCCCACGCCAAATGGCGCGGCGACGAACAGCAGCAGCGCTCGGAGTTCCTCGCCTGGCTGAACCTGTGGAAGGCCTTCGACGCGGAGTGGACGCACGCCTCGCAGCGCAAGCAGCGCGACTGGTGCCGCAAGAATTACCTCAGCTACCTGCGCATGCGCGAGTGGCGCGAGGTGCATGCGCAACTGCACACGCTGTGCGGCGAGCACAGCTGGCGCGAGAACGGGAAGCCGGCCACCTACGAGCAGATCCACAAGGCCCTGCTCGCCGGCCTGCTCGGCAACCTCGGCCTGAAGAGCGAGGAGGAGGGCCATTACCTCGGCGCGCGCGGCATCCGCTTCTGGCCGCATCCCGGCTCGGCGCTGGCGAAAAAGGCCGGCCGCTGGATCGTCGCTGCCGAGCTGGTCGAGACAACGCGGCTGTATGCGCGCTGCCTGGCGAAGATCGAGCCGGAATGGCTGGAAGAGGTTGGCGCCCACATGGTGCGCAAGAGCGTCTACGACCCGCACTGGGAGAAGAAGACCGGACAGGTGCGCGCCTGGGAGCGTGCCACCCTGCACGGCCTGGTGCTCTACGCCAAGCGGCCCGTGACCTACAGCCGGGTCGATCCGAAGCTCGCCCGCGAGCTGTTCATCCGCGAGGGCCTGGTGCAGGGCGAGCTGCCCGACGAATTCACGCGCCATGCGCGCTTCTTCCAGCACAACCGCAAGCTGGTGCGCGACATCGAGCAGTTGGAGCACAAGACGCGCCGCCAGGACGTGCTGGTGGACGAGGAGCTGATCTTCGCCTTCTACGACGCGCAGATTCCCGCCGAGGTCGTGGACGTCGCCAGCTTCGAGCGCTGGCGCAAGGACGCCGAGCGCGCCGAGCCGAAGCTGCTGTTCCTCACGCGCGAGCAGCTCATGCGCCACGACGCCGCCGGCGTCACCTCGGAGCGCTTCCCGCCGCAGATGGAGATCCACGGCCAGCGCTACCCGCTCGCCTACCACTTCGAGCCCGGCGCCGAGGACGACGGCGTGACGCTGACGGTGCCGCTGGCGGCGCTCAACCAGGTGCCGTCGGTGCGCTGCGAGTGGCTGGTGCCGGGCCTGCTCGAGCAGAAGGCGGCGCAGTTCGTGAAGACCCTGCCGCAGAAATACCGCCACCGCCTGCAACCCATTGACGACTTCGTTGCCGCCTTCGCGGAAGCGGCGCACGAGGCCGACGAGCCCTTCCTGCGCGCCCTGACCCGCGCCGCCGAGGAGAAGATGCAGCTGAAGCTTCCGCTCGATGCCTTCCGTGCCGAGATGGTGCCGGCGCATTTCTTCATGAACTTCCGCGCCGTCGACGAGCACGGCCGCATGCTCGGCCAGTCGCGCGACCTCGCCGCCCTGCGCAGCCGCTTCGCACAGAAGATCGAGCAGACCTTCGCCCGCGCCGAAGTGAAGGAGGACGCCGCGGACGCCGCATTGCAGGGACTGACTTCATGGAGCTTCGGCGAGCTGCCGGAAATCATGGAGGTGGACGTCGGCGGCCGCAACGTGATCGGCTTCCCGGCGCTGGTGGACGAGGGCGACAGCGTGGCGCTGCGCGTGCAGGACACGCCGGAGAAGGCCGCCGCCGTGCACCGCAGGGGCCTGCGCCGGCTCTTCGCCCTGGAATTGCGCGAGCAGGTGAAGTTCGTCGAGAAGTCGCTGCCGCGCGAGCTGGGCCTGCTGTTCATGGCCTGGGGCACGGAAGCCGAGCTGAAAAGCCAGATCGTCGCGGCGACCCTGGAGCGCACCTGCATGCTGGCGCCGCTGCCGGCCGATGCCGCCAGTTTCGCCAAACGCAAGGACGAGGCGCGCGCCCGCATCGGCCTGGTGGCGCAGGAGATCGCGCGGCTGGTTGGTGCGATACTCGCGGAGCACGCCGCGCTGCTGAAGAAGCTCGCGACGATCAAGGCGCAGCCGGCGGTGGCGGAGGACATCAAGGCGCAATGCGCCGAGCTGCTGCCGAAGGGCTTCGTCGAGGCGACGCCCTTCGAGCGCCTGGCGCACTTCCCGCGCTACCTGAAGGCGGCGCAGCTGCGCATCGACAAGCTGCGTGCCGATCCGGCGCGCGACGCCCGGCTGGCGCAGGAGTTCGCGGCATTGTATAAACCCTGGGAGCGCGAACGGCTGGCGCGGCGCAAGAGCGGCGCGCCCGACCCCTGGCTGGAGGATTTCCGCTGGCTGCTCGAGGAACTGCGCGTCGCGCTGTTCGCGCAGGAACTGAAGACGCCGATGCCGGTTTCCGTAAAGAGACTGCAGAAGGCCTGGGACAGCCGGCCGAGATAGGAGCCGCATGACCGAAGTGCTGAAAGCCTATGGACGCGCGCTGAGGAGCCTGCTCACGCCGGGCATCCTCTGGCATCTGCTGTGGCCGACCGTCCTGGCGGTCGTGTTCTGGATCGCCGTGGCGTGGTTCTCCTGGGACACGGTCGGCGCCGGCGTCGAGCGCCTCTTCAACGAGGTCGGCTGGCTCAACTGGCTGCAGATGCGCTGGGAGGCCTCGGCGCTGGCCGGTGCGATCTTCGTCAAGGTGGTGCTGGGTTTGCTGCTGATCCCGCTCATCTACGGCACGGCGATGTTCATCGTCGCCGTCTTCGCCCTGCCGCTGATGCTGGAGCGGGTGGCGGCGAAGGACTATCCGGAATTGGAGCGGCGCGACGGCGGCACGCTGGCCGGCAGTCTCGGCAATGCCCTGATGGCGGTGGCGGTGTTCCTCGCCGGCTGGGTGGTCACGCTGCCGCTGTGGCTGATTCCCGGCATGGCCATCGTCCTGCCGGTGCTGCTCGCCGGCTACCTCAACTACCGCGGCTACAGCTACGACGCGCTGTCGGCGCATGCCGGCGCCGACGAGATCGGCGGCGTGCTGGCGCGCGAGCGCAGCGGACTGTATCTGGCCGGCGTCGTCGCCGGCCTGCTGGCCTTCGTGCCGGTGCTCAACCTGATCGCGCCGGCCTATGCCGGCCTGGCTTACATCCACTACTGCCTGGAGGCGCTGCGGCGTGCGCGGAAATCATGAGCATCGGGGCCATCATCATCGGCGACGAAATCCTCTCCGGCAAGCGGGCGGACAAGCATTTCCCCAAGGTCATCGAGTTGCTCGCCCTGCGCGGCATGGCGCTCGACTGGGCGCAGGTCCTCGGCGACGATCGGACACGCCTGACGGAGGCCCTGCGGCGCAGTTTTGCCACCGACGACATCGTCTTCAGCTTCGGCGGCATCGGCGTGACGCCCGACGACCATACGCGCCAGGCCGCGGCCGCGGCGCTGGGCGTGGGCATCGCCCTGCACCCCGATGCCGAGCGCGAGATCCGCGCGCGCTTCGGCGACGAAACCACGCCGCAGCGGCTCATGCTGGGCGAGTTCCCGATCGGCAGCGAGATCATTCCCAATCCCTACAACCGCATTCCCGGCTTTTCGGTCGGCCGCCATTACTTCTTTCCCGGCTTCCCGGTGATGTCCTGGCCGATGCTGGAGTGGGTGCTGGATACGCGCCTTGCCCCCCTGCATCACCGGGTGGCGCGCGAGGAGCGGGCGATCATCGTGTATGAAGCGCCCGAGTCGGCCCTGCTCGACCTGATGAACCGCATCACGCGGGAGTACCCGAAGGCGGCCCTGTTCAGCCTGCCTTCCTTCGGCGGCGAAGGCGTGCGGCGGCACATCGAGCTGGGCGTGCGCGGCGAACCGGCGTCAGTCCGGGCGGCGATGGACGAGATCCGCGCCGAGGTGGGGCGCCTCGGCTACGAGTGGCAGGAGAAATAGAAAGAAAAAACCCCGGCCGAAGCCGGGGCTCGAAACGCTCCGCTTTGCGCGGGGCGGGAGGAGGATGGTGCAGCCGGAAAGCTTAGGCGGCTTTCTTGGCTTTGGCGGTCTGGGCGGCGCCGACGGCCTTGACGGTGGCGTTGGTCGCGGCGGCCACGTTGGCCTCGGCGATCTCGGCGACCTGCTTGGCAGCCTTGCTCATCGTGTCGTAGGCCGAGTTGGCGGCGGCGATGGCGGACTTGACCGCGGCAACCGCGACGTCCGAACCGGCCGGGGCCGACTTGGCGGCCTTGTCCAGCGTGGAGGCGACGTTCTTGTTCACTTCGGCGAACTGGGCCTCGACCAGCTTGGAGAACTCTTCCTGGGTCTGGGCGGAGATCTCATAGACGCTGCGCGAGTAGGCAACGGCCTTCTCGACGGACGGCTGGGCCAGGGTGGCTTGCAGGGAAATGACTTCCTGCAGATCCTTGGCGCCGAGCAGGGCCTTGGCGTTGTTCACGCTGTCTTCCAGCACGGCACGGGCGGTGTTCAGGTTCAGCGCAGCGAAGCGCTCGGCGCTCGCGAACGCGGTGTTGGCCAGGGTCAGCATGGCTTCGACGTTGGCTTTGTTGGCGGTAGCCAGTTGTTCCGGGGTGGTCAGCATTTCTCTCTCCTTGAAATGACAGCAATCTGAAAATGAAAATTCGGTATTAATCCGCACTACTTGTTGCACCGCAGCATGATTCAATTATAAGGTTGAATCTTTCCAAGTCAAGAACTTTTTTGTGCAAAGCACAATATTTTTTGAGAAAATAAAAAACTTATTAAAAACATTTGACTAAATGTTAGTAAGCACTTAACTTTGTTACCTTCCGAGCTTCTATTTATGGCGGTGCAACCAGGATTTCAAGAGTAAATGACCGAGAAAACGCATTCGCAGCCGATGCTGCTGGTCCTGGCCCCGGGCCTGTTCGTCCTGCTCTGGAGCACCGGCTTCATCGGCGCCAAGCTGGGACTGCCCTTTGCCGAGCCGCTGACCTTTCTGCTGATCCGCTTTGCCTGCGTGATCGGCCTGCTCGGCCTGCTGGCGCTGGTCTTGCGCCGGCCATGGCCGCACCGTCCGATCCAATGGTTCCATATTGCTGTTGCAGGCACGTTACTGCATGGCGGCTATCTGTCCGGGGTGTTCCTGGCCATCCATACCGGCATGCCGGCCGGCGTGGTGGCCCTGGTCGTCGGCATCCAGCCGCTGCTGACTGCGTTCCTGAGCGCCTCGATGGTGGGCGAGCGGGTCAGCGGCCGGCAGTGGGCGGGCCTGGCGCTCGGCTTTTGCGGGGTGACCCTGGTGGTATGGGAGAAGCTGGGGTTTGCCGGGCTGAGCGGTGCCGGACTGGCCTTCTCGGTCATGGCGCTGCTCAGTATCACCCTCGGCACGCTCTACCAGAAACGCTTCTGCGCCGAACTGGATCTTTGGAGCGGCTCGGTGATCCAGTTCGTTGCCGCCGGACTGGTGCTGCTGCCTTTCGCGCTGGCCTTCGAGACCATGGGCGTCGAATGGAGCGGCCAGTTCGTCTTTGCGCTGGGCTGGCTGATCGTGGTGTTGTCGCTGGGGGCGATTTCGCTGCTGCACCTGCTGATCCGCCGCGGCGCGGCGACGCGCGTCTCGGCGCTGTTCTACCTCACGCCGCCGACGACCGCGCTGATGGCCTTTCTGATTTTCGGGGAGAAACTCGGCCTGACGGCCGTGGCCGGCATGGCGATCGCCGCGGCAGGCGTGGCGATCGCCGTCAGGCAGCCCTCTCCCCCAGCCCCTCTCCCGCAAGCGGGAGAGGGGAGGAAGCCTAGCGGTTCTTGAAGTCCGGCTTGCGCTTCTCGACGAAGGCGGACATGCCTTCGTTCTTGTCGGCCAGGGCGAAGGCGGCGTGGAAGGCGCGCCGCTCGAACAGCATGCCTTCGGCGAGCGGGCCCTCGTAGGCGCGATTGACGCACTCCTTGACCATCATGATCACCGGCAGCGAGAAGCCGGCGATGGTTTCGGCGGCGCCGAGCGCCTCCTCCAGCAGCTTGTCGGCCGGCACGACGCGCGAGACGAGCCCGGCGCGCTCGGCCTCGGCCGCATCCATCATGCGGGCGGTGAGGCAGAGGTCCATCGCCTTGGCCTTGCCCACGGCGCGCGGCATGCGCTGCGTGCCGCCGGCGCCGGGCAGGATGCCGAGCTTGATTTCAGGCTGGCCGAACTTCGCCGTGTCGGCGGCGATGATGATGTCGCAGGACATGGCCAGCTCGCAGCCGCCGCCGAGGGCGAAGCCCGCCACCGCGGCGATGACCGGCTTGCGGCAGGTCTTCACGCGCTCCCAGTTGCGGGTGATGAAGTCGCTCTTGTAGACGTCCATGTAGTCCATCCGGCTCATGGCGACGATGTCGGCGCCGGCGGCGAAGGCCTTCTCGGAGCCGGTGATGACCATGGCGCCGATGGCCTCGTCGGCCTCGAACTTGCCCAGCGCGTCGCCGAGCTCGTCGACCAGCGCATCGTTCAGTGCGTTGAGCGCCTTCGGGCGGTTCAGCGTGATGAGGCCGACCTTGCCGCGGGTCTCGACGATGATGTTCTCGTAAGACATCGGGTAGTTGCTCCTTATTCCTGTCTGGGATTCGAAATGCTGGGGGCGATCTGCAGGCGCACCGGCTGGCCGGGCACGGCCGCCTCGGGCGCCGCCTTGTTCTTCGGCTGGATCACGGCGCGCACGCGGCTGTCGCGCCCGGGCACGACGGTGCCCGCCGGGCCGCTGGTGACCGAGTAGTTCTCCTTGATGCCGTCGAAGACGATGAACTGTCCGCGCACCTCGTCCTGGCCGCTCTTGACCCAGGCGCGGTTGAAGAACTTGGTGATCTCCGTCTTGGCGTCGTGCTCGATGCGCTCGCCCTCGCCCTCGACGTACTCGTCCTTGCCTTCGCGCTTCATGCGGAAGCGCGCCAGGTTGCCGGGATTGGCGGTGGCGATGCCTTTCTGGAAGCCCTCGGCGTCCTGCTGCACCACCAGCTTGTCGCTGCGGATGACCAGCGTGCCCTGGGTCAGGGTGACGTTGCCTTCGAAGATGTGCACCTTGTTGATCTCGTCGACCGTGGCGCGGTCGGATTCGAGGTTGACCGGCTTTTCGCGGTCCGCCTTCTCGGCGTGGCTGAGCGTGGCGACGGCAAGCAGCGTCGCGCAGAGCAGGATTCGGGGAGCGGATTTGGCGGGCATCATGGGCGTCAGCGGCGTTTGTTCTCGATGGTGCTGTTGACCTGGTTGTGCAGTTTGTAGATCTGGCTCTTGCCGTCGGCTTCCATCCCTATCCCGTGTATGACCGAGGCTCCCTGGGCGAACGTCACGGCTGCATTCGTGCGCGCCACCTCGTCGTCGGGGAACACCGTGAGGTGGGTGGTGGTGAAGACGATTTCGGGATCCGTGGCGGTCGCCGCACGCACCCCGCGCACATTGCCGACGAGGGTGACCTCGCCGGCATCCGGCCCGATCAGTCCCTGCAGGGCGGTGATGCGCGTCGGCCGGGGTCCCTTGAGGAACGACATCTGCGGCTCGGTCGCGACCGTGGTGTCGTCGTCGGGGTAATGTACCATTTTTTTTGCCACCAGCATGTTCTGCACGGCGCCGGTGCTGTCGAAGCGGCGCACGGTGAAGTTCTCCGCGTAGTAGTCGGGGTCGTGGCGCAGCAGGGTGTCGCTGAAGCCGTCCGTCAGCTCGGCGGCGCGCTGCAGCCAGAGAGTGAGCCCGACCAGCAGGGTCATCAGGGCAATCTGGAAGAGGCCTTGGCCGCGCGGCTTGAATTTCATGTCGTGCCGCTCAGATGACCTTGGCGCGGAACAGGTCGTGCGTGTTGAGTGCGCCGACCAGCACGCCGTCCTCGACCACCAGGATCTGGCTGATCTTGTGCTCTTCCATCATCTGCGCCGTCTCCGCCGCCAGGCGCTCGGGGCCGATGGTCCTCGGGTTGCGCGTCATCACCTGCGTCACCGGCGTGCCCTTCATGTCGGCAACCTTGTCCAGGGCGCGGCGCAGGTCGCCGTCGGTGAAGATGCCGGCGACGGCGAGCTTGTCGGTGACGACGGCCGTCATGCCCATGCCGCCGCGGGAAATCGCCAGCACCGCCTCGGCGACGGTGGCGTTCTCGCCGACGCGGGGCACCGCGTCGATCTTGCGCATGATGTCGCGCACATGGGTGAGCAGCCGGCGTCCGAGCGCGCCGCCGGGGTGGGAGCGGGCAAAATCCTCGGCGCCGAAGCCGCGCGCGTCGAGCAGGGCCACGGCGAGGGCGTCGCCCATGGCCAGCGCGGCGGTGGTGCTGGCGGTGGGGGCAAGGTTGAGCGGGCAGGCCTCCTCGGCGACGCCGGCATCGAGGTGGGCGTCGGCCTCGCGGGCCAGCGAGGAGGCGGCGCTGCCGGTGATGGCGATCAGCTTGCCGCCCTGGCGCTTCACCAGCGGGACGATGGTGAGCAGTTCCTCGCTCTCGCCGGAGTTGGACAGCGCGATCAGCACATCGTCGCGGGTGATCATGCCGAGGTCGCCGTGGGCCGCCTCGGCGGCGTGCACGAAATAGGCCGGCGTGCCGGTGCTGGCAAGCGTCGCGGCGATCTTGCGGGCGATGTGGCCGGACTTGCCGACGCCGGAGACGATGACGCGGCCGTGGCAGGCGAGGATCAGCGCGATGGCCCTGGGAAAGGCGCCGTCCAGGCGATCGATCAGGCCGGCAACGGCCTGCGCCTCGATGCGCAGCACGTTCTTCGCCAGCTCCAGTGCCTTCGGATCGATCTTCTCGGTGGCCGGGATTTGGTCCATGAATGCGATTTGATTAGACTAGGCAAAAGTATACCAAACAACCCCCGGCATCCCCTGACGATTCGCTGCTCCCCGACCCGATGACCACCCTGCAACTCGTTCTCGTCCTGCTCGCTTCCGCAGTGTTGGTGGTCGTGGTGTTCCGCTCGCTCAACCTGCCGCCGGTGCTGGGCTACCTGCTGGTCGGCGCCGCCATCGGCCCGCATGCGCTGGACCTGATCCCCGATTCCGAGGCGACGCAGCACCTGGCCGAATTCGGCGTGGTGTTCCTGATGTTCTCCATCGGCCTCGAGTTCTCGCTGGCGCGCCTGTACAGCATGAAGCGCACGGTGTTCGGCCTCGGCATGGCGCAAGTCGCCGTGACGGTGGCCATCAACGTGCCCGTCGCCCTGCTGGCGGGGTTGTCCTGGCAGGCCGGCATCGCGCTGGGCGGCATCCTGGCGATGTCGTCCACGGCGCTCGTCGTCAAGATGCTGGCCGAGCGCATGCAGCTCGAATCCAAGCACGGCCGCGAGATCATCGGCGTGCTGCTGTTCCAGGACCTGGCGGTGGTGCCGCTGCTGATCGTCGTGCCGGCGCTGTCGCAGGCGCCGGAGGCGATGGCCGGGACGCTGGCGATTGCGGCGCTGAAGGCGGCGGTGGTGCTGTCGCTGATCCTGTTCTTCGGCCAGCGCCTGATGCGCGGCTGGTTCCACATCGTGGCGAAGCGGCGCTCGGCCGAGCTGTTCATGCTCAACGTCCTGCTCATCACCCTCGGCCTGGCCTGGCTCACCGAGCTGGCCGGCCTGTCGCTGGCGCTGGGCGCCTTCCTCGCCGGCATGCTGATCTCCGAGACGGAGTACCGCTACCAGGTGGAAGAGGACATCAAGCCCTTCCGCGACGTCCTGCTCGGGCTGTTCTTCATCACCGTCGGCATGTTCCTCGACGTCGGCGTCATCGTCCGCCAGCTGCCCTGGGTGCTCGGCCTGCTGGCGTTGCTGCTGGCCGGCAAGTTCGTCCTCATCGCCGGCCTGTCGCGGGCCTTCGGCGCCCTGCCGGGCACGGCCATGCGCACCGGCCTGTGGCTGTGCGCCGGCGGCGAGTTCGGTTTCGTGCTGATTGCCCACATCAAGGACCTGCCGCTGCTGCCGGGCGCCACCCTGCAGGTGGTGACGGCCGCCCTGGTGCTGTCGATGCTGCTGGCGCCGCTGATCGTGATGCAAAGCGAAAGGATCGTGATGCGCTTCTGCGCCTCGGAATGGATGCTGCGCGCCATGGAACTGACGCAGATTGCCGCGCATTCCATGGCGACCGACAAGCACGCCATCATCTGCGGCTATGGCCGCAGCGGCCAGTACCTGGCGCGCTTCATGGCGCAGGAGGGCATCTCCTATGTCGCCCTCGACCTCGATCCGGAGCGCGTGCGCGAGGCCGCCGCGGCCGGCGACACCGTGGTGTACGGCGATGCCGGCCGGCGCGAGGCGCTGGTGGCCGCCGGGCTGATGCGCGCCAGCGTGGTGATCGTCTCCTATGCCGATCCCGGTTCCGCCTTGCGCGTGCTCTCTCTGGTGCGCGAACTGCGGCCCGAACTGCCGGTGGTGGTGCGCGCCGCCGACGAGAGCGACTTCGACCGCCTCTCGCAGGCCGGCGCTGCAGAGGTGGTGCCGGAGACGCTCGAATCGAGCATCATGCTCGCCTCGCACGCCCTGGTCCTGCTCGGCGTGCCGATCAACCGCGTCGTCCGGCGCTTCCGCGAGGTGCGCGAGCAGCGCTACGACCTGATGCGCGGCTTCTTCCACGGCGCCACAGACGCCGCCGACGACCTCGACGAGGCGCGCCAGCCGCGCCTGCATTCCGTCGTGCTGAATCCCGGCGCCTGGGGCATCGGCAAGACCATCGCCGACCTCGGCCTGGACCGCTTCGAAGTCTCGGTGTCGGTGATCCGCCGGCGCGGCATCCGTGCCGTCAGCCCCTCGCCGGAGGCGCGCTTCGAGGCGGGCGACGTGGTGGTGCTGCTGGGCGTGCCGGACGGGCTGGCGGCAGGGGAGGGGCGGCTGCTGAAGGGGTGATGCTTATTCGCCCCATGGTTTTCCGGTAGTATTACCCAATGAAACTGAAAAATATTGGGTAATTCGCAATGACCACCTCAGCGCTGTTTCGCGAGCACGAACTCGCATTCCGGACGCAGTATGCCGAACTCAAGGAGCGGATTCTGGCAGCCGGACCGCTTCTGCCCGGCACGACGGGCACGCTCGCCTTGCGCAAAGGCAGCGGCTACCCGTACTGGTACCGGGTCTTTTACTCGGTCCCGGGCAAGCAATCCGAGGAGCTGGTCTGCAAGGAAGGCGATGCCGAAGCCCTGCAATCCATGCGTGAGCGGATGCGCTTCAGCGAATGGGTGGCGTCCCAGGTGTCCATGCTGCGCAAGCTCGGATTCCAGGTGGCCGACAAATCCACGGCCCGCGTATTGCTCGAACTGCATAATCGGGGCGCATTCCAGGCAGGTCTTGTGCTGGTCGGCACGCTGGGCTACATGGCCTGGCTCAACGAGCTGGGTGCGGTCGCCGTCAGCGCCCGTACCCTGGATATCGACCTTGCGCGCCGGCAGCGGCTCAAGCTGGCAGCCCCGCTGCCGTTTCTCGCGACGCTGCAGGCGACGGGGTTGCCGTTTGCGGCGGTTCCGGGGCTGCGTGCATCCGAAAACGCGACGTCCGTGAAATTGCCCGGTGTGCAAGGCCTGCGCGTCGACGTGCTTGCGCCCGGCGCGCGGCTGGGGGCCGTTGCCCGCGTGCCCGAGCTGGCATGGGCCGCGCAGGCCGTGCCGCATTACGGCTACCTGCTCGAAGCATCCGAGCCGGGGGCAATGCTGGCGGGCGGGCATTGCATTCCCGTCCGCCTGCCGCAGACGGCTCGTCTCGTCTGGCACAAGTTCTATTCCAGCACCCAAAGGCGCGGCTTCAGGGAAAAGGCTGCCAAGGATCAGCAGCAGGCACTTGTCCTGGCCGCCCTCCTTGCCGAAACGGACCCCCTGGCATTGAAACTTGCCTTCGCGGAGGCACCTGCCGCCATGTCCAAGGCGATCAGGCCGCTGTACGCCAGCCTGGCGAAAAGACCCGGGGTTGGCCAGGCGCTCAGGGAGGTTCTGGATGAATGCCTGTCAGCCGGGAAAAAGCGTCACTGAAGCAGCCGACGAGGCGCCTTGGGCATGGGCGGTTAGTGCCGCGGCCTGTATTTGCCGCCGTCCTGCGGGGACTGACTTTCTCGCTTATTCCTGAAAGGCAACCGGGAAGGCCCTGGCTGGCGGCGGAGGAGGGGGCGGCAGCCGAATTGGGCGATCGTGTAGCTATTGTTATTTAATCGTTTTTCATTCATTATCGAAAAAAATCCAAATGAATGAAAATGAACTATCAGCCGCTCTCGGACAACCAGCGCCGGATTCAGATCAACGCCATTCAGCTATTCGAGGCCTTGATCGATGGCGAGCGCAGGCTTTCCGCCTATGCCGGCTCGATGGTCTGGAAAGCATCGGGCGGGAAAGAATACCTGTTCAAACTTTCCGATCGGCGCGGCTATGGGCGATCGATGGGGCTTCGGTCAGCCGAGACGGAGAGAATCCATGCGGATTTCCGGGCCGGCAAGGCCCGCGAGAAAGATCGTGTGCGGAATTTGCGCGCCCGCATGGCAGAGCAGGTGCGATTCAACCGCGCCGCCCTGATCGGCCGCGTCCCCAACGTCATCGTTGCCCTGCTGGAGAAGCTGCGCCAGTCGGGTTTCGGCGCGAACAACATCGTCGTCATCGGCACCAACGCCCTGTATGCCTACGAGATCATGGCCGGCGTCTTCTTCGAGGAAGCCATCACGGCCACGACCGATGTCGATCTCCTGTGGGATACCCGATCGCGGCTCAGGCTGCTGACGCAGGACCCGGTGTCCCTCTTGCGCATCCTGCAGTCCATCGATCCCAGCTTCGTGCGGATGGGCGGAGAGCATTTTCGCGCGGTCAATGAAAAAGGTTTCCTGGTCGACCTGATACGCCAGATGCCAGACCCGCCATGGAAAGACGTTCCGGCGCAACTCGGCGCGGACACGGACGATCTGGTCGCCACGGACATCTGGAACATGAAGTGGCTGTTGAGCGCGCCCAGGATCGCCCAGCCCGTCATCGCCGAGAATGGCCGGATGACCCTCATGCCGGCGCTCGATCCCCGTGCTTTTGCGGTGTTCAAGCTCTGGCTCGCGGAGAGCCCCGAACGCAACCCGTCGAAGAAACAGCGCGACCTCGCGCAGGCGAGGGCGCTGCTGGCCCTGCTGCGCGAACACCTGCCGCAGTACCCGATGGATGCGGCAGCCCTGAAAATGTTTCCGAAAGACGTGGCCGAGCGCGCGCTCGGGCTGATTCGATAGAATGATCGGAACCCGCTGAGTTTCCTTCAATCGGGGCGAAAGGCCGCAGATGAAGGAAACCCGCAGTCACGAATCATGCCGCCGTCCTGCGGGGACTGACTTTTGCGGGAGCCGGAAAAAGAAAACCGGGGTTGTCCCCGGTTTTCCGCGCCGCCGTGGGCTGGTGGTTTACGCTGCGAGAGACAGCAAATCCTTCGCGTTTTCCAACGGCAAGTAGCCAGCTGCCTTGGCATCCAGAATCGTGATTTCCGCGATTCCGTTTGCCGCGTAGCCGACATTGACGTTCCAGCCATGGGAAACATCCTTGACGATGGGTTCCTTCGAGAATTCGATGTGGAGGATGTCATCCTGGGCGTCGTATTCGATTCTCATGTTTCATCCTCCAGTTCCCAGTTAATCATGACCGTCTTCACGATCATGGCCGTCTGTTCGACCATGGCAGCGCAGATTAAGTTGTCAGCCCGACCCTGCATGCTCATGAAAACCCACAGGCTTACCTCGTCCCGGCGCTTGATTTCGCCTTCCTCGATGACCCGTTCAAGCGTGTCGGCATCGACATTTCGGCGCAGCATGCTTTCGCGGGCATGGCGGGTTATCCACACATTCTTGCCGAAGCGCTTGCTGAAAAAATCTGCCAATACAATCTCCTGCGGAAAGCATAGGGACTTGCCGGTTCCAGGTCAAGCAAAGCGCTGACCTCGCTGCATGGCGATGTGCGGGCGATGCGGAAGCTGCTTGATGTTTAGACGCCGCGGTTCGGATTTGCCGCCGTCCTGCGGAGACTGACTTTCCTGGGAGGGACGAAAATGAAAAAACCCGCCGGTTCGCGGCGGGTTTTTTCGGGAGGCACTAATTACAGTGCCATACAGACAATGTAGGTTCCCGAGTCGACAATGTTCACTTTTGTGATTCCAGCCGCACCACGGGCGCTTCCTGTGGGCACTGCACGGACATTGCCGGTAGACGTTTCATCGTTATCGAGAGTGGCATCCAATTGCTTGGCAAATTTGCCGAGAATGCCATCTGAGCAAACGTAGTACGTACCCGTCATGCCTTGGATAAAGGGTGCTGCGACTGGCGGCGCGACTGATGTATCTATGCCGGTCTCAAAGCCAATCGTGCCACCATCGGCATTGAGGGGGCGGTAATTGGCATTGCCCCAGTCGGTGGGACCTGACGCAAAACCAGCAGCCCGAACGTGTTGCCAGAATCGTGCGGCTTCACTGTCAGTTGCCGCTCCTGCGCTGACGGTATTGCCGCCAACGTCATACCAGTTGCCTTCGATTACACCGTTACCAGCCGTTCCGACTGTTCCGCCAGCCCGACAACTTGCTCCGTTCGCGGCACATACGGCGGGCATCGAGGCACCTAGGTCGGCAGCCGACATGTCGCCTGGAAGCTTTCTGAATTTATCTTGATAGCCGTAGATGAACAGGGGCACATTGCGGAAGTCGTTGGCGAAGTTCTTCACCTTCGCGCTATTGATCAGTTCCTGTCCCTTCAACACGCCGCCGAGCAAGAGGCCGATAATCACCAGAACGATGGCGATTTCGACCAGGGTGAAGCCCATCTGTTTTTGTCTCACGGTATTCTCCTGAGTGAATATGCTACGCCAACCATAATGCAATAAACGGGCCAGCCACCCAGACCCCGTGCCAGACGCAATAAGTGTGAAAATTTCACAGAAAGCTGTCGATCTTTCGACAATACTGTCGCCATGCGGTCAGAAACCACAATAAATACGCGGACTTCCTCCTTCGCCCGGCTGACGCAAAACCAGCGCCGCTGGCTGTTGCTGGGCATGCTCGGCCTCCTGCACCTGCTGCTGCTGGAGGGCATCGCCAGCGGCGTCGGCCGCACCCTGCTGGTGGGGCATATCGGCCTGTTCATCCTCTGGCAGCCCTTCGTGCGGGCCGAGCAGCGCCTCAGCCCGCTGCAGCTCGCGGTGACGGCCGTGGTCGTTGCCGCCGCGGCCTACTGGGCCGGCAACTGGGCGATGATCTTCTGGACGATGGCGCTGGCCGGCATCGTCGGCGGCAAGGTGTTCTTCTATGCCGGCCGGGGCACCAAGGTCTTCTACCTCCTCGTCCTGTCCTACCTGATCAGCGTGCTGCTGGTGGTGCTGGTGCCGCAGGTGCTGCCCGGCAACTTCATGCCGCCCGGCGAGTTCCTGTTCCTGGCCAAGTACGTTCTGCCGGCGCTGTTCCTCGTGATGGCCTTCCTGCCGGTGGAACAGGAAGCCGAAGGCGAAGTCGAGGTGGTCGACTTCGTCTACAGCGCCTTCATCTTCCTCCTGCTGGCGGTGCTGGTGCTGGGCAGCATCGCCGCCATGCTGCTGCTCAATCGCGGCTACTTCGAGTCGCTGGTGGCGACGATCATCGCCTTCGGGGCGATCCTGCTGCTGATGGCCTGGGCATGGAACCCGCGCCTCGGCTTCGCCGGCTTCGGCGTCTTCTTTTCCCGCTACATGCTGTCGCTGGGGCTACCCTTCGAGCGCTGGCTGCACGAGCTGGCCGACAACATGCAGCGCGAGGAGGAACCGGACCGGTTCCTTGCCCAGTCGCTCGAGGGCATGACCCGGCTGCCCTGGGTCAACGGCTGCGAATGGCGCGCCTCCGGCAGCAGCGGCGGCTCGGGCCGGCAGGAGGGACAGCGCAGCGAGTTCCGGCACGGGCTGCTGACGCTGGCCATCTTCACCCAGCAGCCCCTCAGCCCGGCGCTGAACTGGCACTTCAACCTGCTCGCGCAGCTGCTCGGCGAATTCTACGAAGCCAAGCTGCGCGCCCGGGAGCTGCAGCAGCTCAGCTTCGTCAAGGCCATCCACCAGACCGGCGCGCGCCTGACGCACGACGTGAAGAACCTCCTGCAGTCGCTCAATGCCCTCTGCCTGGCGGCGGCCGGCGAAGGCGACACGCCCTCGCCGGAGTACCAGGCCCTGCTGCGGCGCCAGCTGCCGGTCATTGCGCAGCGGCTGCAGCAGACGCTCGACAAGCTGCGGCGGCCCGAGCTCGAGGGCGCGCAATTCGTGCCCGCCGGCCAGTGGTGGGCCGGCCTGCAGGCCCGCTACGCCCTGGCCGGCGTGAGCTTCATCCCGCCGCGCATCGAAGGCGGCCCGATGATCCCCGCCACGCTGTTCAACAGCGCAGCGGAAAACCTCATCGAGAACGCGCTGGCCAAGAAGCAGGAGACGCCGGCGCTGCAGGTCCGCGTCGAGTTCGACCTCGACGAGCGGATCCGGCTCAAGGTGAGCGACGACGGCAGGGAGATTCCGCCCGAAGTGGCGCAGAACCTGTTCCGCGCGCCCGTCGCCTCGCGGGTGGGCCTGGGCATCGGCCTCTACCAGGCCGCCCGGCATGCCGAGTTCTACGGGTATGAATTGAAAGTCAGTGCCAACGAGACGGGGCGGGTCGGCTTCGAACTGGGTCAGCTGCCCGAGGAGGAGTAGGTCGGGCTTCAGCCCGACAAGCGCTGCTACGCTGCCGCGGCGCCCCTGCGGCCGATCATGCGGTGCACTTCCATGTTGCCCTTGCCCTTGAGGTAGATCGTCTGCGGCTCGTGGAAGTCGAAGCGCTCCTTCAGGCGGCGGTAGGTGGTGGCATCCACCTGGATCATGCCCGGCACGCCCTCCGAGGTGATGCGGCTGGCGATGTTCACCGTGTCGCCCCACAGGTCGTAGATGAACTTCTTCTTGCCCACCACGCCGGCGACCACCGGCCCGGTGCCGATGCCGATGCGCACCTCCAGGTGGGACTCGTTCACCGTGAAGTCGCGGCGCAGCAGTTCGCGCATGGCCAGCGCCATGTCGGCGATGGCGACCGAATAGTCCGCCTGGCCGTCGTTGAGGCCGCCGGCCACCATGTAGGCGTCGCCGATGGTCTTGATCTTCTCGAGGCCGAATTCCTCGGCCAGCTCGTCGAAGGAGGAGAAGATGCGGTTGAGCATGGCGAACACCTGGGTCGGCGCCATGCCCTCCGCGACGTGGGTGAAGTTGACGATGTCGGCGAACATCACCGTGACGTCGGCAAAGCCGTCGGCGATGGTCTGGTTGCTGTTTTTCAGCCGCTCGGCCACCGGGCCGGGCAGGATGTTGAGCAGCAGGCGCTCGGAGCGCTCCTGCTCGATCTGCAGCAGGCGGTGGGCGTCGTTGAGGCGCGTCTGCGCCCTCTGTTTCTCGACGATGGCGAAGCGCAGCAGCAGGAAGATGATGGTCGCCACCGCCGCGAAGTTGAGGGCGAAGAAGACCACCGCCGTCCTGACGGGAACCTGCGTCTTGGTCTGGAACTCCGCCTCGGCGAGGTGGAAATCGAAGAAGCCCGACATCGCCAGCAGGAAGAGGTAGGCGATGAACCAGCCGAAGGACTCGCGCACGCCGAAGAACAGCAGGGCGCCGACCGGCGCCAGCAGGCCCCAGATGGCGATGCCGCTGGACGTGATGAAGTTGCCGATGCTCCACTGCACGACGAAGGGAAAGAAGAGCAGCAGCGTGAGCTGGCTGAGGCGGAAGAAATCGAAATTGCCCCACCTGATGTAGATCGCCAGGTTGACGGCCAGCAGGATCTGGAAGGAAAACGGCAGCGTCGAGGAAAACTGCGGCCCCAGGCTCCAGTAGATGACCAGCCACAGCATCGAAGCCACGCTGGCCAGGCCCGTGGCGAACATCAGCAGCGACTTGTTCAGCCGCAGCTCTTCGCTGTCGTCAGGGTCGATGCCGGCCGTGCGCAGCCGGTCGAGGAGGCCATTTGAGCCGGCCGTCATGCGGGTCTCCGTATGGGTTGGTGCGGGACTTCCCCGTTCTTTGTCAAAGTTTCGCAGGATTATGCCGCACTGGCAAGGATGCCGGCATAGCCCATCTGGGGTATGCGGGTCAGGAGAGCTTGCCGGAGGTGATCACGATTCGCTCCCGGCTTCCAGTTCGGCCAATGCGGCAGCGAAGCCCTTGAGCGGAACTATTCGGACCCCCGAGCGTATCGCCGCGCCTGTTCCGCCATACACCAGTATTTTGTCGATCAGCGGCTGCGGCCAGAGGGTTTCCAGACGCTTCAATCCGCCGAGCATGTCTGCTGCGACAGTTGCTCCGGCCTTGATTTCCACTGCCGCAGCCATGCCGCCCGATTCCAACAGGAGGTCCACTTCCAGTCCACCGGCGTCGCGATAAAAACGCATGTTGGGATGCCTGGCCCGATTCAGACGGTGCTTGAGGGCTTCCGACAAGGCCAGATTTTCGAACAGGGCACCCCGTAGCGGGTGGCGGGAGACATGGGTTTCGTTTTCGATACCGAGCAGATAGCAGGCAAGCCCCACATCGTGGAAATAAAGCTTGGGCGACTTGATCAGGCGCTTCGAGACATTTGCGTGCCATGGCTGCAGCAGGAACACGATATAGCTGGCTTCGAGCAGCGTGATCCAGGCGCGCGCAGTCGGATGGGAGATGCCGGTGTCCGATGCCAGCGTATGCAGGTTGAGCAACTGGCCGACGCGGCCCGCGCACAGGCGAACGAATTTCTCGAACAGCGCCAGATCCTTGATCGCCATGAGCTGGCGCAAGTCGCGTTGCACGTAGGTCTCGAAGTAATCGCCGAGCGCCTGGGTCGGATCGAGGTTCCGGGCATGGATGCGCGGATAACCACCGGCGAGCAGGTTGCGGTCGATGGAAAGATCGACGCCGCCGGCGGCAAGTTCGGGAAGGCTCAGCGGCAGCAGCTTCAGCAGCGCCGTGCGCCCCGCAAGCGACTGGCTGATGCGGCCCATGACCTCGAACTGCTGGCTGCCGGTGAGCAGGAACCCCCCCGGCGTCGGCGTAGCGTCGACTATCTCCTGCAGGTAGGAAGGCAGTTCAGGAGTCCGCTGGATCTCGTCGAGAATGACTCCACCCTGAAACTGCGCGAGGAATCCGCGCGGATCCTCGACTGCGTAGGCACGCGTATCCGGCGCTTCGAGGTTGACGTAAGCCCTGTCCGGAAAAGTCTCGCGTAGCAGCGTCGTCTTGCCGCTCTGGCGTGGCCCGGTGACCGTAACCACCGGGTATTGGCCGGCAAGCGCGATGAGATGAGGGGCCAGTAAGCGAGGAAACATGCCGGAAGTCTATATCGTGCATTTTGAAAGTGCAACTTTCAAAATTACTGAATCCCGCTAAGAGGTAGCCGCGCTGGCAAGGATGCCGGCATAGCCCATCTGGGGTGTGCGGGTCAGGGGAGCTTGCCGGAGGTGATCAGGCGGTTGATCAGGATGGTCGTCGGCAGCCAGACGACGAGATCGTCGAACTCGCCGCCCGTTGTGCCCGTGTCGGAAGTCGGCAGCCGGCTGAAGTAGTTCGTGTGGGTGGTCGTACCGTCTTCGTTGGCGTCCTCGTCGGCATTCGTGGCCGAGGCGTCCGGCAGGGCCACGCCCGCTTCGGTGGTGCCCCAGTTGTTCTTGCCTTGCGAGAAGACGATGGCCGGGATGCACTGGTTCGTGGTGTTGCAGGTGGCCTGTCCGGCCAGGTACTGCGCCGTGCCGGCGGAATCCCGCGTCTGCACGGTCCGGTTGGCGACGGTGGTCATCGTGATCGCGGCGTTGGCATAGGCCGGCGTCACGCTGTAGCGGATCAGCTTGTTCCAGCCGTCGAGCTTGCTCACGCCGAGCGCGGCCCACGGGATGAAACCGCTGCAGTCGGCATCGCTGGCGCAGGTGGCGGCCCGCTCGGCGCCGTCGGTGGCCGAAGCGGCGGGACGCGGCAGGCGCCCGTTGGCGACGGCGTAGCCGAGCAGCGCCTCGCGGATGTCGGCAAGCGTCTTCTCGGTCTCCTGCCGTGCGCGGATGTCCTGCTGCGCGGACAGCGGCAGCACCATGCCGGCGATGAGCAGCGCCACGATCACCAGCACCACCGCCATCTCGGCGAGGGTGAAGCCGCGGGCAAAACGCCCCCGCGTTTCGGTGCAGGCTAATGCCCGCGAAGCGGGCGTTATGCCGGAGCCAATAGTCAGTCTGCGCGGGGCGGCGGAAGCTGCGTTAGACCGGGCTGCCCGCATGATCGGGCTATTCGAAGCCTTGACGGCCGAGCTCAACACAAGCAATCCCCTTTTCATGCAGCGCTGCAACGATGGCATCCCGATTCTCGAGCAGCAGGCTGAGTGTGGCAGGCTTCGATTGATTCGGCGATCTGAGCCAAAGCACTTGAGGCGGCTGACCATAGAGTGCGGAAAGCTCTTCGAAATCGGCATCCCGCGTAACAATGACGAAGTCGTGATTTCCGGCATATTCCCAAATTGCCCGGTCGTCCGCATGTTCCAGCCCGATCAGAGCAACCTGGGTGCTTCCGGGGAAATGGTTCTGCAGGAAGGGCACCAGTCGGCGAGAAAGGTTCTCGTCGAGCAACAATTTCATCCCGCGACCTTGAGTACGCTCTGCTCCCTGCTGGCAGCATAGGCCAGGCACGCCCGGATGTCGGCAAGTTCCAGTTCGGGGAAGTCATCCACGATCTCGGCTTCGGTCATGCCTTCGGCGAGCATGGCCAGGACGTCATAGACAGTAATGCGCAATCCACGGATGCAGGGGCGCCCCCCTCTTTTTCCGGGTTCGATGGTAATCCGGTCATCCATTGCATTCACGTTCATATCGTCCTCCGCCGACTTGGCCAGCCGACACGGCTATCGAAGCTTTCGCTCTCCACACCAGCCGCTTTCAGCAATGCAGATAATTCATCGAAGCCAAGCATAAACCATCGATTGGCAAAAGTCAGTCTGCGCGGGACGGCGTTCATTCGAGCCATGTCGTGAAGAAGTCCTGGATTTCCACTTCCTGATCCGAGGTGCGCTGGGAGCCGGTGAAGCCGAGCTGGATTCTTTCCAGCGCAGGACGATAGCACATGTCTCCCGTGCCGCAGGCCTGGCCGGACGGGCAGGTATCGGTGGGGGCGCCGAAGGTGCAGGAAGAAGGCTCAACCTTTACATCGTAGAGGGTTGCCGTGTCGCCGAGGGTGGACGCGAAGGTCGAATCCTGCAGGCTCATCGGACGGGTGGTGTTCTTCAGCGCGGCGATGCGGCTGGCCGAGGTGGTGGCGTTGTCGGCGATCCACACCTCGGTGCGCATCACCGTGTTGCTGAGCGAGGCGTCGGCGTTGCTTGCCCGCGTCGGCGTCAGTTCGACGCGGACATGGTAGAGGCTGCTGTCGTTCGGGTTGTCGCGCAGGTTGACGAACTTGATGCCGGTTTCGGTGGCGGGATTGGCATGGCTTCTTGGAGGCGGCCTCACGCCCGGTGGTGCGGAAGGAAAACCATGCACGTTGTCGTCGGCCTCGGGGGAGTTGATGAAGTATGCCCCATCCGCTTCGGGGACCTCGTGGCCCCAATAGACGATGGCGGCGTGGCTGTTATAGCCTGCGGTGCCGCCACAGCCGGAGGTGCCGCAGGGATCGTTGCGTCCAGGTTGCGCAACCGTCAGATCGGCAACCTCGCTGAAACCTGCGTTGCGCCCCTGGTCGAACTCGATGCCGATCTTGGGAAACTCGATCATCCCGGTGACACCATTGTTGCCGGAATAGCCGAGGTGGCTGGCGCCGGCGCCGCAACGCGTAAAGTTGTTGGGAGAATTTTTGATCGCGTCGGCGATGGCGAAGACGAAACCATTGAAGCCGACGTTGCTGCCGACCTCCTTGAACTGGAACTTGAAGTAGCTGCGGATGCCGCTGCCGAGGCTGCGCGACTCGGAGAACCAGGCGCACCCGAAGAGGGCGTCGGCATCGTTGCCGTACCAGGTGACGACGTTCTCCCGGCCCAGGGTCAGGGTGCGCGTGCCGGCGTCGTAGGCGACCAGCTGGTTGGCGCCCAGCGCGGGGGACGTGACGGTGGTGAAGCTGGCGCCGGCGGGCACGCAGCGGGCGATGTCCTGATCAACCGTTTGGCAATCCGGCAGATCGCTTCTCCAAGTGGCTCCCTGCAGGCAGCGCGCGACATCTTGAGGATTTGTTCTGCTTGCCGTGACGCGACCAAACAGGCTTGCCCCGGAAAATGTCGTACCGACATTAGTGATGGCATTGAGGTTCGCGTCGTAGCTGGGGCTGTTGTCGCCTTCGAGGTAATTGGTCAATGCATTGCGGGTTGCCGTGCTTGCCCTTGTCTGCCCTGTCCCGCGTTGGTTGGCAAAGAGCAGTACGCCGGCGCAGCTGGCGTCGCCGTTCACGGTGAAATTGCCCGAATTCGGCTTGGCGACGAAGATCATCTCCTGGTAGTGGTCGAAGTAGCCGAGCGGCACCTGGGTGCTGTCGTAGCAGGCGTCGGCGGGGATGCGCCCGGCGCTCTTGTCCGCCGGCGGTAGGTAGCCGCCGATCGCGGCCGGCGCGAAGCCGCCGGCGACGAACTTGTCGCGCAGGCAGTTGGTCATGCGGTCGAGCATCGAGTTGATGTCGGTGCGGTAGTAGGACGACTTGCGGATGGCCGAGAACAGCGCGTCGGGGGCGAGGGCCAGGCTGTTGTCGTTGGCGAGCAGGGCACAGTCCGACCCCTGGCAGCCGCTCGCGTGGAAGTTGCTGCCGGAGGCGAACACCTTGCCCCGGGTCGAGAGGCTCTTCGGCGTGTCCGGGTCGTTGGAGGGGTCGGAGTCGCCGGTGCTGCCGCTGGCTGCATTCGTGCCTGCCAGGTAGTTGGTGACGCCCCCCAGCGCGGCGGCGTTGTTCGGGTCGAGGTAATTCTTCGCGTCGTAGTTGCCGCCGCAGACCTTGACGTTGTCGGTGGCCGACGGGCTGCGGTCCTGCCCCGGCAGGGGCGGCCCCGGCGAGAAGATCACGGCGACGGGCCGTTCGTGGGGGCCGGCGAGGGCCGAGGCGAGCGCTGCGCCGCCGTTGGCGACGACGATGTCGAACTGGCCGAGGGTGTCCCCGTTCATGGCCGGCAGGTAGGGCCAGGAGGAGGCATGGATCCGGCTGTGCAGGGAGGAGACGATCAGCCACAGGCATTCGCCGTTGCCGTCGCGCAGCGGTTCCGTGCCCAGCGTCCTCCAGGGAAAGCGGCCGACCACGCTCGGGCCGATGCCGTTGGCGTCGAAGGCGATGCCGGTGAAGGTATTGGCGTCGCAGCCCTCGTCGGTGCAGCCGACGTTGTTGTTGCGCGAGGAGCCCAGGTCCGGCAGCGGCAAATAGCCGTACATCCGGTCGGGCTGGCTCTCGCGATATTTCAGCGCATAGCCGATCAGTGCTTCGCGGGCCTGCACCAGGGCATCCTGTGTCTGGCGCTCCTGCCGTGCCACGGTCAGCTCGGGCCCCAGGCTGCTCACCAGGTAGGCCAGCGCGGCCATCACCACGAGGATCATGAAGAGGAGAAGGGCGGCGCCCTGCTCGCGCCGGGTGGCGCGGGGAAGCGGTCGCCGTCCTGCGGGGACTGACTTTTCTGCCTGTTTCATGGCCGGGCCAGAACGGGGCGTGTCTACTTCGTCCGGGCGCTTTCGCGCTTGACGGTGATGCGGCCGTCGCCCACGCCGGTGGTGGTCTCGCGGGTGGCGCGGTTGATGGCCTCGCCGACCTTGAGGGAGGCGGGCTCTTCCTCGCCGGCCACGACGGTGGCGCGGCCGGGGTTGGCACGGTCGACCTCGACGCGCACGCCGGTGGCCGGGTTCATGCTTTCCTGCGGCGCGCCGTTCACCCAGGTAATCGTCTTGCCGCCGCTGCGCTGGACGACGCCGGAGACGGACAGGGTGGCGCCCTCGATCAGCTGCTGCTGGGCTTCCTGGATGTTGAGCTGGCGCTGGCGCTCCAGCGCGGCACGGCGCTCGGGGGTGAAGAAGAGGCGGCCGAGTTCTTCGGCGGCTGCGGGGGCGGCAGCGAGCAGGAGGGTTGCGGCGAGCAGGGCGGCTGTCCAGTGGATTCCCGCTCCCCGCTTCAAGCATACGGGGACAAGCTTCGCGGGAATGACGGCAATGCGTGCGGGGGAGATCGTCATGCGCTCTTCCTCTCGCGGACGGTGATCCATTCGATGGTGCAGTCGGCGGCGAGCAGCGGCGGCAGCCCGCGGATTTCGCCGGTGGCCTTCGGCAGGCGCTCGACGTCGCAGCGGCGCACGCGGATGTAGGCCTGTGCCGCGGCGCGCAGGTCGTCGAGGAAGTTGAGCAGGTCGTCCTCGTGCAGGAGCTTCATGCGCATCTGCATGGTGCTGGAGAGGAAGTCGTAGCTGGCGCTCGCGCCGGGCAGGGTGGCGGCGTCGATGGTCTGCTGCGGGGCGATCTCGTACTGGATGTCGAACAGCTTGCGTTCGTTCTTGATGGTGCGGATCTGCTCGACCCAGTCGAGGCGGCGCTCCTCGCCGAAGATGCCGCGGGCGGAGAGCTCGTTGTAGCGGGCGATCTTTTTCTTGATCTCGAGTTCCTCGTCGCGGGCGCGCGCCAGCTTGCCCTGGCTGTCGAGGCGCTTGGCCTGCGCCGCGGCCTTGCCCTTCTTCTCCGCCTGGTTCAGCTGCATCGAGGCATACACGATGGCGCCGCCGGCGGCGACCATCACGGCGGCCGCCGCGAGGCTCAGGCGGATGCGGCGGAAATCGTCCTTGGTGAAGGTGGCGGCCATGTCACAGCTTCCGGCTGAGGTGGATGACGAACTGCAACTGGGTGACGGCCTGCTCGGTTTCGCTGGAGCTTTTCAGCGATTTGCCGGATTCGATGTCGAAGGGCATGCGCTGGATCGTCACCCTCAGGGCGGGGTTCTTGCGCAGGGCGTCGGCGAAGGCGTTGACGGTTTCCAGCTGGCCGCGCTGGTCCGCCGCCATCGAGGCCGGCAGCAGGCCGTGCACGACGGCAATCTCGTGCATGCCGGGGCCGCCGGCGGCGGCCGGGGCGGGCGCCGGCGCGGCCCTGGGCTGGTCCGAGAATTTGAGGGCCTCGTCGGGATTGCCGCTCAGCTGCCACTGGATGCGCTCGATGTCGACGCGCGGCGTCTCGCCCAGGGCGCGGCTGATCGCCAGGTAAAGGGATTCGGGGGGCACGCTGCGTTTTTCGAGGTCCTCGAAGCGGTTGATCACCGCACGCAGGTTGTCCGTGCTGGTGGGCATCGGCGGGAAGGTGGCCTGGATGGCCTGGTACTTCTGCAGGTCGGCCTCGGCCTGCTGCAGGAGGTCGTCGGCGGCGGAGCGGGATTCCATGACCCCGACCATCTCGCGGCCGGCAAAGAGCAGGCAGCCGAGCAGGGCGAGCGCGCCACCCTTGAGCAGCCAGGAACGGATCTGCCAGAGCCGGTGGAAGCGGCGCTCCGGCTGCGGCGCGAACTGCTCGCGCGGCGGATTCTGCGCCAGCAGGTGCAGGAACAGCGATTCGCTGCGGGAATCCTGCGGCAGGGTCTTCAGGCCGACGGCCTTGCCGGCGGCGTGAAGGTCCTGGAAGGTGACCTGGAGATCCTCGAGGCTCTTGCAGCGCTCCATGAAGGCGCCGGTCTGGGCCGGGTGCACCAGGGCGACGACGGGCAGGGGCGCGCCGCGCGGCAGGAGGCGCTGGCCGAGCAGGTATTGCTGGATCTTGGCGGCTTCCGCAGCGCAGCCGGCGGCGGCTTCCGCGGCGCCGGTTGCCGCAAGCGGCGACAGGCGGCTGAAGAGAAGCTGGCCGTTCTCGAAGTAGCTTTGGCGGATGCCGCCGAGGGTGATCGAGACGAGCAGGCAGCGTTCGCGGGCGGGCGGCAGCTTGGCGAGCAGGGTGCGGCCGAGCTGGGGCAGGGACCAGATGCCGGCGAGCTGCGCTTCGGCGGCGCGCAGGGCGGCCAGCCAGGGTTCGAAGAGCTGCGGGCGGGTCAGGGCGGTGAGCAGGAACTTCTCGTCGCGCCGGCCGCTCTTCTCGCGCCCGTACGAAATGGCCGTCGACAGCGGGGTGCCGTAGTAGTACTGGCCCAGCTTGCGCGTCAGCAGGGCCGTGCGGTCGGCGCCCTGCGTGTAGGGCAGGTCCTCGATCTGGAAGCCTTCGTCCGAGATGTCGGCCAGCATGTGGAAATTGCTGCCGCGGTGTTTCGCGAGGTATTCGGAGAAGGCGGCGACGCCGGCGTCGCTGTGCGGGAACTGGCCCTCCGCGTGCAGGGTGCCCTTTTGCCAGTGCAGCGCACTGAGGCGTTCGGCGTCCAGGTAGAGCAGGCGTTGCTGGGGCATCGGATCAGATCTTCAGCTTGGTGATGACGTCGTAGATCGGGCCGAGCACCGAGAGCATGACCCAGCCGAGGATGGCGCCGAGGATGAGGGTCATCGCCGGCTCGATCATGGCCTGGACCTTCTCGATGGATTCCTTGACGTCGCGGTTGTAGAAATAGGCGACGTTGAGCAGCGCGGTGTCGAGCGCGCCGGTGTTCTCGCCGACGCGCAGCATGCGGATGACCAGCGGCGGGAAGAGGCCGATGTTCTGGAAGGCGACGGTGACGTTCTGGCCTTCGCCGATCAACTGGCCGGCGCGCCTGAGGCCGTCCTGGATGACGGTGTTGCCGACCACGTCTTCCGTGGCGCGGATCGAGTCGATGATGGCGATGCCCGAGGCGTACATCATGGCGAAGACGCTGGCGAAGCGGGACAGGATGATCTTGCGCAGGATCGGGCCGAGGATGGGCAGCGCCAGCTTGAACTCGTCGAAGCGGCGGCGGAAGGCCGGGTTGGTCTCGACGCCCACCTTGATGCCGACCCCGATCAGCAGCGGCGCGGCCAGGAAGAGGTACCAGAACTGCTTGACGATGGCCGAGGTGGCCAGCAGCACCTTGGTCTGCGTCGGCATGTCCTGCCCCATGTTCTTGATGAAGCCGGCCATCTGCGGCACCAGGTAGACCATCAGGAAGAAGGTCACGCCGAGGACGATGGTGCCGACGAAGGCCGGATACATGAACAGCTTCTTGGTGTGCGAGGCCAGCTCGTCCTCCCACTTGAGCGACTCGTTGAGGCTCTTCAGCACGGCCGGCAGGTTGCCGGTATTCTCGCCGGCGCGGATCAGGCTGCTGAAGACCTTGTCGAAGACCTTCGGGTGCTCGCTCATCGCCTGGGAGAACGTGCGGCCGCCCTCGATGGACTCGATCATGCTGGCGATCACCTCGCGGAAGCGCGGGTGGTAGATGCTGTCGCGCAGGTCGGTCAGGCCGTCGAGGATCGGCACGCCGGCGCGCGTGAGCTGCTCCATGTGGAAGCAGAAGTTGATCAGCTCCGGCTTGGGGATCTTGCCGCCGCGGAAGAGCCCGCCCTGGCGGACTTCGCTGCCGTTGATGAAGTCGAGCTCCATGCGCTTGAGGCGCATTTCGAGATCGACCTGGTTGATGGCGTCGAGCTGGCCGTGCACGATGCGGCCGGTTTCGTTCATCGCCTTGTAGGTGAACAGCGCCATCGGCCGGCTACATCCTTTCCGTCAGGTCGACCACGCGGCCGACTTCCTCCAGGGAGGTGGAGCCTTCGCGCACGCGCCGCAGGCCGTCTTCGGCCAGGCTGCGGAAGCCCTTGGCCAGCGCCGCCTGCTTGATCTCGCGCATGGTGGCCCGCCGCGCCACCAGTTCGTCGAGGTCGGCGTCCATGCGCAGCAGTTCCATGATGGCCTGGCGGCCGCGGTAGCCCTGGTATTCGCAGTGCTCGCAGCCGCTGGCGCGATACAGCGTGGGCGGCGGTACGTCCGAGGCCAGGCCGAGCAGGCGCATCTCGTGCGATTCGGCGTTGTAGGGCTTCTTGCAGTGCGGGCAGAGCCGGCGCACCAGGCGCTGGGCGACGACGCCGATGATGTTGCCGGCCATGATGTCCGGCAGCACGCCGATGTCGAGCAGGCGCGGGATGGCGCCGATCGAGGAGTTGGTGTGCAGGGTGGAGTACACCTGGTGGCCGGTCATGGCGGCGCGGAAGGCCATTTCGGCGGTGTCGGCGTCGCGGATCTCGCCGACGAGGATGACGTCGGGGTCCTGGCGCATCATCGAGCGGATGCCGTTGGCGAAATCCAGCTTGGCGGCTTCCGCCACCGAGGTCTGGCGGATCATCGACATCGGGTATTCGACCGGATCCTCCAGGGTCATGATGTTGATGCCTTCCTCGTTGATGTGGTTGAGCACCGAGTAGAGCGTGGTGGTCTTGCCGCTGCCGGTCGGGCCGGTGACGAGGATGATGCCCTCCGGGCGGGCGATCATGAGCTTGAGCTGGTCGAGCTGGGCGTCGTCGAGGCCGACCTTGTCGAGCGGCACGATGCCCTTCTGGCGGTCGAGGATGCGCAGCACGACGTTTTCGCCGTGGATGGTCGGCTGGGCGGAGACGCGGAAGTCGACCAGGCGGCCGCTGATGTTGAGCGAGATGCGGCCGTCCTGCGGCGCGCGCGTCTCGGCGATGTTCATGTTGCTCATGACCTTGATGCGCACCGCCATCGCCGGCCAGTAGGATTTGTGCAGGGCGCGGATCTGCCGCAGCAGGCCGTCGATGCGGTAGCGGATGCGCAGGAAGTTCTGCTCCGGCTCGAAGTGCACGTCGGAGGCGTCGCGCTTGACGGCGTCGGTGAGGATGGCGTCGATGAGGCGCACCACCGGCTGGCTGTATTCGTCGCTGGTGGCGGCCAGGCTGCGCCAGTCGATTTCGCCGGTCTCGATCTCGTGCAGGATGCCGTCGATCGACAGCTCGTGCCCGTAGTACTGGTCGATGGCGCGGGCGATCTCGGATTCGCCGGCCAGCACCGTCTCGATCTGCATGTCGTCGTGCGAGAGCGAGCGCAGCTTGTCCAGCGCGACGATGTCGTTCACGTCGGCGATGGCCACCGTCATGCGGTGCTGGGCGCGGTCGAGGTCGAGCGGCAGCAGGCGGTGGCGCTTGGCGAGATCCTGCGGCACCAGGCGCAGCGCCGCCGGGTCGACGATGGCATGGGAGAGGTCGACGCTCTTCTTGCCGAGGCTCTCGCCGAGGGCGTCGCGCAGCGTCGCCTCGGTAATGAAACCCAGGCTGACCAGCAGCTTGCCGACCGGCTGGTTGGATTTCATCTGCTCCAGCAGCGCGATGCGCAGCTGGTCCTCGCTGATGACTCCCTGCGCGATCAGGATCTGGCCAAGCGGCCGTCGATGCGGTGCGGGCGAATTCATCTCCATGGCGCCGTTGGGGGCGCAGCGTTATTTTTGCAGTTCGCTGACGCGGCCGGCGACCTGGCTCCTGTCGAAGGCGGCAGGGCGTTGGGCGGCTGCGGCGAGCGCTCCCTGATAATACTGCAAGGCGAGCTTGGGTTGGCGCAATTGGTCGAGGCTGACGGCCAGGTTGAACTGGTAGTCGGGATTCTCGCCGTCGGCGGAGTAGGCGCGGAAATAGGCCTGCTGCGCATCGTTCCAGCGGCCCTGCTGGGCATAGAGGTTGCCCAGCGCGAAGTTCAGGAAGGGGGATTCGGGCTGGCTGGCCAGCAGGGTCTTCAGCCGGCTCTCGGACTGGATCGGATCGACCTGCCCCCGCAGGCCGATCAGCCCGGCCTGCGCCGCATTGTCCTTGGGATCGGCTTCCAGGATGCGCAGGTAGAGATTCTCCGCCGCCTCGAAGCGGCCCTCGCGCAGGCTGATGGCGGCGAGGCCGTGCAGGGCATCGGCGTTCTTCGGCTCGGTCTTCAGCACCTGCCGGTAGTCGCGCAGCGCCGTGGCGAGATCGCCCGCCTGGAACGCCTGGTAGGCGCTGGCGACCTGGGGATGCACCTTCAGCCTGGCGGTGGTGATGCGGATGGGGCTCTCCGGTTCCGGGGCGGCGGCGGGCGGCGGCGCGGGTTTCGCCGCCGCCGGCTTGTTCGCGGAAGTCAGTGCCGGCGGAGCGGCGTCCGCTTCATCCATGTCGTCAGGGGCGGCGGAAGGCGCGGCTGCGGCCGGTTGTGCCGTCACCGCCGGCGGGGGCGCAATGGGGGCGGCGGCGATCGGCGCCGGCGCCGGGGGCGGTGCGGTGCGGGCGGTGGCCGGCCCCGGACCGAGCCCGCTCTTGGGCTGCAACTGCCACCAGAAATAGCCGCCGATGCCGGCGGCGGCGAGCAGGGTGGCGCCGACGACGACGAGGGGGAACATCCGGCGCGGCGCCGGCTGCTTGGCCATGAATACATTCTGTGCGGCGGCGCGCTCGCGCTTCTGGGCTTCCTCCGCGGGCTGCCTCGGCGGCGGCGCGGCCGCGAGGGTCGGCTCCGCCTTTCCGGGGGAAGCCGCGTGGAATTCGTGATCGAGCAATTCCAGCCGGGAGGGCAACTCGGGCAGGCCTTGCGGCTCGGTCCCCGCGGTTGCCTGGCCAGCGGCGGCCGGCGGCTCCTGCGGCTCGGCTTTCGCCGCCGCCTCGGACTGGCGCTTGGCCTCCTCGGCCTTCTTCAGCGCGTCCATCAGCAGGCTCACTGCTTGTCGCCTCCGACGTTCCACTCCGGCACGGGCTGCAGGCGGCCCTTGTCCTCGAAGAAGTCGTCGCGCGGCAGCTGGCTGCGGAAGCTGCTGTAGTCGCCCTGGATGCTGGCATCCCTGACCACGGTCGGCCGCAGGAACACCACCAGCTCGGTCTTGGTGGTGGTGTCGTTGCGGTGCGTGAACAGGTTGCCGAGGATGGGGATCTTGGATACGCCCGGCACGGCGTCGTCGTTGTTGTTGACCTCGTCCTGCATCAGGCCGCCGAGCACGGCGATGTCGCCGTCGTTGACGCTCATCAGCGATTCCATCTCGCGGGTCTGGATTTCGGGCACCAGGTTCGCGATCGTCAGCGACGGATGCGGGTCGCGCTTGGTGCCGGTGATGCGGGAGATGGTCGGCCGCACGTTGAGGAGCACCGAACTGTTCTCGCTGATCTGCGGCGTGACGCTCATCACCAGGCCGACGGCCACCGACTGCGGCGTGGTGGTGATGTTCGACAGCGTGCTGGTCTGGCCCTGGCTGGTGTCGGACTTGACCTGGAAATAGACGAAGTTGTCGACCACCTTGAGGATGGCCGTCTGGTTGTTCAGCACCGATAGCTTCGGGCTGGAGAGGACGCGGAGCGTGCCGAAATTCTCCAGCAGCTTGATGGCGGTGAGGAAGTCGCCGCGGCGGAACGCCAGGCTGAACAACGAACTGGTGATGGCCGACGGAAGGGTGTTCGTTGAGGTGGTGGCGCCGATGGTATTGGTGGCCGGATCGAACGTGATGGTGCGCGTGAGGCTGCCCTGGCCGAGCGCCCGTCCGGCTGCACCCTGATTGATGTATTGCCAGTCGATGCCCTGCTGGTAGTTCTGATTCAGGCGAACCTCGACGATGGTGGCCTCGATCAGCACCTGGCGCCGCGCGCTGGAGAGCACCTTGTCGAGGAATTCCTGGATCTTTTCATGCTGGCGCGAAGTGGCGCGCGCCATCAGGAAGCCGGTTTCGCGGTTGACCATGACCGAGGCCGCCTGCAGGGTCTCGTATTCCTTCGTGGCCTGGGCCGATTGCTGGGAAGGCGGCGGCGCCGCGGGCGCGGCCCCCGGTCCGCCGGCCGCTGCGGCTGCCCCCGGCTGCTGGGCAGCGGCGCCGGCGGCAGCCGTTTGCTGCTCCTGCCCCTCCGCCACGCGGCGCTTGACGACGATCTCCTTGTCCGTCTCGCGCAGGATGTCCTTGACGTTCTGTTCCAGGGTCTCCCAGAAGCGGTTCTTGGCGAGGTTGTCCACCTTGGTCGAGGAGACGTTGCCGCTGGTGCCGCCGGCTGCCGCGCCGGCGCCGGTGCCGGCGGCGGTCGGGCTGATGCTGGCGATCTGGGTGTTGATGGCGACGTTGCCGCTGGTGTCGCGCGACATGTTGACGTAGTCGACCTTGTAGGTGCGCAGGAAGGGTGTGTCCGGCATCACCACCAGGTTGGGACCGTCCAGCTCGAAGCGCATGTCCACCTGTTTGGCGATGCGGTTGAGCAGTTGCGGCAGCGTCTGGTCGATGGCGTTGAGCGTCACGGTGCCGCGGATGCCGGGGTGCACGTCGACGTTCAGCTTGGCGTCGCGGGCGAGTGCGAAGAGCAGCTCTTCGACTTTAACGTCCTTGACGACGACGCTGTAGGTCTCGGCTTTGGCGGCGGGTTTCGGTTTGGGCAGGGCAACCGATTGCTGCACCGGTTGCGGAATGTTCGACTTGGCGGCCGGGGCGCTGTTCGCTCCGATGTGGCCGCTCGAGGGCGGCTTCGTCTGCGGTGCGGCGCAGGCACCCAGCAATGTCGCCACAAGCAGTGGGGCTATCGTTTTAAATGTCATGGCGAGCCACAGGGTTGCGCCTCCTTCGAGAGGACGGGTGATTTAGCATAGCACATTAGCATTGATTTGCAACTATCTGATTTACATGCCAATCAATAACTGAAAATGCTGCATTGTGTCAATTCCTCAAACGGCTGACCTGGCGCGGATAGGGCCCATAGGTTTTCAGGGAGGCCGGCAGCCCGGCGATGGCCCGGCTGGCCGCATCGCGGGAGGGATATTCGCCGTAAATGACCCCCAGGCGCCGGGTGCCCTTGCTTTCGGCCGTATAGACCCGGAGGGCATCGGCATCGGCGGCCTTGGAGGCGCCGGCAAGGAAGCGCTCCACTTGGCCGGCGCTGCCGGCATCGGTGTTGAGCAGTTGAATGAACCACTGCCGGTCATGTGTCGCCTCCAGCCATTCCTTCGTCTTTTCAATACGTTGCCGGGTGAGCGGGCCGAAGCCGGCGTCCCTGGCCGCAGGAGCCGCAAGGTTTTGGCCGGGGGCGCTTTCCGCGGTTGCGGCGGTGGGTTCGGGCTTCATCTCGGCGGCTGGCGCAGGGGCCGCTGCGGCCGGCGCGCCTGCCGGTTCGGTGCTCGCCATTGCCGGGCTTGCCGACGCGGGACTCGCCTGGGGCGGCATGGCGGGTTCCTGGGCGGGAGCGGCAGGAGGCGCCGGGGTAGCCGGGGCCGCGGGCCTTGTCTCCCGGGCGGGTTCGCTGAACTGATAATAGGCCAGGCCCCCGCCCACGAGCAGCAGGGTCGCCGCCGCGCCGCCCAGCCAGAGGCCGAGGCGGGGCATGGCGGAGCCGCGGAACTCGGCATCGCGGATGGCGGCCTTGACGTGGGCTGCGGTGATCTGGTGGGTGTTGCCGGCAAAGGCGGCGAGCAGCGCCTTGTCGCAGAGGATGTTGATGCGGCGGGTGAGGCCGAGCGAGGCGCCCGCGATCAGCTTGAGGGCGGCCGGCGAGAACACGTCCGGCCCCCTGTAGCCGGCGGCGCGCATGCGGAAGTTGATGTACTGGGCGACGTCGGCGCGCACCAGCGGCTCGAGCGTGAAATTGTGCGTGATGCGCTCCTTGAGCTGGCGCATCTCGGTGCGGCCGAGCACTTCGTTGAGCTCGGGCTGGCCGAAGAGGACGATCTGCAGCAGCTTGTGGCGGTTCGACTCGAGGTTGGAGAGCAGGCGGATCTCTTCCAGCGTTTCCGCCGGCATGGCATGCGCTTCGTCGATCAGCACCACGACCTGGCGACCCTGCGCATAGAGGTCGATGAGGTGTTCCTGCAGGGCGCGCATGACGGCGCTGACGCGGTTGGTGGCGAGGTTGACCTGCAGTTCGTCGGCGAGGGTGAACAGGATCTCGTCGCGCGACAGGGACGGGTTGGCGAGGTGGATCGTCTCGACGTTCTCCGGCAGCCGCTCCATCAGCACCCGGCACAGCATGGTCTTGCCGCTGCCGACCTCGCCGCTCACCTTGACGATGCCCTCGTCGTGGGTGATGGCGTAGAGCAACGCTTCCAGGGTGGCGCCGCGGTTGGCGCCCTCGAAGAAGAAATCCGTGTGCGGCGTGATGCGGAACGGCGCTTCTTTCAGGCCGAAATGTTCAAGGTACATGGTGCGGCGGTTTCTCCCCTCTTCTCAAGCCGTTTTCGACGCGGCGCCCAGGTCGCGCTCCAGCACTTCCATGCGGTTGTACAGCGTGGTGCGGTTGATGCCCAGCAGTTTGGCGGCCTGGCTGACGTTGCCATGGGTCAGCTTGAGCGCCGCCTGGATGTAGCCTTGTTCCCAGCGCAGCAGGGTGTCGTCGAGGTTGAACTGTCCGCGCTGCTGCAGCTGGCGCAGCGCGATCTCGGACAGCTCGTCGACCCCCTGCGGCGGCAGCCAGGCGGCAGGCAGGCCCTCGGTGCCCGTATCCAGTTCGTCCTCGAGTTCGGCGAAGCCGACCGGCCGGCCGGGATACTTGGTGGCCAGGCGAATGACGATGTTGCGCAGTTCGCGCACGTTGCCCGGAAAACCGTAGGCCTGCCAGCGCGCCAGGGCCTCGTCGGAGAGGTCGAAGGGCAGTTGCTGCGCCTGCCGGGCATAGAAGGCCCGGTAGTGGCGCAGCAGCAGGACCTTGTCGTCGCCCATTTCGCGCAGCGGCGGTACGTTGATGGTGAACACCGACAGGCGGTGATACAGGTCGGCGCGGAAGCGGCCTTCCCGCACCTCCTTGCGCAGGTCGCGGTTGGTTGCGGCGATGACGCGGGCGCGGCTGATGCGCTGCTGGGTTTCGCCGACGCGCTGGAACTCGCCGTTTTCCAGGACGCGCAGCAGCTTCGGCTGCAATTCGAGCGGCAGCTCGCCGATCTCGTCGAGGAACAGCGTGCCGTCCTCGGCGTCTTCGAAATAGCCCGACTTGGCCTGGGCGGCGCCGGTGAAGGCGCCCTTGGCATAGCCGAACAGGGTCGGCTCGACCAGGGTCGGCGAGATGGCGGCGCAGTTGAGGGCGAAATAGGGCTTGTCCCGCCGGGAAGTCATGCGGTGCAGGCAGCAGCTGGCGACGATCTCCTTGCCGCTGCCGGACTCGCCCTCGATCAGGATCGGGAAGGGGGAGTCGCCGTACTGCCTGATCTGGGCGCGCAGCTTCTGCATCGGGACGCTGTTGCCGAGCAGGCCGCAGGGGTCCTCGTCCGCCACCGGTTGCGCGGCAAGCTCCGCCGACTGGTAGGCGTGTATGCGCAGGAGCGTTTGCCGAAGCTGCTCGGGATCGGTCGGCTTGGCAACGAACTCGAGCGCGCCGAGGGCGCGGGCATGGCGCGCGTTGGCTTCATCGTTCTGCCCGGACAGCACGACGATCTTGATGCCCGGCGAGTGGGCGAGCAGGTCCGAGATGAGGGCAAAGCCTTCGTCGGGCTGGTGCGGCTGGGGCGGCAGGCCGAGGTCGACCAGGGCCAGTTCGGGCGCAACGCCCTGGCTGCGCAGCAAGGCAATGCAATCGGCGCGGGAGCCGGCGGTGCTGATCTGGAATTCCCGGCTGAGGAAGAACGCCAGGGTGTCGATGATGAGGGGGTCGTCATCGACGATCAGGAGGGAAGGCTTGCGGGATTCAGGGTTGGTCATGCCGGCGCTCGCCTGGTGCATCTGTCGTTTCGGGTAACTATATCAGAGCAGGCACGAGTAACCCAATGAAATCCATGCCGGAATGGCGGCAGGTTGCGACGTGACGGATTTCACGGCCTCGCCGGGGGTAGGCCGATATCATGGCCGGAACCGGCGGCTCTGATAGAATGCACGCCTTTGCAAAACAGCGGATTCCATCTCTCGTGTCGAACGAGCCCCTCGTCAAAATCAGCGACCTGAATTTCACCTACGACCGGCGGCCGATCCTGACGGGCATCAACATGACGATCCCGCGCGGCAAGGTGGTGGCCATCATGGGGCAGAGCGGTTGCGGCAAGACGACCACGCTGCGGCTGATCGGCGGGCAGCTGAAGCCTTCGCAGGGCGAGGTGCGCTTCGACGGCCAGGCGATGCATGAGCTGGATACCGACGGCCTGTATGCCGTGCGCCGCCGCATGGGCATGCTGTTCCAGTTCGGCGCGCTGTTCACCGATATCTCCGTGTTCGACAACGTCGCTTTCCAGATGCGGGAGCACACCAACCTGCCGGAAAACATGATTCGCGACCTGGTGCTGCTGAAGCTCAATGCGGTCGGCCTGCGTGGGGCGCAGAACCTGATGCCCTCCGAGCTGTCCGGCGGCATGGCGCGCCGTGTGGCCCTGGCGCGGGCGATCGCGCTCGATCCCCTGCTGATGATGTACGACGAGCCTTTCACCGGCCTCGACCCCATCACGATGGGCATCATCGGACAGCTGATCCGCAAGCTGAACGATGCGCTGGGCGGCAGTTCGATCATCGTCACCCACGACGTGCAGGAATCCCTGCAGATCGTCGATTACGTCTATTTCATGGCCGACGGCAAGGTGGTGGCCGAGGGCACGCCGGACGAGATCCGCGCCTCGGACAAGGCTTATGTGCACCAGTTCGTCTGGGGCGAGATGGACGGCCCGGTGCCCTTCCAGTATCCTTCGGCGCCCTATCGGGAACAGATTTACGGAGCGGCCCATGCTTGACAGTGCGATCTCCGCCCTGCGCGGCCTCGGTACCCGCGTCACCTCGCGCATCTGGCGCCTGGGCTTCGCCAGCCGTTTTTTGCTGGCGACGCTGCTTTATTCGGGCACCAGCTTCCGCCGTTTCTTCCTGACCATCCGGGAAATTTATTTCACCGGCGTGCTGTCGCTCATCATCATCCTGGTGTCCGGCCTGTTCGTCGGCATGGTGCTGGGCCTGCAGGGCTACGATACGCTGCAGCGCTACGGTTCTTCCGAGGCGCTGGGCATCCTGGTCGCCCTGTCGCTGGTGCGCGAACTCGGGCCGGTGGTGTCGGCCCTGTTGTTCGCCAGCCGCGCCGGCTCGGCGATCACCGCCGAGATCGGCCTGATGAAGGCCACCGAGCAACTGTCGGCCATGGAAATGATGGCGGTGAACCCGATCGCCCGCGTTGTCGCGCCGCGCTTCTGGGCGGGCGTGATCTCCATGCCCTTGCTGGCGGCGCTGTTCTCCGCCATGGGCATCTTCGGCGGCTACTTGGTCGGCGTGCAGCTGATCGGGGTGGACGAGGGTTCCTTCTGGTCGCAGATGCAGGCGTCGGTCGATTTCCGCGAGGACATCGTCAACGGCGTCATCAAGAGCGTGGTGTTCGGCATCATCGTGTCCTGGATTGCCGTGTTCGAGGGCTACGATTCCGAACCGACCGCGGAAGGGGTGTCCGGTGCGACGACGCGCACCGTGGTGACTTCTTCCCTGGCTATTCTCGCCGCCGACTTTATACTGACGGCATTCATGTTCCGGGGTGCGTAAATGAACCGTATGACTTTAGACCTATGGGTTGGGGTATTTGTGGCCATCGGCCTGGGGGCACTGTTGTTTTTAGCACTAAAGGTGGGTAATCTGGCCTCCACCAGTACCGGGGAAACCTATGTACTCAAAGCGAATTTTGATAATATCGGAGGCCTGAAGGTTCGCGCGCCGGTGAAAAGCGCCGGTGTCGTGGTCGGCCGCGTCGGCGACATTCGCCTGGATGCGGAGCGTTTCGAGGCGGTGGTGACGATGAACATCAGCAGTCAGTTCAAGTTTCCCCGCGATACGTTTGCAAAGATTCGGACTTCAGGCTTGCTGGGCGAGCAGTACATCGGTCTGGCGGTCGGCGGGGACGAGCAGGTGTTCAAGCCCGGCGATTCCGTAAAGAAAACGGAATCGGCCATGGTGCTGGAGGACCTGGTGGGCCAGTTCCTTTTCGACAAGGCGGCTGAAGGAAAAGATAAAAGTGACGTTAAGTAAGCAGTAAGCGGCTACATAAACGGTACAACAAGAAAGAAGAGGCATCTTGATGAAAACGGGAATTACAAGGCAATTCAGCAAATTGGCTCTTGTGGTGGCTGCGGCCGGTTTGCTGGGTGGGTGCGCCACGAGCGGGAATCCGAAGGATCCGATCGAGGGCTTCAACCGCGCCATGTTCGGGTTCAACGAAGGACTCGACAAAGTCATCATCAAGCCCGTGGCGACCGGCTATGAGGCCGTGCTGCCGGACCCGATCCAGACCGGTGTGGCCAACTTCTTCTCGAACATCGCCGACCTGATGATCGGCGTAAACAACCTGCTGCAGGGCAAGCCGGCCCAGGCCGCCTCCGATGCGGGCCGCGTGCTGGTGAATACCACCATGGGTTTCCTCGGCATCATCGATGTCGCAAGCTCGATGGGCATGGAGAAGCATGAAGAGGACGTCGGCCAGACCTTCGGCCGCTGGGGCATGTCCGACGGCGCCTATGTCGTCCTGCCGTTCTTCGGACCGCGCACCGCCCGCGATACCATCGGCCTGGCTTTCGACGTCTATACCGATCCGGTCGCCCATGTAGACCACATTCCGACCCGGAACGTCCTCCTGACGACCCGCCTGATCAGCGATCGCGCCGAGTTCCTGAAGGCCGACAAGGTCATCGAGGAGGCTGCTCTGGACAAGTACAGCTATGTGCGCGATGCCTATCTGCAGCGCCGCCGCAGCCTGATTCATGACGGCAATCCGCCGAAATTCGACCCCTACTCCGGGTCGGGCGACGGCAAGTCCGCCGATGCGCAGGGCGAGGGTTCCACCGCACAGGTCGCTGCACGCAACTGATCCAATCGGTTTTTTTCAGGTAAATCATGAGGCTATTCGCTTTTCTGCTGGCCAGCGCCAGCTTCTTTCTGTCGCCCGGTGTGCAAGCCCAAGCCAAGGAGCTTGCGCCCGATGCGCTGGTGAAATCCGTCACCGACGAGGTTCTCGATATCATCCGCAAGGACAAGGACATCAAGGCCGGCAATACCCAGCGGGCCATCGAACTTGTCGAGCAGAAGGTCCTGCCGCACTTCAACTTTTCCCGCATGACCGCCCTGGCAGTGGGCAGAGACTGGCGGCAAGCCACGCCGGAACAGCAGAAGGCGCTGACCGAGGAGTTCCGCGACCTGCTGGTGCGCACCTATTCGAATGCCCTCACCGCCTACAAGAACGAAACGGTCGATTACCGGCCATTCAAGATGAAAGCCGGCGAGACCGATGTCACGGTGCGCACGCAGATCCACCAGCCGGGCGCCCGCCAGCCGATCAAGCTGGATTACAGCCTCGAGAAGAACGGCAACGGCTGGAAGGTGTATGACGTGGTCGTCGCCGACGTCAGCCTCGTGACGAACTATCGTTCCAGCTTCGCCACCGAAATCCGCAACGGCGGCATCGACGGCCTGATCAAGACCCTGAAGGCCAAGAACAGCAGCCTGGAAGCCGCGAACAGGAAATGATCCGCGACGCCGGAGATCGCATCGAGGTTTCCGGCCCGCTCACGCTCGGCAAGGCGCGTGAGATGCTGGAAGCCGGCAGCGCCCTCATCAAGCGGCCTGAGACCGTTTTTGACCTCTCCCAAGTGAAGGAAGTGGACTCTTCCGGGCTGACAGTCGTGTTCGGTTGGGTGCGGGCCGCGAAGAGCCAGGGCAAGAGCGCCCGCATCAGCAATCCCCCGCAGAACCTGCTCAGTCTGGCCGCACTCTACGGTGTGACCGAACTCCTTCCGCTGGCCTAGCCGGCGTCGTAGCGCATTACCCGCATGAACCCCGCGATACGCATCGAAGGCGTAACCAAGCGCTTTGGCAGCATCCAGGCGCTGGCGGGCGTCGACCTGGAAATCCCCCAGGGCGAGTTCTTCGGCCTGCTCGGGCCGAACGGCGCCGGGAAAACGACCCTGATTTCCGTCCTGGCCGGTTTGGTTCGCCCGGATGCCGGACGGCTGGCCGTGATGGGACATGACGTGGTTTCCGATTACCGCGCCGCCCGGCGGCAGCTCGGTGTGGTGCCGCAGGAGCTGGTGTTCGATCCTTTCTTCACCGTGCGCGAGTCGCTGGAGATCCAGTCCGGCTACTTCGGCATTCGCGACAATGCGGCATGGATCGACGAGATCCTCGAAAACCTCGACCTGACGGAAAAGGCCGGTACCAACATGCGGCAACTGTCAGGCGGCATGAAGCGCCGCGTGCTGGTGGCGCAGGCGCTGGTGCACCGGCCGCCGGTGATCGTGCTGGACGAGCCGACCGCCGGTGTCGACGTCGAGCTGCGCCAGGGCTTGTGGAACTTCGTGCGCCGCCTCAACCGCGACGGCCACACCATCGTGTTGACGACGCATTACCTTGAGGAGGCCGAAAGCCTGTGCGGGCGCATCGCCATGCTCAAGCAGGGGCGCATCGTCGCGCTCGACACGACGGCGAATCTGCTGCGGCGCTTTTCCGGTCATACGCTGCGCCTGCGCCTGGCGCCGGGGGCCGCCTTGCCCGAAGCCTTGCTGCCCCGCCTGTCCGCGGATTCGGGCGGCGAGCATGTGCTCGCCCTGGAGCGTTGCGAGGACCTCGAGCCGGTGCTCGCGAGCCTGCGCGAAGCGGGTTGCCGCATCGACGACATCGAGATCGGCAAGCCCGATCTGGAAGAAGTCTTCGTCCGCGTCATGCACAGGGACTGAGATGAAACGACCCCCACGCTCACTTCGTTCGCTGCCCCCCGAGGGGGCGCAGGCCTCCCTAGGGGCGGCCCGGCGGGAGACCTGATGGACGGCTTCCTGACTCTGCTCTACAAGGAGGTGCTGCGCTTCTGGAAGGTGAGTTTCCAGACGGTGGCGGCGCCGGTGCTGACCTCGCTGCTCTACCTGCTCATCTTCTCGCACGTGCTGGAGCAGCACGTGAAGGTGTATGAGAACGTTTCCTACACCGCCTTTCTGGTGCCCGGCCTGGTCATGATGTCGGTGCTGCAGAACGCCTTCGCCAACAGTTCGTCCTCGTTGATCCAGTCCAAGGTGACGGGCAACATCATTTTCGTGCTGCTGCCGCCGATTTCCTACCGGCAGTTCTTCGCCGCGTATGTCCTGGCCGCCATCGTGCGCGGCTTCGTCGTCGGGCTCGGCGTGCTGGTGGTGACGCTGTGGTTCGTCGGCCTCTCCTGGCAGGCGCCGCTATGGATCCTGGTGTTCGCCACCCTGGGCGGCGCCATCATGGGGGCGCTGGGCGTCATCGCCGGCATCTGGGCGGAGAAGTTCGACCAGCTGGCCGCCTTCCAGAACTTCATCATCGTGCCGCTGACCTTCCTCTCCGGCGTGTTCTACTCGATCCACTCGCTGCCGCCCTTCTGGCAGCAGGTCTCGCATTTCAACCCGATCTTCTACATGATCGACGGTTTCCGTTACGGCTTCTTCGGCGTCTCCGACGTGTCGCCGCTGATGAGTCTGGGCGTCGTCGCCGCCTGCTTCGTGGTGTTGACGACTTTCACCTTGTGGCTGCTCAGGATAGGCTACAAGCTTCGCGCATAAGGAATACACATGGTTACACCCGCAGACATCCAGGGCTACATCGCGCAGGGGCTGCCCTGCGAGCATCTCGCCGTCGACGGCGACGGCGCCCACTTCGAGGCGATCATCGTCAGCGCCGTCTTCGAGGGCCTGTCCCGCATCCAGCGCCAGCAGGCGGTCTACAAGGCGCTGGGCGGGCGCATGGAAAGCGGCGAGATCCATGCCCTCTCGATGCGTACTCTGACGCCGGAGGAATGGCGGCAGCAGAATGGATAAGTTGCTGATCGAAGGCGGTGTGCCGCTCTCCGGGGAAGTGAGCATCTCCGGCGCCAAGAACGCCGCCCTGCCGCTGTTGTGTGCCGCGCTGCTTACCGAGGCGCCGCTGCACCTGTCCAACGTGCCGCACCTCAACGACGTGTCGACCATGCTGCGCCTGCTGGTGCAGATGGGCGTCGAGGTCACCCTGGACGAGAAGAACGGCATCGTCCTCCATGCCGGCGGCCTGAACAAGCCGGAGGCACCCTACGACATGGTGAAGACCATGCGCGCCTCGATCCTGACGCTGGGCCCGCTCCTGGCGCGCGCCGGCCGGGCGCGCGTGTCGCTGCCCGGCGGCTGCGCCATCGGGGCGCGGCCGGTGGACATCCATATCCGCGGCCTGCAGGCGATGGGCGCGGAAGTGGTTGTCGAGCACGGCTACATCCTGGCGAAAGCGAATCGCCTTCGTGGGGCCAGGATCTTCTGCGATCTGGTCACCGTCACCGGCACCGAGAACCTGATGATGGCGGCGGCGCTGGCCGACGGCGTGACGGTCATCGAGAACGCGGCGCGCGAACCGGAAGTGACGGATCTCGCCAACTGCCTGAATGCCATGGGGGCGAAGGTGCGCGGCGCCGGCAGCGACGTCATCACCATCGAGGGCGTCGAGCGGCTGTCCGGCGCCCGGCACCGCATCATGCCCGACCGCATCGAGACCGGCACCTTCCTCGTCGCCGCCGCCTTGACCGGCGGCCGCGTGCGCCTGAACGGCACCCATTGCGGCATCCTCGATGCGGTGGTCGAGAAGCTGCGCGAGGCTGGCGCGAAGATCGATTGCCACAAGGATGCCATCGAGATTTCCGCCGAGGGCCCGCTCAACGCGGTGAGCCTGCGCACGGCGCCCTACCCGGCCTTCCCCACCGACATGCAGGCGCAATTCATGGCCATGAACTGCGTCGCCCGCGGTACGGCGGTGGTCACCGAGACGATCTTCGAGAACCGCTTCATGCATGCCCAGGAGCTGCGCCGGCTCGGCGCCGACATCGAGATCAGCGGCAACACCGCGGTGGTGAAGGGCGTGCCGCGGCTGGACGGCGCCACCGTCATGGCCACCGACCTGCGCGCCTCGGCCTGCCTGGTCGTCGCCGGCCTGGTGGCGCGCGGCGAGACCCTGATCGACCGCATCTACCACCTCGACCGCGGCTACGAGCACATCGAGGAGAAACTCATGCAGCTCGGCGCGCGGATCCGGCGCGTGCATTGAACTTTCGCTGTCCTGCGCGGACTGACCACCCATCGAGCGTATAGCGAGATAAGCCGGGAAACCAGGAACCGTTAGGTTCCGCTCTGTATTGTGGCGAGGAGCCCTTTTGGGCGACTCACTTTTTCCGTCTGCGTTAAAATTCAACCTTTGAGTACAGGAAGTTTGCCGTGACCGGCATCACCATCGCCCTCTCCAAGGGCCGCATCTTCGAGGAAACCCTGCCACTGCTGGCGGCGGCGGGCATCGTGCCGGCCGACGACCCGGAAACCTCGCGCAAGCTGATCCTCGGCACCAACCGCGCCGACGTGCGCCTGGTCATCGTGCGCGCCTCCGACACGCCGACCTACGTCCAGTACGGCGCCGCCGACCTCGGCATCGCCGGCAAGGATGTACTGATCGAACATGGCGGCGCAGGCCTCTACCAGCCGCTCGACCTGAAGATCGCCCGCTGCCGCATGGCTGTGGCGGTGCCGAACGGCTTCGATTATGTCGCCGCCGTGCGGCGCGGCGCGCGTCTGCGCGTGGCGAGCAAGTACATCCAGACGGCGCGCGAGCACTTCGCCGCCAAGGGCGTGCATGTCGACCTCATCAAGCTCTACGGCTCGATGGAGCTGGCGCCGCTGGTGGGACTGGCCGACGCCATCGTCGACCTCGTCTCCAGCGGCAACACCCTGAAGGCCAACAACCTCGTGGCGGTGGAGGACATCATGCCGATCTCCTCGCGCCTGATCGTGAACCAGGCCTCGCTGAAGATGAAGCGCGAGTTGCTGCAGCCCGTCATCGATGCCTTCGCCGGAGCCGTCCGTGATTAAGCGCTTGACCACCCGCGACCCCGATTTCACCCAGCAGCTCGCCGCGCTGCTGGCCTTCGAGAACGCTCAGGACGACAGCATCGAGCGGGCGGTGGCCGAGATCCTCACGGCCGTGCGCACGGTGGGCGACGCCGCCGTGCTGGAATACACGCGCCGCTTCGACCATCTCGATGCGAAGGCGATGGTCGAGCTGGAATTGCCCAAGCGCGAACTGGAGGCGGCGTTGTTCAACCTGCCGGCCGAACAGCGCGAGGCGCTGGAGCAGGCCGCCACCCGCATCGCCCTCTATCACCAGAAGCAGCTCGCCGCGTCCTGGGAGTACACCGAATCCGACGGCACGCGCCTCGGCCAGAAGGTGACGCCGCTCGACCGCGTCGGCCTCTACGTGCCGGGCGGCAAGGCGGCCTATCCCAGTTCGGTGCTGATGAACGCCATTCCGGCCAAGGTGGCCGGCGTCGGCGAGCTGATCATGGTCGTGCCGACGCCGCGCGGCGAGAAGAACGCGCTGGTGCTGGCCGCGGCCGCGCTGGCCGGCGTCGACCGCGTGTTCACCCTTGGCGGCGCGCAGGCGGTGGGCGCGCTGGCCTACGGCACGCAGACCATCCCGCAGGTGGACAAGATCGTCGGCCCCGGCAACGCCTACGTGGCGGCGGCCAAGCGGCGTGTCTTCGGCGTGGTCGGCATCGACATGGTGGCCGGCCCCTCGGAGGTGCTGGTCATCGCCGACGGCACGACCGACCCGGACTGGGTGGCGATGGACCTCTTCGCCCAGGCCGAGCACGACGAGCTGGCGCAGTCGATCCTGCTCTGTCCCGACCCCCGCTTCATCGATGCGGTGGCGAAAAGTATCGAACGGCTGCTGCCGGAGATGCCGCGCAAGGACGTGATTTCCGCTTCGCTGTCCGGTCGCGGCGCTCTGATCCAGGTGCGCGACCTGGAGGAGGCCTGCACCATCGCCAACCGGATTTCCCCGGAGCACCTGGAGTTGTCCGTGGCCGACCCCAATGCGCTGGTGGACAGGATCCGCCACGCCGGCGCCATCTTCGTCGGCCGCTACACTTCGGAATCGCTCGGCGATTACTGCGCCGGGCCCAACCACGTGCTGCCGACCTCGCGCAGCGCGCGCTTCTCCTCGCCGCTCGGCGTCTACGACTTCCAGAAGCGCACCTCGATCATCGAGGTGTCGGCCGGCGGCGCGGACAAGCTCGGCCGCATCGCCTCCACGCTCGCCCACGGCGAGGGCCTGCAGGCCCACGCGCGGGCGGCGGAACTGCGCCTCAAAAAGTAATCAGCCGAGGATTTCGCGCAGGGCGCCGGTCAGCGCCCGGCACTGCGCGTCCGTGCCGACCGTGATGCGCAGGAACTGTTCGATGCGCGGCTGGCGGAAGTGGCGGACGATGATGCTGCGGCTGCGCAGGGCGGCGGCGAGTTCGCCGGCGTCGCGCTGGGGATGGCGGGCGAAGACGAAGTTGGCGGCGGAGGGCAGCACCTCGAAGCCGAGCGCGGCCAACTCCTTCACCAATGCCTCGCGACTCCGGATGACGGCCTGGCGCGTCCGCTCGAAGTGGTCGCGGTCCGCCATCGCCGCCACGGCGCCGGCGATGGCGAGGCGGTCGAGGGGATAGGAGTTGAAGCTGTTCTTGACCCGCTCCAGCGCCTCGATGAGGTCTGCGTGGCCGACGGCGAAGCCGACGCGCAGCCCCGCCAGCGAGCGCGACTTGGAGAGGGTCTGCACCACCAGCAGGTTGGGGTATTTCGCCACCAGCGGCATCGCCGTCTCTCCGCCGAAATCCACGTAGGCCTCGTCGATCACCACCACCGAATCGGGATTCGCGGCGAGGATCCGCTCGATGTCGGCCAGCGACAGGGCGCGTCCGGTCGGCGCATTCGGGTTGGGGAAGATGATGCCGCCGTTGGGCCGCGCGTAGTCCGCCGGCCGGATTTCGAAGGTTTCCGTCAGCGGCACGGTCTCGAAGGCGACGTCGTACAGCCCGCAATACACCGGGTAGAAGCTGTAGGTGATGTCCGGGAAGAGCAGCGGGCGTTCGTGCTTGAGCAGGCCGAGGAAAGCGTGGGCCAGCACCTCGTCCGAGCCGTTGCCGACGAAGACCTGCTTCGGCGCCACGCCGAAATAGCTGGCGACGGCCTCCTTCAGGCGGTCGGCGTTGGGATCGGGGTAGAGGCGCAGGCTGTCGCCGGTCTCGGCGCGCAGGGCCTCCAGCACCCTGGGCGAGGGACCGTAGGGGTTTTCGTTGGTGTTCAGCTTGACGAGGTTCGGCAGCTTGGGTTGCTCGCCGGGAACGTAGGGGGTCAGGCCGCGGACGACGGCACTCCAGTAACGGCTCATGGTCTAGGCGAATCGCGTGCTGCCAGAGGGAAAATCCAATGTTATCATGCGCTCCTGAGTCACTCATTGCTGTAGCCACCGCCATGCGGCAAGCCGAAATCTCGCGCAAGACCCTGGAGACGGAAATCACCGTCCGCCTCAACCTCGACGGCAGCGGCCAGTCCAAGCTGGCCACGGGCGTGCCCTTCCTCGAGCACATGCTCGACCAGGTGGCACGCCACGGCATGATCGACCTCGAGGTGTCCGCCAAGGGCGACCTGCACATCGATGCCCACCACACGGTGGAAGACGTCGGCATCACGATCGGCCAGGCGCTGGCGAAGGCCGTCGGCGACAAGAAGGGCATCCGCCGCTACGGCCATGCCTACGTGCCGCTCGACGAGGCCCTGTCGCGCGTGGTGGTCGACTTCTCCGGCCGTCCCGGCCTGATCTTCGATGTCGACTTCAGCCGGGCGATGATCGGCGAGTTCGATGTGGACCTCACCCAGGAATTCTTCCAGGGCCTGGTGAACCACGCCCAGATCACGCTGCACATCGACAACCTGCGCGGCGAGAACGCCCACCACCAGTGCGAGACGGTGTTCAAGGCCTTCGGCCGGGCGCTGCGCATGGCGGCGGAAGCCGACCCGCGCGCCGCTGGCAGCGTGCCGTCCACCAAGGGAGCGCTCTAGGGCCCTTTCCCGCCGTCCTGCCGGCACTGACTTTTATGAACACCGTCGCTATCGTCGATTACGGCATGGGCAACCTGCGGTCGGTCGCCAAGGCAATCGAGCATGTCGCGCCGCAGGCGCGCGTGCTGGTCACCTCGGACCCCGCCGCCGTCGCCGCCGCCGACCGTGTCGTGGTGCCCGGCCAGGGCGCCATGCCCGATTGCATGCGCGAGCTGGATGCGCGCGGACTGCGCCCGGCCGTCATCGCGGCGACGCAAAACAAGCCCTTCCTCGGCATCTGCATCGGCCTGCAGATGCTGTTCGAATCGAGCGAGGAGGGCGATGTGGCCGGCCTCGGCGTGCTGCCGGGCCGTGTGCGCCGTTTCCCGCATGAGCAAATGGTGGCGCCCGACGGCAGCCGGCTGAAGGTGCCGCACATGGGCTGGAACGAGGTCAACCGCGCCGAGCCGCACGCCCTCTGGGAGGGCATTGCCGACGCCTCGCGCTTCTATTTCGTGCACAGCTACTACGTCGAGGCAGGCGAACCGTCGCTGGTCGCCGCCTTCAGCGTGCATGGTTTCCCCTTTACCTGCGCGGTGGCGAAGGATAATATTTTCGCCGTGCAGTTCCATCCCGAAAAAAGCGCCCAGTCCGGCCTGGCCCTGTTGGGCAACTTCATGCGCTGGAAACCCTGACGGCTTTCGACGAGCCGAAATGATTTTTCTCGACCTGTCATAAACCCTATGCTGCTGATACCTGCGATCGACCTCAAGGACGGCCACTGCGTGCGCCTGAAACAGGGCGACATGGACGACGTCACGGTGTTTTCCGAAGACCCGGCGGCAATGGCGCGGCACTGGCTGGCGCAAGGCGCCCGCCGCCTGCACCTGGTGGACCTCAACGGCGCCGTCGCCGGCAAGCCGAAGAACGAAGCGGTGATCAAGTCCATCACCGCCGCGGTGGGCGACGACATCCCCGTCCAGCTGGGCGGCGGCATCCGCGACCTCGATACCATCGAGCGCTACCTCGACGACGGCATCACCTACGTCATCATCGGCACGGCGGCGGTGAAGAACCCCGGCTTCCTGCACGATGCCTGCGGCGCCTTCCCCGGCCACATCATCGTCGGCCTCGACGCCAAGGACGGCAAGGTGGCGACCGACGGCTGGTCGAAGATGACCGGCCACGACGTCGTCGACCTGGCCAGGAAGTATGAGGACTATGGCGTCGAGGCGGTTGTCTACACCGACATCGGCCGCGACGGCATGCTCAGCGGCGTGAATATCGAGGCCACGGTGAGGCTGGCCCAGGCGCTGCGCATCCCGGTCATTGCCAGCGGCGGCATCGCCAGCATGAAGGACATCAAGGCCCTGTGCAAGGTCGAAGGCGAAGGCATCATGGGCGCCATCACCGGCCGCGCCATCTACGAGGGCACGCTGGACTTCAAGAAGGCCCAGGCCGAGGCGGACAAGCTCTCGAAAGGCAAGGCATGACCACTCGTAGGTCGGGCTTCAGCCCGACACCGGCGCCCATGTCGGCCTGAAGGACGACCTACGCGAATGCTCGCCAAGCGCATCATTCCCTGCCTCGACGTCAAGGCCGGACGTGTCGTCAAGGGCATCAATTTCGAGGGCCTGCGCGACGCCGGCGACCCGGTCGAGATCGCGCGCCGCTACGACGAGCAGGGCGCCGACGAGATCACCTTCCTCGACATCACCGCCAGCAGCGACGAGCGCGACATCATCCTCCACATCGTCGAGCAGGTGGCCGAGCAGGTCTTCATCCCGCTGACGGTGGGCGGCGGCGTGCGCGTGGTCGACGACGTGCGGCGGCTGCTCAACGCCGGCGCCGACAAGGTCAGCATGAACACCGCCGCCGTGCTGAATCCGCAGCTGGTGGCGGGCGCCTCCGGCAAGGTCGGTTCGCAGTGCATCGTGGTGGCCATCGACGCCAAGAAATCCGGCGACGGCCGCTGGGAGGTGTTCACCCACGGCGGCCGCAAGGGCACCGGACTGGATGCGGTCGAATGGGCGCGCCGTGTGCAGCAACTGGGCGCCGGCGAGATCCTGCTCACCAGCATGGACCGCGACGGCACCAAGAACGGCTTCGACCTGGCGCTGACGCGCGCGATTTCCGATGCCGTCGACATACCGGTCATCGCCAGCGGCGGCGTCGGCACCCTGGCGCACCTGGCGGAGGGGGTGCTGGAGGGGCATGCCGACGCGGTGCTGGCGGCGAGCATCTTCCATTACGGCGAATACACGGTACGCGAGGCCAAGGAGTACATGCGCTCGCGCGGCATCGAGGTCAGGCTATGAGCGGAATCGACGAAATCAAGTGGGACAAGGACGGCCTCGCGCCGGCCATCGCACAGGATGCGGCGACGGGGGAAATCCTCATGGTCGCCTGGATGAACCGCGAGTCGCTGGAACGCACGCTCGCCTGCGGCGAAGCGGTGTACTGGTCGCGCTCGCGCAGGAAGCTCTGGCACAAGGGCGAGGAGTCCGGCCACACGCAGAGAGTGCGCGAAATCCGCACCGACTGCGACAACGATGTGCTGCTGCTGAAGATCGAACAGGTCGGCGGCATCGCCTGCCATACCGGCCGGCGCAGCTGCTTCTTCCAGAAGCTCGAGGACGGCCGCTGGGTAGCCGCCGATCCGGTGCTGAAGGATCCCAAGGAGATTTACAAATGATCGATTGCCACGTGCTGTACCGCCTGGCCGAGACGCTCAGTGAGCGCCGTGGCGCAGCGCCTGACTCTTCCTACGTCGCCAGCCTCTACCACAAGGGCACCGACGCCATCTGCAAGAAGATCGCCGAGGAAGCCGCCGAAACCATCATGGCGGCGAAGGACGAGGACCGCCTGCACATCGTGCGGGAGACGGCCGACATGTGGTTCCACAGCCTGGTCCTGCTGGCGCATTTCGGCCTTGGCCCGGACGACGTGCTGGCCGAGTTGCACCGCCGCGAGGGAATTTCCGGCATCGACGAGAAGAAGTCCCGACTGGACGGCTGAGATGAGCGACTGCATCTTCTGCAGGATCGTGCGCGGGGAAATTCCCAGCAGGAAAATCTACGAGGACGAGCACGTCTTCGCCTTCCACGACATCAACCCCATCGCTCCGGTGCACTTCCTCATCATCCCCAAGGAACACGTGCCCTCGCTCTACGAATGCGAGTCCGGCCACGAGCCTGCGCTGGGCCGCATGCTGGCCCTGGCCGGGCGGCTGGCGCGAGAGCAGGGCGCCACGGACGGTTTCCGCACCATCGTCAACACGGGCCGGGTGGGGCGGCAGGAGGTGTATCATGTGCACCTACACGTCATCGGCGGCCCGGACGTCCTGCCGGGCATGCTCAAGCGATAGAACATAGAGGAGAGAGGCAATGGGTTCATTCAGCATTTGGCACTGGCTGATCGTTCTGCTCATCATCGTGCTGATCTTCGGCACCAAGAAGCTGCGCAACATCGGCCAGGATCTGGGTGGCGCCGTGAAGGGCTTCAAGGACGGCATGAAGGAAGGCACCGCCGAGAAGTCCGCCGAAACGCCGCCGCAGCAGGTGACCGGCCAGACCATCGAAGGCGAAGTCAAAGAGAAGACCAAGTCGTGACCGTCCCGGGTAGGTCGGCCATCAGGGCCTGCCCTCGACCTGATCGGGGGCCGACAGCGACGGCTAACCATGCGTTGATGTCGGGCTGAAGCCCGACCTGCGATCCCCATGTTCGACATCGCTTTTTCCGAGCTGATCGTCATTGCTCTGGTGGCGCTCGTCATCATCGGCCCGGAGCGGCTGCCACGGGTGGCGCGCACCGCCGGCCATCTGCTTGGCCGCCTGCAGCGCTATGTCAGCGACGTCAAGTCGGACATCAACCGGGAAATCCAGCTTGAGGAACTCAAGAAGATGCAGCAACAGGTCGAGGAATCGGCCCGCTCGCTGGAATCCAGCGTGACGCAGGAGTTCAACAGCATGGAAACCCAGCTCAACCAGTCGCTGGCCCAGGCCGATACGCCCGCCCCTGTCCCCGAGTCGATAGAGGCCGCTGCGCCGTTCGAGCCGCCGCCCCAACCGGAAACCCCGGCGACCGCGCCGCAGCTGGAACTCGGCTTCGATGCACAGCAGGCCGAATCGAAAAAAACCGTCTGATCCCGCGCCATGTCAGATCCGCAGGACACCTTCATTTCCCATCTGGTCGAGTTGAGAACGCGCCTGATCCGGGCCTTTCTTGCCGTCCTGGTGATTTTTCTCTGCCTGTTTCCCTGGGCCAAGGAACTCTATGCCATCGTCGCGCAACCCCTGCTGACGGCGCTGCCGCAGGGGGGGCAGATGATCGCCACCGACGTGGTCGGCGTCTTCATCGTTCCGATGAAGGTGGCCCTGCTGGTGGCGTTTCTCGCGGCGCTTCCCTATGTGCTTTACCAGGTCTGGGCCTTTGTCGCGCCGGGCCTGTACGCCCATGAGAAGAAGCTGGTCCTGCCGCTGACGGTGGTCAGCGTGCTGCTGTTCTTCCTCGGCATGGCATTTGCCTACTTCGTCGTCTTCCCGACGGTCTTCAAGTTCATGTCCGCCATGGCGCCGGAGGGAGTGGCCTGGATGACGGATATCGAGAAATACCTGTCCTTCGTCCTTACCACCTTCATCGCCTTCGGCGTCACCTTCGAGGTGCCGGTCGCCGTGATCGTGATGGTGCGGATGGGGCTGGTCAGCATCGCCAAGCTGAAGGAAATCCGGCCCTACGTCATCGTCGGCGCCTTCGTCATCGCGGCGATCTTTACCCCGCCGGACGTGGTATCGCAGTTCCTGCTTGCGGTCCCCCTCTGCCTGCTCTACGAACTGGGCATCCTGTTCGCCCGCTTCGTCGAGAAGCCGGCGGGCGTGTCCGACTACGCCCCGCCCGGCGATGCCGAGATGGAGCGGGAACTGGACAAGGCGGAAGCCGACTCGAAGAAGAACGGCTGAAGCAAGGCCGCAGACGGGAACTCCCCCGCCGGCTATTCCCGGTTGTTGCGCTGCATCGGCGGACGCTTGCCGATATTTACCGACACTTCCAACTCCTTGGTTTCGCGCCGCAGACTGAACTGGGTCATGGCGCCCGGCGTCAGGCCGGCGATGAGTTCGAGCATGCCCTGCGGGTCCTTCACCGGCTTGCCGCCGACGGCCAGCAGCACGTCGCCGGGACGGATGCCGGCGCGGTCGGCCGGGCTGCCGCGCATGACGCCGGCGATGATGGCGCCCTCGCTGGCCGGCAGCTTGAAGGATTCCGCCAGCTCCGGCGTGATCTCCTGCGCCTCGACGCCGATCCAGCCACGCGTCACCGAGCCGGTCCTGATGATCTGCTCCATCACGCTGCGCGCGATGGAAACCGGGATGGCGAAGCCGATGCCGAGCGAGCCGCCGGTGCGAGAGTAAATTGCCGTGTTGATGCCGACCAGGTTGCCGTTGCTGTCCGTCAGCGCGCCGCCCGAGTTGCCCGGGTTGATGGCGGCGTCGGTCTGGATGAAGTTCTCGAAAGTGTTGATGCCGAGCTGGGTACGGCCGAGGGCGCTGACGATACCGTGGGTCACCGTCTGGCCGACGCCGAAGGGATTGCCGATGGCCAGCACAACGTCGCCGACGCGCAGCGACTCGGTCGCCGCGAAGGTCACGGCGGGTAGCTTGTCGTCGACCTTGACCTGAAGCACCGCGAGGTCGGTTTCCGGATCCAGGCCGACGATGCGTGCCGAGAGCCGTCGGCCATCGTTGGTCGCCACCTCGATCTCATCCATGTTCTCGACGACGTGGTTGTTGGTGAGGATGTAGCCGTCCGTGCTGACGATGACGCCGGAGCCAAGGCCGGACTGGCGCTGCGGGCCGCCTAAGCGGTCGCCGAAGAAGTAGCGGAACACCGGGTCGTCGGCGAAGGGGTGGCGCGGCGTCTTGACCTCCTTGCTGGTATAGATGTGCACCACCGAGGGCAGCGCCTTCCTGGCCGCATCGGCGTAGGAGCCGACCTTGCGGGCTTCGGCCGCGGCCGGCGTGTCGGGCGCGGCGGCCTCCTGCAGGGCCACCACGGACGGCGCCGGTCGACCGCCGAGCCAGTCCGGCTTGAGGGTGATGACCACGAACAGGACGGCGACACTGACCGTGACGGCCTGGGCGAAAATAAGCCACAATCGATGCATGTGCGTATGAGGACCCGAAAGGCTGAAGTATGGATAGGAGTGATTTGGCCGCATACCTCGACGGGCTGCTCGAGGCCGGGCGTTTCCGGGATTATTGCCCAAACGGCCTGCAAGTGGAAGGTCGCGCCGAGGTGCGCCGCATCGTCTGCGGCGTGACGGCCAGCCAGGTCCTGCTCGATGCGGCGCTGGCCATCGATGCCGATGCGGTGCTGGTTCATCACGGCTATTTCTGGCGCGGCGAGGACGGCCGCATCACCGGCGTCCGCCGTGCCCGGCTGAAGTCACTGCTGGAGAACGACATCAGCCTGTTCGCCTACCACCTGCCCCTGGATGCCCATGCCGAGCTGGGCAACAATGCCCAGTGGGGCGGGCTGATGGGCTGGACCGTCGATGGGCGTTTTGCCGAGCAGGACGTCGGCTTTCTCGGCAGCACCGATGGCACGGCGGAGGAGGTTGCCGACCGGCTGGCACTCAAGCTGGGCCGCCTGCCGCTTCTGGTGGGTGACGCCGCGCGGCCGGTCAAGCGCATCGCCTGGTGCAGCGGCGGGGCGCAGGGGTACTTCGAGCAGGCCATCGCCGCCGGCGCCGACGTGTATGTCAGCGGCGAGATATCCGAGCAGACCGTGCACCTCGCCAACGAATCCGGCGTGCCCTATATCGCCGCCGGCCACCATGCCAGCGAACGCTACGGCGTGCAGGCCGTCGGCGCGCATCTCGCCGAACGCTTCGGCATCGAGTGCCGCTACGTCGAGCTCGACAATCCCGTCTGAGGGCCGGCCGGGATAATGGCTTGAGTTAAAATGGTTGGATGCTCCAACCATCTTTCGGCCTCGCCATCCTGCTGACGACCCTGGTGGCGCTGGGCCCGCTGTCCACCGACCTTTACCTGCCCGCGCTGCCGACCCTGGCCCAGGCCTTCGCCACCGACGCGGCGCGGGTACAGCTGACGCTGTCGGTTTTCCTCGCCGGCTTCGCCGTGGCGCAGCTCTTCTACGGCCCGCTCTCCGACCGCTACGGCCGGCGGCCGATCATGCTGTTCGGCTTGGTCCTGTACCTCGTGTCGTCCGTCGCCTGCATGCTGGCGACCTCCATCGACGCGCTGATCCTGGCGCGCTTTTTCCAGGCGCTGGGCGCCTGCGCCGGACCGGTGCTCGGCCGCGCCATCGTGCGCGACGTGTACGGGCCGGTGCAGGCGGCGCGCGTGCTCGCCTACATCAGCGGCGCCATGGCCATCGCGCCGATGATCGGTCCCCTGCTCGGCGGCTGGCTGACGGTGTGGTTCGGCTGGCGCGCCAACTTTGCAGCGCTGTCGCTGTTCTCCGCCGTGCAGGTGACGGCAACGTTCCTGCTGCTGGGCGAGAGCAACGCCCACCGCGATCCCGGCGCGACGCGGCCGCGCCAGATCCTCGGCAATTTCGGCGAGCTGCTGTCGGCGCGCCTCTACCTGGGCTATCTGCTCTGCTTCTCCTTCTCCTACGCCGCGCTGTTCTCCTTCATCTCCGGCTCCTCCTTCGTGCTGATCGAGCTGTATGGCCTCAGCCCGCAGTGGTACGGGGCCAGCTTCGGTTTCGTCGTCACCGGCTACATTTCCGGCACGATGGCTTCCGGCAAGCTGACGCTGAGGCTGGGCCCGCCGCGCATGGTGCTGATGGGCGCGCTGCTGGGGACCGCTGCCGGTACGCTGATGGCAGCGCTGGCATTGCTGGAAGTGCACAGCGTGTGGGCGATCCTGCTGCCGATGTTCGCCTTCATGGTGGCGACCGGGCTGGTCATGCCGAACGCCATCGGCGGCGCGCTGGCGCCCTACCCGAAGATGGCCGGATCGGCATCCGCATTGATGGGTTTCGTGCAGATGTCGCTGTCGGCAGGGGTCGGCATCGCCGTGGGGCATGCCTACGCCGGCACGGCGATCCCGATGGCCGGGGCGATCGCCCTGTGCGGCTGGATGGTGCTGGCGAGCTACTTCTTGCTGGTGCGGCGTTCCGTGCCGGCCTGAAGCCTGCTGCGGATGCGGGTGAGCAGGTCGACCAGCTTGGCCGTTTCGGCCGGCGTCATGGCCGCGGCGATGCGCGTTTCATGCTGCTTGATGCGGCGCTTGAGCTGCTTGAGCAGTTTCTCGCCTTCCGACGTGAGGACCAGGGCGTTGGAGCGCCGGTCCGTGGGGGAGGCGCGCCGCTCGACGAGGCCGCGCGCCTCGAGCTGGTCGATCACGGCGACCATGGTCGACCGGTCGAGCTGGGTGGCCGAAGCGAGCAGGCTTTGCGTCATGCCCGGATTGGCGGAGATCAGGACGAGCACGCCGAAGCGTCCCGGCGAGATGTCGAAATCCTTCAGCTCGGCGGCGAAGTCGCCGAAGACGGCGAGCTGGGCCAGGCGCAACTGGTAGCCGATCAGGCCGGGCAGGAGGTCCAGCTTGAGTTCGACTTTCGATTTGCCCTTGCCGCCTGTTTTCTTCGTCGCGCTCATGTTCGGACTGTTTAGTGTTGGATGCGGGCTGTATTCTAGCGTCTTGGGACAGAATTGGAGCGGGCCATGAATACCATCATTCCCCCATGGGCATTGCCGTCGGTGCCGGTGGTCGGCAGCGAGGCGCAGTTTCCCGTCCGCCGCGTCTATTGCGTCGGCCGCAACTACGCCGAGCACGCGCGCGAAATGGGCGGCAATCCAGACCGCGAGCCGCCGTTCTTTTTCATGAAGCCGGCCGATGCCGTCTTCACCGGCGAGCGCATGGAATACCCCTCGAAGACAGCCGACCTCCAGCACGAGGTCGAGCTGGTGGCGGCGCTGTCCCGCGGCGGCCGCGACATCCCCGCCGACGCCGCACTCGACTGCGTGTTCGGCTACGCCGTCGGACTCGACATGACGCGGCGCGACATCCAGGGCGAGCTGAAGGCGAAGGGACGCTCGTGGGAGATGGGCAAGGCCTTCGACCAGTCGGCGCCGATCTCTTCGATCATGCCGGCCAGCCGCATCGGCCACCCGCAACGCGGCGCCATCGTCCTTGCGGTGAACAGTCAGTCCCGCCAGCACGGCGATCTCTCCGACATGATCTGGCCGGTGGCCGACATCATCGCCAATTTGTCCGGCTATGTGACGCTGCAGCCGGGCGACCTCATTTTTACCGGCACGCCGGCCGGCGTCGGACGGGTGATGCCGGGCGACCGGCTGGAGGGCAGCATCGAAGGCGTGGGCACCTTGTCCGTGACGATTGGCGGTAATATGGCGGCCGCGCGAACATGAAACAGCCCTGCCCGAAACGTCAAATCTTCGAACACCTCGCCCGCGTCGGCAAGGGGCTGGCCCACGCGTCGCGGCTGGACCTGCTCAATGCCCTGGCTCAGGGCGAGCGCAGCGTCGATGCGCTCGCCAAGGTGTGCGGCATGCCGATTCCCAACGCCTCGCATCACCTGCTGATTCTCAAGGATTGCGGGCTGGCCGCCTCGCGCAAGGAGGGCTTGCAGGTGTTCTACCGGCTGGCCCTGCCCGAGGTGGCCACGGCATATACCGCCGTGCGGCGCATCGCCGAGCAGCAGCTGGCCGAGGTGGACCGCATCGTGCGCGAGAACTTCGAGTCGCGCGATGCGCTGCAGCCGGTGCGGCGCGAGGAACTGCTCAGGATGGCACGCCGCGGCGAAGCGATGGTGATCGACGTGCGCCCGGCCGAGGAATATGCCGCCGGCCACATCGCCGGCGCCGTCAGCATGCCGCTCGATGCGCTGCCGCGCTTTCTCAAGAAGCTGCCGAAGGAGCAGGACATCGTCGCCTACTGCCGCGGCCCCTACTGCATGCTGGCCATCGAGGCGGTGGAGAAGCTGCGCAAGAAGGGCTTTCGCGCGCGCCGGCTGGAGGATGGCTTCCCCGAATGGAAGGCCGAGCGGCTGCCGGTTTCCGTCATTTCGGGGGGCGCGAGCCGGGACGCTTCGGGGTAGGCCTCCAGATGGCCGCGATCACGCCGAATTTCGTGCTGTAGGCCTTGGCGCGAAGCTTGCCGAGCGTGACGGGCTTGCCGCCCTCCGGCAACGCCGTCAGCACCAGTTCCGTCAGTTCGTCCTCGGTCGGATGGACCGTGCCCTGCGACTGCCAGACCTTGATGCCGCCGCAGCCGTCGCGGTCGAGGAGCAGCGCCCTGTCCGGCCCGAGAGCCGGCAGGCGGATGAGCACGCCATAGGACGTGTCGTAGGCCCGCGCCAGCCCGGCAGAGGTCACGACATTCCTGCCCCCTTCTGGAGTCGCGCTGGCTTCCAGGGCGAGAAGCTCGTCGTCGCTGAGCGGGGGCTGGCCGCCCGCATGCCAGACCTGATAGCGGCCGTCCGGCTGAAGCTGAATGAGCAGCGCCGTGTCATCGGCGGCGGCGGGCAGGGAGAGGGCGGCGAAGGCGAAGGCGACGGCGACGGCGACAAGGCGGAACAATCCCCTCAGCGTCCCTGAGCGGGTTGCGGCCGGGGTGGAGTGGGCGTGGCTTGCCATCGTTCCGCGTCGATTCTATTATTCAAAGGAAATTTTGAATATGGTACTCCATGCCCGAGGGGCAGTCATGAAACGCGTCACCGTCATCGGCACCGGTTTTGCTGCGCTTTCCGCGGCGCGCAGGCTGCGGCAACTCGACCGACAGCTTGAAATCACCGTCATCGGGCCGCGCCCCGAGCTGATCTTCCTGCCCAGCCTGATCTGGATCCCGTCCGGCCAGCGCAAGGCCGAGGACCTGCGTATTCCGCTGCAGGAATTCTTCCGCAAGAGCGACATCCGCTTCCATGCCGGCGAGGCGACCGGGCTGGAGAAGGGCGGCCGCAGCGTGCTGACCTCGGCCGGAACGGTGGACAACGACGGCCTGATCGTCGCCTGCGGCGGCCGCTTCATCAAGAAGCTGCCGGGCATCGAGCATGCCATCCTGCCCTGCGAGGGCACTGCGGCGGTGGAGCGCCTGCGCGACCGGGTGCAGGCGATGCGCGAGGGCGCGATCGCGCTCGGATTCGCCGGCAACCCGAACGAGCCTTCCGCCATGCGCGGCGGGCCGATCTTCGAGTTCCTCTTCGGCCTCGACACGCAACTCAGGCGCGAAGGGCGGCGCGACAGGATCCGGCTGACGTTCTTCAATCCCATGCCGAATCCCGGCAACCGTCTTGGCGAGAAGGCGGTGCAGCGTCTGCTCGGCGAAATGAAGCGCCGCGACATCGCCACCCATCTCGGCCACAAGATGGTCGGCTTCGAGGCCGGCAAGGTGAAGACCGAGGGCGGCGAGTTCCCCGCCGACCTCATCGTCTTCATGCCGGGCCTGACCGGCAACGCCTGGTTCGACAACACCGACCTGCCGCGCTCTCCCGGCGGGCTGCTCAAGGCCGACGCGCAGTGCCGCGTCGAAGGTCGCGAGCGGATTTACGTGGCGGGCGATGCCGGCAGCTTTCCCGGCCCCGACTGGATGCCGAAGCAGGCGCACATGGCCGACCTGCAGGCGGAAACGGCGGCGGAAAACCTGCTGGCCGAATTGAAGGGCGGCAAGGCGGAAAAGACCTTCAAGGTCGAACTGCTGTGCATCGTGGATACCCTCGACTCGGGCATGCTGGTCAAGCGCACGCCCGAGGGCGGACTGGCGCTGCCGCCGCTCGGCCTGATGCACAACGCCAAGGCGTTCTTCGAATCCTGGTACCTGCGGCGTTATCGGTAATTCAATCTAGGAGCGGGCAAGCGGTTCGCGCAGCACCTTCACCAGGTGCCGTGCAATCTCCGCCGGCGTGCGCTTGCCCGGGCGATACCAGGTGCGCGTCCAGTTGAGCGCGCCGAGCAGCTGCAGGCGCAGCAGGTGGCGATCGACGCCGGCCGGCAGCGGCAGCGCCTCGATCAGGCGTCGATAAAGCGTCTCGAAGCGGTCGCGCTCGGCGCGCAGTTGCCGTTGCATTTCCGGAGAATTGAAGAGGAACAGGCTGGCGCCGGTCCACACCGTCAGGTCGTTGCCCGAGACGAGGTGCTGGATGTGCACCGTGCAGGCGGTCTCCAGCCGGTGCCAGGGGTCGCGCGCGGCGGCGACCGCCGCCTCGACCGCGCGCGCCACCTCGCGCATGCCGGCGGTATGGGCGGCGACGAACAGGTCGTCCTTCGAGGCGAAGTGGTAGTACACTGAGCCGGGCTGGATGCCGGCAGCCTGGGCGATGTCGCGGATCGAGGTGCGGGCGAAGCCCTTGCGGCTGAACTCGCGCGCCGCCACCGCCAGCAGGTGCTCGCGCGCCAGGAGCGGCGCTTCCCCGGTCAATATGCCGCCGCGGCGGGCGCCGATGCGCTCGAGCGCGGCCTTCTGCGCGGCGTTCAGGCGCGCCGGCCCCAGCTTCCTCAGCGCGGCAGCGCGCTTCGCCGCGGTTTCGAGGTGGTGGCGCTGCCAGATCCAGCGCACCCCGGCGGCCGAGACCTTGAGCCCCTTGCGCACGATCGCCTCGGCCACGCGCGCCTGGCCCCATTCGGGATGGTCGTGGGCGTGGCGCAGCACGGCGCGCTCGACTTCCTGGCGGCGTGTGGCGGGCGTGATGGGTTTGGCCATGCGCGCACTCTAGCCCAAACTAACTAACCTAACAACCGTTTGACAAAGTTAGTTTTGGCGGCGTAAGGTGGCATCGCGTCGTGGCAACGACCACGACAGGAATGCACGCCAATAACGAGGAGGAGACAAATGCAGATCCGCAAGCTTGCCCTATTGCTGTCCACATTGTGCGCCGCCGGCGCGGCGCTGGCCGACATCACCATCGGCGTCAGCGTGTCGGCCACCGGCCCGGCCGCTTCGCTGGGCATCCCCGAGAAGAACACCGTCGCCCTGCTGCCGCAGACCATTGCCGGCGAGAAGGTGAAGTGGGTGGTGCTCGACGACGCCACCGACACGACCACGGCGGTGAAGAACGCGCGCAAGTTCGTTTCCGAGGACAAAGCCGACGTGCTGATCGCCGCCACCGCCACGCCGACTTCGGTGGCGATCCTGGAGGTGGCTTTCGAGACGAAGACGCCGCAGATCGCCATGGCGCCGGTGCCGCCGGCCGGCGAGAAGTCGGCCTGGATTTTCTCGACGCCGCAGAGCTTCGGCCTGATGGCCACCGCCATCGCCGAGCACATGGCGGCCAATGGCGTGAAGACGGTCGGCTTCATCGGCTACGCCGATCCCTACGGCGAGCTGTGGCTGAAGGCCATGCAGGGCGCGGCCGACGCCAAGGGCATCAAGCTCGTCGCCGTCGAGCGCTACCAGCGCAACGACACCAGCGTTGCCGGCCAGGCCCTCAAGCTGCTCTCGGCGAATCCGGATGCGGTGCTCGTCGCCGGCTCCGGCACGCCGGCGGTACTGCCGCAGTCGACTTTGGTCGAGCGCGGCTACAAGGGCAAGTTCTACCAGACGCACGGCATCGCCAACCGCGACTTCCTGCGCGTCGGCGGCAAGAACGTCGAGGGCACCATCTTCCCGGTCGGCCCCATGCTGCTGGCCGAGCAGCTGCCGGATTCGCATCCGTCGAAGAAGCCGGCGCTCGACTACGTCAAGCTTTATGAAGGCGCCCACGGCCCGAACAGCCGCAGCACCTTCGGTGCCCACGCCTACGACGCCTTCCTGCTGCTCACGCGCGCCGTGCCGGAGGCCATGAAGAAGGCCAAGCCGGGCACGCCGGAGTTCCGCGTCGCCCTGCGCGACGCGCTGGAGAACGTCAAGGAGCTGCCCGCCGCCCACGGCGTGTTCAACATGTCGCCGAGCAACCACAACGGCTTCGACGCCCGCGCCGCGATCATGGCGACGGTGGCCAACGGCGACTGGAAGCTGCTGAAGTGAGCGCCGTATGCCGGGCCGCCCCAAGGACGGCGCAGTCAACGACATGGAGAGGGCGCAGCCCGCGAACGATCATCACCCCCTCCCTTGGGGAGGGGGCTGGGGGGAGGGTAGTCCAGTGA
>PQAF01000004.1:207-75806 GCA_003105015.1 Rhodocyclales bacterium | reverse complement strand
CTGCACGATGCCGTCCTTGTTGAAGTCCGTGACCGCCATCAGCGTCTTGTCCACCGCCGCCCAGTTGGCCACCCAGCCCGGCAAGGCCGAGAACTGCGAGCCGATGACGTTGCTGTACACCTCGTATTTCACGAGGATGGCCAGCGCCGGCGCGGTGAAGTAGAGCAGGAAGATGAAGAACAGCGACCAGCCCACCGAGATGCGCGCTTCCTTGACCGACGGCGTCGTGTAGTAGCGCATCAGGATGTGCGGCAGTGCGGCCGTGCCGACCATCAGGCAGAGCACCAAGGCGAGGAAGTTCTTGCGCGCCTTGTTCTGCGCGGCCTCGTCCTTGCCCGGGAAGGGATCGGCGTGGGCCTTGACCGCAGCGGTCTTGGCGGCGGCGCCGGCCTTCTCCTTGGTCCAGGCAGCCTTGGCGGCGGCCGGGTCGGCCGGGAAGTCCTTGAGGGCCTTCTCGGCGGCTTCGACGGCCTTGATGTCAGGCGCGGCAGCGCCCTTCAGCTCGGCAACCTTGGCGGTCATTTTGGCCTTTTCCTCTGCGAGGAAGGCCGCGCCACCCGTTTCCAGGCTCTTCAGCTTGGCGTCGGCTGCGGCGACCTTGTCGCGGAAGATCTGGCGCACCGAGTCCTCTGCGGCGCCCTTCGGCGTGGCCTTGTCGTTGAACTCCTTCTCCAGCGCCGTCACCTTCGGCAGGGCCGTGGTGTAGGCGGAGATCTGCGGGATGGGGATGCCGGTGTGCTTCACCGACAGCCAGACCACCGGGATCATGTAGGCGACGATCAGGATGATGTACTGGGCCACCTGGGTCCAGGTCACCGCCTTCATGCCGCCGAGGAAGGAGCACACCAGGATGCCGGCCAGGCCGACGAACACGCCGATGCCGAACTCGAGGCCGGTGAAGCGGCTGGTGATGATGCCGACGCCGTAGATCTGCGCGATCACGTAGGTGAACGAGCAGGTGATGGCGACGATGATGCCGACGAAGCGCGGAATGTTGCCGCCGTAACGCGCACCGAGGAAGTCCGGAATCGTGAACTGGCCGAACTTGCGCAGGTAGGGCGCGAGGAACAGCGCCACCAGGCAGTAGCCGCCGGTCCAGCCCATGACGAAGGCGAGACCGTCGAAGCCGGCGTGGTAGAGCGTGCCGGCCATGCCGATGAAGGAAGCGGCCGACATCCAGTCGGCGCCGGTCGCCATGCCGTTGAAGAGCGCCGGCACGCGCCGTCCCGCCACGTAATATTCGGCCACTTCCGCCGTCTTCGACATGAAGCCGATGCCGGCGTAGAGCAGGATGGTGGCGAACAGGAACAGATAGCCGAGGATCCTGTTCGGCACGCCCATCTGCTCGAGGATGCCGACGAGGATGACGAAGGTGATGAAGCCGCCCGTGTAGAAGGTGTAGTACTTCTTCAGGTTGGCGTAGAACTGGGATTGGGTTGTCTGGGACATATTAGTCTTCCTCCCCTTCCTGGACGCCGTACTCGTTGTCCAGCTTGTTCATGGTCTTGGCGTAGAACACGATGATGATCACGTAGATCGCCAGCGAACCCTGCGCGGCCATATAGAAGCCGAGCGGCCCGATGAAGGTGATGCTGTTCAGTTCACGCGAAAACCAGCCCGTGACGAAGGTGAAGACGAACCAGATCACGAACAGGATGCTCGTGACTTTCAGGTTTCGACTCCAGTACTCCTTGTGCTTTTCGGTAAGTTGCATGGAAGCGACTCCTCCTTTTTTGACAAGCGCCGCAGACATTGCCTGCTCGGGGCGGGCAGCTGCTGCGGCCGTTTTCGGTGCGCCCGGGGTTTCCCCTCTTGCACGCACCGCTCTCCTCACCCAGAAGTCGTAGAGCAGAATTCTCCGGGTAGCCCACATTATCGTCTCTGAAAACTGACAGATTGCTTACAGAAAACGAGACCGATGTAAGGCAGCCATCCGGGCAGGATCCGGATGGTGCGTCGCATCATTTTAGTAATCTGATGATTTGCTTGATCCTCTGGATTCCGGATGAGAGATGTCGAGGGAAAATTGCTACGTTGCAGCGAAGCAAACAAAAGTGATAGATCGGGGATGGGATGCGGCGGTATTTCGGGATAACTTGGGCTGGCGGGTGCCGGCAGAAGCCCATTTTGCGAACAACGCCGAAAACAGTATAATCCCGCCTCTTTCGCAGGTGGCGTGCGCCGCGGCGGAAACAGATTCTCAGGCCAGGTAGCTCAGTTGGTAGAGCAGCGGATTGAAAATCCGCGTGTCGACGGTTCGATTCCGCCCCTGGCCACCAAATTCTTCTGGAACGGCCCTCCACTCGGAGGGCCGTTTCCTTTCTGGCTTTGGGTTGACCTGCATCAGCCCGTTCGAACGAAGGGCTAATGCTATAATTTCCTTGGAAAATTCCGACACGATCCGCTTCCGATGCAGCTCTACGCCCTAGGCCTCAACCACCACACCGCGCCGCTTGCCGTACGCGAACAGGTGGCGTTCGACCCCTTGCGCCTGCCGCAGGCACTGGTCGAATTGACGCATGGCCGGGAAGTGCGCGAGGCGGCGATCCTGTCGACCTGCAACCGCACCGAACTGTATTGCGCCGCCGAGGCGCCGGAGGCGGCCGCGCAATGGCTGGCCGAATACCACCGGCTGCAGCCGCAGAACATTTCGCCGTACCTCTACACATTGCCCAGCCGCGATGCCGTGCGCCACATGTTCCGCGTCGCCAGCGGCCTCGACTCGATGGTGCTCGGCGAGCCGCAGATCCTCGGCCAGATGAAGCAGGCGGCGCGCGTGGCGGAGAACGCCGGCACCTTGGGCACGCTCCTGCACAAGCTGTTCCAGAAGACCTTCGCCGTGGCGAAGGAGGTGCGCTCCACCACGGCCATCGGCGCCAACATCGTGTCGATGGCGGCGGCGACGGTGCATCTGGCGGAGCGCATTTTCGAGAATGTGGCGGATCAGAAGGTGCTGTTCATCGGCGCCGGCGAAATGGTCGAGCTGTGCGCCGCGCACTTTGCAGCACGGCAGCCGAAGCGGATCACCGTCGCCAACCGCACGCAGGAACGCGGCGAGGCGCTGGCGGCGCGCTTCGGCGGCGACGCCATGCGGCTCGACGAGATCGGCGAGCGGCTGGCCGAGTACGACGTGATCGTTTCCTGCACGGCGAGTCCCCTGCCGATCATCGGGCTGGGCATGGCCGAGCGCGCGATCCGGGCGCGGCGCCACCGTCCGATGGTGATGGTGGACCTCGCCGTGCCGCGCGACATCGAGCCGGAAATCGCCCAGCTCGACGACGTCTTCCTGTACACGCTGGACGATCTCGGCACCATCGTCGAGTCCGGCCTCGAGTCGCGCGAGAAGGCGGTGGTCGAGGCCGAGGCGATCATCACCTCGCGCGTCGACGGCTTCCTGCACTGGCTGGAGGCGCGCGAGACGGTGCCGACCATCCGCGCGCTCCGCGATTCCGCCGAGCGCGCGCGCCGGCACGAGGTCGAGCATGCGCTCAAGCTGCTGGCCAAGGGCGAGGACCCGCAGCGCGTGCTGGAAGCGCTCTCGCACGGCCTCACCAACAAGCTGATGCACGGCCCCACCGCCGCGCTCAACCAGGCCGACGGGCCCCGCCGCGGCGACCTGGCCGAAATCATTTCCCAGATCTATCACCTGCATCCGGAAGAGTAGCTGCCGAGATGGCCGCCTGCGCCCGGCGCAGGGCGGAGCCATTCCCTATTGCCATGAAAAAAAGCATCAGCGACAAACTTGAGCACCTGAGCCGACGCCTCGCCGAGCTCGACCTGCTGCTGGCGAGCGAGACGGCGACGAAGGACATGGACGCCTACCGCAAGCTGACGCGCGAGCATGCCGAGATCGCGCCGGTGGCGGCGCTCTTCGCCGCCTGGCGCAAGGCGGAGGAGGGTGTGCAATCGGCGCAGGCCATGCTGGCCGACGCCGAGATGAAGGATCTCGCCGAGGAGGAGATCCGCGCCTGCCGCGAGGAGATGGCGCGCCTGGAGGACGAATTGCAGCGCGCCCTGCTGCCGCGCGACCCCAACGACGATCGCAACCTCTTCCTGGAAATCCGCGCCGGCACCGGCGGCGACGAGTCGGCGCTGTTCGCCGGCGACCTCTTCCGCATGTATGTGCGCTATGCCGAGCGGCAACGCTGGAAGGTGGAGGTCATCTCGCAGAACCCGTCCGACCTGGGCGGCTACAAGGAGGTGATCCTGCGCATCGTCGGCCAGGGCGCCTATTCGAAGCTGAAGTTCGAGTCGGGCGGTCACCGTGTGCAGCGCGTGCCGGCCACCGAGACGCAGGGCCGCATCCACACTTCGGCGTGCACGGTGGCGGTGCTGCCCGAGGCGGACGAAGTGGCCGACGTCGTCATCAACCCGGCCGAACTGCGCATCGACACCTACCGTGCCAGCGGCGCCGGCGGCCAGCATGTCAACAAGACCGACTCCGCCGTGCGCGTGACGCACCTGCCGACCGGCATCGTCGTCGAGTGCCAGGACGACCGCTCGCAGCACAAGAACAAGGCGCAGGCGCTGTCGGTGCTGGCGGCGCGCATCAAGGACCAGCAGACGCGCGCGCAGCAGGCGCAGATCGCCTCGACGCGGAAATCGCTGGTCGGCAGCGGCGACCGCTCCGAGCGCATCCGCACCTACAACTTCCCGCAGGGGCGCATCACCGACCACCGCATCAACCTGACGCTGTACAAGATCGACGCCATCATGGACGGCGACCTCGACGAGCTCATCGGCGCACTGTCCGCCGAGCACCAGGCGGAGCTACTGGCGGCGCTCTCCGAGGAGACAGCGTGAGCATTGCCGAGTTGCTGGAGGAAGTCCGCGCATCGATTCCGCTGCGAGAGGCGCGGCTGCTGCTGTGCCATGTCATCGGCGTGTCGCATGCCGTGCTGGAGGCGCATCCGGAGGGAAAAGTCAGTCCGCAGGATGCGGCGAGTTTTCGCGCGCTGGTGGCGCGCCGCGCCGCCGGCGAGCCGGTGGCCTACCTCATCGGCCACCGCGAGTTCTACGGCCTGGACTTCCAGGTCACGCCCGCCGTGCTGATCCCGCGCGAGGAGACCGAGCTGCTGGTGGACATCGCGGTCGAGCAGCCGGCGCAGCGCATCCTCGACCTCGGCACGGGCAGCGGCTGCCTCGCCATCGCGGTGGCGAAACAATTGCCGCAGGCGCGGGTGACGGCGGTGGACGCCTCCGCGGCGGCGCTGGCCGTCGCGCAGGCGAATGCCGCGCGCCACGCTGTCTCGGTGCGCTTCCTCCTGGGCGACTGGTTCGCGCCGGTCGAAGGCGAGCGCTTCGACCTGATCCTGGCGAACCCGCCGTATGTGGCGGAGGCCGATCCGCACCTCTCGCAGGGCGACGTGCGCTTCGAGCCGCGCAGCGCGCTGGCGGCGGGTTCGGAAGGACTGGATGACATCCGCCGCATCGTCGCCGGCGCGGGCGCGCATCTCGTGCCCGGCGGACGGCTGTATTTCGAGCACGGCTACGACCAGGCCCGGGCGGTGGCGGCGCTGCTCGACGCGGCGGGCTTCGTTTCCATCGCGCAGCGCCGGGATCTGGCCGGCATCCTGCGCGTGACCGGCGGAACGCGGCCTTGACGAGCTGCATCGGCAAACGCTAAACTTGACAAAATTAGTAGGTTTTTGAAAGGAATCCCATGGAAGACGTGCAGCAACTCCTCAAGGAACAGGTTTCGACCCACCCGGTGGTGCTCTACATGAAGGGCACGCCGACGTTTCCGCAGTGCGGCTTTTCCGCCAAGGCGGCGCAGATCCTCAAGCTGTGCGGCGTGAAGCAGTATTACTCGGTGAACGTGCTGGAGCATCCTGGCATCCGCGCCGGCATCAAGGATTTCTCCAACTGGCCGACCATCCCGCAGCTCTACATCAAGGGCGAGTTCATCGGCGGCTCCGACATCATGAGCGAGATGTACCAGGCCGGCGAACTGCAGAAGAAGCTGGAAGGCATCGCCACGGCGGCCTGAGGGTTGCTTGTCGCCGTCCCACAGGGACTGACTTTTATCCGCGCAATTCCGCGAGGAGCCTGTCGATCATCCGCTCCGCCTGGCGCAGGTAGCCGGCGCCGAACAGGTTGAGGTGGTTGAGGACGTGGTAGAGGTTGTACAGCGTCTTGCGGGACTCGTAGCCTTCCGCGAGCGGCCACGCCTCGCGGTAGGCGGCGTAGAAGGCCTCGGGAAAGCCGCCGAACAGTTCCGTCATGGCGAGGTCCGCCTCGCGGTCGCCGTAGTACACGGCCGGATCGAAGATGGCCGGCGCGTTCCCGCACATCGCCGCGTTGCCGTGCCAGAGGTCGCCGTGCAGCAGGCTCGCCGGCGGCCGGTAGTCGAGAAAGAAGGCCGGCAGCTTTTCCGCCAGGCTCTCTCCCTTTTTCCGTAACGCAGGACCGTGTGCAGCGGCGCGCGCGAGCTGCGGCCGCAGGCGCGCGTCGGCGAAGAAGCGTGTCCAGCTGTCGCTCTCCGCGTTCGCCTGTGGCGTGGCGCCGATGAAGTTGTCGCGGCGCCAGCCGTAGCGCGCGCCGGTCGTGCGGTGCAGGGCGGCCAGGGCATGGCCGCAGGCGATGGCGCCGCTGCGCTCGGTGACGGGATCGAGGGGAAGGTATTCGAGGGCGAGATAGGCCAGTCCGTCGGCGACCCCGCAGCACAGCGGCTGCGGCACGCGGAAGGCGCCGGTTGCAGCCAGCGCCGACAGGCCATCCTGCTCCGCCTCGAACATCGGCAGGGTGTCCGCGGCATTCAGCTTGACGAACCAGCGCCCGCCGTCGCCCTCCAGCACCAGCGCGCGATGAATGCAGCCGCCGCCTGCCTCGCGAGCCGACACCGCACGGAAGGGGCGTCCGAGAGCCCGACTGATTTCAGCCGAGAGCAGAGCGTCCGGAAGCATCAAACCGCGGCGAGACGCGCGTTGGCCAGCGCCAGGCGGTTGGCCAGCACCTCGAGGAAGGCGGCGTAGAAATGCATGCGGCAGACCTCGGAGGCCTGGCGCAGGGCGTCGCCGCGGATGGTGATGATCTTGGCCGGCGTCTGGGCGACGACGTCGGCGTTGCGGCTGCTGCTCGACTTGCTGATGACGGCCATCTCGCCGAAGCAGTCGCCCGGGGTGAGGATGCCGAGGATGCGGCCACGCTTGGCGATCTTCACCTCGCCCTCGGCGAGGAAGCAGAAATAGTCGCCGGGTTCGCCGTCCTTCATGATGACGGTGTCGGGCGCGACCTGGTCCCAGTCGGAGAAACGCACCACCTCCCAGATCTCGACGTCGCTGAACTCGGCGAAGAAGGGCAGTTCGCGCAGGGTCTCGAACTTCTCGGTGTCGGCGAAGTCGCGTTCGCGCGCCTTCAGCTGCTTGTTGCGGAAAGCTTGCGCCAGGTCGTGCGAGAACTCTTCCCAGCTGGCATAGCGCGCGCCGAGGTCCTTCTGCATGGCGCGGGCGACGACGGCGTCGAGGTTGCCCGGGATCTCGCGGCGGAAATCCGAGGGCGGTGGCGGCTCGATGTGGGTGATCTGGTACACCATGCTGTAGTTGTTGCTGGCCTGGAACGGCAGCCGCCCGGTGAGCAGCTGGTACATGACCACGCCGAGCGAATAGATGTCCGTCTGGTGGTTGAGCGGCATCTCGCGCACCTGCTGCGGCGACATGTAGGCGGGCGAGCCGATGCCGGAAACCTGGGTGCGCGTTTGCTCCGCGCTGGCGAACAGCGCCGCGCCGAAGTCCGAGATCTTGATGTCGCCGCCCAGATTGTCAGATGCAGCCAGCAGGATGTTGGCCGGCTTGATGTCGCGGTGGGTGATGCCGAGGTGATAGGCGTAATCGAGCGCGCGCGTGCACTTGAAGACGATCTCCACCAGGCGGTCGAGCGGCAACAGGTTGTCCGGCGAGCAGAAGGGCTCCAGCGTGCCGCCGGCGACGTACTCCATGACGATGTAGCTCTGCGCATCGTCGACCACGGCGTCGTAGATCTGCACGATGTGCGGATGCAGCAGCTTGCCGGCAAGCGAGGCTTCGTTGACCAGCAGGTGGCGGTAGAGCCGGCCGCGCTCCTTGTCCTGCAGCACCTCGGGGGAGATGACCTTGACCGCCACCTCGCGCTGGGCGAACGGATCCCAGGCGAGCCAAACGGTGCTGGTGGCGCCCTCGCCGAGGCGGCTGCGCACCTCGTACTTGCCGATCCTTTCGGGGGATTCCATGACGCCGTTATACCGAGGTCAGGCGGGTGTTGGCAAGCGACAGGCGCTCGACCAGGATGCGCAGGAAGGCGCGGTCGAAGCTGTGCCGGCAGGCATCGGAGGCGCGTCGCAGCGCCTCGGTCGGCACGGTGATGACGGTGGCCTCGCTCAGGGTCGCCACGTCGGCGCCGCGCACGCCGGCCTCCTCGCCGAGGTAGGCCATCTCGCCGAAGCACTCGCCGGCGGAGAGGATGTTGAGCAGCTTGGCGTTCTTGGTGACCTTGACCTCGCCCCTGGCGAGGATGCAGAAGTTCTCGCCCGGCTCGCCCTCGTGCATCAGCACGGTGCCCGGCTTGGCACGCGCCCACTCCGAGAAGCGCAGCACCTCCCACAGCTGGACGTCGCTGAAATGGCGGAAGAAGGACAGGCCACGCAGGGTGTTGAACTTCTCGCTGTCGGCGATCTGCGTGCGCGTCTCGGCCAGCTGTTCGCTGCGGAAGGCCTCGGCCAGGTCGAAGGAGAAGGCATCCCAGCTGGCGTATCGGTTTTCGAGCGACTTTTCCATCGCCTTCATGACGACGGCGTCGACCACCGGCGGGATGCCGGCGCGCAGGGCCGAGGGCGGCGGCGGCTGGGTGTTGAGTATCTGGTAGACGATGCTGCCGTTGTTGCTGCCCTGGAAAGGCAGCTGGCCGGTGAGCAGCTGGTACATGACCACGCCGAGGGAGAAGATGTCGGTGCGGTGGTCGAGCGGCCAGTCCTGCACCTGCTGCGGCGACATGTAGGCGGGCGAGCCGATGCCGGAGATAGCGGTCTGGTCGCTCGAGGTGGTGATGGCGGCGCCGAAATCGGAGATCTTGACGTCGGTGCCCGAGGTGCCGCCGCGCAGGATGTTGGCTGGCTTGAGGTCGCGATGGATGACGCCCAGCCGGTAGGCGAAATCCAGCGCGCGCGAGCACTTGAAGACCATCTCGACGACGTCGGCCAGCGGCAGCAGCCTGTCCGGGGCGCAGTACGGCTCCAGCGTGCCGCCCTCGACGTATTCCATGACGATGTAGCTGGGATCGGCGTCGGCCACCGCGTCGTAGATCTGCACGATGTGCGGATGGTTGAGCTTGCCGGCGAGCGAGGCCTCGGTGACGAAGAGCTTGCGCGCCAGTTTGCCGCGTTCGCCTTCCGAGAAGACGCTGTTGGCCACCACCTTGATGGCGACGTCGCGCGCGGCGAAGGGGTCGTGCGCCAGATATACCACCGAAGTTGCGCCCTCGCCGAGCTTGCGGGTGACCTGGTATTTGCCGATCTTGTCCATGAAATGTGCGCGCCGGCTGCGGCCCCGGAGGACGGGCCCGGGCCGGCGTCGGGCGGTCAGAGGTTGTTGCGTGCCCTGGCAATGGCGGCGCGCACCTGCTCGGGGGCGGTGCCGCCGGCATGGGCGCGCGAGGCGAGCGAGCCCTCGACGGTCAGCACGGCGAGGGCGTCCTCGCCGATCAGCGGCGAAAATCGGCGCAGGGCGTCGAGGCCGAGCTCGGCGAGGTCGCAGCCCTTTTCCTCGGCAGCGCGCACGGCGAGCGCCACCGCTTCGTGGGCGTCGCGGAAGGGCAGGCCCTTCTTCACCAGGTAGTCGGCGAGGTCGGTGGCGGTGGCGTAGCCCTGCCTGAGCGCCGCGCGCATGGCGTCGGGCTTGACGCGGATGCCGGCGACGAGGTCGGCGAAGATCGCCAGCGTGTCGCGCACGGTGTCGACGGTGTCGAAGAGCGGCTCCTTGTCCTCCTGGTTGTCCTTGTTGTAGGCGAGCGGCTGCCCCTTCATCAGGGTGAGCAGGCCCATCAGGTGGCCGAACACGCGGCCGCTCTTGCCACGCGCCAGTTCCGGCACGTCCGGGTTCTTCTTCTGCGGCATGATCGATGAGCCGGTGCAGAAGCGGTCGGCGAGGTCGATGAAGCCGACGCGCGGGCTCATCCAGAGAATCAGCTCTTCGGAGAAGCGCGAGACGTGGGTCATGACGAGCGCGGCGGCGGCAGTAAACTCGATGGCGAAGTCGCGGTCGCTGACGGCGTCCAGCGAATTGGCGCAGACGCCGTCGAAGCTCAGTTCGCGTGCGACGAATTCGCGGTCGATCGGGTAGGAGGTACCGGCCAGGGCGGCGGCGCCGAGCGGCAGGCGGTTCACCCGCTTGCGGCAGTCGGCGAGGCGCTCGCGGTCGCGCGCCGCCATCTCGAAATAGGCCATCAGGTGATGGCCGAAGGTGACCGGTTGCGCCACCTGCAGGTGGGTGAAGCCGGGCATCGGCGTGGCGGCGTGCTGCTCGGCCAGGTCGAGCAGGGCGGCCTGGTAGGCGCGCAGCAGGCCGTCGAGGCCGTCGATCTCCTCGCGCAGCCAGAGGCGGATGTCGGTGGCCACCTGGTCGTTGCGCGAGCGGCCGGTGTGCAGGCGCTTGCCGGCGTCGCCTACGAGGGCCGTCAGGCGCTTCTCGATGTTGAGGTGCACGTCCTCGTCGTCGATCGACCACTGGAATTCCTCGGTCTCGATCTCGTGCTTGACCGCGGCCATGCCGCGCTCGATGGCGGCGAGGTCGTCCTGGCCGATGATGCCCTGCCGGGCCAGCATGCGGGCGTGGGCGAGCGAGCCGCGGATGTCGTGCAGGGCCAGGCGCCGGTCGAATGACACCGAAGCCGTGTAGCGCTTGACGAGTTCGGCCACCGGCTCGCTGAAGCGGCCCGACCAGGCCTTGCCGCTGGAATCGTTGCTGTGATCTGTCATAATCGTTTCAATCATTGCGCACACGCAAAGCAACGGATGAGTATACGGCAAAACTCCCAGCCGACGCGCTTGCCGGACTTCGGCAACCTGGGCGTCATGCTGCGCAGCCTGCTGGCGGTGAACCTGCTGGCCTTGTGCGCGGCGCTGGCGCGCAATGCCGACCTGGCCCGCCTGCCGCAGGAACTGGCCGAGTTCGCCGCCGTGGTCGAGCCGCCGCTGATTGCCTGCGTGGTGCTGCTGTACGTGACGGGCAGCCGGCTGGCGCGGCTGCCGTATGGTTCCGCAGTGGCCGTCGTGGCGGCCGCCTGTGCGCTGGTCTCGGCCCTGTTCCATATCCTGCTCAGTCCGCCCGGCCTGCCGCCGACGGGCTGGCCGCGCGCCGCGCTGTGGGGCGCCGCCGCGGCGCTGGCCCTCCTGTTCTATTTCGACCTGCGCAACCGCGCCTTCTCGCCGGCCCTGGCGGAGGCGCGCCTGATGGCGCTGACGGCGCGCATCCGGCCGCACTTTCTCTTCAACAGCCTGAACGCGGTGCTCGGCGTCATCCGTTCCGATCCGCAGCGCGCCGAGAAGGCGCTGGAGGAGCTGTCGGACCTGTTCCGCGTGCTGATGAAGGAGAACCGGGAACTGGCGACCCTGGGCGACGAGTTTGCGCTGTGCCGGCAGTATCTCGAACTGGAACATCTGCGCCTGGGCGAGCGCCTTTGCGTAGCGTGGGATGTCGATGCCTGCCCGGCGGATGCGCTGGTGCCGCCCCTCATGCTGCAGCCCCTGCTGGAGAATGCCGTCTATCATGGCGTCGAACCGTCCCCGCAGCCGGCGACCGTGACGATCCGGGCCGTGCGCGAAGGCGAGGAGATTCGTATCGAACTTTCGAACCCCTACCATGGCGAGAACGCCCACCACGCCGGCAACCGCATGGCGCTCGACAACATCCGCGAGCGACTGATGCTGTTCTACGATCTGGAGGCGCGGCTGGAAACCGAGGCGAAGGAAGGCCTGTTCCGAGTCGCGATCCGGCTGCCTTACCGGAAAGGAGTCGCCGCGTGACTGAAGCGCTGCGCGTGTTCATCGTCGATGATGAGGCGCCGGCACGGGCCCGCATGAAGGCCCTGCTGGCGGACATTGCCGCCGAACAGCCGAACGTTCTCGTCGGTGAAGCAGCCAACGGGGTGGAGGCGCTGGAACGGCTGGCGGACGCGCCGGCCGATGTGGCGCTGGTGGACATTCGCATGCCGCGGATGGACGGCGTCGAACTGGCGCGCCATCTTGCCGCTGCCGGCAACTCACCGACGGTGGTGTTTACGACGGCCTACGACGAGTACGCCGTGCAGGCATTCGAGTTGAATGCGGTCGACTACCTGGTCAAGCCGGTAAGGGCGCAACGGCTGGCCGCGGCCCTCGAGAAGGCGCGCCGCGCCGCGCCGACGGCGCGCGAGACGCTGGCGCGGCTGGCACCCGAAGCGCGCCGCCACCTCTCCGTCTCCGAGCGCGGCCGCATCCTGCTGGTGCCGGTGTCCGAGATCCTCTATCTCAAGGCAGAACTCAAGTATGTGACGGCACGCACCCGCGAACGCGAACACCTGCTCGACGAATCGCTCACCCACCTGGAGCACGAGTTCGCCTCGCGCTTCGTGCGCGTGCACCGCAACTGCCTGGTGGCGCGCGAGGCGATCGCCGGCTTCGAGAAAAGCACGGCCGAGGACGGCGAGACGCACTGGACGGTGCTGCTGGCGGGACTGGAAGAGCGGCTGCCGGTGTCGCGCCGGCAATGGCCGGCGGTGAAGGCGGCGTTCGCCGGCGAGGGGAGAGCGTGATGCATGAACTGATGCTGTCGGCCTGGGGTTTCTTCTGGCGCGAGGAGTCGCCCTATGTCGTGTCCGCGGCGCTGCTGCTGGCCGCGCTGCTCTGGCATCTGCGCCCGGCCGACCGTCGTTCCGTCGGCTACACGCTGGCCGTATTCGCGCTCTGCCTGGGCGGGCAGTTCCTCGCCGGCGTGCTCGGCGCGCGCGGCCTGAGCACCGGCGCCGCGGCGGCGCACGAGATTTTCGTCGTCGGTTCCGGCATGGCGCTGATCCGCCTAGCCGGCCTGTGCCTGTTCCGCGCCCTGCTGCCGGCCGCCGGGCTGCGACCACCGCGCATCGTCGAGGACATCGTCGTCATCCTGGCCTATGTCGCCTTCGCCCTGATCCGCATGCGCCTGGCCGGCGTCGACCTGTCGGGCATCGTCGCCACTTCGGCCGTGATCACCGCGGTGGTGGCTTTTTCCATGCAGGACACGCTGGGCAACATCCTCGGCGGCCTGGCGTTGCAGCTCGACAGCTCGATCGAGCTGGGCGACTGGGTGAAAGTCGACGACATCGTCGGGCGCGTCATCGACATCCGCTGGCGCTACACGGCCATCGAGACGCGCAACGGCGAAACCATCGTCGTGCCCAACAGCCTGCTCATGAAGAGCAAGTTCACCGTCATCTGGAGTGCCGAGCAGGCGACCCAGCCGTGGCGCCGCTGGATCTGGTTCAACGTCGACTACAGCGCATCGCCCGCGCAGGTGATCGAGGCGATCGAGCAGGCCGTGAGCAGCGCCGACATCCCCAACGTGGCGCGCGTTCCCCAGCCCAACTGCGTGATGATGGAGTTCGGACCGAGCTACGCGCGCTACGCCCTGCGCTACTGGCTGACCGATCCGCGGGTGGACGACCCGACCGATTCCGCGGTGCGCAGCCATGTGCTGGCTGCACTGCAGCGTGCCGGACTGCGCATCGCCGAACCCGAGTACTCGGTGCACATGATCAAGGAGAACGAAGCCCACCGCGAGGCGGTGCATGCACGCGAGCTGGTCCGCCGGCTGAAGGCCCTGCGCGGCGTGGAAATCTTCGCCTCCTTCAGCGAGGACGAGCTGAAGGCGCTGGCCGACCGGCTCATTCCTGCACCGTTCGCCCGCGGCGACGTCATCACCCGGCAGGGCATGGTGGCGCACTGGCTCTACATCCTGGTGGCCGGCGAGGCGGAGGTATGGCTGGAGCAGCAGGGCGAGCGCCGCCTGCTGACGACGCTGCCGGCTGGCAAGGTGTTCGGCGAGATGGGCATGCTCACCGGCGAGCCGCGGCGGGCCACCGTCACGGCGAAGAGCGACGTCGAATGCTATCGCCTCGACAAGGCCGGTTTCGAGGAGGTCATCCGCTCACGCCCGGCGATCGCCGAGGAAATGGCCGCCATCCTCACCGAGCGCAACATGCAGCTTGCGACCGCGCAGGAGGCGCTCGGTGCCGAGGCGCACGCCAGGGAGCGCCAGCGCCAGCACGCCAGCCTGCTCGGCAAGATGCGCATCTTCTTCCGCCTCGGCGAATCGAAGTAGGTGTGCCCGGCAGACTGAAAAGTCAGTCCCTGCGGGACGGCGATCCCAGGCGAGCCAGCCCTTCCTCGACGGCGCGGTGCACGTACTCGGCATAGAAGTCGGCCAGGCGAAAGCCGACAATCGGTTCGGCCAGACGCTTGCCGTCGGGACCATATACAACGAGGGTCGGCGTCAGGCGCACGCCTTCCTCGACGGCGAAGCGGCGGTGGGTGGTCCTCCTGCCGGCAAAGTCGATGAGGGGGGTGTCCGCGTCGATGGCGATCTCGCGCAGAACGACGCGCCTCGGCGACCCCGGCTCGTTCTGCAGCGGGACGAGCACTTCGGCCTTGGCGCGCTCGCACCAGCGGCAGCCGGCCTGGCTGAAAAGCACCAGCATGACGGTGCCCCGCGCCTGCATGTCGCGGGCATCGGTGGCGAGATCCTGCGCCGGAGGGAGGGACGACCCGGCCGTGGCAGGAGCCAGGGGCAGCCATGATAAAATCAACGAAATTGCGCGCAGATAGCGCACCACAACCGTCTCCGAGAATCCAACCGTGAACCAGCCGCAACCCGAGCGCATCGTCATCGCCACGCGCGAATCCCGCCTGGCCCTGTGGCAGGCCGAGCATGTGCGCGACCGCCTGAGGGCATTATATCCACGCTGTTCCGTCGAGCTGCTCGGCATGACGACGCGCGGCGACCAGATCCTCGACCGGCCGCTGGCCAAGGTCGGCGGCAAGGGCCTCTTCGTCAAGGAACTGGAGACCGCCCTGCTCGACCGGCGCGCCGACATCGCCGTGCATTCCATGAAGGACGTGCCGATGGTAATGGAGCCGGAGTTCGCGCTGGTGGCCGTCTCGGCGCGCGAGAATCCGCTCGACGCCCTCGTCTCGAACCGGTATGCCTCCCTCGAGGAGATCCCGCCCGGCGGCGTGGTCGGCACCTCCAGCCTGCGGCGCGAGTCGCAGCTGCGCGCACGGTTTCCCAGCCTCGCGGTGACCAGCCTGCGCGGCAACCTCGACACGCGCCTGCGCAAGCTCGACGAGGGACAATACGACGCCATCATTCTGGCGGCGGCCGGCCTGACCCGCCTCGGCCTTGCCGCGCGCATCCGCGGCGTGCTGCCTGCCGAATTGTCGCTGCCGGCGGCCGGGCAGGGCGCGCTCGGCATCGAGGCGCTGGCGAGCCGGCCCGAGGTGGCGGCGTGGATGGCGCCGCTCGCCGATGCCGGCAGCGCCGCCTGCGTGCGCGCCGAGCGTGCCGTCTCGCGTGCACTGGCGGGCAGCTGCGAGGTGCCGCTGGGCGCCTTCGCGGAGACCGAGGGCGGGCGGTTGCGTCTGCGCGGTTTCGTTGCCGCGCCCGACGGCAGTCGCATGGCCAGTGCGGAATTGCGCGGCGACCTGGCGGACCCGGAGGCCTTGGGACAATCACTGGCCGATGAATTGCGGGCGCGCGGCGCGGAAGAGATTCTGGCCGCGCTGGGGGGATGAACTCCCCTCTGGCGGGCCGCCGCATCGTCGTGACGCGGCCGGCGGAACAGGTCGACAAGCTGGCCGGGCAGATCGAAGCGCGCGGCGGCATCGCGGTGCGCTTCCCGGTGCTGGCCATCTTCGATGCAGACGATTCCCGGCCCCTGCTGGCGGCGGCGCAGAACCTCGAGGCTTATGACTTCGCAGTCTTCGTGAGCCCGAATGCGGCCGAGAAGGCGCTTGGGGTGATCACTGCCCAACGCCCCTGGCCCGGGCGGGTCGTTGCCGCGGCGATGGGAGAAACCAGCGCACGGGCCATCGCCCGCTTCGGTGTGACGTGCATCGTGACGCCGGAGAACGGCCGTTTCGACAGCGAGGCGCTGCTGGAACGGCAGGAATTCCAGCCCGAGGCCCTGCGCGGCAAGCGCGTGGCAATCTTTCGCGGCGACAGCGGCCGCGAACTGCTCGGCGAGACGTTGGAGTCGCGCGGAGCGCGGGTGGACCGGATCCCCTGCTACCGGCGCGGCAGGCCGGATATCGATGCGGCGCCCCTGCGCACCCTGCTTGCGCAGGGGGCAGTGGATGCCGTGACGATCACAAGCAGCGAAGGTCTGCGCAACCTCGTGGCGATGGTCGGCGCGGCCAGCGAGGCGGCCCTCAAGGCGGTGGCGCTCTTTGTTGCCCACCAGCGCATTGCAGAGGAAGCCCGGCAGATGGGTTTTGCCGAGGTGACAGTCACGGTGCCGGGCGATGCCGGACTGCTGGCGGGCCTGGAAGAGCACTTTCGCCACAGAGCATGAACCGATAGCGGATCGACAATGGAACAGGACGCATTGACTTCCCCGGCCAGGCCGGGCTCCCTGCAAAAGACGCTGGCGGCCCTGCGGCAACCCGCGATGTGGGTGGCGGTCGCAGCGTTTGCCCTGCTGGCCTGGCAGTGGCTTGAGACGCGCAGCCGGCTGGTCGACCTGCAGCAGGAAGTGGCCCGCCGCCTGGCGGCGGGCGATGCGGTGGCCAGCGAGGCGCGCATCGCCGCCCGGCAGAATCTGGAGGCGCTGGCGGCCCTGCAGGCCAAGGCGGGCGCACTCGAAGCGAAGTTGGCCGAGTCGCAGAGCCAGCAGGCCGCACTCGATGCGATGGTGCAGGAGCTGACGCGCAACCGCGACGAGCGGCTTCTGGCGGAGGTCGAGCAGGCGCTCAATACCGCCGTGCAGCAACTGCAACTTGCCGGCAATGTCGAGGCGGCCCTGATTGCGCTGCAGGGCGCGGATGCGCGCCTCGGTGCAGCCGGACGCGCCCAATTCCTGCCGTTGCGCAAGGTGATTGCGCACGACATCGTGCGCCTGAAGGCGCTGCCGCTGGCCGACGTGTCCGGCATTGCCCTGCGCATCGAGAGCATTGCCGGCGCTGTGGATGCCATGCCGCTCGCCTTCGAAGCCCGGCCGCAGGCCGGGCCATCGGGCCCTTCGTTCGTCCCCGCGGTTGCGCCCGGCTACTGGGAAAAGCTGTTGGGCGAACTGTGGCAGGAGTTGAAGAGCCTGATCCGCGTCGACCGGCTCGACCGGCCCAATCCCGCCCTGCTGTCGCCGACGCACGCCTTTTTCCTGCGCGAGAACCTCAAGCTGCGCCTGGTGAACGCCCGCCTGGCGCTCCTGCAGCGCGACGGCAAGTCCTTCCGGCAGGATATCCAGCAGGCGCAGGCCTGGGTCGAACAGTATTACGACACGCGCGCCAAGCCGGTGCAGTCGGCGCTGGCGACCCTCCGGCAGCTGGCCGCAGCCGATGTCGGGCTGGCCATGCCCAACCTGTCGGAGAGCCTGACCACCCTGAGAAACCTGAAGGTGGCCAAGGACAGGGACTTCCCGCCTGCTGCCGCCCGTCCCAAGGGCGGCAGCATGGCCTCCGGAGGCAACTGATGCGCATCCTGCTCTGGCTGCTGGCGCTGTTCGCCCTGGCCGTGGGCGTGTCGCTGGCGTTCGGCTACAACGAGGGTTATGTCCTGCTCGTGCTGCCGCCCTGGCGTATCGAGCTGTCGCTGAATCTCTTCGTCGTGCTGGTGGTCGGCGGTTTCCTGCTGGGCCATGTGCTGCTGCGCATGGTGTCGCACACCCTGCGCCTGCCGCAGGCGGTGCGGGCGTTCCGCGAGCGCAAGCGGCGCGAGAAGGGCACGCGGGCGCTGCGCGAGGCGGTGCAGCAGCTTTTCGAGGGACGCTATGGCCATGCCCTGAAGAACGCCGCCTTTTCCTACGCCGCCCACGAGGCGCCGGCGCTGTCGGCGCTGGTGGCGGCGCGTGCGGCGCATTACCTGCGGGATGTGAGTCGGGAAGCGGAATGGCTCAAGCGTGCCGCCGAGCATGATGCCGAGGCCCATGCCGCGCGGCTGATGACAGAGGCGGAATTGCATGTCGATGCACGCCGTTTCGACGCGGCGCTGACGGCGCTGAACGCCCTGCAGGAAGGCGGCGGCCGGCACATCGCCGCGCTGCGCCTGGCCCTGCGCGTGCACCGCGGGCTGGGGCGCTGGGACGACGTGCTGAAGGTGGCGCGCCAACTCGAGAAGCACCGCGCGCTGACCCACGATGCGGCTGCGCCCCTCAAGCAGCGCGCGCACCTGGAGAACCTGCGCGGCCGGGAAGGCGATGCGCGTGCGCTGGTTGCCTACTGGGAGGCCGTGCCCGCCGAGGAGCGGCGCGTCTCCCGCCTGGCGGCGGCGGCGGCGCGTGCGCTGATTGCCGCCGGCGACGGCGCGCGGGCGCAGCGCATCATCGAGCAGCAGATCGACGTCGAATGGGATTCCGAGCTGGCCGGACTGTATGCCGAGTGCCGCGGCGGTGATACGCTGGAGCGGATCGCCCGCGCCGAGAAATGGCTGGAGAATCATCCGCAGGACGCTCGCCTGCTGCTGGCACTCGGCCGCCTGTGCCGCGAGCAGCAGCTGTGGGGCAAGGCGCAGAGCTATTTCGAGGCGTCGCTGGCGATCCAGCCCAGCCAGGATGCGCATGTCGAACTGGCCACGCTGTTCGCCCAGCTGGGGCGCGGCGAGGAATCCAATCAGGCCTTCCGCAGCGCCGCGGCACTGTGTCGCCAAGCGTAATTAGGCCCAGTCCCGCGGCTTGAGGAAGTCGGTGTAGAGCTTCTCTTCGGCGCTGCCCGCTTCGGGCTTCCAGTCGTAGCGCCATTTCACCACCGGTGGCAGCGACATCAGGATCGATTCGGTGCGTCCGCCCGACTGCAAACCGAATAGCGTGCCGCGATCCCACACCAGGTTGAACTCGACGTAGCGGCCGCGCCGGTAGGCCTGGAAATCGCGCTCGCGCTCGCCGTAGGGCAGGGCGCGGCGGCGCTCCGCGATCGGCAGGTAGGCGTCCAGGAAGGCGTCGCCGACGGCCTGCGTCAGGGCGAAGCAGCGCTCGAAGCCGCCCTCGCTCAGATCGTCGAAGAAGATGCCGCCGACGCCGCGCGGCTCGTTGCGGTGCTTGAGGAAGAAGTACTCGTCGCACCACTTCTTGTAGCGCGGGTGAGCGTCGTCGCCGAAGGGCGTCAGCGCCCGCTTGCAGGTGGCGTGGAAGTGGTGCGCGTCCTCATCGAAGCCATAGTAGGGCGTGAGGTCCATGCCGCCGCCGAACCACCAGATCGGCTCCTCATTCTCCTTGCGGGCGATGAAGCAGCGCACGTTCATGTGCGCCGTCGGACAGTAGGGGTTGCGCGGATGCAGCACCAGCGAGACGCCCATCGCCTCCCAGGCGCGCCCGGCCAGGCTGGGGCGCGCGGCGGTGGCGGAGGGCGGCAGGCGGCTGCCGGCGACATGCGAGAAATTGACGCCGCCGCGCTCGAAGAAGCCGCCTTCCTCGATCAGGCGGGTGAGGCCGCCGCCGCCCTCCGGGCGCGTCCAGGCGTCGGTGAGGAAGGGCTGGCCGTCGAAAGCGGACAGCGCAGCGACGATGCGCTCCTGCAGGCCGGTGAAATAGGCAAGGAGAACAGCGGTATCCATCGCGGTTGGCGGCGCGATGGCCGCCTAGCGGCGGATGGCGCGATGGCCGATATCGCGCCGCATCTGCATGCCGGCGAACTCGATCTGCTCGGCGATCTCGTAGGCGCGCATCTGCGCCGCCCTGACGTTGTCGCCCAGGGCGGTGACGCAAAGCACGCGTCCGCCCGCCGTGACGACGTCCTTGCCGGAGAGCGCGGTGCCGGCATGGAAGACATGGTAATCGTCACCTGCCGGGTGCAGGCCGTGGATGGTATCGCCCTTGCGCGGCGATTCCGGATAGCCGGCCGCCGCCATGACTACGCCGAGGGCGACGCGGCGGTCCCACTCCGCTTCGATGGTCTTCAGCTTGCCGTGGGTGGCGGCCTCGACCAGGTCGACCAGGTCGCTCTTCAGGCGCAGCATGATCGGCTGCGTCTCGGGGTCGCCCATGCGGCAGTTGAATTCGAGGGTTTTCACGCTGCCGTCCGGCGCGATCATCAGGCCGGCGTAGAGGAAGCCGGTGTAGGGAATGCCGTCCTGCGCCATGCCGTTGATGGTCGGCATGATGATCTCGCGCATGACGCGGGCGTGTACCGCCGGGGTGACCACCGGCGCAGGCGAATAGGCACCCATGCCGCCGGTGTTGGGGCCCTCGTCGCCGTCGCGCAGGCGCTTGTGGTCCTGGCTGGTGGCGAGCGGGAGGGCGTGCGTGCCGTCGCACATGACGATGAAACTGGCTTCCTCGCCCTGCAGGAACTCCTCGATCACCACCCGCGCACCGGCATCGCCCATCCGGTTGTCGGTGAGCATCATGTCGATGGCGGCATGTGCCTCGGCGGAATCCATGGCGACTACCACGCCCTTGCCGGCGGCGAGGCCGTCGGCCTTGATGACGATGGGGGCACCCTGCGCATCGACGTAGGCGTGCGCCTCCTCGGCGTTGGCGAAAGTGGCGAAGGCAGCGGTGGGGATCTTGTGGCGCTGCATGAAGCGCTTGGCAAAATCCTTGGAAGATTCCAGTTGAGCCGCCTCGCGTGTCGGCCCGAAAATCGGCAGGTTCTTTGCGCGGAAGGCGTCCACCACGCCGGCGGCGAGCGGCGCCTCGGGGCCGACCACCGTCAGGTAGATCTGCTCGCGTTCGGCGAAGGCGACGAGTTCGTCGATGCCGGCGATGGGCACGTTCTCCAGCCCGTTCTCGCGCGCCGTGCCGGCGTTGCCGGGGGCGACGTAGACCTTCTGGATGCGCGGCGACTTCGCCAGCCGCCAGGCCAGCGCATGCTCGCGGCCGCCCGAACCAATCACAAGCAACTTCATAAAGACCTCACCACGGCGTGCACGGCGACACGGCGAAAAGCGGCCATTTCAATATCGCCGTGTCGCCGTGTTCGCCGTGGTTAATCAATGTCTGAAATGGCGGAAGCCGGTGAACACCATGGCGACATCCTGCTCGTCCGCCGCGGCGATCACCTCCGCGTCGCGCACCGAGCCGCCGGGCTGGATCACCGCCGTGGCGCCGGCCTTGGCCAGCACGTCGAGGCCGTCGCGGAAGGGGAAGAAGGCGTCCGAGGCGACCACCGAGCCGGCCACCGTCAGGCCGTTGTTCTCGGCCTTGATGGCGGCGATGCGGGCGGAGTCTACGCGGCTCATCTGGCCGGCGCCGACGCCCATGGTCATGCCGTCCTTGCAGTAGACGATGGCGTTCGACTTGACGTACTTGGCGACGCGCCAGGCGAAGAGGAGGTCGGTCATCTCCTGCGCCGTCGGCGCGCGCTTGGTCACCACCTTGATGTCGGACTCGTTGATGCGCGCCATGTCGGCCGTCTGCACCAGCAGGCCGCCGCCGACGCGCTTGTAGTCGAAGACGTTCTCGGCACGGCCGAGGGGGACGATCATCACGCGCAGGTTCTGCTTGGCGGCGAAGACGGCGCGCGCGTCGGCGGCGATCTCGGGAGCGATGATCACCTCGGCGAACTGGCCGGAGACCGCCTCAGCGGTCGCCTTGTCGATGGCGCAGTTGAAGGCGATGATGCCGCCGAAGGCCGAGGTCGGGTCGGTCTTGAAAGCCTTCCGGTAGGCCTCCAGCGCCGTCGGCGCGATGGCGACGCCGCAGGGGTTGGCGTGCTTGACGATGACGCAGGCCGTTGTTTCGAACGCTTTCACGCATTCCCATGCCGCATCGGCGTCGGCGATGTTGTTGTAGGAAAGCTCCTTGCCCTGCAGCTGTTCGTAGTTGGCGATGCTGCCGGGCACCGCCACCGGCTCGCGGTAGAACGCCGCCTGCTGGTGCGGGTTCTCGCCGTAGCGCATGGTGTCGACCTTGTCGAAGGCGAGTTGCAGGCGCTCGGGGAAGGCGGCCGGCTTGTTGTCGGCGTCCAGGCTGGTCAGCCAGTTGGCGATCGCCGCGTCGTAGCGCGCCGTGTGTGTGAAGGCCTTCTTCGCCAGGGCGAAGCGCGTTTTGTAGGAGAGCGCGCCGCCGTTGCTTTTCAGCTCCTCGACGATGGCGGCGTAGTCCTCGGGGTCGGTGACGATGCCGACGCCGCCCGCCGCGTTGCCGTGGTTCTTGGCCGCCGCGCGCACCATGGTCGGGCCGCCGATGTCGATGTTCTCGATGGCATCCTCCAGCGTGCAGTCCTTCTTCGCTACCGTCTGTGCGAAGGGATAGAGGTTCACCACCACCAGGTCGATCGGCGGGATATCGTGCTCCTGCATGGTCGCCGCATGCCCGGCGTTGCCGCGGATGCCGAGGATGCCGCCATGCACTTTCGGATGCAGGGTCTTGACGCGGCCGTCGAGCATTTCCGGGAAGCCGGTGTAGTCGGAGACCTCCGTGACGGCGACGCCCGCCTCGCGCAGCATCTTGGCGCTGCCGCCGGTGGACAGGATCTTGACGCCGAGGTCGGCGAGGGCGCGGGCGAAATCGACGACGCCGCGCTTGTCGGAGACGCTGATGAGGGCTTGGGTGATTTTCATGTCGGTAGAAATGGCGTTGACGACGGATTGCACGGACAACGCGAAGCGGCCATGCCGCCCCGCGGCGATTCTCTTCACTACAGAAGCTTGTGCTCGACGAGCTTGCGCCGCAGGGTGTTGCGGTTGATGCCGAGCATCTCGGCGGCGATGGTCTGGTTGCCGTCGGCTTCGCGCATGACGATCTCCAGCATCGGCCGCTCGATGTTGCGCAGGACCATGTCGTAGATGGCGCAGGGCTTCTCGCCGTCGAGATCCTTGAAGTAGCGGTCGAGCGAGCGCCTGACGCACTCGGCGATTTCGCTGCGGCTGGGGGTGCTGGCGCGGCTCATGCGGCGAGCTCCTCGAGGTAATAGAGACGATCATTCTGCGCGGCGAGGCCGAGGAAGAATTCCTCGACTGCGGCTAGCTGGCTGTCGATCGTCGGCAATTGGTTCATGGCATGGCGGAATTGGGCGGAACCCGCCAGGCCTTTGGTGTACCAGGAGATGTGCTTGCGCGCGACGCGCACGCCGGTCTCTGCGCCGTAGAATGCGTAGAGCTCGGCGAGGTGGCCGCGCAGCACTTGATGAATCTCCTCGACGCGCGGCGCGGGTAGCTTCTCGCCGGTGGCGAGGTAGTGCTCGATCTCGCGGAAGATCCACGGCCGGCCCTGGGCGGCGCGGCCGATCATGAGGGCGTCGGCGCCGGTGGCGTCGAGCACCCGCTTCGCCTTCTCCGGCGAGGTGATGTCGCCGTTGGCGATGATGGGGATGCGCGCCTCGGCCTTCACCGCGGCGATGGTCTCGTATTCCGCGTCACCGGTGTAGCCGCAGGCGCGGGTGCGGCCATGGATGGCCAGCGCGCGGATGCCGGCGTTCTCGGCGATCTTCATGATCGACAGCGCGTTCTTGTGGGACTTGTCCCAGCCGGTGCGGATCTTCAGCGTCACAGGGACGGACGCGGCCTGCACCACGGCGTCGAGGATCCGCCCGACCAGCGGCTCATTCTGCAGCAGCGCCGAGCCGGCCATGACGTTGCACACCTTCTTCGCCGGGCAGCCCATGTTGATGTCGATGATCTGTGCGCCCTGGTCGACGTTGTAGCGGGCGGCCTGCGCCATCATGGCGGGATCGGCGCCGGCGATCTGCACGGAAACCGGCTGCACCTCGCCTTCGTGGTTGGCGCGGCGTTTCGTCTTGGCGCTGCCGTAGAGCAGCGAGTTGGAGGTGACCATCTCCGAGACGGCGAGTCCGGCGCCCAGTTTCTTGCACAGCTGGCGGAAGGGGCGGTCGGTGACCCCGGCCATCGGCGCGACGAACAGGTTGTTGCGTAGCGTGTAGCCGGCGAATTGCATCGGGCGCTCTGCGTTCGGGGGTCTTGGGGAAGGCGCGAATTGTAACCCAATTCGCCGCAGGCCGGCATCAACAGTAATGTGGCCGGGAGCGTTGCGATTTATTGGCGATGCCTACCAGCCCCTGGCGCCGAAAATCATGCGCCGCGCAAGAAAGCGGCGCGCGGCCGGCAGGAGGTCGAGTGCCAGCAGACCGGCGCCGCGTGCATGCCCGGCCAGGCTGCCGCGCAAGCTGAAAAGCCTGACCAGGCCATCGGTAAAGCCGATGGCGCCGCGCCGGTCGAGTTGCCGTGCTGCCGCATGTCGTGCGAGCAATGCGGCGCTGCCGCAATCGGATGGATTGTCCTGCAGCAGGCGCGCCAGCTGTATCGCATCGCGCAGGGCGAGATTGAAGCCCTGCCCGGCGACCGGATGCAGGGTCTGCGCGGCATTGCCCAGCCAGACGGCGCGTGCGGCCACCGGCGTTTCGCGATAGCGCAGGCCGAGCGGGAAGGCGGTGCGTTCGCCGGCGGCCGAGAATTCGAACCGCCCGGAGAACGCCTCGCGCAAGCGCGACAGGAACGCGCGTTCGTCGAGCGTCAGCAGTGCCGCCGTGTCGGCGTCCGGCACGGTCCATACGAGAGCGTAGCGCTCGCCCAGCGGCAGCAGGGCGACGGGACCGGAGGGCGTGAAGCGTTCATAGGCGAGGCCGGCCGGCGGCTCGCGCGCCTGCACAGTGGCGACGATCGCCTGCTGGCCGTAGTTGCGGCGGACGACTTCATGTGTGCCGCTGACGGTGCCTTCCGCCCAGACGACCAGTTGCGCCGCGATGGTCTCTTCGCACTGCGGTGTGGCGTAATGCAGCAGTGCCCCCCCCGGGCCGGCCTCGCAGCCTGTCGCGCGTGCCTCCTGCCGAAAAGTCACGCCGGCAGCCATGCAGGGCTGCGCCAACGCCGCACCCACCTTGCCAGCCTCCGCGACGTAGCCGAGCGCCGGCACGCCGACCTCTGCGGCCTTGATCAGGGTTCTGCCGAGATTGCCCTGCTGCGAGACGTGGATGGTCGAGATCGGCGTCGCGCCGATCGTCGTCCAGGCGCCGAGCCGCTCGAGGATCTGGCGTGAGCCGTGGGAGAGGGCGAGCACGCGGCGGTCGTGATCGGCGGCGCCGGCGGGGCGCGCGTCAATGACTTCGCAGTCGATGCCGGCACGGCGCAGCAACAGCGCCAGGGCGAGACCGACCGGGCCGCCGCCCACGATGGCGACGGGAATCATCAGTCGCGTTGCGCCATCAGCGCTTCGATCTCGCCGACGCTTCTCGGTGCGGTATCGGTGAGAATTTCGCAGCCGCTTGCGGTGACGAGGGCGTTGTCTTCGATGCGGATGCCGATGTTCCACAGCGCCGGCGGCACGTCGTCGGCGGCACGGATGTAGCAGCCCGGTTCGACGGTGAGCGTCATGCCCGGGCTGAGCGGACGCCACTTGCCGTCGACCTTGTACTCGCCCGCATCGTGTACGTCCATGCCGAGCCAGTGGCCGGTGCGATGCATGTAGAAGCGGCGGTAGGCGCCGGACTCGAGGATGCCGTCGAGGCTGCCCGTCAGCAGCTTGAGGTCGAGCATGCCCTGCGCCAGCACGCGCACCGCCGCCTCGTGCGGCGCGTCCCAGGGCTTGCCCGGCGCGATCTCGGCGATCGCCGTGCGCTGCGCGGCGAGCACGAGTTCGTAGACGTCGCGCTGCGCCGGAGAGAACTTGCCATTCACGGGGAAGGTGCGCGTGATGTCCGCCGCGTAGGAATCCACCTCGCAGCCGGCGTCGATCAACAGCAGGTCGCCGTCCCGCAGCGGCTGACTATTGCCGACGTAGTGCAGGATGCAGGCGTTGGCGCCGCCGGCGACGATGGGCGAGTAGGCCGGCGCCTGCGCGCCGCTGCGGCGGAATTCGTGCATCAGCTCCGCCTCGATCTCGTATTCGAAGCGGCCGGGTGCGGCGACGCGCATGGCGCGGCGGTGCGCGGTCGAGGAGATGTCGGCGGCGCGGCGCATGTCGGCGATCTCGTGCGCGTCCTTGATCAGGCGCATCTCGTCGAGCTCGACGCGCACGTCGCGGATCTCGGCCGGCGCGTGGGCGCCGCTGCGCACATCGGCGCGCACGCGGTTCAACGCGGCGACGAGGCGGTCGTCCCAGTCGGCGTCGTGGCCCATCGAGTAATGCAAGACGGGCTGGCCGGCGAGCAGTTCGGCGAGCTTTTCGTCGAGACTGCCGATGGGGTGGGCGGCGTCGAAGCGGAACACCTCGCGCGCGGCCTCCGGGCCGAAGCGGAAGCCGTCCCAGACTTCCTTGTCGGGGTCCTTCTCGCGACAGAAGAGCAGGGCGCGCGGTTCGTCTCCGGCGATCAGCACGACGCAGGCTTCGGGTTCCGCGAAGCCGGAGAGGTAGTAGAAGTAGCTGTCGTGGCGGTAGGGGTAGTGCGAGTCGCGGTTGCGCACGCGCTCCGGGGCGGTGGGAACCACCGCGATGCCGCGACCCATCGCCTTGACAAGGCGCGCGCGGCGGTCGGCAAAGGCCTGGATGTCCACTGGCTGAAAAAACGGTCGTTGAGGTCGAAACGATTATAGCGCCGAGAGGAGCCGGTCGAGCTCGGCCAGGCGCTCGGGCGTGCCGACGTCCATCCAGCGGCCGCCGTGCAGTTCGCCGCTAACGGCACCGTCGCCCATCGCCATGCGCAGCAGCGGGGCGAGCTTGGCCTTGGCGCCGCGGGCGATGCCGGCAAACTGCAGCGGGTCGTAGAGGCCGATGCCGGAAAAAGTGAGCTTCGGCTCGCCTTCGGCGAACACCATGCCGTCGCGCAGGGCGAAGTCGCCGCGGGGATGATGCGGCGGATTGGGCACCAGCACCAGGTGGGCCTGCAGGTGGCGGTCCGGCATGGCGCGGGCAATCGCAGGCAGCCGCGCATAGTCGAAGTCGCAGGCGATGTCGCCGTTGATGACGGCGAAGGGCGCGGCGCCGAGGAGCGGCAGCGCGTTGGCGATGCCGCCGGCCGTCTCCAGCGCTTCGCCTTCGGGCGAGTAGCGGATGGTTGCGCCGAAGCGGGCGCCGTCGCCCAGCGCGGCTTCGATCATGTGGCCGAGGTGGGCGTGGTTGATGACGATCTCGCGGATGCCGGCGCGCACCAGCGCCTCGAGGTGCCAGACGATGAGCGGCTTGCCGCCCGCGATGAGCAGCGGTTTCGGCGTCGCGTCGGTGAGTGGGCGCATGCGCTCGCCGCGGCCGGCGGCGAGGATCATGGCCTTCATCAGAAGGTGTAGCCCACTTGCGGTGCGCGCTGCTCGAGTTCGTCGAGAAGGCGCGCCAGCGGCGCGAGCTGGGCGTAGCGCGTGGCGGCGTGGCGCACGTAGTGCAGGAAGCGCGGCGTGTCGGCGAGGTACTTCGGCTTGCCGTCGCGGTAGTTGATGCGGGCAAAGATGCCCAGCACCTTCAGGTGGCGCTGCAATCCCATCCACTCCATGTCGCGGTAGAAGGCGCCGAAGTCGGCGTCCACCGGCAGGCCGGCGCGCTTCGCCTTTTCCCAGTAGCGCACCGCCCAGTCGAGGACGCGCTCTTCCTCCCAGCTGATGAAGGCGTCGCGGAAGAGCGAGGCGACGTCGTAGGTGATGGGGCCGCATACCGCGTCCTGGAAATCGAGCACGCCTGGGTTGTCGGCGCACACCATCAGGTTGCGCGGCATGTAGTCGCGGTGCACGTACACCTGCGGCTGGGCAAGGATGTTCTGCAGCAGCAGGGCCTGCACGCTCTCGAGCGCATCCTGCTGTGCCGCGGAGAGCGGCGTGCCGAGATGGCGGGCGACGTACCAGTCGGGGAAGAGGGCCAGCTCGCGCCGCAGCAGGGCTTCATCGTAGGGCGGCAGCTCGTTCGGCCGGCTGGCGAGCTGCCACTTGACGAGGGCATCGACGGCGTCGCGGAAGAGGTCGTCGGCGTTCGACTCGTCGAGCACGTCGAGATAGGTGGCGCGGCCCAGGTCGGTGAGCAGAAGCAGGCCGTGCTCGATATCCTGGGCGAGGATTTCCGGCGCATGCACGCCGGCGCCGTGGAGCAGCCCGGCGACATGCACGAAGGGGCGGCAGTCCTCGTGCTCGGGCGGGGCGTCCATGACGATGCGGCTCGAACCGTCGTCGAAGCTGACGCGGAAGTAGCGCCGGAAGCTGGCATCGGCCGAAGCGGGAGCGACCGAATGCGGCCGTCCGGGGAAGAGCCCGGCCAGCCATTGATGGACCAGTTCGAGGCGCTGCATGGCCGTTTGGCGCAGGTTTCGAAAGCCGTGCTTGGTGATAAACTACGTAATTCTACCATTGGTGCTGCAGCCTCCTTCCGGTACGGTCGCGGCGAATAAGAAAAGACACCCTGAAATGCACGCCTCGGCGCGGCTTGCTCTAGTTTTCGCTCTCGGCTTGTCCGGCAGCCTGCGTGCTGCGGAGAATCTGCCTCTGCTGCGCGTCGATCCGGCCTTGCTTGGTGCGGGCACTGCGCCGGCCAAGCCCGAGCGCCCGGCGGAGCCGCCCGCCGCCGAGGTTAAACCGCTTCCCGTTTCCTCCCCGGAAGTGCAGCCGGCACGCGAGGCTGCCGCGAGCGCGCCGTCGAAGCCGGAAACGGAAAGGGTGCCTCCTGCAGCAGCGAGGGAGGCAAGGCCTGCCGCCAGGCCGGCTGCCCCTGCCGCGGTTCCGAAGACGGCGACTGCGGCCGAACCTGAGCGAACCCCGCCCGAGCCGCTGCAGGCGGCCCAGCCACCGCAGGTGGATGAGCGACCTGCATTGCCGCCCTTGTATTCCGCTTACGCGGATGCCGGACTGGTGCCTGCCCTCAAGCCGACCGGCGAGATTTCCCCGCTCCAGGTTGACAAGGATGCCGCCTACCCCACCTTCATCGCCGCCTCGCGCATCGACGGCCGCAACGACAACGAGGTTGTGGCGCAGGGCGATGCGGAACTGCGCCGGACCACCACCGCACTGACAGCCGACCAACTGACTTACTGGAAGGTCGAGGACGAGATGGAGGCGGTGGGCAACGTCCGCTACACCAAGGAAGCCGATCGCATGTCCGGGCCGAAGCTGCGCCTGAACCTGTCCGAGAACACGGGCTTCTTCGAACAACCGAATTATTCCGTCACGCGCTCGAAGAAGGATCAGAAGCAAGCCTATTCCCCCGCCCTGGGAGCGGCGGTCCAGCCGGTGCGGAAACTCCCCTCGTTCCTGCCGCGGGACAAGGAACAGAAAGCCGCGATTGCCACCATCGCCGGCGAGGTGGTGCATGCGGGGCAGACGCTGACGACGGCCTCGGGCAAGGCGGACCGGCTCGAATTTCAGGGCGAGAACCGCATGCGGATGACGAACGCCACCTACAGCACTTGTTCGGCGGAAGATCCGGACTGGTATGCGCGGGTGGCGGAACTCGATCTCGATTACGACCGCGAGGTCGCCGAGGGCCGCGATGCCACTGTGGTGTTCAAGGACGTTCCCCTCTTCTACTCGCCCTGGATCAGTTTCTCGCTCAACAACAAGCGCAAATCCGGCTTCCTCGCGCCGACCTTCGGCACCAGCTCCAAGTCGGGCATCGAGTTCACCCTGCCCTACTACTGGGACATCGCGCCGAACATGGATGCGACGATCGCACCCCGGCTGATGTCGAAGCGCGGCCTGCAGGTCAATACCGAATTCCGCTACCTGAATTACGACTACCAGGGACTGGCGCGCGTCGAATGGCTGCCGAACGACCGCCTGGCCGGCAGGAACCGTTATGGCTACTCGTTCCTGCATCTTCATCCCAACCTCGGCCACGGCTTCAGCGGGCTGGTGAACGTCAGCGGCGTCTCGGACGGCACCTACCTGCGCGACCTCAGCACGCGCATTACCGAGGCTTCGCAGGGAAACCTGCTGCGCCAGGGCGTCCTGAGTTACGGCGGCGGCTGGTGGTCGGCAACGGCCAATATGCAGGTCTATCAGACCCTGCAGGACCCGGCGCTGCCGCCCGTCTCCAAGCCCTATGAACGGGTGCCGCAGCTGCTCCTGACGGCCAGCCGGCCGGATTTTGTCGGCGGCACGGCCTTTGCGTTCAACGGCGAATACGTGGCCTTCGACCATCCCACCCTGGATACCGCCCGCCGGCTGACCTTCTATCCGCAGCTGTCGCTGCCGCTGCTGACGCCGGCCTGGTATGTCACGCCGAAGATCGGCCTGCATTCGACGCGCTACGACATCGACCGGCGCTCGAGCACCGGGCCGGATTCCATCGTGCGCAACCTGCCGGTCTTCAGCGTCGATGCCGGCGTGGCCTTCGAGCGCGACCTGGACTGGTTCGGCAAGGGCCTGACGCAGACGCTGGAGCCAAGGCTGTATTACCTCCTCGTGCCCCAGCGCACGCAGAACCAGATTCCCGTCTTCGATTCGGGCCTGGCGGATTTCAATTTCGCCACGATCTTCTCGGACAACATCTACTCCGGCGTCGATCGCATTGCCGACGCCAATCAGCTGACCGCCGCACTGACTTCGCGGCTGATCGACCCGCAGACCGGCGAGGAGTATGTCCGCGGCATGGTGGGACAGCGCTATTACTTCGCCAAGCAGAACGTCACGTTGCCGGGGGAATCGGCCCGGCCCGGCGGCACGTCCGATTTCCTCGCGGCGCTGTCGGGCCGCCTGATGCCGCGCACCTATGCGGATGTCGCCTGGCAGTACGATCCGCGCGATGGCGAGACCGAGCGCTTCGTCGTCGGCGGCCGCTGGCAGCCGGACTTTGCCAAGGTGTTGAATGCCAGCTATCGCTATACGCGCGACCATACCTTCAGCGGCGGGACGCCCGGGATACGCCAGGTGGACTTCTCGGGCCAGTGGCCGCTGGGGCGCGGCTGGTATGGCGTGGGCCGGTTCAACTACTCGCTGAAGGAAAGAAGGATCATCGAGACGATCGGCGGACTGGAATACAACGGCGGCTGCTGGGTCGGTCGCCTCGTGCTGCAGCGTTATGCCTCCGCCACGGGGGACACCAATACGGCCCTGTTTGTCCAGCTGGAGTTGAACGATTTCTCCAAGATCGGCTCCAACCCGCTCGAATTGCTTTCACGGAGAATTCCGGGTTATGGGCGGATCAATCAGATGACGTCCGACCCCGTGTTCGGCTACGACTGACGAATTGGGAAAGGTGCCGGGGTGAGTCGCAAATCGGTTTGTGCGGGTGTTGTTCTTGTCGTCATGGCCGCCTGCCTGCCTGGCGGGTGGGTGTTCGCGCAGGGGCGTGCGGCGCAGGTGATCGAGGCCGATCGCATCATCGCGGTAGTCAATGATGAAGTGATTACGCTGCACGAGCTGAAATCGCGCACCGCGTTCACGGAGCGGCAGCTCAGGCAGCAGGGAACCCAGATGCCGCCGCGCGATGTTCTCGAAAAGCACATTCTCGAGCGCCTCATCGTCGATCGGGTGCAGCTCCAGTTCGCCAAGGAAACCGGCTTGCGCATCGACGATGCGCAGCTCGACCAGACGCTCGTGCGCATTGCGGAGGGCAATCGCATGGGGTTGGCCCAGTTTCGGGCCAATCTGGAGCGGGACGGCATTCCCTGGGCAAAATTCCGCGAGGACATACGCGACGAGATCGTCATCGGCCGCCTCAGGGAGCGCGAGGTCGACAGCAAGATCGTCGTCACGGAGGGCGAGATCGACAACTTCCTCGAGACCGCCGGCGCGATGGGCAATGAGGAATTCAACCTGGCGCATATCCTCCTGCGTGCGCCGGAACAGGCAAGGCCGGAGCAGCTGGCCCGCCTGCAGGCCCGCGCCGAGGAGATCGTTGCCCAGCTCAGGCGCGGCGCCGATTTTGGCCAGTTGGCGGCGAGCAATTCCGATGCGCCCGATGGCCTTTCCGGTGGCGTGATGGGTTGGCGCCCGCTCGAGCGCTTGCCGACCCTCTTCGCCGAGGTGGTGCCGAAGCTGAAGCCGGGCGAGGTGTCCGAAGTGCTGAGAAGTCCAGCCGGATATCACATACTCAAGCTGCTGGACCGCCGCGGCGGCGCCATCAAGGCGCAACCGGTCGAACAGACACGCGCGCGCCATATCCTGATCAAGACCAGTGAACTGGTGTCGGAGGCGGAAGCCAGGCGGCGCCTGGTGGCGCTCAAGGAGCGCATCACGCATGGCGCCGATTTCGCCGAACTGGCCCGCCTTCACTCGAACGATCTTTCTGCGGCGAAGGGTGGCGACCTCGGCTGGCTCAATCAGGGCGACACGGTGCCGGATTTCGAGAAGGCCATGAACAGCCTGAAGCCGGGCGAAGTCGGAGAGCCGGTGCAATCCCCCTTCGGTTGGCACCTGATCCAGGTTCTGGAGCGCCGCATGGATGTCTCCCAGGAGCGGGTGCGCCAGAGCGCGCGCATGGCCTTGCGCGAGCGCAAGGCGGACGAAGCCTATCAGGACTGGTTGCGCCAGATGCGCGACCGGGCCTACGTCGAATACCGGCTGGAAGACAGCCGGTAGGGACATCGCCAGACCACGGCATCAGCGGCATGAGGCCCCCCCCCGTTATTGCCGTCACCAGCGGCGAGCCGGCCGGCATCGGGCCGGAGATCTGCGCCAGGCTGGCAAGCCACCCCATACCTGCACGCCGGGTGATCCTGGGGGATCGCGCCGTGATCGAAGAGCGGGCGCGGCAGATCGGCGATGCCCCGAGGTTTACCGATTATCGACCCGACCGCCCCTATTCCGGGGACGAGCTGGAAATCCTGCATGTGCCCCTGCGTGCGCCAACCAGAGCCGGACATCTCGACGCGGCCAACGCCGCCTATGTGCTGGCCCTCCTCGATCGCGCGCTGGCAGGTTGCACGAGCGGCGAGTTTGCCGCCATGGTGACGGCCCCGGTGCACAAGGGCGTGATCAACGAGGCAGGCATCGCCTTTACCGGGCATACCGAGTATCTGGCCGAGAAGACCGGCACCGCCCGGGTCGTCATGATGCTGGCGGGCGCAGGATTGCGCGTTGCGCTGGCGACGACGCATCTGCCGCTGAAGGACGTTCCTGATGCCATTACGCGGCCGGAACTGGAAGCCACCCTCCGCATCCTGCACGCCGATCTGGTCGGCAAGTTCGGCATCGTGCGGCCGCGCATCCTCGTCGCCGGCCTGAATCCGCATGCCGGTGAGGGCGGTCACATGGGCCGCGAGGAGATCGAGGTCATCGCGCCGGTGCTGGAGAGCTTGCGCGGCGAGGGCATGGATCTGGTCGGGCCGCTGCCGGCCGACACGCTGTTTACCCGCGGCGTGCTGGCCGGCTCCGATGCGCAGCTCGCCATGTACCACGACCAGGGCCTGGCGGTGCTGAAGTACGCCGCCTTCGAGGACGGCATCAACATTACGCTGGGCCTCCCCATCATCCGAACCTCGGTCGACCACGGCACGGCGCTCGACTTGGCCGGCACCGGCAAGGCGGATCCGCGCAGCCTGTTCGCCGCAGTGGGCCTGGCGGTCGAACTGGCGCAGCGCCGATGAAGGGGCATATTGCAAGAAAGCGATTCGGCCAGAACTTCCTCGTCTCGCCGGGGGTGGTGGCAAAGATCGTTGATGCAATCCTTCCGCAGGCGGACGACAGCGTCGTCGAGATCGGCCCGGGCCTCGGCGCGCTGACCGAGCCGCTGCTGGCGCGGCTGGAGCATCTGCATGTCGTCGAGATCGATCGCGACCTGATCGCCCGACTGCGCGAACGCTTTCCGCCCGAACGGCTGACGATCCACGAGGGCGACGCACTGCAGTTCGATTTTTCCGTGCTCGGCCCCGGTCTGCGCGTCGTCGGCAACCTGCCCTACAACATCTCCACGCCGCTGCTGTTCCATTTGGCCGCCAGCGCCGACGGCGTGCGCGACATGCACTTCATGCTGCAGCGGGAGGTGGTGGATCGCATGGTGGCGCCGCCAGGCGGGTCCGAATATGGGCGCCTGTCGGTGATGCTGCAATACCGCTTCGAGATGGAGCGGCTGTTCCTGGTGCCGCCCGGTGCCTTCAATCCGGCGCCCAAGGTAGAGTCGGCGGTGGTGCGTTTGGTCCCGCGGCCTCGACAGGTACTTGCCGCCGTCGACGAGAACCTGCTTGAGGAAGTGGTGAAGGCCGCCTTTTCCCAGCGGCGCAAGATGCTGCGCAATACGTTGCGGGAGCGGGTGAGCGAAACGGATTGGGCCGAATTGGGAATCGATCCGACCCGGCGGGCGGAGGAACTGGCGGTCGGCGATTACCTGCGCGTCGCCAACCGCCTTGCCGAACGCGGCACTACTGCTTCTTTGTAGAGCAGGTGCTGAGGCCGAAGGGCAGATAGGCCGGGCACCAGCCGAGCGCGCCGGTGGCGATCGGCAGCACGCCGATCCAGGCCCAGACGGGGCCGCCCATCACGGCCCAGGCGACGAGTGCCAGGCCCACCACGATGCGAAGCGTGCGGTCAATGCCGCCGACGTTGCTTTTCATTGCTGCCTCCTGTTGCGGGTTGGGATTGCTGCACTATTAGAGCGCTCAGCCGTGAGCGGTGTCTGTAACCAAGATCACACAGCTTCGGCGAGGCGTCGCAGGCCGGCGGCGTCGCGGATCTCGATCTGCTCGCGCCCCAGGGCGACCAGGCCCTGCTCGGCGAAGCCCTTCAGCAGCCGGCTGACCATCTCGCGCACGCTGCCGAGCTCATCGGCCAGCTGCTGGTGGGTGGCGTGCACGACGCGGCCCTTGCCCAGCAGCAGCGCGGCGAGCCGCTGGTCGAGCTTGCGGAAGGCGACCTCCTCGACCAGGCGCATCAGGTCGGCCATGCGCTCGGCGAACAGGTTGAAGATGAAGTTGCGGAAGGGCGCCTGCGCCAGCAGGTCGAGGAACAGGCCTTGCGGCAGCAGCACCAGCACCGTCTCGCTTTCCGTCGTGCCACGCGCGTTGTAGGGCACGTTGCCGAGCAGGCAGCTGGACGTGATGATGCAGGTTTCGCCCGGCGTGACGCGATAGAGCGGCAGTTCGCGGCCATTGGCGGCAACCTTCGCTACGCGGATGGCGCCGGCGAGGACGAAGGGAAAGCCCTGGCAGGGCTGATGTTCGTCGAACAGCCTGGCGCCGGCCGGCACGGTGACGGCCTGGGCGGCGGCGGCAACCTGCTCGCGCAGCCTGGGCGGCAATTCCGCCAGCACCGGGTACTGCGTCTGGAGTTCCGGCAAGGGAATCATGACAGCTCCGCGATGACCGGGGCGTGGTCGGAGGGCCGTTCGGCCTTGCGCGCCTCCTTGTCCACCGTGCAGGCCGTGCAGTCGCCGGCGAGGTTGGCCGACAGCAGGATGTGGTCGATGCGCAGGCCCATGTTGCGGCGGAAGGCCATCATGCGGTAATCCCACCAAGTGTAAATCTTCTCCGGCTGCTCGAAGAGGCGGAAGGCGTCCTTCAGCCCGAGGCCGAGCAGGGCGCGGAAGAAGGCGCGCTCCGGCTCGGAGAACAGCACCTGGCCCTCCCACGCCTTCGGGTCATGCACGTCGCGTTCCTCGGGTGCGATATTGTAATCGCCGAGGAGCGCCAGGCGCGGATGGCGCGCGAGCTCATCGCGCAGCCAGGCCGTCAGCGCCTCGATCCATCGCAGCTTGTAGGCGTACTTGTCCGAGCCGACGCTCTGGCCGTTGGGGAAGTAGCCGCAGACGATGCGCACGTTGCCAATGGTCGCGGCGATGAGGCGCCGCTGCTCGTCTACGAAACCGGGAATGCCGATCGTCACGTCGCTGGGCGGCAGGCGCGACAGGATGGCGACGCCGTTGTAGGTCTTCTGGCCGGCGAAGGCGGCCTGGTAGCCGGCCGCCTCGAGTTCCACCCGCGGAAAAGCCTTGTCCTCGAGCTTGGTCTCCTGCAGGCAGACGACATCGGGCTGGCGGGCGGCGAGCCACTCCAGCAACTGCGGCAGGCGGACCTTGAGGGAGTTGACGTTCCAGGTGGCGAGCTTCATTGCGCCGCAGGCGCGGGTCGCGTGACACTTCCAGGGATCGCGCTGCGCGGATAGCCGGCCGTGTCCAGCATGCCGCTCCATGCCGTTTCCTCGAAACCCTGGCGCTGCTGCGAACCCACGGTGATGGCCGGCACGAAAACGTTGTCTACCTTGAACCGGTCCCTGAAGGCCACGATTTCGTCGTTGCTCGCCAGCGATTTCTCACTGTAGGGGACGCCGCGCCTGGCCAGGTAGTCCCTGGCCATCTTGCACTCCGCCGCGCAGTCCGGCGTGGTGTAAATCGTCACCGGAAAATCCCGGGCAGCTTTCTGGGCCTCGTAGGGCAGGCCGCTGGTCTCGATGGTGGAGGTGCCGAGGCGCGGCTGGTCGACCTTCTTGATCTCCTTCGGCGGCGGCTGGTCCGAGTAGTGCACCTTCCCGCTCTTGTCGACCCAACGATACATCGTCTGTGCATCGGCACCCGTTGCCAGCATAACCAGCGAGAGCAAACAGATCGGAGCTATCTTCATGGCACGCCTCCCGTTACCGATTACGCCAGAATCATACCACTGTGTCGCAGCAGGGCATCGACGCTGGGCGCGCGGCCGCGGAAGGCCTTGAAGGACGCCAGCGCCGGCCGGCTGCCGCCGACGGCGAGGATCTCGTCGCGGAAGCGGGCGCCCGTCACGGGGTTGAGCACGCTGCCGTTGATGCGCTCCTCCTCGAAGGCGGCGAAGGCGTCGGCGGAGAGGACCTCGGCCCACTTGTAGCTGTAGTAGCCCGCCGCGTAGCCGCCGGCGAAGATGTGCGAGAAGCTGTTCGGGAAGCGGTGCCAGGGCGGCGGGAAGACCACCGCCACTTCCTGACGCACCTCCTCGATCAGGTCGAGCACGCTCTTCTGCCCGACCGGCTCGAAGTCGCTGTGCAACAGGAGGTCGAACAGGCTGAACTCGAGCTGGCGCACGATCTGCATGCCGCTCTGGAAATTCTTCGCCGCGGTCATCCTGTCGAAAAGCGCACGCGGCAGCGGTTCGCCCGTATCGACGTGCGCCGTCATTTCCGTCAGTACTTCCCATTCCCAGCAGAAGTTTTCCATGAACTGGCTGGGCAGCTCGACGGCGTCCCACTCGACGCCGTTGATGCCGGCGACGCCGAGCTCGTCGACGCGGGTGAGCAGGTGGTGCAGGCCGTGGCCGGTCTCGTGGAAGAGGGTGATCACTTCATCGTGGGTGAACAGGGCGGGCCGCTTTTCCCCATCCTTTTCTCCGACAGGGCGCGAGAAGTTGCAGTTCAGATACGCCACCGGGGTCTGGATGCCCGCCTCGGTCAGACGGCGCGTGATCGCATCGTCCATCCAGGCGCCGCCGCGCTTGGTCTCGCGCGCGTAGAGATCGAGGTAGAACTGGCCGACGAGGCCGCCCGCGGAGTCCTCGATGCGGAAGAAGCGCACGTCCTCGTGCCAGACCGGCGCGGCATCGGGCCGGATGCGCACGCCGAACAGCGTCTCGATGACGCGGAACAGGCCTGCCAGCACCTTGGGCTCGGGGAAGTACTGGCGCACTTCCTCGTCGGAGAAGCTGTAGCGCGCCTGCTTGAGCTTCTCCGAGGCCCAGCCGATGTCCCAGGGTTCCATAAAAGTCAGTCCCTGCGAGACGGCGAACGCGCGCAGCTCGGCCATGTCGCGTTCGGCGAAAGGTCTCGATTTCTGTGCGAGCTCGCGCAGGAAGGCCAGCACGTCGGCCGGCGACTCGGCCATCTTCGGCACAAGTGAGACCTCGGCGAAGTTGCCGTAGCCGAGATGGCCGGCCTCTTCGGCGCGCAACTCGAGGATGCGGCGGATCAGCGGCATGTTGTCCCACTCCGGTTTGCCGCCCAGGTCGTGGAACTCGGCGGCGCGCGTGGCGTAGGCGCGGTAGAGCGCCTCGCGCAGGCGGCGCGACTCGGCGTACTGCATCACCGGCAGGTAGGAGGGCATGTGCAGGGTGAACTTCCAGCCCTTCTTGCCGTCTTTCTCCGCCGCGCCGCGCGCCGCTTCGACGACATCGGCGGGAATGCCGGCCAGCTCCGCCGCGTCGGTGACGATCTCGGCAAAGGCGTTGGTGGCGTCGAGCAGGTTCTCGGAGAACTTCGCCTGCAGCGAGGCCAGCTCCTCCTGGATGGCCTGGAAGCGCGGTTTGACGTCCTCCGGCAGCTCGGCGCCGGAGAGGCGGAAGTCGCGAATCTCGTGCTCGACGACGCGCTGCTGAGCGGCGCTCAGTCGCGTGTAGGCGGGGGAGGCCTTGAGCGCCTTGAACTGGGCGAAGAGATGCTGATTCTGCCCGAGCTCGGCGAAGAAGCGCGTCACCTCAGGCAGGTTGGCGTTGTAGGCCTCGCGCCAGTCCGGCACGTCCATGACCGAATGCAGGTGGCCGACGACGCCCCAGGCGCGCGACAGGCGCTCGCTGCCGTCGAAGAAGGGCGCGGCGAAATCCGCCCACGTGGCCGGCGCCGTCTCCAGGCGCGCCAGCAGCGCGCGGTTTTCGGCGAGCAGCTCCGTGATGGCTGGGGTGACGTGTTCGGGGCGCACCGCGTCGAAGCGCGGCAGGCCGGAGAAGTCGAGCAAAGGGTTCATTGTCGTCATGGGTAATCCAGAAATGCGAAGGGCGCATGGCGCGCCCTTCTTAGGTTGGGGTCGTCAGGCGTTCAATCAAGCTTGCGGCCGGTGAGCCGCTCGTAGGCCTCGCGGTACTTGGCCGTCGTCTTGGCGATGATCTCGGGGGGCAGCTTCGGCCCCGGCGCCTGCTTGTTCCAGTCGAGCGTCTCCAGGTAGTCGCGCACGATCTGCTTGTCGAAGCTGGGCGGGCTGATGCCTTCCTTGTACTCGTCGGCCGGCCAGAAGCGCGAGGAGTCGGGCGTCAATGCCTCGTCGATGAGGTGCAGGCGGCCGCCGGCGTCCAGGCCGAACTCGAACTTGGTGTCGGCGATGATGATGCCGCGCGTCAGCGCGTAGTCGGAGGCCTCGCCGTAGAAGCGCAGGGTGACGTCTCGCACCTGCTCGGCGAGCGCCTTGCCGAGGATCTTCTCGACGGTGGCGAAGTCGATGTTCTCGTCGTGAGCGCCCTGCTCGGCCTTGGTCGACGGCGTGAACAGCGGCTGGGGCAGCTTCTGCGCCATTTTCAGGCCGGCAGGCAGGGGTATGCCGCAGACGGCGCCGGTCTTCTGGTAGTCCTTCCAGCCGCTGCCGATGATGTAGCCGCGCACCACCGCCTCGACCGGCAGGGGCTTCAGGCGCTTCACCACCACCGAACGGCCGCGCACCTGGGCGCGCTCGTCCTCGCCCTGCACCACCGACTCCGGGTCGATGCCGGTGAGGTGGTTGGGGACGATGTGGGCGAGGCGCTCGAACCAGAAGCTGGAGACGGCCGTCAGCACGCGGCCCTTGTCCGGGATCGGGTCGGGCAGGATGACGTCGAAGGCCGACAGGCGGTCGGTGGTGACGATCAGCATCTGCTGGTCGCCGACGGCATAGATGTCGCGCACCTTGCCGCGGGCGATGAGGGGCAGGCTGGCGATGCGGGATTCGTAGACGGTCTGGCTCATGGTTGGGACGGGGGTGGAGAAAGGACGTGATTATACGGACACCGCGGCACCGGACAACCATGCCCGGAGGTCGGACGTGGCCACCCCCTCCAGGCTGTCGAGGACGGCCGCGGCGCCGCCGAAATCCTGCCCGCGGGTGTAGTCGCAGGGCGTGACGATCGTCGCCAGGCCGGCACCGAGGGAGGCCTTCAGGCCGTTCTCCGAATCCTCGAAGGCCAGGCAGTTCGAAGCAGGCAGGCCGAGCCGCTCCAGCACCCACAGGTAGATGTCCGGCGCCGGCTTCTTCGCCGGCACCACGTCGCCGGCACCGATCACCTCGAACCAGGCCATGGCGTCCGGGCCGAGGGCGGGCACCAGCAGGGCCGAGACGTTCTCCGGCGTGGTGGTGGTGGCGACGGCCAGGCGCAGGCCGGCCGAGCGGGCTTCATGGAGCAGCCGTGCCACGCCGGGCCGCAGGGGAATCGCCCCCGACGCGGCCAGCTGCGTGTAGTGCCGCGTCTTCGCCTTGTGCAGGGCCGCCACACGCTCGGCGTAGTCGGGCTGTTGCGCGAATTCCGGCTGGTGGCGGGCAACGAAATGGGCGATGCGCTCCTTGCCGCCGGTGACGGCGAGGAGTTCCCCGTAGAGTGCCTCGTCCCAGTGCCAGTCGAGTCCGGCCTCGCGGAAGGCGGCATTGAAGGCCGGCCGGTGGCCGTCGCGCTCGGTGTCGGCGAGCGTGCCGTCTACATCAAAAATCAGTGCCTGCAAGGCGGCGCTATTCGCGGACATATGGCCGGTCCTTGCTCGCCTGGTCCTCGCGATAGGGAAACTTGACGTGGCCGTAACGGATGGCCAGCACGGCGAGGGTGAGCAGCAGGATGGCGCCCGCCGTCGCCATCACGCGCAGCTCGGTGAGTTCCTTGATGTCGAGGATCAGGTAGCGCGCCAGCGCCACCATGGCGATGTAGAGCGGGTAGCGCACCGGGATGTGGCCGGAACGGAAGTACTGGCCGATCATCGCCAGCACCTCGAGGTAGAGGAACATCAGCAGCAGGTCGGCCAGGGTTACCTTGCGCGCCTCGATCATCACCGCCGCCTCCTGCCAGATCGCCACGGTCGTGGCGAAGGCGATGATCAGCAGGCCGGCGAGCTCGACGATGTCGAGGCCGCCGCTGAAGAACTTGCGGATGCGGTCGAGGGTGTGGGAACGGATGTCCATTGAGTCCTCCAAACGACGGGAGCCGCGCTGGGCGGCTCCCGCATCGTACCGGAACGGCGTTTACTTGACGATCTGGTTCAACTCGCCCTTCTTGTAGCGCTCGGCCATTTTTTCCAGGGACACCGGCTTGATCTTGGCGGCCTGGCCGGCGCAGCCGAAGGCCTCGTAGCGCAGCTTGCAGATCTCCTTGGCGGCCTTCTGCGCGTCGGCGAGGAACTTGCGCGGATCGAACTCGGCAGGCTTCTCGGCCATGTGGCGTCGCATGGCGCCGGTCATGGCGAGGCGGATGTCGGTGTCGATGTTCACCTTGCGCACGCCGTGCTTGATTCCGGTGACGATCTCCTCGACCGGCACGCCGTAGGTCTCCTTCATCTGGCCGCCGTACTTGCGGATGATCTCGAGCCACTCCTGCGGCACGCTGGAGGAGCCGTGCATCACCAGGTGGGTGTTGGGGATGCGGGCGTGGATCTCCTTGATGCGGTCGATGGCGAGGATGTCGCCGGTCGGCTTGCGCGTGAACTTGTAGGCGCCGTGCGAAGTGCCGATGGCGATGGCGAGCGCGTCGCACTGCGTCTTCTGCACGAAGTCGGCGGCCTGGTCCGGGTCGGTCAGCAGGTCCTCGCGCTTCATGGTGCCCTCGGCGCCGTGGCCGTCTTCCTTGTCGGCCTTCATGGTCTCGAGCGAGCCGAGTACGCCGAGTTCGGCCTCCACGGTGACGCCGATGGCGTGGGCGAAGTCGACCACCTTGCGCGAGGTTTCGACGTTGTATTCGTAGGAGGAGGGTGTCTTGCCGTCTTCCATCAGCGAGCCGTCCATCATGACGCTGGAGAAGCCGGAACGGATCGCCGCCATGCACACCGCCGGCGACTGGCCGTGGTCCTGGTGCATCACCACCGGGATGTGCGGGTAGGCCTCGATGGCGGCCTCGATCAGGTGGCGCAGGAAGGCCTCGCCGGCGTATTTCCGCGCGCCGGCCGAGCCCTGCATGATTACCGGGCTGCCGGTCTCCTCGGCGGCCTCCATGATGGCGCGCACCTGTTCCAGGTTGTTCACGTTGAAGGCGGGCAGGCCGTAGCCGTTTTCCGCGGCGTGGTCCAGCAGTTGGCGCATCGATACGAGTGGCATGGTGGTCTCCTTAAAGAGGGTTCGAAATTCTCACAGGCTGCTGCGCCCGGTCGAGTAGCTGTGCTCGCCGACGCGCACGATCTTCATGGTGTTGGTGCCGCCCGGCGTGCCGATCGGCTCGCCGATGGTCAGCACGATGGTGTCGCCCGGCTGCACGGCGCCGGCGCGGATCAGCTCTTCCTCCGCCTCCCGCAGGGCCTCCTCGCGGTCGTGGCCGACGTAGCGCATCAGCAGCGGGAAGACGTCGCGGTACAGGCTCATGCGATAGCGGCTGCGGATTTCCGGCGTCAGGGCGTAGATCGGCACGCCGCAGTTGATGCGCGACATCCACAGCGCCGTCGAGCCGGACTGGGTCAGGGAGGCGATGGCCTTCACCTTGAGGTGGTAGGCGGTGAACAGGGCCGCCATGGCGATCGACTGGTCGATGCGCGTGAACACGCGGTCGAGGAAGTGGCTGTCGAGGGTGATCTCCTCGGACTTCTCCGCCTCGACGCAGATGCGCGCCATCGCCTCGATGGTCTCCACCGGATACTTGCCGGCCGCGGTTTCCGCCGAGAGCATGACGGCGTCGGTGCCGTCGAGCACCGCGTTGGCGACGTCGGAGACTTCGGCGCGGGTCGGCACGGGGCTGGAGATCATCGATTCCATCATCTGCGTGGCGGTGATGGCGACCTTGTTGTGCTCGCGCGCCACGCGGATCATGCGCTTCTGCAGGGCCGGCACGGCGGCGTCGCCCACCTCGACGGCGAGGTCGCCGCGCGCCACCATGATGGCGTCAGAGGCCTCGAGGATTTCCTCCAGCGCGGCGATCGCTTCCACGCGCTCGATTTTCGCGATGATCAGCGCATCGGAGCCTGCTGCGGCGAGCAGCTCGCGCGCCTGGCGAATGTCGGCGCCGGATTTCGGGAAGGAAACCGCGACATAGTCGGCATTGAATTCCGCCGCCAGCCGGATGTCGTCCTTGTCCTTGTCGGTGAGAGCCGGCGCGGAGAGGCCGCCGCCCTGGCGGTTGATGCCCTTGTTGTTGGACAGCGTGCCGCCGACGCGCACGCGACAATGGATTTCGCGGCCCCGGATCGATTCCACGTCGAGCACCAGGCGGCCGTCGTCGAGCAGCAGCACGGCGCCCGGCTCGACGTCGTCCACCAGCTCGGGGTAGTCGAGGCCGACGCGCGTGGCGTCGCCCAGCTTGCAGGTCGCGTCGAGGATGAAGGGCGCGCCGTTGGCGAGCTCGACCTTGCCCTCGGCGAACTTGCCGACGCGGATCTTCGGGCCCTGCAGGTCGACCATGACGCCGACCGTGCGGCCGACGCGGCGCACGCATTCGCGCACCAGGTCGACGCGCTTGCGGTGGTCGTCGTGCGTGCCGTGCGAGAAGTTGAGGCGGACGACATCGACGCCCGCCTCGATCATGCGGGTGAGGACGCCGGTTTCGGAAGAGGCCGGGCCGAGGGTGGCGACGATCTTGGTGGAACGTTGCATTTATTAGGGCCTTATTTCACCACGGCGGGCACGGCGACACGGCGTAGACGTCGAGCAATTTCCTATTCGCCGTGTCGCCGTGCCCGCCGTGGTCAAGCTTTTGCTCTTTGTTCCAATATCTCAACCGCGGGCAGGGTCTTGCCCTCGAGGAACTCGAGGAAGGCGCCGCCGGCCGTCGAGATGTAGGAGACCTTGTCGTAGATGTCGTATTTCTGGATGGCGGCGATGGTGTCGCCGCCGCCGGCCAGGGTGAAGGCCTTGGTCGCGGCGATGGCCGCGGCGATCTTCTTCGTGCCCTCGCCGAACTGGTCGAACTCGAAGACGCCGACCGGGCCGTTCCACACGACGGTGCCGGCCTTCATGATGATGTCGACCAGCTCCTGGGTGCTCTTCGGTCCGATGTCGAAGATCATGTCGTCGTCGGCCACATTGCCGGCGTCCTTCAGCACGGCGGCTTCCGCGGCGTCGAACTTCTTGCCGCAGACCACGTCGACGGCGACCGGGATGCTGGCGCCGCGCTTGGCCATCTTCTCCATCAGGGTCTTCGCCGTAGGCACCAGGTCGTCCTCGCACAGCGACTTGCCGACGTTCTTGCCGGTGGCCTTGAGAAAGGTGTTGGCAATGCCGCCGCCGACCACCAACTGGTCGACCTTCTCGGAGAGCGATTCGAGCACCGTCAGCTTGGTCGACACCTTGGAGCCGCCGACGATGGCGACCATCGGCCGGGCCGGGGCGAGCAGGGCCTTGGTCAGGGCGTCCAGTTCCTCGGTGAGCAGGATGCCGGCGCAGGCCGTCGGCGCGTACTTGGCGATGCCGTGCGTGGAGGCCTCGGCGCGGTGGGCGGTGCCGAAGGCGTCCATGACGAAGACGTCGCACAGGGCGGCGTACTTCTTCGCCGTGTCGTCGACGTTTTTCTTCTCGCCCTTGTTGAAGCGGCAGTTCTCCAGCAGCACGACCTCGCCGGCGGCGACCTCGAATCCGCCGTCGACCCAATCCTTGATCACGCGCACCGGCTTACCGAGCTTGGCCGCCATCACGGTGGCGACCGGCTTGAGCGAGTTTTCCTCGGAATAGACACCCTCCTCGGGACGGCCGAGGTGGGAGGTGACCATCACCTTCGCGCCGGCCTTCAGGCAATGCGCGATGGTCGGCATCGAGGCGGTGATGCGGGCGTCGGAGGTGACCTTGCCGTCCTTGACCGGTACGTTGAGGTCGGCGCGGATGAAGATCCGCTTGTTCTTGAGGTCGAGGTCGACCAGGCGCTTGACGTTGGCCATGACGGATGCTCCAGGAATGTCGGGAAAATGTCGGAATCTGCCACTGAAGCGCTGCCCGCAGGCAGCGCTTGGATGGCGGATCCTGTCTACTTGGCGACGTGCTTGACGAAGCGCAGCATGTTGCAGGTGTAGCCGTACTCGTTGTCGTACCAGGAGACGACCTTGACGAAGGTCTTGTCCAGCGCGATGCCGGCGTCGGCGTCGAAGATCGACGGCTGCGTGCAGCCGCGGAAGTCGGTGGCGACGACCTTGTCCTCGGTGTAGCCGAGCACGCCCTTCATGGCGCCTTCGGAGGCGGCCTTCATGGCCTTGCAGATGTCCTCGTAGGAGGCTTCCTTGTTCAGCTCGACGGTGAGGTCGACCACCGAAACGTCGGAGGTGGGGACGCGAAAGGCCATGCCGGTGAGCTTCTTGTTCAGCTCGGGCAGCACCACGCCGACGGCCTTGGCGGCGCCGGTCGAGGACGGGATGATGTTCTCGAGGATGCCGCGGCCGCCGCGCCAGTCCTTCGAGGAGGGGCCGTCGACCGTCTTCTGCGTGGCGGTGGCGGCGTGCACGGTGGTCATCAGGCCGCGCTTGATGCCCCAGTTGTCGTTGAGCACCTTGGCGACCGGGGCCAGGCAGTTGGTGGTGCAGGAGGCGGCGGAGACGATGGTCTGGCCGGCGTACTTCTCGTGGTTCACGCCATAGACGAACATCGGCGTGTCGTCCTTCGACGGGGCCGACTGGACGACCTTCTTCGCGCCGGCGTCGAGGTGCTTCTGGCAGGTGTCCTTGGTCAGGAAGAAGCCGGTGGACTCGATGACGATGTCGGCGCCGACCTCGCCCCACTTCAGGTTGGCGGGATCCTTCTCGGCGGTCAGGCGGATCTTCTTGCCGTTGACGATCAGGTTGTTGCCTTCGACGGAGATGCTGCCGTTGAAGCGGCCATGCACGGAATCGTACTGCAGCATGTAGGCCAGGTAGCTCGGCTCGAGCAGGTCGTTGATGGCGACGACTTCGATCTCGGGGAAGTCCTTGGCGATTGCCCGGAATGCCATGCGGCCGATGCGACCGAAACCGTTGATGCCGACTTTGATAGCCATGTGGTGATCTCCAGATAGTAATTACAGAACCGATTTCACGGCTTTCACGACGTTTTCCGCCGTGAAGCCGAATTCCTTGAACAGCACGCCCGCCGGCGCCGACTCGCCGAAGCGGTCGAGGCCGATCACCGCGCCGTCGAGGCCGACGTACTTGTACCAGCCGCCGGTGACGCCGGCTTCCACGGCGACGCGCGGCAGGCCCTTCGGCAGCACGCTGTTCCGATAGGCCGCATCCTGACGGTCGAAGGCGTTGGTATTGGGCATGGAAACCACGCGCACGGCGATGCCTTCCTTGGCCAGTTCGGCTTGGGCCTTCAGCGCCAGGTCGACTTCCGATCCGGTGGCGAGGATCACCGCCTGGGCCTTGCCCTGCGCCTCGGAGAGGACGTAGCCGCCCTTCGCGATGGCGGCGATCTGCGCATCGTCGCGCTTGACGAAGGGCAGATTCTGCCGCGACAGGCACAGCGCCGTCGGGCCGCTCGCCTTCTCCACCGCCTGCGTCCACGCCACCATCGTCTCGACGGTGTCGCAGGGGCGCCAGACGTCCATGTTAGGGATCATGCGCAAGGTGGCGGTCTGCTCGACCGGCTGGTGCGTCGGACCGTCCTCGCCGAGGCCGATCGAGTCGTGCGTGAACACGTAGATCACGCGCTGCTTCATCAGCGCCGACATGCGCAGGGCGTTGCGGGCGTACTCCGAGAACATCAGGAAGGTGCCGCCGAAGGGCAGCACGCCGCCGTGCAGCGCCATGCCGTTCATGATGTGCGACATGCCGAACTCGCGCACGCCGTAGGAGATGTAGTTGCCGGGCGTGCGGCCGGAGACGTGCTTGCAGCCCGTCCAGTTGGTCAGGTTCGAGCCGGTCAGGTCGGCCGAGCCGCCGACGAACTCGGGCAGAGCCGGGGCCAGCGCGTTGATGGCGATTTGCGAGGCCTTGCGCGTGGCGACCGTTTCGCCCTTGGCGTTGATCTCGGCAACGGCCTTCTTCGCATGCGCCGCCCAGTTGGCGGGCAGCTCGCCGGCCATGCGGCGCTTGAATTCGGCGGCCAGGTCGGGGTAGGCCTTGGCGTAGCGCTCGAACTTCTGGTTCCAGTCGGACTCCAGCACGGCGCCCTTCTTGCGCGCGTCCCAGGCCTCGTAGACTTCCTGCGGGATCTCGAAGGGCGGGAACACCCAGCCCATGTGCGGGCGGGCGGCGGCGATCTCGGCGTCGCCCAGCGGCGCGCCGTGCACGTCGTGGGTGCCGGCCTTGTTGGGCGAGCCCATGCCGATGCGGGTGCGGCAGCAGATCAGGGTCGGCCGCGAAGTTTCGGCCTTGGCCTTGTTGATGGCGGCGTGGAGGGCTTCGGGGTCATGGCCGTTCACGTTGGGGATGACCTGCCAGCCGTAGGCTTCGAAGCGGCGCGGCGTGTCGTCGGTGAACCAGCCCTCGACGTGGCCGTCGATGGAGATGCCGTTGTCGTCCCAGAAGGCGGTCAGCTTGCCCAGGCCCCAGGTGCCGGCGAGCGAGCAGGCCTCGTGCGAGATGCCTTCCATCAGACAGCCGTCGCCGAGGAAGGCGTAGGTGCGGTGATCCACGATCTCGTGGCCGGGCCGGTTGAACTCGGCGGCGAGCAGCTTCTCCGCCATGGCCATGCCGACGGCGTTGGTGATGCCCTGGCCGAGCGGGCCGGTGGTGGTCTCGACGCCCGGCGTGTAGCCGTACTCGGGATGGCCCGGCGTCTTCGAGTGCAGCTGGCGGAACTGCTTGATGTCGTCGATGCTGACGTCGTAGCCGGTCAGGTGCAGCAGGGCGTAGATGAGCATCGAGCCGTGGCCGTTGGAGAGCACGAAGCGGTCGCGGTCGGCCCACTTCGGGTTGGCCGGGTTGTGCTTGAGGTGGTGGTTCCACAGCACCTCGGCGATTTCCGCCATGCCCATGGGGGCGCCGGGGTGGCCGGACTTGGCCTTCTCGACCGCGTCCATGGCGAGGGCGCGGATGGCGCTGGTCAGGTTGTTGAACACTGGTGTCTCGAAGTCGCTGAAGGTGGCACTCTGGATGGACATCTGTTTCCCCTTGTTTCCTGGATCAGTGGTGCCCGCTGGAAAACTGCAAATTATCTTCCAAACCGGGCTGTTTTGGTAGTGAACGGGCCGGCGACGGCGGCGTCAGGCCTTCTTGCGCTTCTCCATCAGCTGCAGGATCAGCGGGGTGAGGACCAGCTGCATGGCCAGTTCCATCTTGCCGCCCGGCACGACGATGCAGTTCGGCCGCGACATGAAGGAGTCGTGGATCATGGTCAGCAGGTAGGGGAAGTCCACGCCGTGCGGGTCGCGGTAGCGGATCACCACGAAGGACTCGTCCAGGGTCGGGATGTCGCGGGCGACGAAGGGGTTGGAGGTGTCCACCACCGGCACGCGCTGGAAGTTGATGTGGGTGCGCGAGAACTGCGGCGTGATGTAGTGCACGTAGTCGTACATGCGGCGCAGGATGGTCTGCGTCACCGCCTCGACCGAGTAGCCGCGCGTGCTGGTGTCGCGGTGGATCTTCTGGATCCACTCGAGGTTCACCGTCGGCACCACGCCGACCAGCAGGTCGGTATGGCGGGCGACATCCACCGTGTCGGTCTTGACGCCGCCGTGCAGGCCTTCGTAGAACAGGCAGTCTGTGTCCGGGGGCAGGTCCTCCCAGGGCGTGAAGGTGCCCGGCTTCTGTTTCCACGGCTCGGCTTCCTGCTCGTTGTGCAGGTAGTAGCGGCGCTTGCCGGTGCCGGTCTCGCCGTAGGTCTTGAACAGCGCCTCGATGTCCTCGAACAGGTTGGCTTCGGGGCCGAAGTGGCTGATGTGCTCGCAGACGCCGGCCTTTTCCGAGGCCTGGATGGCCTTCTTCATCTCCTCGCGGTCGTACTTGTGGAAGCTGTCGCCCTCGATGACGGCAGACAGGATGCTTTCGCGGCGGAAGATGTGCTCGAAGGACTTCTTGACCGTGGACGTGCCGGCCCCGGAGGAACCGGTGATGGCGATGACGGGATGCTTGGCGGACATGGATTTACCCCTCGGGGATAGTTTGAATTATTGGGCGGCGCGCACCCGGGCGCGGCGGCCGACGATAGCAGGACTGTAATCGGGGCGATGCATAAGTTCCATTCAAAATTTGTTATGGAACGAATAAGAGAACTCTGATGCTTATTTTGTGAGCGCCATGTACAGCAGCGGCAGCTTCTCGGGCAGCTGCTCGACCCGGTCCAGCACCAGGTGGCGCCGCCCGAAAATCCCCTGCACGTAGTCGTCGGCCTTCGGGTCGAGGCTGAGGCAGAAGGTGTCGACGCCCTGGGCGGCCAGCTCGCCGACGGCCTTCTTCGCGTCGGCGTGCAGGTGGCCGGGGTCGCGCACGTCGATGTCGGCCGGCTCGCCGTCGGTGAGCAGCAGCAGCAGCCGCTTGTCGGCCTGGCGCTGGGCGAGGGCCGCGCCGGCATGGCGCAGGGCGGCGCCCATGCGCGTCGACCAGCCGGCGCCGGCGGCGGCGAGCCGCCCCTTGACCGTGTCGTCCCAGCGCTCGGAGAAGCCCTTGATGTGCAGGTAGCGCACCTCGTGCCGGGTGTTGGAATGGAAGCCGGCAATGGCGAAGGGGTCGTTGAGGCGCTCGATGGCCATGCCGAGCAGGGAGACCGCCTCCTGGGAGAGCTCCAGCACCGTCTGCTCGCCGCCGGCGACCTTCTGGTTGAGCGACTCCGACAGGTCGAGCAGCAGCAGCACGGCGATGCTGCGGCCGCTGGTGCGGTGGCTCATGTTGATGCGCGGGTCGGGCGTGACGCCGCTCCTGAAGTCGATCAGCGAGCGGATGGCGACGTCGAGGTCGAGCTCGGAGCCGTCCTCCTGGTAGCGGATGCGCTGCTTGTTCTGCGGCTTGATGAGGTCGAGCAGGCGCATCAGGCGACGGGCCAGCGCGGCGTGCTTCTCCAGCAGGCGGTCGATCATCGCCGCCTCGCCGGCCGGGTGCAGCGCTTCATACAGGCTGACCCAGTCCGGGCGGTAGGACTCGCTGGCCTGGTCCCACTCGGGATAATGGCGCGGCGGCAGGCCCTGCGGCTCCTCCGCCTCGCGCGCCTCCTTCCGCGTGTCGAAGGCCTCCTCCTCGTCGCCCTCCTCGATGAAGGCCCACAGCTGGCGGTTGTCGTCGCGGTAGTCGACCACCGTGTCGTCGAAATGGATGCGCGGCAGCTGGTCGCTCGGGCGCCGCGTGCGCGCCACGTAGGCGAGCGCCAGCCCGGCCATCTGCGCCGTGCCCGACGGGCCGTCGGCGAGCGCGGCATGGAAGGCGGCGACGGTCTCGTTGAGGACCGGGTCGGCGTAGCCGTGGTTCGCATCGAGGCAGGCGCGCGAGAGCATGGCCAGGCGGTGGCGCAGGCAGGACGTGGTCTCGGGATCGCAGGCGTCCTCCCCAGGCTTCGGATGCAGGGCGAGCAGGACGGGGGCGAGGCCCGGATACTCGCGCATCAGCAGCCGGTCGATGCGCGCGTCCTCGAGGAATTCCACGGCGAGGCGCTGGAAGGGGCTCCAGTTGTCGGCGATCTGCGGCGACGACCAGCGCCGGTGGCCGGCCATGTGCGCCAGCGTCGCGCGGTAGCGGTCGAGCCCCGAGATTCCGTTGCGTGCGTCGTAGACGTCGGGCAGGCGCATGCCGAGGCTGTCGTAGTAGGGCACGATCTGGCGCAGCTCGTGGTAGGCATTGGAATAGGGGATCAGCGGCTGCGGGTCGCGCCACAGCGCGCGCAGGTAGAGGTCGAGGCGGCGCTCGGCGTCGGCGAACAACGTGCCGTGGCGCTCGCGCTGCAGCACGGCACGGCTGTCGGCGAGCGCCAGCTTGAAGTAGTCTTCCTGCTGCTGCGGGTGGTCGCCGTAGTGGCGGATGCCGTAGTCGACCCAGTTCTGCAGCCCGGCCATCGGCAGCGTTTCGACCAGCTGCGGCGCCTGGCGAAAGAAGGCCGGCAGGCCGGGACTGGCGATCGTCGCGTGGCGGCCGTGGATGGAGCCGGTGGTGCGGGCCATCAGCTCGCGCGCGATGTCGAGGTAGAAGGCCAGCTGCTCGCGCGAGGCGAGGCGGCGCGCGACGGGCGCCAGCGTCTGCAGGAAGGGCGCGATGGCGTGGCCGTTGGGCGAGGCCTGCAGCGCGCGCGCGGTGGCCATGACGTCTTCCAGGGCCGCGGTGCCGACGGCGCCCGCGACCGAGGGCCAAGCCTCGAGGAAGGCCAGCACCGGCTCCGGCCCGCGGCCGAGGCGGCTGAGGGTTTTCGCCGCCGCCACGTAGTCGTCCATCTCCCGTTTCGAGAAGGCGGTCAGCGCCTCGTAGAGGCACTCCTCGAAGACGTCGGCCACCTGCGTGAAACCGCAGTCCATTTCGCGCCACCAGGCCTGCACCTGCGGATGATGCATTTCACGCTTGCGGGCGTCGACCGGCTTGCTCATGTCAGTTGCTCCACCGCGCATTGCACCACCTGCGACGCATGAAACGCCTCGTTCGTTGAAGGTCTGCACGCGCCAAGGGTGGCGGGTGGCCGACGCCGCTCATGTCACCCGAGCCGGGCTGCGCCCGGCTCTCCTTCTTTACTTCGCTCTGTCGGCCACCCGCCCCCCTTGTCTGGAGACGTGGTGCCTCATGACGGTCGAAAACCCAAGGCGTTTCCCCGCCGGCCCGACCGCGCACCAACCGAAAGATGACCCGAGGTTTCATCCTGGCTATTCGCCGTGCTGCAGCGACTGACTTTTACGCGAAGATCGCGTCGACCGCGTGGTCGAGCGTGGCGCGGATGTCGGCGTCGTCGGTGATCGGCCGCGCCATGGCCGTGCGGCAGGCGGCGCGCGGGGCGACGCCGCGGCGGATGAGCTGGGCGGCGTAGACGACGAGGCGCGTCGACACGCCCTCGGCGAGGCCGTGGCCCTTGAGGTTGCGCGCCGTTCCGGCGAGCTTCACCAGCCGGCCGGCGGTATCAAAGTCGATGCCGGTCTCGCGCGCGACGATCTGCGCTTCCAGTCCCGGCTCGGGGTAATCGAAGTCGAAGGCGGCGAAGCGCTGCTTGGTCGACTGCTTGAGGTCCTTCATCAGCGACTGGTAGCCGGGGTTGTAGGAGATCACCAGCTGGAAGTCGGGATGGGCGGCGACCACCTCGCCCTTCTTGTCGAGCGGCAGCACGCGGCGGTGGTCGGTGAGCGGGTGGATCACCACGGTGGTGTCCTGGCGCGCCTCGACGATCTCGTCGAGGTAGCAAATGGCGCCGATGCGCGCGGCGGTGGTGAGCGGCCCGTCCAGCCAACGCGTGCCCTCGCGGTCGAGGAGGTAGCGGCCGACCAGGTCGGAAGCGGTCATGTCCTCGTTGCAGGCGACGGTGATGAGGGGGCGGTCGAGCTTCCACGCCATGTACTCGACGAAGCGGCTCTTGCCGCAGCCGGTGGGGCCTTTCAGCATCACCGGCAGGCGCGCGGCGTAGGCGGCCTCGTACAGCGTCACCTCGTCGCCCTGCGGCTGGTAGAAGGGTTCCTTGCCGATGCGGTACTGCTCGACGTCCTGACTCATGACGACCTCCGAATAAAAAAGCCCCTGCCCTTGCGGGTCAGGGGCTAACCGGTAATCCGACTGGTAAACGGATTACTTGTGACCTTTGAGCTTGTCGCGCCATCCCGGGTAGAGCTTGTCGGCGTCCTGCGGGAACGACTCGAAGGCGCGGGCGAATTCCTTGTGCTGCTTGGCCCACTCGATCGGGTCGGCCTTGGCCTTCCAGCAGTCGTAGGCCTGGCGCAGCGAGATGGCGCCGGCGGCCGGGGAATCGATGTGGCCGTAGGAGCCGCCGCCGGCGGTGTTGATGACGTTGCCGTGGCCGAGGTTCTCGAAGAAGCCGGGCAGGCGCAGCGCGTTCATGCCGCCGGAAATGATCGGCGTGGTCGGCCGCATGCCGTACCACTTCTGGTTGTAGGCCGGGCCCTGGTACTCGTCGCGCTCGATGATGTAGGCAATGGCGCGGTCGTCCTTCTCGCCTTCCATCTTGCCGTAGCCCATGGTGCCGACGTGGATGCCGGAAGCGCCCTGCAGGCGGCTCATTTTGGCCAGCACATAGGCGGTGTAGCCGCGCTTCGACTGGGGCGAGGTGACGGCGCCGTGGCCGGCGCGGTGGTAGTGCAGGTACTGGTTCGGGAAGCGGCGGCGTGCGGTGGTGACCATGCCGGGGCCGCCGACGTAGCCGTCGACCAGGAAGGCCACCTTGTCGGCGTCGGGGCCGAAGGTCTCGAGGATGTACTCGCCGCGGGCGAGCATCTCGTAGTGGTCGTCGGCGGTGATGTTGGCCGAGAAGATCTTCGCCTGGCCGGTCTCGTCCATGGCGCGCTTCATGGCGTCGTAGACCAGCGGGATGGTCTTCTTCATCGGCGCGAAGACCTGGTTGCCCTGCGGCTCGTCGTTCTTGATGAAGTCGCCGCCGAGCCAGAACTGGTAGGCGGCCTTGGCGAAGGGTTCCGGGCGGAGACCCAGCTTCGGCTTGATGATGGTGCCGGCGATGTAGCCGCCGTCCTTGACCGGGCGGCCGAGGATGCGCCACATGTCCGAGATGTCCTTGGCCGGGCCGTCGAAGAGCTGGATGGCGCGCTCGGGCATGTAGAAGTCGTACATCTTGGCGTACTCGATGTCGCCCATGCCCTGGTTGTTGCCGATGGTCAGCGTCAGGAAGGAGACGATCATCATGCGGCCGTCGCTGACGTTGCGGTCGAAGAGGTCGATCGGATAGGCGATGCGCATCTCCTCGGCGGCCTCGTCGATGTGGTAGACCAGGGCGTCGACGCCCTTGGTGAACTCGTCGGTGGTGCTCACCTCGACGTTGGTGCCGGTGGACGACTCGGCGGCGAAGTGGGCGGCGGCCGAGAGGTAGCCGTAGCCGGCCTTCGGCTTCATCTTGTAGGCGCAAAGAATGTGCTTGCCGCCCTTGATGAGGTCTTCTTCCTTGAGGCTGAGGTCGGCGTAGCGGTTCGACTGGTCCATGTGTTCTCCTTGATGTCGCGGTCGTTTGTGTATGGGGCGCACTCTATTCCCGAAAATCCATAAGGTGAACTAAATGTTTGTTATGGTATTCTTGCATTATTCCTTATGGACGCCCTTGGGACGACCCGACCATGCACCTGACCCTGCGCCAGCTGAAGATCTTCGAGGCGGTGGCCCGCCACCTGTCGTTCTCGCGCGCCGCCGACGAGCTGCACCTGACCCAGCCCGCCGTCTCCATGCAGGTGAGGAGCCTCGAGGAGGCGGCGGGCCTGCCGCTCACCGAGCAGGTCGGCAAGCGCGTCTTCCTCACCGAAGCCGGCGAGGAACTGGCGCGCCACGCCCGCGTCATCGCCCAGCAGTTGCGCGAGGCCGAGGAGGCGCTGCTGGCGATGAAGGGCCTGCGCGGCGGGCGGCTGAACATCGGCGTGGTGTCCACCGCCAAGTACTTCGCGCCGCGCCTGCTGACGGCGTTCCGTCAGATGCACCCGGAAGTCGAGCTGCGCCTCGGCGTGCACAACCGCGGCGAGATCGTGCAGCAGCTCGTCGACAACGACATCGACCTCGCCATCATGGGACGCCCGCCGCAGGAGCTGGAGACGGTGTCCGAGCCCTTCGCCGAAAATCCGCTGGTCTTCGTCGCCGCGCCGGACCACCCCTTGGCCGGCGCCAAGCGCATTGCGCCGAAGCAGCTGGCCGAGGAAAGCTTCCTGCTGCGCGAGCCGGGCTCGGGCACGCGCGCGGCGATGGAGCGCTTCCTGGCGGAGAACGGCGTGGTGCCGCAGCGCACCGTCGAGATGACCAGCAACGAGACCATCAAGCAGGCGGTGATGGCCGGCATGGGCATCTCCTTCATCTCCGAGCGTACCATCGTGCTCGAGCTGGCCACCGGCCACATCGTCCGCCTGAATGTGACGGGCACGCCGCTCAAGCGCCACTGGTTCGTGGTGCACCGCGCCGAGAAGCGCCTGCTGCCGGTGGCGGAGGCCTTCCGCCAGTTCCTGCTGAAGGAGAGCGGCGGGCTGGACGAGCCGCCGAAGGAGAAGGTCAGCGCCGCGAGCGGATCCAGTCGCGCCAGGCCGCAAAAAGCTGCGGGTCGACGGCGGCGATGACCGAGCGCTTCCACAGGTCGTCGGCGTCGAAATCGTCCTTCTTCAGGGTGCACATGCGCCCGCCGGCTTCCTCCAGGATCAGGCGCCCGGCGGCGTAGTCCCACAGCTTCTGGCCGCCGTGCAGCAGGAGATCGAGCCGGCCCGCGGCGGCATAGGCCCATTCCAGGGTGCTGCAGCCGAAGTTGCGCTGCGAGTAGTAGGGCGGCCGCGTGGCGAGGTCGTCGCCCAGCTTCTTCGGAATGCGCTTGAAGTCGACGCCGGCGACGCACTCGGCGAGGCTGGCCGCCGGCGCCCGCAGCGGCAGGCGCAGGCCGTTCATGATGGCGCCGCCGCCGCGCGAGGCGAAGAACATCTCGCGCGTGGCCGGGTTGTAGACCACCCCGACGACGGCGCGGCCCTCGACGAAATAGGCCACCGAAATGGCGAAGAAGGGCAGGCCGGCGACGAAGTTGGTGGTGCCGTCGATGGGGTCGACCACCCACAGCCCCTCGGCGCCCTCGTTCCACAGCCGGCGCTGTTCGTCTTCGCCCATCTCCTCCTCGCCCAGCATCGGGCGCTCGCGCAGGCGCTGCAGCCGCTCGGCCAGCGCGCGCTGGGCGGCGATGTCGACCTCGGTGAAGATGGTGCCGTCGGCTTTGTGCTCGCGCACCACCTGCAGGTAGCGCGGCATCACCACCTGGGCGGCGACCTCGCGCACCACCTGGGTGACCGCCGCGGCGAGTTCGTACCAGGGCGAGTTCACCGTGCTTCATCCTTCCATTTGATCGAGCAGCCCATGCTCGGGATCTGCTCGCGCGGCCCGCGGCCGGTCTGCGCCACCTGCAGCATGGCCTCGAACAGGTCGCGCCGTGCCGCCGGGACTGACTCTTTCCGCGAGGCGTCGAGGCGGCCGCGGTACTGCAATTCGAGTTGCGCGTTGAAGCCGAAGAAGTCGGGCGTGCACACCGCGCCGTAGGCCTTCGCCACCGCCTGCGACTCGTCGAGCACGTAGGGGAAGGGGAACGCCATGCGGCGCGCCACCGCCACCATGTTGTCCCAGGCATCCTCGGGGTAGTCGGTGGGGTCGTTCGACATGAGGGCGATCGAGCCGATGCCGTGCACGGCCAGTTCGCGGCAGTCGCGCACGATGCGGTCGAGCACCGCCTGGACGTAGGGACAGTGGTTGCAGATGAACATCACCAGCAGGCCGTTGGGGCCGCGTGCGCTGGCCAGGCTGTGGCGGCGGCCATCGGTGCCCGGCAGGTCGAAGTCGGGGGCCTTCCAGCCGAAGTCGCAGATGGGTGTGGTGAGGCTGACCATGACGATTAGCTGTGGGAAAAATCCGGGGGCTGCGGAATAATAGCATGATGAATCCGCGCTTCTTCTGCCCGCAGCCCCTCGCGCCCAACAGCCTCGCCGACCTGCCGTCCGCCGCCGCGCACCATGCGCTGCGCGTGCTGCGCCTGGGCGCCGGCGACCCCGTGACCTTGTTCAACGGCGAGGGCGGCGAGTATCCCGGCCGGATCGCCGAGGCCGGCCGCGCCGTGCGCGTGCAGCTGGGCGACTGGCACGCCGTCGAGCGCGAATCGCCGCTGGACATGACGCTGGCGCAGGCGCTGCCCTCCGGCGACAAGATGGACTTCGTCGTGCAGAAGGCCGTCGAGCTGGGCGTCGCGCGCATCCAGCCGCTGGCGTCGTCGCGCAGCGTGGTGCGGCTGGCGGGAGAGCGCGCCGCGCGGCGCGTCGAACATTGGCGGCAGGTGGCCATCTCCGCCTGCGAGCAGTGCGGCCGCAACCGGTTGCCGGAAATCGCGCCGATTCTTGATCTGCGGCAATGGCTTGGCCAGTTGGCGCAGGACAATGAAATACGGCGGCTGCTGCTTTCGCCGCAGGGCGGACGTCGGCCGCGCGAATTGGCCGGCAGACGCTTCCTGCTGCTGGTCGGGCCCGAAGGCGGGCTGGACAAGGAGGAAGCGGCAGCGGCCAGGCTGGCGGGATTTGCGGACCTGTCGCTCGGCCCGCGCATCCTGCGCACGGAAACGGCGGGGCCTGCCGCACTGGCCGCGCTGGGCGCGCTCCACGGAGATTTGTGAGAGGGGATCATCATGTTCGAATCGGCGGAACTGGGGCACAAGATCAGCAAGGAGACTTTCGACAAGCAGGCGCCGAAGCTGCGCGCCGACCTGCTCGATGCGCAGTTCGACGTCGGCGAGCTGAAGAAATTTCCCGTCATCATCCTCATCAACGGCGTCGACGGTGCCGGCAAGGGCGAAACGGTGAACCTGCTCAACGCCTGGATGGACCCGCGCCACATCCAGACGCACGCCTTCCCGCCGCCTTCCGACGAGGAGCGCGAGCGCCCCTTCATGTGGCGCTTTTGGCGCGCGCTGCCGCCGCGGGGCAAGATCGGCATCCTCTTCGGCAACTGGTACACCGACCCCATCGTCAACCGCGTGCTGAAGAAGACCAAGGCGGCCGACCTCGACCAGTCGATCGAGGAGATCAACCGCTTCGAGCAGATGCTCGCCGACGAGGGCGCGCTGATCCTCAAGTTCTGGTTCCACCTCTCCAAGGACGCGCAGAGGAAGCGCCTCAAGGCGCTGGAGAAGGACAAGGACACGCGCTGGCGCGTCACCGAGGCGGACTGGGAGCACTTCAAGATCTACGACAAGTTCCGCGCCGTCTCCGAGCACACGCTGCGCCACACCAGCACCGGCGTGGCGCCGTGGATCGTCGTCGAGGGAGCGGACGAGCAGTACCGCTACCTCACCGTGGCGAAGATTCTCCTCGACGCCATGCGGAAGCGCGTCGACCAGGAGAAGAAGGGCGCGCGCCGCGTCGCCGTCAGCGCGCCGCCGCCGCCGCCCGCCGCCGACCGGCGCGACCTCATCAACTCGCTCGACATGAAGCTGGCGCTGACCAAGAAGAAGTTCGACAAGGAGCTGGAGAAGTACCAGGGGCGGCTCAACCTGCTCACGCGCAACCCGAAGTTCAAGCAGCGCTCGCTGATCTGCGTCTTCGAGGGCTCGGACGCCGCCGGCAAGGGCGGCAGCATCCGCCGCATCACCGGCGCGCTCGATGCGCGACAGTACGCCATCGTGCCGATCGCCGCGCCGACCGAGGAGGAGCGCGTGCAGCCCTACCTGTGGCGCTTCTGGCGGCACGTGCCGCGCATCGGCCGCGTCACCATCTTCGACCGTTCCTGGTACGGCCGCGTGCTGGTCGAGCGCGTCGAGGGCTTCGCCCGCGAGGAGGACTGGATGCGCGCCTACGCCGAGATCAACGACTTCGAGGACCAGCTGGTCCGGAGCGGCGCCATCGTCGCCAAGTTCTGGCTGGCCATCACCGCCGAGGAGCAGCTCAGGCGCTTCAAGGAGCGCGAGAAGACCCGCTTCAAGCGCTTCAAGATCACCGAGGAGGACTGGCGCAACCGCAAGAAGTGGGACGACTACGAGCATGCCGTCTGCGACATGATCGACCGCACCAGCACCGAGATCGCGCCGTGGACCCTGGTCGAGGCCAACGACAAGCTGCATGCCCGCATCAAGGTGCTGAAGACGCTCTGCGACCGCCTCGAGGAGGCCCTGTAATGAATGCCTGAGGCGCCGATGAACGGCGGTAAAGCGGGGCACAACGGCACGGGGGCGTGAAATATTTCCGCCCCCGTGCTATTTTCATGGGCTAAAATCCAAGCAAAACATTGGCTTGGCTTTGCTGTTTAACGACATTTCTCGACACGCCGACATGACAGCGCCCGAATCCACCCGGCAATACGTCTCCTGGTTCCGCCAGGCGGCGCCCTACATCCACGCCTTCCGCGGCCGCACCTTCGTCATCGGCTTCGATGGCGAGGTGGCGCAGGGCGCGCTGGCGCAGGCGCTGGCGCAGGACTGCAACCTGCTCGCGGCGCTCGGCATTCGCCTGGTGCTGGTGCACGGCGCGCGGCCGCAGATCGAGGCCGAGCTTGCGCGGCGCGGCCTCAAGGCGAAGTACCACAAGGGCTTGCGCGTCACCGATGCCGCGGCGCTCGAATGCGTCAAGGCGGCGATGGGCGTCACACGGCTGGAGATCGAGGCGCTGCTCTCGCAGGGCCTGCCCAACACGCCGATGGCGGGCGCCTGGATGCGCGTCACCGGCGGCAACTTCATCACCGCCAAGCCGGTCGGCGTCGTCGACGGCATCGACTACCAGTATACCGGCGCCGTGCGCAAGATCGTCGCCAACGAGATCAGCGCCGACCTCGACCAGCAGAACGTCGTCCTGATCAGCCCGATCGGCGTGTCGCCCGCCGGCGAGATCTTCAACCTCAGCATGGAGGAGGTCGCCGAGTCGGTGGCCGTCGCCCTGCAGGCCGAGAAGCTCATCTTCCTGTGCGACGCGCCCGGCGTCACCGACCGCCGCGGCACGCTCGTCGATGCGATCACCGCCGACGAAGCCGAGCAGGTGCTGCGGAAGCCGAAGCGCCTGACCGAGGACCTCGGCCTTTACCTGCCCTGCTGCATGCGCGCGGCCCGCGCCGGCGTCAAGCGCGCCCACCTGGTCGACCGCGACGTCGACGGCGGGCTCCTGCTCGAACTGTTCACCCACGAAGGCGTCGGCACGGTCGTCACGCGCGACCCGCTGGCCCGCCTGCGCGAAGCGACGATCGACGACGTCGCCGCCATCGTCGGCTTGATCGCCCCGCTGGAGGCGGACGGCACGCTGGTGCGGCGCGGCCGTGAACTGCTGGAGATGGAGATCGGCCGCTTCTCCGTGCTCGAGCACGACGGCGTGATCCTCGGCTGCGCCGCGCTGTATCCGTTCAGCAAGGACAAGGCGGCGGAGCTCGCCTGCCTGGCCGTCAATCCCGACTACCGCCGCGTCGGCTACGGCGAGCAGCTGCTGCACTACATGGAGGTGCGGGCGCGCAAGGCCGGCCTGAAGAAGCTGTTCGTGCTGACGACGCGCACATCCCACTGGTTCATCGAACGCGGCTTCAAGGAAGCCGGCGTCGATTCCCTGCCGCGCGAGAAGCGCGAGCTCTACAACTGGCAACGTCGTTCCAAGGTGCTGGGCAAGGCCTTGTAGGAAAGGTCGGCATGCTGGAAGCCCTCAAGGGCATGGCCGCTTCGCTGCGCTTCCGCCTCATCGCGGCGGCCTGTTTCGTCCTGGTCCTCGTGCTGTGGGTGCAGGTCGCCAACAGCGTACGCCTGCTCGACGAAGCGCTGACGGCGCGGGAAAACCGCCACCTGGCCGAACTGCAGGTCCTGCACAACGCCGCGCTCGCCGTGCCGCTGGCCGAGCGCGACTACGTCAAGCTGACGCGCCTGGTCCGGGAGATGGGGCAGCAGAAGGGCATCGGCTATGTCGTGGTGCTGGACGCCGCGCAGCGCGTCGCCGCCGCCGAGGGCTGGGAAGCCGCCCGGCCGCTGCCGCCCCCCATGGAAGACTTCTCCAGCCTGCCGCGCGAGGCCGAGCGCTTCGACGGCGTCACCGTGCTGCGCATCGGCGACCGCGAGGTCGGCAGCGTGCGTTTCGGCATCGACGCGCAGTTCCTGCGCCAGGCTGGCTACCAGCTGCTCTGGCAGAGCATCGCCATCGGCTGGGTGGCCTTCCTGCTGACGGTGATCCTGCTTTTCGTCATAGGCTACTGGCTGACGCGCAACCTGCGCGTCCTCCAGCGCGGCGTCGCGGCGCTGGAAAGCGGCGAGACCACCGTGCGCCTGCCGGTCGGCAGCAACGACGAGATAGGCACCCTGACGCGGGCCTTCAACCGCATGTCGCAGGCGCTCGATGAGCGCCTCGAGGCGCTGAAGAAAAGCGAGGCGCGCTTCCATGCCATCGCCGACTACACCTACGGCGTCGAGGGCTGGTTCAACCCGCAGGGCCGCCTCATCTGGATCAACCGCTCGGTCGAGCGCATCACCGGCTACACTCCGCTCGAGTGCCTGCTCTCGAACAACCTGGTGGACATGCTGGTGTTCGACAAGGACCGCAAGCTGGCGCTCGAGGTCGCGCTCAAGGCCCTGCGCGGCAGCACCGGCGACAACTTCGAGGTGCGCCTCAAGCGCAAGGACGGCAGCGTCGTGTGGACGGTGCTCAACTGGCAGCCGCTCAACAGCCCGACCGGCGAGTACCTCGGCCTGCGCGTTTCCGGCGACGAGATCCAGTCCCGCAAGGAAGCCGAGCTGAAGCTGCTCGACACGGTGGTCGAGCTGCGCCGCGCCCAGGCGCTCAAGGAGTACTACCTGACCAACAGCAACGAGGAGCGCTCGCGCCTGGAGGCGCTGCTCAACGTCATGAAGATCGGCGTGCTCTTCGTCGACAGCAGCCACCGCCTCGTCTACATCAACAACGCCTGCCGCGACATCTGGAAGCTGCCGCGCGACGAGAACCTGACGGGGCTGCGCGACAACGGCATGATCGAGCGCACGGCCCATCTGCGCCGCGACGATGCCGCCTACCGCAGCCATATCGAGCAGGTGCTGGCCGGCAACGGCGAGATCAGCGGCGCCTACGAGATCGCCCTGCAGGACGGCCGCATCATCACCGACATCTCCGCCCTCGTGCCCGGCGACAAGCCGGGCCGCTTCATCGGCCGCGTCTGGATCTACGAGGACGTCACCCGTCAGAAGCAGCTCGAAGCCCAGCTCATCCAGCTCGCCGAACGCGATCCGCTCACCGGCCTCTACAACCGCCGCCGCTTCCACGAGGAGATCGAGCGCATCATCGCCGACGCCTCGCGGCGCAAGGCCCAGGCCGGGCTGCTTGCCATCGACCTCGACGGCTTCAAGCCGATCAACGACGAGTTCGGCCACCAGGCCGGCGACGTCGTCCTCATGCGCCTCGCCGAGGATGTGGGCGCCATCGTTCGCCGCAACGAGATCTTCTTCCGCGTCGGCGGCGACGAGTTCGCCATCCTGGCACCGGACGCCGACGAGGAGGAAATGGTCGGCCTCGCCCGCCGCGTCGGCGGCAAGATCGCCGACATGTGCTTCCAGTTCGCCGGACGCGAGGTGCGGCTCACCGCCAGTCTCGGCATCGCCCTCTACCCCAAGCATGCCGCCGATAGCGAGGAGATGATCGCCCGAGCCGACTCCGCCATGTACCAGGCCAAGATGAGCGGCAAGAACCGCTGGGCGGTATTCGGCAGCGCGAAGTTGCACTGAAAACGGTAGAATATCGCCGTGAGCCCGCCGCCGCGGGCGTATCGAACAGGAAAGGAATCGCAATGGGCCGCATGGTGAAATGCGTCAAGCTGGGCCGCGAGGCGGAAGGCATGGACTTCCCGCCGGTGCCGGGCGAGCTGGGCAAGCGCATTTTCGAGAACGTCTCCAAGGAAGCCTGGCAGCAGTGGATCAAGTTCCAGACGATGCTGATCAACGAAAACCGCCTCAGCCTGGCCGACGCCAAGGCGCGCAAGTACCTCGCCGAGCAGATGGAGAAGCACTTCTTCGGTGCCGGCGCCGACCAGGTGCAGGGCTACGTGCCGCCGAAGTCCTGAGTTCTTCTGGACGCAAAAAAGCCGCGCACTGCGCGGCTTTTTTTATTTCGGGAAAAGTCAGTCCCTGCGATACGGCGATCAGTTTCGCTTCAGCGTCTGCACGCCGTCCGTCCCGGCCAGCAGCGCGACATCGGCGCCGCGCAGGGCGAAGAGGCCGTTGGTGACGACGCCGACTATGGCGTTGATGCGGGTTTCCAGCGCCTTCGGGTCGGTGATGGAGAGGCCCTTCACGTCGAGGATGAGGTTGCCGTTGTCGGTGGTGAAGCCGGCGCGCAGCACCGGTTCGCCGCCGAGCTTCGCCAGCTCGCGCGCGACGTGGGCGCGGGCCATCGGGATGACTTCCACCGGCAGGGGGAACTTGCCCATCGTCTGCACCAGTTTGGAGGCGTCGGCGATGCAGACGAACTTCTGCGCCACGGCGGCGACGATCTTCTCGCGCGTCAGCGCGCCGCCGCCGCCCTTGATCATGGCCATGGACGAGTCGATCTCGTCGGCGCCGTCCACGTACACCGGGATGTCGGAAACGTCATTGAGGTCGAGCACCAGGATGCCGTGGCCGGCGAGGCGCTTCGCCGTGGCTTCCGAGCTGGCCACCGCGCCGGGGATGCGGTCCTTGATCTTGCCGAGCTCGTCGATGAAGTAGTTGGCCGTCGAGCCGGTGCCGACGCCGATGATGGTGCCGGGCACCACGTAGTCGATGGCGGCTTTCGCCACCGCCTGCTTGAGTTCGTCCTGGGTCATTTTCAAGTTGTCAGCGGTCAGTTGTCAGTGGGCAGCAAAGGGCTTGCTGCCGGGCAGGATTTTACTTCTTCTTCGCCGGCGGCAGGTCGGTGCACGTGCCTTCGTACACCTCGGCCGCCATGCCGATCGATTCGCCCAGCGTCGGATGCGGGTGGATGGTCTTGCCGATGTCGATGGCGTCGGCGCCCATCTCGATGGCCAGCGCGATCTCGCCGATCATGTCGCCGGCGTTGGGGCCGACGATGCCGCCGCCGACGATGCGGTGGCCCCCGTTTTCCGACTCGTCGAAGACCAGTTTGGTGAAGCCGTAGTCGGCGCCGTTGGCGATGGCGCGGCCGGAGGCGGCCCAGGGGAACTTGCCGATGCCGACCTTCACGCCCTGTTTCTTCGCCTCGTCCTCGGTGAGGCCGACCCAGGCGACTTCGGGGTCGGTGTAGGCGACGCCGGGGATGACCTGTGCGTCGAAGTGACTCTTTTGCCCAGCCGCGACCTCAGCTGCCACATGCCCCTCGTGCACCGCCTTGTGCGCCAGCATCGGCTGGCCGACCAGGTCGCCGATGGCGAAGATGTGCGGCACGTTCGTGCGCATCTGCTTGTCGACGGCGATGAAGCCGCGCGCGTCGACGGTCACGCCGGCCTTGTCGGCGCCGATCTTGTTGCCGTTCGGGCTGCGGCCGGCCGACTGCAGGATCATGTCGTACGTCTGCGGTCCGGCGGGGGCATTCTCCCCCTCGAACCACACCTTGAGGCCTTCCTTCAGCGCTTCGACCTTGACGGTCTTCGTCTTCAGCATCACCTTGTCGAAGCGGCCGGCGTTCTTCTTTTCCCACACCTTGACGAGGTCGCGGTCGGGGCCCTGCATGAGGCCGTCGAGCATCTCGACGACATCGACCCTGGCGCCGAGCGCCGAGTACACCGTCGCCATCTCCAGGCCGATGATGCCGCCGCCGATCACCAGCAGGCGCTTCGGCACGAAGCGCAGCTCCAGCGCGCCGGTGGAGTCGACGATGCGCGGGTCGTCGGGGATGAAGGGCAGGCGCACGGCGCTCGAGCCGGCGGCGATGATGCATTTGGCGAAACGGATGACCTTCTTCCCGCCGGCTTTTTCCTGCCCCTCGCCCTGGGTGAGTTCGACTTCGAGGTGGTGGGCATCGAGGAAGTGGCCGTAGCCGCGCACGACATCCACCTTGCGTGCCTTGGCCATGCCGGCGAGGCCGTGCGTGAGCTTCGAGACGACCTTGGCCTTGTGCGCGCGCAGCTTGTCGAGGTCCACTTTCGGGGCGGCGAAGGCAACGCCGTGGTCGGCCAGGTGCGCCGCTTCCTCCATCACCGCGGCGACGTGCAGCAGCGCCTTGGAGGGGATGCAGCCGACGTTGAGGCAGACGCCGCCGAGCGCGGCGTAGCGCTCCACCAGCACGGTCTTCAGGCCGAGATCGGCGGCGCGGAAGGCGGCGGAATAGCCGCCGGGGCCGGCGCCGAGGACGAGCATTTCCGTTTCGATGTCAGCGGCAGGAGAAATCCCCCCCGCCCCCCCTTTTGCAAAGGGGGGAGAAATACCCGCCGTCGATTCCCCCCTTTGCAAAGGGGGGCCAGGGGGGATTTCCGCAGCGGCTGCACCCGCGCCCGTCTCCAGCAGCAGCACCAGCGTGCCTTCCGAGACCTTGTCGCCGACCTTCAGCTTGATTTCCTTCACGACGCCTGAAGCGGGCGCCGGCACTTCCATGGTGGCCTTGTCGGATTCCAGGGTGACGAGCGGGTCCTCCGCCTTCACCGTGTCGCCGGGACTGACTTCCACCCCGATCACCGGCACGTCCTTGAAGTCGCCGATGTCGGGCACTTTCACTTCGAGCAGGCTCATTTGCGTTTCCTCGCCAGCTTGACCGTGTGCAGGACGATCGGCCCTTGCGTCGCGGTGTCGAACTCGGCGCCGGCCTCGACGCCGATCTTCGCCACCTCGGCCGCCGTCTTGCAGCGGTCGTAGGCGGCGAACATGGCGCCGAGGGCGAAGTTGCGCCCGGAGCCGATGCCCCAGAAGCGGTCGTAGTCGAACACCTCGCGGTAGGAGTACACGCCGTAGATGCCCGAGCTGTTCACGATCAGCGCGGTGATCTGCGAGGACTCGTAGGGGTCGTCCTCGTCCTCCTTGGGGTTGAGGTAGCCCTGCTCCTTGAGCACCGGATGCAGGCGGCGGAAGGTTTCGTACACCTCCATGCGGCTGCCGAGCTTGATGTCCTCCAGCTTCGGCAGCAGGGCGGAGAGCACCAGGTGGTGGGCGCTGCTGCCGCACAGGCCGATGAACGATCCGCCGATCTCGATGATCTTGTCGTGCTCTCCCTTGTACTGGCGTCCGAGGCGCGTGTCGCCGAAGGTGGTGAGCGAGTCGGCGGCGATCGCCGCCATGCCGTTTTTCTTCACCGCGACGATGGTGGTCACAGCAGCACCCTCCGCATGTCGGCCAGCACCTGCGCCAGGTAGGCCGTGAAGCGCGCCGCCTGGGCGCCGTCGATGACGCGATGGTCGTAGGACAGCGAGAGCGGGATCATCAGGCGCGGCTGGAAGGCCTTGCCGTCCCACACCGGTTTCGTCTGCGACTTCGAGACGCCGAGGATGGCTACTTCCGGCGCGTTGATGATCGGCGTGAACGCCGTTCCGCCGATGCCGCCGAGGCTGGAGATGGAGAAGCAGCCGCCCTGCATCTCGGCCGGGCCGAGCTTGCCCTCGCGTGCTTTTGCCGACAGTGCGCCCATCTCCTTCGCGATCTCCAGCACGCCTTTCCTGTCGGCGTCGCGGATCACCGGCACCACCAGCCCGTTCGGCGTGTCGGCGGCGAAGCCGATGTGGAAGTACTGCTTGTAGACCAGATTCTCGCCGTCGAGCGAGGCGTTGAAGTCGGGGAACCTCTTCAGCGCCGCCACTGCCGCTTTGATGAGGAAGGCGAGCATGGTCACCTTGATGCCGGCCTTTTCATTCTCCTTGTTGAGTTGCACGCGCAGCGCTTCCAGCTCGCCGATGTCGGCTTCGTCGAACTGCGTGACGTGCGGGATCATCACCCAGTTGCGGGCGAGGTTGGCGCCGGAGATCTTCTTGATGCGCGACAGCGGCTTCGATTCGACGGGGCCGAACTTGGCGAAGTCGACCGTCGGCCAGGGCAGGAGGTCCAGCCCGGCGCCGCCGCCTGTAGCGGGCGCTGCGCCGCGCGGCTGCGCCAGCGCGCCCTTCACGTAGCTCCGCACGTCCTCCTGCAGGATGCGGCCCTTCGGCCCCGTGCCCTTCACCAGCGCGACGTCGACGCCCAGCTCGCGTGCGAAGCGCCGCACCGAGGGGCTGGCGTGGGCCTTGTGGCCGCCGGCGACTTCGGCGGCGATCTCGGCAGGGGCAGGGGGCGGGGCGGGCGGGGGTGGGGCGATGGGCTCGGGTGAGGAAATCCCCCCCGCCCCCCCTTTTGCAAAGGGGGGAGAAATACCCGCCGTCGATTCCCCCCTTTGCAAAGGGGGGCCAGGGGGGATTTCCGCAGCGGCTGCACCCGCGCCCGTCTCCAGCAGCAGCACCAGCGTGCCTTCCGAGACCTTGTCGCCGACCTTCAGCTTGATTTCCTTCACGACGCCTGAAGCGGGCGCCGGCACTTCCATGGTGGCCTTGTCGGATTCCAGGGTGACGAGCGGGTCCTCCGCCTTCACCGTGTCGCCGGGACTGACTTCCACCCCGATCACCGGCACGTCCTTGAAGTCGCCGATGTCGGGCACTTTCACTTCGATGACGGACATGGCGTTTCCTCAGACGGTGACGGGGTTGGGCTTGCTCGGGTCGAGGCCGTACTTGGCGATGGCCTCCTTGACCCTGGCCTTGTCGAACTGGCCCTCATCGGCCAGCGCCTTCAGCGCGGCCACCGTCACGTAGTGGCGGTCGACCTCGAAGAAACCGCGGAGTTTTTCCCGGGTATCCGAACGGCCGAAGCCGTCGGTGCCGAGCACGGCATAGCGGCGCGGCACATACGGCCGGATCTGCTCGGCGAAGGCGCGCACGTAGTCGGTCGAGGCGACGACCGGGCCGCGTGTGTCCTTCAGGCACTGCTCGACGTGCGAGAGCCTGGGTTTTTCCGTCGGGTGCAGCAGGTTCCAGCGCGCCGCGGCCTGGCCGTCGCGCGCCAGTTCGGTGAAGCTCGGGCAGCTCCAGAGGTCGGCTTCCACGCCCCAGTCCTTCTTCAGCAGCTCGGCGGCGGCGATCACCTCGCGCAGGATGGCGCCGGAGCCGAGCAGCTGCACGCGCGGATTGTTGCCGGCGGGCCCCTTCCTGAAGAGGTACATGCCCTTGAGGATGTCCTTTTCCGCGCCTTCCGGCAGCGCCGGATGGGCGTAGTTCTCGTTGAGCAGGGTGATGTAGTAGAAGACGTCCTCCTGCTCCTGCACCATGCGGCGCAGGCCGTCCTGCAGGATCACCGCCACCTCGTAGCCGAAGGTCGGGTCGTAGGAGACGCAGTTGGGGATCAGTGCCGACTGGATGTGCGAGTGGCCGTCCTCGTGCTGCAGGCCCTCGCCGTTCAGCGTCGTGCGCCCGGAGGTGCCGCCGAGCAGGAAGCCGCGCGCGCGCTGGTCGCCGGCGGCCCAGGCCAGGTCGCCGAAGCGCTGGAAGCCGAACATCGAGTAGTAGATGAAGAAGGGGATCATCTGCACGCCGTGCGTGCTGTAGGACGTCGCCGCGGCGATCCAGGAAGCCATAGCGCCGGACTCGGTGATGCCCTCCTGCAGGATCTGGCCGTCCTTGGATTCCTTGTAGAACATCAGCTCGCCGTGGTCCTGCGGCGTGTAGTTCTGTCCGACCGAGGACCAGATGCCGAGGCTGCGGAACATGCCCTCCATGCCGAAGGTGCGCGACTCGTCGGCGACGATCGGCACGACATGCCTGCCGAGCTTCTTGTCCTTCACCAGCGTGCCGAGCATGCGCACGAAGGCCATGGTGGTCGAGAACTCGCGGCCCTCGGCGGAAGCCTTCAGCTGCGTCTCGAACGCCGACAGCGCCGGCACCTCCAGCGGCGCCGCCTTCTGCCGTCGCTGCGGCAGGAAGCCGCCGAGCGCCATGCGCCGCTCGCGCATGTACCGGATCTCCGGTGCGTCGGGGCCGGGGTTGATGTACTCCAGCTTCTCCACCTGCTCGTCGGTCAGCGGCAGGCCGAAACGGTCGCGGAAGGCCTTCAGCGAAACGGTGCCCATCTTCTTCTGCTGGTGGGTGATGTTCTGCGCCTCGCCCGACTCGCCCATGCCGTAGCCCTTGATGGTCTTGGCGAGGATCACCGTCGGCTGGCCGGCGTGGTTCACGGCGGCATGGTAGGCGGCGTAGATCTTGTGCGGATCGTGGCCGCCGCGGTTGAGGCGCCAGATGTCGTCGTCCGACCAGTTGGCGACCATCGCCTTCAGCTCGGGCGAGTTGAAGAAGTGCTCGCGCACATAGGCGCCGTCCTTCGACTTGAAGGTCTGGTAGTCGCCGTCGACGCACTCCTCCATGCGGCGGCGCAAGAGGCCCTGGCGGTCCTGCGCCAGCAGCGGATCCCAGTAGCTGCCCCAGACCACCTTGATGACGTTCCAGCCGGCGCCGCGGAAGTCGGCCTCCAGCTCCTGGATGATCTTGCCGTTGCCGCGCACCGGTCCGTCGAGGCGCTGCAGGTTGCAGTTGACGACGAAGACCAGGTTGTCGAGGCGCTCGCGCCCGGCCAGGCCGATGGCGCCCATCGACTCCGGTTCGTCCATCTCGCCATCGCCCATGAAGGCCCACACCTTGCGGTTGCCGGCCTGCACGATGCCGCGGTCGTTCATGTACTTCATGAAGCGCGCCTGGTAGATCGCCTGCAGCGGCCCCAGGCCCATCGACACGGTGGGGAACTGCCAGAAGTCCGGCATCAGCCACGGGTGCGGATAGGAGGAGAGGCCCTTGCCGTCCACCTCGCGGCGGAAATTGTTCATCTGGTCTTCGCTGAGCCGCCCGAGCATGAAGGCGCGGGCGTAGACGCCGGGACCCGAATGGCCCTGCACGAACACCATGTCGCCGCCGTGATTATCGGAAGGCGAATGCCAGAAATGGTTGTAGCCGACGTCGTAGAGCGTGGCAGCGGAAGCGAAGCTGGCAATGTGGCCGCCGAGGTTCGAATCGCCCTTGTTGGCGCGCAACACCATGGCCAGCGCGTTCCAGCGCACGTAGGAGCGGATGCGGTGCTCCAGTTCGTGGTTGCCGGGCGAGGGCGTCTCCTGGCCGGGCGGGATGGTGTTGATGTAGGCGGTGGTGGCCTTGTAGGGCAGGTTGATGCCCGTGCGGCGGGCCAGCTCGACCAGGCTCTCGATTAGGAAGTGGGCGCGCTCCGGCCCCTCCTGCTCGATGACGGCCTCCAGGGCGTCGAGCCATTCCTGGGTTTCCTGCGTATCCGGATCGGACGGCAGCAGGCTGTTCGGCAGTGCTGACATGGTCTTGTCTCCTCGTCAGTTGTCGCAGCGGGCGCGTTGTTCGCGCCCCCTCTCCGCACTTGTTTTCGTCTTGCGCGGACCTTTGCCTCCACTCTAGTACGGCGTGGTGTGCCGGGGGAAGCTTTTCGTATGGTAAAACAATAAACCGGATAGTGCAATAAGATCGGGCGCGCTTTTTCAAAAGAAAAGGGCCAGCCCGAGGCTGGCCCCTTCCATGCGAAACGGCCGGATTACTTCTTCGGCTCTTCTTTCTTACCGTTCATGACCGGGCCGCCCGACATGCCGGACATCCCCTCCATGCCCTTTTCGGCCGTCATGCCGCCTTGTGCGGCGGGGGACATGCCCGACATCACCGGTCCGCCCGACATGCCGGACATGCCTTCCATGCCCGACATGCCGGACTGGGCGGGCGCCGGGGCGGGTGCCGCTGCCGGGGCAGGTGCGGGCGCGGCCGCCGGAGGCGGCGGGGCCTCCTTCTTCCCGCAGGCAGTCAGGGCGAGTGCAACCATACCGGCAAGCAATAGCGAACGCTTCATGGAATCTCCCTTTCGATGAGGAACAACGCAAATGAGCGGTTCGGCGTCCGTCGGATCGGCGGCGAACCGGCTCGCCATATGAATTTTCAATATAAGGCATGGGAGGCGGGACTGCAATTGCCCGTTGGGCGGCACCTGGGGGGTTACTTCGCCGACTTCTTCCGGCCGTCCTCGTAGGCGCGTACGACCCGCCCGCTGCGCACCTCGCCCATCGTCACCTGGGCGGGGCCGTCGATGGCCTCGTGGTCGCTGCGGGAGAAGGGATGCTCGTAGGTCATGATGACGCCCTCGACCTTTTCCCTGAGGTTTTCCAGCGCTTCGCGCACGCGCGAGCCGTGCGTGGTGCCGGCCTGGCGGATCGCCGCGGCGAGCAGCAGCATGCCGTCGTAGCCCTGGGCGGCGGCCGAGGGCGAGGGCATGCGCTCGGCGCGCGAGAGCTTCTGCCAGGCCTCGATGAAGGCGCGGCGCTTCGGCGAGTCCGCCTCCTGGATGAAGGTCTGCGGCATGCGCGCGCCTTCGCCGTTGGGCCCGGCGTTGTCGATGAAGTTGGACATCGACAGCGGCCAGCCGCCGATGATCGGCACCCGCCAGTCGAGCCGTGCCGCGTCGTTGGCGATCTGCGCCAGCTCCGGCCCGATGCCGTAGGTGAGCAGGACTTCCGCGCCGGCCCCGCGCGCCCTGATCAGCTGGCGCGTCATGTCGATGTCGCGGATGTTGAACTTGTCCACGGCGACGGCACGGATGCCCTTCTTCTCGAGGGCGCGCTCGAGGTCCTCGCGGCCGAGCTGGCCGTAGTTGGTCGAGTCGGCAAGGATCGCCACCTTGCGGAACTTGCGCCGCTCGACGGCTTCCTCGACGATCATGGCGGCCTGGATGGTGTCGTTGGCCGCCATGCGGAAGATGAAGTTGTCCGGGTATTGCGGCGGCAGAAACTGGCGGGTGACGATCGAGCCGGTCGCCACCGCGGTGATCATCGGGATGCGCGCCTCCTGGTAGAAGCGCTGGCTGGCGAGGGCCACGCCGGTATTGACGATACCGATGCCGGCGACGACCTTCTCCCTGCCGACCAGTTCCTGGGCGATCTGCGCGCCGCGCTCGTTGCGCGCCTCGTCGTTGCGCTCGACGAGGACGAGCGGCCGTCCGAGCAGGCCGCCTGAAGCGTTGATTTCCGCGGCCGCGACGCGGATGCCGTCGCGCATCGACAGCCCCATCGGGCTCGAGCCGCCGGTGAACGGGCCGGAGACGCCGATGCGGATCGGCTCGGCGGCCTGCGCGGCGGCGCAGGCCGCCCATCCCGCCACGGCGATCAGGCGCAGCAGCTTCACATGATTTCCTCGTCAGGGCTTGAGCGCAGGTTAACCAGCGGGCCGCAGGGGGCAAATGCGGGTTAACCCCAAGGGCGTGAGAAAATCCCCGGTGACATCCTCCGATACCCGTGAATACCGAATCCGCCATCCGCCCGCGCAACTGGGTCTGGAGCGTTCCCTACATCGCCATCGGCATCTTTGCCCTGGCCATGCTGGCGCTCGTCTGGGGGCTGCAGAAGCGCGAGACCGACCTGATCAACGACACCCTCGGCCGCGACGTGCAGTGGGCCGAGCAGACCATGCGCCTGCACATGCAGGGCACGCAGGATCATCTCGCCCAGATGGCGCGCGAGATGGCCGAGGGCAAGCTCGACCGCGGCGCCTTCCAGGTGCGCGCCACCCAGTATCTCGCCAACACGCCGGAGCTGGCGAGCATCGTCTGGGTCGATTCCGGCCAGATCATCCGCTGGGCGGCGCCCTTCGAGACCACCGACTGGATTGCCGGCGAGCGCCTGGCCGGCGCGCAACCGTCGAGCTTCGCCCACGCCCTCACCTCGGAGCGGCCGACCTACGGCGAGGCCTACGTCAACCACCGCGGTGCGGCGCTCCTGGAGGTCTACGTGCCGGTGCAGTTCGGCCGCACCTATCTGGGCGCGCTGGTCGGCGTGTACACCATCGAGGGCATGGTGCGCCATCTCGTGCCGGCCTGGTTCGGCGAGAAATACAGCCTCAGCATCGTCGACGCCGAGGGAAGGGTGCTGGCCGCCAACACCACGGTGAGGCCGGCCGACGACGCGCTCTCCTACGCCATCGACTTCGATCCGCCCGGCAACGGCCTGCAGCTGCACGCCAAGGCCTTCCGCACCGATCCCGGCGTGGCGCGGGTGGTGCCGCTGTTCCTCATCGCCGGCCTGACGCTGGTGGTGGTGTGGAGCCTGTGGGCACTGCGCAGCCACTTTCAGCGCCGCGTCAAGGTCGAGAAGGAGCGCGACCGCCTGTTCAATCTCTCGCTCGACATGCTTTGCATCGCCGGCATGGACGGCAGCTTCCGCCGCGTGAACCCGGCCTTCGGCCGGGTGCTCGGCTATTCGGCGGAGGAAATCACCGGCAGGCCGCTGCTCGACTACGTGCATCCCGAGGACCTGGCCGCGACCGTCGAAGAGTTGCGCCAGCTTGCCTCGGGCAAGCCCTCCAGCTTCGAGAACCGCTGGCGCGGCGCGGACGGCCGCTACCACTGGCTGCTGTGGGCCATCAACCCGGTGCCGGAGGAGAAGCTGCTCTACGCCGTCGCCCACGACATCACCGACCGGCGCGAGGACGAGGAGAAGCTGAAGAGCGCCTACGCCTTCCGCCGGGCGATGGGCGAGTCGCTCGTCACCGGCCTGCGCGCCATCGACCTGGAGGGCCGCATCATCTTCGTGAACCCGGCCTTCTGCCGCATGATCGGCTGGAGCGAGCAGGAACTGGTCGGCATGCGGCCGCCGTTTCCCTACTGGCCGCCCGAGGAGGCGGACCAGCTGCGGCGCGACCTCGAACAGACGCTGGCCGGCCAGGCGCCGCCGGGCGGCTACGAGATGCGCATCATGCGCCGCAACGGCGAGCGCTTCGACGTGCGCATGTACCTCTCGCCGCTGATCGACAGCGGCGGCCGCCAGCTCGGCTGGATGGCCTCGATGAACGACATCACCGAGCCGAAGCGCGCCCGCGCCGAACTGGAGGCGGCGCACGAGCGCTTCGTCGCCGTGCTCGACGGCCTCGACACGGCGGTATATGTCGCCGACGTGGCGAACGACGAGATCCTCTATGCCAACCGCGCCTTCAAGCAGCTCTACGGCATGGACGCCGTCGGCAAGAACTGCTGGCAGGTCACCACCGCCTGCCATCCCGAGCGCAGCGACTTCCTCGTCGATCCGCGCAGCCTCGGTCTCGACGACGTGCCGCGCGAACTGTTCGACGGCGAGATCCGCCACCGGCTCTCCGGACGCTGGTTCCACCTGCGCGACCGCGCCATCCGCTGGGTGGACGGACGCGTCGTGCGCATGGAGATCGCCGCCGACGTCACCGACCGCAGGCACATGGAGGAGGCGGCCCTGCAGCACCAGGAACGCCTCGAGCAGACCTCGCGCCTGATCACCATGGGCGAGATGGCATCCTCCCTGGCGCACGAGCTGAACCAGCCGCTGTCCGCCATCGCCAACTACTGCATGGGCAGCGTCAACCGCCTCAAGTCGGGCGACTACCGCCAGGAAGACATCCTCGCCGCCATGGAGAAGGCCAGTACCCAGGCCGAGCGCGCCGGCAAGATCATCCGCCGCACGCGCGAGTTCGTGAAGAAAAGCGCGCCGGTGCGCGCCCCGGTGGCGCTGGCCGAGATCGTCGAGGAGGCCATCGGTTTTGCCGACATCGAGGCGCGCAAGGCGGCGGCGATCATCCGCGTGGACATTCCGGCCGACCTGCCGCCGGTGTTCGCCGACCGCATCATGATCGAGCAGGTGGTGCTCAACCTGGTGAAGAACGGCATCGAGGCCATGCACCAGACGCCGGCCGACGAGCGGGTGCTGGCCCTCGCGGCCCGGCTCGACGGTAGCGCCGTCGAGGTGGCGGTGGCCGACCGCGGCTGCGGCCTCAGCGACGAGCAGGTCGAACGGCTGTTCACGCCCTTCTTCACCACCAAGGCCGAGGGCATGGGCATGGGCCTCAACATCTGCCGCTCCATCGTCGAGTACCACGACGGCCGCCTCTGGGTGCAGCCCAATCCGGGGGGCGGCAGCGTGTTCCGGTTTACACTGCCGGTCGGAAACGGAAACGAACCATGACCGACCAGCGCGTTTACATTGTCGATGACGACGAGGCCATGCGCGACTCGCTCGCCTGGCTGCTCGAGTCGCAGGGCTTCGCCGTGACCGCCTACCCCTCGGCGGAGGATTTCCTCGCCGCCTGCCGCGACGACATGGCCGGCTGCATCGTGCTCGACGTGCGCATGCCCGGCATGAGCGGCCTCGAGCTCTACGAGAAGCTGAACCTGCGGCATTGCACGCTGCCGGTGATTTTCATCACCGGCCACGGCGACGTGCCGATGGCCGTCTCGGCGCTGAAGAAGGGTGCCGTCGATTTCATCGAGAAGCCCTTCGGCGACAAGGACATGCTGCGGCTGGTCGGGCAGTGCCTCGAACTCGACCGCAGCAACCGCGAGAAGAACCGGACGGGCGCGGCCATCGCGAAACGGCTGGCCAGCCTCACCGAGCGAGAGGTCGAGGTGATGGACCTCATCATCGCCGGCAAGCTCAACAAGCAGATCGCGGACGTCCTGAACATCAGCATCAAGACGGTGGAAGTGCACCGTGCCCGCATCATGGACAAGATGGAAGTGCGCACCGTGGCCGAGCTGGTCCAGGCCGTGATGCGCGTCAGACAGTAGATAGGCACAGGAGAAGCAAGTGGCACAAGCAAAAGCGGGCAATCTGGCAGGAAAGGTGGCGATCGTCACGGGCGCGGCGAGCGGGCTGGGCAAGGCCATCGCCGAGCGGCTGGCGGCAGACGGCGCGAACGTGGTGGTGGCCGACATCAGCGACAAGGGCGCCGAGGTGGCGCAGGCCATCGGCGGGATCTTCGTCAAGGGCGACTCGGCGCAGCGCGCCGACTGCAAGGCGCTGGCCGACGCCGCGCTGGCCAAGTACGGCACGGTGCACATCCTGGTGAACAACGCCGGCTTCCAGCACGTCTCGACCATCGAGGACTTCCCCGAGGACATGTGGGAGAAGATGCAGGCGGTGATGCTGACCGCGCCCTTCCTGCTGACGCGCTACTGCTGGCCGGCCATGCGGAAGCAGCAATGGGGACGCATCGTGAACATCTCCTCGATCCACGGCCTCATCGCCTCGCCCAACAAGGCCGGCTACATCGCCGCCAAGCACGGCCTGGTCGGCCTGACCAAGACGGCGGCGCTGGAAGGCGGCGCCTGCGGCATCACCGCCAATGCCATCTGCCCGGCCTACGTGCGCACGCCGCTGGTGGACAACCAGATCGCCGACCAGGCGAAGACGCGCGGCATCCCCGAGGCCGAGGTGATCGAGAAGGTGATGCTCGAGCCGGCCGCCATCAAGCGCCTGATCGAGCCGGCCGAGGTGGCGGACTTCGTCGCTTATCTCTGTTCGCCTGCTGCCGGCGTCATCACCGGCGCGGCGCTGAGCATGGACCTGGGCTGGACGGCGCGGTAAACCCCAATGGCATCGCTGCCGGGCAAGCGATATATTCCCTCTCCCCGCAAGCGGGGAGAGGGCCAGGGAGAGGGGATGC
>PQAF01000004.1:0-131 GCA_003105015.1 Rhodocyclales bacterium | reverse complement strand
CTCATGAAACCCGGCGTCGCCTTTGCGGCAATCCGCCTGCTCGAACACGGCGGCTGTATGGTCGAAGTGCCGGAGACGCAGACCTGTTGCGGCCAGCCGGCCTACAATTCCGGCGACCGCGCCACCGCCAT
>PQAF01000003.1 GCA_003105015.1 Rhodocyclales bacterium | reverse complement strand
GTCGGCTTGGTCTTCAGCTCGCCGGCGGTGGCGATGTAGGGCAGCAGCGTGAGGTGGATGAAGCAGGTGTTCTGGCGGCCCTCCTCGATGCCCATCTGGCGGATCGCCTCCAGGAAGGGCAGCGACTCGATGTCGCCCACCGTGCCGCCCACCTCGACGATGGCGACGTCGGCGCCCTGGGCGCCGTTCTTGATGTGCAGCTTGATCTCGTCGGTGATGTGCGGGATGACCTGCACGGTGCGGCCGAGGTAATCGCCGCGGCGCTCCTTCTTGATCACCGACTCGTAGATCTGACCGGTGGTGAAGTTGTTGCGCTTGCCCATCTTGGCGCGCGTGAAGCGCTCGTAGTGGCCGAGGTCGAGGTCGGTCTCCGCCCCGTCCTCGGTTACGAACACCTCGCCGTGCTGGAACGGACTCATCGTTCCGGGATCGACGTTGATGTACGGATCGAGCTTGAGGTGGGTGACCTTGATGCCGCGGGATTCGAGGATGGCGCCAAGGGAGGCGGCGGCGATGCCCTTGCCCAGAGAGGACACGACACCGCCTGTAACGAAGACGTACTTGGTCATTTGCAGGGCATCTGCAGGAAAGCCAAATGATAGCCGAAACTTTCCCGCCGCTCAACGGAAACGGGCGCGATCGCGGAAAAAAACAACTTGAGAAACTACTTGAGGAATTGCCGGCTGACTTCGCGGAATTCCTCGGTCCCGGCCTGCTTCAGCCACTCGAAGGCGACCATCTCGCGGGAGACGATGTGGATGCCATGGCTGCGCATGCGCGCCAGGGCCAGCTCCTTGTCGGATGGCCGGCGCGAACCGACGGCCTCGGCGACGACGAAGACCTCGCGCCCCTGCCCGCGCAGGTCGAGCACCGTCTGCAGCACGCAGACGTGGGATTCGGTGCCGGCCACCACCACCTGGGGCCGGTCGCTGCCAGGCAGACGGTCGAGGCACGTCGCGGCGACACAGGAAAAATGCAGCTTCTCGGCGATGCTTTCCGGAAAAGTCAGTCCCCGCAGCACGGCGACCGTGGGGCCGATGCCCTTCGGGTACTGCTCGGAGACCATCACCGGCACGCCGAGGCGCTGCGCGACCTTGACCAGCCAGACGGCGTTGTCGAGCACCGCCTGCCCCTCGTGAATGTGCGGCAGCAGGCGCTCCTGGATGTCCACCACCAGCAGGACGGATTGGTCACGGTTCATCAGCATGACAGCTCCGGGCGGTTGCGGTAGAACTCGAGCGCCTCGGGGTTGGCGAGGGCCTCGATATTCTTCACCGGTTCGCCATGCACGATGTTGCGCACGGCCAGTTCGACGATCTTGTTGCTCTTGGTGCGCGGGATGTCGCCGACCTGGAGGATCTTCGCCGGCACGTGGCGCGGCGTGGTGTTCTCGCGGATCACGTCCTTGATGCGCTTCACCAGCGCGTCGTCGAGGGTCAACCCCTCGCGCAGCTTGACGAAGAGGACGACGCGGGTGTCCTTCTCCCAGTCCTGGCCGATGACGAGTGACTCGAGCACCTCGTGCAGCTTCTCGACCTGACGGTAGATCTCCGCGGTGCCGATGCGCACGCCGCCCGGGTTGAGGGTGGCGTCGGAGCGGCCGTAGATGACGAAGCCGCCGTGGGCGGTCTCCTCGATGAAGTCGCCGTGGCACCAGAGGTCGGGATATTTCTCGAAGTAGGCGGCGCGGTATTTCTTGCCGTGGACATCGTTCCAGAAGCCGATCGGCATCGACGGGAAGGGCTTCAGGCAGACCAACTCGCCCTTGGTGCGCCTCAACGGGCGGCCCTCGTCGTCGAGGACCTCGACCGCCATGCCGAGACCGCGGCACTGGATTTCCCCTCGCCAGACCGGGCCGATCGGGTTGCCGAGGACGAAGCAGGAGATGATGTCGGTGCCGCCGGAGATCGAGGCGAGCTGCACGTCGCGCTTGATGTTGTCGTACACATAGTCGAAGGCCTCCGCCACCAGCGGGCTGCCGGTGGAGAAGATGGCGCGCAGCTTGTCGAGTTTGTGCGTCCTCATCGGCGCCAGGCTGATCTTGGCGATGGCGTCGATGAACTTGGCCGAGGTGCCGAAATGGGTCATGCCCTCGGCTTCGGCGTAATCGAAGAGGATGTTGCCGCGGCCGACGAAGGGCGAGCCGTCGTAGAGCAGCAAAGTCGCTCCGGAGGCGAGGCCGGACACCAGCCAGTTCCACATCATCCAGCCGCAGGTGGTGAAGTAGAACAGGCGGTCGCCCGGCTTCACGTCGCTGTGCAGCTTGTGCTCCTTCAGGTGTTGCAGCAGGGTGCCGCCGGCGCTGTGCACGATGCACTTCGGCACGCCGGTGGTGCCGGAGGAATACATGATGTAGAGCGGATGGTCGAAGGGCAGCCGCTCGAAACGGATCTCCTTCGCGCCGGCGTGCGGCGCGAGGAAATCGGCAAGCGTCACGCCGTGCTTCACCGCGGCGAGGTCGCCGTTGCCGCCGGCATAGGGCACGACGACGACGCGCTCCAGCGTCGTCATGCGCCCGGCGATCTCGGCCACCTTGCCGAGGCAATCGAGCACCTTGCCGTTGTAGTAATAGCCGTCGCAGGCGAACAACACCTTGGGCGCAATCTGGCCGAAGCGGTCGAGCACGCCCTGCACGCCGAAGTCGGGCGAGGCCGAAGAGAAGATGGCGCCGATCGAGGCGGTGGCCAGCATCGCCACCACGGTGGCGGGCAGGTTGGGCATGTAGGCGGCAACGCGGTCGCCCTTGTGCACGCCCATGGCGCGCAGGGCGGCGGCGGTCTGCGCCACGGCGCGGTACAACTCGGCGTGGCTGACGCGGCCCTTGACCTTGTCCTCGCCCCAAAACACCAGCGCGTCGCCACTGTCGTGGCTGCGCAGCAGGTTCTCGGCGAAGTTCAGACGGGCGTCGGGGAACCATTTCGCGCCCGGCATCTTGTTGGCATCGATTAGCACACGCTCGCCGCGCTTCTCCGCCACCACGCCGGCGAAGTCCCACAGGGTGGTCCAGAACCGTTCGGGATGCGTCACCGACCAGCGATGCAACGCCTCGTAGTCGGCGAATTCGGCACCCCAGCGCCGCGTCGCGGAGCGCATGAAGGCGGTCAGGTTGGCGGCGGCGATGCGCTGCCGCGAGGGCTTCCAGAGGGGCGTTTTCCCGGTCATGTCGTCACGCTTCGGCAAGTCGTTTCATCTTTTCGGGCAGCGGGATGGAGCGGCCGCTGGCGGGATTGATCCAGACCATCTTGGCGTCGCCGTGGGCGTACAGCCTGTCCTCGCCCGCCGGCCGCAGTTCGTAATGCGTCGGCAGGCTGCTGCGCCCCGGGGGGCCGACGAACATGCGCACCTCGACCTGGCCGGGATAGGTCAGCGGCACCAGGAAAGTGCAGCTGGCGTTTACGATCACCGGCCCCTCCTCGGTGTGCTGGCCCGTGCCGTAGCCCAACGTTTCCAGCCATTCGATGCGCGCCTGTTCCATATAGCGGAAATAGACGGTGTTGTTGACATGGTTCATGGCATCCATGTCGCCCCAGCGGATCGGCAGGGTCGTGGTGTATATCAGCGTGCGCTTGTGTTCCATCGTTTACGGGAAATGGCTGGATCAAATCGAATTATAATGGCCGCCGGTCATCGCAACCGATACAACAACAGGCCCGCTTCGGCCACATATAGGAAACAGCATGCAACGCGAATCCATGGAATTCGATGTCGTCATCGTCGGCGGCGGCCCGGCCGGGCTGGCTGCGGCGATCCGTCTGAAGCAGCTCGACGCGGGCATCAACGTCTGCCTGATCGAGAAAGGCGCCGAGGTCGGCGCGCACATCCTCTCCGGCGCGGTGATGGACCCGCGCGCGCTGAACGAGCTGATCCCCGACTGGAAGGACAAGGGCGCCCCGCTCGACACGCCGGTCAGCGAGGACCGCTTCATCATCTTTTCCGAGACGGGCGGCTTCAGGGTGCCGAACGCCCTGCTCCCCGGCTGCTTCCTCAACCACGGCAACTACATCGTCAGCCTGGGCAACGTCTGCCGCTGGCTGGCCCAGCAGGCTGAGGCGCTCGGCGTGGAGATCTACCCGGGCTTCGCCGGCGCGGAAGTGCTCTACAACGAGGACGGCTCGGTGAAGGGCGTCGCCACCGGCGACATGGGGGTCGGCCGCGACGGCCAGCCCACCGACGCCTACCAGCCCGGCATGGAACTGCTGGCGAAGTACACCCTCTTCGCCGAAGGCTGCCGCGGCCACCTTGGCAAGCAGCTCGAGGCGAAATTCGACCTGCGCAAGGGCGCCGACCCGCAGGTCTACGGCATCGGCATCAAGGAGCTGTGGGAGATCAAAACGGAGCAGCATGTAAAGGGCCTGGTCATGCACACCGGCGGCTGGCCGATGGCTTCCGACACCTATGGCGGCGGCTTCGTATACCACCTCGAAGGCAACCTCGTCGCAATCGGCTACGTGGTCGGCCTCGCCTACAGCAACCCCCACCTGTCTCCCTTCGAGGAATTCCAGCGCTACAAGCTGCATCCGCTGGTGAAACCCTTCCTCGAGGGCGGCAAGCGCATTGCCTACGGTGCGCGTGCCCTCACCGCGGGCGGCCTGCAGGCGCTGCCGAAGCTGATCTTCCCCGGCGGCGCCCTGATCGGCGACGACGCCGGTTTCCTCAACGCCGCCCGCATCAAGGGCTCGCACGCCGCGCTGAAGACCGGCATGCTGGCCGCGGAGGCCCTCGCCGAGGCGCTCGCCGCCGGCCGCAGCGGCGACGAACTGACCGCCTATCCGCAGAAGTTCCGCGAGTCCTGGCTGTTCGAGGAACTGCACCGCACGCGCAATTTCAAGCCGTGGATGAGCAAGGGGCTATGGCTGGGTTCGCTGATGTTCGGCATCGACCAGCAGGTCTTCCGCGGCAAGGCGCCGTGGACGCTGCGCCTCACGGCCGACCACCTGAAGCTGAAGAAAGCAGCGGACTGCGCGCCGATCGCCTACCCGAAGCCGGACGGCGTGATCACCTTCGACCGGCTCTCCTCGGTGTTCCTGTCGAACACCAACCACGAGGAAAACCAGCCCTGCCACCTGCGCCTGAAGGACGAGACGGTGCCGATCCGCACCAACCTCGCCCTCTACGACGCACCCGAGCAGCGCTACTGCCCGGCCGGCGTGTACGAGATCGTGCGCGACGCCGACGGCGCAAACCCGCGACTGCAGATCAACGCGCAGAACTGCGTGCACTGCAAGACCTGCGACATCAAGGACCCGACGCAGAACATCACCTGGGTGGTGCCGCAGGGCGGCGAAGGCCCCGTGTATCCAAACATGTAACGGCTTCGCCGCCTCCCGCCCCCGCGCGGCGAAGGTACCGTTCGCCAGGCACGTGATCAGGCGAGCTGCAGGCTGTTGAGCACACCATTCACGGCACGTTCGAAGAGCGGCTCTTCGGCCACAATGCGGGCCATGCCGGTCCTGAACTGGTAGGCAAGCGCCTCCTGCGATATCGAAGTCGCCCGCGGCGAGCGTGGGTTGGTGAAGAGGTAGATTCCGCGCTGCGGGCTGACCCAGGAGAGGCGGGTCCGCACCGCCCCTCCCTCGTGCTGCCTGAATTCCACCCAGTCGCCACGCCCGAGTGCCGCCACCTGCTGCAGATACAGATCAGCCGCAACGGCGGCCGACGGATTGGCACCGACGAGGGCGACTTCCTCGATCTGAACGTCGTTCTCGGTGATGCGCGTAATGAACAGTTCGCCCTCCGGATTGACGCTGTACTGGTCGGCCGGAGATGCCGAAGACGTTACCTCGGCCGGCGCTGGCGCCTCGGTCGCGACCGAAGGAGGCTCTCCGCCATTCAGGCCCGCCTTGACCGCAGCGGAATGCATCGCCACCAGTTCATCGAAAAACCGGCCCCGCTTCTCCTGCTGCAGATTGATCGCATCAAGCCCTGCATGCAGGGCGCGAAGCAGGCCGGGCAAGGTGTTCACCAGCTGCTTGCGCTCGTCGCTGTTGGTCTTTGGTGCGACGCTCCAGATGAGATCGTCAATCATGGAGGTCGCGCTCAGGTAGGCATGGTGCTCCTCGCCGTGGCGGATATAAAGCTCCTTCAGCACATGCTGCCAATGATCGAGCAGGAAGCGCTGCACGCCCTGCGGAACGCCGGACGACAGTCGCCGCGACACCGCCTCGCCGGCAACGACCCATGCGATTTCCTCGGTTTCGCGTTTTCGCATCAGCTCCGCCGAACGTCCCGCGATCCCCTCCGCCATCGCATCGCGTTCGGCAATGACGGCATTGAGCAAATTGAGTGCATCGGTGAAAATCTGCACATCACGCTCGAAATCGCCCTGGATGCGCTCGGCAATGAAGGCGATTTCCTGGAAGAGCGGATCGTCCTGGTCGACCGTATCGCCCCAGGCCACTGCCGCCCGTGAAATGCCGTCGAGCAGCCTGCGTGCCGGATGGGCCTTGCTCGAGAAAAAGGACTTGTCGAGGAGCGCCACCTTCAGCACGGGAATCTGCAGCCGCCCCACCAGCGCCTTGATCACGTCGGGAATCTTGGCGTCGTCGAAGATGAAATCGAACAGCATGGCGACGATGTCGATGGTGATGGCATCGAGCTGACCGACGCCCTGGGCTTGGCTGTTCGCCTTGATGCGGTGCAGGGCATTCATCGTGCCGAGCGCCTGGCCAAGGTCGGGCAGGCCGTCCGAGTTCCCCTTCTCGTTCAGCAGCCTGTCCAGACGCTGCATATCGGTCAGGGAATCGATGAACGCGCTCTTGATGTTCGCAGCCTGCAGGCCCGCCCCCCCCGCAGGACTTCCGCTGGCGGCAGGTGCCGGTGCAGCTGCGCCAGGCGACAACCCGGCGGCTTGCACAAGCACGAGATGATTCAGGGCGCTCAGCAGGTCGCCTCCGACAGCCGACTCTCCCTGCGGGGACGAAACGGGCGATTCCTGCTTGGCTGCAGGCCGGGGAGCCGACGGTGCGTTCACCGGCTTGCGGTAGGCGGAGCGCAGGTCGGGCAGGACGTTCCAGCGCACCATCTCGCTGTTGAGGTCGGCATAGACGGCCTGCAGCGCCCTGGAGACGTGCTGCTCGATCTGCTTGAGCAGCACCAGTTTGACCTTGACGCTGCCCTCGATCTCGTCGCAGGCACGCTTCAGCGCGTCGCAAACGGCCTGCGGACTGATGGGGTTTTCCTCGTCCTTCAGCTCATTCCTGCCGAGCAGCATGGCGACGCGCTCGCCGAGCAGGGACAGTTCATCCTCGTTCTGCTCGCGCAGGCGGGTCGCCAGTTCCTGCATGGCGATGCTTTCGGCAAGGTCGTCCTCCTCGACCAAACGCAACTCCTGCGCCGAAACGGAAAGTGACTTTACGGCGGTGTCCATCTCGCCGCGCATCTTGTGGTTGAAGACCTCGACGAAATGGCGCGAGAAGGCAGCTTCCATCTTCGGCCACTTTTCCTTGGCCTTGCCGCGCACCTCGAGATAGAGCTTCTGCATCTCGCGGTCGTAACTGGCTTCTGCCATCTGGAACAGGTCTTCCTCGACATCGGCCAGCATCTCGCGCAGGGAGCCGGACAGCCGCTTCATTGCCAGTTCCCGACAATCATTGAGCATGCGGCTGGATTCGGCCGCACTCAGCTGACGCCGCTCATTCAAATTGACGACATTGCTCAATGCACTCGCAGCCATGCTTGCCTCCATTCGCAGTCGTGCCGCGCAACCGCGCGGCGACGGACATTCAGACCGATGCCGAAATGGCAGCGGCCGTCAGGCGAACGTCACCGGGATGGAAGCGCGGAAACAGGTCGGGCGGGATTGGCGCGGAGGCGCAGTCCGGACGAATTCGCCCGGCGATGCTTTGACAGAAAGAAAGGCACGGCTCATTGTGACCCCTATCCGGCAACTCCGCTGCCATAGAACTTCCCTCTATCGGGATGTCCCTTAGACCGGTTGTTTTGCGCCCCCAGCTTTCGATGGGTTTGCCCTTATCAGATTCAATGATCCATTTGCCTCGGCGACATCTGGATCGTTTCCTTGAGGCCTTCGAGCCGAAAGACCTCTGGAGCCGCCGTGAAATACTTCACGGCTTTGCGTAATCAATAGCACGCGAAAATTCAATGCGCAACTGTCTCAAACGCCCGACAGTATCGCGTTTGGCAGCCTCTTCTTCATGATTTCACGTGTTTTTTTCATGACCGCCCGGAAAGGTGGCGCAGAAAATTTAATCGAGTTTCCCGCTGTCGCCTGACCGAACCCCGCGGGCCGCAGGGGCTTATTCAAGTTTGCGCCGCAACATCCGTAGTTCACAGGGATGACTCCCCTGATATTGCCCGCCCTCGAGTGAAGCCGCGTTTCCGATCCCTGTTGATCCTGGCCCTCACCATGCCGATGCTGGCCGCCGGCAGCCTGGCAGGTTGGCTGTCGTTCAGCAACACCGAGCGGGCGGTAAACGATCTGGCCGATAAATACCGCCATGAGGTCATTGGCAATGTCACGGCAGATCTGAATGCCCACTTGGCGGGCGTGCAGAGGGTTGTCGAACTGAACGCCCGGCAAGGCTGGGACCTGTCGGATTTGAAAGGCTTGCAAAGACGCCTGTTCAATCAGTTGCTGGCTTTCCAAACGCCCACCCAGATTGCCGTCGGCACGACGGAGCGCGTTTTCGTGGGCGTAGAGCGCCGTCCGGACGACAAGGTCATGCTCAGCCACTCGGACCTGTCCACGGGATATGGCCTCAATACCTACGCCGCAACCCGCCATGGCGAGCCGCACGGCTATAGCGTCAGCGTGCCGGACTACGATCCGCGCCAGCAGCTCTGGTACAGGCGCGCGGAAAACGCGCTGGGCACGATTTGGACCGATCCCTTCTATTACCCTGGCGAGAAAACGCTGCAGATCGCCGCGGCACGCCCGGCATTCGATGCCCTCGGCCAGTTCTCCGCGGTCTATGTCGCCGCCATGAACCTGGAGAAAACAAGCCGCTTCCTGAGGGAGTTGTCGCTCGCCGGCGGCGCACGAGCATTCATCATCGACCGCAAGGGCCTGCTGATCGCCTCATCCCTGGATGAACCGCTGATCCGGGACGAAAGCTTGTTCGACCGCCTGCCGGCAATCGAAAGCCGCGACGCCGTCGTCCGGAAAATCGCCGGCCGCATCAGGACTGCCGCGGCAACCCTTCAGGCGCCGCTCGAGCGGCAGGAAATGCGCATCGAAGCCGAGCAGGATGTGCATTATGTCGAGGCGCGTCCCTACCGCTTCGACGAGGGAATCGAATGGCTTGTCGTTGTCGCCATCCCGGAATCCGGCCTGATCGGCCACGTGAAGGACGGCAACAGCACCACCATGTTTCTGCTGCTGGCGCTGACCCTGCCAGCACTGGGTCTCGCCATCCTCATCGCCCACTGGATCGACGTGCCGGTCAGTCGCCTGTCGCGGGCCGCCGAGGCGATCGCCTCAGGCCGGTTGGACGAGTCGATCGAAATCACCCAGCCGCGCGAACTCGCTTCGCTGGGAGAATCCTTCAACGCCATGACGGCAAGGCTGCGCGAGAGTTTCGCGGCGCTGGAGCAATCGAAGCAGAAGCTCGAAGAGCGGGTCATCGAGCGAACACGGGAGCTAGACGGGCAGAACAGCGCCCTGATCGAGGAAATCCACCGGCGCGAAGCGGCCGAACACGGCATACGGCGGGAACGCGATTTCACGCGGCGGGTGGTCAATTCCCTGCCGGGCATTTTTTTCCTGGTCGACGAGGAGGGGCAGGATGTCCTCTGGAACACCAACCTGGAAACCGTCACCGGTTACGACGGCGAGGAACTGGCCAGCCTGAGCCTGTTCAGCCTCTTCGACGCGAACAGCCGGATCGCGTTGCGGCACAAGTTGCAGGAAGCCTTCGCGCAGGGCCACGCCGAATGCGAGGCGATCATCGTCGCCAGGGACGGCCGGCGCATCCCCTTCCACATCAAGGGGGAGTGCATCGAGATGGATGGCAGTCCGCACGTGATCGGCATGGGTGTCGACATTACCCAGCGCAAGCGCCTCGAGGACGAGTTGCGCCGCCTGGCGACAACCGATGCGCTGACCGGCGTCGCCACGCGCGGCCACTTCCTCGACAGCGCGGAACTCGAGATAGAACGCACCCACCGCTACCAGAGGCCGCTCTCGGTGATGATGCTGGACATCGACCACTTCAAGTCCATCAACGACAGCCACGGCCATGCCGCAGGCGACATGGCGATTCAGAAGGTCGTCGGCGTCCTCAAGCAACTGCTCCGCGGCGAGGACCTGGTGGGGCGGCTGGGCGGCGAGGAATTCGGGGTATTGCTGCCCGAGACCGACAGTGCGCGCGCCGTCATCGTGGCCGAGCGTATCCGCGAACAGATCGCAGCGCTGCATATCGTCAGCGGCGAAAGCAGGATATCGCTCACCGTCAGCATTGGCGTAACGGAATACCAGCGCTTCGACACGGGGATCGATGGCTTGCTGTTGCGGGCCGACCTGGCCCTCTACTCAGCCAAGCACGGCGGCCGCAATCGCACCGTCCTCCGCGTCGCCGCCCGGGAAACGGAGGCGGCGTAGCCCTTCCGCGGATGCCCGCTTCCTTACAACGCCTCTTCAGGCACGGCCAACGCGCCGGCACCGCCTCTGACCACGGTGGCGGCCAGGCCGGGCGCCTGGGACAGCAGATGGTCGGCAAAGAAGCGCGCCGTGCTGATTTTCGCCTTGTAGAAACCGTCGTCGCCGGCGCCTGAACCAAGCTGCCTCTGCGCCACCAGAGCGGCACGCGCCATCTGCCAGCCGCCGCTGACGATGCCCATCAGGCGCAGGAAGGGCACGGCGCCGACATGAACGCCCTTGATGTCCTGGCTGAAGTTCGTCGCGACATGGGTGGCCGCCTCGGCCAGCGCCTGCACGCCGCGCGAGAAGCCGGCATGGATGGCGGCGAATTCCTCGCCCGGCTGTTTCGCCAGCGCCTCCTCGACCTGCTTCATGATCCCGATGACGGCCTTGATGGTGGCCCCGCCCTCCCGGGCGATCTTGCGGCCGATGAGATCGTTGGCCTGGATGCCGGTGGTGCCCTCGTAGATGGTGGTGATGCGGGCGTCGCGCAGGTACTGCGCAGCGCCGGTTTCCTCGATGAAGCCCATGCCGCCATGGATCTGCACGCCGAGCGAGGCGACCTCGATGCCGGTCTCGGTACTCCAGCCCTTGACGACCGGGATCATCAGGTCGACGAAGGCCTGGTTGCGCTTGCGCTCCTCGGCGTCCGGATGGCGCGCGGCGGCGTCGTGCGCCGCGGCAACGACGTAGGCCAGGGCGCGCATCGCCTCGGCCTGCGATTTCATCAGCATCAGCATGCGGCGGATGTCGGGGTGGCGGATGATCGGCACCGGGCCGGAGCCGTCGGCCAGGTCGCGCCCCTGGATGCGTTCCCTGGCGTACTCCAGCGCACGCTGGTAGGCGCGGTCGGCGATGGCTACGCCCTCGAGGCCGACGGCGAAGCGCGCCGCATTCATCATCACGAACATGTACTTGAGGCCTTCGTTCTCCTTGCCGACGAGGTAGCCGATGGCGCCACCGTTGTCGCCGTAGGCCATGACGCAGGTCGGGCTGGCATGGATGCCCAGCTTGTGTTCGATGGAAACGCAGCGCACGTCGTTGCGGGCGCCCGGCGAACCATCGGCATTGAGCAGAAACTTCGGCACGACGAAGAGAGAAATGCCCTTCACCCCCTCGGGCGCATCCGGCGTGCGCGCCAGCACGAGGTGGATGATGTTGTCGGTCATGTCGTGCTCGCCGTAGGTGATGAAGATCTTCTGGCCGAAGACCTTGTAGGTGCCATCGCCCTGCGGCACGGCGCGCGAGCGCACCAGCGCCAGGTCGGAGCCGGCCTGCGGCTCGGTCAGGTTCATGGTGCCGGTCCAGCTGCCCTCGATCATTTTCGGCAGGTAGGTGGCCTTCAGCTCCGGCGATCCGTTCAGCGTGATCGCCTCGATGGCACCGGTGGTGAGCAGCGGGCACAGCGAGAAGGCCATGTTGGACGCCTTCCACATCTCCTGCACGGCGGCGACCACCACCTTGGGCATGCCCTGCCCGCCGTATTCCGGTTCGCAGCCGATGCCGTTCCAGCCGTTCTCGACGAACTGCCTGTAGGCCTCCTTGAAGCCAGCCGGCATGGTGACCTTGCTGTCATGCCACTTGGCGCCCTCGTGGTCGCCGGAGCCGTTGATCGGCGACAGCGCCCCGGCGGCGAACTTGCCGGCCTCCTCGAGGATGGCATCGACGGTGTCGGGGGTTGCTTCCTCGTATCCCGGCAGCTTGCCGACCTGCTCGATGCCGGCCAGTTCGCGCAGGACGAATTGCATGTCACGCAAGGGGGCGGAATAGGTGCTCATGTTCTTTTCTCCTTCAGATAGCGATCGTCATCGAACGTGCTCACCCAGCTCGGGAGATACACGACGAAGAGGGTAATAAAGGCACCGGTGAGCCATGCTTCGGAAAAACCGACGAGCATGAAATACGGCAGATAGTCGCCGAGCAGCGTCTGTCCATCGTAGACCGATGCGGTCCACAGGAACATCGTGGCCATGAGCGCCGTGACGGCGAGGACAACCGCCGCGTTGGCGAAGGCACCGGCAAACAGGTAAACGAAAATATTGCGCGGCAGGAATCGTTCGACCAGTCGCAGGCCGCCCCAGGCCGTGGCGGTCGGCAGCAAGGCCGTCAGGCCGGCGTTCAGGCCGTAGGCAGCCCAGCCTGCGGCGCCGTTGGCGGTCGTCGCGGCCAGCACGGCCAGCATACCGAGAAAAGCCAGCCGGAAACCGAACATGAGCGTCAGTGCGGTGGCGCCGAGGAAATGCAGGGTCAGGCCTGGCTTGACGCCGGCTTTCATGCCCCACAACAAGCTGAGCACGACGATGGCGCCGAACCAGACATGGGACGCGCCGGCGCCGCCGATGCGCTTCCACGGTGCGCTGCGCGCGGCCCACAGAACAACCGGCAGCAGGAGCAGCCAGGCCGCCCATTGCCACGTCTCCGGAAAGAGCCCGTCCGGAAAATTCATGGCCGGTGCTTGAGGCGGTCAGCCCAGCTCCGTCACCAGTTCCGGCACGGCCTGGAACAGGTCGGCCACCAGGCCATAGTCGGCCACCTGGAAGATCGGTGCCTCGGGGTCCTTGTTGATGGCGACGATCACCTTGCTGTCCTTCATGCCGGCCAGGTGCTGGATGGCGCCCGAGATGCCGATGGCGATGTAGAGGTCCGGCGCGACGATCTTGCCGGTCTGGCCGACCTGGTAGTCGTTCGGCACGAAGCCGGCGTCGACCGCTGCGCGCGAGGCGCCGAGCGCCGCGCCGAGCTTGTCGGCGAGCGGCTCGAGCACGCTGCGATAATTCTCGCCGTTGCCCATGCCGCGGCCGCCGGAGACGATGATCTTCGCCGCCCCCAGCTCGGGACGCGCGCTCTTGGTGAGCTCGCGGCCGACCAGCTTGGAGACGCCGAGGTCGGCCCCCGCCGCCAGCGGTTCGACGGCGGCCGAGCCGCCCTTGCCGCAGGCCTCGAAGGCGGTGCCGCGCACGGTGATGACCTTCACGGCGTCGGCGCTCTTCACCGTCGCCAGCGCGTTGCCGGCGTAGATCGGGCGCACGAAGGTGTCGGCGGATTCGACGGCGACGATGTCGGAGATCTGCGCCACGTCGAGCAGCGCCGCCACGCGCGGCAGCACGTTCTTGCCGAAGGTGGAGGCCGGTGCCAGGATGTGCGTGTAGCCGGCGGCATTGGCATGGACCAGCGCGGCTACGTTCTCCGGCAGCTGCTCGGCATAGGGCGCGGCGTCGGCGATGCGCACCTTGGCGACGCCGTCGAGCTGGGCCGCTTCCTGGGCGACGGCAGCACAGCCGCTGCCGGCCACCAGCACGTGGATTTCGCCGCCGAGCTTCTTCGCGGCGGTCAGGGTGTTCAGCGTCGCCGCCTTGAGCGACGCGTTGTCGTGTTCGGCAATGACCAGAATGTTCATCAGATCACCTTCGCTTCGTTCTTGAGTTTGTCCACCAGCTGCTTGACGTCGGCCACCTTGACGCCGCCGGCGCGCTTGGGCGGCTCGGCGACCTTCAGCGTGGTCAGGCGCGGCGCGACGTCGACGCCGAGGTCGGCCGGCTTCAGGGTGTCGAGCGGCTTCTTCTTGGCCTTCATGATGTTGGGCAGCGTGGCGTAGCGCGGCTCGTTCAGGCGCAGGTCGGTGGTGACCACCGCCGGCAGCTTCAGCTCGACGGTCTCCAGGCCGCCGTCGATCTCGCGCGTAACCGTCGCCTTGCCGTCGGCGATGACGACCTTCGAGGCGAAGGTGGCCTGCGGCCAGCCCATCAGGGCGGCGAACATCTGGCCGGTCTGGTTGGCATCGTCGTCGATGGCCTGCTTGCCGAAGATGACGACCTGCGGGCCCTCCTTGGCGGCCACCGCCTGCATCAGCTTGGCCACGGCCAGCGGCTGCAGTTCGGCGTCGGTCTCGACCAGGATGGCGCGGTCGGCGCCGATGGCCAGCGCCGTGCGCAGGGTCTCCTGGCAGGCGGCGACGCCGCAGGAGACGGCGACCACCTCGGTGGCGATGCCGGCTTCCTTCAGCCGCACGGCTTCCTCGACGGCAATCTCGTCGAAGGGGTTCATCGACATCTTGACGTTGGCGAGGTCCACGCCGGAACCGTCGCCCTTGACGCGCACCTTGACGTTGTAGTCAACCACGCGCTTGACCGGTACGAGGATCTTCAAACCTGTTCTCCTTTGCGTTAGTGCGAACGCCGCGCCCGGCGCGGCCCGCCTCTCCTCCGCCGGATTATGGCACCGGGCCGGGAGGTTTGACACGGCCGGCCGTTGCCGGCAGAATCCTTCCATACGCTACCGTATGGAAGGCGCTATCGTAACGCAAGCGCCCGGTCTTTTCAATACACCCGACGACAATGGCCAAACCCGAGCCGAACCGACAGCAGCTGGACCGCGCCGCATGGACCAAGGCAGCCCTGGACATCCTGGCCGGGAAAGGCCTCGACGGCATCCGCGTCGAGGTGCTGGCCAAGCGTCTGGGCGTCACCAAGGGCAGCTTCTACTGGCACTTCAAGGACCGCCGCGACCTGCTCGACGCCGTGCTGGAAACCTGGAAGGACGGCCGCATCCGCGACATCCAGAAGCAGACGCGCGCCGTGCCTGGCGAGGAACTGCCGCGCGCCTACCACGTCATCGAGGTCTACAGCGCCAACCGCAACCGCAAGGGCATGCTGATCGAGATCGCCATGCGCGACTGGGCGCGGCGCGACGCCGCCGCCGCCGCAGTAGTGGAGGAAGTCGACGCCGCCCGCCTGGAATTCGGCCGCAAGGGTTTCGAGGCGCGCGGCATGACGCCGCTGGAGGCCTCCAGCCGCAGCCTGCTGCTCTACGCCTACGTGTTCGGACTGAGCCTGATGAGCTGCGGCAAGTTCGATGCCGACATGGGCGAAATGAAGCGCTGGATCGCCGACCGGATTGCCCGTTAGCGGGATCCTGTCATTTTCTTGTAGAGGGCACTCAACTCACCGACGATGCCGCGGCGGAAGGCCAGCACGCAGACGACGAAGATCGCCCCCATGATGACGGTGACGAGCGAGCCGACCTTGTCCGCCAGCTCGTTCTGCAGCGTGACGATGGTGGCGGCGCCGACCACCGGGCCGAACACCGTGCCCATGCCGCCCAGCAGCGTCATCAGCACCACCTCGCCCGAAGTGTGCCAGTGGGCGTCGGTCAGGGTGGCGAAGCGGAACACCAGGGTCTTGGTGGCGCCGGCCAGCCCGGCCAGCCCGGCGGAAAGCACGAAGGCCAGCAACTTGTACTTGGCGACGTCGTAACCCAATGAAATCGCGCGCGCCTCGTTCTCGCGGATGGCCTTCAGCACCTGGCCGAAGGGGGAATGGATGGTGCGGTGGATCAGCCAGAAGGCGAAGACGAAGATCGCCAGCACGAAGTAGTACAGATTGTAGTCGTCGGTGAGGTCGATCACGCCGAGCAGCTTGCCGCGCGGCACGTCCTGCAGGCCATCCTCGCCGCCGGTGAACGGCGCCTGCAGGAAGAAGAAATACATCATCTGCGACAGCGCCAGCGTAATCATGGCGAAATAGATGCCCGAGCGGCGGATGGCCAGGCTGCCGATCAGCCAGCCCAGCGCCGCCGCGGCCAGCGCGGCGAAGATCAGGCCAAGTTCCGGCGGAAAGCCCCACACCTTGATGCTGTGTCCGGCGACGTAGCCGGCGGTGCCGAGGAACACGGCGTGGCCGAAGGAGAGCAGCCCGGTGTAGCCGATCAGCAGGTTGAAGGCGCAGGCGAACAGGGCAAAGCACAGCACCTTCATCACCAGCACCGGATAGACGACGGTCGGCGCCACCAGCATCAGCGCCAGGAGGAGGCCGTAGCCAATGGCCTGGCGGCTCATTTCTCCCTCCCGAACAGGCCGGCCGGCCGCACCAGCAGCACGATGGCCATGATGATGAACACCACCGTCGACGAGGCTTCCGGATAGAACACCTTGGTCAGTCCCTCGATGACGCCGAGGCCGAGGCCGGTGACGATCGAACCGAGGATCGAACCCATGCCGCCGATCACCACCACCGCGAACACCACGATGATCAGGTTGGAGCCCATCAGCGGGCTGACCTGCATGGCCGGTGCCGCCAGCACGCCGGCAAAGCCGGCCAGCGCCACGCCGAAGCCGTAGGTCAGCATCACCATCAGCGGCACGTTGATGCCGAAGGCCTGCGTCAGCCTGGGATTCTCCGTCGCCGCGCGCAGGTAGGCGCCGAGCCGCGTCTTCTCGATGACGAACCAGGTGGCGAAGCACACCAGCAGCGAGGCGAGGATGACCCACGCCCGGTACTTCGGCAGGAACATGAAGCCGAGGTTGTAGGCGCCGGCGAACTCCTCCGGAATCGAATACGGCAAGCCGGAGACGCCGTAGAGGTCGCGGAACAGGCCCTCGAGGATCAGCGCCAGGCCGAAGGTGAGCAGCAGGCCGTAGAGATGGTCCAGCTTGTACAGCCACTGCAGCATGCTGCGCTCGATGACGATGCCGAAGACGCCGACGGCCAGCGGCGCCAAGAGCAGCGACCACCAGTAGCCGATGCCGAAGTAGTTGAGACCCATCCAGGCCAGCATCGCCCCGGCCATGTAGAGCGCGCCGTGGGCGAAGTTGATGATGTTGAGCATGCCGAAGATGACGGCCAGCCCCAGGCTCAGCATGGCGTAGAACGAGCCGTTGACCAGGCCCAGCATGAGCTGGCCCATGAAGGCCTGGATGGGAATGCCGAAAATCTCAGTCATGGCAAAGGCAAAACCTCTTCGCCACGGCGAACACGGCATGCACGGCGAAAAACAATTTCGTGCTTCTCGCCGTGTCGCCGTGCCCGCCGTGGTTCAATTACTTCTTCACCATCGGGCAGCGCGACAGGGCCATCGGCTGGAAGGCCTCGTTGGCCGGGATCACCGCCTTGATGTGGTAGTAGTCCCACGGCTCCTTCGACTCGGCCGGCTTCTTCACTTCGACCAGGTACATGTCGTGCTCCATGCGGCCGTCCTCGCGGATCTTGCCGTTCTTGGCGAAGAAGTCGTTGATCGGCGTCGCCTTCATTTTCTTCATCACCGTGGCCGCGTCGTCGGTGCCGCTCGCCTGCACCGCCTTCAGGTAGGTCATCACGGCCGAATAGGTGCCGGCATGCAGCATCGACGGCATCTTCTTGTGCTTGCCGAAGAAGCGTCGGCTCCATTCGCGCGTCTCGTTGTTGAGGTTCCAGTAGAAACCCTCGGTGAACATCATGCCCTGCGTGGTCGGCAGGCCGAGCGCGTGGATGTCGATGATGGTGGTGAGCAGGCCGACGATGGTCTGGCTCTTGGTCAGGCCGAACTCGTTGGCGGCCTTGATCGAGTTGATGGTATCGCCGCCGGCATTGGCCAGGCCGACCACCTTCGCCTTCGACGACTGCGCCTGCAGCAGGAAGGAGGAGAAGTCGGAGGCGTTGAGCGGGTGGCGCACCGAGCCGAGCACCTTGCCGCCGGAGGCCTTGACCGCATTGGTCGTGTCGGCCTCGAGCGAGTGGCCGAAGGCATAGTCCGCCGTCAGGAAAAACCAGGTGTCCTTGCCCTGCTTGGTGACGGCCTTGCCCGGGCCGTTGGCCAGGGCATAGGTGTCGTATACGTAATGCACCGTGTTGGGCGAGCAGTCCTCGTTGGTGAGGCGGGTGGACGCCGCGCCGGTGTCGATGAGGATGCGGTTCTTTTCCTGCGTCACCTTGGAGACGGCCAGGGCCACCGCCGAGTTGAGCACGTCGGTGACCATGTCGACGCCCTGCGTGTCGTACCACTCGCGCACCTTGTTCGAGCCGACGTCGGCCTTGTTCTGGTGGTCGGCGTAGACCAGTTCGATCTTCCAGGAAGGCTTGGCCTGGGCCTTGAAGTCCTCGACCGCCATCTGGGCGGCCGTCACCGAGCCCTGCCCGCCCAGGTCGGAATAGACGCCGGACATGTCGGTGAGGACGCCGATCTTCACCATGTCGCCGGACAGCTTCGCTGCCGGCGCCTTCTGGGCAAGCGCCTGGCCGGTGGCCATGGACATCACTGCAGCGCCAACCAGGGCGCCAATCATCTTGCGTTTCATCTCTCTCTCCTCTTGTTGGTTAAACCCCGAGATACTCGTGCAACAACGCCTGCTTCTGTTCCAGCTCCTCCTTGCCGATCTCCGCCACGATGCGGCCGTGCTCGACGATGTACATGCGGTCGGCGAGCGGCGCGGCAAAGCGGAAATTCTGCTCCACCAGGACGATGGTGAAGCCCTTCTCCTTGAGGCTGCGGATCACCTCGCCCAGCTTCTGCACGATGACCGGCGCCAGCCCCTCCGAAATCTCGTCGAGCAACAGCAGTTGAGCCCCCGTGCGCAGGATGCGCGCCATCGCCAGCATCTGCTGCTCGCCGCCGGACAGGCGCGAGCCCTGGCTCTTGCGGCGCTCCGCCAGGTTGGGGAACATGCGATAGATCTCCTCGACCGGCATGCCGCCGCTGCCGACCACGGGCGGCAGCATGAGGTTCTCCTCGGTCGACAGGCTGGCGTAGATGCCGCGCTCCTCCGGGCAATAGCCGACACCCAGGTGGGCGATGCGGTGGCTCGGCCAGCCGATGACCTCGCGGCCATTCAGCATCACCGAGCCGGTGCGCCGGCCGGTCAGGCCGAGGATGGCCTTCAGCGTAGTCGTGCGCCCCGCCCCGTTGCGCCCGAGCAGGGTCACGCACTCGCCGCGGTTCACGCGGAAGTCCATGCCGTGCAGGATGTGCGACTCGCCGTAAAAGGCGTGCAGGTCGGTGACGCGAAGATATTCCGTCGCGCTCATCAGTGCGCCGTGCCCATGTAGGCTTCGATCACCGCCGGGTTCTTCGACACCTCGGCATAGGGGCCTTCCGCCAGCACGGCGCCGCGCGCCAGCACGGTGATGGTGTCGGAGATGTCGGCTACCACGCCCATGTTGTGCTCGACCATCAGCACCGTGCGGTTGGCCGAGACCTTCTTGATCAGCTGCTTGACGAGGTCGACGTCCTCGTGGCCCATGCCCTGGGTCGGCTCGTCGAGCAGCATCAGCTCGGGCTCCAGCGCCAGCGTCGTGGCAATCTCCAATGCACGCTTGCGGCCATAGGGCAGTTCCACGGTGACCATGTCGGCAAACGATTCCAGGCCGACCTGCGCCAGCAGTTCCATGGCACGGCCGTTCAGGCCGTTCAGGCTCTTGTCCGAGCGCCAGAAATGGAAGGAGGTGCCAAGCTTCCGCTGCAGGGCGATGCGCACGTTCTCAAGGACAGTCAGGTGCGGGAAGACGGCAGAAATCTGGAAGGAGCGGACGATGCCGCGTCGGGCGATCTGCGCCGACTGTTCCGCCGTGATGTCCTGTCCGTTGAAGAGGATGCTGCCGCGCGTCGGGCCGAGAAACTTCGTGAGCAGATTGAAGACCGTGGTCTTGCCGGCCCCGTTCGGGCCGATCAAGGCGTGGATGTGGCCGCGCCTGACCTTCAGGCTGACGTCATTGACGGCGATGAAACCCTTGAATTCCTTGACGAGGTTTCTTGTCTCGAGAATGCAGTCTTCTGCCACCCCACCCTCTGCCGCCTGGCCATTATTTTAGGTTTCAATTCATGATAACCGGATTCCCCTCGCCCGGCTACTTTCCCTTCCACTGCGGCATCGGCTGCTTGGCGATGAAGGCGTCGATACCGGCCTGCGCGTCCTCGGCCATCATGTTGCAGGCCATCGTCTCGGCGGCCAGCTGGTAGGCGCCGTCCAGCCCCATCTCGATCTGGCGGTAGAAGGCTTGCTTGCCCATCGCCACCGCGGCGGGCGACTTGGCGAGAATCGAGTCGGTCAGCTTCCTCACCTCGGCATCGAGCCGGTCGGCCGGCACGACGCGGTTCACCAGGCCGCGCGCGAGGGCCGTCTGCGCGTCCATGAACTCCCCGGTGACCAGCATCTCGAAGGCCTGCTTGCGCGGCAGGTTGCGCGACAGCGGCACCGCCGGCGTGCTGCAGAACAGGCCGAGGTTCACGCCGGAGACGGCAAACTTCACCGTGTCCACGGCCACCGCCAGGTCGCACATGGCCACCAGCTGGCAGCCGGCGGCCACCGCCATGCCGTGCACCCGGGCGATCACCGGCTGCGGCAGCCCGGTGAGCTTCAGCATCATGCGGCCGCATTTTTTGAACAGCGCCTGCTGGTAGGCCTTGTCCGGACTGGCGCGCATCTCCTTCAGGTCGTGGCCGGCACAGAAGGCCTTGCCGGCACCGGCCAGCACAACGGCGCGCACCGACTTGTCCCCGGCAATGGCGTCGAGCGCCGCCGACAGTTCGTCGATCAGCCCGTCGGAAAGCGAATTGAACTGGCTGGGCCGGTTGAGCGTAAGCGTGGTCACGCCGTTGTCGTCGCTGCGCAGCAGCAGCGGCTCGTTGGAGGATTGCATCACGGTACTCATTGTCTTCTCCTTAATCGATGGCCTGCGTCGATTTGGCCTTCTCGCGCAGGACGAATTTCTGGATCTTGCCGGTGGACGTCTTCGGCAGCGGGCCGAACACCACCTTCTTCGGCACCTTGAAGCGCGCCATGCGCTCGCGGCAGAAGGCGATGAACTCGTCTTCCGTCGCCTGGGCGCCCTCCTTCAGCTCGATGAAGGCGCAGGGCACCTCGCCCCATTTCGGATCGGGCGTGGCCACCACCGCAGCCGCCAGCACCGCGGCGTGGCGGTAGAGCACGTCCTCGACCTCCACCGAGGAGATGTTCTCCCCGCCCGAGATGATGACGTCCTTGGAACGGTCCTTGATCTTGACGTAGTCGTCGGGGTGCATCACGGCGAGGTCGCCGGAATGGTACCAGCCGCCGCGGAAAGCCTCCTCGGTCGCCTGCGGGTTCTTCAGGTAGCCCTTCATGGTGATGTTGCCGCGGAACATGATCTCGCCCATGGTCTCGCCGTCGCGCGGCACCGGCTGCATCGTCTCCGGGTCCATCACCGTGACACCCTCCTGCAGGTGGTAGCGCACGCCCTGACGGCCGTTCAGGCGTACTTGCTCCTCCAAAGGCAGCTCGTTCCATTCCGGATGCTTGGCGCAGACCGCGGCCGGCCCGTAGGTCTCGGTGAGACCGTAGACGTGGGTGATGTCGAAGCCGATCCTGTTCATGCCCTCGATCATCGAGGCCGGCGGCGGCGCCGCCGCCACCAGGGCACTGACTTTGTGGTCGATGCCGGCACGCCATTCCGCCGGGGCATTGATCAGCATGGAGTGCACGATCGGCGCACCGCAGTAATGCGTGACCTTGTGCGCGCGGATGGCGTCGAGGATGGCCTTCGCCTCGACGCGGCGCAGGCAGACGCTGGTGCCGGCGTTGGCCGCCATGGTCCACGGGAAGCACCAGCCGTTGCAGTGGAACATCGGCAGCGTCCACAGGTAGACCGCGTGCGGCGGCATGCCCCAGGAGACGATGTTCGAGGTGGCGTTGAGATAGGCACCGCGGTGGTGGTAGACCACGCCTTTCGGGTTGCCGGTGGTGCCCGAGGTGTAGTTCAGCGAGATGGCGTCCCACTCGTCGGCCGGCCCCTGCCAGGCGAAGGCGGGATCGCCCGAGGCGAGGAAGACCTCGTACTCGACGCGGCCGAGGCGCTCGCCCGGCCCGGCGTATTCGGGGTCGTCCACATCGATCACCAGCATGTCGCGCCCGGCCTGCGCCAGCGCCTTGGCGACGGTCGGCGAGAACTCGCGGTCCGTGATCAGCGCTTTCGCCTCGCCATGATTCAGCATGAAGGCAATCGCCTCGGCATCCAGGCGGGTATTCAGCGTATTGAGCACGGCGCCGGCCATCGGCACGCCGAAATGGCATTCCAGCATCTCCGGCGTGTTGGAGAGCATGACGGCGACGGTGTCGTTCTTGCCGATGCCGCGCGCCGCCAGCGCGGACGCGAGGCGGCGGCAGCGGGCGTAGGTCTCGTCCCAGGTATGGCGTCGCATGCCATGGATGACGGAAGTGCGCTGCGGATAGACCGTCGCCGTCCGTTCGATGAACGAGAGCGGCGACAGCGGCGTGTAGTTGGCCGCGTTCTTGTCGAGGCCGATGGTGTAGGGATTCGCCGGCATGATTTCTTTCCGTCTGTCGGGCCACCGGCGCCCCGGGGGGCGATCTAGCTGCGGCAGCGCTGGGCGATATTCAATCCCGAGTCCGCAGACTGGTCAAGCCCGCCGAGCCAGTCGTGCAGTTCGACGGACAACGTCTCGACGGCACCGGACAGCGCCGCCGCACCGCCGCTCGCATCGGCGCTGGCGGCCGGTCGCGACAGGCTGAAGCTGCGCCGCGCCAGGATTTCGCCGCCGGTGGGCGCCACCAGCTGCACCCGCACTTCGAGCACTGCGCGGCTGGCCTTGGCCGAATCGAAGACCTGGGCGAACTCGTCGAGGTCCACGCGCAGGCGGCAGGCACCGCCCGCCGCGCCTGAGAGCATGCGCTTGCGCAGGGCATGGCCGACCAGTTCCGCCGGCGGCGCCACCCAACGGCTCTCGGCATAGCTCTGCCGCCGCTGGTTGGCCGCATAGAGGAGGCGGTACTGCATGGCCGAGGAATCCAGCCAGGCCACGGCGAAGACGTCGATGCTGCGCAGGCTGGCGACAATGCGGTTGTTCGGCGCCGGCTGCACCGCGCCCAGGTCGTAGCTGGCGACATTCGATATGGACTTGGCGCCGCCGCCGCAGGCCGCCAGCAGCATCACGAAAAGGGAAAGGAGCAGTCTGCGCATTGCGTTCCTCATTTGGCCGAAAAGCCCGCTTCGCCCGGCCCCGGGCGGCGCGCCTCGCGACCGAATATCAGCATGTTGGGGGATTCCTCGACCTGGTCGAGCAGGCGCGACATCTGGCGGGAGCTGACCGACAGCTCCTGCAGGAGGACATTCAGGCGCGGCAGCGTGGTCTGCGAGATCTCGCCGCCCGACTCGCCCAGCAGGGCGTCGAGCTTCTTCGACACGCTCTGCATGCTGGCGACGAGGGGCGCCGCGTCGCCGCTGACCTTCTCCAGGTTGGCGAGCGTCATGCTCAGCTTCTTCATGTTCTCCTCGTTGAGCGCCTGCTTGAGCGAGGCCATCACTTGCGGCAGGTCCTTCATGCTGCCGGAGAGCCCCGCCGAGGCGGTCTCGACGTTGGCCAGCGTCTGGCTGATGCGCTTGACGTTCTGCTCCGACAGCAGGGCGTTGGTGCGGTCGGCCACCTGGCGCATCTGCGCCATCAGGGCGGAGGCATTCTCGCCCAGGCTGTCCATGAAATTCGGCTGCAGGGCGATGCGCGGCAGTTCGTCGTCGGTGCCGGTCAGCGGCTCGAGGTTCTCCCCCTTGTCCTCGAGGAGGACAGAGGCGAGGCCGGTGACGCCCTGATAGTTGAGCTTCGCCGTCGTGCCCCTGGTCACCGGCAGGTCGGCGTTGACGCTGATGGTGATGAGGATGTTGCGCGGATCCTTCGGGTCGAGCCCGATATCCTGCACCTTGCCGGCGCGGATGCCGCGAAAGCGGACCTGGGCCTGGGTGTTGAGGCCGCTGACGCTGCCCTTCGTCACCAGGACGTACTCGTTGGTGGCCTCCCGCTGGCCCGACAGCCAGAAGACGGCGAAGGCGCAGGCCAGTCCGAGCACCAGCGTGAAGATTCCGGCGGCAAGCGCGTGAGCCCGGCTTTCCATTTTATGCGTGTTCCTCGGAGATGCGGCTCTGCAGCGCCCGCTGAGCCCGGTCGCAGCAGAAGAAATTTCTTATGAAAGGGTGATCGACCTTCGTGATCTCGTCGATCGTGCCCAGCGCGAGTATACGCTGTTCGGCCAGCACCGCAACGCGGGTGGCCATGCCGGCCAGGGTGTCGAGATCGTGCGTCACCAGCACCACCGTCAGGCCGAGCTGCCGGTGCAGGCTGTTGATCAGGCGCACGAAGGACTCGCTGCGGTCCGGGTCGAGGCCGGCCGTCGGCTCGTCGAGCAGCAGCAGCTCCGGCTCCAGGGAAAGGGCGCGCGCCAGGGCGACGCGCTTGATCATGCCGCCGGAAAGCTCCGAGGGCATCAGCCAGGCATGTCGGGGCAGCAGTTCGACCATCGAGAGCTTGAGCATCACCAGGTCGTGGATCAGCGCCTCGTCGACGACCCCCAGCTCGCGCAGCGGGAAGGCGATGTTCTGGAAGACCGTGAAGGCGGAATACAGCGCGCCGTACTGGAACAGCATGCCGAAGCGGCGGCGCAGGTTGCGCTCCTGCACCGGATCGCCGGTGAACAGCGGCTCGCCGAAGAGTCGGATCTGCCCCTGGGTCGGATACAGCAGGCCGATCATCTGGCGCAGCAGCGTGGTCTTGCCGCTGCCCGAGCCGCCCACCAGCGCCATCACCTCGCCCTTCTCGATGACGAGGTTGAGGTCGCGATGCACCCAGTGCTCGCCGAAGCGGGTGGACAGGTGCTCGACTTCGATCACCGGGGCCGTCCCCGCCATCGGGGCGGGGGATGGGGGATGGGCTGTCATGTCGGCATCCCGATGCTGCGCGTGGCGATGGCAAAAACGGCGTCGACCAGGATCACGACGGTGATCGCGCTCACCACGGAAGCGGTGGTGTTCGACGACAGGCTTTCCGTGTTCGGCCGCACGCGCAGGCCGAAATGGCAGGCCACCAGCGCAACGAAGATGCCGAAGGTCACGCCCTTGGCCAGTGCAATGTACAGGTTGGCCACCGGCACCACCTTGGGCAGGGTCTCGATGAAGAAGCCGTAGGAGATGTCGAGCTGGAACTGGGCCGAGACCATGCCGCCCATCAGCGCGATGGCGCTGGTCCACAGCACCAGCAGCGGCATCGCCAGCGCCAGCGCGAGAACCTTGGGGAAGACCAGGCGCAGGCTGCGCGAGACGCCCATCGTCGCCAGGGCGTCGATCTCCTCGGTGACGCGCATCACGCCGAGCTGCGCCGTCATCGCCGAGCCGGAGCGCCCCGCCACCAGCACCGCCACCAGCACCGGCCCGAGTTCGCGGATGATGCCCATGCCGAGGATGTTCACGATGAAGATGTCGGCGCCGAAGTTCTTCAGCTGCAGGGCGGACAGGTAGGACAGCACGATGCCGATGAGGAAGCCGACCAGCGCGGTGACCGGCATGGCGCGCACGCCGCTCTTGTACAGGTTGGCCGAGGTCTCGCGCCAGGGCCCCTCGCGCGGGTCGCGCAGGACATGGCCGATGTCGAGGATGAGCTGGCCGATCAGGCCGGTGAAATCGACGATGTGCCGCCACAGGCGCAGGCTGAGGCTGCCGATGGTGACGACCCACTCGTAGGGCAGCTCCGGCTCCGGCCCGGTCTCCTTCAGCTTGCTTGAAGCGTAAAGGCGCGCGAAGACCGGCTCCAGGTCGTCGCGCGTGGCCAGGTTGTCCGGAAAGCGGTGGCCCCAGGCGCGCCAGAGCATCATGGCGCCGACGGAATCCAGCGAGGTGATGTCGCGGATGTCCCAGACGAGGCTGCGATCCGCCGCCCGCGCCGCCAGCTCCGCAGCCAGGGCGGCATAACGCGGCGCCAGCGCCATCAGTCGCCACTCCCCCGCCAGGCGCAAGCAGCGCCGGCCTTCGGCATCCGTCTCGAGCGCGATGCTGGTCCCGCTCACCCTGTCCCCCTTGTTGTTTGTTCGAGCCCGCCCGCCTCTTTATGGCGGCATGACGCGGCATTATGCCGCAGCTTGGGATTTGCCGCGCCCGGCCTTGATCCTGAGTTCCATGCCGAGGCCGGCCCATTGCCGGCCCTCTTCCTCCAGCGCCGCCGTCGTCAGCGGCGAAGCGGCCAGCCAGTGCGGATCGACGCCGAAGGCGAAACCCCGCTCGTTGCGCTTCACGCCGATGGCCGGCAGCGGCGCGTCGTCGCGCGAACGGTGCAGCAGCACGGCCAGGCGCAGGCTGAAGATCAGCAGCCAGTCGTCGCTGTCCGGCATGATCTCCTGCACCCGCTCCAGCTTGCCGCGGTGGGCCAGTACGATGCGCGACAGGCGCGCCTGGTCCATTTTCGAGAAACCCGGCATGTCGGCGTTGGCGAGGATGTAGGCACTGTGCTTGTGGTAGCTCGAATGCGCCACCGAAATGCCGATTTCGTGCATCGATGCCGCCCAGTCGAGGACCTGCGCATCGGGCTGCTCCTCGGCCACCGCCTCCGGCAGCAGCTGCAACAGGAAGCCGCGCGCCGTCGCCGCCACCCGCGCCGCCTGGTTGGCGTCGACCTGGTAGCGGCGCATGAACTGCTGCACCGTGGCGTTGCGCAGGTCCTGGTGGTGGTAGCGGCCGAGGAGATCGTAGAGCACGCCCAGGCGCAGCGCCCCCTCGGAGAAGGTCATGCGCTCGAGGCCGAATTCCTTGAACACCGCCAGCATGATGGCCAGCCCGCCCGGCAGCACCGGGATGCGGTCGGGGCGCAGGCCCTGCAAAGTCAGTTTCCCCAGGTCGCCGGCATGCAGCAGGAGGCCGCGCAAGCGCTCCAGGCCGTCGCGCGTGATGCCGCCTTCCGACAGGCCGTTCATCTCGAGGATGTCCGCCAGCGCCTTGGCCGTGCCGGAGGAGCCGACCGCCGCCTCCCAGCCGGTCTTCTTGTACTGGCGCACGATGGCCTGCAGTTCCTTGCGCGCCGCCAGCTCGGCCGCCTTCATGCCGGGCTTCTCGATGCGGCCGCGCGGGAAATACTGCAGGCTGAAGCCGACGCAGCCCATGTAGAGCGACTCCAGCTCGATCGGCTCGATGTCGCGGCCGATGATGAATTCCGTCGAGCCGCCGCCGATGTCCACCACCAGCTGCTGGGTGCGCGGATTCGCCAGGGAATGGGCCACGCCGAGGTAGATCAGGCGCGCCTCTTCGCGGCCGGCGATGATCTCGATGGGGAAGCCCAGCGCCGCCTCGGCCTGGGCGAGGAACTGCGGGGCGTTCTTCGCCACGCGCAGGGCGTTGGTCGCCACCGCCCGCACGGCGCCCGGGTCGAAGCCGCGCAGCCGCTCGCCGAAGCGGGCCAGCGCCTCCAGCGCACGCAGCTGCGAGGGGCCGTCGAGACTCTTCTGCGGCGTCAGGCCGGCGGCCAGGCGCACCGGCTCCTTGAGCGAGTCGAGCGGATAGATCTGGTCGTCCACCACCCGCCCGACCTGCAGGCGGAAGCTGTTGGAGCCCAGATCGACGGCGGCGACGAGTTCATATCCCATTGCCGGATTTTACCCCCTGCCCCCTGTCACAAGGCCGTCACATCCCTGTCATATCCTCCGGCTTGAACATATTAGGAATTCCTGATTCAATGGAAATAATGAACAAGGCATCAAGCGCCAAGCGCTTCCCCGCCGAGCATTTCCTCAACCGGGAACTCTCGCTGCTCGCCTTCAACCGCCGCGTCCTCGGCCAGGCCGCCGACGCCGGCGTGCCGCTGCTCGAGCGCCTTCGCTTCCTTTGCATCGTCTCCAGCAACCTCGACGAATTCTTCGAGATCCGCGTCGCCGGCCTGAAGGAACAGATCAAGCTCGGCGCCGTCGCCCCCGGCCCCGACGGCCTCACCCCGCACGAGGCCTTCCGCCTCGTCGCCGCCCAGGCCCACAACCTGGTGGAGGAGCAGTACGCCCTGCTCAACGACGCCATGCTGCCGGCCCTCGACAAGCAGGGCATCCGCTTCCTCAAGCGCAGCACCTGGAACGAGGCGCAGACGGCGTGGATCCGCGACTACTTCTTCCGCGAGGTGATGCCGGTGCTCACGCCGATCGGCCTCGACCCGGCGCACCCCTTCCCGCGCGTGCTCAACAAGAGCCTCAACTTCGCCATCGAGCTGGAGGGCAAGGACGCCTTCGGCCGCAGCTCCGGCGCCGCCATCGTGCAGGCGCCGCGCGTGCTGCCGCGGGTGATCCGCCTGCCGGCGGCGGTCGCCGGCGCGCCCTATGGCTTCGTCTTCCTCTCCTCGGTGCTGCACGCCAACGTCGGCGAGCTGTTCTCCGGCATGAACGTGCTCGGCTGCTACCAGTTCCGCGTCACGCGCAACAGCGACCTGTGGGTGGACGAAGAGGAGATCAAGAACCTGCGCCTCGCCCTGCAGGGCGAGCTGCCGCAGCGCCACTTCGGCGACGCCGTGCGCCTGGAGGTCGCCGACAGCTGCTCGGAGGTGATGACCGACTTCCTGCTGCAGCAGTTCGCGCTGGGCTACGAGGACCTCTACCGCGTGCCGGGCATCGTGAACCTGGTGCGCCTCATGGCGGTGCCCGACCTGGTCGACCGGCCCGACCTGAAGTACCCGCCCTTCCAGCCCGGCCTGCCCAAGGTGCTGGCCAAGAACTACGACGTCTTCGCCAGCATCCGCAAGCAGGACGTGCTGCTGCACCACCCCTACCAGTCCTTCAGCCCGGTGGTCGAGTTCCTCGAGCAGGCGGTGGACGATCCTTCGGTGGTGGCCATCAAGATGACCGTGTACCGCACCGGCACCGACTCCATCCTGATGGAGCTGCTGATGCGCGCCGCGCGCCAGGGCAAGGAAGTCACGGTGGTGGTCGAGCTGATGGCGCGCTTCGACGAGGAGGCCAACATCAACTGGGCCTCGCGCCTGGAGGAGGTCGGCGCCCACGTCGTGTACGGCGTGTTCGGCTACAAGACCCACGCCAAGATGCTGATGGTGGTGCGGCGCGAGGACGGAGAAAAAGGCAGCGCCCTGCGCCGCTACGTGCACCTCGGCACCGGCAACTACCACCCGCGCACCGCCAGGCTGTACACCGACTTCGGCCTGCTCAGCTGCAACGAGGCGCTGTGCGCCGACGTGAACGAGGTCTTCAAGCAGCTCACCGGCCTCGGCAAGGCGAGCAAGCTCCACCACCTGCTGCTGGCGCCGTTCACCCTGCACGACGCCATGCTCGCCGCCATCCGCAATGAAGCCGCCAACGCCCGCGCCGGCAAGCGCGTGCGCATCATCGCCAAGATGAACGCGCTGCTCGAACCGGAGATCATCGAGGCGCTCTACGAGGCCTCGCAGGCCGGCGTCACCATCGACCTCATCGTCCGCGGCGCCTGCGCCCTGCGGCCGGGCATCGAAGGGCTCTCCGACAACATCCGCGTGCGTTCCGTCATCGGCCGCTTCCTCGAACACACGCGGGTGTTCTACTTCTATGCCGACGGCGAGCAGAAGATGTACCTCTCCAGCGCCGACTGGATGGAACGCAACTTCTTCCGCCGCATCGAGCTGTGCTTCCCGGTGCTGGAACCGAAGCTCAAGCGCCGCATCCTCAAGGAAGGCCTGATGCCCTGCCTTGCCGACAACACGCAAGCCTGGGAGATGGACGGGGACGGCGCCTACCGCCGCAAGCGCTCGCGCAAGAAGCGCTTCTCGGCGCAGGAGTCGCTGCTGGCGGAACTGCCGGCGGCGCCCGCCAAGGACTGACGCGCCCGAAAGCTAGGCGGAATACGCCGGGACGTGCATCCAGCACCAGCCCTCGGGCCGCTCCATGTCCTTCCAGTAGATCGTCTGCAGATATCCCCAGTCGTCCCGCTTCGAAGCCAGCTCGGCCATCGCCGAAAGGTACTCGTCGTACTGGGCCGGCGTCATCGCCACCTCCACGGCCATGTCGTCGCGCCAGAAGGCAAGCGGGCGATAGCCGCGCCGCTCGCAGAATTCCAGCGCGCACAGGACATTGCCGCCCAGCGCCTCTCGGCGCACCACCACCGCATCGGGATGCGCGTCGAACAGCCGGGAGAACCGCTCCACCCGGTCGTGTATCAGGGATTTCGGGGCAGCCCTGGCGGGCCGCTCGGCAAGCATCGTCGTCATCTCATTCACCTCGTCCGTATGTCCGGACACCCAGCTTAGGAAAACAAGATGACACGACGATGAACGGAGCGGCCGCGCTCCACCCTTCCGCCGGGAAAAGGTCAGTCTCCGCGGCACGGCAATTGCCTTCGCGCTGTACATACAAAAAACTTGACACATCCACTTTTTGTGCATACGATTTAACCCATGCAAATCGACTTCGACCCGATAAAAAACGAAAAAAACATCAGGGAGCGGCAGCTTTCGTTCGAGCGGGTTGCGGAAGTCGATTTCAATACGGCGCTGGTGTTCCCAGACACCCGCAAAGCCTATGGCGAAACGCGCTACATCGCGCTGTGCTATCTGGAGTACAGGCTGCATGTGCTGTGTTTCACCGAGACTGAAACGGGCATTCGGGTCATCAGTTTTCGCAAGGCCAATGCAAGAGAGGCAATTCGATATGGCAAACCGCAAACCCTTGATTAAGGCGGACGGCGAGGTCCGCGAACTGACCGCCAAGGACATGGCGAAATTCAAGCCGGCCGCCGAAGTGCTGCCGGCCTCGCTGAGAAAGAAGCTGGGCGTGCGCGGCCCGCAAAAGGCGCCGACGAAGGAGCGCATCACCATTCGGCTGTCGCGCGAAGTCGTGGAGCGCTTCCGCGAAAGCGGCGAGGGTTGGCAAACTCGCGTCGACGCCGCCTTGCGCGAGTGGCTCAAGAAGCATACGCCTGCCTGAGCCGCCGTATCGCAGGGGCTGACTTTTTCCATAGGAGATAAGCAGTCAGCGGCGTCGCATGAACAACGAATCGCCCCAGCGCCGGAAAAGAGAGGAGACCCCATGACCCCCACGCTCGCCGCCCTCACCGGCTTCATCGCCTGGACCCTGCTCCTCCTCGTCGCGATGGAAGCCATCCGCTCCAGGATGGTGATCACGAAGGAAGTCCCGGCCAACGGCTTCCGGCCGGACAACGCCAACCTCTCCCCCTTCATGCAGCGGCTGGCCCGCGCCCATGCCAACTGCCTCGAAGGCCTGCCCATCTTCGGCGGACTCATGCTGGTCGCCGTCGTCTCGGACAAGTCTTCGCTGACCGACCCGCTCGCCTTCGTCCTCCTCGGCGCGCGCATCGTGCAATCGACGATCCACCTCGCCTCGCTCTCCCCCGCCGCCGTCACCTTCCGCTTCAGCGCCTTCGCGGTGCAAATGGGCATCGGGGTGTATTGGGCGTTTCTGCTGCTAGCAGCGTAGTGGCTGCGACTAGAAACATGGAAAAGTCAGTCGCTGCGAAACGGCTATGAATGTACAGAATGCGTTCCGCCGGGCTTTTCGGTTCATGACGCTCGCCGCCGCCATGGTTGCACTGCCATGCTTTGCGATGGATTTCACCCTTATCGGCAGTACGTTGATCCTATCCGGCGGGGTCGTCGATAACGATCTCGCCAGGGTTAAGGACAGCCTCGATCCGTCCCGCGTCAAACTGATCGTTCTGCACAACAACAAAAGGGGAGATCTCTGGAATGCCCTGCGCATCGGCGAGCGAATCAGGGAGAGCGGCGTAGACACAACAATTTCCGGGCTCTGCCAATCCGCGTGTGGGTTGATTTTTTTAGGAGGAGTAAAGCGCACTTATAGCGACGCCCAACCAATCCGCACCACTTTCGTCGGTCTGCATGGTGCGCATAGTCGGAAGACGAAAGAGGCCATGACACAGCTGGGACCGCAAATCTCTTATTTCATCGAGACAATGACCAACGGAAAGTATCCGAAAGAACTAATGGAGAGAACGGTCTACACAAAGAATCCTGAAGACTTTATCTTTGCCCAACACCCAACACGCTTCCCCGGCCAATCTCGTGGCATGCAGGAGTGTCTTAAACAGCCGGATGGAAAATTCAAGTGTGCGCTGATCGAAGGACTGGATGCACTTACTGTTGGCGTCATCACCAGCCCGGAGATCACCATCCTTGACGAAGAAGTAAAGGAGCGACTGAAAAGTCTCATGTGAAAAGGCGGCATGGATAGAAGTCGCCGTACCACCGAGACTGACTTTTCCCGCAGGCCTGCCCTCTCCCCCTGTCCCCGCTCCGCGCCCCACGGCCGGCTTTGCACAGCCGGCCGGCTCAGGCGGCGCGAAGCATGCTTCGCGAAACCCCGCCTTCGCCCCACTCACGGGAGAGTGGTGAAGGTCAACTCCGGCTGGCGCGTTGCACGCCGCCGATGTCGCCGATCAGCTTCAGCGCACGCTGCAGCTGCGCCACGCCGCTCACCTCGATGGTGAAGCCCATGCGGGCGGCGCCCTGCTTCGACTGGGTCTTCACCGCCGTGACGTTGATCTTCTCGCGCGAGAGCACTTCGGAGATGTCACGCAGCAGGCCCTGGCGGTCCTGCGCCTCGACGACGATGTCCGTCGGATAGAGCGCATCCGCGCCGCCGCCCCACTCGGCGCTGATGACGCGCTCGGGATTGCGCGCGCTGATGTTGCGGAAGTTGGTGCACTCCAGGCGGTGGATGGAGACGCCCTTGCCGCGCGTGACGAAGCCGGCGATGGCATCGGGCGGCGCCGGCTTGCAGCAGCGGCCGAGCTGGGTGAGCAGCTTGTCGACGCCGACGATCAGCACGCGGCTGCTTGAACTCCCCGCCTTGCTGCGCCGGGTCTGGATGACGGGCTCGGCCGGCGCCTCTTCCGGCGCGCCGCGCAGGGCCGTCTGCAGCTGGCGCTGGCCGACCTCGTTCCTCGCCGCCGCCAGGTAGAGCGCATCGGCGTTGGCGAAGCCGAGCTTGTGCGCCAGATCGTCGAGCTTGGCGCCGGTCTGTCCTTCCCGCTGCAGCTCGCGCGTAACGATCTGACGGCCCTGCGCCAGCATCTCGGCCTCTTCCTGCGCGGCGAACCACTGCCGCACCTTGGATTTGGCGCGCGAGGTGGCGAGGTAGCCCTGCTCCGGCTGCAGCCAGTCGCGCGAGGGCCCGCCCTGCTTGACGGTGACGATCTCGACGGTCTGGCCGTTCTCCAGCGGCGTGTTGAGCGGCACCAGCGCGCCGTTCACCTTGGCGCCACGGCAGCGGTGGCCGAGGTCGGTGTGCAGGCGGTAGGCGAAGTCCACCGGCGTCGCGCCGCGCGCCAGGTCGATGACGCGGCCCTGCGGCGTCAGCACGTAGAGGGTGTCGTCGAGGGCGGCGCGCTTGAACTGGCGCACCCACTCGGAGGAGTCGCTGATCTCGTCGCGCCACGACAGCAGCTGGCGCAGCCAGGCGATCTTGTCGTCGTAGCGCGCGTCGGAGCCGGTCTTCTCCTTGTAGCGCCAGTGCGCGGCGACGCCCAGCTCGGCGTGCTGGTGCATCTCGTGGGTGCGGATCTGCACCTCCAGCGCACGCCCGCCGGGGCCGATCACCGCGGTGTGCAGCGAGCGGTAGTCGTTGCCCTTCGGGTGCGCGATGTAGTCGTCGAACTCCTTGGGGATCGGCTGCCAGATGTGGTGCACGATGCCGAGCACCGTGTAGCAGTCGCGCACCTCGTCGACCAGCACGCGCAGCGCGCGCACGTCGTAGACCTCGGCGAAGTCGATGTTCTTCGACTTCATCTTGCTGTAGATGCTGTAGATGTGCTTGGGCCGGCCGACCACCTCGGCCCGAATGCCGGCCGCGGCCAGCTCGGACTGCAGGCGGGCGATGGCCTCCTCGATGAACTGCTCGCGCTCGACGCGGCGCTCGTCGAGCATCTTCGCGATGCGCTTGTAGGTGTCCGGCTCGAGGAAGCGGAAGGCGAGGTCCTCCAGCTCCCACTTCAAATGCCAGACGCCGATGCGGTTGGCGAGCGGCGCGTAGATGTCGAGGCTCTCGCGCGCCACGTCGGCGCGTTCGGCATCGGGGTGCTCGGCGAGGTGGCGCAGGGTCTGCGTGCGGCTGGCCAGGCGCAGCAGCACGACGCGGATGTCCTCCGACATCGCCAGCAGCATCTTGCGCAGCACCTCGGCCTGCGCCTTGACGCTCTGCGCGCGCTCGTTCCTGCCGGTCACCAGCTGCAGGCCCTTCAGCCGGCTGAGGCCGCCGACCAGTTCCGCCACCGGCGCGCCGAATTGCGTCGTCAGCTTCTCGGCGGCGTCCTCGAGGAAATCGGAACTGGCGAAGAGCAGCGCCGCCAGGCGCGTGTCGAGGTCGAGCCGCAGCGAGGCCGCCACCAGCGCCATGCCGAGGGCGTGCTGCCAGGCCGGCTCGCCGGTGCCGAGACACTGCTCGCCATACAGCCCGCGGGCGAAATCGGCCGCCTGCACGAGCTGCGCGCGCGCCTCGGGCGGCAGGCCCTCGGCGAGGAGGTCGAACTGCGCGTCCTCGGCGCCGGCCTGGGCGATGGAATGGGTGACGGAGACCACGTTGGAAAAGGGATAAGGCCGATGGGCGGATTATCGCCGAAAAAGCGCCCCTCTCCCCGGCCCCGCTCCGCGCCCACGGCCGGCTTTACACAGCCGGCCGGCTCAGTCGGCGCGAAGCATGCTTCGCGAAACCCCGCCTTCGCCCCCGCAAGCGGGGCGAGGGAACGCTCTTTTTCGCCGTGTCGTGGGGACTGACTTTTGCTAGCGCCGCGCGGCCTTGCGCGCCGGCTTCGCGGCCGGCTTGCCGGGCAGCTCGCCGCCGGCCTTCTCCACCAGGCTGTCGAGGGCGTCGCCCAGGGTCGGGCGCTCCTCGCGGAAGTACAGCCCGAGGGCCGGCAGCGCGTCGTCCATGGCTTCGCGCATCGCCGCCAGCCGGTCGGAGGGGTCGTGGTCGGCCGGCAGGTCGCGCACCTGCATGCCGAGGTTCTGGTAGGTGCGGTGCGTCTTGTCGAAGGTGACGCAGGGCGAGAGGATGTGCAGGTAGGAGAAGCCGCGGTGCGCCATCGCCTGGGTGATCATCTTGTGCAGGTGATCGGGCCGGCCGGCGTAGGCCTGCCCCACCCAGCTGGCGCCGTAGGAGAGCAGCATCAGCAGCGGATTCAGCGGCCGGTCGGGGTTCTCGTAGGGGCTGGTCGGCGTGCGGAAGCCGATCGCCGAGGTCGGCGAGGTCTGCCCCTTGGTGAGGCCGTAGATGCCGTTGTCGAACAGCAGGTAGGTGATGTCGACGTTGCGCCGCGCCGCATGCGGGACATGGCCGCCGCCGATGGCGAAGCCGTCGCCGTCGCCGCCCACCGCCACCACCGTCAGCGCGTCGTTGGCCGTCTTGACGCCGGTGGCCACCGGCAGCGCGCGGCCGTGCAGGGTGTGCATGCCGTAGGTGTTCACGAAGAAGGGGAAGCGCGAGGAGCAGCCGATGCCGGAGACCACCACGGCGTTCTCGTTGGGGATGCCCAGTTCGCACAGCGAGGCGGCCACCGCCTCGACGATGGAGAAGTAGCCGCAGCCCGGGCACCAGGTCGGCAGGGTCTTCGAGCGGTAGTCGAGCCGCCCGCTCTCCTCGACTTCCTTGAGTTTCTCTTCCAGATAGACCGGTTTGATGTCGCCCATGTTCTTCTCCTTACGCCGCTTTCTGCGCCGCCTTGATGCCGGCCAGCCGGCGGATTTCCTCGAGGATCTCCTCGACCTTCATCGGCTCGCCCGGCACGCGACTAAGCCGGGTGACCGGCCGCGCCACGTGCGCCTGCAATATGTTGGCGAACTGGCCCTCGTAGTTGAGTTCCGGCACCAGCACTTCCTTGCAGTCGGCAAGGAAGGCGGAGACGCCGTGCGTCGGAAAGGGCGAAATCATCACCACCTTCATCGCCGCGCAGCGGATGCCCTCGGCGCGCGCCTTGAGCATCGCCTCCAGGCACTCGCCGAAGTTCGAGCCCCAGGAGATCAGGCCGACGTCCACCGCCCCCTCGTCGCCGAAGCGCTTGTAATGGGTGAAGTCGGGATGGCGCAGCGCCGCCTTGAGCTTTTCGTGGCGCTTGCGGCTCATCGCCGTGTGCAGTTCGGCCGAGTCGTTGGGCCGGCCCAGCTCGTTGTGCTCGAGGCCGGTGACGACGTGCATGCCGCCCTTATCGCCGGGGATGGTGCGCGGGCTGACGTGGTCCGCCGTGAGGGCGTAGCGCTTGTACTGCGTGCCGGCGGCCTGCTTGCCGGGCTTGCGGTTCATGTCCGCCTCGAAGGGCGGCCGCGCCGGGAACACCACCGTCTCGTAGCGGTTGGAGAGGTAGAGGTCGATCAGCACGATCACCGGCGTCTGGTAGGCCTCGGCCATCTCGAAGGCCTTGCCGGCGCAGCGGTAGCAGCCGTCGACGTTGGTCGGCGCGATGACGATGCGCGGCGCGTCGCCGTGGCCGCCGTACACCGCCATGTGCAGGTCGGACTGCTCGGTCTTGGTCGGCATGCCGGTGGACGGCCCGCCGCGCTGCGAGACGAAGAGCACCGCCGGCACCTCGCCGATGACGCCCATGCCGAGCATCTCGGCCATCAGCGACAGGCCGGGGCCGGAGGTCGACGTCGCCGCGCGCGCGCCGGCGAAGCCGGCGCCGATCACGGCGGAGATCGCCGATATCTCGTCCTCGGTCTGCAGCAGGCGGCCGCCGCGCCTGGGCATCTCGGCGGCCAGCCGCTCCATGATCGAGGTCGCCGGCGTGATCGGGTAGCCGAAGAAGGTGTCGATGCCGGCGTCGAGCGCACCGCGCACGATGGCGGCGTTGCCGTTGATCATTTCCACCGTCGCGCCGGCCACCACCGACGACACCGGCGGGCCGAACACCACGTCGTCGAGCTTGAAGGTCTTGGCGGCGTAGTCGAGGCCGGCCTTGAAGGCGGCCTCGCTCGCCTCCGCCGCCGCGGCCTTGCTCCTGAACTTCTTGCCGATGGCCTTGCGGAAGCCCTCGACCGGCAGGTTGAAGAGGCCGGCGATGAAGCCGAGCACGACGATGTTGCGCGAGCGGTTGGCGCCGGTGCTCTTCTCGGACAGTTCGCGGATCGGCACCGGATAGGGCAGCTGGCCCGGCCCGACGTGGGCGCTCATGTGGCCGCCTTCCGGCAACCTGACGATGGAGCCCTGCTCGTAGATGACGGCGCCGCAGTCGCGCACTTCATTGGCGTGCGGGATGGCGTGGCTGTCGTCGAGCGACACCAGCACGTCGGACTTGTGCTTGAGCGAGTAGGCCTGCTCGGTGGTGATGCGCATGCGTGCGATGCACTTGCCGAAGCCGCGGATCTCGGGCGGATAGACGTCGAAGCTGATGACCTTGTAGCCCATGCCGGCCAGCGCGTTGCGGAGGATCTCGCCGGCGGCGATGGTGCCGTCGCCGGCCGAGCCGACGATGGATATCTGGATGTCGGTAGCCATTACTCGTATTCCCAGAAAGGGGATTGCAGTTTGCCCTGGTCGTCGATGTGCAGCTTCTCGTCCTGCACCGGCACCCAGGGATCGTCGCCGCCGGTGATGTTGCGCGCGGCGAGGTCGCCCATCGCCCGCACGTTCTTCCAGCCGTAGAAGAAGCGGTAGCGCTTGTCGGCGTCCGACCAGATCTGGCAGACGTCGCCGGCGGCATAGATGCCCTCGCCGGTGGTGCGCAGGGCCGGATTCACCAGCAGGCCGCGCTCGATGTCGGTGCCGGAGCCGAGCATGAACTCGACAGAGGGCGACAGACCGAAGAAGGGCATCACCGCGTCGCCGTACAGTTCGGTGCCGTCCTTGAAGAGCACGCGACGCGCCGAGAGTCCCTTGGCGCCCTGCTCGATCGAGGCGATGCCGCCGGCGTCCGCCGCCTCGACCACCTCGACGCCCATGTTCTCCAGCGCGGCGATGAGGCCGGGACGCTCGTCCTCGGCCACCTCGTGCGGCCAGAAGGTCTGCGGGCCGGCCACCAGGGTGACGCGGTGGCGGGTGTCGACCAGGGTGCGGGCGAGGTCGAGGCCGATCATGTCGCCGCCGAGCATGATGACGTGGCCCCTGTCGGGCACGACGTTCGCGGCGGTGACCGCCTCGGTGTAGCTGGCGAAGGGATGCATGAGCGGGCGGAACTCGGCCAGTTCCTCGGGGATGTAGCCGCGCCCGCCGGAGGCCACCAGGAGGGTGTCGAAGCGGATTTCCTCCTTGTGCTCCAGCGTGATGGTGCGCCGGCTGCCGTCCACGCCGGCGACGCGGCTGCAGCGGCGCACGTCAATGCGGCGGTCGCGGTAGTAGTCGGCCGGATAGGCGAGGAATTCGCGCCAGTCGCGATGGCCGCGGAAGACCTTGGGCAGGTCGTAGCGGTTGTAGAAGAGCAGGCTGGACAGCGTCAGGATAGTGACGCGGGCATCGGGCTCGCGATCGCGCAGGGTCTCCGCGGCCTGGCTGCCGGCGACGCCGCTGCCGATGACCACATGGTGCCGGACATTCTTGGCTTTTGTCATCTCAGACCTCGACTTCCGTGAGTTCGCAGCGCGAGATCGAGATGCACTGCACCGGGCAGGCCTTGAAGCACTGGCCGCAGCGGATGCACTCGTTGTTGTCGATCCAGATGGCGCCGACCTGGTTCCACTCCTTGGTCTCGAGCAGCTTGCCGTAGGCGCCGTCGTCGTTCACCTCGACGCCGCGCACCAGCTTGATGCAGTTCCTCGGCGCCACCTCGATGCAGGCGCGGCAGAAGATGCAGCGGTCGACGTCGATCTGGTAGCGCAGGTTGCACAGGTAGCAGCGCTTGGCCTCCTCGAAGGCCAGCTTGTCGTCGAGGCCGAGCTCGACTTCGTGGGCGCCGTCCTTCATGCGCTCGTCGAGCGGCGCCGTCGGCATGTGCTGGCGCGGGATGAAGTCGAAGGCGCGCTCGCGCAGCGGCTGCTCGACCGGCACGATGCGCACCACCTGCTTGCGCCGCTCGCGGCCCATCAGCCAGGCGTCGATGCGCTTCGCCACCTGGCGGCCGTGGCCGACGGCCTGGATCACGGTGGATGCGCCGTTCACGTAGTCGCCGGCGGCGAAGATGCCCTTGTGCGAGGTCATGCCGTCCTCGCCGACGCGGACGTTGCCCCAGCGGTCGAGCTCCAGCCTGGTGCCGAGGAAGTCGTTCACCGTCTGCTGGCCGATGGCGATGATGATGGTGTCGCAGGGTTCGATGAACTCCGAGCCCTCGATGGGGATGGCCTGGCGGCGCCCGCCGGCGCGCCAGCCGCCGAGGCGGTTCTGCACGAACTCGATGCCGGTCAGGCGGTTGCCCTCGGCGGTGAGGCCGACCGGGGTGCGCAGGCCCTTGATGCGCACGCCCTCGCGCTTGGCCTCGAATATCTCCTCCTGCGTCACCGGGATGTATTCCTCGGCGGTGCGGATGTGGATGGTCACCTCCTGCGCCCCGAGGCGCGCCGCCACGCGCGCGCAGTCGAGCGCGGTGAAACCGGCGCCCACCACCGCGACGCGCTTGCCGACGACCTTCTTCACGCCGCGGTGCATCTGCACGAGGAAGTCGAGGCCGTACTCGACGCCCTCCAGGCCGCGCAGCTCGCGCTTCTCCCAGTCGCCCTGCAGCGGCAGCGGCGAAGCCGCCATGCAGCCGGTGGCGAGCAGCACGGCGTCGAAGTCCTGCTCCAGCTTCGCCATGGGGATCTGCCCCTCGCCGTTGCCGATCTCGGCGCCGGTGCGCATCTGCACGCCGAGGCGCAGGGCGTTGTGCAACTCGATGTCGAGGGTGTCGCGCGGCAGGCGGAATTCGGGGATGCCGTAGCGCAGCATGCCGCCCGCGCGCTCCTCGCGCTCGAAGATCACCACGTCGTGGCCGAGCAGCGAGAGGTCGTGCGCCGCCGCCACGCCGGCCGGCCCGGCGCCGACGATGGCGACGCGCTTGCCGGTGGGCGAATACAGGCGCTCGGTGATGCGGTGGCCGGCGTCCTTGAGGTCGGCGGCGACGCGCTTCAGGTGGCAGATCGCCACCGGCTCGCCGTTGCCGGGCCAGCCGTGGCGGCACTGCGACTCGCAGGGCCGCGAGCAGATGCGGCCGAGGATGCCGGGCAGGACGTTGGCTTCGCGGTTGGTTTCGTAGGAGCGGCCGAACTGGCGCTCAATGATTTCCCGGATGTAGACCGGGACATTGGTGCCCGCCGGACAGGCCGTCTGGCAGGGGACGTTCTGCTTGACCCAGCCGATGTCGCGCGGGTCGTCGGAGAGGTATTCGCGCTGCTCGGCCGCCGGTGTCCCCGGTGCGTTCGACGGCGGTTTGATGTCGCCCATGCCTGCCTCCATCCCGGACCGGGTCGGGTACCCGGCCATCGAAAGGCATAATGCTGCCATAAAACAGGCAAGGTTTTGATACCGATCAACAGCTTAAGACTTAAACTATCGCCCGTGACCGCCACCCCAGCCCCTTCGCGCGCCTTCGCCTACCTGCTGCTGACCCTGACCGTGCTGTTCTGGTCGGGCAACTGGGTAGTCGGTCGGTGGATCCGCGGCGACGTGCCGCCGATCGCCCTCTCCTTCTGGCGCTGGGTGATCGCCTTCGCCTGCCTGCTGCCCTGGGCCTGGCCGCACCTGCGCGCGCAGTGGCGGGAGGTCGTCGCGCACTGGAGGGTGCTGGCCATGCTGGGCCTCTTCGGCGGCGCCTGCCACAACGCCCTGACCTACACCGGCCTCGCCCACACCACCGCCACCAACGGCGTGCTGCTCGCCTCGGCCACGCCGATCATGATCATCGGCCTCAGCTGGGCGCTGTTCGGCAAGCGCCTGCGCCCGCTGGAATGGCTGGGGGTGATGGTGTCCTTCTCGGGCGTGCTGGCCATCCTCGCCCACGGCGAACTGGCGCGGCTGCTGGAACTGCGCCCCAACGCGGGCGACCTCTGGGTGCTGGCGGCGATGCTGTTCTGGGCGCTGTACACCGTGCTGCTGGCGCGCCGGCCGCCCGGGCTGCACGCCCTCTCATTCCTCGCCGCCGTCACGCTGTGGGGACTCGCCGGGCTGGCGCCCTTCTATCTGTGGGAAATGGCTTCGGGCAGGCTCATCGTGCCGGGCGTGCCGGCCTTCGCCGCCATCGCCTACGCCGGCATCTTCCCGGCGGCGCTCGGCTTCATCTTCTGGAACCGCGCCGTGGCCGAGGTCGGCGGCAACCGCGCCGGCCAGTTCATGCACCTGATGCCGGCCTTCGGCACGCTGCTGTCGATGCTGTTCCTCGGCGAGCAGCCGGCGCTCTACCACCTCGCCGGCATCGCGCTGATCCTGGCGGGCATCTTCCTCACCACGCGGGTGCGGACCTGATGCGGACTATCCTGCAATCATGCTCGACACCCTGAAAAAGCTGCTCGGCCAGGCCGAGCCGCCCCTCCCCGAAGTCGACGCGGCGCAGTGGTCGCGCGTCGAGGCCGGCCTGCCCTTCCTCGGCCACCTCGCCGCCGACGAGCGGGCGCGCCTGCGCGAAATGGCGCTGGAATTCATCGCGCAGAAGGAATGGCACGGCGCGCAGGGGCTGGTGCTGACGCCGGACATCCAGCTCTCGATTGCGCTGCAGGCCTGCCTGCCGGTGCTCAAGCTCGGCCTCGATTCCTATAAGGGCTGGGTCGGCGTCATCGTCTACCCCGGCGACTTCGTCATTCCGCGCAAGCAGATGTCGGAAGACGGCGTGGTGCACGAGTTCGACGACGAGGTGGCGGGCGAGGCCTGGGAAGGCGGCCCGGTGCTGCTGTCCTGGTTCGACGACCCGCAGCTGGCCGACGGCATGAACGTCGTCATCCACGAATTCGCCCACAAGCTCGACATGCTCAACGGCCCGCCCGACGGCCTGCCGCCCCTGCACGAGGGCATGCGCCGCCAGGACTGGATCGATGCCTTCGAGCCGGCCTACGCGGATTTCTGCGAACGCGTCGACGACGGCGAAGACACCTTCATCGATCCCTACGCCGCCGAGCATCCCGCCGAGTTCTTCGCCGTGACGAGCGAGGTCTTCTTCGAGGCGCCGGACCTGCTGCACCACGAATACCCGGCGGTGTACGAGCAGCTGAAGCAGTTCTACCGGCAGGACCCGCTGCGATGAAGCGCCTGTTGATCGTCTACCACACGCAAGGCGGCCACACCGGCGCCATGGCCGAAGCGGTGCTGCGCGGCGCATTGCGCGCGACGGAAACCGAAACCGTGATGAAGCGTGCCGGCGAGACGACGCTGGAGGACCTGCTCGGCTGCCAGGGCCTGATCGTCGGCACGCCGGAGAACTTCGGCACCATGGCCGGCATGGTGAAGGACTTCTTCGACCGCACCTACTACCCGGCCGAGGGCAAGACCGTCGGCCTGCCCTACGCACTCTTCGTCAGCGCCGGCAACGACGGCACCGGCGCGGTGACGCAGATCGACCGCATCGCCACCGGCTACGGCTGGAAGCGCGTCGCCGAGCCGCTCATCGCGCGGCATGAAGTCACCGCCGCCGACCTCGCCGCCTGCGAGGAACTCGGCGAGGCGATGGCGAGCGGCGTGGCGCTGGGGATTTTCTGACCGAGGGCTACTCAGCGTATCCACAACCCAAGTTTTCCGCGATATCGGCCAGGCGCTTGTCTCGAGTCCATAAACGCGCACTGGATAGCGTGGCCGACGCCAGCAGACAGGCATCGATGTAGCCGATGCCACGGCCCATCAACTTGTGCCGCTCAATGAAAAACAGAACTTCGTCCTGCGATGCCGTCTCGCATCGCGGCAGCAAGGAGAGCGCCCCGAGCACCTCCTTGCGCTTCTTGAGATTGCCGCAGGCAATTTCACCAATGACGAGTTCGTGGCTCGCGACGGCATCCCGTTCGAGCAATCCGGCAAGACGCGCATCGCCCGAGCGCAGATGATCGACCCAGACCGAGGTATCGACCAGAATCACTCAGGCCGCACCGCGTCGGCGGGGAACGGCCTTGATCTGCGGTTCGGCGCCGCCCAGCCGGACAAGCCGGCGGGCACTCTCCCGTTCGATCAGGGCACGCAGGGCCTCTCTCAGGAGAAGACCGCGGTCTTTAAGGCCGCTAAGGCTTTGCGCCTGCGACAGGAGTGTGTCATCGAGCGTAACCGTGGTTCGCATCATTGTCTCCTTCAAATAACGCATCAAATGATGCAATTATAGATGCGCATGGCTTCAGTGTCGACACCATTTCATAATGACGCCATGCCCTTCGCCTACTACACCCGCCTCTCCGCCGCGCGCCGCCGCATCTACGACAAAAGCGACGCCATCGAGAGAATCGAATTGCCCAACCCGGCCGTGCTGCGCACATTGGTGGCACCGCTGGCCGCCGCCCTGCAGGCGGGAAAGCGCGCCGAAGCCGAGCGCCTCTGCGCCGCCCTCGCTTCGGGAATAGTCAGTCAGCTGGGAGCGCCGCCGCTGCGCGTGGCTGTGCTGGCGGTGCGGCCGAGCAGCGACTGGGGCGAACTGCACGGCCTCTACTTGCCGGAGGACGAAGGCCAGACGGCGATCGTCAAGCTGTGGATGCGCACGGCGAAGAACCGGCGCGTGGTCGCCTTCAGGAGCTTCCTGCGCACGCTTCTGCACGAGCTCTGCCACCACCTCGACTACGAGTTCTACAAGCTGGAAGAGACCTTCCACACCGAGGGCTTCTACAAGCGCGAGTCGAGCCTGTTCCACCAGCTGGTGCCGCCGCCCCGCAGCGACTGACTTTTACCCTTTCACGTCCGGCGAGCGCGTGAAGTCCGCTGCCGGCCAGCGCTTGTCCGGCGCCGGCAGCGCGGTCTCCTTGCCGGTCATGCGCTCGACGGCGATGGCGTACACCGTCGTGTCGCCGAGGCGGGGATAGAAGCCCTTCGGCCGCCCCGACGCCGGCGGGAAGTACTTCGCCATCAGCGCGTCGAAGAACGCCGCCTTGCGCGCCGGGTCGTCGACGATGCGGATGCGGCCGAAAGCCACCACGCTGCGGTAGGCAATGGAGGTGTCGCAGTCGAAGCGGCCGTAGGGGAACACCTCGCCCGCCTCGTCGATCTCGAAGCAGACCTTCGCCGCGTGGTCGATGTTGCTGCGCAGGTGGCCCTGCGCGCGGGCGTTGTGCACCCAGATTTCTCCGTCCAGCCAGACGTAGAGCAGCGGGCAGGCATAGGGCCAGCCGTCCGCGCCCACCGTCGCCAGCCTGCCGCAATAGCCGCCGGCCAGCAGTTCGGCGACGCCCGCCTCGGACATCAGCTTGTCGGTGCGGCGGACCTGCGGGGCGTTGCTCACGAGGCCAGCACCAGGCCAAGCGCGATGGCGCCGGGCAGCGCCTGCACCCAGAGGATCTTGCGGCTGGCGGTGAGCGCGCCGAAGACGCCGGCGACGATCACGCAGCCGAGGAAGAACACCTTGATCGGCGTGCCGGCCGCGCCCAGCCACAGCCCCCACACCAGGCCGGCGGCGAGAAAGCCGTTGTACAGGCCCTGGTTCGCGGCGAGGTTCTTCGAGGCCGCGGCGAACTCCGGCGTCAGGCCGAAGGCGCGCCGGCCGAGCGGCTTGTCCCAGTAGAACATCTCCAGCACGAGGAAATACAGGTGCAGCAGCGCGACCAGCGCGACGGCGATGTTGGCGGCGGTTGTCATGGTCTCTCCTTGTTGTGGTTTTAGTGCTTCCTGCCCGTGAACTCGTCCATGCTCTTCGTCACGCCGAAGAAGCTCATCAGCGCGTCGAACCACGCCACCGGCAGCAGGCGCAGCGGGAAGACGTTGCGCACGAACCAGGGCAGGATCAGCCGCGCCTCGTTGCGCTCGATGGCGCGCACGATGCGGTCGGCGACTGCCTCCGGCCGCAGGATCGGCAGCAGCAGCGGAAAGCGCGTGCGCACGCCCTCGAACATGCCGGTGGCGACGTAGAAGGGGCAGACCACGGTCGTCTTCACCGGCACGCCGTCGTGCGCGAATTCCAGCCGCAGCGATTCGTCGAAGGCGATGGCGGCGGCCTTGCTCGCCGAGTAGTCGGCCAGGCGCGGCACGGCGGCGATGCCCGCGGCCGAGGCGATGGTGACGATGTGCCCCGCCCCCTGCGCCAGCATGCCGGGCAGGAAGGCGCGCACCGTGCGGAACGGCGCCAGGGTGTTCACCGCGAAGGTGCGCTCGATCTCGGCGTCGGTCGCCTCCAGCAGGCGCTTGCCGTCGACGATGCCGGCGTTGTTGATGAGCACGTCGACCGTGCCGTGGTCCGCGAGCGTGCGCGCGGCAGCGGTCTCGATGGACGCCCGATCGGCGAGGTTGCAGGCATACGCCGACGCCTGCCCGCCGGCGGCGGCGATCTCCGCCGCGACGCCGGCCAGGTGCGCCTCATCCACATCCCAAAGGATCAGCCGCCCGCCCTTCGCCGCGATGCGCAACGCCAGCAGATGCCCGATGCCGCTGGCGGCGCCGGTGATCAGCACGCGTCGATTCTTGAAGTCGGTCATATCGCCTCCTTGCCAGCGTGCATTATGGCGCAGACGCGAATATGCGCCGTATCGTGGGGACTGACTTTTGTCTTGCGCTTCCCGGCGGCGGCAGCTTCAGCCGCGCCCCCGAATATCGGCGTTGCTATGCGGACGGACCGAAACGAAACCCATTGCCCGTCAATTGATTACGGTGGCATTATGGTGTCCGGATCGATAAAGAATGTTTGGACCGCAGGATCCGATCACTTACTGTTAGTGCGCGAATACTCCGCCGGATAAACGCCCCATGAAGAAGTCACTCAGAATCCACTTCTCGATGATACTGCTCATCGCGACTTGCGGAGCCTTGTCTGTAATTCTCCTATCGTCTGTGGAGTCCTCGTACTCATGGGTAGTCATCTTTCCTCTAATCGCCATGCTTGGTCTCATACCACTTGCTCGTGCCAGAGCTAAAGCTGCCGTCGAGGAAGATAATTTGTATCGAAAATCACTCGAACCCACACAGCCTTGGCAACGATGATCCCAATTACCATTCCCTCATTCTTTCCACGTAGTGGCTTCGCTGCCGCAAGGAATCAGAATGGTTCTTCGATGGTTGGTCACCACCTGCAAGCAGTGCGCTCTAACCCGCCGGCCGAGAGGGACGCTGCGCGATAAAGCCGCGCAGCGCTCCTGACCTCCACTGTGGACGGCACCAATCGCATCCACCTGTGCTGCTGCGGCGAACTCTCCTGTTGTCATCGCTGCTCGCGGCGGTATAAGAACCTAAAGGTACTGGTGTCGATTTCTTTTTTGCAGCACCCATGAACCCGAAGATCCTCATCAGGAACGAATCCAGCGCCGACGAGAGCGCCATCTCGGAAGTAACGGTCGTCGCTTTCAAAACCCTGGAGATCAGCCATCACACCGAGCAGTTCATCGTCGCGGCGCTGCGCGCCGCCGGCGCGCTTGCGGTGTCGCTCGTCGCCGAACTGGACGGCCGCGTGGTGGGCCACATTGCCTTCTCTCCCGTGACATTCTCGGACGGCGCCCGGGACTGGTACGGCCTGGGGCCGGTGTCGGTGCTGCCGGAGCTTCAGCGGCAGGGCATCGGCCGGGCCCTGGTGAAGGAAGGCCTGTCGCGGCTGAAGGACATGCATGCCCGGGGATGCTGCCTGGTCGGGCATCCGGACTATTACCGCCAATTCGGCTTCAGGAATGCGCCGGGCCTGGCGCTCGAAGGCGTGCCGCCGGAATTCTTCTTCGCCCTGCCCTTCGATGGCCCCATGCCGCAGGGCGCCGTCGTTTTCCACGCGGCATTCGAGAGGCAAGAGGGTCAGCTTCGCATCCCTCCAAGAAAAACGAAGCTGACCCATTTAGTACGGCCTGACCCGAATGAGACCTGACCCGAAAGTTGATTCCCAGAACCCAAGTCGCTGACTTGCCTGATTGGAGCAATGCCGATGACCAGCCCCGTCTACGCCCTCAATCTCTTCAACGTCTCCGACAAGGAGGAGTACCTGGCCTACTCGAAGCGCTCGGCCCGGGAAGTGGCCGCGCATGGCGGGCGCGTGGTCGCCCTCGGCAAGTTCCGCGAGGCCGCCGTGGGCGACGTCGCGCCGCGTCAGGTGCTCATCCTCGTCGAGTGGGCGTCGAAGGAGGCGTTCGACAACTACTGCAACGACCCGAAACTCGCCGACCTGCATCCGCACCGGGAAAAAGGCACGGACCAGTACGTCTGGCACCTCTTCGACAAGCTGGAAGACCTCCGTCCCATCCTCAAGTGAGGAACGCGCCGCCTTGCGGCGGCTGACTTTTCTAGCTGATCCGCTCTATGAACCCCGCCATCGCGTCGAGCGTGGCCTGGGACGGGTCCTTGTGTGGGGAGTGGCGGCTAACACAGGGCAGGTAATCATCGCCAGGTATTCCCCGATGTTCCGGACGCGGAACGGGTTACAATCCTCACAACCCTCTACCGGAGATCGATCATGAATTTCACCATCGAGTGCGAAGAGGAAACCGATGGCCGCTGGATCGCCGAGGTTCCGCAGCTGCCCGGCGTATTGAGCTACGGCAGCACGGCGGAGGAAGCCATGGCGAAGGCGGAAGTGCTTGCCCTTCGCGCCATGGCCGAGCGCCTTGAGCATGGCGAGTCGCGCCCTGTTGAAATCAGCATTTCCATTCCCCTTGCCGCATGAGTCAATGGCCCGCCGTCAAGGCCAAGCGTCTGCTTGCCGCCTTGTTTGGCATCGGGTGGAAACTCAAGCGCCAGTCCGGTTCGCACCGCACCCTTAGCCGCGACGGCTGGACGGACTTCGTCTTCGCCTTTCATGACAGCGAAGAAATCGGGCCGAGAATGCTCGCCCGCATCGCCAAGCACACCGGCATTACCCCGGAAGACCTGTAGCCGTCCCGCAGCGACTGACTTCTAACTGATCCGCTCGATGAACCCCGCCATCGCGTCGAGCGTGGCCTGGGGCTGGTCCTTGTGCGGGGAGTGGCGGCAGTCGGCGAGCATGAGGACTTCGACCTCGCCTGCCGCCTGCCTGCGGATGGCTTCGACCTGCGCCGGGGTGCCGTACTCGTCGTCCTCGCCCTGAAGTGCGAGCACCGGGCAGGTTACCTTCGGCAGGACCTCCTCGATGTTCCAAGCGCGGAAATCGGGATGCAGCCAGATGTCGTTCCAGCCCCAGAAGGTTTTCACCGGATCGCGGTGGTACTTGCCGAGCTTCTGCGCGAGGTCGGTGGTCTCGAAGGCGACCTTGGCCTGGGCGATGCTGGCGATGGAAATGTCCTCGACGAAGACGTGCGGCGCCATGAGGATGAGGCCGGCGACTGCGCGGCCCGCCCCGCCGGCGTGGATCAGCGCGATGGAGCCGCCGTCGGAATGGCCGACCAGCACCGGCTTGTCGATGCCGAGCTTGTCGAGCAACTCGGGCAGCGCAATGAGCGCCTCGTCGTGCATGTAGCGCACGCCGAAGGATTCGGCGAGCAGATCGGACTGGCCGTAGCCGTAGCGCGAGTACACCAGCGTGCGGCAGCCGGTGGCGGCGGCCACTTTCGCCGGGAAGTCGCGCCACATCGCCAGCGAGCCGAGGCCCTCGTGCAGGAAGACCAGGGTCGGACGGTTGACCTGGTGGGCGGGGATGAGGCGGTATTCGAGCTTGTGGCCGGCGGCCGAGACGAAGCCTTCCTGCATCGTTCAAACGCCGAGGAAGCGGTGCATCAGTTCTTCGTTGTCGGACAGCTCGTTCGAGGTGCCGGCGAAGACGACGCGGCCCTTGACGATCACCACGCTGCGGTCGGCGAGCGCCATCACGGCACCGTAGTTCTTGTCGACGATCACCGTGGCGATGCCGGAGGCGCGGATGGTGCGGATGATGTTCCAGATCTCCTTCGCGATGAGCGGGGCGAGGCCCTCGGTCGCTTCGTCGAGGATGAGCAGGTCGGGGTTGGTCATCAGGGCGCGGCCGATGGTGAGCATCTGCTGCTCGCCGCCGGAAAGCTGGGCGCCGCCGTTGTTGATGCGCTCGCCCAGCCGCGGGAAGGTCGCCATGACGCGGTCGAAGTCCCATTCCTTGCGGCCGTCGACGCCGGGGCGCGCCGCCATGACGAGGTTCTCGCGTACCGTGAGGTTGGGGAAGATGCCGCGCCCTTCCGGCACGTAGGCGATGCCGGCGCGGGCGATGGCGTGCGGCGCGGCGTGGGTCATCTCCTTGCCGCGCACGCGGACGGCGCCCTGCTTCGGCCGCACCAGGCCGAGCATCGACTTGATCAGCGTGGTCTTGCCCATGCCGTTGCGGCCCATCAGGCCGATGCATTCGCCGCGCGCGACCGTGAAGTCGACGCCGTGCAGGATGTGGCTGACGCCGTAGAAGCTGTGCAGGCCGTGGGCTTCGAGGAGCAGTTCAGCCATGGAGGTTGTCCTCCCCGCCGAGGTAGGCGAGCTGCACGGCCGGGCTGTTGCGCACGGCCTCGGGCACGCCGGATTCGATCACTTCGCCGTTGACCATCACGGTCAGCTTGTGCGCCACGGCGAAGACGGCATCCATGTCGTGCTCGATGAGCATAATGGCGTGGCCTTCGCTCAGTTTCTTGATCAGTTCGACCATGCGGTGGGATTCGTGCGGGCCCATGCCGGCGAGCGGCTCGTCGAGCAGGAGCAGGCGCGGCCGCGTCGCCAGGCACATGGCGATCTCCAGCTGGCGCTGCTCGCCGTGCGAGAGCGTGGCGGCGACGCGGTCGCGCCGGTGCGCCAGCCCGGCCGCCTCCATGGCCTCCTCGGCCAGGCGGTTGATGTCGCCGAAGGCGCCGGTGCCCTGCCAGACGCGCCAGGCGCGCGGCGTGCGCGACTGCGCGGCCAAACGACAATTTTCAAACACCGTGAAGGGCAGGAAGATGTTGGTCTTCTGGTAGCTGCGGCCGACGCCGAGGCGGGAAATGGTGTCGGACTTCAGCCCGGCGATGTCGCGGCCCTCGAACTGCACGCTGCCGGAGGTCGGCGGCAGGTCGCCGGAGAGCAGGTTGGTCAGGGTCGATTTGCCGGCGCCGTTGGGCCCGATGACGGCATGCACTTCGCCGACATGCAGTTCCAGCGACACCTTGTCGACGGCGGTGAGGCCGCCGAAGCGCTTGGTCAGTTCGGTGGTGCGCAGGATCGGGCCGCTCACGGCTTGTTCTCCGGCGCGTCCTCGGCCGCTTCCACGGCTTCGGCTTCCGGCTTGCGCCCGAAGCGCTGCATCAGGCCGGCCAGACCCTGCGGCAGGTACATCGCCACCAGGATGACGAAGATGCCCATGGCCAGCTGCCAGTGCTTGGCCCAGGGACCGAACCAGGCCTGGTTGGAGAAGGCTTCCTGCAGCAGCACGAAGGCGAAGGCGCCGAGCACCGGGCCGTAGAGCGTACCCATGCCGCCTAGGATGACCATCATCATCACGGCGCCGGACTTGTGCCAGGACAGGATCTCCGGGTTGACGAAGCCGAACTGCACCGCCGCGAGGTAGCCGGAGAGCCCGCCCAGCGCGCCGGCCAGCACGTAGCTCGCCAGCTTGTAGCGGAAGACGGGGAAGCCGAGCGCCTGCATGCGGTGCTCGTTGACCTTGATGCCGACCAGGGCGCGGCCGAAGGTCGAGCCGAGCACGCGGCGCAGCAGCAGGTAGACGGCCAGCATCAGGATCAGCACGAGCCAGTAGAAATGCTCGGTCTTGTCGAGGTTGGCCAGTGCGAAGTCGCCGATCTTCAGTTCCGGCTTGTTGTAGATGTAGATGCCGTCGGAACCGCCGCCGAGCTTGGTGTCGTGGAAGACGAAGAACAGCATCTGGGCGAAGGCCAGCGTCACCATGATGAAGAAGATGCCCTTGGTGCGCAGCACCAGCAGGCCGGTGAGGAGCGCGAACAGCGCGCACACCCCCATCGCCGCCGGCAGCGACCACCACAGGCTGGCCGCCTCGTATTTCGGCCCCAGCAGGGCCAGCGCGTAGCCGGCCAGCCCGAAATAGGCGGCATGGCCGAAACTCACCAGCCCGGTATAGCCGATCAGGAGATCCAGGCTCATGGCGAAGATGGCCAGGATCATCACCTTGGCGATGAGCTGGATGTAGAAGGTGCCGCCGAAGAGCGGGAACAGCGCCAGCAGCAGCGCCGCGGCGAGGAAGACGGTGAGCGACCGGCGCGAATCAGCCACCTCAGGCCCTCCCGAACAGGCCGGCCGGCCGCCACACCAGCACCACGGCCATCAGCAGGTAGACGATCATGCCGGCCACTTCCGGCAGCAGCACCTGGCCGAAGGTGTCGGCGAGGCCGATCATGAGCGAGGCGACCATGGCGCCCTTCACCGAGCCGATGCCGCCGATCACCACCACCACGAAGCAGATGATCAGCACCTGCCCGCCCATGTTGGGGAACACCGAGGAGAGCGGCGCGTTGATCATGCCGGCGAAGGCCGCCAGCGCCACGCCGATGGCGAAGACCAGGGTGTAGAGGAACTTGATGTTGATGCCGAGGGACTGGACCATGTCGCGGTTGCTGGCGCCGGCGCGGATCATCATGCCGAGCCGCGTGCGCGCGATCAGCAGGTAGAGGCCGAGGGCCAGCAGCAGGCAGACGGCGGAGATGAACAGCCGGTACACCGGATAGGACAGGTTCTCCGTCAGCGGGATCGAGGCGTTCAGCAGCGCCGGCACCGGCACGCCGTGCACATCGTCGCCCCAGAGGATGCTGCGCATCTCCTCGAAGACCAGGATCAGGCCGTAGGTGAGCAGCACCTGGAACAGGTGGTCGCGCTCATAGAGGCGGCGGATCAGCAGCCATTCCAGCGCCATGCCGAAGAGGACGGTGAGCGGCACCGCGACGAGAACGGCCGCGAGGAGGCTGCCGGTCAGGCTGGCGAGCCACCAGGCCAGGTAGGCGCCGAGCATGTAGAAGCTGCCGTGGGCCAGGTTGATGATGCCCATGATGCCGAAGATCAGCGTCAGCCCGGAGGCGACGAGAAACAGCAGCAGGCCGTATTGCAGGCCGTTGAGCAGCTGGATGAGGAAAAAGGCGAAATCCATTTGACCGAGAATGATAGCCGAGCCGCTTCCCCCCTTTGCAAAGGGGGGTGAGGGGGGATTTTGCAGCGGTCGAACTTGGCTGCCGGCTAAATCCCCCCCGGCCCCCCTTTTGCAAAGGGGGGGGAGAGTTTTCCCTTACGCCTTGCAGCCGCGCGCCGGGTCGGCCAGCGCCTTCCAGGCCACGCCCTGCACCAGGTTCTGCTTGCCGACCACCTTGCGCAGGTACATGTCCTGCACCGGGTTGTGCGCCTTGGAGAGCGTCCAGACGCCGCGCGGGCTGTCGATCTTGGCGGACTCCATGGCCTTGATCATCGCCGCCTTGTTGGAGACGTCGCCCTTCACCGCATCGAGGCCGGCGGCGAGCAACTGGCCGGCGTCGTAGCCCTGCACGGCATACACGTCGGGCTGCAGCTTGTAGGTCTTGGCATAGGCCAGGCGGAAGGCGTTGTCCTTCTTGGTGTTCAGCCCGTCGGCGTAGTGCAGCGTGGTCTCGACGCCTTCGGCGGCATCGCCGACGGCTTCCAGCACGCCGTCGGTGAGGAAGCCCGAGCCGTAGAGCGGGATCTTGCCCTTGAGGCCCGCCGCGGCGTAGTCCTTGAGGAACTTGGCGGCGCCGCCGCCGGCGAAGAAGGACACCACGGCGTCCGGCTTGATGCTGGCGATCTCGGTGAGCAGGGCCTGGAACTCGACCTGCGGGAAGGGGGTGTACAGCTCCTTGATGAGCTTGCCGCCCTCTTTCTCGAAGCCCTCCTTGAAGCCCTGCATCATCTGCTCGCCGGCGGCGTATTTCCAAGTGATGAAGACGGCGTTCTTGTGGCCGCGGGCCTTGAGCACCTTGCCCAGCGCGTGGGTGGTCTGCCAGTTGGAGAAGGAGGTGCGGAAGATGTTGGGGGCACACAGCGGGCCGGTGACCTCGTCGGCGCCGGCGTTCGGGTTGATCCACAGCGTGCCGGACTCGCGGATCACCTTGGCCATGCCCATCGCCACGCCGGAGTGCACCGTGCCGATGATGACGTCGACCTTGTCGCGCTGCACCAGCTTGTTGGTGTTCTCGGGCGCCTTGCCGGGGTTCGACTCGTCGTCCACCACGAAGTATTCGATCTCGCGGCCGCCGAGCTTGCCGCCGCGCTCCTCGACCGCCAGCTTGAAGCCGTTGGTGATGGCCACGCCGAGCGCGGTGAACGTGCCGGTGTAGGGCAGCATCAGGCCGACCTTCAGCTTGGCGCCCTGGGCGCGCGCAATGCCGACGGGGGCCAGCGTGCCCAGCGCGGTCGCGCCGGCCACCGCCGCCGTGCCTTTCAGGAATTCCCGACGATCGAAACCGTGCTTTTCATGTTCGCTCATTCTTTTCTCCTCCTGGTTGATGTACGTCCGTCTGTTTTTTTTCAACGGCGTTTATAACAACACTTCCCACCTGTCGCGTCAAGGCAACCGGCACAGTCTAGGCCAGCGGCGTCAAATCCTGGTCAGGGGAATGTCAAATCTTTGTCAAATCAGGGCGAGCAGCACCCGCGTGCCGCCTTCGGCCCGCCGCTCGATGCCGATCTTCCAGCCGGCCTGCTCGCAGATGCGCTTGACGATGGCCAGCCCCAGGCCGAAGCCGTCGCCGCCGCGCGCGTCGTCGCCGCGGTGGAAGCGGCGGAACAGTTCCGGGATCTTGTCCGAGGCCACGCCGCTGCCGGTGTCGGTGATTTCGACCGTGGCGCCCTGCGTGCGCAGCGCCACGGTGCCGCGCTCGGTATAGCTCACCGCATTGGCCAGCAGGTTGGAAAGGACCACATGCAGCGCCCGGCGCGGCACGCGCACGGAAAGGCTCTCCGGCACGTCCACCAGCAAAGTCAGTCCCTTCGATGCGGCGCGATCGCGCACGCTGTCGGCCGCCTCCTCGATGCATTCGCGCAGGTCCACCTCGCCCTGGATGCCGTCGGCCTGCTCGCGCGCCATCAGGAGGAAGGCGTTGACCAGGTCGGTCAGGCGCGCCGTGGCGGCGGAGATCTTTTCCAGGCGGGCGCGCGACTTGGCGGACAGGCCGGCATCCTCCAGCATCAGTTCGCAGCTGGTCTGGATGGCGGTGAGCGGTGTGCGCAGCTCGTGGCTGACGTCGGCGGTGAAGGCGCGCTCCCGCTCGAGCAGGCGGGCGGTGCGCGCGTGGTAGCCGTCGAAGGCGGCGGCGAGATCGGCCACTTCGCGCTCGGGATAGTGCCGCTCGAGGGCGGTGTCGTCGGACTGGCCGTCGAGCCGCCCCACCCGCTGCGCCAGGTCGACGATCTGCCGCGTCAGGCGGCCGGAGGCCCACAGGCCGATGAGGGCGGTGGCCAGCGCGGTGAGCACCGCACTGATCACCAGCGCCACGGTGAAATAGCGACCCCGCTCCTCGTGCAGAGCGACGGAATAGGCGATGTAGAAGCGCGTGCTGCCGATCTCGCGGACCTCGACGCGATAGCGGTCGGCGCCGCTCCAGACGTCGTGGAAGCCGGGCCCCAGCTCGCGCAGCTCCGCCGGCAGCTGGCGCCGCTCCTCTTCCATGCGGGCGACGTAGCCGTGCACCAGCCAGCTGGCGCGGAACCACTTGCGCAGGGAAAGCGCCTGGGTGTCGGGCCGCACGTCGTAGCGCTGCAGCTTGCGGTAGGGCGGCCCGTCGACCTCGCCGTGGCGCTCGTATTGCTGCAGCAGCGCCTCCACCTCGTCGGAAACGATCTGGTCGATGAGCTGCGCCTCCTGGTGGCGGCTGAGCTGCAGCAGGGCAAAGGCGAAGGCCAGCACCAGCACCATGCCGGCCAGGGCGAAGGTCGTGGCGAGCTTGAGCCTGAGGCTACGCCTGACGCGCATCGGCCGCGGCGAAACGGTAGCCGACGCCGTGCACCGTCTCGATGGGCGAGAGTCCTCGCGCATCGGTGAGCGCGCGGCGCAGCATGTGCATGTGGCTGCGCAGGGAGTCGCTCTGCGGGTGTTCGTCGCCCCACAGCTCCTGTTCGAGCTCGGCGCGCGAATAGACGCGGTTCGGCGCCGTCATCATCATCTCCAGCAGGCGCAGGCACTTGCGGGAAAGGTGCACCGGACGGCCGTCGACGCTGACCGCCAGGTTGGCCGGGTCGAACTCGATGCCGCCATGGACCAGCTTGCGGCTGACGACGCGGCCGCGGCGGCGCGCCACCAGCGCCTTCAGCCGCGCCTCCACCTCGCGCAGGGCGAAGGGCTTGACGAGGTAGTCGTCGGCGCCGCAGTCGAAGGCCGCCAGCTTGTCGTCGAGCACGTCGCGCGCGGTGAGGATCAGGATGGGGACGTCGCGCAGCGCCTCCCGGCGCAGCTTGCGGCAAAGGCAGAGGCCGTCCATGCCTGGCAAGCCGAGGTCGAGCACGATGGCGTCGAACTCCTGCGAGACGGCCAGGTGCATGCCGGAGACGCCGTCGCGCGCCATGTCCACGACATTGCCGCGCCCCTCCAGGAACTCGTAGAGGTTGGTGGCGATGTCGAGGTCGTCCTCGACGATCAGGACGCGCATGAACGGCTCAGCTTCTTAATTTGAAGCGCTGGATCTTGCCGGTGGCGGTCTTCGGCAGCTCGGCGACGAAGTCCAGCCAGCGCGGATACTTGTAGGGCGCCAGCTTGTCCTTGACGTGCTGCTTCAGCTTGTCGGCGAGCGCGTCGGACGCTTCGATGCCGGGTTTCAGCACCACGAAGGCCTTCGGCTTGACGAGCTGGTCGGTGTCGGCATGCGCGACGACGGCGGCTTCCAGCACCGCCTCGTGCGTCATCAGCGCCGCCTCGACCTCGAAGGGCGAGACGTAGATGCCGGAGACCTTGAGCATGTCGTCGGTGCGGCCGCAGTACTGGTAGTAGCCGTCGGCGTCGCGGGTGTACTTGTCGCCGCTGCGCGTCCAGTCGCCCATGAAGGTGTTGCGCGACTTCTCGCGGTTGTTCCAGTACATGATGGCCGACGACGGGCCGTTGATCTGCAGCTCGCCGATCTCGCCGTCCGGCACCGGCTGGCCGTCCTCGCCGATGAGGCGGATGTCGTAGCCGGGCACCGCCTTGCCGGTGGTGCCGTAGCGCACTTCGCCGGGACGGTTGGAGAGGAAGATGTGCAGCATCTCGGTGGAACCGATGCCGTCGAGGATCTCGACGCCGAAGTGCTCGGTCCAGCGCCTGCCGATGTCCGCCGGCAGCGCCTCGCCGGCCGAGGTGCACATGCGCAGGCGCAGCTCCTCCTTCTTCGGCAGTTCGGAGCTGACGAGCAGCGCGGCGTAGAGCGTCGGCACGCCGTAGAAGATCGTCGGCTTGTGCTCGCGCAGGCGCTTGAACACCGCCTGCGGCGTCGGCCGCTCGGCCATCAGCACGGCGGTGGCGCCCACCGACATCGGGAAGGTCAGGCCGTTGCCGAGGCCGTAGGCGAAGAACAGCTTGGCCGCCGAGTACACCAGGTCGTTTTCCTGGATGCCGAGGATCGGCCGCGCGTACAGCTCGGCGGTCTGGATCAGGTGCGAATGCAGGTGCACCGTGCCCTTCGGCGAGCCGGTCGAGCCGGAGGAATATAGCCAGAAGCACATGTCGTCGCAAGTCGTCCGGGCCGGCTCGAATTGCGCCGAGGCCTTGGCCATCAGGTCGGAGAGCAGCAGCCTGCCCTTGGCGTCCTTGCCCGAGACGATGACGTGCTTGAGGTGCGGATGCTTGCCGACGATGCCCTCGAACTGCGGCCACAGCGCTTCCGAGACGACCAGCGCGCGGGCGCGCGAATCGCCCAGCATGAAGTCGTAGTCGCTGGCGGTAAGCAGGGTGTTGGCGGCGATCGGCACGACGCCGGCCTGGATGCTGCCGAGGAAGGCGGTCGGGAAGTCGATGGTGTCGAGCAGGCACAGCATGACGCGGCTCTCGGCCTCGATGCCGAGGCCGGCGAGCACGTTGCCGAAGCGGTTCACCCGCTCGGCGAGTTCGCCGTAGGTGGTGCTGCCGGCGTCGTCGATGAAGGCGGTCTTGCCGCCGCGACCGGCCTGCAGGTTGCGCTGGATCAGGTCCCAGGCGGCGTTGTAGTCGCGCGGCACCGTGACGCGCGGCGGCGTAAATTGGTGATCGGCCGTGGATAGCTGCGGCATGTCCTGCTCCTCCTTTTTTTAGGTCGGCCTTCAGGCCGACAGCCGTCGTCGGGCTGAAGCCCGACCTACTTGGTGAATTCGATCGCTCCGCCCGGCAGCAGATACAGCACGATGGCCTTGCCGCCGGTCACGGTCGGTGAGTGGGCGTGGCCGGCCGGGTACACCAGCCAGCCCTTGCCGCGGCCGTCGAACTTCGCGCCCGCGTCGAGCGGCATGATCATGTCGATCTCGCCGTTGGTATGGCGGTGGTGCGGGCCGCGGCACGAGTCCATGACGACGACGTCGACGCTGAAGCCGTGGATGGCGTCGGTCGGCTTGATGACGCGGCCGAACCTGATGCCGCCCGCCTCGCGGTTGCACATCCAGCCGGCGGCGATGGCGTCCTTGCATGCTTCGAAGATCGCGTTGAACTCGGCGCCGTCGGCCGGTAGTTCGGCATTCAGCCTGGCATCGAGCTGGCTGTCCAGCGTCTGGCCGGCGATGCGGCCGGTGACGCCGGCGATCAGGGTGGTGAATTCCTCGACTGTGATATTTCCCATTTCGGATTGGCCCGTATCGACAGTTTGCAGTATAGTGCCAGCGCTAGAATTGCCAGGCAGCGCGAAAAGCTATTTTGGCATGCCTTGAATGGCTCGGCCTTCTGTCGCTGCAGTGTCACCACAGCGACTTTTTGCCAGTATAATGCATAACAAAAGTATGGCAAGTGTTATATTGCATCGTCGTGTGCTAATATGCCTTCCAATACCAAGCATTTGATCCCAAGGGGGAACATCCAATGACGGCCGAACTGTCCCCGTCCCCTGCCGAGCCGCCGCAGGACGACCAGGCCTACCTGCAACAGCTGGGTGCCCGCGTCCGCGATGCCCGCACCCGCCACGGCCTGTCGCGCAAGGCGCTGGCGGCCAAGTCCGGCGTCTCCGAGCGCTATCTTGCCCAGCTCGAAAGCGGCCAGGGCAACATCTCCATCCTGCTCCTGCGCCAGGTGTCGGCCGCCCTCGAAACGCCGCTGACCGAACTGCTCAGCGAACGCGACGGCCACCCCATCGAACTGACCCTGCTGATCCAGTATCTGGAGAAGCTCTCGCCGAAGAAGCTGACCCAGGCGAGAGCCATTCTGTCCAGCGCCTTCGGCGAGCAGGATCCCCTCGAACGGCGCCACCGCATCGCCCTCATCGGCCTGCGCGGGGCCGGCAAGTCCACCCTCGGCCGGCGCCTGGCCGAGAGCCTCGGCGTTCACTTCGTCGAACTCGACGACGAGATCGAGCGCGAAGCCGGCGTGCCAGCCTCGGAGATCTTCTCGCTCTATGGCCAGAACGCCTACCGGCGCTTCGAGAAGCGCTGCCTGGAACGCATCGTCGAGCACCATGAGCATGTCGTCATCGCCGCCGGCGGCGGCATCGTCAATGACCCGCCCACCTACGAGTTGCTGCGCTCGGCCTGCTATACCGTATGGATCAAGGCCAGCCCGGAGGAACACATGCAGCGCGTCATCGCCCAGGGCGACCTGCGGCCGATGACCGGGCGCGAGGAAGCCATGGCCGATTTGCGTCGCATCCTCGCGGAAAGAAACGAACTTTATGGCCTGGCCGATGCCATAATTGACACCTCAAACAAAACAGTTGACGCAAGTCAAGAAGAGTTGCAGAATATGTACAATATTTCGAGTTAAAGCTTCTGTCTGCACTTTAATGCATCTGTGCCGGCCGGAGCTTGAAAACCCCAAACCGGAGGCACAGAGAGATGATTACCTACGACACCGATCCTTCCCGCTACGCCCACTGGCGACTCGGCTTCGACGGCCCCATCGCCACTCTCACCCTGGACATCCAGGAAGACCGCGGCATCAAGCCCGGCTACAAGCTCAAGCTGAACTCCTACGACCTCGGCGTCGACATGGAACTGCACGACGCCGTGCAGCGCATCCGCTTCGAGCACCCCGAGGTGAAGTGCGTCGTCATCACCAGCGGCAAGTCGCGCATGTTCTGCTCCGGCGCCAACATCTACATGCTGGGCCTGTCGACCCATGCCTGGAAGGTGAACTTCTGCAAGTTCACCAACGAGACGAGGAACGGCCTGGAGGATTCCAGCGAGCACTCCGGCCTGAAGTTCCTCGCCGCGCTCAACGGCGCCACCGCCGGCGGCGGCTACGAGCTGGCGCTGGCCTGCGACGAGATCGCCATGATCGACGACCGCTCCACCGCCGTCAGCCTGCCGGAAGTGCCGCTGCTCGGCGTGCTGCCCGGCACCGGCGGCCTCACCCGCCTGGTCGACAAGCGCAGGATGCGCCGCGACCTCGCCGACGTGTTCTGCACCACCTCGGAGGGCGTGCGCGCCGAGCGGGCGAAGGAATGGAAGCTGGTCGACCACATCGCCAAGCCGCAGCAGTTCGAGGAGATGGTCAAGGCGCGCGCCGCCGAACTGGCGAAGCAGTCCGACCGCCCCGGCGGCCAGGGCGTCGCCCTCACCCCGCTCCAGCGCAAGGACGACGAGAAGGGCTACCACTACAACCACGTCGATGTCGAGATCGACCGCGCCAGCCGTACGGCGACGCTGACCGTGACGGCGCCGATGGGCCGCCAGCCGGACGAGCTGGAGGAAATCCTCACCCAGGGCGCGCGCTGGTGGCCGCTGGCCGTGGCGCGCGAGCTGGACGACGCCATCCTCATGCTGCGCACCAACGACCTCGACGTCGGCCTCTGGCAGATCCGGACGCGCGGCGACATCGCCGCCGTGCTGGAAGCCGACGCGACGATGGCGAAGTTCAAGGACAGCTGGTTCGTGCGCGAGACGATCGGCATGCTGCGCCGCTGCCTGCGCCGGCTCGATGTCTCCTCGCGCTCGATGTTCGCCGTGCTCGACGAGGGCTCCTGCTTCGGCGGGCTGTTCTTCGAGCTGGCGCTTGCCGCCGACCGCAGCTTCATGCTGAAGATCGAGGACGACTTCGCGCGCGCGCCGAAGGTGGCGCTGTCGGAGGCCAACTTCGGCCTCTACCCGATGAACAACGGCCTGTCGCGCCTCGCTACCCGCTTCGCCGGCGAGCCGGCTCCCGTGGAAGCCGCCCGCGCCACCCTCGGCAAGCAGCTCCAGGCCGACCAGGCTGCCGAGCTCGGCCTCGTCACCTTCACCCCGGACGAGTTGGACTGGGACGAGGAAGTGCGCATCGCCATCGAGGAGCGCACCGCGCTTTCGCCGGACGCGCTGACCGGCATGGAAGCGTCCTTGCGCTTCGCCGGCAGCGAGACCATGGACACGCGCATCTTCGGCCGCCTCACCGCCTGGCAGAACTGGATCTTCAACCGCCCGAATGCGGTGGGCGAAGCCGGTGCGCTGAAGGTCTATGGAACAGGAGCAAAAGCCAAGTTCAATTGGGAGCGGGTCTAACCCCCTCACCCAAACCCTCTCCCCCGAGGGGGAGAGGGCTACAGACAGCCTAACAGGAGAGAAACAATGAGCATCAACTACAGCGAAAAAATCCCCAACAACGTCGACCTCTCGTCGAACAAGACCCTGCAGCGCGCCCTCGAGCACTGGCAGCCCGCCTACCTCGACTGGTGGAACGAGATGGGTCCGGACAAGACCACGACGGCCGAGGTGTACCTGCGCACCGCCATCAGCGTCGACCCGAAGGGCTGGGCGCACTTCGACTATGTCAGGATGCCAGACTACCGCTGGGGCATCTTCCTCGCCCCGCAGGAAGCCGGCCGCACGGTGAACTTCGGCGAGCACAAGGGCCAGCCGGCCTGGCAGGAAGTGCCGGGCGAGTACCGCTCGACCCTGCGCCGCATCATCGTCACCCAGGGCGACACCGAGCCGGCCTCGGTCGAGCAGCAGCGCCACCTCGGCATGACCTGCCCCTCGCTCTACGACATGCGCAACCTGTTCCAGGTAAACGTCGAGGAAGGCCGCCACCTGTGGGCGATGGTCTACCTGCTGCACGCCCACTTCGGCCGCGACGGCCGCGAGGAAGGCGAGGCCCTGCTCGAGCGCCGCTCGGGCGATGCCGACAACCCGCGCATCCTCACCGCCTTCAACGAGAAGACGCCGGACTGGCTCTCCTTCTTCATGTTCACCTTCATCACCGACCGCGACGGCAAGTTCCAGCTGGCGGCGCTCGCCGAGTCCGGCTTCGACCCGCTGGCGCGCACCTGCAAGTTCATGCTCACCGAGGAGGCGCACCACCTCTTCGTCGGCGAGTCCGGCATCAGCCGCATCATCCAGCGCACCTGCGAGGTGATGGCGCAGCACAAGACCGACGATCCGGCCAAGCTGCGTTCGATGGGCGTCATCGACCTGCCGACGCTGCAGAAGTACCTCAACTTCCACTACAGCGTCACCAGCGACCTCTACGGCGCGGAGATCTCGTCGAACGCCGCCTCCTTCTACACCAACGGCCTGAAGGGCCGCTACGAGGAGACCAAGCTCGGCGACGACCACCGCCTCGACACCGCCGAATACCCGGTGATGGAAGTCGTCGGCGACCGCATCGTCACCAAGCACGTGCCGGCGCTCACCGCGCTCAACGAGCGCCTGCGCGACGACTGGGTGAAGGACGTGCAGGGCGGCATCGACCGCTGGAACAAGGTGCCGGAAAAGCTCGGCATCCCCTTCCGCTTCACGCTGCCGCACAAGGGCTTCCACCGCAAGATCGGCATCTTCGGCGAGCTGCACCTCAGCCCCGAGGGCAAGGTGATTTCCGAGGCCGAGTGGACGCACAAGCACCGCGACTGGCTGCCCACCGAGGAGGACCGCGCCTTCGTGCAGTCGCTGATGGGCCGCGTCGCCGAGCCCGGCAAGTTCGCCAACTGGATCGCCCCGCCGGCGCGCGGCATCAACAACCAGCCGGTGGACTTCGAGTACGTGCGCTTCAACTGAGCAAAAGCAAAACCATGAACCACAGAGGCACAGAGACACAGAGAAGAACACGCGAGAAGTTTCTGCTTTCTCTGTGCCTCTGTGTCTCTGTGGTTAAAGGTGTTGGTTATTGGAGGGCAGAATGAGCACCGCCGACATCGCCAAGCAGCACCTCATCGATCCGGGCATCTGCATCCGCTGCAACACTTGCGAGGAGACCTGCCCGGTCAAGGCGATCACCCACGATTCGCGCAACTACGTCGTGGATCCCGCCATCTGCAACGACTGCCGCGCCTGCGTGCCGCCCTGCCCCACCGGCGCAATCGACAACTGGTTCCCGATCGCGCCCGGCAAGCCCTGGACCCTGGAGGAGCAGTTCTCCTGGGACGAACTGCCGGCGCCGGCCGCCGTGGCGGTGGCGACGGCCGCGGCCGAGCCGGAGGATGTCGCGCGCCTGACCAGCGAGGCCACCGCCGGCCAGGGCGGCCCGGTCGCCGCGCCGTGGTCTGCGGAGAAACCGGCGGTCAATCTCTACAGCGAGAAGGGACCGATCACCGCCACGGTGGCCGGCAACTTCCGCCTCACCGGCGAGGGCGCCAGCGCCGACATCCGCCACATCGTGCTCGACTTCGGCGGCGTGCATTTCCCGCTGCTCGAAGGCCAGAACATCGGCATCGTTCCGCCCGGCACCGACGGGCAGGGGCGTCCGCACCACGTGCGCCTGTATTCGGTGGCCAGCCCGCGCGACGGCGAGCGGCCCGGCTACCACAACTGCGCGCTGACGGTGAAGCGCGTCACCGAGGACCACGCGGGCAAGCCCGCCAGGGGCGTCTGCTCGAACTACCTGTGCGACCTGAAGAAGGGCGACAAGGTGCAGGTGATCGGCCCCTTCGGCGCCAGCTTCCTGATGCCGAACCATCCCGGCAGTTCGCTCATGATGATCTGCACCGGCACCGGCTCGGCGCCGATGCGCGCCATGACCGAGCGGCGCCGCCGGCGCATCGACCTCAAGGAAGGCGGCGGCCTGATGCTGTTCTTCGGCGCCCGCGCGCCCGACGAGCTGCCCTACTTCGGCCCGCTGATGAAGCTGCCGAAGGAATTCATCGACATCAACTTCGCCTTCTCGCGCGTGCCCGGCCAGCCCAAGCAGTACGTGCAGGACCTCATCCGCGCCCGCCACGACGACGTCTGGCGCCAACTCAACGACGAAAACTGCTACATCTACCTGTGCGGCCTGAAGGGCATGGAGAAGGGCGTCGACGAAGCCTTCCGCGACGTCTGCCGCCGGCACGGCGGCGACTGGGACAAGCTGCTGCCGCAGCTCAGGGAAAAGAGCCGGTATCACATCGAGACGTACTGAGCGGCCCTCGGTAAAGTCAGTCCCTGCAACACGGCGACCGAATGGTCGCCGTTGTTCATTTTGCCAGCAGGAACTCCTTCACCACCGCGATCTGCGCCTCATCGAGGAACATCGGCGCGTGGCCGACGCCGGGGATTTCGGCGATCAGCGCCTTCGGGCCGCGCGTGCCCATCTCCAGGCAGGTCTCGTGGCTGAGCAGGTCGGACTCGGCGCCGCGCACCACCAGGGTCGGGCAGCGGATGGCGTCGTAGAGCGGCCAGAGCAGGACGTCCTCGTCGTTCATCGCCTTGCGGAAGGGCTCGGCGATGCCCGGGTCGTACACGAACTCGTAGCCGCCGTCGGCCTTCTGCCGCGTGACGTGCTCGGTGAGGTGCTTCCATTGCGCATCGGTCAGCTTGCCGAAAGGCGCGCTGACCAGTCGCACGTACTGCTCGGCATCATGAAAGGTGGCGAACTGCGGCATCAGGCCGACGTATTCGCCGATGCGCTTCACCGCCGCGGCGGAAATCACCGGGCCGACGTCGTTCAGCACCAGCCGCGTGACCGGCGTCTCCGCCTGCGCGGCGAGCGCCATGCCGATCATGCCGCCCATCGAGGTGCCGACCCAGTGCACCTCGTCCACGCCTAGGCGCGCGATCAGCGTCACCATATCGGCAACGTACTGCTGCACCTGGTAATGGTCCTTGAGGCGCAGCCAGTTGCTGCGGCCGCGGCCGACGACGTCGGGACAGACGACGCGGTAGTGCCCCGACAGCGCCTGCGCCAGGACATCGAAGTCGCGCGCGTTGCGGGTGAGGCCGTGCACGCAGACCAGCACGCGCGGGTTGTGCGGATCGCCCCACTCGACGTAGGCCATGCGGTGCAGGCCGCCGGGGCTGAGGCACTGGACGGTGTGTTGGCGCATTTCGCTCATGAGCATCTCCTTCTGCACGAAGTTTAGCAGTTCGTTCGGATAAACTTCCCCCATGAAGCCGACCCGCCGGAATTTCCTCGCCTCCGCCCTCGCCGCCTGCGCCGCGCCGCTGTTCGCGCAACAGGCGCCGCCCCTTCTTCCTCCTTCGAGGGGCCGGCGCGCGGTGGTCGTCGGCGGCGGCTGGGGCGGACTGTCGGCGGCGCGCCACTTGCGCGCGCTGGCGCCGGAACTCGAGGTGGTGCTGCTGGAACGCAACCCGTCCTTCTTCTCCATGCCGCTGTCGAACAAGTGGCTGGCCGGGCTGGTGGATGAAAAGCTGCTGACGCACGACTACCGGGCCGCGGCACGGGCCTACGGCTACGCCTTCCTCCAGGCCGAAGCCACCGCCATCGACCGCGACGCGCGCCGCGTGCACACCGCGGCCGGCACGCTCGACTACGACTGGCTGGTGCTGGCGGTCGGCATCCGCCACGACTACGCCGCCTGGTTCGGCGACGACGGCCGCGCCGCCGACGCGGCGCGGCAGCGCTTCTTCTGTGCGTACACGCCGGGCGGGGAATTCCGCGCCCTGAAAGCCAAGCTCGACGCCTTCAAGGGGGGCGATCTGGTCATGACGATCCCCCCGCCGCCCTTCCGCTGCCAGCCGGCGCCCTACGAGCGGGCGCTGGTGATCGCCCATCTCTTCAAGACGCGCGCCGTGCCGGGGCGACTGACTTTGCTCGACCCGAATCCGCCGCCGCAGCGCTTCGCCGACGTCTTCGAGGAGCAGTACAAGGACCAGGTCACGGTGCTGCCGCACGCACGCATCAAGTCGGTGGACCCGTTCGCGAAGACCCTCTCCACCGAGTTCGACGACCTCCGCTTCGACGACGCCCTGCTCATGCCGCCGCAGCAGGCCGGCGACCTCGCCTGGCAGGCCGGGCTGATCGGCCGCGATGCGCAGGGCAAGCCCACCGGCTGGGCGGCGCAGGACCCGCTGCACCTCAATGCCGCCGGCGACGAACGGGTGTTCCTCGTCGGCGACCTGATCGACCGCGCCTCGTCGCTCTTCGGCCACTATCCGAAGAGCGGGCACCTGGCGGCGCGCCTCGGCCGCATCGCCGCGCAGGAGATCGCCGCCCGTTCGCGCGGCCAGGCGCCGGAGACGCTGCTGCCGGAGAGCAGCTGCTTCGTCACGGCGCGGCTGTCGCCGCAGGAATCGCTGCGCATCGGCACCCATTACCGCATCCGCGGCGACGGCATGATCGTGCAGACAACGAAGCAGGACGCCGACTTCAACCCGCGCGGGGAGGACGTCGACTGGGCGAAAGGGATGTTCGCCGAGCTATTCGGCTAGTGCCGCGCCCACACCTTGGTGCGGCCGTCCGGCAGTACCAGCAGGGTGTCGAAGAACTCGCGGCGGGCGATGCGCTCGCCGCTGCCCTGGTCGAGGATGATGCAGCCGCTCTCGCAGCTGCCGTCGGCGCCGGTCGGCTCGCGTCCCGGCGCGCCCATCGGCAGGCCCGGCACGGCCAGGCCGCGCGCCTTCGGTTTTTCCTTGAGCAGGTCCTTGATGTCCTCGGCCGGCACGTGGCCTTCGACGAAATACCCCGCGACGCGCGCGGTCATGCGCGACTCGACGTCGGCCGGCACCTTGAAGCGGCGCTTCACCGCGTCCATGTCGTCGGCTTCCTTCACCGTGACCTTGAAGCCGTTCTGGCGCAGGTGCTCGGCCCAGTCGATGCAGGACAGGCACACCTTCGGCACGAAAACCTCCACCGGCGACAGGGTTTCCGCATGCGCGCAAAGGGGGGACGCCAGCGCGGCGAGCAACATCAGTTTCTTGAGCATGTCCGCATTCTCTTTCAATCTCATCGTCCGTGCCAGTAGCGCCGTCGCGCCGCGCGCTCGAAAGTCAGCCGCCGCGGCACGGCGAACTCGACCGTGACGGCGCCGTCGCGGTCGGTGCGCAGCAGCTGTGCGCCCGTCTCTTCGTAGCGCCGCCACACCGCCTCGTTCGGATGGCGGAAGCGGTTGCGGTAGCCGACCGGAAAGACCACCGTCTCCGCCCCCACCGCCGCGAGAAACTCCGGCGACGACGAGGTGCGGCTGCCGTGGTGCGGCGCCAGGAGGACATCCGCCCGCAGCCGCTCGCCTTGCCGCTTCGACAGGGCCTGTTCGGAAATGGTTTCAATGTCGCCGGTGAGCAGCGCGCTGCCGTACGCCGAGCTCACCTTGAGCACGCAGGACATGTCGTTGCTCTTGCGCTTCGCGGATGCGTAGCCGGTTGCCTCCGGGTGCAGCATCTCGAAGCGCACGCCGTCCCACTCCCAGGCCTGGCCGTCGATGCAAGTCCGGTGGCCGGGCGCCTCGCGGAAGGGGTGGTCGTCGGGCAGGGAACTCGAGGTCCACGCCACCGGCAGGCCGTCGAGCAGCGACAGCGCGCCGCCGGAATGGTCCTTGTCCTCGTGGGTGAGGATCAGCCCGTCGAGCCGCCGCACGCCGGCGGCGCGCAGGTAGGGCAGCAGGATGCGGTTGCCGCTGTTGGCGTCCGGCGAGAACTGCGGCCCGGTGTCGTAGACGAGGTCGTGCGAAGCCGTCTGCGCATGCACGGCGAGTCCCTGGCCGACGTCGAGCACTGTCAGGCGCAACTCGCCCACGGCCGGTCGCGCCGGTTCGACCAGCACCAGCGGGAAGATCAGCAGCGCGCCGACGCCGCGCGCGGGAAAGCCGCGCGGCAGCAGCAACCAGGCGCAGCCGAGCGCGGCCAGCCCGACCGCCCAGACCGGCGGCGCATGCTGCTGCCACACCGCCAGCGGCAGCCCGGCCAGCCATTCGACGAAGGCCATCAGCCCGGCGAGGATCTGGTGCGCCAGCAGCAGGAGCGCATCGAAGGGCAGCACGGCGGCGATCAGCGCCAGCGGCGTGACGACGAAGCTGACGACGGGGATGGCGACCGCATTGGCGATCGGCGAAACGAGGGAGAACTGCTGGAACAGCGCCAGCAGCGCCGGGATCAGGCCGAGGGTCACCGCCCACTGCGCGCGGCCCCATTCGGCCAGCCAGTGGCGCGGCGCCAGGCGGCCGCTCGATACGAAGAAGAGCAGCGCCACGGCGCCGAAGGAGAGCCAGAAGCCCGCCGAGAGCACCGCCCAGGGATCGGCCAGCAGCACCAGCAGGAGCGCCAGCGCCAGGACGCGGCTGCCGGAGGCGGCGCGCCCCAGCCACAGCGCCAGCGCCACCACCGACAGCATGAACAGCGTGCGCTGCGCCGGCACGCCGAAGCCGGCCAGCAGGCAATAGGCGAAGGCCGTCGCCCAGCCCGCCGCGGCGGCGGCCTTCTGCGCCGGCAGGCGCAGCATCAGCGCGGGGCGGCGGCGCCAGAAGAACGAGACCAGCCAGGCGCCGAGCGCCGCCACCATGGTGACGTGCAGGCCGGAGATCGACATCAAATGCGAGATGCCGGTGCGCGCGAAGATCTGCCAGAGGCCGCCGTCGATGGCGCGCTGGTCGCCCACCGCCAGCGCCACCAGCACGCCGGCGTAGTCGTGTTCCGGCAGCGCGCGCAGGAAGCGCGCGCGGACCGCCTCGCGCAGCCGTTCGACGACATGGGCCGGCCGCGCGACGAAGGCCGCCAGGCGCCGGTTGCCGTCGTCGGCGCGCACATAGCCGGTGGCGCGCACGCCGCGCTCGAACAGCCAGGCCTCGTAGTCGAAGCCCTGCGGGTTGAGGTTGCCGTGCGGACGCTTCAAACGCACCACAAGCTGCCAACGCTCGCCGGCGTGCAGCTCCTGCAGGGCGTGCCACTCGTCGCTCTCTTCCAGGCGCCAGCCGCGGTACCAGGCGAGCGAGATGCGCGACGGCACGGCCGCATCCGAACTTTCGACGGCAAAGTCGAAGCGCACGCCGTTCTCGTAGGCCTGCGGCAGGCCGGCGACGACGCCGGTAACGCGGATGTCTCGGCCCTCGTTCGCCTCAGGCAGGGCATCGGCCAGGCGTGCCTGTCCGAGCGCCGCCGCCCAGGCAAAGCCCGCCAGCGCCGCCGCCATGACCGCCAGCGCCCGCCTTCCGCCGAAGCGCAGTTTCAGGACGGCAAAAGTCAGTCCCGCCGACACGGCGGCCAGCCCCGCCAGCACGTTCCAGCCCGGCAAGGCGGCCTGTTGCTGCAGCACCCAGACGCCGGCGGCGAAGGCGAGAATTGACATGCGCATAAGCGGATTCTACGGCCTTTGCAGCGCCGCGCCGCCGATTCGCTACAATGGCCCAGGAAAAGCCCCGATCGCGATGCGCAAGAAACTCCGCAAAATACTTCCCGACCACGAGGCCGTCCGCGCGAACCGCTGGCTGGCACCGTTCGAGAACACCCTGCTTCACCCGCGGCTGTGGCACCTCAACCGCCATTCGGCGGCCGGCGGCGTGGCGGTCGGCCTGTTCTGCGGCCTGATCCCCGGCCCCTTCCAGATGCTCGGCGCCGCCATCGGCGCGGTGGTCTTCCGCGTCAACCTGCCGCTGGCTTTGCTCACGACCTTCTACACCAACCCCTTCACCATCGTGCCGCTCTACTTCGCCGCCTACGGGCTCGGCCGGCTGGTTCCCGGCGCCGGCGGCGGCGAGTTCGTCGCGCCGCCCGAATGGGGGACGGAGGGCATGTGGGCCTGGGTGCTGGCCCTGGCCGACTGGATGGCGCACCTGGGCAAGCCGCTGGCGCTCGGGCTGGTGCTGCTCGCCTCGCTGCTGGCGGCGACCGGCTACTTCGTCGTGCGCGTGGCGTGGCGTTCGTACCTGCTATGGTCCTGGCGCCAGCGGCGCCGGCGCCGCAGTTCAGGCGGCGCCTGAGCCGTTGCCGGCCAGCACGCCGTCGTCGAGGGTCAGCGTGCGTTGCGCCTTGTCCGCCAGGTGCAGGTCGTGGGTGACGATGATGAAGCTGGTGCGGTGGGATTCGTTGAGCGCCAGCATGAGGTCGAAGACGGCCTCCGCCGTGTGGCGGTCGAGGTTGCCGGTCGGCTCGTCGGCGAGCACGCAGGCCGGCTGCGTCACCAGCGCCCGCGCCACCGCGGCGCGCTGGCGCTCGCCGCCGGAGAGTTCGCCGGGCGTGTGCTCGAGCCGATGCGCCAGGCCGACCTCCGTCAGCATGGCCGCGGCGCGCGCCTCGGCCTCGGCGCGCGGCAGGCGCCGGATCAGCAGCGGCATGGCGACGTTCTCCAGCGCGGTGAATTCCGGCAGCAGGTGGTGGAACTGGTAGACGAAACCGAGGGCCTCGTTGCGCAGACGGCCGCGCTCGACCTCCCCCACTTTGGTCAGCTCCCGCCCGAGCAGGCTGATCGTGCCCGCCGTCGGCGCGTCCAGCCCGCCGAGCAGATGCAGCAGCGTGCTCTTGCCCGAGCCCGAGGCGCCGACGATGGCGACGCGCTCGCCGCGCGCGATGTCGAGGTCGACGCCGGCGAGCACCGGCACCTCGACCTTGCCCTGGACGTAGGTCTTCTTCAGGCCGCGGCAGGAGAGGACAAGCTCACTCATAACGCAAGGCTTCCGCAGGATTCACGCGCGAGGCGCGCCAGCTCGGATACAGCGTCGCCAGCAAGGTCAGTGCGAAGGACACGGCGGCGATGATGCCGACGTCGCGCCACTGCAGGTCGGAGGGCAGCTCGGAGATGTAGTACACCTCCTTGGCGAGGAACTGCGTGTTGAACAGCCGCTCGATGGCCGGCACCACGACGTCGATGTTGAGCGCCAGGGCGACGCCGCCGGCGAGGCCGAGCGCCAGGCCGATGACGCCGATCAGCGCGCCCTGCACGATGAACACCTGCATGATGCTGCCCGGGCTCGCCCCCAACGTGCGCAGGATGGCGATGTCGGACTCCTTGTCGGTGACCGCCATCACCAGCGTGGACACGATGTTGAAGGCGGCGACGGCGACGATCAGCAGCAGGATGATGAACATCACGTTCTTCTCGATCTGCACGGCGCGGAAGAAGTTGGCGTGGCTGCGCGTCCAGTCGGCGATGAAGACGTCGCCCTCCACCAGTTGCAGCAGCTCGCGCGCCACGCGCGGCGCGGCGAAGAGGTCGTCGAGCTTCAGACGCACGCCGGAGACGCGGTCCTCCATGCGGTAGAGCGCCTGCGCGTCGGCGAGGTGGATCAGCGCCAGGCCCGAGTCGTACTCGTACATGCCGGCCTCGAAGATGCCGACCACCCTGAACTGCTTCAGGCGCGGCAGGATCGCCGCCGGCGTCACCAGGCCCTGCGGCGCGATCAGGGTCACCTTGTCGCCGGTGAACACCTGGAGCGCGCGCGCCAGCTCGCCACCGAGGACGATGCCGAACTCGCCCGGCTTGAGGAGCTGCATCGAGCCGCCGCGCATGTGGCGGTTGAACTCGGCGACCTGCTCCTCGGCATCCGGCAGCACGCCGCGCACCAGGGCGCCGCGCACCGTCTGGTCGAAGGACAGCATGCCCTGGGCGGCGACGTAGGGCGCCGCCGCCAGCACCTGTTTGTGCTTCGACGCCTGCTCGGCCACCTGCTGCCAGGCCGCCAGCTCGCCGCCTCGGCCGGAGATCTGCACGTGCGAGGCGACGCCGAGGATGCGCGTGCGCAGCTCCTTCTGGAAGCCGTTCATCACCGACAGCACGACGATCAGCGCCATCACGCCGAGCGCGATACCGCACATCGAGATCAGCGAGATGAAGGAGATGAAATGGTTGCGCCGCTTGGCGCGGGTGTAGCGCAGGCCGATGAAGAGTTCATACTGCATGCGCTATGTTAACATCCCTTGGATGATTCATCTCGTCGTTCCGGGCCTGCTCTGGCCGAAAGATTCCATCGCCGAGGTCACGCGCGGGCTCGAACTGCCAGCGCTCCACGCACTGCTCGGCCGCGGCCGCCGCGTGCGCCGGCCCGCCGTGTCTGCCGAGCGCTGGCTGTGCGAGGCTTTCGGCGTCGCGGGAGAAGAGTTGCGGGAATTACCCATTGGCGCCCTGCGCCTGCTCGGCGAAGGGCATGATCCCGGCGGCGATACCTGGCTGTGCGCCGATCCGGTGCACCTGCGCTTCTCGCGCAACACCCTCGTCGTCGATGCGGCCGGGCCGGACCTCTCCCTGGACGAGGCGGCGCAGCTCGCCGCCGCCCTGAACGCCCACCTCGCCGACTTCGGCGAATTCCTCACCCCCCATCCGCGGCGCTGGTACCTGCGGGCCAGGCGGGCGCCGCGCATCGTCACGCATTCGCCCGCAGCGGTCGCCGGGCGCACGCTCGAGCCCTTCCTGCCGCAGGGCGAGGATGCGCGCGACTGGCGGCGCCTCATCAACGAGGCGCAGGTGCTGCTGCACAACCATCCGCTGAACGCCGCACGCGAGGCGGCGGGACGCCCGACGGCGAACAGCCTGTGGCCGTGGGGCGCCGGCGTCCTGCCCGGCGCCGCCCGGGCGCCGGCGCCGCACGTGCAGGCCGACCACCCGCAGGCGCGCGGCCTGGCGAAGCTGGCCGGCGTGCCCGCCGCGCCGGTTCCCGAGCGCTTCGACAGCGCCGTGTCGCAGGGACTGACTTTTCTCGACGTTCTGGCCGAGGCCGCGCAGGGACTGGATGCCACCGCCTGGCGCAGCGGCCTGGAAGAACTGGAGGCGCGCTGGTTCGCACCGTCGCTCGCCGCATTGAAGGCGCGCCGCACCCACGGCCTGCGCCTCACCGCCCTCGGCGACGAGGTCGTAGTCGACGTCACACTGGATGCCGGCGACCTCTGGCGGTTCTGGCTGCGGCCGAAAACCTTGGCGGATCTCCTGAAATGACGCGAATTCTTACCCGGCGCACGCCGCAAGCGGCGCGCGAGCGCCTCGAATACGCCGGGGTGCATCCGCTGCTGGCGCGCCTGTATGCGGCACGCGGCGTTGCGCGGGCGGAGGAGCTCGACACCGCCCTCTCCGCCCTGCTCGATCCCGCGCAGATGATGGGCACGGCCGAGGCAGCGACGCTGCTGGCCGACGCCATCGCAGCAAAACGCCGCCTGCTCATCGTCGCCGACTACGACTGCGACGGCGCCACCGCCTGCGCCGTCGGCATGCGCGCGCTCGCCGCCTTCGGCGCGCATGTCTCCTACCTCGTGCCCAACCGCTTCGACTACGGCTACGGCCTGACGCCGGAGGTGGTGCGCCTCGCCGCCGAAAGAAAGCCCGACGTGATCATCACCGTCGACAACGGCATCGCCAGCGTCGCGGGCGTCGCCGAGGCGAAGCGGCTCGGCATCGCCACGCTCATCACCGACCACCACCTGCCCGGCGACGAGCTGCCGGCGGCCGACGTCATCGTCAACCCGAACCAGCCCGGCTGCGGCTTCCCGAGCAAGTCCATCGCCGGCGTCGGCGTGATGTTCTACGTCATGCTGGCGCTGCGGGCGGAACTGCGCAAGCGCGGCGCCTTCAATGCAGCGCCCGAGCCCAACCTCGCCGCGCTGCTCGACCTCGTCGCCCTCGGCACCGTGGCCGACGTGGTGAAGCTCGACCGCAACAACCGCATCCTCGTCGCGCAGGGCCTGGCGCGCATCCGCCAGGGCAAGCTGCAGCCCGGCCTGCGCGCCCTCTTCCGCGTCGCCGGCCGCGAATCCGAGCGGGCCAGCACCTTCGATCTCGGCTTCGCGCTGGGGCCGCGCCTGAACGCCGCCGGGCGCCTGGCCGACATGTCGCTCGGCATCGAGTGCCTGGTCACCGACGATCTCGGCCGCGCGCTGAACATCGCCCAGCAGCTCGACCAGCTGAACCGCGAGCGGCGCGGCATCGAAGCGGATATGCAGGAGCAGGCGCTGGCACTGCTCGACACGATCGAAGCTGCCGAGCGCGCCAGCCTCGCCCTCTACGACCCCGCCTGGCACCAGGGCGTCATCGGCATCCTCGCCTCGCGCGTCAAGGACAAGCTGCACCGCCCGGTGATCGCCTTCGCCCGCGGCAATGCCGGCGAACTCAAGGGCTCCGGCCGCTCGATCGCCGGGCTGCACCTGCGCGACGCCCTCGACCTCGTCTCGAAGCGCGCGCCCGGCCTGCTGCTGCGCTTCGGCGGCCACGCCGCCGCGGCGGGACTGACTTTGCGCGAGGAAAACCTGGAACGCTTCGAGGCGCTGTTCGAGGAGACCGTGCGCGGACTGGTCGGCCCGGCCGAGCTGACGCGCACCCTCGAGACCGACGGCGCGCTCGAGGCCGGCTGGATGTCGCTGGAAAGCGCGCGGATGCTTGAAGGGGAGATCTGGGGCCAGGGCTTCCCGGCGCCGCTGTTCAGCGACGAATTCGAGGTGGAGAAGCAGCGCATCCTCAAGGACCGCCACCTCAAGCTCACCCTGCGCAAGGGCGCCGCCCGCTTCGAGGCCATCCAGTTCAACTTCGCCGAGAGCGTGCCGTCCGACGTGCGCGCCGCCTACCGGCTGGCGGTGAACGAGTTCAACGGGCTCTCCAGCGTGCAGCTCGTAATCGAGCACCTCGAACCGCGCTGAATTCCTGCCCCTCCCATCGCCCAAATCGTCGGGCGTAGACGACGGTTTTACCTCTCAATTCCGCTCTTCGTTTTGTCGTGGGTTAGCGACACTTGCGGGTGGAGTTTTTTTCTACCAATATTTGTTCAGACGTTCATTTGAATAAGGGCTCATACCATGACGACCAGACTGATTATTGCCGCGGGGTGCCTCTCCCTGCTGACCGCCTGCGAACCCGTTTCCGTCACCATGCTCGGCATCGGTGCCGGCGCCGGCGTCGGCCACCATCTCGGCGGCATCGCCTACAAGACGTTTTCGGAACCGCAGGCCAAGGTCAAGAAAGCCACGCTCGTCGCGCTCAAGCGCATGGCGATCAAGGTCGAAGGCTACGAGAAGATCGACAACGGCGAAATGATCAAGGCCAAGGCGGCCGACCGCAATATCGAGATCGAGCTGGAAGCCCTCACGTCCAACACCACGCGCATGCGCACCGTCGCCCGCAAGGACGGCGGACTGCTCGTCGACTCCGCCACGGCGGTCGAGATCATCACCCAGACCGAGCGTTCGCTCGGCACATAGCCCCAAGGAGAACAGCATGAAACTCAGACAACTCGCCGGATTTTCCCTCGCCGCCGCGCTGATCGGCAGCGTCCACGCCAACACCACGGCGACAACCACCACGACCGCCCCGAGCAGCGGCACGACAACCGCCACCGCGCCCGCCACCAGCAGCACGGTCAGCAACCGGTTGACGACGTCCTACGCATCCTTCGCCGGCTCGACGGAAAATTCGGCATCGCTGGTGAACGGACTGCGCACCGGCAGCGCCATCACCCTGAATCCAGGCAACACGACGACAACGGGCGGCACCGCGCCCGCCGACGGCGGCGCCGTCACCTTCACGCCGCCGACCCGGCCGATGGGTTACGGCAACGTCCGCATCGCTCTCTCCCTCGCCCAGGCGCAACTCGCCAGCCAGGGCATCAGCAATCCGACGCCGCAGCAACTCCAGACCGCGCTGATGGGTTCCTCCCAGACGACCGGCGGCACCACGACGACGCAGACGCAGGGCATCCTGCAAATGCGCGCCGACGGCATGGGCTGGGGCAGGATCGCCAACACCATGGGCGTCAAGCTCGGCGCCGTGATGAGCGGACGCACGCCTGCCGCCGCATCGGCCGCCGCCACGACGACCACAACCACCACGGCCGCCTCAGGCAGCAGGCATTCCCGCTCGGGCACCACGACGGCCGCCGGCGCTGAACATTCCCGTTCGGACACCGCCACTTCTTCAGGTCACGGCAGGAGTTCCGGCATCGTCACCGCCTCCAGCGGCACCGGCGGGGCAATGTCCTCCGGCCATGGTCGCGGCGGCAGTTCCGGCCACATCACCACGGCCGGTGGCGGCGGCACGGTCGCTGCGATCAGCCGCAGCGGCTCGACCGCCTCCGGCGTTGTCACCGCCCACGGCAGCGGGCACGGCCAGGGGACAGGCGGCGGCCAGGGCAAGGGCGGCGGCAAGCACTGAAACCATCTGGCGGGAGAGGCAACTCTCCCGCGGATTGGCCGGCGTACGGCGGACATTCCGTCTGCCTGGAACGCATCGGAAACGCCCAGGCCGCCCCGATCACTTCCTCTGCGGCAGCAGCACCGTAGCCAACGCTCCCAGTATCAATACCGCGCCAACGAGCTCATTCCATCCCGGCTGCTCGCCGAGCAGCCACATGCCGCCCAGCACGCCGATCACCGGCGTGACGAGCGAGCTCAGCGACGACACCGCCACCGGCACCATCAGCACAATGCGGTTCCAGGCCCAGTAGCAGAACATGAACGCCACGAGGACGTTGTAGACGAAGCCGAGGGCCGGCCAGAGGCCGACCGCGCGCCATTCGCCGGCTTCGAGCGCGAGCGCCGCCGCGAGCACCGGCAGCGCGCCGATCAGCATGGCCCAGCCGGTGAGCATGGTGGTCGGCATCTTCAGGGCGAAGCGCTTGAGCAGGACCACGCCGAGCCCCCAGGACATCGCCGCGCCGAGCATGCACAGCACGCCGAGCGGCGCTTCGCCCAGCTGTGCCCTGTACGAGCCCATCAGCGCCGCGACCCCGGCCAGGCCCAGCGCCAGGCCGAGCATGCGGCGCAGGTTCATGCGCTCGCCCAGCAGCCACACCGAGAAGGCGACGCTCCACAGCGGCATGGTGTAGCCGAGCAGCGCCGCCCGCCCGGAGGGCATCAGGCCGACGCCGTAGATCATCAGTACGTTCCAGCCGACCATGTTGGTGGCCGCCAGCAGCGCCAGCTTGCCGAAGGCGCCCGGCGGAATGCGCCACGACTGGCCGTCGAGGCGCCCGATCAGCATCACGCCGAGGCCGCCCAGCAGGAGGCAGCTGCCGCGGAAGGTCAGCGGCGGCACGTCGCGCAGGACGATCTTCATGATCGGCCAGTTGAGGCCCCAGCCGAGCGCCAGCAGGGCGAGGAGCAGCAGGCCGAAGGAGGAGAGGCGGGCGCGTTCTTCAGTCATGTGGGGTGCGGCTGGCGCCGCGCAGGCTGTATAATTCGTTGTTTTCGAAAGTCTAGCATCGACATGGAAGCCGAACGCCTGAACAGCCTTGCCAATCGCCTCTCGGACCTCTCCGCACGGGAGCAGGATCTGCGGAGGTATCTTTGACTTCGACGCCAAGCAGTCGAAGCTGAACGAAGTCAGCCGGGCCCTCGAAGACCCGGCCGTCTGGAACGACGCCCCCCGCGCCCAGGAGCTGGGCCGCGAGAAGAAGTCCCTCGAAGGCGTCGTCGTCGCCCTCGCCGACATCGACCAGCGGCTGCGCGACTCGCGCGAGCTGTTCGAGATGGCGCGCGGCGAGAACGACGACGACACCCTGGAGGCGGTGGAAACCGACGCCGCCGGCATCGAATCCCAGGTGGCGGCGCTCGAGTTCCGCCGCATGTTCTCCAACCCGGCCGACCCGAACAACTGCTTCCTCGACATCCAGGCCGGCGCCGGCGGCACCGAAGCGCAGGACTGGGCCTCGATGCTGCTGCGCATGTACCTGAAGTACTGCGAGCGCAAGGGCTTCCAGATCGAGGTGCTGGAAGAATCCGACGGCGAGGTGGCCGGCATCAAGACTGCCACGCTGAAACTCACCGGCGAGTACGCCTACGGCCACCTGCGCACCGAGACCGGCATCCATCGCCTGGTGCGGAAATCGCCCTACGATTCCAACGCGCGCCGCCATACCTCCTTCGCCAGCGTCTTCGTCTATCCCGAGGTCGACGACTCCATCGAGATCGAGATCAACCCGGCCGACCTGCGCATCGACACCTTCCGCGCCTCGGGCGCCGGTGGCCAGCACATCAACAAGACCGATTCGGCGGTACGCATCACGCACGCGCCCTCCGGCATCGTCGTGCAGTGCCAGAACGACCGCTCGCAGCATCGCAACAAGGCCGAGGCGATGGCCATGCTGAAGTCGCGCCTCTACGAGGCCGAGCTGCGCAAGCGCCAGGCCGCCGCCCAGCAGATGGAGGATGCCAAGACCGACATCGGCTGGGGCCACCAGATCCGCTCCTACGTGCTCGACCAGTCGCGCATCAAGGATCTGCGCACCAACGTGGAAAGCGGCAATACCCAGGCCGTGCTCGACGGCGATCTCGACCCATTCATCGAAGCCAGCCTGAAACAGGGCGTCTAAGGAAAAATCATGAGCGAAAGCAAAAACCAACAGCCTGAAACGCTGCATGAAGAACTGGAGCGCCACTACGAGGAAGAGCGCTTAGTTGCCGAACGCCGCGAAAAGTTAACGAAGCTGCGCGCCGAGGGCGTCGCCTTCCCCAACGACTTCCTGCGCGAGAACACCGCCGAGAAGCTCGACGAGCTCTACGGCGGCAAGAGCCGCGAGGAGCTGGAGGCCCAGCCGGTCGACGTCTGCGTCGCCGGCCGCATCATGCTGAAGCGCGTCATGGGCAAGGCCAGCTTCGCCACCGTGCAGGACCTCTCCGGCCGCATCCAGCTCTACGTCAGCAACGACGGCACCGGCGAGGCCGTGCACGCCGCCTTCAAGCACTGGGACATCGGCGACATCGTCGGCGCGCGCGGCACGCTGTTCAAGACCAAGACCGGCGAACTGACCATCAACGTCTCCGAGCTGCGCCTGCTCACCAAGTCGCTGCGCCCGCTGCCGGAGAAGTTCCACGGCCTCACCGACACCGAGCAGAAGGTGCGCCAGCGCTACCTCGACCTCATCACCAACGAGCGCGCGCGCTGGGTCTTCGCCGCCCGCTCGCGCCTGGTGGCCTCGATCCGCGGCTACATGAGCGGCCACGGCTTCCTCGAGGTCGAGACGCCGATGATGCACGCCATCCCCGGCGGCGCCTCCGCCAAGCCCTTCAAGACCCACCACAACGCGCTCGACATGGAACTGTTCCTGCGCATCGCGCCGGAACTGTACCTGAAGCGCCTGGTGGTGGGCGGTTTCGAGAAGGTGTTCGAGATCAACCGCAACTTCCGCAACGAGGGCATTTCGACGCGCCACAACCCCGAGTTCACCATGATGGAGTTCTACGAGGCCTACTCGGACTACAAGCTGCTGATGAACTTCACCGAGGGCCTGCTGCGCCACGCCGCGCGCGAAGCGCTCGGCGCCGAGACCTTCGAATACCAGGGCCGCACGCTGGACTTCGCCAAGCCGTTCGCCCGCATGACGGCGGTGGAAGCCATCCACAAGCACCATCCGGGCTATTCGCTGGCGCAACTCAACGACAAGACCTGGGTCGCCGCCAAGCTGAAGGAGCTCCACGTCGAGCCAAAGCACGGCGGCGCCACGCTGGGCGAACTGCAGCTCACGCTCTTCGAGGAAACCACCGAGAGCGAACTGTTCGATCCGACCTACATCGTCGACTGGCCCGCCGAGGCGAGCCCGCTCGCCCGCCGCAGCGACAGCAACCCGGAGATCGCCGAGCGCTTCGAGCTCTACATCGCCGGGCGCGAGATCGCCAACGGCTTCTCCGAGCTGAACGATCCGGAGGACCAGGCGGCGCGCTTCCTCGAGCAGGCCAAGGCCAAGGAAGCCGGCGACGAGGAGGCCATGTACTATGATGCAGACTACATCCGCGCGCTGGAATACGGCCTGCCGCCGACCGCCGGCTGCGGCGTCGGCATCGACCGGCTGGTGATGCTGCTCACCGACAGCCCGAGCATCCGCGACGTGATCCTCTTCCCGCAGCTGCGGCGGGAAGTGTAAGGAGTTGTTTCAGGCGTCAGCCCAGGCTCGGCCGATGCGTTAATCACGCTGAAGTTTTGCATAGGAGACCAGCATGGAAGCCCAAGCCACCAGCAATAAACTGCATCCCCTTCTCTGGGTTGCCGCCGTCGCGGTGATCATCCTCTCGGCCGCCGGCGTCGCCGCCATCTTCGGCGTCATCCCGACTGTCGGCAGCTCTTCGAAGCAGGCCGAGCCGGTCGCCGCCGTGCCGACCGCCCCGGCTGCCACAGCCAGGCCCGCCGAGCAGCCCCCGGCCAAAAAAGTCGCCGCCGCCAAGCCGGCGGAAACCAAGCCTGCGCAAAAATCCGCAACGCAGCCCACCCAGGTGGCCGCCCAGCCCGCCCCGGCGCCCGCCATCTGCGCCAACTGCGGCACCATCGAGTCGGTGGTCGAGAAGACGCAGAAGGGCGAAGGCACCGGCATCGGCGCCGTGGCTGGCGGCGTCGCCGGCGCCGTGCTCGGCAGCCAGGTCGGCAAGGGCAGCGGCAAGACCGCCGCCACGGTGATCGGCGCCGCCGGCGGCGCCGTCGCCGGCCACCAGGCCGAGCGCTACATCCGCAAGACGAGCAAGTGGGAGATCATCGTGCGCTTCGAGGACGGCACCGCCCGCGAATTCGATGTCGACACCCAGCCCGTCTGGCGCGTCGGCGACAAGGTGAAGGTGGAAAACAACGTCATCACCGCGCGATAAGTTGCCGCGCCCCATCGAACCGGCCGCGCCGTCCTTCCGCGACGGCGCGGTCTTCAGCGAAAGCTACGGCGACACCTACTGGTCGCTGGATGGCGGGCTCGACGAGACCCGCCATGTTTTTCTCTCCGGCAACGACCTTCCCGCGCGCTGGCAGGCGCGCCGCCGCTTCGCCATCCTCGAAACCGGCTTCGGCACGGGGCTGAACTTCCTCTGCGCCTGGCACAGCTTCCGCGAATCGGCGCCGGCCGGAACGCGATTGCATTACCTCTCGGTCGACAAGCATCCCTTCCGCCGCGACGACCTGGCGGCGCTCTACCGCCAGTGGCCGGAACTGGCCCCGCTCGGCGCCACCCTGCTGGAGCGCTATCCCCCGCTCATCCCCGGCTTCCACCGCCTGCACCTCGACGGCGGCCGCGTCATCCTGACCCTGCTCTTCGGCGAGGCGGCGGAGATGCTGGCGCAGGTCGACGCGCGCATCGACGCCTTCTTCCTCGACGGCTTCGCGCCTTCGCGCAATCCGGACATGTGGGACGAGGCGCTGTTCGCGCAACTGGCACGGCTGGCCGCGCCGGGTGCGACCTTCGCCACCTACAGCGCCGCCGGAAAAGTCAGTCGCGGCATGACGGCGGCCGGCTTCGCAGTCGAGAAGAAAGCGGGCTTCGGCCGCAAGCGCGAGATGCTCTGCGGCCGCTTCGCCGGCACAGTGCAAGCTGGAACGGAGAGGGAGCGCCGCGCCCTCGTCATCGGCGGCGGCATCGCCGGCTGCCTCGTCGCCGAGCGCCTCGCCGCGCGCGGCTGGACCATCGATCTCATCGAGCGGCGCGACGGCCTGGCGCGCGAGACCTCCGGCAACCCGGCCGGCGTGCTGCAGCCGGTGCCCTCCGCAGACTGGAACCGCCTGTCGCGCCTGACGCTGGCCGGTTTTCACTACGCCCTGCGCCGCCTGCAGGACTTCTCAACATATCCGAAGCTGATCTGGCAGCCCTGCGGCGTGCTGCGCCTGGCGCGCGATGCGAAGCAGGTCGAACGCCAGCTGCGCATCGCCGAATCCGGCCTGCTGCCGCCCGAGGTGCTGCGCTGGGTGGACACCGAGGAAGCCTCCGCGCTGGCCGGCTGGCGCGTGCCGACGCCGGGCTGGTGGTTCCCGCAGGGCGGCTGGGTGCATCCGCCGGCGCTGTGCGATGTTGCCCTGCGCGTTGCCGGCGAAGCCGTGCGTCTGCATACGCAGCGCGAGGCGGCCGACCTCGTGCGCGTCGGCAACGCCTGGCGCGCCGTCGACGCCTCGGGACATGTCATCGCCGAGGCGCCCGTGGCGATCCTCGCCAACGGCCATCTGGCGCGGCGTTTCGCCGTGTCGTCCGCGCTTCCGCTGCGCCCCGTGCGCGGCCAGATCACCTGCATCCCCGCCGAGCCGGGCCGTTCGATCAAGGCGGTGGTGTCGCGCGAAGGCTATGTCACGCCGGCCACTTCCTTCGGCGTGCATGTCGTCGGCGCCACCTACGAGGAAGGCTCCACCGACGAACTGGCGCGCGAGGAAGACCATCGCGCCAACCTGGCGCGCCTGAAGCAGCTGCTGCCGGATTTCGCCGCGACGGTGGATGCCGCCCGCGTCGGCGGCCGCGCCGGCATCCGCACGGTGGGGCCGGACCGCCTGCCGCTGGTCGGCGGCATTCCGGGCCAGGAAGGGCTGTTCGGCCTGCTCGGCCTCGGCTCGCGCGGCCTCGTCTACGCGCCGCTGTGCGCCGAACTGCTCGCCTGCGGGATCGAAGAGGAACCGCTGCCGGTCGAGCGGGAACTTGCCGCCGGCCTCGCGCCGTCGGCGCGTCTAGGCGTGGCGCCCTAGCCGCGCCAGCACGACGTCGCGGCCGAAGGCTTCCAGCACCGCGTCGATCGACGGCGTCTGCGGCTGGCCGGTGAGCACGACGCGCAGCGGGATCGCCAGCTGCGGCAGCTTGAGGCCGCGCGCGGCGACGACATCCTTCAGCGCCTGGTTGAGCTGCGCCTTCTCCCACACCGTCGTCTCCAGCCGCGTGCGCAGCTCGCGCAGCGCGTCGCGCGCCGCCTCGGTGACGTGCTGCGCCAGCAGCTCGGCGCCGGGATAGACCTCGACGTAGAAGGGCTCGACGGCGTCGGCCAGCTCATTCAGCGTCGACACGCGGTCCTTGTAGAGCGCCACGACCTTTTCCAGCGACGGCCCGGCGGCGGTGCCGATGCCGCGCGCGGCCAGGCGCGGCGCCACCTCCTCGGCCAGCATCCTGTCGTCGCGCACCTTGAGGTGCTGCTGGTTCAGCCAGGCCAGCTTCTCCGGGTTGAACTGCGCCGGCGAGCGGCTGATGTGCTCGAGGTCGAACCAGTCGACGAACTGCTCGAGCGAGAACACCTCATGGTTGCCGTGCGACCAGCCGAGCCGCGCCAGGTAGTTGAGCAGCGCCTCGGGCAGGAAGCCGTCCTCGGCGTACTGCATCACCGACACCGCGCCGTGGCGCTTGGAGAGGCGCTCGCCGTCGCTGCCGAGGATCATCGGAACGTGGGCGAAGGCCGGCAGCGGCGCGCCCAGCGCGCGGTAGATGTTGATCTGGCGCGGCGTGTTGTTCACATGGTCGTCGCCGCGGATGCAGTGCGTGATGCCCATGTCGAGGTCGTCCACCACCACGCCGAAGTTGTAGGTCGGCACGCCGTCGGCGCGCAGCAGGACGAGGTCGTCCAGTTCGGCGTTGGCGATCTCGATGCGGCCCTTGACGAGATCGTCCCAGGCCACCGCGCCGTCGTCGGGATTGCGGAAGCGCAGGATCGGCTTCACGTCGGCGGGCGGCGTCCTGCCCTTGGCGTTCTCCGGCCGCCAGCGGCCGTCGTAGCGCGGTTTCTCGCCGCGCGCGCGCTGCGCCTCGCGCATGGCGTCCAACTCCTCCTTGCTGGCGTAGCACCAGTAGGCGTGGCCGCCCTTGATCAGCTGCTGCGCCACCTCGGCATAGCGTTCCAGGCGCTGCATCTGGTAGAACGGCCCCTCGTCCCAGTCGAGGCCGAGCCAGCTCATGCCGTCGAGGATGGCGTCGATGGAAGCCTGCGTCGAACGCTCGATGTCGGTGTCCTCGATGCGCAGGATGAAAGTGCCGCCATGCTTGCGCGCATAGGCCCAGGAGTAGAGCGCCGTGCGGGCGCCGCCGACGTGGAGGTAGCCGGTCGGGCTGGGGGCGAAGCGGGTGCGGACGGGTCGGTTCATGGCTGAAGACGCAAAAAAGACGATATTTTAAGCGATCGGGGGTGTCCACCCCGCGGAAATTGACCGAAAACGGCCGCCATGAGAGAATGCGCGCCTCCCAAACGGGCGGCTAGCTCAGCGGTAGAGCACTGCCTTCACACGGCAGGGGTCACAGGTTCGAACCCTGTGCCGCCCACCAGAACTCGAAGGGCCTGCAAGTCTTGCAGGCCCTTTTTGTTTATGATCGCGGATCCGGAAAACCCGCCACTGCTTGTGAACCACGAGATCGCACGCAAAACCCGTCTGGCCGCAGCCGCCGTCCTGGCCGCAGGATTCGGTACGTCCGTCGAGGCGGCCCACCCGCTGCTCACCGAGGACACCGGCACACAGGGCGACGGCAACTACCAGCTTGAACTTATGCTGGACAAGACCCGCGACAATCCCCCGGGCGTCACGGTGCGCGAACTGCAGACGGCGGCCGTGCTGAGTTACGGCCTGCTGGAGAACGCCGATCTGCAGGTCGGCCTGCCCGTGCTGCGCCAGCACACGCATGACGCCGGCGGCCGCCATGCCCGCAAGGGGCCGCTCGACGCTTCGCTGGATTTGAAGTGGCGCTTCTACGAGCGCGAGGCGCTGAGCCTCGCCTTCAAGCCGGGCATCACCCTGCCGACCGGCGACGCCGGCCGCGGCTTCGGCGCCGGACGCGCCACCTGGGGCGCCCTGCTGGTGCTCAGCTACGAGCCGGGTCCGCTGGCCTTCCATTCCCACCTCGGCTACCGCCGCAACAACAACACGGTGGACCAGCGCAGCGACCTCATGCATCTTTCCGGCGCGCTCGCCTGGAAGGCGACGGACCGGCTCAAGCTGGTCGCCGACTTCAGCGCCGATTCCAACCCGGACGGTGCGGATCGCAGTTCAATCCGCTACCGAGTGCTGGGATTCATCTATTCGCCGACACCGGCGTTCGATCTCGATGCCGGCCTGAAGCATGGCCACGGCCGGGCGGCCACGGATCGCGCCTTCCTCCTCGGCGCCACCTTTCGCTGGTAGCTCAGCGCGCCATCCCTTTTTCCAGCAGTTCGGCCACCACCTCGTTCAGCCCCGCCTTTCTTTCCATCGCCAGCGCCTGGACACGCTTCACCAGTTCGCCGTCGAGCTTGACGGCGAAAGGCACCAGGCCCTGCGCCCGCTCCCGTTCGCGCTGCTCGCGCCGACTCGTCGCCGCATCCGCCGCCGCGCCGAAGCGGCCCGGCGTGCTGGCATGCTTCATCCGGCTGTCGATTTTCAATCCCTTGAGTTTTTCCAGATCGGTCTTTTTCATTTCCGTTGATCCCGCATGAGGCCAGCCGCATTATACGGCGGAGCGCCGGATTTCCTCGATAAGTGGATGACTTTTTTAGGGTTTTCAGGCATGATAACGGGCTTCAAATCAGGTGGTTTCAGGCATGGCTGACGAAGGCATCACCCCCCCGCATTACGAATTTTCCGAGAAATACGACATCGAGCACGCCCGAAAGTATTTCCACAAGCACAACACCGGCTTCTGGCGCCGGCTGTCGACCTGGCGCGAGATCGGCATGGCGCGCAAGGCGCTGGTCATGGCAGGGCGGCCGCGCTCGGTGCTCGACCTGCCCTGCGGCACCGGCCGCTTCTGGGCCATGCTGGCCGAGGAGCCGAACCGGACGATCTACGTCGCCGACAACAGCCAGTCCATGGTCGACGCCGGCCTCGAACTGCGCCCGCGCGAGGTCGTCGCGCACATCGAGAAGTCCTTCTGCCTGTCGGCCTTCGACACCGGCCTGCCGGACAACTTCGTCGAGTGCGTCTTCAGCATCCGCCTGATGCACCACATCGAGAAGAGCGAAGACCGCATCGCCATGCTCAAGGAGTTCGCCCGCATCAGCTCCGGCACGGTGATCGTCTCGCTCTGGGTGGACGGCAACTTCCGCGCCTGGCGCAACGAGGTCAACGACGCGCGCAAGGCGCGCATCCGCGGCGCCGACCGCCCGCGCGACCGCTTCGTCTTCAAGCGCGCCGACATCGAGCGCGACTTCGCCGCCGCCGGGCTGGAACTGATCGGCCACGTCGACTTCATCAAGTACTGGGACAAGTGGCGCGCCTACGTGCTGCGCGTGAAAAAATAAGCGGCCGATGAAGGATTTCATCAACGAGCGCTGGCGGCCGATCCTCGCCCACAACGGCCTGTCCGACTTCGATGCCCTGTGGCAGCTGAAGGCGGACTGGTTCGAGGAGCCCAACCACCGCCGCGGCGGCTGGAGCGGCGTCTCGCGCTGCGAACTGGCCCTGCCCGACGGCGGCACGCGCGCCATCTTCCTCAAGCGCCAGGAGAACCACAAGGCGCGCCTGTGGACCCACCCGGTGCGCGGCGCGCCGACCTTCCTGCGCGAGTTCCGCCACATCCAGCACTACCGCGCCTGCGGCGTCCCGACGCTGGAGCCGGTGTACTTCGCCATGCACAAGGTCGGCAAGGACGAGCGCGCCATCCTGATCACCGAGGAACTGAGCGGCTTCGTCTCGATGGAAGACCGCGTGCAGCGCTGGCTGAAGGAGGGCGCGCCGGCGCGCCCCCTGCGGCTGCGGATGCTTGAAGCGGTCGCCGCGCTGCTGCGCGACATGCACGCCCACGGCATCCAGCACAACTGCTTTTTTCCCAAGCACGTCTTCGTCCGCATCGATGCGGACGGCGGCATCGAGGCGCGCGTCATCGACCTGGAGAAATCGCGCTGGCGCCCCTCGAAGGTCGTCTGCGCCATCCGCGACCTGTACACGCTCAACTACCATTCGCAGATGTGGAGCCGCAGCGACCGCCTGTGGTTCTTCAAGTCCTATCTGCAGGTCGATCGCCTGACGCCCTTCGCCAAGTGGCTGTGGCGCACCGTCGCGGCGCGTTCGGACCGGAAGAAGCGCATCCAGCCGCCGGCGCGCTGCCTCACCGCAAAGCCCGGCGTCGCCGAGTAGGCGCAAAGGGCGATGCAACTCGCGTTCACCCTCTTCAAGTACTTCCCCTTCGGCGGCCTGCAGCGCGACTTCCTGCGCATCGCCCTCGCCTGCCAGGCGCGCGGCCACGGCGTGCGCGTCTACACGCTGTCCTGGCAGGGCGACATCCCGGCCGGCTTCGAGGTGGTGAAGGCGCCGGTGAAGGCGCTTTCCAACCACCGCCGCTACGAGAAGTTCGCCGAGTGGATGCGCAAGGACCTGGCGGCACGCCCGGCCGACCGCCTGGTCGGCTTCAACAAGATGCCGGGGCTGGACCTCTACTACTGCGCCGACCCCTGTTACGAGGACAAGGCGCGCACGCTGCGCAATCCGATGTACCGCCTCTCCGGACGCTACCGCCACTTCGCCGCCTACGAGCGCGCGGTGTTCGCGCCGGAGGCGAAAACCGGGATCCTCATGATCTCCGCCGTGCAGCAGGCCCTCTACGTGAAGCACTACGCCACGCCGGCCGATCGTCTGCACCTGTTGCCGCCCGGCATCGCACCGGACCGCCGCGCGCCGGCCAATGCCGCGGAGATCCGCGCCGGGTTCCGCCGCGAGTTCCATCTCGCCGACGGCGACCTTCTGCTGCTGCAGATCGGCTCCGGCTTCAAGACCAAGGGGCTCGACCGCAGTTTGAAGGCGCTTGCCGCCCTGCCCGATGCCCTGAAGCGACGCACGCGGCTCATTGCCATCGGCCAGGACGACCCGAAGCCCTTCGTCTCCATGGCGCGAACGCTCGGCCTCTCTGATCGCGTGCGCATCCTCAAGGGCCGCGACGACATCCCGCGCTTCCTGCTCGGCGCCGACCTGCTGATCCATCCCGCCTACAACGAGAACACCGGCACGGTGCTGCTGGAGGCCGTCGTCGCCGGCCTGCCGGTGCTCACCACCGCCGCCTGCGGCTACGCGCATTACATCGAGGAAGCCGGCGCCGGCCGCGTCGTGCCCCTGCCCTTCGACCAGCCTGGCTTCAACGGCATCCTCGCCGGCATGCTGGCCGACGACGACGCGCGCCGGAAGTGGCGCGCCAGCGGCCTCGCCTGGGCCGAAACCGCCGACATCTACAGCCTGCCCGAGCGCGCGGCGGATATCATCCTCAAGTCATGAGCCGCCCCGAGGAACTCTTTCTCGACGAGCCCTTCCGCACGCTGTGGGCGGGGCAGGACGCGTTCGCCGCCGCGCGCGCGCTGCAGGGCACGGTGCTGCGCGAACTGGAGGGCCGCCGCACCCTGCGCACGGAAGTCGCCGGCCGCGGCTATTACGCCAAGCTGCACCGCGGCGTCGGCTGGGGGGAGATCTTCAAGAACCTCGTCACGGCGCGCCTGCCCGTGCTCGGCGCCGAGCACGAGTGGCGCGCCATCAATCGCCTGACCGAACTCGGCGTCGACACCATGAAGGCCGTCGCCTTCGGCCGGCGCGGCTCGAATCCCGCGAAGCTGGAATCCTTCATCGTCACCGAAGAACTGGCGCCGACGGTGAGCCTGGAGGACTACTGCCGCGACTGGCCGGCGCGCCCGCCGGCGCCGGCGCTGAAACGCGCGCTGATCGCCCGCGTGGCGCAGATGGCGGGAAAGATGCATCGCGGCGGCGTCAACCACCGCGACTGCTACATCTGCCATTTCCTGCTGCACACCGAACCTGCGCCGACACCCGGACAGCTGCGCCTGTCGCTGATCGATCTGCACCGCGCCCAGGTGCGCGAGGGCGCCGCGGGGCGCCGCGGGCGCCCAGCAACCCCACGCCGTTGGCGCGATAAGGACCTCGCCGCCCTGCACTTCTCCACGCTGGAGATCGGCCTCACCGCGCGCGACCGGCTGCGCTTCCTGCGCGCCTATTTCGACCGTCCGCTGCGTGAAGTCCTCGACGCGGAAGCCGACCTGCTCGCCTACCTGGGCCGCGAAGGCGCGCGCCTCATGGAGCGCTACAGGCGCAAATACGCTCCGCACCTCAGTCACCCCCTTCCGCGGGAAGGGGGACGGGGGAAAGGCTCATGAGCCAGTGGCTGGTCCTGCCCGGGGTGGACGCCGCGGCCACCGCGCGCTTCGCCGACCTCGACGCCGTCTTCGCCCTCGAAGGCGAGATCGTCGCCAAGGACTCCACCACCCGCACCGTGCGCGTCGAAGTCAATGGCCGCCGCTACTATGTCAAGCGCTACCACGGCCTCGGCAAGAAGCCGCTCAAGCGGCTGCTCGCCAAGCCGCGCGTGCAACTGGAATGGGAGAACCTGCAGCGCTTCGCCGACTGGGGCATCCCCACCGCGCGGCTCGTCGCCTACGGCCTCGAAAGCCAGGGCGGCCGCTTCGTGCGCGGGGCGCTGATCACGGCGGAAATTCCGGATACGACCGATCTGGGCAAGCTCGCCCGCAGCCACGACCCGAGATTGAAAAGTCAGTCCTGGCGGAACGGCGTTTCCGCCCAGGTGGCCGACATCGCCCGCCGCATGCATGGACGCCGCTTCGTGCATGGCGATCTGAAGTGGCGCAACCTGCTGGTGGACACGGCCGGCAAGGTCTTCCTCATCGACTGCCCGAGCGGCGGCTTCTGGTGGCCGCCCTTCCTCCAGTACCGCATCGTCAAGGACCTCGCCTGCCTCGACAAGGTGGCCAAGCGCCAGCTCTCCCGCACGCAGCGCCTGCGCTTCTACCTCGACTACGCGCAGAAAAAAAGGCTCGACGACGCCGACAAGCGGCGCATCCGCCAGATCGCCGGCTTCTTCGCCGGACGCGACGAGGCGCAGGAATCCGCCGAGTCCCTGCGCGCCGGCGGCCGCCGGCTGCTCGTGCCGAGCACGATCGCGCTCGACGACGGCCGCGAACTGGTCGTCGAGCGCTGGCTGCGCATCCTGCCCGGCAAGCGGCTCACCGGCATCGGCAACTGGAACGGGCAAACCGTGCTGGCCAAGCTCTTCATCGCGGCACGCGGCAGCGAACGCCACTGGCTGCGCGAATGCCGCGGCATCGACAGCCTGAATCGCCATGGCCTGCCGACGGCGCAGCGGCTGGCGGCCGGCAGGCTGGAGGGCGCGGGGCATTTCGTGCTCACCGAATACCTGCAGGGCGCGCGCGCTCCGGGTGCCACGGCAGCCGGCGATCTGGAAGGCGTGTTCGGGGTAGTCGGCCGCATGCACGCCCAGGGCATCCTGCAGGAAGACGTCCATCTCGGCAATTTCCTGCTCGGGAAGGACAAGCTGTACGTCATCGACGGCGACGCCATCCGGCCGGCGGGATCGGATCGCGAGCGCCTGGACAATCTGGCCCTGCTGTTCGCCCAATTACCCCAGGCGGCCTGCAGCGGCATGCTGCCCGGCCTGCTGGCAGCCTACCGCAAGGCCAATCCGCATCTCGACGTCGATGCGGCGCAGCTCAAGGCAGCCATCGTCCGCGCCCGCGAGGCGCGCCTCGCCGACTACCTCGACAAGTGCCTGCGCGATTGCAGCCTTTTCAAGGTTGCCAAGCGTGCCGACCGTTTCTTCTCGCTGGTGCGCGACGAAGCCGACTTCCTCGCCCCATTGATCGCCGATCCGGATGCCTGGCTCGAGCAGGGCATCCCCATCAAGCGCGGCCGGACCGCCACGCTGGCCCTGGTCGAACTGAACGGCCGCAGGCTGGTCATCAAGCGCTACAACATCAAGGGCGCCGGCCACGCCCTCTCGCGCGCCTGGCGGCCGAGCCGCGCCTGGCATGCCTGGATCGAGGCGCACCGCCTGCGTTTCCTCGGCATCGCCACGCCGCGCCCGCTGGCGCTCATCGAGCACCGCCTGGGGCCGCTGCGCGGCCGCGCCTGGCTGATTACCGAATACTGCGAGGGACCGCACCTGCAGGCACGCCTGGCCGAACATGCCGAGAGCGGCGCGCCGGCCAAGGTGAAGGAAGCCGTCCGCACGCTCTTCGCCCGGCTGGCCGCCGAACGCCTCAGCCACGGCGACCTGAAGGCCACCAACTTCCTCTGCTGCGGGGATGAACTAGTCGTGCTCGACCTCGACGCCATGCGCCGGCACGACCGCGAGGCCGCCTGGCGCAAGGCCTGGCAGAAGGACCGCGCCCGTTTCCTGCACAACTGGCCTGAAGGCAGCATCCTGCAACGCGAGATGGATTCGGCGCTGCCGCCCGCCTGAGCTCCCTGCCTTACTGAATCGACTCTTCTGGTGCCTCGCGGAACTGCATGGCGTGCAGCCTCGCGTAGTGGCCGTTCAGGGCGAGCAGCTCGGCGTGCGTGCCGCGTTCCACGATGCGGCCCTGCTCCATCACCAGGATGACGTCGGCGCGCTCGATGGTGGACAGGCGGTGGGCAATCACCAGCGTGGTGCGCCCTCGCATGACGCGGTCGAGCGCCGCCTGGATGTGGCGTTCGGATTCGGTGTCGAGCGCCGAGGTGGCTTCGTCGAGGATGAGGATCGGCGCATCCTTCAGCAGCGCCCGCGCGATGGCCAGGCGCTGGCGCTGGCCACCGGAGAGCAGCACGCCGTTCTCGCCGACCAGGGTGTCGAAACCCTGCGGCAGCTTGTCGATGAATTCGCGGGCGAAGGCCGCCTCGGCGGCGCGCTCGATGTCGGCACGCGGCGCGCCGGCGAGGTCGCCGTAGGCGATGTTGCAGGCCACCGTATCGTTGAACAGCGTCACCTGCTGGGTAACGACGGCGACGTGGCGGCGGAGGTTGCGCAGGGTGTAGTCCTCGACATCCGTGCCGTCGATGAGGATCTGCCCGGTGTCGTGGTGATAGAAGCGCGGGATCAGGTTGGCCAGGGTGGACTTGCCGCTGCCGGAGCGGCCGACCAGCGCCGCCATCTGCCCCGGCTCGATGGCGAAGCTGACGCCGTCGAGCACGCGCCGCTCGCCGCCGGGGTAGGTGAAGGACAGGTCGCGCACCTCGAGCCGGCCACCGACGCGCTCGCGGCTCACCGTGCCGGCGTCGGCCTCCGGCGGCTCGTCGAGCTGCTCGAAGATGCTCTCGGCCGCCGCCACGCCCTTCTGGATCGTCGAGCTGACCTCGGAAAGCTGACGGATCGGCTTGGGCAGCAGTCCGGCCGCGGTGATGTAGGCCACCAGTTCGCCGGGCGAGGCGTCGCCGCGCAGCCACAGCACGAGGAAGAACAGCACGCCCATGGCGCTGTAGATGAGCAGCTGCAGCACCGGCGTGTAGACCGAGCCGGTGCGCACCATGCGCAACTGTTTGCTCATGTTGTTGCTGCTCGCCTCGCGGAAGCGGCGCTGCTCGTAATCCTCGCCGCCGAAGCTGCGCACGACGCGGTGGCCCTGGATGGCCTCGGAGGCGACGTGGGTGACGTCGCCCATCGCCACCTGGATCTTCTTCGCCTGCTTGCGGAACTTGCGGCTGGCGCTGACCACCAGCAGGGCGATCACCGGCAGCAGCGCCGCCATCACCAGCGTCAGCTTCCAGTTCATCCACAGCAGGTAGGCGAAGAGGAAGACCACCGTCAGCCCCTCGCGGATGACCACCTTGATGGCGTCGGTGGCGGCGCCCGTCACCATCGTGACATTGAAGGTGATGCGCGAGATCAGGTGGCCGGAGTTGTGCATGTCGAAATAGCGGTCCGGCAGCGTCAGCAGGCTGTCGAACAGCGCCACGCGCAGGTCGTGCACCACCCCCATCGAGACGCGGGCGAGGAAGTAATTGCCGAGATAGGAGCCGACGCCCTGCCAGGCGGCGATGAGGACGATCAGCAGCGGCACGGCATGCATCATCTGCAGGCCGCCGAGCAGCGGCATGCCGGTGAACATCGCAGCGGAAGGATCGGCGAGGCCGTCGACGAAATACTTCAGCACCGAGGCCAGCATCGGCTGGGCCGAGGCGAAGATGACGTAGCCGAGAATGCTCACCGCGAACCAGCCGACGTAGGGCCGGACATAGCCCAACAGGCGGAAATACAGGCTCAGGCTGGAAGTGACGCTGGCGGGCTTTTCTGGAGCGTGCATGTGACGTGCTTTGGGCGGCGCGCACGGCGAAAGGATGGCGGCATTCTAGCATGGGGCGTACCCCCCTCGTCCGGCTGGTAAAATGCCGTCCTTCGACACGCCCGGCCGCGGACCCGCTCCCTTGCAGACCCTGGAACACGACGACTATCTCGCCCTGCGCGCCGGCGCCCGGGTGCTGGAGCGCGATCATTACGGCGAGAAGGTGCTGGTGCTGGCCGACGGCAGCTACCTCAAGCTGTTCCGCCGCAAGCGCCTGATCTCCTCCGCCGCCTGGTATCCCTATGCCAAGCGCTTCGCCGACAACGCGCTGGCGCTGGCGGAGCGGGAGATTCCCTGTCCCGGGGTGATCGGCCTCTATCGCATCCCGAGCGTCAGCCGCGATGCCGTGCGCTACCGGCCGCTTGAAGGGCAGACGCTGCGCCAGCTGGTCCGCTCGGGCGCGGATGCCGCCGGACTGCGCACGCAACTCGGCCGCTTCGTCGCCGAGCTGCACGGGGCGGGTGTCTACTTCCGCTCCCTGCACCTGGGCAACATCGTGCTCACCCCGGCCGGCACGCTCGGCCTGATCGATATCGCCGACCTGCGCGCCGGCGCTCGGCCGCTGCCGGCGCATCGCCGGCGGCGCAACCTGCAGCACCTGCTGCGCGACGCGCAGGACCGCGCCTGGCTGCAGGCCGACACGACCTTCGACACGGCCTACCGCGCGGCCCCGGAGGCGCAGCGGCGATGAAGCCCGACGAGTCCGGCTTCCGCGCCGACATCAACGGCCTGCGCGCCGTGGCGGTGCTCGCCGTGGTGCTGTTCCATTTCCGCGTCGCCGGATTCGGCGGCGGCTTCGTCGGCGTGGACGTCTTCTTCGTCATCTCCGGCTACCTGATGACGCGCATCATCCTCGGCCCGCTCGCCGCGGCGCGCTTCTCGGTGTTCGGCTTCTACCTGGCGCGGGCGCGCCGCATCTTCCCGGCGCTGGCGGCACTGTGCGCGCTGCTCATGCTCTTCGGCTGGTTCACGCTCTCGCCGATGGACTACAAGCTGCTCGCCAAGCACGCCGGCGCCAGCCTGCTGTTCCTCTCCAACCAGGTGTACTGGAAGGAATCGGGCTACTTCGACGCCGACGCGCACGAGAAATGGCTGCTGCACACCTGGTCGCTCTCCGTCGAGTGGCAGTTCTACCTGCTCTACCCGCTGCTCATCGTCGCCGTGCATCGCCTCTTCCGCCGGCAGGGCGGCATCGCCGGCGCGTTGTGGGCGGTATTCCTCGCCTCGCTCGCCTGGTCGGCCTGGCTGGCCTTCGCCAATCCGTCGAAGGCCTTCTTCCTGTTGCCGACGCGCGCCTGGGAGATGCTGGCCGGCGGGCTGGTCTTCGTGCACCAGGACGCCTGCAACCGCCTGGCCCGCAAGCTGCGCTGGCGGGAGCCGGCCGGCCTCGCCGCCATCGTCGCAGCGAGCCTGTGGCTGACGCCGGACACGCCCTGGCCGGGTCTCGCCGCCCTGCTGCCGGTGGCCGGCGCCGCACTGGTCCTGCTCGACAGCGGCGGCCGGACCCTGTTGCTCGGGAGCGCCGCCCTGCAGGGCATCGGCCGCTGGTCGTACTCGATCTACCTGTGGCACTGGCCGATCGTGGTGTGGCTGCAGCAAAGTCAGTCGCGCCAGGGCGGCGCCTGGATCGCCGCCGGCATGGCGGCCTCGGTGCTGCTCGGCTGGCTGTCCTTCCGACTGGTCGAGAATCCGGCGCGCCGCTTCATCAACCGCTTCCGGCTGGCGCCCGCGCTGGCCGTCAGCGCGGCGATGGTGCTGCTGCCCTTCGCCGCCGCAGCCGTCTTCCATTTCCAGAACGACCGCCTGACGACGCTGCGCTACCAGGGCCACCCGCGACTGGCCGATGTCCGCGCCCTGGAAGTCTTCCAGGCGCGCTACTTCAACGAGCTGTACAAGCCGCTCTACCGCGAAGGCAGCTGCTTCATGACGCCGGAGAAGTCCCATGACGGCTTCGCGCCGGAATGCGCCGGCGAGCGCACGCGCATCGTGCTGTGGGGCGACTCCCACGCGGCGCACCTGTGGCCGGGCCTGAAGGCCGCGGCGGAACCGGGCACGGCGGCGCAGTGGACGGCCTCGGGCTGCCCACCCTTCCTGAACGAGGAATTCGCCAAACGACCGCATTGCCGCGCCATCAACGACTGGGTCCTTCACAAGGTGATGGAGATGCGGCCGCAAGTCATCGTCCTCGCCGGCGCCTGGGTCAAGCACGACGAGGCGACGATCCGCCGCGGCCTGGCGGAGACCCTGTCGCGCCTCGGCGCCGATCCGGCCTGGCGCCCGCGCATCGTGCTGGTCGGCAGCGTGCCGGCCTGGCGCAAGCCGCTGCCGAAGCTGCTCGCCAGCGACTTCCTCGGCGGCGACGAACGCCCGCGCTCGCGCAACGACCTCGACCCGGACATGGCGCGCCGCGACGCGCTGATCCGCGAGATCGCCGGCGGCCGCGCGGAATTCTTCTCGCCGATCGGCGTTGCCTGCAACGACAGCGGCTGCCTGCGCTACCTCGAAAAGGATGGCGCGCGGCTGCCCTTCGCCTTCGACTACGGCCACCTGATCGAGGAAAGCTCGGTGATGGTCATGGCCGCGCTGTTCCGGCAGCTCGGCGAGAGCCCGGGGCGGCAGCCATGAGTACTCGCCTGCTCTTCGTCTCCAAGGGCGAGGATGCCTCCTCGACGCGATACCGCGCACTGCAGTTCTTCCCGCTGTGGCGGGCGGCCGGCTTCGAGCCCTCGCACGTCACCGCCTCCGGCGGACTGCGGGCCACGCTGGACATGCTGCGGCAGGCGCGCCGGGCCGACGTGGTGATCGTGCTGCGCAAGACTTTCCCCGCCGCCCTGCTCTGGCTGCTGCGGCGGGCGTCGCGCCGGCTGGTCTTCGATTTCGACGACGCCGTCTTCTGCAACACCGACGGCACGCCCTCCCGCACGCGCATGGCGCGCTTCGCAGCGATGGCGCGCGCCTGCGACCGCGTCTTCGCCGGCAATGCCTTCCTCGCCGGCAATGCCGCCGCCTTCAATCCGGCGGTGACGCTGGTTCCCACCAGCGTCGATACGGCGCGCTACCGCGTCGAGGCGGAGAAGCCGGTCGATTCGCTGGACCTGGTGTGGATCGGCAGCCATTCGACGCGCAAGTACCTGGCGGAGGCGATGCTGTGGCTGAAGGTGGCGGCCGACGCGGTGCCCGGCCTGCGCCTGAAGATCGTCGCCGACTTCGACCTGCCCGGCTGCGGCGTGGCGACGCTGCCGGTGGCCTGGCGCGCCGAATCGGAGGCGCAGGAACTGGCCGCCTCGCACATCGGCATCGCGCCGATGCGCAATGACGACTGGAGCCGCGGCAAGTGCGCGCTGAAGGTGCTGCAGTACATGGCGGCCGGCCTGCCGGTGGTGTCGTCGAAGGCCGGCGCGAACGCCGAGGTGATCGTCGAGGGCGAAACCGGATATCTCGCATCCACTACGGCGGAATGGGCGGAGCGCATCGCGCAACTCGCCGGGGATGCCGAACTGCGCTGGCGGATGGGCGAGGCGGGACGCCGTCGCGCAGCGGCTGACTATTCCATCGAGGCGGTGTTCGAGCGGCTGCGCTCGGTGATCGAAGGGCTGGCCTGAGCCGGCACAGGCACGGCAACGATCACCGCATCGCCCGCCTTGTTGGCGAAACGCTGCACCGTCTGGAGGCGATAGGCCGCCAGCCATTTCTCGATGCCCGCATCGTTGCGCCGCGCCTCGACGGCGACCATGTCGATGCGTTTCTGCGCCAGTGCCGCTCCCAGCGCCGCCCGGTCCAGACTGACGGCTTGCGACGCCCGCCAGCCGGCGTAATAGGCGATGCGCGCATTGTCGACGCCGACGCGCGCCGCATCGTGCGCATTGGCGCCCAGCCAGCGCCCGGCCTCGACGATATGCGTCTTCTTCGGCGAGAGTGACACGACGTTCGCCGCCATGGTCAGCAGCGCCAGCGCCACCATCGGCCATTTCCAGCGCGGGAAACGCTGCATCAGCAGCGCCAGGCCGGCGGCCGCGACCGGCACCGCGAGCAGGTTGAGCAGGCTGACGTAGCGGCCGACGAGGAAGAACTGGTGCGTGACGAAAGCGACCAGCACCAGCAGGTAGACGAGAAAGGCCCAGGGCAGCGGCTGCCAGCACGCCAGGGCCGCCTTCATCGGGCGGGCCACGAAGGCATACGCGAGGGGCACGACGAACACGCCCGCCATCTTGAGAAACTTCACCGGGACGATCGAAAGCAGCCCGAAAAAGAGGACATAGGCCGCTTCCTCGCGTGAATACTTGCTGAGCACCGACTCGCTCATGTTGCCGGCCGCTTCGCCGAGCAGCTGCAATTTGTGCAGCGGATTGACGGCCTCGAGGTAATAACCCACCCGATTCGGCAGCACGACCAGTCCGCTGCCGACGAGCACACCCGCCAAGACCGCACCCGCCAGCGGCAGGCTGCCGAGCATCAGGGCGCGCCGCAAGCGTTGCCCGGGCGGCGCCGCAAACGCCTGCCACAGCATCAGCGCCGGGTAGAAGGCCACCGCTTCGAGACGGAACAGGGCGGCGATGCCGAGGGTCAGCTGGCAGGCGATGGCCTCGCGCCAGCGCGGCGCGGCTTCCTCCCAGCGCATCGCCAGCCAGAAGGCCAGCAGGCAGAAGAACCAGAAGCCGTATTCCCGCAGCAGTTCACTGCGGTAGCCGTTATAGGCCGGCATGGCCAGCGCGACCAGGCACGCCGCCCAGGCAGCTTCCGGCAGGCGATGGCGCACGATGGCGACGAGCAAACTGCAGGCGCCAGCCAGAAAAAAGGCGTTGAGCAGGTGCCCGGATGTTTCCGGCGTCATCCCGGTCAGCGCCGACAGGCCGGCCATCAGCATCGACAGGAACTGCCAGTCGATACCGTGGCGCTGCAGCGCGAACCCCTGTTCGAGCATCGCGCGTGCCGCGTCGACATAGTAAATGCCGTCGCGGTTGATCAGGCTGCCGCCGAGCGCGACCAGGGACAGCAGCAGGCTGCCGATGAACGCCGCACGCTGGGGGCCGATCGCCCGCGCCCAAATCATGAACTGCGCCGTCATTGCGTCCTCCGCGCATCGCCGGACTGCCCGGCATTGGCATATACCCTTAGCGCCGCCTGGCCGTTGCCGTCGGGCGACCAGCGGAACACTTCCTTCAGCGCCGGGCCGCCCGCTCCGAACAGCCGCGGGAAATCCTCCGGCGATTCCACCGCCAGCAGGACCGGTGCCGTGCCGTTCGCCAGCCGCAGCGCCTCCTCTTCGCCGATCCAGGTGCGGAAGGTGCCGAGGCCGAGTTGCAGCGTGACCGGCGTGTCCAGATGGCGGAGATGCTTCACTTCGAGACCGCTCCCCGCCAGCGCGCGGGCGGCGCGCTCCGCCGCGACGGTATAGCGCACCTCCTCGCTGTCGCGCGCGGCCTTGACATGATAGGTCCACCAGGCGCCGGCGAGGAAGAACAAAGTCAGTCCCGCCAGGACGGCGGCCATCGGGCGTCGGCCGTGCCGTTCGGCCAACCGCGCCAGTTCGCGGCCGGCGAGCAGCGCCGCCGCCGGCCACAGTGGCAGCAGCAGGTCGCCGCGATGGTGCGAGGCGAGCGAGAAGAGGACGATGCCGCCGACGATCCAGCAGAAGAGGAAGCGCTCGAAGCGGCGCGCCGCCGCCTCCGCGGCAGGACGCCGGAGGATGCGCCACAGGCCATACAGGACGAACAGGCTGAAGGGCAGGAAGCGCAGGATGAAATAGAGCGTCGGCCTGGGCAGGTTGCGGCCGGGATAGCCCTCCTTGCCGACGCCCGCCGCCTGTCCGACCAGTTCCTGGAAGAACAGCTTGTCCACGAGCGGCTGGCCGGCGGAGACGATGGCCGGCACCAGCCAGCCCAGAGTCAGCAGCAGGAACACGGCGACGCCGGCCCAGTGCGTGCCCGCCGGGCGCGGCGTGGCGGGATCGCTGCGCCGCTCCCAGAACCAGGCCAGCAGGCCCATGGCGGCCAGCACCAGGCCGAGCGGGCCCTTGATCAGGGTGGCGAGTCCGGCCCAGAACCAGAACGGCGTCCAGCCGCCGCCGCGTTCCCAGGCGCGCTGCGCGGCGAAGGCACCCAGCGCGACGACCAGCGCGAACAGCGCATCGGTGCGCACCAGCGCGATGTGCTTGGACATCATCGGCGCCATCACCACGGCGAACCCCGCCAGCCCGCCCGCCAGGATGCCGTAGCGCCGCCGCCCGACCTCGACGACGAGCAGCGCCATGGCCAGCACCGCCAGGGCCGACGGCAGGGCCAGGGTCAGGCGGTTGATGCCGCCGATTTCCGCAAAGGCGGCGGCGATCCAGGTATGCAGCGGCGGCTTCGACATGATGCGGCCGCGGATGTCCTGCTGCACCAGCCAGTGGCCCTCCCAGACCACATCCATGACGTAGCCGACGTTGCGGTCCTGGGCGTCGGCCTCGAGGTTGGACGGTCCGGCGAGGCGAAGCGCGAAGAGCGCCAGGACCAGCGCTGCCAGCAGGACGCGCCAGACCAGCGGCCGGTTCCAGGCGCCGCCCATCAGGGTTCTCCCGGCTTGCCGCCGCGCCTGCGCCAGCGCCAGAGCAGGAAGGCGCCGACCATGAGCACGATGCCGGCGGCGACCAGCTTGCCGATGCCGTCCATCGCCTTCTCGTCGACGACGCCGCTGCCGATGAGCACGGCGATGATGCCCTGCGGCAGGTAGCCGATGAAGGTACCTACGAGGAATGCGCGCGCACTGACCTGACTCAGCGCCAGCCCGCTGTTGATCATCACGCTGGTGAGCGGCAACTGGCGGATCAGCACCACCGCCTTCACCGAGGAGCGCACGCGGAAGGCGCGACCGAACAGGCGATGGCGGCCGAGATGGCGCTCGACCCAGGCGCGTCCGCCATGGCGCACCGCCCAGAAGGTCAGGCCGGAGCCGACGACGGCGCCGACCTGGGCGAGGAGCAGGCCCTGCCAGAAACCGAAGGCGAGGCCGCCGAGGACATAGAAAATCAACCGCGGCGCACCGACGGCGACCAGGCCGACGACCAGCAGGACATAAACGACTTCGGCCCACAGGTCGTCGCCGGCAAGGAAGGCGCGCAGCCGGTGGATGTCGCGCACGAGGGCGCCGACCGGAGTGAAGTAGAGCAGGATGAAGGCCGCCGCCGCGACGGCGAGCAGGATCAGCAGGCGGCGCAGCTCCTTGTTGAAGCCGGGCGCCACCGCTTCGAGTTCGATGTCGTCCTCGACGCCTTCCGGGATGTCCTCCCCGGCACCGCTCATCTGCCCTGCCCTTGCTCCGTGCCGCCGTCGACCCGCTCGGCCGGCACCGCGCGGGCGGCGAACCAGCGCACGCCGAAGCAGTCGCGGATGCCGCGCCAGAGGCGGTTGTGCACGCCGTATTTCGACACGCCGCGCAGGCGCGGACGATGGTTTACCGGACGCTCGGCGACGCTGTAGCCCTTGGTGCGCAGCAGCGTGGGCATGAAGCGGTGCAGCCCGTTGAACACCGGAAGCTCGCGCACGCAGGCGGCGCGCACCACGCGCACGCCGCAGCCGCTGTCGCTGACGCGGTCGCCGGTGGCCCAGTTGCGGAAGCCGTTTCCGACGCGCGAAGACAGCTTGCGGATGTAGTTGTCCTGGCGCTTGGCGCGCACGCCGGTGACGCAGTCGACGCCGAGCCGGCGCGCCTCGTCGAGCATGTGCGGCAGGTCGGCCGGATCGTTCTGGCCGTCGCCGTCGAGGGTGCCGATCCACTCGCCGCGCGCGGCACGGAAGCCGGTCGCCACGGCGGCGCTCTGGCCGAAGTTGCGGCGATGGCGCAGGCTGCGCACGACGCCGCCGGTTTCCAAAGTCAGTCGCTGCAGCACGGCGGGGCTGTCGTCGCTGCTGGCGTCGTCGACGAAGATCACTTCGTAGGGCTCTGTCCGGCCCTGGAAGGCGGCCTGGATCTCGCGCACCATCGGCTCGATGTTCTCCGCCTCGTTGAAGACGGGGATCACGATGGAGAAAAACGGGGGGGTCTGCATGGGCTGCCGCGCAAAAAATGCGAATGATACAGGAAGAACAGGGGCTTAGCCCGCGGCCGCGTCGAGCAGCCGGCCGAAACGGCGGTAATCCTCCGGCTGCGGCGTGCGCAGATGGCTTTTCAACTGCGCGCCCAGCACGGCCGGCAGCAGCCAGGGCTGCTTCCGGCGCATGCGGCGCCAGAAGCGCGTGAGGCAGCGGCGGAAGTGGCGGCGGATGTCGTCCTCGGCGATGAGGCCGGGATGCTCGGCGAGGAACTTGCCGAAGGTGTGGAACTGCGCGCCGAGCATGCGCACGCGCCGGCGCAGGGTGTTGCCGGGATGCTTGCGGTAGCTCGCCAGCACTTCCGGCACCCTCGCGATGGCATGGCGCACCGACAGGCGCAGCCAGCAGTCGATGTCCTCCAGCGCCAGCTTGCGGTCGAAGCCGCCGACGGCGAGGAAGGCGTCGCGGCGCAGCGCGACGGTCGGATTGATGACGAAGTTGTCGCCGAGGAAGAGGACGCGCCAGGCCTCGCGGTCCGGCCCCGGGGCCGGGCGCGGCCTCTGCCGGCGGCGGGCGACGGGCCGGCCGTGCTCGTCGATGGTGTCGGCGTCGGCGTGCACCAGCGCCAGGTCGGGGCAGTTCCAGTCGGCGATGGCCTGCTGGATGCGGGCGACCTTGTCCGGATGCAGGACGTCGTCGGAGCCGAGCAGGTGCACCCACTCGCCCTGGCAGGCGGCGATCACCGCATTGGAGGCGGCGCTGACGCCCTGGTTTTCCTGGCGCTCCAGCACGACGCGGCGGAAGCGGTCGCGGTGCGGCTCGAGGTAGCGGCGGGCGACCCCCAGCGTGTCGTCCTGCGAGCCATCGTCGATCAGCACCAGCTCCAGTTCGGGATAGGTCTGCGCGCAGACCGAGGCGAGACAGGCCTCGATGAAGGCGGCGTGGTTGTAGGCGGGAATCGCGACGCTGACGAGCGGGAGGGCCATCCCCCCATCCCCCCTCCCAAGGAAGGGGGTGACGGCCGTTCGCGGGCTGCCCCCGCTCCCTGTCTCTGGCAGTGCCGCCCTTGGGACGGCCCGGCGGACGGCACTCACTGCTTCTCGGCCAGCAGCATGTATTGGACGGCGACGAAGGGCTCGAGCAGGCGCGTCGGCATGTACCAGCGCCGGTAGCGCCCTTTCATGTGGCTGCCCCAGGCGCGGACGGTCCAGCCGCAGTCGCGCACGGTCTCCTCGAGGCTGCCGCGGGTGAAGAAATGCAGGTGGGTGCGGTCCATGATGCCGGCGTCTTCGTAGCGGAACTCGCCCTTGAAGAGCAGCGGCAGCGACACCTTGTAATGGCGCACGTTGGGCACGGAGAGCATCAGCTTGCAGCCCGGCGCCGTGCGCGCCTGCAGCAGGCGCAGGGCGGCCCAGGGATCGGCGAGGTGCTCGAGCACGTCGGCGAGGATCACCAGGTCGTAGTGCTCCCAGGGCACATCCGCCGCCGCCGATTCGAGCGATCCCATCCAGACCTGGCGCAGGCGGGTTTCGGCGTGGCGTGCCGCTGCGTAGTTGAGCTCGATGCCGTCGCAGGCGCCGACGATGCCTTCGCGCAGCAATCCGGCGCCGAGCATGCCGGCGGCGCAACCGACATCGAGCGCCGCGCCGAAGCGGCCGTGCGGGCGCAGGAAGGCCAGCAGCTCAGGCCGCTCGGCGGCGTAGTACTCGGCGATCTCGCTGGCGTTCATGGCGCGGGATGGCGTGCCGTCACTTAGTGACCAGCACGTCCTCCATGATGAGGTAGCGCAGGTCGGAGCCGAAGAACATGTCGAGCGCATCGGTCGGCGAACAGATCATCGGCTCGCCGCGGCGGTTGAGCGAGGTGTTGAGGACGACGCCGTTGCCGGTGAGCTTCTCCATCTCCTGCATCAGCTCGTAATAGCGCGGATTGAACTCGCGGCGCAGCACCTGGGCGCGCGCCGTGCCGTCCTCGTGCACCACTTCCGGCACGCGCGCCTTCCATTCTTCCGCCACCGGGAAGGTGAAGGTCATGAACGGCGCCGGGTGATCGGAGCCCAGCATCTGCGGGCCGACCGTGTCGAGCATCGAGGGGCAGAAGGGCCGCCAGCGCTCGCGGAACTTGATCTGCTCGTTGATGCGGTCGGCGACGCCCGGCACGCTGGGGCAGCCGAGGATGGAGCGCCCGCCCAGCGCGCGCGGGCCGAACTCCATGCGGCCCTGGAACCAGGCCACCGGCTGGCCGTCGGCGAGCAGCCGCGCGATGTGCTGCGGAACCGAGTCGATCTTCTGCCAGGCCGGCTTCGACGGATGGCGCTCGCAGGCGGCGATGACCTCCTCGTTCGAGTAGGCCGGACCGAGGTAGACGTGCTCCATCTTCTCCACCGGCACGCCGCGCTGTACCGAAACGTAGGAGGCGGCGCCCACCGCCGTGCCGGAGTCGCCCGAGGCCGGCTGCACGAACAGCTCCTTGACGTCGGGCCGCGCGATGATGCGCTGGTTGAGCTTGACGTTGAGCGCGCCGCCGCCGGCGAAGGCCAGGCGGCCGGTCTCGCGCAGGATGTCGCCGAGGTAGTGTTCCAGCATCTGCAGGGCAATGTCCTCGAACAGCTTCTGCATGCTCGCCGCGTAGTGGATGTAGGGGTCGTCGGCAATGTCGCCCACCCTGCGCGGTCCCAGCCAGTCGATCAGCTTCGGCGAGAAGTAGTAGCCTTTGCCCGCTTCCTTGTAGCGGCGCAGGCCGATCACGTTGGCGTATTCGGTGTTGACGACGAGTTCGCCGTTCTCGAACTTCGCCAGGCGCGAGAAATCGTACTTGTTCGGATCGCCGTAGGGCGCCATGCCCATGACCTTGTATTCGCCGTCGAGCATCTCGAAGCCGAGGTATTCGGTGATGGCGCCGTAGAGGCCGCCGAGCGAATCGGGGTCGTAGAACTCCTTGATCTTGTGGATGCGGCCGTGCTCGCCGTAGCCGAAAAAGGTGGTCGCGTACTCGCCCTTGCCGTCGATGCCGAGGATGGCGGTCTTTTCGGTGAAGCCGGAGCAGTGGTAGGCGCTGGAGGCGTGGGTCAGGTGGTGCTCGACCGGCACGAGGTCGACCTTGTTCGCATCGAGGCCGAGCTGTTTGAGGCATTCGAGGATGCGGCCGCGGTAGCGGCGGTAGCGGCGGTTGCCGTTGAGGAGCGCGTCGAGCGCGCGGTCCGGCGCGTACCAGTAGCGCTTCGCATAGTGCCAGCGCGCCGGCTCCATCAGGCCGATCGGCGCGAAGGGGATCGCCACGGCGTCGACATCCTTTGGCCGGATGCCGGCGAAGTCGAGGCAGAACTTCGCCGCCTCGTAAGGCATGCGGCCCTTGGCGTGCTTGTCGCGGATGAAGCGCTCCTCCTCCGCGGCGGCGACGAGCCTGCCGTCGATGTAGAGGGCGGCGGAAGGATCGTGCGAGAGCGAGCCGGAGAGGCCGAGGACGGTCAATGACACGGTGTCAGGCCTCCCAGGCGGCGAGGAAGGCCTGCCAGTGCGGCTGCTTCAGGCCTTCGAGCGCGGCGCGCACCGCCGCGACTTCGGCCGCGTGCGCCTTCTCGCTCAGCACGCCGCGCAGGCGCTGGAAGCGGAGATACACGAGGAAGGTGTTCACCACGTCGGTCTCGCAATAGTCGCGGATCTCGTCGATGCGCCCCTCCTGCCAGGCGCCCCAGACGGCCGAGCCGTCCATGCCGAGCTTGCCGGGCAGGCCCATCAGCTTGGCCAGTTCGTCGAGCGGCGCGTTGGCGCGCGGCTGGTACATCGCCAGCAGGTCCATCAGGTCGAGGTGGCGCGAATGGTAGCGGCTGATGTAGTTGTTCCATTTGAAATCGCGGTCGTCTTCCCCCTGATCCCAGTAGCGCGGCGCGGCGACGTTGTGGATGAGGCCGCGGTAGTGCAGCACCGGCAGGTCGAAGCCGCCGCCGTTCCAGGAGACCAGTTGCGGCGTGAATTTCTCGATGCCGTCGTAGAAGCGCTGGACGATCCCGGCTTCGTTCAGCTTCGGCTCGGCCAGCGACCAGACGGTGAAGCGGTCCGCCTCGCGCAGGGCGCAGGAAATGACGATGACGCGCTGCAGGTGCAGGGGCAGGAAGTCGTTGCCGGTGACGGCGCGCCGCTTCTGGAAGGCGAATTCGGCCACCTCGTTGTCGGACAGCTCGGCCGGCAGCTCGTGCAGCCTGCGGATGCCCGCCACGTCGGGGATCGTTTCGATGTCGAAGGACAGGACGGGCGTCATTTCGCCGCTCCGGCCGGCGCGGCCTCCACCGCCTTGCCGGAGGCCTCCGGAAAGTGCACGTGCAGGTTGACGCAGCCGGCGAGGATCAGGACAGAGGCCAGAAAGAGGATTTTCTTCATTCGATGACGACGCCGGGCCTGCCCGCGATCACTTCGCGGATGCGCGCCACCAGCGCCTCCCAGTCGATATGCCGATTGTAGCCGATGATGCTCACCGACGGCATGCCGCTGCCGCGCATGAGGACGACGCCGTCCCCCGGGGATTTCCTTTGGTCATCGCCCTCTCGCTCGACGCCGTCGAGCAGGCAGACGCCGTCCCGCAGCTTGCAGCCGAAGCCGATGCGCGAGTAGCCGAAGCTGAAGCCGGAACGTTCCGGCACGCGCGCCAGCGCCTGCGGCGGGGCATCCTCGCCCAGCGCGGTGATGTCCTTCAGCGCGCCGACACTCAGGCTGCGCGGGTAGTCTCCCTCGCTGCTGGCGATGCGGGCATCGAAGCGCACCGGCTTCCAGCCCTGCAGCTCGAGGTCGTGCAGGTCGGCATCGAAGCGTCCCTCGATGGCGCCGAAGGCAAAGGTGCGCGTGAGCATGCCGAGGTCGAGGTTGCGGGCCGTCACCTCGGCGAGGAAGCGGCGGTCCTTGCCGAACGGATCGATCAGGCGCAGCTGGTGCACGATGATGCCGCCGTCGAAGACTTCGATGCCGAGCGCGCCGTCGAGGTAGAGCACGCCCTGCTCATAGGCGATGCGCGGGATGCGCGCCGTCAGGCTGCCCGCCATGGCCGGCATCCTGAGCGCCTGCGACAGCTTGGGCATCGAGACCCCCTCGATGCCGCCCTCGAACTCGCCGTGCCAGCCGGACTGACTTTTGACAAGGCGCAATCGGTCGATCAGAAAGCGTCCGTCCAGCATCGGGGCGGCGATATCCCGGATGCTGGCTTCGTTGTCGGCGATGCGGACGGGAAAGGCAAAGCCGCCCAGGGGCAGGTCGCCGAGCCGGCCGGCAGCGACGCCAATTTCGGCCTCGGTGGGGGTGCCTTCCTCCCAGGGAATGCGCGCGAGCACGCCATTCAGTTCGACGTGGCCGGTGCTGTCGGCCAGCGTCGCCTCTTCCAGGCCGGCATAGAAGCGGTGCAGTTCGCGCGCCCTCCACTCCGCCGCAATGCGGGCATGGCCCGAGGCCTGCCATTCGGGGAAGCCGAGGGAAGTCAGCCACGGCTGCAGCCAGTCGCGCATCGCACCCGCCAGGTCGATGCGGTCGGTGACAAAGCCGCCGTCGGTGGCCTCGCCCCGCTCGCGGTCCCAGCGCAGGCTGGCGGTGACCCCGCCCGTCCCGGCCACGTCGAGGCGCGCCAGGGCAACATCCAGCGCCGCATTCGACAGCCCGCCCTCCGCTTCCATCCGCACCCCGGCCAGGCGCCGCCACGGGGCGCGGTAAAGCTCGCCCTGCGGCCAGTCGAGCCGGGCGCGCCAGTGCCAGCCGGCGCCGCTGCGCTCGGCGGCCGCATTCAGGGTGAAGGCGATGTCCTTGCCGGCAATGTCGCCCTCGCGGCTGGCGAAGCCGAGACCGCGCACGGCCAGATCGAGCCGTGCCTGGCCGCCCTCGGCGGCGATGGAAAAATCGAACTTGCCCTGCGGCCGCCAGCCGCGCAGGCGCTTGACCAACGGCGAGAGGGCGACGGCATCGACGTCGCGCATCGAAAAATCGATGAAGCCGTCGCTGGCCCGCCAGGCCAGCGAAAACGGCAGCGCCGGCCGGTTGCGGCCGCGCTCGTCCAGGCGCTGCAGGGCGCCGCCCGGGCAGTCGAGGCGGCGGCCGTCGAAGTAGAAGCCCGAGCAATGCAGCTTGAGCTCGCGGTATTCGGTGCCGGCGACCTTCAGGCGGCCGAGGCGGATGTCGGCCTCGCCGCGGCGCGCCGCGTCGAAGGCGACGACGACGCCCTCGGCCTCGAAGGCCTCGTGCCGGATCGAGCCGAGGGACAGCGTGATCTGCGCCGCGCCGCAAGGCAGGGCGGCAAGAAAAGTCAGTCCCAGGAGAACGGCGGTGCGGAAAGACATCCGCTGTCCGGCTCAGGCGGGGAAGACGCCTGTGGAAAGGTAGCGGTCGCCGCGGTCGCAGACGATGGTGACGATCACCGCGCCGCTGACCTGCCCGGCCACGCGCAGGGCCACCGCCATGGCGCCGCCCGAGGAGATGCCGGCGAAGATTCCCTCCTCGCGCGCCATGCGCCGCGTCATCTCCTCGGCGTCGGCCTGGCTGACGTACTCGAGGCGGTCGACGCCGCGCTTGTCGTAGATCTTCGGCAGGTACTCCTCCGGCCATTTGCGGATGCCGGGGATCTGCGAGCCCTCCTCGGGCTGGCAGCCGACGATCTCGATCTTCGGGTTCCGCTCCTTGAAGAAGCGCGAGCAGCCCATGATGGTGCCGGTGGTGCCCATGCTGGAGATGAAGTGGGTGATCTTCCCCTGCGTGTCGCGCCAGATCTCCGGCCCGGTGCCCTCGTAATGGGCGAGCGGGTTGTCCGGGTTGCCGAACTGGTCGAGCATGACGCCCTTGCCCTCGGCCACCATCTTGTCGGCGACGTCGCGCGCCATCTCCATGCCGCCCTTCTGCGGCGTCAGTACGATCTCGGCGCCGAAGGCGCGCATGGTCTGGCGGCGCTCGATGGAGAGGTGCTCGGGCATGATCAGCACCATCTTGTAGCCGCGCATGGTCGCCGCCATGGCGAGCGCGATGCCGGTGTTGCCGCTGGTGGCTTCGATCAGGGTGTCGCCCGGCTTGATGTCACCACGCTTCTCGGCGCGCAGGATCATCGACAGGGCCGGCCGGTCCTTCACCGAGCCGGCCGGGTTGTTGCCTTCCAGCTTGGCGAGGATGACGTTGCCGCGGCGCTCGTTTTCCGCGCCGGGCAGGCGCTTCAGGCGCACCAGGGGGGTGTTGCCGACGAAGTCTTCGAGAACCTGTTTCATGATCCGATCCGGCTGCTCACGTACTGCGCAACGCCCTCTTCAACGGTCGCAAATGGCGCCTCGTAGCCGGCCTGGCGCAGCAGCGAGACGTCGGCCTCGGTGTAGCTCTGGTACTTGCCCTTCAGGGCCTCCGGGAAGGCAATGTATTCGATCGCGCCCGCCGCCCTCAGTTCCGCCAGCGAAAGGGGAGGCTCGCCCCTGGCGGCACGGCAGGCGTTCACCGTGGCGACGGCGACGTCGTTGAACGACTGCGCGCGGCCGGTGCCGAGGTTGTAGATGCCGGAGGTGCCGCTGTCGAGGAAATGCAGGTTCACCTTGACGACGTCGTCGATGAAGACGAAATCGCGCCGCTGCTCGCCGTTGCCGTAGCCGTCGCAGCCCTCGAAGAGCCTGACCTTTCCCTCGGCCTGGTACTGGTTGAAGAAATGGAAGGCCACCGAGGCCATGCGGCCCTTGTGCTGCTCGCGCGGGCCATAGACGTTGAAGTAGCGGAAGCCGGCGACCTGCGCGGAAAAGTCAGCCCGGGCGAGACGGCGGCGCACGACCTGGTCGAAGAGGAACTTCGAGTAGCCGTAGACGTTGAGCGGCGACTCGAACTCGCGCGACTCGCGGAAGACGCGGCCGCCGCCGTACACGGAAGCCGACGAGGCGTAGAGGAAGGGCACTTCCTGGTCGAGGCAGAAGTCGAGCAGTTCCAGGGAATAGCGATAGTTGTTGTCCATCATGTACTGGCCGTTGTGCTCCATCGTGTCGGAGCAGGCGCCCTCGTGCAGCACCGCGTCGACCGCCCCGTCGAGCTCGCCCGCCGCCAGCGCCTCGATGAACTCGTTCTTGTCGAGATAGTCGGCGATCTCGCAGTCGACCAGATTGCGGTACTTGTCGCCTTTCGAGAGGTTGTCCACGGCGATGATGTTGGTGGCGCCGCGTTCGTTGAGCGCCTTCACCAGGTTCGAGCCGATGAAGCCGGCTGCGCCGGTCACGATGGTGTACATGTCGATATTCTTCCGTTGGTCAGAGTGCCGCGCGCAACTCGTCGAGCGACACGACGGCCGTGCCCAGCTTGCCGACGACGATGCCGGCCGTGCGGTTGGCCAGGCGCATCGCCGCGTGCAGGTCCGCGCCGCTCGCCAGCATCACCGCCAGGGTGGCGATGACGGTGTCGCCGGCGCCGCTTACATCATAAACCTCCCGCGCCTGGGCCGGTTCGTGCATGGCCTCCTTGCCGCGGAACAGGGTCATGCCCTCCTCGCTGCGCGTCACCAGCAGGGCCTCCAGACCCAGTTCCTCGCGCAGGCGCGTCGCCTTGGCCTGCAGCTCGGTCTCGGAGGCCCAGCGGCCGATCACCTGGCGCAGTTCGGCACGGTTCGGCGTCAGCAGCGTGGCGCCGGCGTAGCGGGCGAAGTCCTCGCCCTTCGGGTCGACCAGCACCGGCTTGCCGGCGGCGCGCGCCAGCCGGACCATCTCGCCGATGTGGGCCAGGCCGCCCTTGCCGTAGTCGGACAGGATGACCGCATTGCAGTCCGGCAGCTGGCGTTCGAAATCCGCCAGCTTGGCGCGCAGCACCTCGTGCGCGGGGCAGTTCTCGAAATCGATGCGCAGCAGCTGCTGCTGGCGGCCGACGACGCGCAGCTTGATGGTGGTCGACAGCTCGGCATCCTCGTGCAGGCTGGTCTCGATGCCCTCGGCGGCCATCAGCCGCGCCAGCGACTGGCCGGCCTCGTCGGCGCCGACGACGGAGAGCAGCGTGACCTTCGCCCCCAGCGCCGCACAGTTGCGCGCGACGTTGGCGGCGCCGCCGGGGCGTTCCTCGGTGCGCTCCACCTTGACCACCGGCACCGGCGCCTCGGGCGAGATGCGGCTGACCTCGCCGAACCAGTAGCGGTCGAGCATGACGTCGCCGACGACGAGGATGCGGGCCCTGGAGGTGTCGGGCAGCGTGAGCGTGCTCATTGCAACCTTCCTATCGCGTGGTATTCGATGCCGGCAGCGCGCATCTGCGCCGGATCGTAGAGGTTTCGTCCGTCGAAGACCAGCGGCACCTTGAGGCGCCGCTTCATGTCCTCGAAATCGGGGCTCCTGAATTCCTTCCACTCGGTGACGATCACCAGCGCGTCGGCGCCGTCGAGCGCGGCCATCGGCGATTCGGCGTAGGCGATGCGCGGCTCGGCGCCGAAGACGCGGCGGGCCTCGCCCATCGCCACCGGATCGTAGGCGCAAACGCGGGTGCCGCGCGCCAGCAGGTCGGCGATGACGCGGCGGCTCGGCGCCTCGCGCATGTCATCGGTGTTGGGCTTGAAGGCCAGCCCCCAGAGGGCAAAGCTGCGGCCGGAGAGGTCATCGCCTAAGCGCCGCGCGATCTTGCGGCCGAGCACGCCTTTCTGGAATTCGTTGGCCGCCTCCACCGCTTCGAGGACGCGCAGCTCGCCGCCGGCGTCGCGCGCCGTGCGGTTGAGCGCCTGCACGTCCTTCGGGAAACAGGAGCCGCCGTAGCCGCAGCCGGGATAGAGAAACTGGTAGCCGATGCGCGGGTCGGAGCCGATGCCCTGGCGCACCTGCTCGATGTCGGCGCCCAGTTTCTCGGCCAGGTTGGCCAGCTCGTTCATGAAGGAGATGCGCGTCGCCAGCATGGCGTTGGCCGCATACTTGGTCAGCTCGGCCGAGCGCACGTCCATGACGATCAGCCGCTCGTGACTGCGCTGAAAGGGCGCGTAGAGCTGGCGCATCAGCTCGATCGCCCGCGCCTCCTCGGCGCCGACGATGATGCGGTCGGGGCGCATGAAATCCTCCACCGCGGCGCCTTCCTTGAGGAACTCCGGGTTGGAGACGACGCTGAACTCGGTCTTCAGCCCGCGTGCCGCCAGCTCCTCGGCCACCGCCGCGCGCACATTGTCCGCCGTGCCGACCGGCACCGTCGACTTGTCCACGATCACCTTGTAGGCATCCATGTGGCGACCGATGGAACGGGCTGCGGCAACGACGTATTGCAGGTCGGCCGAGCCGTCCTCGTCGGGCGGCGTGCCGACGGCGATGAACTGCAGCAGGCCGTGCGCCACCGCCTCGGCAACGTCGGTGGTGAAGCGCAGGCGGCCGGCGGCGCGGTTGCGCGCCACCATTTCGAGCAGGCCCGGCTCGTGAATCGGCATGCCGCCGGCGTTGAGGACGCGGATCTTCTCCGCATCGAGGTCCAGGCACAGCACGTCGTTGCCCACTTCCGCAAGGCAGGTGCCGCTGACGAGGCCGACGTAGCCGGTGCCGATAACCGTTATCTTCAATTCATCGCTCCATTCTTGAACCACGGCGGTCACGGCGACACGGCGAAATTCGTTGCAAAACGCCGTGCCCGCCGTGTCGCCGTGGTGAAATCTATGGCGTCAAGTCGAATTCCTCGGTCCGTTTCGGCGGATAGCTCTCCCACGCCCCGCAGCCCGGGCAGCGCCAGTAGAACTGCCGCGCCTTGAAGCCGCAGCTGTCGCAGCGGTAGCGCGCCACCTTGCGCGTGTGGTTGTGGATCAGGTTCTTCACCAGCTCCAGGTCGGCGCGCCGCTCGGGCGGCGCGACCAGGAGCTGCGCCTCCAGCAGCTTGTCCAGGCCGAGCAGGGTCGGGTTGCGCCGCAACTCGTCGCGCACCAGCTGATAGGCCGCCTCGGGGCTCTCGTCGGCCAGCGCCCACTGGAAGGCGGCATCGAGCAGGTCGAGCGAAGGGTTTTGCGCAAGATAGCTGCGCAGCAATTGCAGGCCCTGCTCGCTGCGTCCCAGCTTGCGGAAGGCCTCCATCAGCTTGGCGGCGACCAGTGCGATATACACCGGATTCTGCTGCTCGATGCGCTTCCAGGCCTCGATGGCGGCCTCGAGATCGCCGGCGGCGGCGTGCAGGTCGCCGAGCAGGATGGTCGCGCGTACCGACTTGCGGTGCGTCGCCAGCGCCTCTTCCAGCAGGGCACGCGCCTCTTCGGGGCGGGAATTGTTGATCTCGGCGGCGGCCAGCTCGCAGTAGAAGTTGGCGATCTCCTTCTGCCAGAGGTGCCCGGAATGGTCGGGCAGCTGGCGGGCGATGTCGATGGCCTTGCGCCATTCCTTTTCCTGCTGGTAGATCTCCAGGAGGAAATTCAGGGCGGCCTCGTTCTGGCTGGTGCCGCGCAGGCCGGTGAAGATGTCCTCGGCACGATCGAGCAGGCCGGCCTTGAGGTAGTCGTGCCCCAGCTCGGCCAGGGCATGCTGGCGCTGCTCCTCCTTCAGCCCCTCCCGCTCGACCAGGTTCTGGTGCATGCGGATGGCGCGGTCGGTTTCGCCGCGGCGGCGGAACAGGTTGCCCAGGGCGAAATGCAGTTCGGCCGTCTCAGGGTCGACCCTGGCTGCCTCGAGAAAGGCGTCGATGGCCTTGTCGGGCTGTTCGTTGAGAAGGAAATTGAGCCCTTTGAAATAGGATTTCGGCAGGGCGCGCGACTCGCGCACGACATGCCGGATGTCGACCCGCGCAGCCATCCAGCCCAGGGCGAAAAACAGCGGGATCGCCAGCAGCCACCACAGTTCGAATTCCATATGCCGGGCCTGCTCTTCTCTTGTGTCTCCGTTGAACGCAGCCCTATTCCTGCCGTGCGCCCGCTTCCAGTTCCTGCCTCAGTCGGACGAGTTCCCGTCGCTGGCGCAGGAAGGTGCCGAGCGCGGCCGACAGCCCCGCAACTGCCCCGGCCGCGAAGAAGATCAACATGACGGCGACCAGCGGCAGCGGCCAGGCCGCGTCGAAGAAGAAATGCAGCGTGACCATGCTGCTGTTCTTCACTGCAAAGCCAAGCAGCACGACGAACAGCACGATGCGCAGCAGCCAGATGAAAAATTTCATGTCGATCCGCGCGGCCTGTCCGGCCGGGCATGCCTAAAAAAAAGGCGGCATCGCCAGACGCCGCCCGATTCCATCAGATCAGTCCTGCAAGCCGGGCCGATCAGCCGAGCTGGTCCACGCGCTCGCGCAGCTCCTTGCCCGCCTTGAAGTGCGGCACGTATTTCTCGGGCACCTGCACCTTCTCGCCGGATTTCGGGTTGCGCCCGATGCGCGGCGGCCTGTAGTTCAGCGCAAAGCTGCCGAAGCCGCGAATCTCGATGCGATCGCCGCGGGTGAGCGCGGCGGTCATGGCATCGAGAATCATCTTCACTGCGTAATCGGCGTCCTTGGCGACCAGTTGCGGGAAGCGTCCCGCCAGTTTCGCGATGAGTTCCGACTTCGTCATGTTCGCCTGATGAGGTTATTGCTGGGTATTGCCGAGCTTGGCTTTCAGCAGGGCGCCGAGGTTGGTCGTGCCGCTGGAGGCGGACGATTCGCTCTGGAACTTCTGCATGGCCTCGTTCTGCTCGGCCTGGTCCTTGGCCTTGATCGACAGGTTGATCGAACGCGACTTGCGGTCCACGTTGATGATCATGGCGTCGAGAACGTCGCCTTCCTTGACGAGGGTGCGCAGATCCTCGACGCGCTCGCGGGCGGCTTCGGAGGCGCGCAGGTAGCCCTCGACCTCGTCGGACAACTGCACCACCGCGCCACGGGCATCGACGCTCTTCACCGTGCCCTTGACGACGCTGTTCTTGTCGTGAGTGGCGATGAAGTTGGTGAAGGGATCGCCTTCCAGCTGCTTGATGCCGAGCGAGATGCGCTCGCGTTCGACGTCGATGGCCAGGACCACCGCCTCGACCTCGTCGCCCTTCTTGAAGTTGCGCACGGCTTCCTCGCCGGCGGCCGACCAGGACAGGTCGGAGAGGTGCACCAGGCCGTCGATGTTGCCGGGCAGGCCGATGAAGATGCCGAAGTCGGTGATCGACTTGATCTGGCCACGCACCTTGTCGCCCTTCTTGTGGTTCATCGAGAACTCGTCCCACGGATTCGGCAGGCACTGCTTCATGCCCAGCGAGATGCGGCGGCGGTCCTCGTCGATCTCGAGGATCATCACCTCGACCTCGTCGCCCAGCTGAACGACCTTGGACGGATGCACGTTCTTGTTGGTCCAGTCCATCTCGGAGACGTGCACCAGGCCTTCGATGCCCTGCTCGACCTCGACGAAGGCGCCGTAGTCGGTAAGGTTGGTCACCTTGCCGAACAGGCGCGTGCCCTGCGGGTAGCGGCGCGAAATGCCGACCCACGGATCCTCGCCGAGCTGCTTGAGGCCGAGGGAGACGCGGTTCTTCTCCTGGTCGAACTTGAGCACCTTGGCCTGCACCTCGTCGCCGACGTTGAGGACTTCCGAGGGGTGGCGCACGCGTCGCCAGGCCAGGTCGGTGATGTGCAGCAGGCCGTCGATGCCGCCGAGGTCCACGAACGCGCCGTAGTCGGTGATGTTCTTGACGATGCCCTTGACGACGGCGCCTTCCTTCAGGTTGTCGAGCAGCTGCTGGCGCTCCTCGCCGGCGGATGCTTCCAGCACGGCGCGGCGCGACACGACGACGTTGTTGCGCTTGCGGTCGAGCTTGATGACCTTGAATTCGAATTCCTTGTTCTCGTAGGGGGTGGTGTCCTTGACGGGACGCACGTCCACCAGCGAGCCGGGCAGGAAGGCGCGGATGCCGTTGGTCATGACCGTCAGGCCGCCCTTCACCTTGCCGTTGATGACGCCCTTGACCAGGGCGCCTTCGTTGAGGGCCTTCTCCAGGTCGTTCCAGGCGGCGATGCGCTTGGCCTTCTCGCGCGACAGGCGCGTCTCGCCATAGCCGTCCTCGAGCATCTCGATGGCGACGCTGACGTAGTCGCCCGGCTTGACCTCGACCTCGCCGCGATCGTTGCGGAATTCGTCGATGGTGATAAAACTTTCGGACTTGAGCCCGGCATTGACGACCACGAAGTTCTGGTCGATGCGGACGACTTCGGCGGTAATCACTTCACCGGCGCGCATCTCCTGGCGCGACAGGCTTTCTTCGAAGAGGGCGGCGAAACTTTCCTGACCGGAGGCAGGGGTGGCAGTTGCAATAGACATAAATTATTAAACCTAACACCGTCCAAAAAGGGACGGCTCTTGTAAGTTGAACATCGCCGCGAAGAAAAAACCGCGCGCTGCGGCAGGATGACCCTGCATCAAACAATCAGTCGATTGACCCGCCCGTCGGGCGGCGCCTGCTGCGCCATCGCCTTCGCGACACCACGCCTGCGGCGCTTCCGTTGTTTCAGGAGCGCGCCGCAGCTTGCGGCAAACGTCGCCGGACTCGTTCGACAACCCAGGCGACGGCCTCATCGATCGTCATTGCCGTGGTGTCGAGCAGTTCGGCATCCGCGCTTTTCTGCAGAGGCGCGACCGTCCGCGCGCTGTCGCGCGCATCGCGTTCGCGAAGATCCTGCAAAAGGGTGTTAATGCTAACAGACATTCCTTTGTCGATCAACTGTTTATAGCGACGTTCGGCGCGCGCCTCGGCCGTTGCCGTGAGAAAGACCTTGAGGGGGGCATCGGGGAACACCACCGAACCCATGTCACGCCCTTCGGCGACCAGTCCCGGCGCCTGCCGGTAAGCGCGCTGGCGCCCCAGCAGGGCCGCCCGTACGGCCGGAAAGGTCGCCACTTTCGAAGCGCCGGCCGAGCATGCCTCGCTGCGGATGGCTTCGGTCGCATCCGTTCCATCGAGGAAAATGCGGCCGCCCTCGAAGCTGGCCGGCAGGGTTTCGGCCACCCTTGCCAAGGCCGCCCCCTCGTCCAGCGACACCCCGGCGCGGATGGCCGCCAGGGCCACCAGGCGATAGAGGGCGCCGCTGTCGAGATAGTGGAAGCCCAGCGCCTCCGCCACCCTGGCCGCCACGGTGCCCTTCCCGGAGGCCGAAGGGCCGTCGATGGCGATCACCGGCGCCACCAGGCCGACAAAACGCTCGAAATAGTCGGGAAAGGTCTTGTTCACGCACTTCGGATCGTTGATGCGCACCGGCACCCTGCCTAGGCAGGCCAGCGAGAAGCACATCGCCATGCGGTGGTCGTCGTAGGTGTCGATTGAAGCGTTCGGGACAAAAGTCAGCCCCCCGGACACGGCGATGCAATCCGCCCCCTCCTCCACCGCCGCGCCCAGCTTGCGCAACTCGGTCGCCATGGCGGCGATGCGGTCGGTCTCCTTGACGCGCCAGCTGGCGATATTTCGCAGCCGCGTCGTGCCATCGGCGAACAGCGCCGCCACGGCCAGGGTCATGGCCGCATCGGGGATGTGGTTGCAGTCGAGGTCGATGGCCCGCAGGCGCCCGTCCGCCGGCGCCCGCGCCTCGATCCAGTTCGGCCCCATCTCGATGCGCGCACCCATCGCCGCGAGCGCCTCTGCGAAGCGCACGTCGCCCTGGATGCTGTCCCGCCCCGCCCCCTCGACGCGCACCGGCCCGCCGGCAATCGCCCCGGCCGCCAGAAAATAAGAGGCCGACGAAGCGTCACCCTCGACGAACACCGTGCCAGGGCTGCGGTAGCGGGCGCCGGCCGGGATGCGGAATGCGCGCCAGCCGTCCCGCTCGACAGCCACGCCGAAGCGCGCCATCAGGTTCAGGGTGATGTCGATGTAGGGCTTGGAGATGAGCTCGCCGACCACCTCCACCGTGGCGCCGGCGCCGGTCAGCGGCAGCGCCATCAGCAGCGCGGTGAGGAACTGGCTGGAAGCCTCGCCGCGCACCGTGACGCGGCCGCCGGCTTTGACCGCTGCCGGGTGGATTTCCAGAGGCGGAAAGCCTCCATTGCCAAGGTAGCGGATGTCTGCACCGAGCTGGCGCAGGGCGTCCACGAGGTCGCCGATCGGCCGCTCGTGCATGCGCGGCACGCCGGAGAGCCGGTAATGGCCGCCGGAGAGCGCCAGCGCCGCCGTCAGCGGGCGGAAGGCCGTCCCGGCGTTGCCGAGGAACAGATTGGCCTGCTTGACCGGGAAGACGCCGCCGGCGCCACGCACACGGAAATCGTTGTCCTCCCCCCTTTGCCAGTCGATGCCGAGCGCCTTGAGGGCCTCGAGCATGCGCTCGACGTCGTCGGACACCAGCAGGTCGCGGATGGCGGTCTCGCCCTCGGCCAGGGCAGCGAGCAGCAGGAAGCGGTTGGAGATGCTTTTCGAGCCAGGCAGGCGCACGCTGCCCGAGGCGTGGATCGCCGGCGCGAGATCGAGGTAATCCATCAGCTCAACTTGCCCTCGGCCCAGGCGCGGCGCACGGTGCGCGCCTCGTCGAAGACGGCTTCCAACGCAGCGGCGTCGCCGGCCAATAGTGCCTGGCGTAATTCGTCCAACTGGCGCTGGTACTGCTCGAGTTCGCCGAGCAGCGCCGTCCTGTTGGCGATGCAGATGTCGCGCCACATCTCGGGATGGCTGGCGGCAATGCGGGTGAAGTCGCGGAAGCCGCTGGCGGCGAAGCGGAAGAACTCCTCGCGGTTCTCGCGCTGCGCGAGGTCGTGCACCAGGGCGAAGGACAGCAGGTGCGGCAGGTGACTGACGGCGGCGAACACCTGGTCGTGGCGCGCCGGCGCCATCTCGTGCACCGTGGCGCCGCAGGCGGCCCAGGCGGCGCGCACGCGTTCGACCGCCTCGGGGACGTTCTCCGGCAGCGGCGTCAGCACCACCTTGCGCTCGACGTAGAGATCGGCCTTCGCGGCGGCGGCACCGCTGTTCTCCGCGCCGGCGATGGGATGCGCCGGAACGAAACGCGCCAGGTGCTGAGGCAGGCAGGTGCGCACGGCCTCGACCACATCGCCCTTGGTGCTGCCGCCGTCGGTGATGGCCGTCTGCGGCCCGAGGTGCGGCGCCATCGCCTGCATCAGTGCCGGCATCTGGCCGACCGGGGTGGCGAGCAGGACCAGATCGGCATCCTTCAGGGTGGCGGCGTCGCAGGCACCGACGCGGTCGATCAGCCCCAGCCGCAGCGCCGCGTCGAGCGTGGTCTGGCTGCGGCCGATGCCGACCACCTCGCCCACCGCCCCGGCCTTCTTCAGGGCCAGGGCAAAGGAACCGCCGATCAGGCCGACGCCGAAGACGACGATCTTGTCGAGGCGGAAGCCCACGGCTGTTTAGCGGGCGCCTTCCAGCGCCTTTTCCAGGGCCGCGAGGAAGCGCGCGTTCTCGCTTTCCAGTCCGATGGTGACGCGCAGGTGCTCGGGCAACGCATAGCCGCCGATCGGCCGCACGATGACACCCTGCTTGAGCAGCGCCTGGTTCACCTTCGCCGCATCACCCGCCTTGAAGGTGACGAAGTTGCCGTGCGAGGGAATGTGCTCGAGGCCGAGGCGCTTGAGGCCGGCAACGATCTGCTCCATGCCGCGCCGGTTGTTGTCGTAGCTCTCGGCAATGAAGGCATGGTCGTCGAGCGCGGCAATGGCGCCGGCCAGCGCCAGGTTGCTCACGTTGAAGGGCTGGCGCACGCGGTGCATCAGGTCGGCGATCTCGGCGGTGGTGACGGCATAGCCGACGCGGAGTCCCGCGAGGCCGTGGATCTTCGAGAAGGTGCGCGTGATGACCAGGTTGGGGAACTCCTTCACCCAGGCCAGGGTGTCGACGCGGTCGGCCGGCGGCAGGTACTCGTTGTAGGCCTCGTCGAGCACCACCACCACGTCCTTCGGCACCGCCTGCAGGAAGGCCTTCACTTGGGCGCCGGGCAGGAAGTTGCCGGTCGGGTTGTTCGGGTTGGCGACCCAGACGATGCGCGTGTCGGGGCGAATGGCGGCGCGCATGGCGTCGAGGTCGTGGCCGTAGTGCTTCGCCGGCACGACGATGCACTCGCCGCCGGCCGACATGGTCGCCAGCGGATAGACGGCGAAGGCATGTTTCGAGAACACCGAGGAGCGTCCCGGCGCCAGGAAGACGCGGGCGGCGAGGTCGAGCACGTCGTTGGAGCCGTTGCCCAGGACGACCTGCTCCTGGGCCACGCCGAGCCGCTCGGCCAGCGCCGCGGTCAGGTCGAACTGGTCGGGATAGCGCTCGAGCCCGTCCATGGCCGCCTGAACCGCCACGCGTGCACGCGGGCTCATGCCGAGCGGATTCTCGTTGGAGGCCAGCTTGACGATCTTCTCGACGGGAATGCCCATCTCGCGCGCCAGCTGGGTGATCGGCTTGCCCGGCTGGTAGGGCGATATGGCGCGGATATACGGTGGTGCGTGTTCGGCGATGCTCATGGTGTGATTCCCCCCTCGAAGGTCAACCTCTCCCTTGGATCTCGGCCCCCTCAGGCCGTGGCGCTCGGATAGGATCCCAGCACCTTGACGAAGGCGGCGCGGTCACGCAGTTCTGCGAAAGCCTTGATCACCCGCTCCTCGCCCCGGTGGCCTTCGACGTCCACGTAGAAGACGTACTCCCACAGTCCGGTGCGCGAAGGGCGCGACTCGAACTTGCTCATCGACACGCCGTGCCGCGCCAGCGGCTCGAGGAGGGCATACATCGCCCCGGCCTTGTTCTGCGAGGCGCAGACGATCGAGGTCTTGTCGCGACCCGACGGACCGGCGTCATGCATGCCGATGACGAGGAAACGGGTCGTATTGTTCGGGTCGTCCTCGATGTCGTTTGCCAGGCGGTTCAGGCCATAACGATCTGCCGCCGCCTCGCCGGCAATGGCGCAGGACTCCGTATCCTCGGCTGCCATGCGCGCCGCCTCCGCATTGCTTGCCACAGGCACGCGCGGCAGGGCCGGCAGGTTGTTGTTGAGCCACTCATGGCACTGCGCCAGCGACTGGCTGTGAGAATAAAGACGCTTGACCGCCTCCAGCCGCTCCGCCTTGGAGAGCAGGTGCTGGTGGATGCGCAGCATCACCTCACCGCATATCTTGATCGGCATCTGCAGCAGCAGGTCGAGCGTGCGACCGACGGCGCCCTCGGTAGAGTTTTCCACCGGCACCACGCCATAGTCGGCGTGCTCCGCTTCGACGGCGCGGAACACATCGTCGATGGTCGCCGTTGCCGTAAACTGCGGCGACGCGCCGAAATGCTTTTTCGCTGCGCTCTCGGTGAAGGTGCCCTCCGGGCCGAAATAGGCGATGCGCAGCGGCTGTTCCAGCGCCAGGCAGGCCGACATGATCTCGCGGAAGATGTGCCAGACCGTGCCGTCGGCGAGCGGGCCCGGGTTGAGGCCGGTAATGCGCCGCAGCACCTGGGCTTCGCGCTCGGGCCGGTACACCACCGCCCCCCCCTTGACGCGGCCGATCTCGTGGGCGATCTCGGCGCGGCGCGACAGGCGGACGAGCACCTCCTCGTCGAGGCGGTCGATCTCTGCGCGCAGGCGCTGCAGGTCGTCGCTCATTTGCTAGGCAGGCAGGTAACGCACCGCCAGCACCCCTTCGATGCCGGAAATCGAATCGATAACCGCCTGCGAGACGGCGCTGTCCACATCCACCAGGGTGTAGGCGATGTCGCCGCGCGACTTGTTCACCATGTTGTGGATGTTCAGGTTGGCCTTGGCCATCGCCGTGGATATCTGCCCGACCATGTTCGGCACGTTGGCGTTGACGATGGAGATGCGGAAGCCCGACTCGCGCGGCATCACGGTGTTGGGGAAGTTCACCGAGTTCTGCACGTTGCCGTGCTCGAGGAAGTCGCGCACCTGGTCGGCCACCATCGCCGCGCAGTTGTCCTCGGCCTCGCGCGTCGAGGCGCCCAGGTGCGGCAGGGCCACGACGTTGGGATGGCTGTTGACGTGCGGGCTGGGGAAGTCGCAGACGTAGCAGCCGAGCTTCTTCGCCTCCAGCGCCGCCAGCACCGCGGCCTCGTCCACCACCCCCTCGCGGGAGAAGTTGAGCAGCACGGCGCCGTGCCTGACGTGCTCCAGCGCCTGGGCGTTCACCATCTTCTTCGTGGCGTCGACCAGCGGCACGTGCAGGCTGATGAAATTGGCGTTCTTCAGCACCTCGGCCACGCTGTGCGCCTTCCTCACCTGGGAGGGCAGGCTCCAGGCGGCGTCCACGGTGATCTCGGGGTCGTAGCCCATGACGTTCATGCCGAGCTTGATGGCGGCGTCCGCCACCAGGCAGCCGATCTTGCCGAGGCCGATGACGCCAAGGGTATGGCCGGCCAGCTCGTAGCCGGCGAAGTTCTTCTTGCCGTCCTCGACCTTCTTCTCCATCTCCGGATCCTTCGGGTCGAGGGCGGAGACGAAGCGCATGGCGCCGGTCAGGTTTCGCGCCGCCAGCAGCATGCCGGCGATGACCAACTCCTTGACGGCGTTGGCGTTGGCGCCCGGCGCATTGAAGACCGGCACGCCGCGTCCGCTCATGGCTTTGACCGGAATATTGTTGGTGCCGGCACCGGCGCGGCCGATGGCGCGCACCGAGGCCGGGATGTCCAGCTTGTGCATGTCGGCCGAGCGCACCAGGATGGCGTCGGGCGCGGCGATGTCCTTGGCGACGGTGTATTGCTCGGCGGGCAGGCGCTTCAGGCCGGCCTGGGAAATCTGGTTGAGGACCAGAATCTGGAAGTGCTTAGCCATGCTTCGCCTCGAATTCCTTCATGTAGTCGACCAGCGCCTTGACGCCCTCGACCGGCATCGCGTTGTAGATCGAGGCGCGCATGCCGCCGACGGAACGATGGCCCTTCAGCTGGATCATGCCGCGCGACTTGGCGCCCTTGAGGAATTCCTCGTCGAGCTCGGCCTTCTTCAGGGTGAACGGCACGTTCATCAGCGAGCGGTCGGCCTTGGCCACCGGGCTGACGAAGAACTTGCTCTGGTCGAGGAAGGCGTAGAGCAGTCCCGCCTTTTCGCGGTTGCGCTTTTCCATGGCCGCCAGGCCGCCGTTCTGCTTGATCCACTGGAACACCAAGCCGGCGATGTAGATGCCGTAGGTGGGCGGCGTGTTGTACATCGATTCGTTCTCGGCATGCGTCTTGTAGTCGAGCATGACCGGCGTCTTGGGCAGCACCTGGCCGATGAGGTCCTCGCGCACGATGACGATGGTCAGGCCGGCCGGGCCGATGTTCTTCTGCGCGCCGGCATAGATGAGGCCGTATTTGGATACGTCGACGGGCTTTGACAGGATGTTCGAGGACATGTCGCACACCAGCGGCACGTCGCCCGCCTGCGGCACCCAGTGGAACTCCACGCCGCCGATGGTCTCGTTGGCGGTGTAATGAACGTAGGCGGCATCCCTGGAAAGCTTCCAGCCGGCCTGGGCCGGGGCGTAATTGAAACCCTTGTCCTCGCTGGAAGCGACGACGTTCACCTGGCAGTACTGCTTGGCCTCCTTGATGGCTTTTTTCGCCCACTCGCCGGTGTGCACGTAGTCGGCGCTCGCCTTGCCGCGCAGCAGGTTGATCGGAATCATGGCGAACTGCAGGCTGGCGCCGCCCTGCAGGAACAGCACCTTGTAGTTGGCGGGAATGCCCATCAGTTCGCGCAGGTCGGCTTCGGCCTGGGCGGCGATGCTCATGAACTCCTTGCCGCGGTGGCTCATCTCCATGACGGACTGGCCGCTGCCATGCCAGTCGAGCATCTCTTCCGCCGCCTGCTTGAGCACGGACTCCGGCAGGGTTGCCGGGCCGGCGCTGAAATTGAATACGCGTGCCATTTATTCTTGCTCCTCGTCGGTCTCAATAATCTTTTCCATGCCGGCCAGCTTGGTGCCGTCATCCAGGTTGATCAGGGTCACCCCCTGTGTCGAGCGCCCCATCTCGCGGATGTCCTGCACCAGCGTGCGGATCAGCACGCCGCCGGTGGATATCAGCATCAGTTCATCGGTATCGGAAACCAGCACGGCACCGATCAGCCTGCCGTTGCGGTCGGACGTCTGGATGGCGATCATGCCTTTCGTGCCGCGGCCGTGCCGGGTATATTCGGCAATCGCCGTGCGCTTGCCGAAGCCGTTCTCAGTCGCCGTCAGCACGCTCTGCTCCTCGCCCTTGGCGACGAGCATCGAGATCACGCTCTGCGCCGGCTCGAGCATCATGCCGCGCACGCCGCGCGCCTCGCGGCCCATCGGCCGCACGTCCTCCTCGGCAAAGCGCACGGCCTTGCCGGCGTCCGAGAACAGCATCACGTCGTATTCGCCGTCAGTGATGGCCACGCCGATGAGGTGGTCCCCCTCGTCGAGGTCGACGGCGATGATGCCGGCCTTGCGCGGATTGGCGAAGGCCGACAGCGGGGTCTTCTTCACCGTTCCGCCCATCGTCGCCATGAACACGTAATGGCCCTCGTCGAACTCCTTCACAGGCAGCACCGCGGTGATCTTTTCCCCTTCGGCGAGCGGAAAGAGGTTGACGATGGGCTTGCCGCGGCTGGTCGAAGAGCCTTCCGGCACCTCATATACTTTCAGCCAGTAGACGCGGCCACGGTTGGAGAAGCACAGGATGTAGTCGTGGGTGTTGGCAACGAACAGGCGATCGACGAAATCATCCTCCTTCATCGCCGTCGCCTGGCGGCCACGGCCGCCGCGCCGCTGGGCGCGGTAATCCGCCAGCACCTGACGCTTGAAGTAGCCGCCATGGGAGAGGGTCACGACGACGTCGGTCGGGGTGATAAGGTCCTCCAGGCAGAGGTCCTCGGCGTTTACCACGATCTCGGAGCGCCGCGCATCGCCGAACTGCTCGCGGATGGCTTGCAGCTCGTCGGCGATGATGCGGGTGATGCGCGCGGGATTGGCCAGGATGTCGAGCAGGTCGGCGATCTGGTCCATCACCTCGCGGTATTCCGACAGGATCTTGTCCTGCTCGAGGCCGGTCAGCCGCTGCAGGCGCAGCTCGAGGATGGCCTGGGCCTGGGCGTCGGACAGCCGGTAGCCCTGTCCGGACATGCCGAATTCGGGCAGCAGCCCATCTGGCCGCGAAGCCTGCGAGTTGGCGCGCGCCAGCATCTCCTCGACCAGGGTGGAACGCCAGGTGCGCGCCATCAGTTCGCGCTTGGCCTCCGGCGGCGTCGGCGCCGCCTTGATGAGGGCGATGATCTCGTCGACATTGGACAAGGCCACCGCCAAGCCTTCCAGGATATGGCCCCGCTCGCGCGCCTTGCGCAGTTCGAACACGGTGCGCCGCGTCACCACCTCGCGCCGGTGGGCGAGGAAGGCGACGAGCATCTCCTTCAGATTGAGCAGGCGCGGCCGGCCGTCGACCAGGGCCACCATGTTCACCCCGAAGGTATCCTGCAGCTGAGTCATCTTGTACAGGTTGTTGAGCACGACCTCCGGCACCTCGCCGCGCTTCAATTCGATGACCACACGCATGCCGGACTTGTCGGACTCGTCCTGGATGTGGGAAATCCCCTCCAGCTTTTTCTCGTTGACCAGTTCGGCGATGCGCTCCAGCAGGGATTTCTTGTTAACCTGATAGGGCAGCTCGTCGACGATGATGGCTTGGCGGTTGCCCTTCTCCATATCCTCGAAGTGCGTTCGCGCCCGCATGACGATGCGGCCGCGGCCGGTCAGGTAGCCCTCGCGCACGCCGACGGTGCCGTAAATGATGCCGGCCGTGGGGAAGTCGGGCGCAGGAATGATCGCAATCAGATCCTCGATGCCGAGTTCGGGATTGTCCAGCAGCGCCAGGCAGCCATCCACCACCTCGTTCAGGTTATGCGGCGGAATGTTGGTCGCCATGCCGACGGCGATGCCGGAACTGCCGTTGATGAGCAGGTTGGGAATCTTCGCCGGCAGGATCAGCGGTTCGCGCTCCGAGCCGTCGTAGTTCGGCCCGAAATCGACCGTCTCCTTGTCGATGTCGGCCAACAGTTCGTGGCCGATGCGCGCCATGCGGATCTCCGTGTAGCGCATGGCGGCGGCATTGTCGCCGTCGACCGAACCGAAGTTGCCCTGGCCGTCCACCAGCATGTAGCGCAGGCTGAAATCCTGCGCCATGCGGACGATGGTGTCGTAGACTGCGGTGTCGCCGTGCGGGTGGTACTTACCGATCACGTCGCCGACGATGCGGGCGGATTTCTTGTAGGCCTTGTTCCAGTCGTTGGACAACTCGTGCATGGCAAAGAGCACGCGCCGATGCACCGGCTTGAGTCCGTCGCGCACATCAGGGAGCGCCCGGCCCTTGATCACGCTCATGGCGTAATCGAGGTAGGAATGGCGCATCTCCTCTTCGAGGCTGACCGGCAGGGTTTCTTTGGCGAATTGAGTGGTCATCTAAAGGGTAACCGAAGGCAGGGCAAAGCCCTTCACCAAAAAGGCGTAAGTTTAGCATGCCGTCCTTGCACGTCGCAGTCGTCCGGTTGTGCCCCCAGCCATTCAATTGTCGTTCCGACAACAAGTTGTAGGCCTTTGGTTTTTGTGCTTAAATTCATTTCCAGTAGCCGGCGGGGGTGCGCATTGTCCCGCCGGAAAACAGAACAATCAACAATCACTAGCCAGTGGAGGATGAACCCTTGAAAAACACTTATTTCTCGAAAGCTCTTTTCGCCGCCGCCCTTGGAATGAGCGCCTCCATCGCGCTTGCTCAAGTGCCGAACAACGACGGCTACCTGTTCGACACCCGCGGCCTCGTCGCCAAGAGCGGGTTCGGCCTGTGCTGGAAGACCACCCGCTGGACGCCCGCCATGGCCATCGCCGAATGCGATCCGGAACTGAAGAAAGCGGAAGCGCCGAAACCGGCCGCACCGGCCGCGCCTGCCAAGCCGAAGGCCTGCAACTTCACCTACTCCCTGCAAAACGATGCGACCTTCGCCTTCGGCAAGGCCGACCTGAGCGCCGCCGGCAAGGATCAACTCGACAAGAACGTCATCGCCAAGCTGGACAGCTGCGCCAGCGTCAAGCTGATGCTGATCACCGGCCACACCGACCGCATCGGCAGCCACGGCGCCAACCAGAAGCTGTCCGAGAAGCGTGCCGACGCCGTCAAGGCCTATCTTGCCGGCAAAGGCGCCAAGGCCGATACCGTCGAAACCATGGGCGCAGGCAAGACCCAGCCCGTGCCGGGCGTGAAATGCGACGACAAGCTGCCGCGCAAGAAGCTCATCGAGTGCCTGGCGCCGAACCGCCGCGTGGTTGTCGAGGTGCAGGGCCCAGGCAAATAAGCCGGTCCAAATAGCAAAAACCCCGCCTGTCATCGGCGGGGTTTTTTTACGCATGTCAGAACCGATAGACCTGCTGATCGAGCCGCGCTGGCTCATACCGGTGGAGCCGCACGGCGTGGTGCTCGAGGACCACGCCGTGGCCGTTTCCGCCGGGAATATCGTTGATATCCTGCCCGCGAAGGAAGCGCTCGGCCGCTATCAACCGGCGCAACGCGCAACCCTCCCGCAGCAAGTGCTGATCCCCGGACTGGTCAACCTGCACACCCACGCCGCCATGGCGCTGCTGCGCGGCATCGCCGATGATCTGCCATTGATGGACTGGCTGAAGACGCGCATCTGGCCGGCCGAGGCAAAGCATGTCTCCGCCGCTTTCGTGCGCGACGGCACGCTGCTCGCATGCGCCGAAATGCTGCGCGGCGGCATCACCTGCTTCAATGACATGTACTTCTTCCCCGAGGCGGCGGCCGAAGCGGCGCAAAGCCTCGGGATGCGTGCCGTGCTCGGCATGGTCATCATCGAATTCCCCACTGCCTACGCCACCGATGCCGACGACTACATCAGCAAGGGATTGGCCGTGCGCGATCGGCTGCGCGGCGAACCCCTCATCTCGTTCTGCATGGCACCGCATGCGCCCTACACCGTAGCGGACAAAACCTTCGAGCGTATCGCCACCCTCTCCGCCCAACTCGATCTGCCCATCCATGTCCATCTACACGAAACGAGCGGGGAGATCGGGCAGAGCCTGGCCCAGCACGGCACCCGCCCCCTCGACCGGCTGCAGCGACTGGGACTGCTCGGCCCGGGCCTGATCGGCGTACATGCGGTGCATCTTGATGAGCCCGAAATCGCTCTGCTTGCCGAGAACAACTGTGCGGTGGCGCATTGCCCGACCTCCAACATGAAACTCGCGAGCGGCGCCGCCCCGATCGCCAAACTATCGAAGCAGGGAGTGCGCATTGGCCTGGGCACGGATGGCGCAGCCAGCAACAATCGTCTTGACCTCTTTCAGGAGATGCGCCACGCCGGATTACTGGCCAAAGTCTCCTCCGGTGACGCTGCCGTGCTGAATGCCCATGAACTATTGCGCATGGCCACCTTGGGCGGCGCTTCGGCTGTCGGCCTGGATGATCGCATCGGCTCGATCCAGGCCGGAAAGGCCGCCGACGTGTGCGCCATCCGGCTCGATGCACTTGAAACCAGTCCCTGCTTCGACCCTGCCTCCCACTTGGTCTATACTGCTGGGAGGGAACATGTGACCCATGTTTGGGTAAATGGCGTTCTGCAGGTCGAAAACGGACTGTTGCGGGGATGCGACACTGCTCGATTGCTTGACACTGTCAATTTGTGGCAAAATAAATTAACCGCTTGAACCGGCAGGGCCGAAAGCAGAGGGCCGGGACAAACGTGTTTTTAATAACTCCGCTGTTTTTGGGCCGATCAATCCACTCATTTTTCGCACCGCAACGAGGGGGAATATGAACAAACAAATTTCGAAAATCACGCTGCTGGCCGCCCTTGGAATGAGCGCCTCCGTCGCGCTTGCTCAAGTGCCGAACAACGACGGCTACCTGTTCGACACCCGCGGCCTCGTCGCCAAGAGCGGGTTCGGCCTGTGCTGGAAGACCACCCGCTGGACGCCCGCCATGGCCATCGCCGAATGCGATCCGGAACTGGTGAAGAAACCCGAGGCTCCGAAGCCCGCTGCCCCGGCTGCCACGCCGAAACCCGCCGCCCAGAAGGTGACACTGGCCGCGGATGCCCTGTTCGATTTCGACAAGGCTGTCCTGCGTCCGGAAGGCAAGGCCAAGCTGGATGACGTCACCGGCAAGCTGAAAGGCATGAAGCTGGAAGTCATCATCGCCGTCGGCCACACCGACCGCATCGGCTCCGACAAGTACAATCAGAAGCTGTCGGAGAAACGCGCCGAAGCCGTCAAGGCCTATCTGGTCGGCAAGGGCGTCGAACCGAACCGCGTCTACACCGAAGGCAAGGGCGAGAAGCAGCCCGTCACCGGTGACAAGTGCGGCAAGAGCGAGAAGAAGTCGAAGCAACTCATCGAGTGCCTGCAGCCCGATCGTCGCGTGGAGATCGAGGTCATCGGCACCCAGCAGTAACCAGGCAATCTGCCGCAAAAAGCCCTGCACAAGCAGGGCTTTTTTGTTTTATATACTTCGAATCATGAGCGAACCCGCAAACCGCAACGCCGATCAGGCCGAACTCGACAAATTCAGTGAGCTCGCCCACCGCTGGTGGGACCCCGAATCCGAGTTCAAGCCTCTGCACGACATCAATCCTCTGCGCCTCGACTGGATCGACCGGACCGTCGGCCTCGCCGGCAAGAAGGTCCTCGACGTCGGTTGCGGCGGCGGCATCCTCGCCGAGTCCATGGCGACGCGCGGCGCCATCGTGACTGGCATCGACCTCTCCGACAAAGCGCTGTCGGTTGCAAAACTACACTTGCTGGAAACAGGGCAAAAGGTCGATTACCGGAAAATTTCCGCCGAGGAACTGGCCGTCGAGATGCGGGGGGCTTTTGATGTCGTGACCTGCCTGGAAATGCTCGAGCATGTACCCGACCCCGCCAGCACCGTGCGCGCCTGCGCCCAACTCGTCCACCCCGGCGGCACGGTTTTCTTCTCCACCATCAACCGCAACCCCAAATCCTACCTCTTCGCCGTCATCGGGGCTGAATACGTCCTCAACCTCTTGCCGCGCGGCACCCACGACTATGCCAAGTTCATCCGCCCGGCCGAGTTGGCCCGCTATTGCCGCGAAGCCGGCCTAAGCGTGGGCGAGGTCATCGGCATGACCTACAACCCGATCGCCAAGACCTACGCCCTGGGCTCGAACACCGACGTCAACTACCTGATGCGCACGAGGCGCAATGACTGACGCCGTCCTGTTCGACCTCGACGGCACGCTGGCCGACACCGCCGCCGATCTCGGCGCCGTACTCAACCGTCTGCGCAGCGAAACCGGGCACGCGCCGTTGCCGGCCGAAACCATCCGGCCCCATGTCTCCAAGGGGGTGCGCGGACTGCTGGGCATCGGTTTCGCCCTTGCGCCGGGCAACGATGGCTACGCCGAACTCCACCAGCGCTTTCTCGCCTACTACGGCGAATCGCTGTGCGTCGCCACCCGCCTCTTCGAAGGCATCGCCGGACTGCTTGACAGCCTCGACGCGCATGGCGTCAAGTGGGGCGTGGTCACCAACAAGACCAGCCGCTACACCCTACCCGTAATGGAAGCGCTCGGCCTCGTGCGGCGAGCTGCCTGCATCGTCAGCGGCGACTCCTCGCCGCGGCCGAAGCCGGCGCCCGACCCGCTCCTGCTCGCCTGCGCCATCGCCGGCGCAGAGCCGGCGCGCTGCCTGTATGTCGGCGACGACCTGCGCGACATGCAGGCCGCACGTGCCGCCGGCATGGGGGCCGTTGCCGCTGCCTGGGGCTACCTGGGCGACGGTCTGCCCCTTGAAAAATGGAGTGCCGACACCATCATTCAGTCACCGGCAGACCTTGCCGGACTGCTCAGGTAGCGCATGCTAGAATGATTCTGCCTGCGGAACTCCGGAGCGGTCCGGCGGTCTTTAAGGCAGCAGTTGCGCATCACACCGAATCCGGGGGCGACCTGGCTTCGACGTGGGTCGCGAAGCAGTGTAGTGCATGCCGAGGCCCAGTTACCTCGCAAATCCATCTGGAAATCTACAAACGCCAACGACGAGCGTTTCGCTCTAGCCGCTTAATACCGGCTAGCTCTGCACCGGTTTGCTGACGGGCCGGGCCGCGCAAGCGGCAGCAGAGTCATTCACACCAGCTAAGGATCGCCCCCGCCGCGTGGCCGATCACGAAAATTCAGCGGATCGCCTTGCACAAGCCTGCCGGTTGGCGTGTGCCGGGTTAAATCAAACAACCAGGCTAAGCATGTAGTACTGCCTGTAGAGGGCTTGCGGACGCGGGTTCGATTCCCGCCGCCTCCACCACACAACAACGCCACCTATGCTGCGGGTGGCGTTTTACGCTTCGACGCGGTACTCTTTGCCCTCCCGAATCCGGCTAGGAGGCAATGATGCGCCCTACTTTCACCTATCTCTTGGCTGCTTGCCTGGCGCTCCTGTCGGCAAACAGCGTAGCCCAGAACGCCAGCGACAATCCGGCTGCAGGCAAGGCACAGGAAGAACAAAAGCTCCTCACCAAGGAGGAACTGGCCGAGGCCAGGCAGCTGGCGCGTGCAGAACGGGCCCGGGAACAGGAAAGGGAACGCTATGAGCGCGAACGCCTGTGCGTCATCAAGCCTGTGATGACCGACGCACAGATCGCACAGTGCAAGGAAGTTTGGCGCTGACCTCGCTGTATCCAACAAAAAAGCCACCCGAGGGTGGCTTTTTTGTTTTGCGCGGCCGGGAGTCAGCCCTTGACGCGGTTGCGGTACTCGCCGGTGCGAGTGTCGATCTCGATCTTGTCGCCGATCTCGCAGAAGAGCGGCACGGGCAATTCAAAGCCTGTGGAGATTTTCGCCGGCTTCAGCACCTTGCCCGAGGTGTCGCCGCGCACGGCCGGCTCGGTGTAGATGATTTCACGCACGACGCTGGTGGGCAGCTCGACGGAGATGGCCTTGCCATTGTAGAACACCACCTCGCAGGGCATGCCGTCATCGAGATAGTTGACGGCGTCGCCCATGCTCTCCTTCTCAACCTCGTACTGGTTGTACTCGGCGTCCATAAAGACGTACATGGGGTCGGCAAAGTACGAGTACGTCACTTCCTTGCGTTCCAGCGTGACGATCTCGAACTTGTCGTCGGCCTTGTAGACATTCTCGCTCGGAGCGTCGGTAAGGAGGTTCTTGAACTTCATCTTGACCACGGCAGCATTGCGGCCAGACTTGTTGTACTCGGCCTTTTGCACGACCATCGGGTCTTTGCCGATCATGATGACGTTGCCTACGCGGAGTTCCTGTGCCAGTTTCATGCTTGATCCTGCTCAAAAAGTTGGCCGCCACCGGTTAAGCGGCGAAAAATAAACGGGAAATTATAGCCCATTCGAACAAAATTGCACCAGCTTGGCAGCAAGGTCGCCGTTTCTCTGCAGGCAAGCCGCCCATGATTCGGCATGTCGTGCCAATTGTATCTGCCGGGCCCAGAAGGCCGGCCAAGCTGAGGCCATCCCCTCGCCGCGGCTCCACGCACCCCAGAAGGCGCTCACGGCTCCGGCTGCCTCCCCTGGCAATCCTTCGCAATAGCGTCCGAGAAACGCCGCCAACTTGTGCAGGTGGGTCCCTTCAGCCTGGGGATAGGGCTGCCAGACCATCGGCCGCAAGGCCCACTGCGCCCGGACGAAGGAATCCTCGCCGCGCACGAAATTGCAGTCGCAGGCCCACAGCAGCCGGTCGTAGCGGTCCTGTTCAAGGAAGGGAAAGACGCGTACTTCCAGGCTGCCCCGACGCAGGGCGCCGCCGGCGGCCGGAGTCGCCTGCCCGAAAAAGGCGGCAATCGCCTCTCCAGCAATGCCTTCCGGCACCAGGCAAGTCACCGGACCTGCCTGCCCGCGCCAGCAGTCGAAGAGATCTTCTGCCCTGCTGCCCGGATAGCAGAAGAGGGAAATGCGGATTTCCTCCCCATGCGGCGCTGGCAGCCCGAGTTCCTGCCAGAAGGCAGCCTGCGCCCCTGCATCATACTGAAATGCCTGGCGCTGCCTGAAGAGATCGCGTTCCAGCAGCACCCCGCCGGTGTCCGCTGCAAAGCCGGGGAAAAAGAAATGCTTGATCAGCGGCAGACGCGGATTGGGCGAGGCGAGGCCGTGGCATTCACAAACCCAATCCTCCGCGCTGAGATATTCCAGATTGATCCAGTGCGGCTTCCGAGGGCGTTCCGCCATCGCCTTCAGATAGCTTTCCGGCAGGTTGCAGGCGAACGCCTCGACCACCACCTCCCCCGGCTCGACAGGCGGAAACGGCTGCTGCCAATGGCATACTTCCACGCCAAGAAGTCGCTGGGTCGCCAGGCCCGCATCGATAGACGGACAGATGCGCTTGAAGGCTGGAAGGTCGTCCACCCACAGGCGAACGCGCAAGTCATGCTCCCCCGCCAGCTGACGGGCCAGTCGCCAGCAAACGCCGACATCGCCGTAATTATCGACGACGCGGCAGAACAGATCCCAGGATTGCGGCGACTTGTTCATATATCCACTTGTTGTTAAATGATTTTTTAATTGCTCACGCCTTGTTCAAGGGCCTATCGATCAGCCCGGCTCAAGCTGCACGCCGTCCGGCCGTAATTATAACTACCGGTATTGACTGAATTATTTGACATCGATGCTGCAACGCCCACTGCCCTCTCTCGAGTCCTGGGTGAGCTACCTCAGCCAGGCCGACATTCCCGTGCTGAAGCGGACGGCACGTGAGTTGGCACGCCTGCGTGAGAACGAGGAGAACATCTCGGGCCGGCAGCTGGCAGGCGTCATCCTGCACGATCCGCTGATGACCCTGCGCGTATTGGCATATATCGAGGCTAGCCGGCGTCGAAGCCAGACGACCGACATCACCACCATCGATCGCGCCGTCATGATGATCGGCGTGACGCCCTTCTTCGCCAAGTTCGAGAACCTGCCGCTTGTCGAGGACGTGCTGAAGGATCAACCGCAAGCCCTCATCGGGCTGTTGCGCGTAATCACGCGGGCGCGCCAGGCCTCGATCTTCGCACGCGACTGGGCGGTGTTGCGCCACGACCTCGATGTCGAGGAAATCACCGTCGCTACCCTGCTGCATGACACTGCGGAAATCCTGCTCTGGTGCTTCGCTCCCACGCTGATGCTCGGCATACGTACCCTGCAGGCGGAGAACCGCGGCATGCGCAGCGCTGTCGCGCAGCAAACTGCGCTCGGCATCACTGCCTCAGAACTGCAACTCGCCCTGGCCCGCACCTGGCGGTTGCCGAACCTGTTGCAAAGCCTGATGGACGACGCCCATGCCGAGCATCCGCGCGTGCGCACCGTCATTCATGCCGTAAACCTGGCCCGGCATTCGGCCAACGGCTGGGACGATCCGGCCATCCCCGACGACATCGCCGATATCTGCAAGCTGCTCGGCATCACCGAGGCCTCTCTGATGGAGCGCCTGCGCCGGATGGCGGACATTCCGGAAGCACCACCGCCCACGGCCCACCCCGCGCAACCTGACACAGCAAGCCATCCGGGTCGTTTAGAATAACCGTACGCTATCCGAACCAAGGGGGGGGATCATGGGCATCGTTTCGCTGGTGGCACTGGGCATCATCGTCGTCGCCGTGGTGTATGGCGTGATGATCTACAACGGGCTGGTGCAGGTGAAGCATGCCGTCGCCAAGGCCTGGGCCAACATCGACGTGCTGCTCAAGCAACGCCACGACGAACTGCCCAAACTGGTCGAGACCTGCAAGCAGTACAAGCAGTTCGAGCAGGACACCCTGCAGCGCGTCGTCGAGGCCCGCTCTCGCGTGCAGACGGCGCGCGAGAGCCAGGACATCCCGGCACTGGGCCAGGCCGAGGGGGCGCTGCGCATGGGGCTGGGCCAGATTTTCGCCGTCGCCGAAGCCTATCCGGAGCTGAAGGCCAACGAGAGCTTCATGCAGCTGCAGGGCCGCATCACCGCCCTCGAGAACGGCATCGCCGACCGCCGCGAGCTCTACAACGAAGCGGTCAACATCAACAACGTGCGCATCGAGCAGTTCCCCGACTCCATCGTCGCCGGCATGTTCCGCTTCGAGGCCAAGCCCCTGCTCGAATTCGCCAGCGCGGAAAAGGCCGACGTCGACATGAAGGCGCTGTTCGGCTGAAGCGCGCCTCACGATGCTGGTCCGTCTGCGCCGGGGGTACGGCAATCTCGTCACCTCCGGCGGCCAACTCATCCTGCTCCTCCTCGGCCTGAAGACCGAATCGAGCCTCGGCATGTTCGTCTGCGTGGCGCTGATGGCGCCGTTGAGCCTCGTCGCCTGGACCTCCGCCTATCGTCGCACGCGCGCCGTGGCCGACACGCCGACCTCGAAGGTCGCCTCGGCCGCGCAGGGCTACGTCGAGCTGATCGGCACGGGAAAGCCGCTCGCCGGCGCGCCGCTGATGAGCCCGCTCACCCACCTGCCCTGCCTGTGGTTCCGCTACACCGTCGAGCGCAAGGACAACGAGAACAAGTGGGTGCAGGAGAGCAAGGGCGAGAGCGACGCCTCCTTCATCCTCGACGACGGCACTGGGGAATGCGTGGTGGACCCGGAAGGCGCCGAGATGCTGGTGACGAAGAAGGACACCTGGATCGAGGGCGACCGCCGCTACACGCAGTGGATGCTCATCGAACGCCAGACCATCTACGCCCTCGGCCAGTTCGCCACGCGCGGCAGCGTCGACCTCGACCTCAGCGTCGCCGAGGACGTCAAACACCTGCTCGCCGAGTGGAAATCCCGGCCCGCCGAGCTCCTGCAGCGCTTCGACCTCGACAAGAACGGCCAGCTCGACCTGAGGGAATGGGAACTCGCCCGGTCGCAGGCGAAACGCGAAGTGCTGGCCAACCACCGCGACCTGCGCGCCTCCGCCGAACTGCACGTCATGCACCTGCCGCAGGACGGTCGCCACTACATCATTTCCGACCTCGACCCCGGCAAGCTCGCCTCGAAATACCGCTGGTGGTCCTGGTTCCACATCGCCGTCTTCTTCGGCGCGCTGATCGCCCTGCCGTTCATCTGGCGCATGAACGACTTCTGACGGCCGCCGGCGCCGTCCTGCGGGGACTGACTTTTACCCGGCGGCTGAAGAACGGGACTCGAGCTCCTCCCAACGCTGCATGGCCTGGGCGATTTCTTCGTCGAGAGCTGTCAGCCGCTCGCGCAGTGCCCTCACTTCCTCCGGCGCGCCGCGGTACAGCGCCGGATCGGCCAGGCGCGCATTGAGCGCTGCCTGCTCGTCTTCCAGTGCGGCGATGCGGTCGGGCAGCGCTTCCAATTCCCGCATTTCCTTGAAGGACAGTTTGGCCTTCGCGCGCGCCTCGCGCGCCCTGGCGGCCGGTTCGCGCTTCTCCGCTGCGGGCGCCACCGCCTGTTGCGCGCGCCGTGACTGCGTCTCGCGCAGCCAGTCCTCGTAGCCGCCGACGGTTTCGCGCCAGACGCCCCCGCCTTCCGCCGCGATCACCTGGGTGACGATGTTGTCGAGGAAGCTGCGGTCGTGGCTGACGAGGAACACCGTGCCGTCGTAGTCCTGCAACAGCGACTCGAGCAATTCCAGCGTCTCGATATCGAGGTCGTTGGTCGGCTCGTCGAGCACGATGACGTTGGCCGGCCGGCTGAACAGGCGCGCCAGCAGCAGGCGGTTGCGCTCGCCGCCGGAAAGCGACTTGACCGGCGAACGCGCCCGCGCGGAAGGGAACAGGAAATCCTCGAGGTAGCTGATGACGTGTTTCTTTTCGCCGCCGAGCTGCACATAGTCCGAGCCCGGGCTGATGACATCGGCCAGCGTCGCCTCCTCGTCGAGTGCGGCGCGGAACTGGTCGAAATAGGCCACTGCCAGCTTGGTGCCGAGGCGCACAGTCCCCGCATCCGGCGCGATCTCGCCGAGGATCAGGCGGATCAGCGTGGTCTTGCCGGCGCCATTGGGGCCGATGATGCCGACGCGGTCGCCGCGCAGGATGCGGCAGGAGAAGTCGCGCACGATGTCGCGCTCGCCGTAACGCTTGCTGACGTGCTCCAGCTCCGCCACCAGCTTGCCGGAGGCCTCGCCGCGCGTGAGCTGGAAGCCGACGCCGCCCAGCCGCTCGCGCCGCGCCGCGCGCTCGCGGCGCAGTTGCTCCAGCCGCCGCACGCGGCCTTCGTTCCTCGTGCGCCGCGCCTCGATGCCCTTGCGGATCCACACTTCCTCCTGCGCCAGCAGCTTGTCGAATTTCGCGTTCTGCTGCGCCTCCGCCGCCAGCATCTCCGCCTTGCGGTTCTGGTAATCGGCGAAGCGGCCGGGAAAGCTCGCCAGCCTGCCGCGATCCAGCTCGACGATGCGCGTCGCCACCGAGTCGAGGAAGCGCCGATCGTGCGTGATCACCACCACCGCGCCGCCGAAGCCGGCAATGAGTTGCTCGAGCCAGAGAATGCCGTCGAGGTCGAGATGGTTGGTCGGCTCGTCGAGCAGCAGCAGCTCCGGGTCGCCGGCCAGCGCACGCGCCAGCGCCACGCGCTTGACGCCGCCGCCGGAGAGCTCGCCCAACCGAGCCTCGCCCGGCAGGTTCAGCTGCGACAGCGCCTGCTCGACGCGCGTGTTGAGCCGCCAGCCGTCGCCCGCCTCGAGCTGCACCTGTAGTTCGTGCAGGCGCGCCATCCCCTCCTCGCCGTGGTCGTGGGCGAGGCGCTGGGCGGCCTCGTGATACTCGACGAGCAGGCGGCTCGCCTCGCCGACGCCCGAGGCGACCGCCTCGTAGGCCGTCTGCTGCGGCGGAAAATCCGGTTCCTGCGGCACGTAGGCGACGCGCAGGCCGTCGCGGCGCCACACCGTGCCGTCGTCGAGCGCGCCCTCGCCGGCCAGCGCGCGCAGCAGGCTCGACTTGCCGCTGCCGTTGCGGCCGATCAGGGCGATGCGCTCGCCGTCATCGACCTGGAAGTCGGCCCGGTCGAGCAGCGCGACATGGCCGAAGGCCAGGCAGCCCTTGTCCAGCGTCAGGATCGGCATGGATCAGCGGGAAGTCAGCCGCTTTAGATCGGCGATGATCTCGGCGGAATGGCGGGAGGTATCGACGTTGAGGTAGGCCTTGGCGATGCGGCCCTGCGGGTCGATGAGGAAGGTGTAGCGCTTGGCGAACTTCGCCACGACGAGGTTGGTCACCGCGCCGTAGCTCGCCGACACCTTTGCGTCCGTATCGGCCAGCAGCGGGAACGGCAGGTTGTATTTTTTCGCGAAGGCGGCATGCGAGGCGGAATCATCCAGACTGACGCCCACCACCTGCGCGCCGAGCAGCGTCAGCGCCGCCTGGTCGTCGCGGAAGGTGCACGCCTCCTCGGTGCAGCCCGGCGTGTCGTCCTTGGGATAGAAGTACAGCACCACCCACTTGCCGCGGAAATCCGCCAGCCGCACCGTGCGGCCGGCCTGGTCCGGCAGGGAAAATTCCGGCGCCGGCGAGCCGACGGCCGGCACCCCCGCCGCGACGGCGCAGGCCATCCAGAACGGGGCGAACAAGGCGACGAAGGCGGCGAGAATGCGTTTCATGGGTCCCGGATTATAGCGGAGCGCTGCGCGGCAACCTGCTAAAATACGCGCCCGCGCTCCTCGTAGTTCAATGGGAGCCGTTCCATGTGAAACACATGGCGGCCGTATCAATTTCGTATCAGTCGCCCGCCTACTTCCTTGGTCGCGCGAACTCCGGCACCGTGCTCTCGTCGCTGTATTCCCGCAGCTTCTCGGCCCGCTTCCCCATCTCGTCCTGGTAGAGCTTCATGATCTTCCGCTTCTCGTCTGGCGTCAGGCTCTGATCCTGCAGGCGCTGCTTCAGGCGCTGCTTGCTGTCGATGGTCTCACCCATCAACCGCTTCAACTCCTGGGCCCGGCTGTGGCTCGGGTCGATACCCTTGATGTTCACTCCCAGCAGCCCGATGATCGCCTGCGGCGTGGTGGCGCGCGGGTCGCCGTACTTGTCCGTGGTGCCGGTGACGCCCTGCGCCAGCTTGCCGCCATACTGCTTGTCGATCAGACCCATCGGTGACAAAAAGCCGTTGGAGGTCAGGAACGGCGGTGCCGCCATGTTCCAGGCGTAGTTCAGCCAGGCGACGCCCCTCTCCATCGGCGGGTCGCCATCGTTGGCGATTTCCTTTTTGGTGAATGGGTCGATGCCAGTCTTGGCGGCCACGATCAGGTCAGGCAGCGGTCCGCCGATGATGCCGGCCGTGCGCAGGGCATCGCTGACCTCGCCATGCGAGACCTCGCCGGCCAGCTGCAGCCATTGCTGCCACGGGAAGTAGTAGCCGATGTCGGCGAACTGGATGCGCCCCTCTGAGTCCCGCCAGGGCAGCGGCAGCGCGTGCGGCTTCTCGCGCAGCCATTCCGGCAGAGCCATGCGCAGCTTGTCCCAGTCGTCGCCGTCGCCGCCCAGCGCCATGGCGGCGGCCTGCATCATGCCGTAGTGCAGGATCACCCAGGGCAGGAAGCGCTGCGGATGCTTCGCCGCCACCTCCAGCAGGCGCGGCGCCACCTTCGTTGAGAAGGTCAGGAACGGCATGCCAACCGGAGCGTTGCGCAGGTAGCGGACGTTTCTGTCGACCAAGCTGTAGTCGAACACCCATTTCTGCGCCTCCAGCGCGGCATCCGCCTCGCTCAGCTTCTCGCGCTCCATGGCGTCGATGATCTTCGCCGTCTTCATGACGGTCTCCGACCACTGGTAGGCGTCGCCGGCCTTGTCCATGATGAAGGCCGCCACGCGCTGGATCGCCAGCACCGGATGGTTGCCGCGCATCTCGCGCTCGAGCTCAAGCAGGTCACGCTTGGCGCGGAAGAGTTCCTGCGCGGCGAAGGTGCTGACGGTCACGCCGTACTTCTTGGCCACCTGGTAATGCGCGCCGCCGTCGGTCATCTCGCGCATGGCGCGCACGAACAGCCACGGCAGGCGATGCAGCGGCACGCCGGACAACTGCAGCAGGACCGCGTTCGAGATGAAGTTGCGGATCTGGCCGGGCGGGTTGAGCGCTACTTTCGAAGTCTTCCACAACTGCTGCGCCTTGGTGCCGGCGCCGCCCTGCCCCAGCGCCTTCTCGGCCCAGCCGGCGTCACGCGGGATGCCCTCGCCCAAGCCGATCAGGTCGTCGTAAATTTCGCGCCGCACCAGCAGGCCGCGCAGACGGCCGTAGCGCGCCGTGTTGGGCAGGCGCTTGTAGTCGCCGAGCTCTTTCGGCTGTTCGCCCATGGCGGTAAGCGCCGTTTTGCGCATCTCGTTCGCTATCGCCTCGGCCTTCTTGGCGTCGGCGTCGGATTCGTAGAGCTGGGCGCGCTCGAGCATGGCGTCGGATTCGGCCAGCAGCCAGTGCGTCGAGACCTTGCGGCCACCCCACATCGACAGGTCTTTCTTCCAGACCCATTGCTCGTTGCCGCTGATCTTCTCCAACCAGTCGAGAATGGCCATGTCGCGCATGGGCTGGGCGATGGCGGAAGCCGCCAGGAAGGCAGGATCCGTGACCTCGCCCAGGATGACGCGCCGGTATTCCTCGGGCAAGTCCTTGTTGCGCTCCTTCAGGTAGCCCTGGTCGGAGACCTTCTTGCCGGCGCCGATGGCCCGCCAGGACGAGTCGTCGAGCAGGTGCGCCAGGTACAGGCGCGGCAGGTAGCGGTCGCGATATTCCTCGCGCGAGGCTTCCGGGATCAGGCCGCGCGCCACCAGGGCGTCGCCCACCGTGCCGATGTACTTCTTGGTCTTCTCGGCCGTGTCGCGCACCGCGGCGTCCTTGATCTTGGACGGATCGGCGCCACGCGTGGTGAGGTAGGCATAGACGGCCTTCTTGTCTTCGGCCGTCGCCGAGCCGAACGACATGCGGATGGCGCCGGCGATCTCGTCGATCTGGCCGATCTTGCCCATCGCCAGATAGCGGTCGGCCAGATAGCGGGCCTGATCCGGCAGGCCGTGCAGGCCGTTGATCGCCGAATCCATGCGGCCGATCACGCGGTCGGCGTAGGCAGTCCAGTGCTTCCGGAGAGGGGGCGAGAGGTTGCCGGCCGGCTGCTGAGGTGGTGCCGACGACGTTGGCGGTGCGGAACGCGAGAGCCGCGCACCATCCACCGGATGTTTTTTCCGCCACAGCGCCGCCAGGTTCTCGAATGCTTTTGCGTTCTTGGCGGCCATGTCGTCGACCGACTTGTAGCCGCGGGCCTTCGCCTCGCGCTGCAACCATTTCTGCTGGGCTTCGGCGTCACTCGCCGTCGATCGGTCAGCCAGGCGCGTGCCGGTCATGGCAACCGCGCCGCCCTTCTGCTTCCCGGTCCGCACCCATTCGCGTGCGGCCACCACCAGATCGGCAACGAACAGATCCGCCTTCTGCTGCTCGTCCATGCCGGCGGTCAGCCAGGCGTCCAGCCGGGCGGCAAGGGCTTTGGCACCAGCCTTGGCCATCCAGTCGCGCACCGCCTTGACCACCTTCCGCCAGCCCTTCAGCTTCACCAGGTCGGCCGCCGGCAAATCTGCCAGGACTTCCTCGACGGCTTCAACATTGGACTCCAAGCCAAGACGTTTGCGCAGGACGGCGGCCTCCTCGCGCACCTTTGTATTGTTCAGCCAGACGTGCTGCAGGGCGGCGTCGAGATCCTTGCCTATGACGCCACGCAAGCCGTAGTGCGTGATTTCATGCACGGCAAGCACATGCTCGGCGCGCGCCTCGTTGGCCAGGCCGGAGGCAAAAAGATAGATCTCGCCGTCGTGGGTCGCACCTTCGACATCATCCCAGGCCCCGGCCTGCTCGATGTAGTCGCGGAGTTCCTTTGGCGCCTGCTCGGGAGATTCCAGGGCGTGGACTGCGGGGAGGTTCTTGAAACCCTTTGCTACGCGGGAAACAACCGCTTTCAGGTCCCGGGCGGATAGCCCATGGCCGTCACGTTCGCCACGGCTTCCGCTTTCTGCTCGGGAGAACAGTTTTGCAACATTTCCTCCGGCAACGAATTGATGCCCCCCGCGAAGAACCCTCTCCAGTATTCCCGGTCGCCCTTGTGTTTCGCGTACAAGGGAGCGGAGGAAAACAGCTCTTCGCAGAGAATCGCGCCCAGCTCTAGCCTCACCAGATAGTCGTGCAGCGGCATCAAAGCGAGATAGGGTGACCGGATTGCCCGCCTGGTCGTAGAACTGGCCGCGCTGGAAGTCGTAGTGGTAGTCATCGATGGCCGGGAAGTTGTTTTCGATCGTCTTGACGAAAGTATGGATCAACGCCTTGGTTTTTTCAACGTCTGACCCGCTCCAATCCAGCGGCTCCACTCCGATGGCCTTGAAGCCATAAAGCTGTTCCTGTGCGGCATCAAAATGCCTTGTAGTGCCGAAGCGCAGCACGGACGACAGCATGGCGCTGGTGCGGCGCACCGTCGCCGCCTCGGACAGCCCGACCGGATCGCCGATGAAAACCTTGTGCGTGTTGAAGGCATAGTTGGCCACGGCATGATAAATCTCGGAGCCCCTGTCTCCCTCCTGCAGCCGGCTCACGTCGATCCAGACCTCGTTGCCGCGCTCGAAGACGTAGAAGACGCGCCCGGCCTTGATGCGGAACATGTGCACCTTGTCGGCCCCGGTTTCGCTCTTTTCGTCGGGCCGCGTGACTTCGCGAAGGTAGGTGATGGTCGGGTCGATGTCGGCCATCACGCCTTCCAGCGTGCCGGCCTTGCTGACCGGGTAGCGATAGAGGTCGTCGACGTCGGCCAACTCGGAAAGGACGGTCTGCGCGAAGGCCAGACCGTCATCGGCTGGCCGATCATTTCTGCTCAGTCGCGTAGCTCCGCTATCCCCAACCCTATCAACCACCACCATGCGGGCATTCACGCCGGTGTTGGCGGGAAGCGACGGATCGAGGAACGTCCCCGCCTCCAGCTTCTCGGACGTGCCGCCCACGGATTCCAGCCATTCGCGGAATTCCTGTGCCTTCTTGTCCTGGCCGAAGAACACCCCCTCACCCATCAGCGCCACCAGCCGGCCGCCGGGCTTCAGCAGGGCATAGGCGTGCTGTACGTGCTCGGCGTCGCGGCGGTCGGAGAACGGCGGGTTGAGGATGATGCGGTCGTACTCGCCGTCCACGTCAATGAAGTCACTGCCGACGATGGTAAAGCCCTTCGCCTCCAGCAGTTCGCGGCGGTCGGCGGCAAGTTCGACGACATCTGGCTCCACGCCAGCCTCGCGGATCTTCTCGGCGATATGCCCCCAGCCAGCGGACGGTTCAAGAACTGCCATGTCTTCTTTCAGTTCGGCGGCGTCGATCATGGCCTGCGCGGTCTCGGCAGGCGTCGGGAAGAAGTCCAGGCCGTCATTGGCGCGGCCGATCATCTTGCGCTCGAGTTCCTTGACGCGATCCGGCGCCTTCGGGGCTTCGCGCATGGCGATGAACTCGCGCAGAGCAGCGCGAAACTCGGCCGGCGTCTCGATGCCCATGGCCTTCAGGCGCGCACGGTCTGCGGCCACAGCATCGAACGTCCATGGCATGCCGATGTCGCGGCCTTTGGCTTTGGCGACGATCTCTTCGGCGAGATCAGGGGTGAGCGTGATGCGCTTGTCGGGGTCGCCATGCCACAAGCCAGCCTCTTTCGCCATCTCTGGCCCCATGATGACCAGATGCTCGCCGCGCTTGAAAGAGATCGTCGTTGCCTTGCCCTTGAATCCGGAGCGCGCAATCGCGGCTTCGGCGTCGTCCGCCGTGCGGAATACCGCCTCTCTGCCGTCCGCGCCCTTGAACGTCGAAACCCGATAAAGGTTCTCCTTGGCGAACTTCTTGTACTCGGCCGTCACGTCGTCGGCGACCTTGAGCAGGCGCGTGCCCAGCTGCTTGGCGCCGTCGATCTCCAGCAGCCGGCGGGCCATGCGCGCCAGGTCGGAACGGTAGGCCGTGAAGGTTGGGAATGCGGCGTAGTCGGCTGTCTCGCCTGTCGGAGGGTCGTTTTTGTGCTTCTCCTGCTCTCCGTAGGTCTGGTATTTCGCCGCGCGCTCGGCGTAGCGCGCACTGCTCAACCAATTTTGCAGGCGCTCGATCTGCACCTTCTGGCGCACGCGATCAAGGAACTTCGCCTGCCCGGATTCGATGGCGGCGGCGATGTTGCGCATCGTCTGCGCCATGGCCTTGTCTGCGTTTGCCGATGCCTCGGCACCGGCGGCCATGCGCGCCCGGCGGGCAGTGTTCTGCTTGCGCTCGACGGACAGGGTCTCGTCTGCCTGCGCGTCCAGCCGGTCTGCCATTTCGTTCAGGCGCTCGACAGCCGTCTGACTGCGGTCGTCGGTGAAGGCGTCACGGCGGTCCTGTACCACCGACTGCGCCTGCTCGGTGTCGCCGCCAAGGTATTGCAGGAAGGCTTTGGCATTCTCGCGCGTCTTGAACTGGAAGCCAGGCACGGCACCAGCGGCACGGTAGCTGCTGTACCAGCCCCCCATCTTCTTCGCCGTGGCGTTCCACTGGTTGTAGACGTCACGCTCAACACGCTCGGCAGCCTTTACCACGAACAGCGGTTCGCCGGTCTTGGTGTGTTTCGTCTCGACGATCCGGCCTTCCGTCGTCGCGGCGGCGACGCGAACCTCGGTCTTCTGCTGATCTGCCCGCGCCCGGCGCTCATCGCGGGACTTCTCCGCGGTAAGCTCATCGAAGCGCTGGCGCTGCTCCGGCGTCATCGCCATGCGCGCCTGCGTGAAGGTGGCGCCTTCGCCGATCTCTTCCGCCTTCGCGGCGAGGATGCGCTTGTAGTCGTCCAGGGTGACGGGATTCTCCATGCCCGCCTCGGCTTCCTTCTGCAGCGCCTCGCGCTCCTCCCTGGCGGACTTCACCTTGCCGGCGAACTCGCGCAGGGATTCCTCTGTCGTCTTCTCGACATAGCCGCGAATCACATCCTCGTACTTCTCGCCCATGCGCCACGAGATCGAATCGCCGAGCACAAACGAGTCCAGCATCGAGCGGTAGGCGGCATCGACGACCTCGGCCTTTTTCTCGTTCTTGTAGCGGTAGGCTAGTCCGGGGAAGCGCTTGAAAATGGCGTCCTTCGTGAGGGCCGACAGTTCGGACTTGATACTTTCCTTGCCGTCGACTACAGCCGAGAATCCGGCTTTGAACTCGTCGAGCGTGGCGGCGCCGTCGCGCAGACGATCGAACAGGGCTTTGGTCTGCTCGACGAGGCCCCCAGCGCGGTTGCCTGGCGTGGTGGCCGGTGGTATAGTGCCTTCGCTGCTTTGGCCCTGAGCGATGGGGGCATCCTGACCGGAATCACCTTCAGGGTTGTCAGCGTATAGGGCCTGTTGTCCGGCGACAGGAGATGCGGGTTCGCTCCCACCCCAAAGCAGCTTCATCCCTTTTCTCTGCTGCTTTTCCAGGTAATCCCGGCTCGCCGGGAACGCGGTATTGATTCGGTAGAAATCTCCCGTTTCGTCTGGTTCCAGTTGCACGAACATCACGTCCTGCCGTTCGCCGTCCACCGCGACCAGCAGTTGTCGCCCGCTTCCCTGCAGGATTTCGTTGAATTTGGTGGCGACGTGCGATACGAAAGCCTCGACAGACTCGAAGCCGGCATTGCGAATCTGTTTGCCGTGGTTCGCCTCGATGTGCGCAAGCCCGTGACCAGTCCCGTCTTCGTTGTGCTCTCCGCGCGTCAGCCTGATCTTTCCCGCCTGCCTGCGCATCGCCAACGCCTGCTCCTCGGTGATCTCGCCGAAGTCGATGGAGCCATCGGGTGCCTTCACGAACTCGGTGACAACCTCTTGGTTACCACCTTCCGCCGCCTCGTCGGGACTGCCTTTCCCGTCTACTGACGAACTACCAATCTCCTCAGATTTAGTAGTTGCGGCACCAAGCAGATCATCTTCTCCGCCCTGCCGCTGTTCCGCCGCCAGCCTTGCCGCCTTGCGGTAGGTCTCCGGCAGGATCTTGTTCCAGACCGTCTTGAACCGCACGTCGGAGCGCAGCTGCTCCTTGACGTAGGCCACCGCCTTCTTCGCATCGTGGTAGCCCAGCCGGATGGCGGCGTCGAACAGGCGCACCAGGGCGTCCATCAGGCCGGGGTGGTCCTCCGGCACGAGGCGCGCCACGCCGGCGAAATCACGGGTGATCGCGCCCAGGTCGTTCAGGGCGTCGCGGAAGTCGGCGGCGGCTTGCTGCCGGGCGCTCGCATCGCTGCCATCGCGGCCTTGACCGCTCGCTGCATCCGCGGGTTTCGGTTGAGTCCCTGCACCAACTTCTTGGTCTTCTCCAGGCTGTCGCCCGCCGGTGTCTTCGGTAATGCCTGCAACTGCTCCATCTTCGCCTCGTTTCGCGGCGGCCAGTAGATCGCCCTTCGCCGGCGCCGTCGCATCGCCTAGCAGGGTACCTTGATTCGGGTTGCCCGCAGCGGCCAGCCCCTCCATGTAACGCTGGATGAAGGCGGCGATCTGCCGCGGGCGCCGGATGTTCTCGTCGAGGAAGGCCAACAGGTCGCGGGTTTCCGGCGCCAGCTTGTCGCCGAACATGCCGGCCTGCGCCAGGGACTCCTTCACCGACTGTCCGGCGTCGCGCAGGCGCGACAGCTCTTCCACCGCGGCCATCAAGTCTGGCGCGATGTCGGCATCGTGGAGCGCGCCTTCCGAAATCGCCTCGCGTGTCTTGGCCACCTGCGGCGCCACCTGCATGAGCGCCTTCGAGACGTTGCGCAGATTGTCGTCGAGGCTTTCCGTCATGCGCAGCAGCACCGGAGAATCGCCGTAGGCCCGCGCCAGCACGGCGTTGCGGATGCGGCTGTAGCCGGTCTGCGACAGGTTGCCCTGGGCGTCGATCATGCCGGCCTGCTCGGTCGCCGGCAGCTTGGCCAGGAAGCGCCGCACGAACGGCCTCGAGTTGCCGGACATGAAATCGCCCTGCTCATCCGGCTGCAGGTCGTCCAGCGTGTCCATCATGGCGGCGTCGGCCTTCGCCTGCTCGCTCGGGCTCATGCGCGCCACCGTCGCCTGGTTGGCCTGGCGGGCGAACTCGGCGCGATTCACCGGAGTCTCGCGCACGCGCACCAGGACCGGACTGGACATGCTCTCCACTTCCTCGGCGGTGACACCAAAGCGGGTAGCGTTGTCGCGCAGGAACTGCCGGTAGTTCTCGGCTTTCTGTCCGTTCGCCTGATAGACACGCTTGAGGGCGATGCTGCGGGCGTTGCCGGATTCCACCAGACCGTCGGCGCCGACGATGGGGGCACCAGTTGCCACATCCGCAGATTCACCCAGGCGCGCCGGATCCAGCTTCTGCGTGATCTGCTGCACCTGCATTTCAGAGGCATGCCGCTCGCGCTCGCGCGGCTGCAGTTCCGCCGGATAGGCGGCCACCGGGCGCAGGTTGGTGTCGTGGCTGGTGGTGAGGTCGTCGGCATCCATGAGGGCGTAGCGGCCGGCCAGGCGTACCCCGGTTTCGGTCGAGAACGTCGTCGCCAGACCCGGCACCGCCTGCGGCCAGCCGGCTGTGATCTGCTCGCGCTCGGCGCGCAGGGGCTGGGCTTCGTCTTCATTCAGGTCAGGGGCCGCCAGTTTCTGGTCGATCTCAGCCACCCGATCCAGCGCCGTGAGGGACTTGGGCGCCAACAGTGCCCGCTCGGCTTCGGTGGGCTTCTCTTGCTCCAGCACGTCGCCGACATCGAATGTGTCGCTTTGCTGGGCCGGCGCTGCGCCAGGATCGGACGGGGCGCCTGCATCACCTGCACCACCAGGCTTACCCATGTCGGCGATCTTCCCGCCGACATAGCCTGTGCCGTGCATGGCAAAGCCCATCGGCCCACCAGTCAGCATGCCCTCGGCGATGGCGCCGCCGGGGTCGAACTCCTGCGTCGGATCGGCCTGCACCTTGGCACGGTGGGCGGCGTACTCCTCGCCCGGGTTCTGCGTCCCCTCCTCGATGGCTTCCTTGGCCGTGCCCTTCCAGACTTCCTTGCCGGTGGTGCGGCCGGTCGCCACCGTCTTGCCCATGGCTTCCGCCGAGCCGGTGATCTTGTTCATAAGTCCGGTCCAGAGCCCGGCGGCCAGCGCCGATTCGTTGCTCAGTTCTTCGGCCAGCAGCTGTCGCGCCTTCTCTGGCGTGTTGGTCATGAACAGTTCGCGGTAGCGCTCGCTGTTTTCAAAGAGCGAGCCGTAGGGCTGCTGCGTGACGAAGTCCACCACTTGCTGCTTGGTGTGCATGGTGGAGGCCGCAGCCTCGGCGGTCAGCCCCACGCTGCCGGCGGCGCGCACCGCGGCGGCTTCGGCAGCCTCTTGCGTCGCCCCGCGTGCCAGCGCCGCGCGCCCTACGCCTTTCGCGGCCAGCGAGCCGGCGCCGGCGCCGATCAGCATGTCCGGCATGGACTGTGCGACGATGCCGGCGGTGCCAAGCGGATTGGTAATCATGGCGCCGGCCTTGGGCAGGAAGCCCTTGGCCTGCTCGATCTCCTGCTGCTGACGCACCATATCTGGCGCGTGTTCCTGCTTCGTCTCGCGCCAGTAGTCGCGCGCACTCTGCCCGGCTCCCTTCATCTCCTTGCCGAGCGCCGCCAGGATGCCGCCGCGCGCCACGTTGGCGGCGCGCTCTTCGGCCGCATGCGCGGAAGTCATGCGCGCCGTCTCGCGAACAGCCTCGAAATCCGGATGGGTGTCCGCGACATCCCGCCCCGCCAGAATGCTTGTTCCGAACTTGCGCAGACCAGCCAGCCCAGCCAGCGTGTTGGCTGCCGGCGCCTGCAGGAATTCGCCGGCACCGGCCGTCGTCAGGCCAGAGCCTTCGCCGAAGGAACTCCACAGCCCGGCGACCCCTTGCTTGACAGCATCGAGGACGCCGCGATTCTGCGGTTCATCACCACCCAGGAACTCATCAATAGAACCGGCCGCCGCCGGGGTATTCCCGGTGCCCACCTACCTGGACGGCAAACGCCGGTACGCCGACGTGCGCGCTGTCGGCGAGTATCTGGACAGGAGGCATGAAGAGGCCGCGGCGGCATTTGAGCGGGCGCAGGAACGGAGGGCGGCGTGAGGAAAGTCAGTCGCGGCGGGACGGCGGCATTGACGAGACGTGCGAGCATCAATGGTGCGGTGCTGCGGTTTGCCTTGGCGCAGGCGACCGCAGATGACGGAGCGGGCGATATCGTTGCTGTTTGGCGCGCACAAGCGCGCGAAATCGGGCAGACCGGAATCATTCCCGGCTCGACGACCGACCGCGTGCTGCGCGTGCTGCGCGAACTACGCACCGATAACCCACTCGGCGCTGCGCGTGCCGAGGATCTGCGACTGCTGTGCCTCGCAGACCGCGGCGGCGTGGCCTGGGCGGTGCGCTATTTGCGAGAACACGGTTTGATTGAAACGGTGGCGGATGACAGAAACCCGAGATACCTGCGCTATCGGGCGCTCGCGTAACGAGCAGCGCCGCGAGGAGCGGGCAATTGGCGATCAGTGCGCAAGGGCTGATCATTTTGGATGGGTGGTGCGCCGCCTGTCCGCTAAACTCAAATGGAGAGTGAAGCATGCAATCAGAAAAACGCAAGAACATGACGGGGTTTGAAGTGCGCGGCATCCTTGGTGACGCGCTGAAGACGGCCGCAGCCTCATTCGGCAAGGGTGGCCTGAAACAGGAGGACGTGGCGACGGGCAGCCTGATGGTGAAGTTCGTCGCCGGTGTGACGAACAACTTCAAGGCCGAGCTGATGCAGCGCGAGCAGTTGATTCGCATGGGCGTCTCGGCGAAATCCATCGGCAAGCTCGGCGATCAGGAGATGGCGTAGGTGTTTTTTCAGCATGGAAGCCAGCGAAAACACAGGCCAGGCAATGGCTTGCTGGCTTCCAGCAGAACAACCCACTCACCGGGGGGATACGGTGAGCTGCAGAAAAGTTGCCCAGCCGGTAGAACTGGCAGAACAACCCACTCACCGGGGGGATACGGTGAGCAAACTCGCCATCCACTCCGGGCAGACCTTGGCAGAACAACCCACTCACCGGGGGGATACGGTGAGCTGCAGAAAAGTTGCCCAGCCGGTAGAACTGGCAGAACAACCCACTCACCGGGGGGATACGGTGAGGAGAGTGTCATGTAGGGGGGGGGATTTCCTGCGCGGAATAACCCACTCACCATGGGTAGTGATTAACTGGAAGATGGAGAAAAAATGGAAACGCTGATCTACGAATACGGTTGCAGGCTCGATGCGGAATGCCTGCCGGACGTGAGCCGGCAATTCGACCTCGCGCACAGGCTCTACAACGACTGCGTGGCGGCGATCCGCGCCGCACGGGACGAGGCAGAAGCGGTGCTGCGTGCCGCGCACCCGGACTATGCCTGCGCGTGTGCGCACGTCGATGCGCTGGACGCCGAGTTCAAGGCGGCAAAAGCCGACAACGACGAGGAAGGCATGAAGCGCGTGCGCGCCATGGAGCGCGAAGCATGGGCGGCATGCCGTCCGCTGCGGGCGCAGGCCAAGCGCGAGGCCGGCGACAAGCTCCGGCAGGTCTATGGTCGCATCGGCAAGAACAGCGGTCAGGAACTGCACCGGCTCGCCGAGGCAGCGAAGTGCGAGGGCCTATACTGGAACACCGCTGACGAAACGCTGGCCGCCGTCCTGCAAGCATGGGACAAAGTGAAAGGCAGCGGCGGGCAGGTACAATTTCGCCGTCGCAGCGAACGCACGCAGGATCATATCTCGGTGCGATTCACCGCGGCCGGCGGCGTGTCGGCCGGAGACGTGCTGGCCGGATATCACTCGCTGGTCTCGCTGGGCGAACCCGGGTTCCGTGCAGACCGTCCGGACGCCAAGGCTTACCCCGGCTTCCGCTTCAGCCTGGGCAACAAGCTGCATGCGCGCGGCTGGTGGCAGAACCATCGTTCTTTCCCCGAAGGCGCCCGCGTGACGACCGTCCGGCTGGTACGCAAGCGCATTGGGCCTGACGTTCGGTGGGCGTTGCAGTTCCAGCTTGCGGTCGAGGAGGAGCATGTCCCGAAGATCAATGGCATCCCGAAGAAGCGTGCCCCGCTGGCCGCCCTGCACTTCGGCTGGTCGATGTCGGACGACGGCCTGCGCCGGATCGCGGCGACGTGCGACAGCGGTGATGCCGCCGCCGCGCAGTTCATCGACCTGCCCTACGACATTCAGGAGGATTTCGCCCGCGCCAAGGCCGTCCAGTCGCGGCGCGACACGCTGCGCGACGAGTTCGTGAATCTCGCCCTGAAAGGCGACAATATCGCCATGCAGGGCTGGATGGAGGATTGCATCGAGAGGTTGCACATGCTGCGCCGCCTGCCGGTGCAGCACATTGCGCCGTCGCGGCTCTGCCACCTTAACGGCATGCTGCGCGACTCGGGCACGCCGTGGGCCGATCTGGACACCTATGCGCGCGAAGACCGGCTGCTATGGCAGGAGCAGCGCCACATCGAACGGCGCACGCGCAACCGCCGGCTGTATTTCTATCGCCACCTGGCGCTCGACCTAGTGCGGCGCTACGAGACACTGGTTGTCTCCATGCCGAATCTGGCCGAGTCCGCCAAGCGCATCAAGGACGACGGCGAGAGGAACGAACTCGGGCAGATGGCGCGCACGGCGCGCAGCGAGGCCGCGCTCTACGAGTTAAAACAGGCGCTCGATTGGGCGGCGCAGCGCGCCGGCACGGCGATCCTGTGGGCCAAAGGCTTCGAGCACACGAAACCATGCGCCCTCTGCGGCGCGCCGGTCGAGCGCGTGACAGACCTCGCCTGCTGCCACGCCTGCGGCGCAAGCGCCGACAACAAAGCCAACAGCGCGGCCAACCTGTTCCGTGACTGGCTAGGCAGGTACGCGCAAGCGGCCGAGGAAGCCAAGGCCGCGATTATCAAGGCAAAACAGGATGCCGCCGAGGCGAAGAAAAAGCGGCTGGCCCTCATGCAGGCCAAGCGCGCAGAGGTTCGCGCAAAGGCCGAGAAAAATGAAGGTGAGTCAACGCGTTGCAAATGAACTGTTTCAACGGCCACTCGCGGGGCTTTGTACTGCGAGATGAAAAAGTGGAGCACGGAATCGCCGTAAGCCGCGCGTTTCAACGGCCACTCGCGGGGCTTTGTACTGCGAGGGCCTGCTGCGTGAAGGCGCTGCCGGTGCCCAGGCGTTTCAACGGCCACTCGCGGGGCTTTGTACTGCGAGCCTGCAAAGCCAGTTTGAGCAGGGATCAGGCGCTAAGGTTTCAACGGCCACTCGCGGGGCTTTGTACTGCGAGGCGCACCTTGGCCACGCCGGCCTTGCCTGCCTTGGTTTCAACGGCCACTCGTGCGGATTTTGCGTTTCGCACCGATCGGCACCACCTTGGAATGCAGATCCTCGGGCCGCAACTGCGTGTAGCGTCGCAGGTGCCGCCAGTCCTTGTGCCCCGTCACCAGCGAGACTTCCTGTATCTGCAAGCCCTGCTCGAACAACTGGCTGGTGCCCTCGTGGCGCAAGTCGTGGAAGTGCAGATCGGGGATGGCCAGCCGGTCGCAGACGGCCTTGAAGTTCTTGCTCATGGTCTGCGGGTGCAGCGGGAAGATGCGTTCGCCGTCCCGCGGCTGGCGCTGCAGGATGTCCCAGGCGGCGCCGAGCAGCGGCACCCATTCATTGTTTCCCTGTTTCTTGCGCGGGTGCTTCCGGTCGCGGATCAGCACCAGGCGGTTCGCCTCATCCAGGTCCGCCCACAGCAGGCCGCATATCTCCGAGCGCCGCATGGCGGTCGCCACGGCAAAGCGCGTCGCCTCGGCATAGGGCCCCGGCAGGGCTTCCAGAATCCGGTTCAGTTCATCCTCTGTCGGCCGCCGCTCGCGCTTGCCGCCGCCGCCAATCAGGCCCAGGTAGGTCAGGCGCGGCCGGGCCTTGCCAACCACATCCGGCAGATCGTCGGCGGCGTAGCGCATCACCGTGCCGAGCTTGCTGATCTCGATATTCAGCGTGTAGGGTCCGGCACCCTCATCGCGGCGCTTCATGCACCAGTCCACCAGATCGTCCGTCGTCAGGCCATGCACCGCCCGCTTGCCCAACCCGGCCTCCAGGTGCTTGAGGATGTAGTGCTCGTTGCTGGTGTCGAGGATCGGCCGTACCGTGTCCCGCAGTTCGCGGTAGCGCCGGATGAGGCGGGAGACCGTCATTCCAGCCGCCGCCTCGACAGGCTTGCCGAGGTCAAGCTGCGCCTCGATGGCGCGCGCCCAAGACTCTGCGGCGGCTTTCGTTGCGTGGGTTTTGCAGATAGACTTATGCCCGCGCCGGCGGATCAGCGCCCGCCAGCGTTGGCCGACCTTGACGATGCTGGCCATGATGCCACCCTCCTGAGTGGTACACGTATCACCGCCGTATCAACTCCAGCAGTGGCGGCTAGTGTAACAGGGTGGATATGCAGAGTGAAGGCCGACAGGAAACGGGGTAGAATCCCCGCTCCCTCCTCGTAGTTCAATGGATAGAACGGCCGCCTCCTAAGCGGCAAATACAGGTTCGATTCCTGTCGAGGGGACCAGGTTCCCTTCCCGGAAAAGTCAGTCCCCGCGATACGGCGCCGCAGGCTATTTCTGCCGCGGCGCCATCTTCTGCTCGATGGCAAAGACCGCCGCCTCGACACGCGAGGTGAGGTTGAGTTTGGAGAGTATGTGGCGCACGTGCAGCTTGACGGTGTCGTGTGAGATATCGAGTGCGCGGGCGATGGCCTTGTTGGACTGGCCCTGTGCCAAGTGGTCGAGGATTTCGCGCTCGCGCGCGGTAAGCTGGGCGAGCAGGTTCTCGCGCGCGGCATTCTTGCTGCCGCCGCCCTGCAGCAGGTTCACCAGCTTCAGCGTCATGGCCGGCGCCACCACCGTCTCGCCACGCACGGCACGCTGGATGGCATCGACGACATCGTCGGGTTCCATGTCCTTCAGCAGGTAGCCGCGGGCACCGGCACGCATGGCGTTGGCGAGGTCGTCCTCGGCGTCGCTGACGGTCAGGATCAGGGTCGGCCTGCTCCATCCCTTCGACTGCAGTTCGCGCAGCAGGGCAAGGCCGCCATGCGGCGGCATGTTGAGGTCGAGCACGAGCACGTCGGGTTGTGCCTCGTCGAGCAGGCCCGCCGCATCGGCCGGGACGCCGGTGGCGGCGGCAACGCGGATGTTGTCGCGGCCGTCGAGCAACTCCGACAGTCCCTTGCGGAACAGGGTGTGGTCGTCGACCAGCATGACCTTGATGATCTCTTCGCTCATTTGACCTTTTCCGGATGGATCGGCACGAGCAGTCGCAGGCGTGCACCGCCCTGCGGCCGGTTGGCGATCTCGATGTTGCCGCCGAGGCGCTGGGCACGCTCGCTCATGATGCTGATGCCGAAATGGTGGCGCAGGTCGGGCTGGGCGCCCATGACGAAGACGCCGCGTCCGTCGTCCTCGACGGTAAAGGCGTAATGGCCGTCGTCGACTTCCAGCGTCAGCCACGCCTGCTTGGCGCCGGCATGGCGGGCGACGTTGGAGAGCGCCTCCTGCAGGATGTGGAAGACCTGCACTTCCTGGTCGACGCTCAGGTCGAGGTCGGGTATGCGGTTCTCGAGTTCGAGCCTGACGCCGGTGCGGTCGAAATAGCCGGCGACAAGTTCCTTCAGGGCATGCTCAAGGCCGAGCGGATCCATGCGGTTGCGGAACTGGGTCAGCAGCTCGCGCAGGCTGGCGTAGGCCTCATCGAGCGCCTGCTGGATGTCGGCGGAGTATTTGAGCGCCTTGCCGCTCTCGTACTGCAACAGCGCCTCGCGCAGCAGCTCGATGCGCATCTTCATGTAGGCCATGGTCTGCGCCAGCGAGTCGTGCACCTCGTTGGCCATCATCTGCCGCTCGCTCATCAGCGTCATGCGCAGGTTCTCGCGCATGAGGCGGGTGTTCTCGAGCGCCATGGCGAGATGCTCGCTGATCGAGCGGAAAAGCAGCGAGACCTCCTCAGGGATCGAGCGCTCCTCGGTCATGTAGAGGTTATAGACGCCGAGCAGCCGCCCGTTGTGCTCGAGCGGCACGACGACCATCGAGCGGCAACCGCCGAAGAAGGGCTGCCCGGTACGCGCGGCGCAGGGCTTGAGGTCGAATGTCTGCCTGATCTCGTCGTTGCGCAGGGCTGCGCCGCAGACGCCGCAGTTGATGTCGACCAGGCGTTCGCTCTCGACCAGTTCGGGCGGCAGGCCCTGCGAGGCGGCCAGCCTCAGGTGCTGGCCGTCGCTGGTGAGCACGCGGACGACGCCGGCCGAGGCGCCGGAGAGCCGCACCATCATGCCGAGAAAACGGTCGAGCAGCGCCTCAAGGTCGTATTCGGAGGCCAGCGTGGCGGTGACTTCGGAGAGGACGCGCAGGGCCTGGATCCGGTTGATCTCCTCCTTGTGCGATTCGACGTCAGCCTGTTGCAACATGGGGCTGCCTTGGTTCATGCCTCGTCTCCACCCGGTCTGCCTGCTTTGTGCAGGTCTGCTGCATGATTTTACACGCCATAAGTATTTGCTGAAATACTGATTACTTGCTTGCCGCCGGCAGTGGCCAGCGGCCGTCTAGCACGCGCTCGGCCCAGAGCAGGCCGGCGACGCTCTTGCCGTCGGTCAGGCGGCCGTCACGTACCGCGTCGATCGCCTCGTCAAGGGCCAACTCGTGCACCTCAAGGAACTCGCCGTCGTCGAGAGCGTGCCCGACATGGGACAACCCGCGCGCGAAGAAGATCTCGATGCGTTCGTCGGAATAGCCGATGCAGGGATGAATCACGCCGAGGTAGTGCCATTGATCCGCCACATAGCCGGTCTCCTCCTGCAGTTCACGCTGGGCGGTGAGCAGGGTGTCTTCGCCGGGGTGGATCTTGCCGGCCGGAAGCTCCAGGAAGACGCGGTCGAGCGGGTAGCGAAATTGGCGTTCGAAAAGCAGTTTGCCGTTGGGCAGTTCGGCGATCATCACCACGGCACCGGGGTGAACGACGTATTCTCGGCTTGCCTGCTTGCCGTCGGGCAGGCATACGGTATCACGCCGGACATGCAGCAGCTTGCCGGCAAAAACTTCCTCGCTGGCCACCCAGGACTCGCGCAAGTGACTGTCTTGCATAGATTTTTCGATTTCGTTCATGGATGGAACTTATATCCGACTAAATTAGTCTATTATAAGCATTCCCTGATTAACCCAATGGAGGCGAAAAATGTCCGGGTTCATTCCTGGTTTCAACGATGATGGCGTCGTGACGGTCAACCGCGTGCTACTGAAGCCCGAGTATAGCGTCGACGACCTCGAGGAACGGGTCGCCCTGCTCTGCGAGAACGTGAAGACCTACCACTCCGACACCGGTTTTGTTGGCGGCTTCGTCGCCCTCAACTCCGGCATGATTTCCAATGAGGGCAGCACGGTCGGCCAAGCGGTGGTAAGCCCATTGAAGGAGCGCGAGGCGCTGATCGTCACCTTCTGGCGTTCCTTCGCCGAGCACGAGGCCTCGCACCGCAGCGACACCTTCCAGCCGCTGTTCAGGCAGGTGCTGGAACTGTGCGAGAACGGCAACGAGGAAATCGCCTACCGCATGCTGTGGTCGGGCAAGGCCTATTCGGCTGAGGAAGCGCAGGCTGCACGCGCTGCGAAGGCGGAATACGCGAAAGCCGCCTGAAGGGTATCAGCAGAAAGCCGGGCGTCCAGCCCGGCTTTCACTCAGTGGCCGACGAGGAAGGCGTAGGTGGCGAAGTAGGAATACTTCAGCACGCCATCGGGCAGCAGGCCCAACAGTGCCACGGCAAGGCCGTTGATCGAGAGCAGGATGCGCATGTCACGCGGCGCCTGAATCGGTGCGGTATCGGTCGGCGCGTCGAAATACATCACCTTCACCACGCGCAGGTAGTAGAAGGCGCCGACCAGCGAGAACAGCACGGCGAACACCGCCAGCCAGACCTGCTTGGCGGCAACCACTGCCTGCAACACGGCAAACTTGGCGAAGAAGCCGACGAAGAACGGCACACCGGCCATCGAGAACATGAGGATCATCATGATCGCGGCGAACCAGGGGCTGCGCTTGTTGAGTCCCTTGAAGTCCTCGATGTTCTCGGCCTCGAAGCCGGCGCGCGAGAGCAGCAGGATCATGCCGAAGGAGCCGAGGCTCATCAGCACATAGGCAATGGCGTAGAACATCGCCGAACTGTAGGCATTCGGCGTAAAACTCGGATCGCCGGCAACGATGCCCGAGAGCAGCCCCAGCAGCATGAAGCCCATGTGCGAAATCGCCGAATAGGCCAGCATGCGCTTGAGGTTGGTCTGCGCAATGGCCGCCAGGTTCCCCAGTGCAATCGACAGCGCAGCGAGGATCATCAGCATCACCTGCCAGTGCTCGGCCAGCTCGGCCAGGCCGGTGACCAGCACGCGCAGGGCGATGGCAAAAGCGGCCAGCTTCGGCGCCGAGCCGATGAACAGCGTGACCGCCGTCGGCGCGCCGTGGTAAACGTCGGGCACCCACATGTGGAAGGGCACCACGCCCAGCTTGAAGGCGAGGCCGGCGACGACGAAGACCAGACCGAAAACCAGCACCGCCTTGTTGCCCCCGCCCAGGGCGATGCGCTGGCCGATTTCGAAAAGCTCCAGGCTGCCGACCGCTCCGTAGACCATGGACATGCCGTAGAGCAGCAGGCCGGAAGCCATGGCGCCGAGGACGAAGTATTTCATCGCCGCCTCGGTGGCGCGGGCGGAATCGCGGTCGATCGCCACCAGGGCGTAGAGCGAGAGGGCCAGCATCTCCAGCCCCAGATAGATGGTGAGGAAGTGGCTGGCCGAGATCATCACCATCATGCCGAGCGTGGCAAACAGCACCAGGACGAAGAACTCGCCGCGGTCGAGGTTGCGGGCAGCGAGATAGCCGCGGCTGTAGACCAGCATGACGGCGACTGCCGGGTAGAGCACCAGCTTGAGGAAATCGGCAAGCATGTCGTCGATGAACATGTTGCTGAAGGTCGTCGCACCCTGCCCGTCGAAGGTGAGAAGGGTGATGCCGAAACAGCCGGCCAGGGTGAGCTGGGCCAGCAGGTAAACCAGCCAGCGGCGCCCCTTGCCGGCCAGGATGTCGGCCAGCAGCAGCACGCAGGCCATCAGCAGGATGAATATCTCCGCCGAGGCGGGGTAGAGATCGGGCATCACGAAGTTCATGTCTTGTCCGTCCTCAGAGCTTCGGCACGGCAACGTGCTTCAGCAGGTTGTCCACCGAAGCGTGCATCACTTCGGTGAACGGCAGCGGGTAGAGTCCCATGCCCAGTACGCACAGCGCCAGGATCCCCAGGATGGCGAACTCCCGCGCATTGATGTCGGTGAGCTCGGCAACGTGGTGGTTGGCCACCGCGCCGAACATCACGCGCTTGACCATCCACAGGGTGTAGGCGGCGCCGAGGATCAGCGTAGTCGCGGCGGCAAAGCCGATCCAGAAGTTGTACTGCACTGCGCCAAGAATCACCATGAACTCGCCGACGAAACCGCTGGTGGCGGGCAGCCCGGAGTTGGCCATGGCGAACAGGACCATGAAGGCGGCAAATTTCGGCATGGTGTGGACCACGCCGCCATAGTCGGCAATCTGGCGGCTGTGCACACGGTCATAGAGCACGCCGACGCATAGGAACATGGCTCCGGAGACGAAGCCGTGCGAGATCATCTGCACCAGGGCGCCCTCGACGCCAAGCGAGTTGAAAATGAAGAAGCCGAGCGTGACGAAACCCATGTGCGAGATCGACGAGTAGGCGATCAGTTTCTTCATGTCGGCCTGCACCAGGGCGACGAAGCCGATGTACACCACGGCCGTAAGCGACAGCGCGATCATCAGCCAGGCCAGTTCGCGAGAAGCATCCGGGGCGATGGGCAGCGAGAATCGCAGGAAGCCGTAGGCGCCCAGCTTCAGCATGATGGCGGCCAGCACCACCGAGCCTCCGGTCGGCGCCTCGACGTGGGCATCCGGCAGCCAAGTGTGTACCGGCCACATCGGCACCTTGACTGCGAAGGCCACCAAAAAGGCGAGGAACAGGAGAATCTGCGCTGCGAGCGGGATGCGCAGCGCGTGCCAGTCGAGCAGGTTGAAGCTGAAGCCGGACTGGAAAAAGAGCCAGATCAGTGCGACCAGCATCAGCAGCGAACCGAGCAGCGTGTAGAGGAAGAACTTGAACGCGGCGTAGACTCGGTTAGGCCCGCCCCAGGCGCCGATGATGATGTACATCGGGATCAGCGAGGCCTCGAAGAAAACATAGAACAGCACGGCGTCGAGCGACGAGAAGATGCCGTTCATGAGGCCGGACATGATAAGGAAGGCCGCCATGTACTGGGCCACCTTCTCCTCGATCACTTTCCAGCCGGCCAGCACCACCAGCGGCGTGATGAAGCTGTTGAGCAGGATGAACAGCACCGAGATGCCGTCCACGCCGAGCTGGTAGTTGATGTTGAAGCGCTGGATCCATGGCCGCAGCTCCTCGAACTGCATCGCGCTCGTGCCGTTGTCGAAGCCGGTATAGAGCGGGATCGTGACGAGGAAGCCGGCCACGGCCACCACCAGGGCGAGCGGCCGCGCCAGGCCAGCGTTGCGGTCGGAGCCGGTGGCGAGCACCAGCAGGCCGCCGACGATGGGCAGCCAGATCGCAAGACTCAATAGGGGAAGACCTGACATTCTTGTTTTCCTAGGCCCGGTTCATCCACAAAGTCAGCAGCACGAACACGCCGATGATCATGGAGAACGCATACTGGTAAATGTAGCCCGACTGGAACAGGCGGACGATCGAGGCGATCCAGCCGACCACTTTGGCCGAGCCGTTCACCGCCAGGCCGTCGATCAGCGCCTGGTCTCCACCCTTCCACAGGCCGCGCCCGAGCAAGCGCGCGCCGCCTGCGAAGAACCAGTCGTTGAAGCGGTCGAAGCCGTATTTCTCCTCGAGGATGCGGGCCAGCACACCCGACTTCTGCTTGATGACGGCCGGCAGGTCGGGCCGCGCAATGTAGAGATACCAGGCCGTCGCCGCGCCGGCCAGCGCCAGCCAGAACGGCGGCGTCATCAGGCCGTGCGTGATCATGCCGAAGGCGCCGTGGAAGCCGGCCTTCATGCTGGCGATGGCCGGATGCTCGGGGGCGATGAAGATTGCGCCGCCGAAATAGTTGCCGAACAGCGCCGGGCCGATCATCGCCCAGCCGGCAATGACCGACGGGATCGCCAGCAGGACCAGCGGCACGGTGACCACCCATGGCGACTCCTTCGGCTCGACCGGGCCGTGATGCCCATGGTCATCATGGCCGTGCGCATCGTGTCCGTGCGCGTCATGCCCGCCGGGGGCCTCGTGCGCGGGCGCCTCGCGGAAGCGCTCCTTGCCGTGAAAGGCGAAGAACACCAGGCGGAAGGAGTAGAAGCCGCCGACGAAGACGCCGGCCAGGATCAGCGCATAGGCGAAGCCGGCGCCCGTCGTGGTCGACAGGTGCACGGCCTCGATGATCGAATCCTTGGAGAAGAAGCCGGCGAAGGGCGGGAAGCCGGCGTTGGCCAACGCGCCGATCAGCACTGTCAGGTAGGTGATGGGCATGTACTTGCGCAGCCCGCCCATGCGGCGCATGTCCTGCTCGTGGTGCATGGCGATGATGACCGAGCCGGCGCCGAGGAACAGCACCGCCTTGAAGAAGGCGTGGGTGGCGAGGTGGAACATCGCCGCCGAATAGGCCGAGGCGCCCAGCGCGGTGGTCATGTAGCCGAGCTGCGACAGCGTCGAGTAGGCGACGACGCGCTTGATGTCGGTCTGCACGATGGCGATCAGCGCCATGAAGAAGGCGGTGATGGCGCCGATGACGATGACGAAGGACAGCGCGGCGTCCGACAGCTCGAACAGCGGCGACATGCGCGAGACCATGAAGATGCCGGCCGTCACCATGGTGGCGGCATGGATCAGCGCGGAGATCGGCGTCGGGCCTTCCATCGAGTCCGGCAGCCAGACGTGCAGCGGAAACTGCGCCGACTTGCCCATGGCGCCGATGAACAGGCAGATGCAGACCACGGAGACGAGCAGCCAGGGCGAACCGGGGATCAGCTCGATGTGGGTGCTGGCGAGCTTCTGCGACAGGGCGAAGACGTCGCCGTAGTTGAGCGAGCCGCAATAGGCGGCGATCAGGCCGATGCCGAGCAGGAAGCCGAAGTCGCCGACGCGGTTGACCAGGAAGGCCTTGAGATTGGCGTAGATCGCCGTCGGCCGGCTCGACCAGAAGCCGATCAGCAGGTAGGAGACCAGGCCGACCGCCTCCCAGCCGAAGAACAGCTGGAGGAAGTTGTTGCTCATCACCAGCATCAGCATGGAGAAGGTGAACAGCGAGATGTAGGCGAAGAAGCGCTGGTAGCTGTTCTTGCCGGCCAGGCTGTCGGTCGGCCAGTTGTCTTCGTCGTGCGCCATGTAGCCGATGGTGTAGATGTGCACCATCAGCGAAACGAAGGTAACCACCAGCATCATGGTCACCGTCAGCTTGTCGATGAGGAAGCCGACCTGGAAGCTGATGCCGCCGCTGGTGGCCCAGGTGTAGACCGCGGCGTTGTAGATCTTGCCGGCATCGACGTCCTGGAAGATCAGCCAGGACAGGGCCAGCGAAACCGCCACGCCGAGGCTGGTGATCCAGTGGGCGCCGGCCCGGCCGATCGTCTGGCCGAACAGGCCTGCGACGAGGGCGCCGAAGAGCGGCGCCAAGGGGACCCACAACGCGTAAGGGTGCATTTCCATGGTTATCCCTGCAGGCTGTCGAGGTCGTCCACGTGGATCGTGCGCAGGTTGCGGAACAGCACGACCAGGATGGCGAGGCCGATGGCGGCCTCAGCCGCAGCGACCGTCAGGATGAAGAAGACGAACACCTGCCCGCCCATGTCGCCGAGGAAATGCGAGAAGGCGACGAAGTTCATGTTGACGGCAAGCAGCATCAGCTCGATGGCCATCAGCAGCACGATGAGGTTCTTCCGGTTGAGGAAGACACCGACCACGCCGATCGAAAAGAGGATGGCGCCGAGAATCAGGAAGTGGTTCAGGCCGGGCATGGCTATTCCTTCTCCGACGGCATCGACACGATGCGCACGCGATCCTTGCGCTTGATGGCGATCTGCTCGGCGGGATTCAACTGCTTGTTGTCGCGGCGCTGGCGCAGGTTCAGCACGACGGCGGCGATCAGCGCCACCAGCAGGATCACCGAGGCCAGTTCGAAGGGGTAGACGTAGTCCGTGTAGATGGCCATGCCCAGCGCCTTGGTGTTGGAGTAGCCGGCCGCCGGCGCCGCGGGCTCGGGCATGGCCTCCAGGCCAAAGCTGCGGGCGGAGAGCACCGCCACCATCTCGATCACCATCAGCACGGCGATCGGGCCGCCGAGCCAGAGGTTGCTCCAGAAGCCCTGGCGCAGCCTTTCCAGATTGATGTCGAGCATCATGACGACGAAGAGGAACAGCACCATCACCGCGCCGACATAGACGACGATCAGCGCGATGGCGAGGAACTCCGCCTGCAGCAGCAGCCACAGGCCGCTGGCATTGAAGAAGGCGAGCACCAGGAACAGCACGGCATGCACCGGGTTGCGCGCGGTGACGACGCGCAGCGCGGCGATCACCAGGATCGTCGAGAGGATGTAGAAGAGCGCAGTCTTGAAGTCCATGGGCATCACCGGAACCTGGCGTCCTGCTCGCGGTCGGCGGCAATCTGCGCTTCGTACTTGTCGCCCACCGCCAGCAGCATCTGCTTGGTGTAGTAGAGGTCGCCGCGCTTCTCGCCGTGGTATTCCAGCACTCGCGTTTCGACGATGGCATCCACCGGGCAGGCCTCCTCGCAGAAGCCGCAGAAGATGCACTTGGTCAGGTCGATGTCGTAGCGCGTGGTGCGGCGTGAAGTTTGCCCGTTCGCGTCCTCGCGCTCGGCCGACTCGATGGTGATGGCCATCGCCGGGCACACCGCCTCGCACAGTTTGCAGGCGATGCAGCGCTCTTCCCCGTTCGGGTAGCGGCGCAGGGCGTGCAGGCCGCGAAAGCGGTTGCTCTGCGGGGTTTTCTCCTCGGGGTACTGCACCGTGATCTTGGGCGCGAAAAGATAGCGCCCGGTGACGGACAGGCCCTTGAAGAGCTCCTTGAGCAGCAGGCTGTTGAGGAAGTCCTTGGCGCCCATATCTCAGCCTCTCACTTGAAGATGTTCCATGGCGACACCATCCAGGAGCCGATGACGACGATCCACACCAGGGTCAGCGGCACGAAAACCTTCCAGCCCAGACGCATGATCTGGTCGTAGCGATAGCGCGGGAAGGTGGCGCGGAACCACAGGAACAGGAACAGGAACAACGAAATCTTCACCGCCAGCCAGTGGAAACCGTCGGGCAGGAAGCCAACCGGCGATAGCCAGCCGCCAAGAAACAGGATCGAGGTGAGCGTCGCCACCAGGATCATGTTGGCGTACTCGGCAAGGAAGAACATGGCAAAGGCCATGCCGGAGAACTCGACCATGTGGCCGGCGACGATTTCGGATTCGCCCTCGACGACATCGAAGGGCGCGCGGTTGGTCTCGGCCACGCCGGAAATGAAATACACGACGAACATCGGCAGCAGCGGAATCCAGTTCCAGGAGAGGAAGCCGGCACCGTGGTCGGCGAACCAGCCGCGGCCTTGGGCACGGACGATGTCGGAGAGGTTGAGGCTGTTGGAAATCATCAGCACCGTCACCAGAGCCATGCCCATGGCGATCTCGTAGGACACCATCTGCGCCGAAGCGCGCATGGCGCCGAGGAAGGGATACTTGGAGTTGGAAGCCCAGCCGGCGATGATCACGCCGTAGATGCCCATCGAGGTCATGCCCAGGATGTAGAACAGGCCGGCGTCGAGGTTGGCCAGCGCGCCGCCGTCAAAGAAGGGCACCACCGCCCAGGCCGCCAGCGCCGGCGCGATGGCCATCACAGGCCCGACGAAGAACAGCGCCTTGTTGGCGCCGGTCGGCACCAGCACTTCCTTGAAGAACAGCTTCATGCCATCGGCGATCGGCTGCAGCAACCCCCACGGGCCGACGCGGTTGGGGCCGATGCGCACCTGCATCCATCCGATGATCTTGCGCTCCCAGAAGGTCAGGTAGGCGACGCACAGCATGAGCGGAAGAATGATCGCCACGATCTTCATCAGCACCCAAACCAGCGGCCATACGGGCTTGACCAGCGCCCACAGCGGATCCCAGAGGCCGAACATCCCCCAGAAGTATTCGAAAAGGCGGAGGACAGCCTGTTCCATCACGCGCGCTCCACTTTGATCTCGCCCTGCATCGGGCCGAGGCCGGACGTTAGTTCGTGGCCGGCGGCAACACGCACGCAGCCGTCGGGCACGCCGGCATCAAGTTGCGCGGAAAGGATCGCCGTCCCTCCGAGACTGACTTTTACCTGCAAACCGTGAGCGAGGCCGAGCTGCGCCAAGGTGGCGGCGTTCATGCGCGCGGCGGGCGGCGCCGCGTCGCGCGTCTTCTGCAGCGACGGCGCGCGACGCGCCAGCGGATCGGCGAAATGGATCGGCACATCGGCCACGCGTTGCAACGCAGGCGCAGACGCGGCCAGATCGAGAGCGATGCCGTCGGCCCGGTTGCTCAGGCGATCGCCGACCGAAGCCGGCTTGCCGCCGAGGACCTCGGCGCGCACGGCCTCGGAGCTTTCCTGCTCGAAACCGGCCAATCCGAGCAGGTTACCCAGCACGCGCAACACCTTCCAGGCCGGGCGCGTCTCGCCCAGCGGTTTGACCACGGCGTTGAAGCTCTGCACCCGACCCTCGGTGTTGATGAAGGTGCCGGAGGTTTCGGTGAACGGCGCGATCGGCAGGATCACATGAGCGTAGTCGACGGCGCGCGTCTTGAACGGCGTCAGCGCCACGACCAGGTCGGCGCCCTTCAGCGCGGCCAGAGCCTGCTGCGGATTGGCGCAGTCGAGCTCCGGCTCGGCGTGCAGAACGAAATACGCCTTGCGCGGCTCGGCCAGCATGCGCGCGGCGTTGAGGCCCTGCGCCCCGGGCAAGGCATGGGCGACGTAGCCGCCAACCGAGTTGGCCGCCTCACCCAGGTAGCCGAAGCGCGCGCCGGCCAGCTCGGCCAGCTTCTGGGCCAGGGCATGCAAGGTCGACGCCTGCGCATGCTGCTGGGCGAAGTTGCCGAGGAAGATGGCGATCTTCTCGCCGGATACCAGGCTCTCGGCGATGGCCTTCGCCGCGGCGGAGGGCTGCACAGCGGCCAGCGTGGCATCGACCGTCGCGCCCTTCGCCTCGGCGACCGCCTTGACGATGCCGGCGAATTCCGCCGCCAGCGCCGACGGCGCGACGATGGACTTGGCGTGCAGGTTAATCAACTGGTCGTCGTCGGCCACGTGCAGCAGGCTGACGCGGGTGAGCTTCTTCGCCGCCTGACGCAGGCGCTGGGCGAGCAGCGGATGGTCCTTGCGCAGGAAGCTGCCGACGACCAGCACGCGGTCGAGCGACGGAATGTCGGCGACGGGCAGGCCCAGCCAGGGCGTCGCGCCCTTGCCGTCGAGGGAAAAGTCAGTCTGGCGGAGACGGCAGTCGACGTTCTCGCTGCCGGCGCCGCGGATGAATTTCTGCAGCAGGTGGAGCTCTTCCAGCGTGGCATGCGGCGAGGCCAGCGCGCCGATCGAGGCGGCGCCGTGCTCGCGCACCACGCGCTTCAGGTCGGTGCCGATGAATTCCAGCGCCGTCTGCCAGTCGACCTCGCGCCATTCGCCGCATTGCTTGAGCATCGGCTTGGTCAGACGCGCGTCCGAGTTCAGGGCCTCGTAGGAGAAGCGGTCCTTATCCGACAGCCAACACTCGTTCACGTCCTCGTTCTCCAGCGGCAGGACGCGCAGCACCTTGTCGTGCTTGACCTGGACGATCAGGTTGGCACCGAGGCCGTCGTGCGGACTGACCGACTTGCGGCGCGACAGCTCCCAGGTGCGGGCGGCGAAGCGGAAGGGCTTCGAGGTCAGCGCGCCGACCGGGCAGAGGTCGATGACGTTGCCGGAGAGCTCAGAATCCACCGTCTTCTCTATGAAGGGCATGATCTCGGCGTGCTCGCCGCGGAAGGCCTGGCCGAGTTCCATCCAGCCGGCGATCTCCTGCGTGAAGCGCACGCAGCGCGTGCAGTGGATGCAGCGCGTCATGTCGGTCGAGATGAGCGGGCCGAGGTTCTTGTTCACCACCACGCGCTTCTCTTCCTGGTAGCGCGAGGCGCTCTGGCCGTAGCCGACGGAGAGATCCTGCAACTGGCATTCGCCGCCCTGGTCGCAGATCGGGCAGTCGAGCGGGTGGTTGATGAGGAGGAACTCCATCACGCCCTTCTGCGCCTTGACGGCGGCTTCCGAGTGCGTGAACACCTTCATGCCGTTGGTGACGGGGGTGGCGCAGGCCGGCAGCGGCTTCGGCGCCTTTTCCACCTGCACCAGGCACATGCGGCAGTTGGCGGCGATGGACAGCTTCTTGTGGTAGCAGAAGTGCGGGACGAAGATGCCGAGCTGGTGGGCGGCATCCATCACGGTGCTGCCGTCGGCCACCTCGGTTTTCCTGCCGTCGATCTCGATTTCCAGCATGTCGCTACGCCGCCTTGAAGAAGCCGCTGCCCGCACGCTGCACGTCCTCGGGCACGAGGCATTTCCTGTTCTGGATGTGGTACTCGAACTCCGCGCCGAAGTGCTTGATGAAGCTCTTCACCGGCATGGAGGCCGCGTCGCCGAGGGCGCAGATGGTGCGCCCCATGATGTTGTCGGTGACGCTGTTCAGCAGGTCGAGGTCCTCCGGCCGCCCCTCGCCGTGCTCGATGCGGTGCACGACGCGGTAGAGCCAGCCGGTGCCCTCGCGGCAGGGCGTGCACTGGCCGCAGGACTCCTCGAAGTAGAAGTAGGACAGGCGCTCGAGCGCCTTCACCATGCAGGTGGTCTCGTCCATGACGATCACGGCGCCGGAGCCGAGCATCGAGCCGGCCTTGGCGATCGAGTCATAATCGAGCGTGCATTCCATGATGACGTCGGCCGGCAGCACCGGCGCGGAGGAGCCGCCGGGGATCACCGCCTTGAGCTTGCGCCCGCCGCGCATGCCGCCCGCCATGGCGAGCAGGTCCTTGAACGGCGTGCCCATCGGCACCTCGAAGTTGCCGGGGCGATTGACGTGGCCGGATACGGAGAACAGCTTGGTGCCGCCGTTGTTCGGCTTGCCCAGCTCGAGGAACTTGTCGCCACCCTCGTTGATGATGTACGGCACCGAGGCGAAGGTCTCGGTGTTGTTGATGGTGGTCGGCTTGCCGTAGAGGCCGAAGCTCGCCGGGAACGGCGGCTTGAAGCGCGGCTGGCCCTTCTTGCCCTCGATCGACTCGAGCAGCGCGGTTTCCTCGCCGCAGATGTAGGCGCCGTAGCCGTGGTGGGCCTGCAGTTCGAAGCTGAAGTCGGAGCCGAGGATGTTGTCCCCGAGCAGCTTGGCGGCGCGCGCCTCCTCGAGGGCCTCCTCGAAGCGTTTGTAGATCTCCCAGATCTCGCCATGGATGTAGTTGTAGCCGCGCGCGCAGCCCATGGCGTAGCCGGCGATGATCATGCCCTCGATGACCATGTGCGGGTTCCAGCGCAGGATGTCGCGGTCCTTGAAGGTGCCCGGCTCGCCCTCGTCGGAGTTGCAGACGACGTACTTGGCACCGGGGAACTGGCGCGGCATGAAGCTCCACTTGAGGCCGGTCGGGAAGCCGGCGCCGCCGCGGCCGCGCAGCGAGGACTTCTTCAACTCGCCGACGATCTGGTCGGCGGGGGTCTTCTCGTTGATGATCTTTTTCAGCGCGCTGTAGCCGCCGCGCTTGACGTACTCGGCGAGGCGCCAGCTGCGCTCGCCCTCTTCCGCGTTCAGGATGAAGCCGAGGGCGCCCATTACTTGCACTCCCCCAGCAGCGCGTCGATCTGCTCCGGCTGCATGAAGCTGCACATGCGCACGTTGTTCACCAGCATCACCGGCGCATCGCCGCAGGCGCCCATGCACTCGCCTTCCTTCAGTGTGAACTTGCCGTCGGCGGTGGTCTCGTTGAAGCCGACGCCGAGCTTCTGCTTCAGGTAGTCGGCGGCATGCACGCCGCCGGACAGCGCGCACGGCAGATTGGTGCACACCGTGATCTTGTACTTGCCGACCGGGGCGAGGTCGTACATGTTGTAGAAGCTCGCCACTTCATACACCGCCACTGGCGCCATGCCGAGGTAGCCGGCGACAGCCTCGATGGTCTCGTTGGACAGCCAGCCCTGCTCCATCTGGGCGATGGCCAGCGCCCCCATCACGGCGGACTGCTTCTGTTCCGCCGGGTACTTGGCGATCTCGCGGTCGATTTTCTGCAATGCGTCCTGGCTTAGCATGGTGTTATCTATCCGTGTCGCCCAGCACCAGATCGATGGTGCCGATGATGGCCGTAGCGTCGGCGATCATATGCCCCTTCGCCATCTCGTCGGTGGCGGCGAGATGCGGGAAGCCGGGCGAGCGCAGCTTGATGCGGTAGGGTTTGTTGCCGCCGTCCGAGATGGCATACACGCCGAATTCGCCCTTCGGGTGCTCGATGGCGGCATAGGCCTCGCCCGGCGGCACGTGCATGCCCTCGGTGAACAACTTGAAATGATGGATCAGCTCTTCCATGCTGGCCTTCATCTTCTCGCGCGGCGGCGGCGCCACCTTGTGGTTGTCGGTGATCACCGGACCGGGGTTCTTGCGCAGCCAGTCGATGCACTGCCTGACGATGCGGTTGGCCTGGCGCATCTCCTCGATGCGCACCAGGTAGCGGTCGTAGCAGTCGCCGTTGACGCCGACCGGCACGTCGAACTCCATGCGGTCGTAGACCTCGTAGGGCTGCTTCTTGCGCAGGTCCCACTCGACGCCGGAACCGCGCAGCATCGGGCCGGAGAAGCCGAGCGCCAGCGCGCGTTCGGGCGAGACCACGCCGACGCCGACCGTGCGCTGCTTCCAGATGCGGTTGTCGGTGAGCAGTGTCTCGTACTCGTCTACGTAGGTCGGGAAGCGATTGGTGAAGTCCTCGAGGAAGTCGAGCAGCGAACCCTGGCGCGCCTCGTTGAGGCGCTTCACGGTCTCCGCATTTTTGAATTTGTTCTCGACGTACTGCGGCATGCGGTCCGGCAGGTCGCGATAGACGCCGCCCGGCCGATAATAGGCGGCGTGCAGGCGCGCGCCGGAAACGGCCTCGTACACGTCCATCAGGTCCTCCCGCTCGCGGAAGGTGTACAGCACCATGGTCATGGCGCCGATGTCGAGGGCGTGCGTGCCGATGTTGAGCAGGTGGTTGAGGATACGCGTCACCTCGTCCATCATGACGCGGATGTACTGGGCACGGATCGGCACCTCGACGCCGAGCAGTTTTTCCACCGCCATGACGTAGGCGTGCTCGTTGCACATCATCGAGACGTAGTCGAGGCGGTCCAGGTAGGGCACCGTCTGCAGCCAGGTCTTGGTCTCGGCCAGCTTCTCGGTGGCGCGATGCAGCAGGCCGATGTGCGGGTCGGCGCGAACGATGACTTCGCCGTCCAGTTCCAGCACCAGGCGCAGCACGCCGTGCGCGGCCGGATGCTGCGGCCCGAAGTTGATGGTGTAGTTGCGGATCTCAGCCATGGCCGACATCTCCATAGCTGTCTTCGCGGATGATGCGCGGTGTATTCTCGCGCGGCTCGATGGTCACCGGCTGGTAGACGACGCGGCGCTGGTCTGGGTCGTAGCGCATCTCGACGTAGCCGGAAATCGGGAAGTCCTTGCGGAAGGGGTGGCCGACGAAGCCGTAGTCGGAAAGAATGCGGCGCAGGTCGGGATGGCCCTCGAAGAGGATGCCGTAGAGGTCGAAGGCCTCCCGTTCGTACCAGTTGGCGCTGTTCCAGAGGCCGACCACCGAGGGCAGCACCGGGAAGTTGTCGTCCGGCGCGAAGACGCGCAGGCGAAGGCGCCAGTTCTTGGAGACCGAGGTCAGGTGGCAGACCGCTGCAAAGCGCGGGCCGCTCCAGGCGCCGTCGCCCCAGGTCGAATAGTCGACGCCGGTGAGGTCCATCAACTGCTCGAAGCGCAGGTCGGGATGGTCGCGCAGGATGCGCGCGGTCTCGAGGTAATGCCCGGCGGCGACCTCAAGGGTGACTTCGCCGAGGAGCGTCTTCAGGCCGGCGATGCGATCGCCAAGCACGTTCTGCAGGTTCTGGCAAAGGGCTTCCAGCTTGGCGCTCATGTTATTCGGCGTCGATTCTGTTCAGCGGGCTATGGTGGAGGTGCGCTTGATCTTGTTCTGCAACTGGATGAGCCCGTAGAGCAGCGCTTCCGCCGTCGGCGGACAGCCCGGCACGTAAACATCTACCGGCACGATGCGGTCACAGCCGCGCACGACGGAATAGGAATAGTGGTAATAGCCGCCGCCGTTGGCGCAGGAACCCATCGACAACACCCAGCGCGGCTCGGCCATCTGGTCGTACACCTTGCGCAGTGCGGGCGCCATCTTGTTGGTCAGGGTACCGGCAACGATCATCACGTCGGACTGGCGCGGGCTGGGACGAAAGACGATGCCGAAGCGGTCGAGATCGTAGCGCGAGCAGCCGGCATGGATCATCTCGACGGCGCAGCAGGCGAGGCCGAAGGTCATCGGCCACATCGAGCCGGTGCGCGTCCAGTTGATGACGGTGTCGAGGGTGGTGGTGACGAAGCCTTTTTCCAGAACGCCTTCGATGCTCATGGCCCGCTCACTCCCAGTCCAGTGCGCCCTTGGCCCAGGCGTAGACGTAGCCGATGGCCAGGATGCCGACGAAAATCATCATTTCGAAGAAGCCGAACATCCGCATCGTGTCCGAAGCAACGATATCCTTGAAGATCACTGCCCAGGGAAAGAGGAAAGCGATTTCCAGGTCGAACAGAATGAATATGATGGCGATCAGGTAGAAGCGCACGTCGAACTTCATGCGCGCGTCCTCGAAGGCCTCGAAGCCGCATTCGAAGGGGGAGAGTTTTTCGCTGTCGGGCCGGTTCGGAGCAACGAGCCAGCCTAGAAGGATGGGGGCACACCCGAAGGCCAGGCCGACGAGTATGAAGACGAGGACAGGAAAGTAGTTTTCCAACATAGTCTGCGCGGATGGCTTTCCAACCATTCCGCCGAGCCCTTCGCGTTCCTGCTGCAAATCGAGCCTGCCGGCTAAATGCCGGACAGGTCTCAGAGGATTCCTGGTGCCGACGGTGAGACTCGAACTCACACGGCTTTCGCCACTACCCCCTCAAGATAGCGTGTCTACCAATTTCACCACGTCGGCATCTAATCCGCGGTTCCGCCACTCTATGTGGCAAAGCCACTAATTCTTATGACGACGCAAAAAGAAATTATACCCTCTTTTTGCGCCGCAGCATCACTTACTTCGGAATTTCCTTTGCTTTCGAGTCCGCGCCTTCCACCGGCTGGGCTGGAGCCGGAGTAGCCGGCGCTGCAGATTGGGTATTTACCTGCTCCATGACGCTGGTGGGCGCTTGGGTGCGATTCGTTGCGATATAGCTCAGTCCCAGGCTGGTCAGGAAGAAAACCGTGGCCAGTATCCCCGTCGTACGGCTCAGGAAATTCGCCGAGCCCGAGGCGCCAAACAGGCTGCCCGAAGAGCCGCTGCCGAAGGCCGCACCCATGTCGGCCCCCTTGCCGTGCTGCAAAAGCACCAGGCCGATGATGGCTGCTCCCACCAGAATATGAACCGTGAGGATCAGGGGGAAAAGAATACCGTCCATTGCCAATCCGATCGTTAAGTTAGGCTGCCGCCTGGCAGATCGCCAGAAAATCCTGCGCCACCAGGGAAGCGCCGCCGATCAGGCCACCGTCGATGTCGGCCATGCCGAACAACTCGGCGGCATTCTGCGGCTTGACGCTGCCGCCATAAAGAATCTGCATGCGCTGCGCCAGGATCGCATCGCTCTTGGCCAGCCGTTCACGAATGAAGGCGTGCACATCCTGGGCTTGCTGCGGCGTGGCGGTGCGCCCAGTCCCAATAGCCCATACCGGTTCGTAAGCGATGACGGCATTGGCAAAACCGCGCATGCCGGCCGCCTGTAGCACGGCATCAAACTGGGCGGCAATCACCTGCTCGGTGACATTCCCCTCCCGCTGTTCGAGCGTCTCCCCCAGGCAGAGGATCGGCGTCAGGCCACCCTGCACCGCCGCGACGAATTTCGCCGCCACGGATTCGTTGCTCTCGCCGTACAGGCTGCGCCGTTCGGAGTGGCCGACGATGACGTAACGGCAGCCGAAATCGACCAGCATGGCCGCACTGACTTCACCGGTATAGGCGCCCTGGGCATGCTCCGACAGGGTCTGCCCACCCCAGGCGATCGCCGTACCCTTCAGCAGTTCCTGCGTCTGGGCCAGATAGGGAAAGGGGACGCAAACGGCGCAGTCGGCCTTGCCGCCCTTGCCGATGGCCTGATCCAGGCTCTGCAACAGATCGCGATTGCGGGCCAGGCCGCCATGCATTTTCCAGTTGCCAGCCACGAGTTTGCGTCGCATGAAACAGCCCGATCCCAGGTTCGTCAAAAGGCGAAGATTTTAGCGTCTTGACACTCTTCGGTCAAATCAAAACCCGATCAGGCAGCGGGCGGCGGCACGCGCAGCCAGAAGGTGACGGGGCCGTCGTTGGTCAGGCTGACCTGCATGTCGGCGCCAAAGCGACCGCTGGCGGTAGCGGCATGCGTTGCGACCGCACGGGCCACGAGGAAGTCGAACAGCCGTCGGCCTTGCTCGGGCGGCGCTGCAGGGGTGAAGCTGGGGCGGTTGCCGCTGTTGGTATCGGCGGCGAGCGTAAATTGCGGCACCAGCAGGAGACCGCCGCCGACGTCGCGCAGGCTCAGGTTCATCTTGCCCAGATTATCGGAAAAAATGCGGTAGTTGAGCAGGCGTTCGAGCAGGCGGCCGGCACTCGTTTCGTCATCGCCGCGTTCGGCGCAGACCAGCGCCAGTAGTCCGCTACCGATGGCACCGGCCGTCTCGCCGCCGATGTCAACGCGCGCCGAGGAAACACGCTGCAGCAGGCCGATCACGCCGCCGCACGCTGGACGGCGTCGGCAATGCCCTGTGCCAGGGCGGCCACCTGCTGCGCTTCGCGCCCCTCGACCATTACGCGCAGCAGCGGTTCGGTGCCCGAGGCGCGCAGCAGCACGCGGCCGCTCTCGCCCAGTTCCTTCTCTGCGGTCTTGCACGCCGATTCGATCTCGGGCCGGCCCTGCCAGTCGAAGCCGCTGGGCAGCTTCACGTTGACCAGTGTCTGCGGATAAAGCGTCAGATCGGCACAGGCTGCTTCGAGAGTGCTCTGCTGCAGCCGCAGCGCCGCCAGCACCTGAAGGGCCGAAACGATGCCGTCGCCCGTCGTATGGCGGTCGAGACAGATGATGTGGCCGGAGTTCTCGCCGCCCAGTTTCCAGCCGCGCTCGATCAGCGTCTCCAGGACATAGCGGTCGCCAACCCTGGCGCGCACGACGGGCACGCCGAGCTGCGCCAGCGCATGCTCCATGCCCAGGTTGGTCATGAGGGTGCCCACCACGCCGGCCAGGCCGCCGTTGGCCAGGCGGCTGCGAGCAATGACATAGAGCAGCTGGTCGCCGTCGTAGAGCCGGCCCTTGGCGTCGGCCATCATGACGCGGTCGCCGTCGCCGTCGAGGGCGATGCCGAGGTCGGCGCCCTGCGTCACCACCGCCTGCTGCAGGGTTTGCGGCGAGGTCGCCCCCACCTTGTCATTGATGTTGAGTCCGTTCGGCTCGGCGCCGATGGCATGCACCTCGGCGCCGAGTTCATGAAAGACCTTGGGCGCTATGTGATAGGCCGCGCCGTGGGCGCAGTCGACCACGATCTTCATGCCGCGCAGGTCGAAGTCGGCCGGAAAGGTGCTCTTGCAGAACTCGATATAGCGGCCGGCCGCATCGTCGACGCGGCGCGCCTTGCCGAGTTGCGCCGGCGCGGCACAACCCATCGGCTGCTCCAGGCGCGACTCGATCTCCGCCTCCACCGCGTCGGGCAGCTTGGTGCCGGCGGCAGAGAAGAACTTGATGCCGTTGTCGGGATAGGGATTGTGCGAGGCCGAGATGACCACGCCGGCCTGCAGGCGCAGGGCGCGCGTCAGGTAGGCGATGGCCGGCGTCGGCAGCGGGCCGGTCAGCATGACGTCCACACCTGCCGCGGCGAAGCCGGCTTCCAGCGCCGCTTCGAGCATGTAGCCGGAGATGCGCGTGTCCTTGCCGATCAGCACGGCCGGATGCTCGCCCGCCGGCAGGTGCTCTCGCGCCACCAGGGTGGTACCGGCCGCATAGCCCAAGCGCATGACGAACTCGGGGGTGATGGGGACCTGACCCACCGTGCCCCGCACGCCGTCCGTACCGAAATACTTTCTTCCCATGCTTACCCCTGATTGTCGACTGCCATCCAGACGGCCAGGGCGTCCTTCGTTGCCGCCACATCATGCACGCGCAGGATTCTAGCGCCATTCCGCGCGGCGAGGAGCGCCGCGACCACGCTCGCCGTGTCGCGCTGGCTGACTTTTCTGCCGGTAATCTCGCCAAGCATGGACTTGCGCGACAGACCGGCCAGCACGCAGGCGCCTAGATCGCCGAAGCGATGAAGCTGCCGCAGCAGGGCCAGGTTGTGCTCCAACCGCTTGCCGAAACCGAAGCCGGGATCGACGATGATGCGTTCGCGCGCGATGCCTGCCGCCTGCGCAGCCGCCACGCGCTGCGCGAGGAAGCCATGCACTTCCGCCACGACGTCCTGGTAGCGCGGGTCGGCCTGCATGGTGCGCGGCTCGCCTTGCATGTGCATCAGGCAGACGGCCGCGCCCGATTCTGCCGCCGCCTCCAGCGCCCCTGGCGCCTGCAGGGCGGCGATATCGTTGATGATGGCGGCACCGGCGGCGACGGCGCGGCGCATCACCTCCGGCTTCACGGTATCGATGGAAAGCGGCACGCCCAGCCCGGCCAGCCCCTCGACCACCGGCAGGACGCGGTGCAGCTCCTCATCCGTGGAAACGGATTGCGCGCCCGGTCGCGAGGACTCGCCGCCGACATCGAGGATGTCGGCGCCCTCCTCAACCAGCTGACGCGCATGGGCGACAGCCTGCACCGGCTCGATGTAGCGGCCGCCGTCGGAAAAGGAGTCCGGCGTGACGTTGACGATGCCCATCACGAGCGGGCGCTCAAGGGATAGGCGGAACTGGCCGCAAACTAGGTGGGTAGCCATAAAACAAGGCCGGATCGGTTGCCCGATCCGGCCTCTGGTTTGTCGAGTCGGCTTACGCCGGCGCGGCCGCGTTGGGCGCAGCACCCGGGGAATTGTCGGCCGGCGTGCTGGCCGGCGGCGTGGTGCGCTTGGGCTCGCGCGGCGGCTTGCCGGCCATGATGTCGTTGATCTGGTCGGCGTCGAGCGTCTCCCACTCGAGCAGCGCATGCGTCATGGCCTCGACCTTGTCGCGATTCTCCTCGATCAGGCGCCGCGCCAGGCCGTACTGCTGGTCGATGATGCGGCGGATCTCGGCGTCAACCTGCTGCATGGTCGCCTCGGAAACGTTCTTGTGCGTGGTGATCGAGCGGCCGAGGAAGACCTCGCCTTCGTTCTCGCCATACACCATCGTGCCGAGGGCGTCCGACATGCCCCACTGCGTCACCATGCGACGGGCGATGTCGGTGGCACGCTCGAAGTCGTTCGAGGCGCCGGTGGTCATCTGGTTCATGAAGATCTCTTCGGCGATGCGGCCGCCGAAGAGCACTGCGATGGTGTTGAGCAGGCGATCGCGGTCCTGGCTGTAGCGGTCCTGCTCCGGCAGTTGCATGGTCACGCCGAGTGCGCGGCCGCGCGGGATGATGGTGACCTTGTGCACCGGATCGGTCTTCGGTAGCAGCTTCGCCACCAGCACGTGGCCCGACTCGTGGTAGGCGGTGTTCTTGCGCTCCTCCTCGGGCATGACCATCGAGCGCCGCTCGGCGCCCATCATGATCTTGTCCTTGGCGCGCTCGAAGTCCTCCATGTCGACCAGGCGCTTGTTGCCGCGCGCGGCGAACAGCGCCGCCTCGTTCACCAGGTTGGCGAGGTCGGCGCCGGAGAAGCCCGGCGTGCCGCGGGCGATGATGTCGGCCTTGACGTCCGGCGCCACCGGCACCTTGCGCATGTGCACCATGAGAATCTGCTCGCGGCCGCGGATGTCCGGCAGCGGCACCACCACCTGGCGGTCGAAGCGGCCCGGGCGCAGCAGCGCCGGGTCGAGCACGTCGGGACGGTTGGTGGCGGCGATGACGATGACGCCGGCGGTGCCCTCGAAGCCGTCCATCTCGACCAGCAGCTGGTTGAGGGTCTGTTCGCGCTCGTCGTTGCCGCCGCCGAGGCCGGCGCCGCGCTGGCGGCCGACCGCGTCGATCTCGTCGATGAAGATGATGCAGGGGGCGTGCTTCTTGGCCTGCTCGAACATGTCGCGCACGCGGGCGGCGCCGACGCCGACGAACATCTCGACGAAGTCGGAACCGGAAATCGAGAAGAACGGCACCTTCGCCTCGCCGGCGATGGCCTTCGCCAGCAGGGTCTTGCCGGTGCCGGGATTGCCGACCATCAGCACGCCACGCGGGATGCGCCCGCCCAGCTTCTGGAACTTGGTCGGGTCGCGCAGGAAGTCGACCAGCTCGGAGACGTCCTCCTTGGCCTCGTCGCAGCCGGCTACGTCGGCAAAGGTCACGGTGTTGGCCGACTCGTCCATCATGCGCGCGCGCGACTTGCCGAAGGAGAAGGCGCCGCCCTTGCCGCCGCCCTGCATCTGTCGCATGAAGAATATCCAGACGCCGATCAGCAGCAGCATCGGGAACCAGGAGACGAAGAGATTCATGAGGAAGGACTGCTCCTCCTCGGGCTTCGCCACCACCTTGACGTTGTTCTTGAGCAGGTCGCTCACCATCCACAGGTCGGCTGGCGCATAGGAGATGATCTTCTTGCCTTCCGTGGTGGTCGCTTCCAGCGTGCGGCCCTGGATCACCACCTTGGCGATGCGTCCGGCCTTGACCTCGTCGAGGAACTGCGAGTATTCGAGCGTGTTCTGCGCCACTTGGCGCGTGCTGAACTGGTTGAAGACGGTCATCAGCACGACGCCGATCACCAGCCAGATTGCAAGATTCTTGAAAAGATTGTTCAAGCGGTTCCTCTATGGCCCGTCAGGGGCCCAACAAACAATACGACCGATGCATTCTAAGACCGTTCCCCGCCCGGTGCAAACCGGGACAAGGACGGCATTACCCCTCCCGCGAATGGGGACGGCAGCCCAAGCCGAGGAGATACACCTCGCTGCTGCGGTCGCGCGAGGATTTCGGCTTGCGCACGACCACTTTATCGAAGGCCGCCGCCATTGCCTTGCGGAAGGCGTCGAAGCCTTCTCCCTGGAATATCTTGACCAGGAGATTCCCGCCGGGTTTCAAATGTTCCGCTGCAAACGCCAGGGCCAGTTCCGCCAGAAGCACCGAGCGGGCCTGGTCCGTGGCGGCAATACCCGAGATATTGGGGGCCATGTCGGAAATCACAAGGTCGACCGGTCGGCCAGCCAGCCGAAAAGTCAGTTCCGCCAGTACGGCGTCTTCGCGGAAATCGCCCTGGATGAACTCCACCCCGGCCACCGGCGCCATGTCCAGCAGGTCCAGCGCCAGCACCCGGCCGCCGCTGCCGACCCGCTCCGTCGCCACCTGCGACCAGCCGCCCGGCGCAGCGCCGAGATCCACGACCACCATGCCGGGCCGCAGCAGCCGATCTTTCTCGTCGATTTCCATCAGCTTGAAGGCGGCGCGGGAACGCCAGCCTTCCGCCTTCGCCCGTTGGACGTAGTGGTCGGTGACATGCTCGTGCATCCACGCCTTGCTGGTCTTGTGCTTCTTCACCGCGTAAAATTCGCCAATGATCGAACTGACTTCATCCCAGCGCAGCGCACTGCGCGCCCGCGCCCACAGCCTGCATCCCGTCGCCAGCATCAGCCAGAACGGCCTCAGCGACACCGTCCTCGCCGAGATCGACCGCGGCCTCAAGGCGCACGAGCTGATCAAGGTGCGTGTCTACGGCATCGAGCGCGACGAGCGCGGGGCTCTGCTCGCCGAAATCTGCACCCGCCTGGACGCAGCGCCGGTCCAGCGCATCGGCAACATCCTGGTGGTCTACCGCGCCAACCCCGAGGCGCCGGCCAAAACCGCCAAGCCGGGGAAAAAGGCCACGCCGCGCAGCACGCCGAAATCCCCCGCCCGCCCGGCTGCCTCGCGCCGGCGCCTGAAAAAATAGCTCAGCGTCCCCTGCCCTGCAGCAGCACCAGGGCTGCGCCCAGCAGGCTCTGCAGTGCATAGAGGCCGCCGGCAAAACCATGCCAGGCGGCAAAACGGCTCTTTACTGCGCTTTCCATGACGCTGCGCGGCCAGGCCTCGGCCTTCAGCTGGGCCAGTATCGGCTGGATGCCGAAATGCCCGACCAGCCCCAGCGCCAGCATGGCCAGCACCAGCCAGAACACCGAATACCCGAACGCCGCGCGCCCCTGCCTGACGAAAAGATACGCCAGCAAATACGCCGCGCAAGCCATCCCCACCCATGCAATCAGGCCGAACAGGTTGCCGGCCAGTTCGCCGGCGAGGACGCGGTCCTTCAGCGAGGCGAACAGCGAGGGTGCGGCGATGAAGCCGATGGCCCAGAGCCCGCCGACCCAGAGGGTGATCGTAAGCGAGTAGAGACTTTCCGCCAGGCGGCGCACGGTGAAGATCAGAGGTAGCGAACGTCGAGGATTTCGTACTCGCGCGTGCCGCCGGGCGCCTTCACCTCGGCGATATCGCCGGCGTACTTGCCAATCAGGGCGCGTGCGATGGGCGATGAGATGGATATTTTGTTGCTCTTCAGGTCGGCCTCATCATCGCCGACGATCTGGTAAGTGACCTTGTCGCCGCTCTCCTGGTCTTCCAGGTCGACCGTCGCGCCGAAAACGCAGCGGCCGTCGGCATCCAGCAGCTTCGGGTCGATGATCTGCGCGTTGCCCAGCTTGCCCTCGATTTCCTGGATGCGCCCCTCGATGAAGCTCTGGCGCTCGCGTGCGGCAGCATACTCCGCATTCTCGGACAGGTCGCCGTGGGCGCGCGCTTCGGCAATGGCTGCCACGACGTTCGGCCGGTCAACGGTCTTCAGGCGGTGCAGCTCCTGCCGCAGCATTTCCGCGCCCGCCTTGGTGATGGGTACCTTGCTCATGTCGCTTATCCTAACTCAGCATGCAGCGACTGCAAGGCGTAGGTTTCCAACTCGGCCAGATGATGCATGCCGGCGCAGGCAGCCCGGGCGCCCTCGATCGTGGTAAAGACCGTGACACGCTGGGCCAGGGCGCTGGTGCGGATCGAGCGCGAATCGGCGATGGCCTGGCGCTTTTCTTCGACCGTATTGATGATCAGCGCCACCTCGTTGTTCTTGATCATGTCCACGATGTGCGGCCGGCCCTCGGCGACCTTGTTCACGATCTGCACTTTGAGGCCGGCGGCCTCGATGGCCGCGCCGGTGCCGCGCGTGGCGAGCAGCGTAAAGCCGAGCTCGGCCAGATCCTTCGCCACCTCGACCGCCTTGGCGCGGTCCTGCTCCTTGACGCTGATGAAGACCTTGCCCGACTTCGGCAGCCGAGTGCCGCCCGCCAGCTGCGACTTGACGAAGGCCTCGGCGAAGCTGCGGCCGACGCCCATCACCTCGCCGGTAGACTTCATCTCGGGACCGAGGATGGTATCGACGCCGGGAAACTTGTTGAAGGGAAACACCGCTTCCTTGACCGAATAGTAGGGCGGCACGATTTCGCGGGTGACGCCCTGCTCGGCCAGCGAGCGGCCGGCCATGCAGCGCGCCGCCACCTTGGCCAGCGGCAACCCCGTCGCCTTGGAGACGAAGGGCACGGTGCGCGAGGCGCGCGGGTTTACTTCCAGCACGTACACCGTGCCGTCCTGGATGGCGAACTGGACGTTCATCAGGCCGACGACGTTGAGGGCCTTCGCCATCTTCTCGGTCTGGTCGCGCAACTCGTCCTGGACTTCCTTGGACAGGGTGTAGGGCGGCAGCGAGCAGGCGGAATCGCCCGAGTGCACGCCGGCCTGCTCGATGTGCTGCATGATGCCGCCGATGATCACCTGCCTGCCGTCGGACAGCGCGTCGACGTCCACCTCGGTGGCATCGTTGAGGAAGCGGTCGAGCAGCACCGGCGAGTCGTTGGACACCTTGATGGCGTCGCGCATGTAGCGCTCGAGGTCCTTCTGCTCGTGCACGATCTCCATGGCGCGTCCGCCCAGCACGTAGCTCGGGCGCACCACCAGCGGATAGCCGATCTCGGCGGCAAGGCGGATGGCATCCGCCTCGGTGCGCGCCGTTCGGTTCGGCGGCTGCTTGAGGCCGAGTTCGTGCAGCATCTGCTGGAAGCGCTCGCGATCCTCGGCGGCGTCGATCATATCGGGGCTGGTGCCGATGATGGGCACGCCGTTGGCCTCAAGGTCGAGGGCGCGCTTCAACGGCGTCTGGCCGCCGAACTGCACGATGACGCCCGTGGGCTGCTCGACGTTCACGATCTCGAGGATGTCCTCCAGCGAGAGCGGCTCGAAATACAGGCGGTCGGAAGTATCGTAGTCGGTGGACACCGTCTCCGGGTTGCAGTTGACCATGATGGTCTCGTAGCCGTCCTCGCGCATGGCCAGCGCGGCGTGCACGCAGCAGTAGTCGAACTCGATGCCCTGGCCGATGCGGTTGGGCCCGCCGCCGAGCACCATGATCTTCTTGCGGGCAGTCGGGTTCGCCTCGCATTCCTCCTCGTAGGTGGAATACATGTAGGCGGTATGGGTGGCGAACTCGGCGGCGCAGGTATCGACGCGCTTGAACACCGGCCGCACGCCGAGTGCGTGGCGGTGCATGCGCACGGCGGTCTCGGTGGTGTCGAGCAGCCTGGCCAGGCGCCGGTCGGAGAAGCCCTTGCGCTTGAGGCGGCGCATCTCGTCGGCGTCGAGGTCGTGCAGCTTCTGTCCGGCCATCGCCGCCTCCTCGCGCACGATGTCCTCGATCTGCACGAGGAACCACGGGTCGATCCTGGTCAGCTGGAAGGCCTTCTCCAGGCTCATGCCGTTGCGGAAGGCCTGGCCGAGGAACCACATGCGCTGGGCGCCCGGATTGGCGATCTCCTGCTCGATGGTGTCCTCGTCGGCCTCGATCTCGTCCAGTCCGTAGACGCTGACTTCCAGGCCGCGCAGGGCCTTCTGGAAGGATTCCTGGAAGGTGCGGCCGATGGCCATCACCTCGCCCACCGACTTCATCTGCGTGGTCAGGCGGTCGTTGGCCTGCGGGAACTTCTCGAAGGCGAAGCGCGGCACCTTGGTGACGACGTAGTCGATGGACGGCTCGAAGGAGGCCGGCGTGGCGCCGCCGGTGATCTCGTTGCGCAGCTCGTCGAGCGTGTAGCCCACCGCCAGCTTGGCCGCCACCTTGGCGATCGGGAAGCCGGTGGCCTTCGAGGCCAGCGCCGAGGAGCGCGACACGCGCGGGTTCATCTCGATGACGATCATGCGGCCGTCGGCCGGGTTGATGGCGAACTGCACGTTGGAGCCGCCGGTATCGACGCCGATCTCGCGCAGGACGGCGATCGAGGCGTCGCGCATGATCTGGTATTCCTTGTCGGTCAGCGTCTGCGCCGGCGCCACGGTGATCGAGTCGCCGGTGTGCACGCCCATCGGGTCGAGGTTCTCGATCGAGCAGACGATGATGCAGTTGTCCTTGCGGTCGCGCACCACCTCCATCTCGAATTCCTTCCAGCCGATCAGGGATTCCTCGATGAGGAGCTCCTTGGTCGGGCTGGCCTCGAGGCCGCGCTCGCAGATGGTGACGAATTCTTCGCGGTTGTAGGCAATGCCGCCGCCGCTGCCGCCCATGGTGAACGACGGGCGGATGATCGAGGGGAAGCCGAGGGCGGCCTGCACCTGCAGGGCCTCCTCCATGCTGTGGGCGATGGCGGAACGCGCGCTGCCGAGGCCGATCTTGGTCATCGCCGCCTTGAACTTCTCGCGGTCCTCGGCCTTGTCGATGGCCTCGCGCGAAGCGCCGATCATCTCGACGCCGTATTTCTCCAGCACGCCGTGGCGGGCCAGGTCGAGGGCGCAGTTGAGCGCCGTCTGGCCGCCCATGGTCGGCAAGAGGGCGTCGGGGCGCTCCTTGGCGATGATCTTCTCGATCACCGTCCAGTGGATCGGCTCGATGTAGGTGACGTCCGCCATTTCCGGGTCGGTCATGATGGTCGCCGGATTGGAGTTGACCAGGATGACCTTGTAGCCCTCGTCGCGCAGCGCCTTGCAGGCCTGGGCGCCGGAATAGTCGAACTCGCAGGCCTGGCCGATGATGATCGGGCCGGCGCCGATGATGAGGATGCTGTGGATGTCGGTGCGCTTAGGCATGTTGTGCCTTTTTGTCCTGCATCATCTTGATGAAACGGTCGAACAGGTACGACACGTCGTGGGGGCCCGGGCTCGCCTCGGGGTGGCCCTGGAAGCAGAAGGCCGGCACGTCGGTGCGCGCCATGCCCTGCAGGCTGCCGTCGAAAAGCGAGACGTGGGTCACGCGCAGGCTGGCCGGCAGGGTGTCGACATCGACGGCGAAGCCGTGGTTCTGGCTGGTGATCAGCACCTGGCCGGTGTCGAGATCCTTCACCGGATGGTTGGCGCCGTGGTGGCCGAACTTCATCTTCACCGTCTTGGCGCCGGAAGCCAGGCCCATCAGCTGGTGGCCGAGGCAGATGCCGAAAGTCGGGACACCACGGGCGAGGATCTCGCGGATGGCTGCGATGGCGTAGTCGCAGGGTTCCGGGTCGCCCGGACCATTGGAGAGGAACACGCCGTCCGGATTCAAGGCCAGCGCCTCGGCCGCCGTGGCCTGGGCAGGCAGCACGGTGACGCGGCAGCCGCGGGAGGCCAGCATGCGCAGAATGTTGCGCTTGATGCCGTAGTCGAAGGCGACGACGTGGAAGGGCGACGATTCCGGCGTGGCGTAGCCCTTGCCGAGCGCCCACTCCCCCTCGGTCCAGGCATAGGACTTGTCCGTGCTCACCACTTTGGCCAGATCCATGCCGGCGAGGCCCGGGAAGCGCCGTGCCGCAGCGACTGACTTTTCCTCGTCGATCTCGCCGGCCGCCAAGCAGCCGTTCTGGGCGCCCTGCTCGCGCAGGATGCGCGTCAGCTTGCGCGTGTCGATGCCGGCAATGGCGACGACATTCTCCGCCTTGAGATAGTCGGACAGGCTCTGCTCGCTACGGAAGTTCGACACCATCAGCGGGAGATCACGGATCACCAGGCCTGCCGCATGCACTTTGGCCGCCTCGCAGTCTTCGCGATTGATGCCCGTGTTGCCAATGTGGGGATACGTGAGGGTAACGATCTGCCGGCAATAGGAGGGATCCGTGAGGATTTCCTGATAACCGGTCATGGCGGTGTTGAACACCACCTCTCCGGCGCTGGAACCCGTTGCGCCGATGCCGATTCCGCGAAATACCGTTCCATCCGCTAAGGCGAGGATGGCTTTCGGAAAATCAGACACTTAAGCGCTCCTGTCGGCACTGCGCAGGCATGCCGGGACAACACACGGGCAATGCTGCGGATTGTTGTAGATATGCGAAGCGGGACAGGCCGTGGGCCTGACCCGCTCGGGATAAAACTTTCGAATTTTACCTTAGGAAGAGCTTGCCCTGCAAACCCGCAAGGCCCGCTCAACGCAATCCCAGGACATCCTGCATATCGTAAAGGCCGCTTTTCCGCCCCTTCAGGAATCGTGCCGCCCTCAGGCTGCCCAGCGCATAGGGCATGCGCGAAGCGGCCTTGTGGGTGATCTCGACACGCTCGCCGGTGCCGGCAAAAAGGACGGTATGGTCGCCGACGATGTCTCCGCCGCGCACCGTGGCGAAGCCGATGGTTGACGGGTCGCGCTCCCCGGTGACGCCTTCGCGGCCGTAGACGGCGCACTTCGACAGGTCGCGTCCGAGCGCTTCCGCCACCACCTCCCCCATGCGCAAGGCCGTGCCGGAAGGCGCATCGACCTTATGGCGGTGATGCGCCTCGATCACCTCGATGTCGTAGCCCTGGCTGAGCACGCGGGCAGCGGTATCGAGCAGCTTGAAGACCAGATTGACGCCGACGGCCATGTTCGGTGCGAAGACGATGGGAATGCTGTGAGAGGCATCCTGGATCACCAGTTTCTGTTCGGTCTCGAGGCCGGTTGTCCCGATGACCATTGCCACACCGCGCTTATGACAACTTGCCAGATGGGCCAAGGTACCCGCAGGGCGGGTGAAATCGATCAGGCAGTCTGCCTGCGCAAGCGCCGTGTCGAAATCGTCTGTGATGCTCACTCCGCAGGACGCGCCGGCAAGCTCGCCGGCGTCCTTGCCGAGGAAGGGGCTGTCCGCGTGTTCCAGCGCGGCGACCAACTGCATGTCGCCTGCTGACAAGACGGCTTCGATCAGAGTACGCCCCATGCGGCCGGAACTTCCGGCAATCGCGATCTTCATTGTTCTGCTCCTGGTCTGCCGCTACGCCGGACAGGACGTCCGGCGACGATCAATGTTTCTCGGCGGGCTGGACCGCGCCATCGGGTTTCGCCTGGACCTCGGCCTTCTGCTCGCCTTCCTTGGTTTCTTCCTTCTTCTTCTCGGTGTCTGGCGCAATCTCGATCACGCGGGAACGCGCGCTGGCAGCGGCGGTTGCCGCCGCTTCCGCCTCGCCCGGCTCGGCCCCAACCACGTCGCCGGCCACCCGCGCCAGCTTGTTGTCCGCGAAAAAGACAGCGAAGTGCCGCAACTGCACCTCGCCCCGGCCCGGCTTGAAGCTGTAGATGTAATCCCAGCGCTCGGCATGGAAGATGTCCGCCACCAGCGGCGTGCCGAGAATGAAGCGGACCTGATCGCGGGTCATGCCGGGTTTCAGCTGGGCAACCATGTCCTGGGTGATGTAATTGCCCTGGCGGATATCGATGCGGTAGGGCGTGATGGCGGATGCCACGTCGGGCATCTTCACGTTCGAACAGGCCGCCAGGGGCAGCAAGACAGTCAGGTAGCGCAGGAATCTCATGCAGAATCGAAGGCCGGGAATTCTCAACGAACGCGCAAGACTATATCATACCGAGGATTCTCCCCAGCCACGCGGCCACCATGAGCAATTCGCAAGACCTGAAAAGCATGGGTCTCAAGGCGACTTTCCCGCGCCTGAAGATTCTCGATCTCTTCCAGAAGGCCCAGGCCGACACGGGCAGCCGCCACATGACCGCCGAGGACGTCTACCGCGCTCTCCTCGCCGAAGACATGGACATCGGCCTGGCGACGGTTTATCGCGTGCTGACGCAGTTCGAGCAGGCCGGCCTCCTCGAGCGGCACTACTTCGAGTCCGGCAAGGCGGTATTCGAGCTGAACGAGGGCAAGCACCACGACCACCTCGTCTGCCTGCAGTGCGGCAAGGTCGAGGAGTTCTATGACCCGGAGATCGAGAAACGCCAGGCCAGGATAGCCAAGGAGCGCGGCTTCGAGGTGCACGAGCACGCCCTCTATCTCTACGCCGACTGCACCAAGACGAACTGCCCGAACAAGAAGCAGGATCGCTGACCCTCGCATCGATGGAAGCCTTCCTGACGTCGGCGGTGCTCGTCGCGCTGGCCGAGATCGGCGACAAGACCCAGTTGCTCTCCTTCGTTCTCGCCGCCCGGCTGCGCCAGCCGGTCGCGATCATCATGGGCATTCTGTTCGCCACTCTCTTCAACCATGCGCTGGCCGGCTCGGTCGGGGTCTGGCTGGCCAGCCTGATCCCGCCGCAGGTGCTGCCCTGGGCCACCGGCCTGCTCTTCGTCGGTTTCGGATTGTGGGCCCTGCATCCGGATTCGCTCGACGACGCCCCGAAGCTGCATCGCGCGGGTGCCTTCGTCACCACCACCATTGCCTTCTTCATCGCCGAGATGGGTGACAAGACGCAGCTGGCGACGGTGGCGCTGGGGGCGCGTTTCGACATGCTGGCCGCAGTAGTGCTCGGCACGACGCTCGGCATGCTGGCCGCCAATATCCCGGCAGTGCTGGTGGGCGAGGCGCTAGCGCAGAAGCTGCCGATGAAGGCGATCCGCATCACCGCGGCCGGAGTATTCATCGTCACCGGCCTCGTGACGATGTTCGGCATCCCGGGAACGGTTCAGTAGCCGAGCATCTCCGCCGCATGCTGTCGGGTGGTCGGCGTGATCTTCACGCCGCCCAGCATGCGGGCGATCTCCTCGATGCGGCCCTCCCGGTCGAGCGGCATGACGCGGCTGACGACGCCCTTGCCGCTGCCTTCCTTGGCGATGGTCCACTGCCAGTCGGCCTGCGCCGCCACCTGCGGCAGGTGGGTCACGCAAAGCACCTGACGCTCGCCGCCGAGCTGCTTAAGCAGGCGCCCGACGATCTCGGCGACGCCGCCGCCGATGCCGACATCCACCTCGTCGAACACCAGCGTCGGCACGTTTCCAGCCGCCGACGCGATGACCTGGATGGCCAGGCCAATACGGGAGAGCTCGCCGCCCGAAGCCACTCTCGACAGCGGTCCGACGGGCTGGCCGGCATGCGCGCTGACGCGGAAGTCGACGCTCTCCAGGCCATAAGCGGCGCCCTCCGGCAGTTTCTCGAGCGCCACCTCGAAGCGCCCGCCCGGCATAGCCAGCTGTTGCATGGCCTCGGTCACTGCCTTGCCGAGGTCGGCGGCAGCCTTTTTACGTCCCTTGGTCAGCGCTTCCGCACGGGCCAGATAATCCCGTTGCGCTTGCGCCTCGCGCTCCGCCAAGGCGGCGGCATCCTGCAGGGTTTCCAGTTCGACCAGGCGCGCACCCCAGCCGGCCAGCAACTGCGGCAATTCTTCCGGCTGGACGCGGTATTTCCGCGCGGCATCGTGCACCGCCTGGATGCGGCTCTCCACCTCGGCCAGGCGGGCCGGATCGACGTCAATGCGGTCGCGGTAATGGCGCAGGGCATGGGCGGCCTCCTGCAACTGGATCTGGGCGCCTTCGATGGTTTCCAACGCGCCCTTCAGGGACGGGTCGTAGTCGATCAGCTGACGCAACCGGGCACCCATGCGCTCCACCTGCCACATCGCCGCCAGCTCTCCCTCGGACAATCCCTCCAGTGCCTCCTCGACACCCGCCTGCAATGAGGCGGCATGGGCCAGCCGCTTGTGTTCGATCGTGGTTTCGGCCCAGCTGCCGGCATCAAAGCCGAGCGCCGCGACCTCCTTCACCTGCCAGACCAGCATCTCGCGTTCGCGGATATTGGCCTCGGCATTCTTTTCCGCCGCCAGCCTCGCCTCCTTCGCCTTGCGCCAGGCCGCATGCAGGGCCGCCACTTCGTCGGCCAGGGGGCGCTGCCCGGCCAAGCCATCGAGCAACTGGCGCTGCGCGTCGCTGCGCAGCAGGCTGTGATGGGCATGCTGGCCATGGATGTCGGCGAGAAAGTCGGCGGCTTCGCGCATCTGGGTCAACGTTGCCGGTACGCCGTTGATGTAGCCGCGGGAGCGGCCGCTCGATTCGACCACCCGACGCAGCAGGCAGGCATCGTCATCAAAGTCGTTGGCGCTCAGCCAGGCGGCCAGCGGGCTGCCGGCGGACACGGCGAACTCGGCGCTGATCTCCGCCTTCTCGCAGCCGCTGCGTACCAAGCTCGCGTCCGCCCGCTCGCCCAGCACCAGGGAAAGCGCGTCGACCAGGATGGACTTTCCCGCACCGGTCTCGCCGGTCAGCGCGCCGAAGCCGGCGGCGAACTCCAGTTCGAGTTCGTCGACAATGACGTAATCGCGGATGTAGAGGCGGCGCAGCATCGGGCAGCGGGTCAGTAACTGCGCGGCGTTTCGCTCCAGTGCAGCTTCTCGCGCAGCATGGCGAAATAGCTGTAGCCGAGCGGATGCAGGAAGCGGATCGAACGGCCCGACCGGGCCACGCTGACGCGATCGCCCGCCTCGAGTTCGAACTTCTCCTGCCCGTCGGCATGCACGCGGGCGCGGTGGGGCGCATGCAGGACGATCTCGATGCGGCTGTCGTCACTCACGGTGATCGGCCGGTTCGACAGGGCATGCGGGCAAAGCGGCACCAGGGCAATGCCGGGCACGGATGGATGCAGAATCGGGCCATTGGCCGATAGCGCATACGCGGTCGAGCCGGTCGGCGTGGCGATGATGAGGCCGTCGGAGCGCTGGTTGTAGATGAATTCGCCGTCGATGGACACGGCGAATTCGATCATGCGGCCGAGGTCGCCCTTGTTGACCACCACGTCGTTGAGCGCCTGCGTCTGGAAGAGGACGGCATCGCCGCGCCGCACCGAAGCATCGAGCAGAAAACGCTGCTCGCCCTTGAATTTGCCCTCCAGGAGGTCGGTCATGCCATCCAGCATGTCGTCGCGGGCCAGGTCGGTCATGAAGCCGAGGCGTCCCTGATTCACCCCCACCAGCGGCACATCCGATTCGGCCAGCTTGCGAGCGGCAGTCAGCATGGAGCCGTCGCCGCCGAGGACGATGGCCAGGTCGGCGCGCTCGCCGATGCTGGCGTAGGAGACAACGGGAAAGCCGTCGGCCCCCACCAGGTCGGCAGTGCCCTCTTCGACCAGCACATCGACGCCGCGGCTCCTGAGGAACTCCGCCAGCGACATCAGGGATTCGGCGATCTCCGGGCTTTTGTACTTGCCGATCAGGGCGATAGTGCGGAAGGCAGGGCTCATGGGCGGAATTTAACCACAAATCCCCCCTTGCGATTGCGGCACGAAGCCTCCATTTTCAATAAAATGAAGCCGATGCTGGACCAACGCTCCCAGATTCTCCTGAAGACGCTGATCGAACGCTATGTGGCGGAAGGCCAGCCGGTGGGGTCTCGTGCGCTGTCGAAATACTCCGGGCTGGAGCTTTCGCCGGCCACGGTGCGCAATGTCATGTCGGACCTGGAGGAGATGGGCTTCATTGCCAGCCCGCACACCTCGGCCGGACGCGTGCCGACGCCGCGCGGCTATCGCTTCTTCGTAGACAGCCTCCTGACCGTGCAGCCCCTGCCCGAGGCGCAGATTCACGAGCTCGAGGAACAACTGCAACCCAACCAGCCGCAGCGCCTGATCAGTTCCGCCTCCCAACTGCTCTCCGAGCTGACGCGCTTCGCCGGGGTTGTGATAGCGCCGCGGCGCGTTACCCCGAAGATCCGCCAGATCGAATTCCTCAGTCTCTCCGAGAAGCGCATCCTGCTGATCATCGTGACGGCGGACGGTGATGTGCAGAACCGCATCCTGTTCACGCAGCGGACCTATACCCCGGCCGAACTGGTCAGCGCGGCCAACTACCTCAACCAGAACTTCGCCGGCCTGGACTTCGGCGAAATCCGCAGCCGCGTGCACGAGGAATTGCGCCAGCTGCGCGCAGATATGACCGAACTGATGACCGCCGCCATGGAGGCCGGCGGGGAGGCAGTGGCCGACACCTCGGATCAGTACGTCATATCAGGCGAAAAGAACCTGCTGGAAGTGGAAGACATCTCCTCCAACATGAACCGCCTGCGGGAGCTGTTCGCGCTCTTTGAGCAGCGCACCGGCCTGGTGCAGCTGCTCGACATGAGCAACCGCGCCGAAGGCGTACAGGTGTTCATCGGCGGCGAATCGGGGCTGGCACCGCTGGACGAGTGCAGCGTCATCACCGCGCCCTATGAGGTGGACGGCCGCATCGTCGGCTCGGTCGGCGTCATCGGCCCGACGCGCATGGCCTACGAACGCGTCATTCCCATCGTCGATATCACCGCCAAGCTGCTGTCGAGCGCCCTGTCCGCACCATGACCCAGCCGGTACCGCCCGGGGCGTCCGGGAAATCGGCCGTCCTGCTCATCAACCTCGGCACGCCCGAGGCGCCGACGGCGCCCGCCTTGCGCAGATACCTGAAGCAGTTCCTCTGGGATCCGCGCGTCGTCGAGCTGCCGCGGGCACTCTGGTGGCTGGTGCTCAACCTGATCATCCTCAACACCCGGCCGAAACAGTCGGCAGAGAAGTACGCGAAGATCTGGATGCCGGAAGGCTCGCCGCTCAAGGTGCATACCGAACGCCAGGCCAAGCTCCTGCGCGGTTATCTGGGCCAGTCAGGCCGGGGGAGCATCGCCATCGAGTGGGCCATGCGCTACGGAGAACCTTCGGTGGCCAGCGCGCTGGATCGCCTGAAGTCGGCCGGCTGCAGCCGGATCCTGATCGTGCCGCTCTATCCGCAGTATTCCGTCAGCACCACGGCCAGCGCCATGGATGCCGTTAACGAGTGGCACCGGCTGAATCCTCGGGCGGTGAAAATCGACACGGTGGAAAGCTTCCACGACAACGCCGGCTACATTTCAGCGCTAGCCGCCAGCATCAATGCCCACTGGATGGACTATGGACGCCCCGAAAAACTCGTCATGAGCTTTCACGGCCTGCCCAAGGTCAGCATCGAACGCGGCGACCCTTATTACGGGCAATGCCTCGAAAGCGGACGGCTGCTCGCAGCGGAACTCGGGCTGGGCGAATCGGATTACGCGATCACCTTCCAGTCCCGCTTCGGGCCGGCAGAATGGCTGCAGCCCTACACCCAGGCGACCCTCGAATCCCTCGCACGGGACGGCGCCCGGCGGGTCGACGTAGTCTGCCCGGGCTTCGTCTCCGACTGCCTTGAAACCCTCGAAGAAATTGCGATGGAATGCAAGGAGGCCTTCATTGCCTCAGGCGGAACGGAGTTTCGCTACATTCCCTGCCTGAACGAGCGGCACGAATGGATCGAAGCCCTCTCCGGCCTGATTCGGGACCACCCGGCTGCTTGAAAGCGGCCCTGGTCACGCCCTCGACATGCGTCTCTTGCGACGCGTCGCACCGGGATCGAAATTGCCGGCCATCTGCCTGACAGCGCCACGACGGGCCTTGACCGCCATCTTGAAGGCGCCTTCCTCGCCGTATTTCTTCACGGAAAACTTGACGCGCTTGGCGCGTCCGTCCGGCAGCACCCAGGAGGCGACCCAGAACCAGCGCTTCTCCGCGCCCGGCTTCTGGCTTGTTTCGGATGCGCAGTAACGGCACACGCCGACCACGCCGGACTTGTTGTTCTTCTTGACGATCTCGGCGTGTTCGCGCCTGGAAAGCGGTGGATGCTTCGCGACGATTTCGTCGCGATAGGCCTTGGCCGCCGCCAGCGACCTGGCCTTTCCGCCGAGCACGCCATCGCTGAACTGCTTGCGGAAGATGACGCCCCTGCGCTGAATGGTCACCAGCCAGCCGTGGGTGCGGCTGCTTTCGTTATCGACACGGGTAACGCCGTAGATCGGGGACTTTTGCTTCACTTCGCTCTCCATGATGGGTCGTCGAAGTGCTTTCTCGGCAGTTCCGGATAAAACTTTAGCGCGCCCGGCATCGCGAAACGCAAAACCCGCCTTGAATTCGCCGCACCGCGCCTTCATGTGGATAGCGAACCTGATTGTGGAGCCTACCCATGCCCAGCCCGCTCGTGATCGTCTGCCCCCATTGCAGCACCGCCAACCGCGTTCCGGCCGAACGCCTGGCCGACCAGCCCACCTGCGGCAAGTGCCGGCAGCGCCTGTTTGCCGGGCACCCCGTCGAACTGGATGCCGACTCCTTCGACAGACATGTCGGCCGCAGCGACATCCCGGTGGTCGTGGATTTCTGGGCACCCTGGTGCGGGCCCTGCCGCATGATGGCACCGGCCTACGCCCAGGCCGCCCACCAGCTCGAGCCGCGCTACCGCCTCGCCAAGCTGAACACAGAGGAAGCGCAGGAGATCGCCGCCCGCTTCGGCATCCGCAGCATCCCGACGATCATCGTTTTCCGCAACGGCCGGGAAATCGCGCGCCAGTCCGCCGCCATGGACACCGGCAATCTGGTGCGCTGGATCACCAACCAGTCCTGAGCCCCCTTCGCCATCGGGCAGGAAAGCCCGAAAAGACTCAAGTTTTTGCCGTTCGTGCCGTTACTGATTCCTGAGACGCCCTGACGCACGAATCGCGCCGCGAACATTTACTTTCTGCGAAAGCTCCGTTCCCGGGCCAGCTTCTTTCGCCGCGCCAGGCGCGTCTCACCATCTTCCCGGATTGCACGATTTGGTTGTAACTACCGGCACTTCGCCGTCCTCTGGCGACTGACTTTTGCATTGGAGCCCGCGTGAAAATCGCCAACGCCAGCCTTCAGATGGAATCCGGCCATGCCGAGGTTTCGCATCGACAGGTGCGCGAATCGCTGCTCACCTGGGTCGGTCCGCGGCGCCCTGACTTCGAGGGCGAGAATCCGCCGTCCGCACTGGTCGACGTCTCCGCGGCCGCCCTGGCGAGCCAGTCTGCCGAGGTGAAAGCCGTCGAGGACGCGGATGGAGAAGCGGAAAGCAGCCCGGAACTGCAGCTCATCAAATCCATGATCGAAATGCTGACGGGGCGCCGGATCAGGGTTTTTTCGGCAGCGGACATCCGGGGTGGCGTCGAGGCGCCGGAGGTGCAGGATCCGAAACGGCCGCCAGCGCGCGGCAATGCCGGCTGGGGCGTTGAATACGATTACCACGCGTCCCTCGACGAGGCCGAGCACACCGCCTTCTCCGCACAGGGCATCGTTCGCACGGCCGACGGCCGGGAAATCCGGTTCGACCTGAATCTTTCCATGAAGCGCGTCTGGCACGAGGAAAGCAGCGTCTCCCTGCGTGCCGGGGACGGACGCCGCAAGGATCCGCTCGTGCTGAACTTCGACGGCAAGGCGGCGGAACTGTCGTCCACCCGCTTCCGCTTCGATCTGGATGCCGACGGGGTGGCGGAAGAAGTACCGCTGCTGGGCCACGGCAGCGGCTACCTCGCCCTGGACCTGAATGGCGACGGAAAGATCACCTCGGGCGCGGAACTGTTCGGCCCGCAAAGCGGCGACGGCTACGCCGATCTGGCGAAATACGATGCGGACGGAAATCGCTGGATAGACGAAAACGATGTCGTGTTCGAACGTCTGCGCATCTGGTCGCCCACGGCCGAAGGCGGCGGCACGCTGGCGACGTTGCAGCAACGCAATGTCGGCGCCCTCTCCCTGGACCGTCTGTCCACTCCCTTTGAGTTGCGCACAACTAGCAACGATTCTCTCGGCGCCGTACGCTCGAGCAGTATCTACCTCACCGAGGATGGCCAGGCCGGCACAACCCAGCAGATCGACCTGACGGTCTGATCAGCCTTCTTTCCTGGGTTCGATGGCCGGCGGTGTCCCGTCCAGAGGCTCCAGGTCGAGCTCGATTTCCAACTTGTCGGTCGCAGCCGGCCTACGCGCCTGCTCGCCGTGGCTTGCCAGGCTCTGGTCCGCGACAGCCAGCCGACGGATCGCGGTCGACACCAGCCTCTTCTGGAACCGCTCGAAGCACTCCTCGGTCGCCAGCGCCAGGGCGGCGTTGTTCACGTCGAGGTAAACAATTGGGGTCAGGGTGACGATCGAAGCGCAGCGCCGCGGCAAGTCCTGATTCAGGTAGGCCATCTCGCCGACCACCTCGCCCGCCCCCAGCCGGCAGATGGCGCGCTCCTCCACCGACACTTCCACCTCGCCCTCGATGATGATGCCAAAGCCCGATTCCTCGTCACCCTCGCGCATGAGCAGAACATCCGCCGGGATTTCCCGCCAAGTGCTGATGCGCAACACTTCCCACAACTCGACCTCCTCGAAGCCGCGGAAGAATTCCAGCTGTTTGAGCGTGTCCAGCCGCGAGGTATCGAGCGCAACCCAGTTGTCGTCGACGACCTGGAAACGCACCGCCGACAGATCCTGCGCCATTTCCGCGCCATTGCGATAGCGCGAATAAAGGTCCTTTTCCAGCGCCCGCCGGATGATGTTGTCCATGGAAGCGGGCACGTTCGGATTGATCTGGCTCGGCATCGGCGGATCGGCATTGACGATCTTGTAGACCAGCTGGGCCGAGTTGGCGGCGCGGAAGGGAAGCCGCCCGGTGAGCAGGTGAAACAGGACGACGCCCAGCGAATAAAGGTCGGTCTTCTGGTTGAGCGGATAGCCCTTGATCTGTTCCGGCGACATATAGGCCGGCGAGCCGACGCCCATGATGAAGGTCGAATCGGTTTCGCTCTTCTTGGCAGTATTCAGCGCCAGCCCGAAATCCATGATCTTGACGTTGTCCTTGTCGTCGACGAGGATGTTGGCCGGCTTGATGTCGCGATGGACGATGCCCTGCTTGAAGGCATAGTCCAGGGCCAGGCAGCACTTGAAGACGATGCCGACCACGCGATGCAGGGGCAGCAGCTTATCGAAGGAGCAGAACTCGGACAATTCCCGTCCCGTGACGTACTCCATCACGATGTAGGCCTGGTCCTCTTCGAGAACGGTATCGTGGATCCGGATGATATTGGGATGATCGAGCTTCTTCGCCATCGCCCCTTCGGTGGCGAACAGCTTTTTCAGCCGGCGCGTCCATTGCGCCTCGTCTGCGCTCCCGTCGAAGCGCACCAGCTTGATCGCCACCGGCTCGGATCGCCCCGGCGCCTCGGCCAGGTAAACGGTGGCCGTGGCGCCACGTCCCAGTACCCGGAGAACCCGGTACTGGCCAATCGCCTCGATCTGATCCGTCTTGCCCATCCGAGCATGCTAGGCCAGCCGGAATCGGGCAGCAAGGGCACCGGGCACGAACGGCTCTCCTGAATTACAATCCGCCCCCTTGAAAAAGCCAAATCCGCCTCCAACATGCAAAGATCGTCCCAGGGAGAAGATGCATGCAAGACACGCCACCCGCCTCGCCAAATATCGAGCAGACCCCGACTGGCGAACAGCCCTCCCCCGCTGCTGACTGCCAGGATGGCCAGATCGACGCCATGCCCGGCCTGGCGGAACTGCTGCGCCAGGCCGAACTGAAGGCAGAGGAACACCACGACGCCTGGCTGCGCGCCAAGGCAGAGACGGAAAACCTGCGCCGCCGGGCCCAGGAGGACATCGCCAAGGCACACAAGTATGCCGCCGAGAAGTTCGCCACGGAAATGCTGCCGGTCAAGGATAGCCTGGAGGCAGCGCTGGCCATCGAGAACTGTACGGTGGACAGCCTGAAAAGCGGCGTCGAACTGACCCTTAAGCAGCTCATCGCTGCCTTCGAGAAATCCGGACTGGCCGAAATCAACCCGGCCGGCGAGAAATTCGACCCGCACCGGCACCAGGCGATCAGCACCCTTGAAGACGAGGGCGAACCGAACCGGGTGCTCAACGTCCTGCAGAAGGGCTATGCCCTCAACGAACGGGTGATCCGGCCGGCGCTGGTCGTCGTCTCGAAGGCCAAAGACGCTTGAAAAGCCGCCCGAAAACCCAATATCGAACACAAGGTTAACAACGCATCCAACGCATTCAAGGAACCATCATGGGAAAAATCATCGGCATCGACCTCGGCACCACCAACTCCTGCGTGGCCATCATGGAGGGCGGCAAGCCCAAGGTCATCGAGAACTCCGAGGGCGCGCGCACGACGCCGTCCATCGTCGCCTACACCGACGACGGCGAAATCCTGGTCGGCGCCTCGGCCAAGCGTCAGGCCGTGACCAACGCCAAGAACACCCTCTTCGCGGTGAAGCGCCTGATCGGCCGGCGTTTCGAGGAAAAGGAAGTCCAAAAAGACATCGACCTGATGCCCTTCAGGATCGTCAAGGCGGACAACGGCGATGCCTGGGTGGAGGCACGCGGGCAGAAGATGGCGCCGCCGCAGGTCTCCGCCGAAGTGCTGCGCAAGATGAAGAAGACGGCGGAAGACTACCTCGGCGAGGAAGTCACCGAGGCCGTCATCACCGTTCCTGCCTACTTCAACGACAGCCAGCGTCAGGCCACCAAGGATGCCGGCAGGATCGCCGGCCTGGAGGTCAAGCGCATCATCAACGAACCGACCGCCGCGGCCATCTCCTTCGGCCTGGACAAGAAGGAAGGCGACCGCAAGATCGCGGTGTATGACCTCGGCGGCGGCACCTTCGACATCTCCATCATCGACATCGCCGAGATCGACGGCGAACACCAGTTCGAGGTGCTGTCGACCAACGGCGACACCTTCCTCGGCGGCGAGGACTTCGACCAGCGCCTGATCGACTACATCGTCACCGAGTTCAAGAAGGAACAGGGCGTCGACCTCAAGAACGACGTGCTGGCCCTGCAGCGCCTCAAGGAGGCGGCCGAAAAGGCCAAGATCGAGCTGTCCTCATCCGCCCAGACCGAGATCAACCTGCCCTACATCACGGCCGATGCCTCGGGCCCGAAGCATCTGACCATGAAGATCACCCGCGCCAAGTTCGAGTCGCTGGTGGAGGACCTGATCACACGCACCATCGAGCCCTGCCGCACCGCCATCAAGGACGCCGGCGTCAAGGTCGGCGACATTGCGGACGTGATTCTTGTCGGCGGCATGACCCGCATGCCCAAGGTGCAGGACAAGGTCAAGGAATTCTTCGGCAAGGAACCGCGCAAGGATGTGAATCCGGATGAAGCCGTCGCCATCGGCGCTTCCATCCAGGGCGGCGTCCTGCAGGGCGAGGTGAAGGACGTGCTGCTGCTCGACGTCACCCCCCTGTCGCTCGGCATCGAGACGCTAGGCGGCGTGATGACCAAGCTCATCGCCAAGAACACCACCATCCCGACCAAGCAGAGCCAGGTCTTCTCCACTGCCGACGACAACCAGTCGGCCGTGACCATCCACGTCCTGCAGGGCGAGCGCGAGGTGGCCTCCGGCAACAAGAGCCTGGGTCAGTTCAACCTGACCGACATTCCGCCGGCGCCGCGCGGCATGCCACAGATCGAGGTCACGTTCGATATCGACGCCAACGGCATCCTCCATGTCTCGGCCAAAGACAAGGCCACCGGCAAGGAGAACAAGATCAAGATCCAGGCGAGCTCCGGCCTCAGCGAGGACGAGATCAACCGCATGGTGAAGGACGCCGAGTCGCATGCCGAGGAAGACAAGAAGGCGCTCGAGATCGTCACCGCGCGCAATGCCTGCGACGCCATGATCCACTCGGTCAAGAAGGCCCTGGCCGATTATGGCGACAAGATCGACGCCGACGAGAAGGGCAGGATCGAGGCCGCCCTGAAGGAAGCCGAAGAGGCCATGAAGGGCAACGACAAGGACGCCATCGAGGCCAAGACCACCGCCCTGGCCCAGGCCAGCCAGAAGCTCGGCGAAAAGCTCTATGCCGAACAGCAGGCGGCCTCCGGTGCCGCGGGAAGCGCACCGGGCGGCGATACCGGTGGCAAAAAGGACGAAGGCGACGTGGTCGACGCCGAGTTTACGGAAGTGAAGGACAAGAAGGGTTAAGGCGGACGCCAAGGCACCGTTTTAGCCGGCCGAGTTCAAGCAAGCGCACTCGCGTGACTTGACTCGGCCTTCGCACGACGAAGACCAGCCGGTAAGCAGACATGGCAAAAAGGGATTTTTACGAAGTGCTCGGCGTCAATCGCGACGCGTCGGACGATGAGATCAAGAAGGCCTACCGCAAACTGGCCATGAAGCACCATCCGGACCGCAATCCGGACAACCCCAAGGCCGAAGAACACTTCAAGGAAGCCAAGGAAGCCTACGAAATCCTTTCGGACGCACAAAAGCGTGCCGCCTACGATCAGTACGGACATGCCGGTGTCGACCCGCAGGCGGGCGGCTTCGGCCCCGGCGGTCCGGGCAACATGGGCGGTTTCGCCGACGCCTTCAGCGACATCTTCGGCGACATCTTCGGCGGCGGCCGCGGCGGCGGCGGCCGCAGTGGCGTCTATCGCGGCGCCGACCTGCGCTACAACTTGGAGATATCGCTGGAAGACGCCGCACGCGGCACCGAGACGCGCATCCGCATCCCGACCATGGAGCAGTGTGAGGCCTGCGGCGGCAGCGGCGCCAAGAAGGGCACCACGCCGTCGACCTGCCCCACCTGCCACGGCCACGGCCAAGTGCGCATGCAGCAGGGCTTCTTCTCCATCCAGCAGACCTGCCCGAAATGCCATGGCAGCGGGCGCTTCGTCGCCGACCCCTGCCAGACCTGCCACGGCGCCGGACGCGTCAAGCAGCACAAGACATTGTCGGTGAAAATCCCGGCGGGGGTCGACGAGGGCGACCGCATCCGCCTCTCCGGCGAGGGCGAGCACGGCGTGGGCGGCGGTCCGTCAGGCGACCTGTACGTGCAAATCCACATCAAGCCGCATCAGGTCTTCCAGCGCGACCACGACGACCTGCATTGTGAAATGCCGGTGAGCTTCACCATCGCCGCGCTGGGCGGCGAGATCGAGATTCCCACCCTCGACGGCCTGGCCAAGATCAAGATCCCTGCCGAGACCCAGAGCGGCAAGGTGTTCCGCCTGCGCGGCAAGGGCATCAAGGGTGTGCGCAGCCACGGATATGGCGACCTGATGTGCCATGTTGTGGTGGAAACGCCCATCAATCTCACCGAACGCCAGAAGGAACTCCTGCGCGAGCTGGAGGCGATCAACGCCAAGGACGGCTCCCGACACAACCCGCGCGCCAAGTCCTGGATGGACAAGGTCAAGGACTTCTTCGGCGGATAACCCCCAACCACCTCCGCGGGCAGAAACAAACAAACCGGGAAGGCGGCATGGCGCCCCTCGCCCAGCAAGTCCCATCCGTGATTGAAATACACCTAATAGGCTTATTCCGTGTTTTTATGTATCATGACCAAAAAAGACAGGCACGGATGCTAGCCGTTTTTTAACAACCATTCTCTGTCAGCAACGGCTTTTTCTGCTGATACCATATCAGAGTTTGGTTCGACCTTTAGGTATCGCTTTAATACCTTTGGGAGAGGGAATACGGCCTCCGCAGACCGATGCATTCTCAATGACTTGGAGGAGGTCACACATGAACTCAACCCTGACGCGGTTGCGCACCGCGTTCTTTCCCCTGTTGCTTGTCGCACTGAGCCACGTTCTGCCCGCAGGCGCAGCCGATCCCGGCATCACTGCGGGCAGCATCCTGATCGGCCAGACTGGCGTATTCACCGGCCCGGTGGCCGAACCGGCCCTGCAGTACCGCGCAGGCGCACAGATTTACTTCGACATGGTCAACGCCAAGGGCGGCATCCACGGCCGCAAGATCAAGCTGCTCTCATACGATGACAAGTTCGATCCAAAGCTGGCGGCAGAAAATGCCAGAAAACTGTTGCTCGAGGACAAGGTTTTTACCCTCTTCGGCCTTATCGGAACCGGCGCTACCGCGGCCTCGATGCCCCTCGTCAGCGAGCACCGGGTACCCGTGGTCGGTTCCTTGAGCGGCTCGGACGGGCTGCGCGATCAGAAACTGAAACTGCTCTTCCATACGCGCGCCAGTTACAGCGACGAAACCGGCAAAATGGTGGAGCAGCTCAAGTCCACCGGGGTGAAATCCATCGCGGTGGTCTATCAGGACGATCCTTTCGGCAAGGCGGGACTGAAGTCGGCACAGGGCGCCTTTGAGCGCCAGGGCGTCAAGCCGGTCATTGAGGCACCCATCGACATGAACAAGCTGGACACACTTGCATCCACCGTGGCCAAGGTGGCGCAGATCCAGCCGGGCGCCATCATCATGGTGACTGCCGGCAAGGCGTCGACCGCCTTCATACGCGAATACCTGAAAACCGGTGAGCGCCCGCAATTCTTCGGTGTCTCGGTACTCAGCGCCAAGGCCCTGCTCGCCGATCTCGGGGCGGACGCCCACGGCATAGTCATCGCCCAGGTAGTGCCGTCGCCTCAGCGTACCAGTTACGGCATCTCCAAGGAATTCCTGGAAGCCGCCCAGAAAGCCAACAGCAAGGACATCACCTACAACAGCCTGGAAGGCTATCTGACAGCGAAGGTCTTCGTGGAGGCGCTACGCCGCGCCGGCAAAGACTTGTCTCGGGAAAAACTCGTTGCGGCCCTGGAAACCTTGAGCAACTACGACCTGGGCGGCTTCGTCATCGACTATTCGAACGGCAGGCGCGCCGGGACCAGCTTCGTCGATCTCTCCATCATCAGCAAAACCGGCCAGTTCCTGCACTGACCGTAGATCCGCTCAGGCGCGGCGCCACTCCGTGGCGCCGCCCGGCTTGTCCTCCAGGACGATGCCCTCGTCCAGCAGTTCCGTACGTATGCGATCTGCCTCGGCGTAATTCTTGGCCATTTTCGCTGCAACGCGTGCCGCGATGCGCGCCTCGATCGCGGCGACATCGGGCTGGCCGCCGGCTGCCGGCGCCCCCTGGAGAAATGCCACCGGGTCGCGATCGAGCAGGCCCAGCACGGCCGCCAGTGCCTTGAGCTGGCCGGCCGCCCGTGCCGATTGCGAGCGATTCACCTCATTGGCCAGTTCGAATAGGGTGGCGATCGCCTCGGGTGTGTTGAAGTCATCGTTCATCGCCTCGCGGAATTTCGCCGCATGCGGCTCGCTCCAGTCGACGATCGCCGCTTCCGGAATAACACCCTTGAGCGCGGTATACAACCGGGTAAGCGCCCCGCGCGCATCGTCCAGGTGAGCATCAGAGTAGTTGAGCGGGCTGCGGTAATGGGCACGCAGGATGAAAAAGCGCACCACCTCGGCATCGTACTGCTTCAGCACCTCGCGTATGGTGAAGAAGTTGCCGAGCGACTTCGACATCTTCTCGTCGTCCACCCGCACGAAGCCGTTGTGCATCCAGTAGTTTACAAAGCGGCAGCCGTGCGCGCCCTCGCTCTGCGCGATCTCGTTCTCGTGATGGGGAAACTGCAGGTCCTGTCCGCCGCCGTGGATGTCGAAATGCGGCCCCAGCAGTTCCGAGCTCATGGCCGAGCACTCGATGTGCCAGCCGGGCCGCCCGCTACCCCAGGGCGAATCCCATTTCGCCTCGGCCGGTTCGCCCTCCTTGGCATGTTTCCAAAGAACGAAATCGAGCGGATCGTGCTTGCCCTCCACGATGTCGACCCGCTCGCCGGCGCGCAGATCCTCCAGTGATTTGCCCGAGAGACGGCCGTAGCCCTCGAACTTGCGCACGCTGTAGCAGACGTCCCGATTGGCGGCAACGTAGGCATAGCCGTTTCGCTCCAGTGCTGCGATCAGCCGCTGCATGGCGGCCACGTGCTGAGTCGCGCGCGGCTCGTGGTCGGGCTTGAGGACACCCAGCGCCGCGGCATCCTCATGCATGTAGGCGATATAGCGGTCGGTCAGTGCCTGGATGAACTCGCCGTTCTCCTGCGCCCGCCGGATGATCTTGTCGTCGATGTCGGTGATGTTGCGCACATAGATGACTTTGTATCCGCTGGCCCGCAACCAGCGCGCCACCATGTCGAACACCACCAGCACGCGGGCGTGGCCGAGGTGGCAATAATCGTACACGGTCATGCCGCAGACATACATACGGACGAAACCGGGTTCGATGGGCGCGAACACCTGCTTGTCGCGGAGCAGGGTATTGTGGATTTTCAACATCGGGGATGGATCGCTTGAAAAACGGCGATTATTGTTGATCTGCTGCCGTTCTTGCTAGAATGCCAGACTATTCAAATGCCTATGGCTGAGAAGTATAACATAATGACCTTACGCCGCCTTTTCGCCCTCCCGCACGCCCTTGCCGCGCTGCTTTGCGCAGGCATTCTCACCCTGACGCCGACCGTCGTCCGCGCCGACACCCTGCAGGAAGCCAGCCGGCTCATGAAACAGGGTCAGCTCGGCCCGGCGCTGGAGAAAACAGACCAGATCCTGGCGTCCAAGCCGAAGGACGCCCAGGCGCGGTTCATGAAAGGCCTGATCCTGACGGAAATGAACCGCCACAACGACGCCATCGCCGTCTTCACCAAACTGACCGAGGATTACCCGGAACTGCCGGAGCCCTACAACAACCTCGCCGTGCTCTACGCACAGCAGCGCCAGTTCGAAAAGGCCAAGAACGCCCTGGAAATGGCCATCCGCACCCACCCCTCCTACGCTACGGCGCACGAAAACCTCGGCGACATCTATGCCCGCATGGCCAGCCAGGCCTACGACAAGGCGCTGCAGATCGATTCCTCGAACGCCAGCGCACAATCTAAACTGGCCCTGATCCGCGACCTGATGAGCGTCTCTGCCCGCCCGGCGACGCTGGCCTCGCACAACCCTGCAGGCAAGGCACAGGTGGCCGCCGCCCCGCCGGCAAAAGCGGTAGTCGCGCCGGTTGCCAAATCCGAGCCGGCTCCCGTCGCCAAGCCTGAGCCGACAGCGACCGCCGCCCCGCCCGCTGAACCGAAGCCGGTCCCGTCAGCCGATTCCAAACCTGCTGCCGGCGGAAAACAGGACGTTGAAAAGGCGATCCGGGACTGGGCGGCCGCCTGGTCGAAAAAGGACATCAAGGCCTACCTCGCCTCCTATGCCCACGACTTCCAGACGCCCGGCGGCGAGCCTCGCAGCGCGTGGGAAGCAGAACGGGCACGCCGCATCAATAAGCCCGAGCCGATCCAGGTCGGTGTCGAGAATATTCAAGTCGCGGTGGACGGCGACCGGGCCACTGCCAAGTTCCGCCAGCACTACAAGTCAGGCAAGCTGAAGACCGCCGCCACCAAGGCGATGGTGATGGTCAGGCGCGATGGCAGGTGGCTGATCCAGCAGGAACGGGTCGCCAACTGATGCTCGGACGCACGCGCATTCGAAGACTCGCTGCGGCGCTCTGCATGGCGGCCACCGGCACAGTGTGCGCTGCCGCCCCAGAGCAAACCTATTCAGACTCGGGCCCGGAGCCGATGCTGGCCCAGGTCTTCGCCGATATCGAGCAGAACCGCCTCGAGGCGGCGTTAGCTCAGACGGAAAAGCTGCTCAAGGCCTACCCCAATTTCCGGCTCGGGCATCTGATCAAGGGCGACCTCCTCCTGGCCCGCACACGGCCGCTCAAGACGCTCGGCAACGCCGCCAACGCGCCGCAGGACAAGCTGGCCGACCTGCGCGAGGAGGCCATCGCCCGCCTCAAGGCCTATCGCGACAAGCCGCCGGCCGATTACGTGCCACGCTACTTGCTGCAGATGCATCCCGAGCAGAAGTTTGCCGTCGTGGTCGATACGCAGAAGGCCCGCCTCTATCTATACCGCAATGTGGACGGCCAGCCGCGCTTCGTTGCCGACTACTACATCTCGCACGGCAAGGCCGGTTCGGAAAAAGTTCGTGAAGGGGACAAGAAGACGCCCATCGGCGTCTACCACGTCACCGCCAGCCTGCCGCGGCAGAAGCTGACCGACTTCTACGGCAGCGGCGCCTTCCCCATCAGCTATCCGAACGAGTGGGACAAGCGCCAGGGACGCAACGGCCACGGCATCTGGCTGCACGGCACGCCCTCCGACACTTTCTCGCGGCCGCCGAAAGCTTCTGACGGCTGCGTCGTTCTGGCCAACCAGGATCTCGATGCCCTGGCGAAAAACCTGCAGATCGGCACCACCCCGGTGATCATCTCCAACAGCATCGAGTGGCTTTCGCTCGACGACTGGCAGGCCGAGCGAGCCGCGCTCTTCAGAAGCATCGAAGAATGGCGCGGCGACTGGGAAAGCCTCGACACCGACAAGTACCTGCGCCACTACTCGAAGCGCTTCCAGGCCGGCAGGCAGAACCTCGAGCAGTGGGCGGTGCAGAAGCGCCAGGTCAACGCCGGCAAGCAGTGGATCAAGGTCGGCACGGACAACATCAGCATGTTCCGCAATCCCGGCAAGGAAGAAATGGTGGTCGTTACCTTCGACCAGGACTACCGGAGCAGCAACCTCAGCAACATCATGAAGAAGCGCCAGTACTGGATGAAGGAAGACGGCGCGTGGAAGATCGTCTACGAAGGCGGCGCATAAGCCCGCCTCTCTTTTTTAAGGAAATCCTGCAATGAAGAAGCTGTTCGTGCTGGCCGCCGGCCTGCTTTGGAGCCTCACCGTGCTCGCCGCCAACCCTGTCGTCGAGATGAAGACCAACCAGGGACTTCTCGTCATCGAACTGTATGCCGACAAGGCGCCGAAGACCGTCGAGAATTTCCTGCAGTACGTCAAGGACGGCTTCTACAACGGCACGATCTTCCATCGCGTCATCGACGGCTTCATGATCCAGGGCGGCGGCTTCGAGCCGGGCATGAGGCAGAAGCCGACGCGCGCACCGATCGAGAACGAAGCGAAGAACGGCCTGAAGAACGCCGCCGGCACGCTGGCCATGGCACGCACCCAGGATCCGCATTCCGCCTCGGCGCAGTTTTTCATCAACCTCGCGGACAACAACCCGCTCGACTATCCGTCGCGCGACGGCTGGGGCTATGCGGTGTTCGGCAAGGTCACCCAGGGCTTCGACATCGTGCAGAAAATCGCCAAGGTGAAGACCGGCAATGCCGGCTACCACCAGAACGTCCCGGTCACCCCCGTTCTCATCGAATCCGTCCGGCTGCTGCCGGAAGCCAAACCCGCCAAGTAACAGGAGACACCATGGTCAAGCTGCACACCAATTTCGGCACCATCGTCCTCGAACTGGACACCGCCAAGGCGCCCGAGACGGTAAAGAACTTCCTCGCCTACGTCGAGGCCGGCCACTACGACAACACCATCTTTCACCGCGTCATCGACGGCTTCATGATCCAGGGCGGCGGCTTCGAGCCGGGCATGAGCCAGAAGCCGACCAACGCGCCGATCCAGAACGAGGCCGCCAACGGCCTGAAGAACGACCGCTACACCATCGCCATGGCGCGCACCGGCGACCCGCATTCGGCCACCGCGCAGTTCTTCATCAACGTCAAGGACAACGCCTTCCTCAACCATACCGCGCCGAGCGGCCAGGGCTGGGGCTACTGCGTCTTCGGCAAGGTGGTCGAGGGCATGGACGTCGTCGACAAGATCAAGGGCGTCAGGACCGGCAGCAAGGGCTTCCATCAGGACGTGCCGGTCGAGGACGTGATCATCGAGAAGGCCGAGGTCGCCTGACATCGGCGGGGGCGGCGATGGCGACCCTGTTCATCTCCGACCTCCATCTCTGCCCGAGCCGGCCGCTGATCGGCCGGCTCTTCCTCGATTTCCTGGACGGCCCGGCGCGCGGGGCCGAAGCGCTCTACATCCTCGGCGACCTGTTCGAATACTGGGCCGGCGATGATGACCTCGGCGATGCCTTCAATGCCGGCGTCTGTGCCTCCCTGCAGAAGCTGTCCGCATCCGGCGTCCCGACTTACTTCATGGCGGGCAATCGCGATTTCCTCGCGGGCGAAACCTTTGCCCGTGCCGCCGGATTGAAACTGTTGCCCGATCCGGCGCTGATCGAGGTCGCCGGCACGACTACCCTGCTCATGCACGGCGACACGCTATGCACCGACGACGGCGCCTACCAGGCCTTCCGCAGCGAGGTGCGCTCGCCCGAATGGCGGCAGGCCTTCCTCGCCCTGCCGCTGGCCCAGCGCAAGGCGCAGATCGAAGCCCTGCGCCGCGAAAGCGAGGCACAGAAGCGCATCAAGCCGATGGAGATCATGGACGTGAATCCGGTCGCCGTCCTGCAGGCACTGACTTTTCACCGCTGCACCCGGCTTATCCACGGCCACACCCATCGCCCCGCCCACCATCGGCTGGAGATCGATGGCCGCACCTGCGAGCGCTGGGTGCTGCCGGACTGGTACGAGAAAGGCGGCCACCTCGCCTGCGATGCGGCCGGCTGCCGGCTGCTTGAATGGCCGGCTGCCACCGCCTAAATTACTGCCAGCCCCCGCGCCAGATCGGCCTGGATATCCGCAATGGACTCCAGGCCCACGGCCACGCGCAACAGGCTTTCCTGTATCCCCGAAGCGGTGCGCGCCTCGGCGCTGATGCGTCCATGCGTAGTGCTGGCGGGATGGGTGATGGTGCTCTTGGTGTCGCCCAGGTTGGCGGTGATCGAGATCAGGCGCGTCGCATCCACCACCTTCCAGGCCTGCTCGCGGCCACCCTTCACTTCGAAGGAGACAATGGCGCCGCCCGCTTTCTGCTGGCGCAACGCCAGTGCATGCTGCGGATGCGAGGGCAACCCGGGGTAGTACACCCGCGCCACCTGCGGCTGCCGCTCAAGCCAGCGCGCCAGTTCGAGCGCCGCCGCAGATTGTGCCTCCATGCGGATGCGCAGCGTTTCCAGCCCCTTCAGGATCACCCAGGCGTTGAAGGGGGAAATGGACGGTCCTGCCGTGCGCAGGAACTTGAAGACTTCCTCGGTCAGTGCCCTGCGTCCGACCACTGCACCGCCCAGGACGCGGCCCTGTCCGTCGAGATACTTGGTAGCAGAATGGATCACCAGGTCGGCACCAAGAGCCAGCGGACGCTGCAAGGCCGGCGAACAGAAGCAGTTATCCACCGCGAGCAGCGCGCCGCCGGCATGGGCGACTTCCGCCAGCGCGACAATGTCGAAGACTTCGGTAAGGGGATTGGACGGCGTTTCGATGAAGACCAGCTTCGTCTGCGGCCGCAGCGCCGCCCTGAAGGCCGCCGGATCGCTGGAAGCGACGAAGGTGGTCTCGACGCCGAACCTCGACAGGATGCCGCCGAACAACTGCTGCGTCGCGCCAAAGATGCCCTGCGAGGCGACGATGTGCTCGCCTGCCTTCATGAGGGCCATCACAGTCGACAGGATGGCGGCCATGCCGCTCGCTGTGGCGATGCAGGCCTCGCCGCCTTCCAGCGCCGCCAGGCGCTCCTGCAGCATGCTGACCGTGGGATTGGAGAAGCGGCCATAGACGAAGCCGGCTTCCTCGCCCGAGAAGCGCGCCGCCGCCTGCGCCGCATTCTCGAAGACGAAGCTCGAGGTGAGATAGAGCGCCTCGGCGTGTTCGTTGAACTGGCTGCGCTGTATGCCCGCGCGCACCGCCAGCGTGTCCAGATCGTATTCCTTGTCCATAACTCAGGCCCCAAAACAAAAAACCCGGCGCAGCTGAGCGACCGGGTTTTCCCCTCGCTTTAGCCGCATTTATTAAGCGCCCGCAAGCTGATATCAAATCGGCGCAGTTCGGAAGCTACACGCGGTTCGGTTTCCTGTCAATCCGCCACGACGAGATTGAGGTCGAGCTGGGCCACCTCGCCATCCTCCCCGCTCAGGTTGCCATCGCTGCGCTGGTTCTCGACGCTGGTAAGGTATTCGGCACTAACGTCGCCGGTGACGTAGCAGCCGTCGAAGCAGGAGGTTTCGAACACCGTGATCGAGGGATTCAGCGAATGCACCGCCGCCTTCAGCGCATCCAGGTCCTGGTAGATCAGGCCGTCGGCGCCGATCTCCCGGCAGATTTCCTCGTCATTGCGGTCGCTAGCGATAAGTTCGTGGCGCGACGGCATGTCGATGCCATAGACGTTGGCGTAGCGCACCGGCGGCGCCGCCGAGGCGAAGTACACCTTGCGCGCGCCGGCGTCGCGGGCCATCTGCACGATTTCCTTGCTGGTCGTGCCGCGCACGATGGAGTCGTCGACCAGCAGCACGCTCTTGCCGCGGAATTCCTGGGCGATGGTGTTGAGCTTCTGCCGCACCGATTTCCGCCGCTGCGCCTGTCCCGGCATGATGAAGGTGCGGCCGATGTAGCGGTTCTTGACGAAGCCCTCGCGGTAGGGAAGATTCAGTCGCGTGGCCAGTTCCATGGCCGAAGGACGGCTGGAATCGGGAATCGGGATGACGGAATCGATGTCGATGTGCGGCAGGGTGTGGCGGATCTTCTCGGCCAGATGCTCGCCCATCTTGACGCGGCTTTCGTAGACGGAGATGCCATCGATCAGCGAATCCGGGCGAGCCAGGTAGACGAACTCGAAGATGCAGGGCGCGCGCAAGGTGTGCTCGGCGCAGGGCTTGCTGTGGAAATTGCCCTGGATGTCGATGAGCACAGCTTCGCCCGGCGCCACATCGCGCAGGATCTGGAAGCCGAGCGTGTCGAGCGCAACGCTTTCCGAGGCCACCAGATATTCGTTGCCGGCGGGCGTGACGTTGCGGCCTACGATCAGGGGGCGGATGCCGTAGGGATCGCGGAAGGCGAGCAGGCCGTAGCCGGCGATCATGGCCACTACCGCGTAGGCGCCGCGCACGCGGCGGTGCACGCCGGCAACCGCTTTGAAGATGGTCTCGGGGTCGAGCTGGTACTTGGTCGCCGCCGCCTGCAGTTCGTGCGCCAGGACGTTGAGCAGCACTTCAGAATCGGAATTGGTGTTGATGTGGCGCAGGTCCTGCAGGAACATCTCGCGCTTGAGCTCCTCGGCATTGGTCAGGTTGCCGTTGTGCGCGAGCATCAGGCCGAAGGGGGAATTCACATAGAAGGGCTGAGATTCGGCGGAGTTGTAGGCTGAACCGGCTGTCGGATAGCGGCAATGGGCAATGCCCCAATTTCCCTGCAGGTTGCGCATGTTGCGCGTGCGAAAGACATCTCGCACCAGCCCCGGACCCTTGTGCATGTGGAATACGCCGGCCTCGGCAGTGGCGATACCGGCCGCGTCCTGGCCACGGTGCTGCAGCACCTGCAGTCCGTCATAGAGAAGCTGGTTTACCGGCGTCGTCGCGACGACGCCCAGGATTCCGCACATGTTTCACCTATAGCGTATGCGTTTCGCCACGGCGGCAGGCAGCCAGGGCTTGGACGCCAGCACCGCGGTTTCCAGCGGCGGTGCCAGCCAGGCTTGCCGCCACCACGCCTGCTGCGGCAACATCGTCAGGCCGCCGACCAGCACGCACAACAACACCACCAACACGCCTCGCGCGACGCCGAACACGGCCCCGAGGAATCTATCCAGCGGCCCCAGCCCAATCGCACGCAGCAGCCTGGAAAGGGCCAGGCGGGTCAGCGCCACCGTGACCAGTACCGCCACGACTATGACTGCAAAGGCCGCCGCATACTGGAGTGCCGGCTCCTTCAGCCAGTCGCTAAAGACCGGCGCCATACCGGGCGCCAGCTCACGCGCCGTCAGTAGTGCCGCCACCCAGGCTGCCAAGGCGAGCACTTCGCTCACCAGCCCCCGCCAGGCGCCGAGCAGAACCGAGGCGGCGACAATCGCCAATACCGCGTAATCAAATACCGTCACTGCCGCTTATTTCTGCGCGACGACGCCATCCACGCCGATACGCTTGATGCGCTCGCGCGCCGTCTCAGCCGCTTCCTTGCTCGGGAACGGACCGGCCCGCACGCGCGTCCTGTCGCTGCCGTCCGGGGAAGGCAACGCTTCCGTATAAAAATTGTAGCCCTGCTGCTTGAGCTTTGCCGTCAAATTGCGCACATTGGCCTGGTCGCGGTAGGCGCCAAGCTGAACCACCCATTGCTCGCCGCTCGTCGCAGCAGGCGCCGGCTTGGCCTTGGCTTCATCGGGTTTTTTTGTCGTCTGCCTGGCTTCGGCTGGCTTGTTCGCCGTATTGCCGGAACTGACTTCTGCCTTGGCGACCGGCTTTTGTCCAGCCTTGGTGTCGGCTTTCGGCTCAGGCTTGGCCGGTTCGGCAGGCTTCGCTTCCGGGACGGCAGCCGGGGGCAAGGGCGTCGGGGTAGCCCCCGGCTTGACCGGCAGGATGCGGGAGGTAAAAGCACCGGCGTCCTGAGCGGGAATGCGGATCTGGATATCCTGCACTGGCTGCTGCTTGGGCGCCTGATCCATGACCATCGGCAGCACGACCGCCGCCAGTACCGCCAAGGCAACGGCGCCGACCAGACGGCGGCGTGCGCGCTTCTTCAGCTCAAGTTGTGCGTCGTTTTCGCTCATCGTCTATCGCGTACAGCACACCGGCCACGGTGAGGAAGGAACCGAAGGCRACAATTCTATCATTTTCCCCTGCCCGCTCCTTGGCTGCGAGATAGGCGTCAGCGGGCGAAGCGAAACAGGCATCGGCGCGAATGCCGTGGTTTGCCAGGATGCCGGCCAGCGCCTCGCCGCCCATGCCACGCGGGCCCGGCAGGCTGGCCGTGAGCCAGTGGTCGATACGGTCCTTGACGCGCTCGACCACTCCGGCGATGTCCTTGTCGGCCAGCATGCCGAATACAGCCCAGGTCTCGGGGTGGAAGGCCATGCTGGCGAGGTTGTCGGCCAGCACGCCGGCCGCCTGCGGATTATGGCCGACATCCAGCACCACGGTCGGCCGGCCGGGCAGCACCTGGAAGCGGCCGGGCAACTCGACCTCGATGAGGCCGCGGCGGATGTCCTGCATCGACACCGGTAGCCTCTCCGCCAGCGACTCCAGCGCGACGATCGCCGTGCTGGCGTTCGCCAGCTGGATGGCGCCGCGCAGGGCCGGATGGGCCAGCCCGCCGCGCCGACCGCGGCGGCTCCAGAAAGTCCACTGCCCCTGTTCGGCCAGATAGCCGAAATCCCGGCCCAGCACCTGCAGTTCGGCGCCAATGTGCTGCGCGTGGTCGAGCAGGCTTTGCGGCGGCTGCGCATCGCCGACGATAGCCGGCCGGCCGGAACGGAAAATTCCTGCCTTTTCGAAGCCGATCGCCTCGCGCGTCTTCCCGAGGTAGTCCATGTGATCCAGGTCGACCGCCGTGACGATGGCACAATCGGCATCGAAGGCGTTCACCGCATCGAGTCGGCCGCCCAGGCCGACCTCGAGGACGACGGCATCGACGCCCGCGGCCGAAAACGCCTGCCAGGCCGCCAGGGTGCCGAACTCGAAATAGGTCAGCGGGATTTCGCCGCGCGCCGCCTCCACGTCGGCGAAGGAGGCGCACAGCGCCTCATCCGAAACCGGACGTCCATCGATGCGAACCCGCTCGTTGTAATCGAGCAGGTGCGGCGACGTATACAGGCCGACCCTATAGCCGGCGCAAAGCAGGATGCGCTCCAGCATCGCGCAAGTAGAGCCCTTGCCGTTGGTACCGCCGACGGTGATGACAGGCACTGTCTGTTCCGCACCGAGCGCTCGCTTCACGGCAAGGACGCGATCCAGACCCAGCGCGATCGGCTGGGCATGCAGCCGCTCGATATGGGCCAGCCAGTCCTGGAGGGAATCGCGAGAAATGGGCGCCAGGATCAGACCGCTGGAATTTTTTGCAGCAGGGTCAACAGCGACGCCAGCTTGTCGCGCATCTCGCGCCGGTCGACGATCATGTCGAGGGCGCCTTTCTCGAGCAGGAATTCGGCACGCTGGAAGCCCTCCGGCAGTTTCTCGCGCACTGTCTGCTCGATGACGCGCGGACCGGCGAAGCCGATCAGCGCGCCCGGCTCGGCCATGACCACGTCGCCGACGAAGGCGAAGCTGGCAGAGACCCCCCCCATGGTCGGATCGGTGAGGATGGAAATGAAGGGCAAGCGGTTGGCCGACAACTGGGTCACGGCCGCCGTGGTCTTGGCCATCTGCATGAGGGAGAACAGGCCCTCCTGCATGCGCGCGCCGCCAGTGGCCGTGATGCAGACGAAGGGCATCTGCTGCTCGACGGCGATGCGCACGCCGCGCACGAAGCGCTCGCCGACCACCGAGCCCATCGAACCGCCCATGAAGTCGAATTCGAAGGCGGCGATCACCACCGGCAGGGTCTTCACCGCGCCCTGCATCACCACCAGCGCATCACCCTCTTCCGTCTCGTCCACCGCGGCGTTGAGCCGCTCCGGATAGCGCTTGCTGTCCTTGAACTTGAGCGGATCGACCGGCAGCACCTCGGCGCCGATCTCGAAGCGGCCTTCGGCGTCGAGCAGCATGTCGAGACGAGCGCGCGCGCCAAGGCGGTGATGATGGCCGCACTTCGGACAGACGTTGAGGTTCTTCTCCAGGTCCGAGCTGTACAGCGTCGCCTCGCAGCTCGGGCACTTGCACCAGAGTCCCTCGGGAATCGACTTCTTGGCGCCCTCGGCGCGCTTGATCTTCGGCGGAAGCAGCTTCTGCAACCAGCTCATGACGCCTCCTTGGAAACGGCCAGTTCGTCGAGGGCGTTGCGGATGCCACGCAGGAAAACCGTCACGTTGGCGGCGGCCTGCTCGCGCGGGCTTTTCTCGATCTCCTCGATGATGCGGCTGCCGATCACCACTGCATCGGCCACGGCGGCGATGCGCCGCGCGCTCTCGGCATCGCGGATGCCGAAGCCGACGCCGACCGGCATGCCGACCTTCTGGCGAATGGCCGGGATGCGCCTCGCCACCTCGTCGAGGTCGAGGTGCCCGGCGCCGGTGACACCCTTCAGCGAAACATAGTAGATGTAGCCGCTGCCGACCTCGGCCACCTGGCCGAAACGTGCATCGGTCGACGTCGGCGCCAGCAGGAAGACCGGATCGATGCCAACCGCCTTGAGCTTCGCCGCGAAGTCGACACATTCCTCGGGCGGGTAGTCGACCACCAGCACGCCATCCACGCCGGCCTGCTTCGCCTCGGCGGCAAAGGCGCCCGTCCCCATTGCCTCGATCGGGTTGGCATAGCCCATCAGCACCACCGGCGTATTGGCATCCCCGGCGCGGAACTCGCGCACGATGGCCAGCACCTGGCGCAGCGAGACGCCGTGCTTGAGTGCCCGCTCCGAGGCGCGCTGGATGGTCGGGCCGTCGGCCATCGGGTCGGAGAACGGCACGCCCAGTTCAATGATGTCGGCGCCGCCGGCCACCAGCGCGCGCATCAGCGGCAGTGTCAGGGCGGGATCGGGATCGCCGGCGGTGATGAATGGAATGAGGGCCTTGCGTCCCTGAGCGGCAAGTTGCTCGAAGGTTTTCTTGATGCGCGACATAGAACCTATCTCATATTCCCGCATGGTCGCGGCGCGGCCATCCGGGATGGGCTGCTAGGCGCAGCGGCGAAGGCAGTGGTCATTCCACGACGAGCCGCTGCAACGACGCAGACCGCCCGGATGGCCACGCCCCTCCGGGTTTCCACGAAAACCGCCCATCTGCAGCGTTGCACTCCTTGCCAATGGAGTAACCATTGGCGGCGTCGTGCGCCTAGCAGCTGAGCGGTTTTCGTGGAAACGCGATCCATGGGGGAATGTGAGATAGGTTCTAGAATTTGATCCCGGATTTTTCCGCCACGGTATGCATATCCTTGTCGCCGCGGCCGGAGAGGTTCACCAGCAGGAGCTTGTCCTTCGGCAGCGTCGGCGCCAGCTTGGCGGCGTAGGCAAGCGCATGCGAGGACTCCAGCGCCGGGATGATGCCCTCGTAGCGGCACAGGGCATGGAAGGCGGCCAGCGCCTCGTCGTCGGTCACGGCGACATACTCGGCGCGATGGCTGTCCTTCAGCCAGGCGTGCTCCGGGCCGACGCCGGGATAGTCGAGGCCGGCGGAAATCGAGTGCGTCTCGATGATCTGGCCGTTCTCGTCCTGCAGCAGGTAGGTCCGGTTGCCGTGCAGCACGCCGGGCCTGCCGGCGATGAGGGAGGCCGAGTGGTGGCCGGTGGCGAGTCCGTAGCCGGCCGCCTCGACGCCGACCAGCTTCACGGATTCGTCGGGAATGTAATCGTAGAAGATGCCCATGGCGTTGGAGCCGCCGCCGACGCAGGCAATCACGACATCCGGCTGGCGTCCCGCCAGTTCCGGCATCTGCACGCGACACTCCTCGCCGATCACCGACTGGAAATCCCGCACCATCATCGGATAGGGATGCGGACCGGCCACCGTGCCGATGATGTAGAAGGTGTTGCCGACGTTGGTCACCCAGTCGCGCATCGCCTCGTTCAGCGCATCCTTCAGCGTCTTCGAGCCGGACTCCACCGGCACCACGCTGGCGCCGAGCAGCTTCATGCGATAGACGTTGGCGGCCTGGCGCTTGACATCCTCCGAGCCCATGTAGACCACGCACTCCATGCCGTAGCGCGCTGCGACGGTAGCTGTTGCCACGCCGTGCTGCCCCGCGCCGGTCTCGGCGATGACGCGCGGCTTGCCCATGCGGCGCGCCAGCATGGCCTGGCCGATGCAGTTGTTCACCTTGTGCGCGCCGGTGTGGTTGAGATCCTCGCGCTTGAGATAGATCTGCGCCCCACCGAGCAGCTCCGACCAGCGTTTCGCGTGATAGATCGGGCTGGGGCGGCCAACGTAGTGCTTGAGCTCGTACTCGAACTCGGCCTTGAAGGCAGGATCGGCCTTGGCGGCAGCATAGGCACGCTTGAGTTCGTCGAGCGCCTCGATCAGCGTCTCGGCGACGAAGGTGCCGCCATAGGGGCCGAAATGGCCGCGCGCATCAGGTAAGTCGTACATCCCCATCTCGTACTCCGGCTATGAACGCGGCGACCTTCTCCGCGTCCTTGATTCCCTTGGCGGCTTCCACCCCGCTGCTGACATCCACCGCCCACGGCCGCACGGCATGCACTGCCTCGGCCACATTGCCGGCATCCAGGCCGCCCGACAGGATCAGCGGCAGAGGCAGGCGCGGCGGGATCAGCGACCAGTCGAAGGCCTTGCCGCCGCCGCCGTAGCCCTCGACATAGGCGTCGAGCAGCAGCCCCTGGGCGGAAGGATAGGACTCAGCGTATTTTACCAAATCGAGGCCCGGCCTTACCCGCGCCGCCTTTATGTACGGGGCATGGAAGGAACGGCAGAAGGACTCCTCCTCGTCGCCGTGGAACTGCAGCAGCTGGATCGGCACCGCCTCCATGACGCGCCGCACCGTGAGCTTGGTCTCGTTCACGAACAGGCCGACCAGAGTGACGAAGGGCGGCACGACGCGGGCGATCTCCCAAGCCTGTTCGACGCTCACGCAGCGCGGGCTGGGCGCATAGAAGACCAGGCCGAGCGCGTCGGCGCCCAATTCGACCGCCGTGCGGGCATCCTCGGGCCGGGTGATGCCGCAGATCTTGATGCGGGTTCGGTTCAAGCTAGAAGGCCGACGGAGGGAAAGGCGCGATGATACGGCCATTCATGGGCAACTGCCAGCGCGCCTCGTACTCGACGCCGGACAGATACAGGCCATGCGGGGAAAAGGTCGGCGCCGCCAGGCTGCGGTCGCGGCTGACGATCAGCTCGGCGATCCATTCCGGCGCATGCGCGCCCTTGCCGACATAGACGAGGGCGCCGACCATGTTGCGCACCATGTGGTGCAGGAAGGCGCTGGCGCGGAAATCGAAGACGATGCAGTCGCCCTCGCGCCGCAGCTCCGCCTGGTGCAGCGTCTTCACCGGCGTCTTGGCCTGGCATTCGGCGGCGCGGAAGGCGGAGAAATCCTGCTCGCCCAGAAGCAGCGCGGCGCCGGCCCGCATGGCCTCGAGGTCGAGCGGCAGGTGGAACCAGCCGACCCGGTCATGCAGGAGGGCGGGGCGCACGGCATGGTTGACCAGCACGTAGCGGTAGCTGCGCGAGCGCGCGGAAAAGCGCGCATGGAAATCGTCCGGCACTTCGCGCGCCCAGCGCACGGCGACGCTGTCCGGCAGGTGGGCATTCACCCCGCGCACCCAGGCGTTCTCCGGCCGGGCGGCAGGCGCGTCGAAGTGCGCCACCTGGGCGGTCGCATGCACGCCGGCGTCGGTGCGGCCGGCGCAGGTCGCGCGCACCGGTGCACCGGCGATTTCCGCCAGCGCCCGTTCCAGCGCGTCCTGGACGGTGTTGCCCTGCGGCTGGGTCTGCCAGCCGGCAAAGGCAGCACCGTCGTACTCCAGCCCGAGGGCAATTCTCAAGATGCAGCTCCGATGAATACAGCCACGGCAAAAGTCAGTCCCGCCAGCACGGCGAAATCGACGGCGCGCAGGGGCACGGCCTGCAGGCGCAGCCGCATCGGCTCGCCGGAGGCGACTTCGCCCTGCAACCACTCGCGCCACTGCCTGCCCGGCGGAGACTGCTCGACATAATGCATCACCAGCATCAGGCGCAGCGCCACACGGCCGCGGTCGAGTCCCAGCCAGGTCAAGGGCCATATCAGGCCATGCAGGCCCGTCACCAGGCCTTCCAGCCCGGTGACTTGCAGCAGCACGGCCAGACTCGCCAGCACGAAGACCAGCCGCAGCAGATGCTCGAAGCCAAGACGCATTCCCTCGTCCGTCGGACCGAGGCTGCCCAGTGAAGGCAGCAGATAGGCCCCTGGTGTAGCCAGGGCGAAGAGCAGCACCAGCGAGACGATCAGCCAGCGGGTGCGCTTGACCAGCAACCCCAGCCGCCGTGGCGAAAGCCAGGCACTCGTCCCAAGGGCGAGGACGCAAGCCAGCAACAGCCCGCCCAGCGGCAACCATTGGACGAGTACGGTCATCACGCCCCAAACGATGAGACGGACGGTTGGATGCAGCATCGAGAACGGAGGGGGAAAACGACGGAGGGCATTGCGCCCTCCGTCAGGCGGTTCAGCCCAGTTTGGCGAGCATGCTCTGTGCCTTGGCCTGCTGCTCTGCGTTGCCCTCCTTGGCGACTTCCGTCAGCAGTTCGCGTGCGCCTTCCTTGTCGCCCATCTCTTCATAAGCCTTGGCCAGTTCGAGCTTGGTCGTCACTTCGTCTCCCGCGACAGGCTCGGCGGCGGGAGACGCCGGCTCTCCAAGGTCGAGGCTGATGGAACCAAGGTCGATATCAGGCGCGGCCTGCGGCGCAGTCTGCGGAGCAACCGGTGCGCCAATGTTGAAATCGAAGTCGAGGGCATTCCCGCCAGCAAGGGTCTTTTCGAGATCGATCGGTTGGGAAGCCGGAGTCGCCGGCGCAGCCGGTTCACCCAGATCCAGATCGAAATGCAGACCTTCGTCGGCCGCCGGCGCCGCAGCAGGCTCGTCTAGCTTGATGTCGAGCGCCAGATCGGCGGCAGGCGGCTTCGATGCCTTTGCCACATCCATGATCATGGTCGCTTCGGGGTTGTACTCGGCAGCAGCCGGCTTGCTCTCCGCCGGCTTGAAATCCAGGCCAAGATCGAAGTCCAGACCGGTCGCCCCCGCAGCTGCGGGGGCGGCGGCTGGCGCCGGCGCTGGAGCGGTCGGGGCAGCTGCAGGCGTACCTATATCGAGATCGAAATCCAGCGCGGGTGCCGCCGCTGCCGCAGGCGCCTCGAGCGACGCCTCGACCGGTTTTTCCAGGATCACCGTTGCAGCACCTCCCTTTTCCACCGCCTCGGAAATCTGGCTCAATTCGCCGGGCATGGTCCAGGTATCGCGCATTTGCTTGGTTTCGCCGGCCGGCACGATGATAGTCGTATCGGTATTGACGGACTTCTTGTCTCCGGTGGCCCCGCCAAATAGCGGATTGGCCGGGTCGAGCTTCAAGCCCATCGCGGCGGCTTTTTCCCAATCGCCGCCGACGCCGCCCGTCTGCGCATACAGGTCGCTCGCCAGGGTTTCGAACTGCTTGTTGTTCTTGCGTCCGGCGTAGATTTCCAGCAGCTTGACATGGATCGCCGTACGCGTCGGGTCCGTCTTCAGCGCGTCAAGCAGGATCTCCTCGGCCTGCGCGTCGCGACCGTAGGCCATGTACACATCGGCCTCGGCCACCGGATCAACCCCCTCGTCCGCATCGATGGCACTGATGGAAGCCTGGCTGAAATCCGTCGCCATCGAACTGCCGGTGGTATCAACGCTCTGACCGCCGGTAGCTCCGAAGACGGAGTTGGCCGTCAGGTTGGCTGTCGTTGTCGGCGGTGCTTCGCCGTCTTCATGTTGTTTTTTTTTCTGCCGCTGGCGATAGGCAACGAAACCCAGCAGGCCCAGCACCAGCACGCCACCGCCCAGAATGGCCGGATTTCCCATCACTTCGTCGATAAAATCCGGCTCGGGTGGCGGCGGCGGGGGCGGCGGGGCCTTCTTGGGTGCCGGTTTCGGCGCCTCCGCGGGTTTGGCCGTCTCGGCCGGTTTCGCCACTTCAGCCGGCTTGGCAGTTTCCGTAGGCTTGTCGCCCTCGGCCGGCTTGACCGGAAGAGCGGCTTCGACCGGTTTCGCCGGTTCAGCCGGTTTCTCCGCAGCAGCCGGGACGGGGGCCGCAGCAGGTACGGGTTCCGGGGCCTTGACCGGGGCGGCAGGTACTGGGGCCGCCTTCGCGGCAGCCTGCTTCTGCAACTCGGCCAGGTTCTGGTTCTTCAACTCGACGAGTTTCTCCAGATCCTTCAGATTCTTTTCCAACTCGACTTGGCGCGACTGCGCCTCCTTGAGCGCCCGATCCTTGGCTGCCAAGTCTTCTTCCAGTGCCGCAATCTTGCCTTGCGCCAAGCGGGCATCCTTGGCGGATTCCGCCTTGGAGACCTTCAACTGATCCTTCGCTTCAGTCTGGGCCGGAGCCTTGTCCTCGACCTTCGCGCCAATCTTGCCAGTGGCGACCTGTTTGGCTGCATCCTCTTTCGGCGCCTCCGCACCGGCGACTGCCGAGGCCAATTTCTGGCGATAGGCATTGAAGTCGGCGGTATGCGCCGAGATGGTTTTCCGGGCGTCTCGGCCCTCGACCGCCGCAACGGCTTCCCGATCGGGAATGTTCAGGATCTTGCCCGCCTTCAAGCGGTGCATGTTGTTGTCAATGAAGGCATCCTTGTTGCTGCGGAAGATGGCGACCAGCATCTGGTCGAGGCTGACGCCATCGTATTGGGTTTCCGCGGCTATCTTGCGCAGGTATTCGCCCTTCTGTACTTCGCGACCCTGAGCTTCGCCGGGTTTCTCCGTCCGCGGTTTGTCGTCTGCGCGCAGCTCAGGCTGTTTGGGGGAGGCAACCGGGGAAGGCTGCGCAATGGAAGTGGCATCGCTCTTCGCCGCAGGAGAGGCGACCGGCTTGCGGGCCAGGACATCAGGCGCCGGATCCAGCAGGAAGGTGTACTCACGCACCAGACGACCGGCGGTCCAGTTCAATTCGATCAGCAGGTCGAGAAATGGCTCATTGATCGGGCGATCCGTCGTCATCCGGATCACCGGCTTCCCCGCCGTACGTTTATCGATCACCAGCTTGATGCTGGACAGGGCGGGAACGAATTCGATGCCCGCCTGCTTGAACGCATCATGCGAAGCAAGGCGTGCCGACAGTGAGGAAAGCTCCTCGCGGGATGCCGTCAGCTCGACCTCGGCACGCAGAGGTTGCCCCAATGCGGAGAGCACTGTGATCCGGCCCAGCCCGGCAGCGTTCGCACCCATCGGCAGTACGGCCAGAGCCGTCGCCAATATGGATGCCTTGAATGAGAGTCTCAGGATTTTTTTATGCACCGCGTCCCCCTCGCGGAGAGTTTCCGAACAAGTAACATAACATCATGAGCTTAGCTATGCAAGCTAAACTTCCTCATCACATTCTGGCCAAATCCGGCGGGAAATCAACCGGTTTTTGTTGGCAAAGGCCTGTCGTGACGGGCCTGCCATCCTATTGATGTTATTTTGAAAAGGCCGTTGAGCGAGTCCGGCCTCGGTGCGACTGACCTAGGCTTCGAGCAATATCCGCAGCATGCGCCGCAACGGTTCGGCCGCGCCCCACAACAACTGGTCCCCACAGGTGAATGCCCCCAGGTAGTGCGGCCCCATATTGAGCTTGCGCAGGCGCCCCACCGGAACCGTCAGCGTGCCGGTCACGGCGGTCGGCGTCAACTCCCGGATGGTGACATCGCGGTGGTTCGGCACTACTTTCACCCAGCCGTTCGACTCGGCGATCATGCCCTCGATCTCGTCGAGCGGCACATCCTTTTTCAGCTTGAGGGTGAGCGCCTGGCTGTGGCAGCGCATGGCGCCGACGCGGACACAAATGCCGTCGATCGGCACTGGGCTGGCCTCGCGGCCGAGGATCTTGTTGGTTTCGGCCTGTCCCTTCCACTCCTCCCGGCTCTGGCCGTTCTCAAGTTCCTTGTCGATCCAGGGGATCAGGCTGCCGGCCAGCGGCACGCCGAAATTCGAGGTTGGAAAGTTTTCCTGGCGCAGGATGCCCGCCACCTCGCGGTCGATGTCGAGAATGGCCGATGCGGGATCGTCGAGCAGCCCCTTCGCCACACGGTGCACTTCGCCCATCTGCGTCAGTAACTCGCGCATGTTCTGTGCGCCGGCGCCGGAGGCCGCCTGATAGGTCATGGCGCTCATCCACTCGACCAGGTCGCGTTGATAGAGCGCGCCGACCGCCATCAGCATCAGGCTGACGGTGCAGTTGCCGCCGATCCAGTTGCGGCCGCCGCGCGCCAGGGCGTTCTTGATGACGTCGAGGTTGACCGGATCGAGGATGATGACGGCGTCGTCCTTCATGCGCAGCGACGAGGCTGCGTCGATCCAGTGGCCGGTCCAGCCGGCGGCGCGCAGCTTCGGGAAGACTTCGCCTGTGTAGTCGCCACCCTGGCAGGAGATGATGGCATCCATCGCCTTCAGTGCATCGACGTTGCGGGCGTCCTGCAGAGCCGGCACGTCTCGGCCGATGGCCGGGCCCTTGCCACCCACCTGCGAGGTCGTGAAGAAAATCGGATCGATCAGGTCGAAATCCCGCTCTTCCATCATGCGCTGCATCAGCACAGAGCCGACCATGCCGCGCCAGCCCACCAGACCCACTCGTTTCATTTGAAAATCCTGCCTAGATAACGTTGTTGTCGCCTATAGCGCCGCGATCACCGCGTCGCCCATTTCCCGAGTGCCCACCTTCTTCATGCCCGCCTCGAAGATGTCGCCAGTGCGCAGGCCCTGCTGCAGCACCTTCTTCACTGCACCCTCGATGCATGCGGCGGCGGCTTCCTGGCCGAAGGTGTAGCGCAGCATCATGGCCGTCGACAGGATGGTCGCCAGCGGATTGGCCACGCCCTTGCCGGCGATGTCCGGCGCCGAGCCGTGGATCGGCTCGTAGAGGCCCTTGCCCTTCTCGTCGAGCGAGGCCGAGGGCAGCATGCCGATGGAGCCGGTCAGCATCGAGGCCTCGTCGGACAGGATATCGCCGAACATGTTGCCGGTCACCATGACGTCGAACTGCTTCGGGTTGCGCACCAGCTGCATGGCGGCGTTGTCGACCAGCATATGCGACAACTCGACGTCCGGGTAGTTCTTCGCCTCGTCGGTCACCACGTCGCGCCACAGCTGGGTGCACTCCAGCACGTTCATCTTGTCCACCGAACAGAGCTTCCGATTGCGCTTCCTCGCCGCCTCGAAGGAGACGCGTGCGATGCGGCGGATCTCGCTCTCGGAGTAGATCATGGTGTTGAAGCCGACTTTCTCGCCGTTGCGCGTCTCGATGCCGCGCGGCTCGCCGAAGTAGATGTCGCCGGTCAACTCGCGCACGATGAGGATGTCCAGCCCCGCCACCACCTCGGGCTTGAGGCTGGAAGCGTTGGCCAGTTCCGGATAAAGCACCGCCGGCCGCAGGTTGGCGAAGAGGCCGAGATCCTTGCGGATGCCGAGCAGCCCCCGCTCAGGACGCTGCTCGCGCGGCAGGGTGTCGTATTGCGGGCCGCCGACGGCGCCGAGCAGCACCGCATCCGCCTCGCGCGCCAGCTTGCGGGTCGCCTCGGGATAGGGGTCGCCCGCCGCATCCACCGCACAGCCGCCCAGCAGGGCCGTTTCCATCTCCAGCTTGATGCCGTCCTGGCGCAGCGCTTCGAGGACACGCACGGCCTGTCCGACGATTTCGGGGCCGATGCCGTCGCCCGGCAATACACAAACTTTCATTCGATTCCTTTCCTATCCGGAAACCACTGCTGCACAGCGTCGCCATGACGGCCTTGCCGCAGGAGCCCCTTGACTTACTTGGCAACCTTTTCGACGGCCTTGCCTCCCGCCTGGATATCCTTGCCCACGCCTTGGACGGTATTGCAGGCTGCCAGCGTGAGCATTGCGATAAAGGCCAATAACACATTCAGTCGTTTCATGATCACATCCCCGCTTTGAGTAATTTCAAGCACCTGCGCTCGATGCCACGCCATGTAAAGCACGACGAACCAACGTCGTCATGTCATAAAGCATTTGCGGCATAGTATGATTCTTACGGAAAGCTTTTGAATTATATCGAAATCGGGCCAGCCTTGCCGCACCGCAGCAGGCTCGGGGGTGTTTTATGAATACGACAATTCTCGCTATCGGATTGGTAGTCCTGGTTGCAGCCGGCGCTTGGTTCTATACATTCACGGCGCAGCGCAAGCAACGCATGGCTGCTGCCGACGCCGAACGCATTGCTGCAGCCGTAAGGGATTATTTCGCACGCAGCGGCGCCCAGGTTGGCGCGCAGTGCCAACCAGTACAAGGCAGCTTCCTGGTCCTGGTCGAATCCGAGCCCCTCAAGCGCTTTCGTTATTCCCACATCGTCGAAGCCTCCCTCATCAGCCATGTCGAAAAGGCGCTCGGCCTTCAGGTCGACCGCGTTTTCTGGCGCTTCCCCCTGCCCATTGGCACCTCATCCCCCCAGGATACGGCCGACATCAAACCCGCTACACGGGAGGACGAATACGTCGCCCAGGGCATCCGCCAAGCCAAGGCCAATCCCGAATATCATGTCGCGGAGGATTCCTGGGATCAGTTCGAGAAAGCACAGCAGCGGGGAGAAGACGCAACGCCTCCTTCCTCCGCCGGAGACGGCAAGAACGATCGGAGAGAGTAGCCCGCGCTAGGCAGGCCGCCAGCCGCGCCAGAGGATAATCATGCCGGCCAAGGCGAAGGCGGAACTCATCGTATACGTCAACTCGGCACCCGCCACATCCCAGACCAAACCGCTGAGCAGCCCTCCCAGCATACCGCCGGCACCGAAAGACACGCTGCCGTAGAGCGCCTGCCCGCGCGCCTGGTGGCGGCCGGCAAACCAGCGATTCACTGCGGCGACCGCCGCCGCGTGATAGGCGCCGAACGTCGCCGCATGCAGCAACTGCGCGATCAGGACGGCCGCCAGCCATTCGACGCCCCAGCCGATCAGGAGAAAGCGGACGAACGCGCAGGCAAAACTGAACAGCAGGATGGTGCGCAGCGAGAAAACATGCAGCAGGCGGGGGAGGTACAGGAAGACGCCGATTTCAGCCAACACCCCCAGCGTCCACAGAATACCGACCATGGTCGTGCTGTAACCACGGCTGACGAGGTAGATCGAGTAGAACACGTACAGCGCGCCATGCGCCGCCGCCATGAAGAAACAGGCGGCAAACAGTGCTTTCACTTCCCTTCTGCGCAGGATGTCGCCGATCGGCAGGCGATCGGTCTCATGTCTTTCTTCCCGCTTCTCCGGCAGCACCAGGGCGCAGGCGAGAATGCCGCCGAGGATCCCCGCCGAAACCCACAAGGTCGCCGAAAGCGGCAGGCGGTCGAGCAGCCAACCCAGCCCCAGCACCGCGGCGATGAAGCCGACCGACCCCCAGAGGCGGATCGCGCCGTAGCGGCTGGCCTGCGCGCCGAGGTGCGTGAAGGTCAGTGCCTCGACCAGCGGCAGCGAAGCGCTCCAGAAGAAGGCCAGCAGCGCCATGCCGATAAAGAACCCGGCAAAGCTGTGCGTGAAGAAGAAGCAGGAAAAGCCGAAGAGGCTCATCAACGCCGCGCCACGCACGATCGGCGTCTTGGCGCCGCACCGGTCTGCCAGCCAACCCCACAGGTTCGGCGCCAGCAGACGCATGACCTGCATCAGCGACATCAGCACGCCGATGTCCCAGGCCGAGAACTCCAGGGACTTGAGGTAGATCGTGAAGTAGGGGGAAAAGGCGCCGATGAAGGCGAAGTAGAAGAAGTAGTACGCCGACAGGCGCCAGTAGGGAACCATCAGGCGGAAATGCGGACGGGGGCGCACAGCGCCCCCGGGTCGCCGTCTTATGCCTTGTAGGTGCGCAGCATGGTGTGCAGCTCGTCTTTCAGCCTGAGGCGTTCCTTCTTCATGTCCTCCAGAGCCTCATCCATCACCGGCTCCTCGTTCTCCTCGATGCGCCGGATATCCTTGTTCACGCGGTGGTACTCGTCGAAGAGCTTGGCAAAGTGGTGATTGCCGGTCTTCAACTGGTGGATGGCGTCCTTGTATTCGGGGAATTCGTGGTGCAGGTCGTGCTGTTGCAATTCCATGATGCTTTCCTTGATTGAAATGGAAATCACCAGCCGTGGCGCTCAGGCCTCGTCCGGTTCGGGATTTTCCACGGCGGTACCGATCGGACCCGCCGTTTTCGGTGCGCGCGCGGCAATCTTCGGCGTCGTGCAGCTGACGTCACCGCATTGGGCGCGATGGCGCAGGGCATGGTCCATCAGGACCAGCGCCAGCATGGCTTCGGCTACCGGGGTGGCGCGGATGGCAACGCAGGGGTCGTGGCGGCCATGGGTTTCCACCGTCACCGGCCGGCCCTGCTTGTCGATCGACCGGCGCGGCAGGCGGATGCTGGAGGTTGGCTTCACGGCGATATGCACCACGACATCCTGGCCGCTCGAGATGCCGCCCAGCGTGCCGCCGGCGTTGTTCGACAGGTAGCCCTCAGGCGTCATTTCGTCGGAGTGTTCAGTGCCTTTCTGCGCCACGCTGGCGAAGCCGGCGCCGATCTCGACGCCCTTCACGGCGTTGATGCCCATCATGGCGTAGGCGATGTCTGCGTCCAGCCGGTCGTACACCGGCTCGCCCCAGCCGACCGGCACGCCCTCGGCCACCACGGTGACCTGGCCGCCGACCGAATCGCCCGACTTGCGCAACTGGTCCATGTGGTCTTCCAGCCTCGCCACGCTGTCCGGATCGGCGACGAAGAAGGGGTTGGCGTACACGCCCTCCCATGACTTGAATGGGATCTCGATCGGCCCTAGCTGCGACAGACAGCCGCGCACGACGATGCCGTAGCGCTCGCGCAGCCATTTGCGGGCGATGGCGCCGGCCGCCACGCGCACCGCCGTCTCGCGCGCCGAGGCGCGACCGCCGCCGCGATAGTCGCGGATGCCGTACTTCTGCCAGTAGGTGTAGTCGGCGTGCCCCGGGCGGAAGGTCTCGGCAATGTTGCCGTAGTCCTTGCTGCGCTGGTCCTCGTTGCGGATGAGCAGCCCAATCGGCGTGCCGGTGGTACGTCCCTCGAAAACCCCGGAGAGGATCTCGACGGTGTCGGATTCGCGCCGCTGCGTGACGTGGCGCGAGGTGCCGGGCTTGCGCCGGTCCAGTTCGACCTGGATGTCCGCCTCGCACAACGCCAGTCCCGGCGGACAGCCGTCGACGACGCAGCCGATCGCCGGGCCGTGCGACTCGCCAAAGGAAGTGACGCAGAACAGTGTGCCGAGGGTGTTGCCGGACATGGGACTGGCTGGAGTGAATTCAGCCGTGAGTTTATCATAGGGACATCATTCGCTTCCCCGGTAGCCATGAGCAAAAGTCAGTCCCGACGGCACGGCGCCAAAGGCCCCAAGAAACCCGCAACCGATCAGCCTGTGCCGAATTCCGCCGTCCAGCCGGCAACGCGGTGGCAGCGCACGCAGCGCTATGCCTGGGACAAAGGGGGCGCCAAAGGCGGGCGGAAATGAAAAAGGCCGCTGCACGCGGCCTTTTTTCCATGCAGCCCCTTGACTATTTGGCCGCCGTCTCGTCGCGCAGTGCCCGGCGCAGGATCTTGCCGACGTTGGTCTTCGGCAGCTCGGCGCGGAACTCGACCAATTTGGGTACTTTGTAGCCGGTGAGGTTCTCCTTGCAGTGGGCGATCACCGCCTCCGCGCTGAGGGCCGGATCCTTCTTGACGATGAAGATCTTCACTGCCTCGCCAGACTTCTCGTCCGGCACGCCCACCGCCGCCACCTCCAGCACGCCCGGGTGCATGGCGACAACCGCCTCGATCTCGTTCGGATAGACGTTGAAGCCGGAGACCAGGATCATGTCCTTTTTGCGATCGACGATGCGCACGAAGCCCTTCTCGTCCATCACGCCAACGTCTCCCGTGCGCAGGAAGCCGTCCGGCATGATGACCTTGGCCGTTTCCTCGGGGCGATTGTAGTAGCCGCGCATCACCTGGGGGCCGAACACGCAGATTTCGCCGGCCTCGCCGATCGGCAGATCGTTGCCGGCGTCGTCGCGGATGGCCACGACGGTAGAGGATACCGGCAGGCCGATGGCGCCGTTGTATTCCTTCAAGTCGAGCGGATTGATCGTCGCCGCCGGCGAGGTTTCAGTCAGGCCATAAGCCTCGATCAACGGCACCCCGGTGACCTGCTTCCATTTATCCGCCACCGCCTTCTGCACGGCCATGCCGCCACCGAGGGTGATGCTCAGCTTGGAGAAATCGAGCTTGGCGAAATCCGGGTCGTTGAGCAGGGCGTTGAACAGGGTATTTACGCCGGTGATGGCCTCGAAGGGGTGCTTGGACAGCTCCTTGACGAAGCCCGGAATGTCGCGCGGGTTGGTGATGAGCAGGTTGCTCCAGCCGATCTTGAAGAAGGTCAGGCAGTTAGCTGTGAGTGCGAAGATGTGGTACAGCGGCAGCGCCGTGACGATGGTGCCGTTCTCGGGCAGGAAGGGTTTCAGCCAGGCATGCGCCTGCTGCAGGTTGGCGATGATGTTGCGGTGGGTCAGCATCGCGCCTTTGGAGACCCCGGTAGTGCCGCCGGTGTACTGAAGAAAGGCGATGTCCTCGTGGCCGACCTCGACCTCCTTGAAGTCGAGTCGTGCCCCCCGCGCCAGGATGTCGTTGAAGCGTACCGACCCCGGCAGGCTCCAGGCCGGCACCATCTTCTTGACGTGCTTGACGACGAAGTTGACGATGGCGCCCTTGGGGAAGCCGAGCATGTCGCCCAGGCTGGTGACAATGACGTGCTTCACGGGCGTCCTGGCGATGCATTCCTGCAGCACGCTAGCGAAGTTCTCGACGATGACGATCGCTTCGGCGCCGGAATCCTTCAGCTGGTGCTCCAACTCGCGCGCCGTGTAGAGAGGGTTGCAGTTCACCACCGTGTAGCCGCCGCGCAGGATGCCGTAGATGCTCACCGGGTCCTGCAGCAGGTTGGGCATCATCACGGCGACGCGCGCGCCCTTGGGCAGGCCGAGCGACTGCAGATAGGCGGCAAAATCGCGCGTATGGCCGTCCAACTCGCCATAGGTGATCGACTTGCCCATGTTGGTGTAGGCGATGCGGTCGCGGAAGTTGCGCACGCTGCGGTCGAACAACTGGCCGATCGACTTGAATTCATTGACGTCGATTTCCGCCGGCACGCCGGCAGGATAGCTCTTGAGCCAGGCTTTCTCCATTTCCCCTCCTGAAGCTTGGTATCGGTTTATCTGACAGGCAACAAGACAACCCTGCGCGCCGCCGGCGCGCAGGCAAAAACATCTGGAATATCAGCTGCCGCCGGCCTCGGCGGGCCAGTCGCGGATGTAAGCCTTGAGCATGCGATTCTCGAAGCTCTGCTCCTCGAGCACCGCCCGGGCCACGTCGTGAAATGAAATGACGCCCATCAGCGTGCCGCCATCCATCACCGGCAGGTAGCGCATGTGGTGCTCGATCATCAGGCGGCGCAGGTCGTCGACTTCCATCTCCGGACCGGCAACCACAGGGTCCCTCACCATCACGCCGGAAATGGCCATGCCGCCCCACGCCGCGCCGCCCTGCTGCACCGCCTTGAGCACCTCGCGGAAGGTCAGCATGCCGACCATCCGCCCCGCGTCGAAAACGACCAGGGAACCAACATCCTGTCCGGTCATGATCGCCACCGCATCGGCCAGCGTCTTGTTTGGCGCGATCGTAAACAGGGCCTGGCCCTTTACCGCAAGAATTTCGCTGACTTGCATGCTGTCCTCTTGGTTTTTTATGGCGTTATACAATTTTCATCTTAGTCGATTGCGCCCGGCCGCGAAAGAGCATTTGCTCTAAATTTCCATGAACTCGCCTTCGCCGAAAACCAGCCAGCTACGTACCGGCCGGCCGGGGAAGAGTGCGCCGACTGCAGTCCGGTAGACTTCCATCTGCGCGCGGTAGGCCTCCAGCAAAGCGGCCGCGGGTCGTCCGCTCTTGTAGTCCAGCACCCAGAAGCCGTCCGGCATCTCGACCAGCCGGTCGATCCGCCCCACGCTGCCATCCGGCAGCGCAAATTCGACCTCGTTGAGCGCCCGCCGGTAGGCGGCCGGATCGAAGAACGGCTTCAGCCGGGGGGCATCGAGGATGGCCCGGGCCGCCGTGCGAAACACCGGCCAGTCCGCCGCAGGGATGCCCTGCGGCGGCCGGCCGTCATCGCCCCCCGAACTGAGCCAGTCAAGGGCCGCGTGCAGCCGAGTGCCGTAAGTCATGCCGGGGCTGGCGGCATCCCGCCTCCGCCCTGCAGGTGGAAAAGCCAGCGGCGGCGGCAATGCAACCGATGGCGCCAGCACGCTCGGCGACGGCGCTTCCGCCTGCGCCGGCGGCTCTCCATGGATGCCTCCGCCACTTCCGAGCGAGGCAAGCGCCGCCTCGATGCGCTCCCAGAAACTGGTCTTCGTGCTGCCCCGTTCCGAGGCGATGCCGCTGGCAAAGAAGCACTGGCGCGCCCGCGTCATCGCCACATACAGGAGGTTGAGTTCTTCGCGCGCGGCAAAGGCCGCCTCGGCCTCGATCAGCGCTGCCCGTCGGGCGCCGCATTCGTCCTTGCGCCCAAGCACGGACAGGTGCGCCGGTCGCGTCGATTCCGGCGGCCAGTCGAGCAGCAGCGACCAGGCCTCGGGCGGCTGGTACGTATTGTGTGCGTCGATCAGCCAGACGATCGGCGCTTCCAGCCCCTTGGCGCCATGAATGGTCAGGATGCGCACACGATCGCCGGCATCCGCTGCATGGATCGTGCCCTCGTCCGGCGCCTCCTCATCCCCCGCCTCGCCCAACCGCGCCAGTTCGTCGAGGAAGCGCGGCAGGCTCGGGTAGCGTCCGGCATCGAGACGCAGCGCCAGCGCCATGAAGGCCTCGAGGTTGGCTGCCACCCCCGGCCAGAGTGCCGCCGGCGCAGCAGCGTAATAACACGCAACAAGGTCGCCTTCATGGTATATGCGGTCGAGCAGATCGTGCACGGGCAAGTACGCGGCCGCATCGCGCCAGCCGGCCAGCAGACGCGCAGCACGCGCCAGGACCGCCGAGGCCGTGCCATCTCCCGCGCTCGCCTGCAGGCGCTGCCACCAATTCGCCTCGCCGCGCCCGGCCAGATGGAGCAGGTCCTCGTCGTCCGCCCCCAGGGCGGGCGAGCGCAGTGCATGGGCCAGGGCCAGGTCATCCGCTGTCGCCACCAGGCAACGCAGCAGCGCCGTCAGGTCGAGCGCTTCGAGCGTGCGCAGCAGGCCCCCACGGCCGGTGCTGAGGTAGGGAATGCCCGCCGCTCGCAGCGCCCGCTCGAACTCGGGCAGGATGCTGCGCCGGCGTGTCAGCACCATGATATCGCCGTAGCGCGCCGGCCTGGCTTGCCCGCTGTCCTGGTCGACCACTGCCCAGCGGCCGACGATGTCGCCGATGCGCTTCACCAGCAACGCAGCCTCTTCGCGCCGGCGACCATCCTCGGCAACCGGCTGCGGCGAAGCAAGGGGATCGCGCAGTCGCTTGGGCAAGGCCTCGGCCGCTTCCCGGGCGCACAGGGGCAGCAACTCGACCCGGCCGGGCAGGGTTTCGCTAAGGCTGCGGTGCGGCCGGAAATGGGCAAACTGCGGTTCGTCTGCAAAGACGCGGTTCACCACCTCGATCAGGCGCGGCGCATTGCGCCGCGTCGTGTCGTTGGCCAGCATCCGCGCGCCATGCTCTGCCTGCAGGAATTCCGCGGCGCAGTCGAAGACGCGCGGCTCGGCTCGGCGGAACCGGTAGATCGACTGCTTTGGATCGCCGACGACGAAGACGCGCGGCCGGGCTGCATCCGGCGCGCCGTAGGCGGCCAGCCAGGCCAGCAGGATCCGCCACTGCAAGGGGTTGGTATCCTGAAATTCATCCAGCAGAATGTGACGGTAGCGCGCATCGAGCCGCGCCTGCAGAAAGGCGGCGCGCGACTCGTCGGCCAGCATGCGCGAGACATGCCACTCCAGGTCGGCGAAATCCATCAGCCGGCGCTCGCGCTTGTACTGTTCGAGCGCCTCCATCCAGGCAGCCCCCGCAACAAACACATGGGTGTTCAATTCGTAGGCCTGCTCCTCGCGCCGGACGCCCAGCGTACCCAGTACCCGCTCTCCCAGCCGAGCATGCAGCTCGACCAGCCGGGCGGCCGTGTCGGCGCCGAAGCGCCGCTCGGCCTTCTTGCTCGCTTCCCGCTTGCGCAGCGTGCCCTCCTTGGTCAGCAACGCCCTGGCGATCAGGTCGAAGCGCGTCTCGCCTTCGGTCGCCGCAAATGCCGATTCCAGGGTGGCCGCCGCCTGCAGGTCGCGATCGACATCGCTGCGCCGCAGGATGCCGGCGTACTCGTGCAGCTTGCGCATGAACAGTTCGTCGGCGAGCAGGCCGTCGACGGCGGCGGGCGCCTCGCCAACGCCGAGGAATTCGCGCAACCCATCCAGTGCGCGCACCGCCGCGGTTCCGTCCTCGCCGGCATAGGCATGCCATTCGGCGCGCCGGTCGGAGAGGCTGAACAGCAGCTGGCGGGTCGTTTCCAGGCCAACCCGCTGCAGCAGCCACAGCAGCGAGGACGCCGCAGCATCGCCGCGCCTTGCACAGGCCGCGGCGAAAAGCAGCCATACCTCGTCCTTCAGGCGGGTGCCGGATTCGTGCAGGGCGAATCCGGCCAGGTCGCTGGACAGCGGCGCACCCTGCACGAGGCGGGCAAACCAGCCATGGAAGGTGCTGACGGTGAGCGGCGGCTGGGCGGACAGCACCCGCTCGCATAGACTGCGCGCCCGCACCATCGCTGCGCCGACCTCCTCCGCCGGCACCGCGCGCTGAAGAAGGAAATCGCACACCTCTGCATCGCTCCCGACGGCAAGCAGGCGCAGCCAGTCGGAGAGACGCTCCTCGATCTCGCGGGCCGCCTTGCGCGTGTACGTGATGGCGAGGATCTCGCCCGGCGCTGCGCCGTCGAGCAGCAGGCGCAGGATGCGCGATACCAGCAGCCAGGTCTTGCCGCTACCGGCGCAGGCCTCCACCACGACCGACTGGCGCGGGTCAAGGGCCTGGCGAACGAGGTCCATGCCGCTCATGACGGCAACTCCTCATGATAGTCACGACGGCACAGGCCGCGCATCTCGCACCAGGCGCAGGCCGCATCGACGCCGTGCGCCGGCAGGGCGGCGCCGGCCCGCAGCGCATCGATGGCCGCTGCCAGCCGTACCCCCTGCGCACGGGCCATTTCCTGCACTTCGGGCAGGGATAGTTCGACGGGTTTCGTGCCCTCTAGGGCGACATAGCCCGCCTCTTCCACCCGCTCGCCTTGCAGCAGCACATAGCACGCCAGCTGCACGTCCTCGCCAGGGTCCGCCAAGCGCCGCTTCAGCCCCTGCGCATCCTGCGTCTTGTAATCGAGCACCGCTTCGCCGCCGTCGGCGCGCCGATCGAGACGGTCGAGGCGTCCATGAAGAACGGCTTCACCTTCAGCCACGGGCAGGCTGCGCTCGCGCACCAGCTCGCCGCCTGCATAGCGCCAGCCTGCCGCCTCGCGCGACTTCTGCCAAGCGATGTAGCCGGGCACGCACTCGAGCCAGCGCGCCAGCCAGGCATGCTCGAGAAAATTATCCTCGATCTCGGGTGCGAATACCTCGCGGCTGATCGTCTCAAGCTCGGTCGCCAGCATTTCGTCCGGCTGTCCCGAGAGCTGCGGACGGACCGCATGGAAGCGCAGCAGAATGCGATGGACGAATTCGCCGTAGTCGCGCTTCTCCAGCGCCTCGCGGACTTCCTCCGCTTCAGCGAGACCGAGCATTCGGCGAGCGAAGAACTGGTAGGGGCAGGCCATCAGGCTGGCATAGGCGCTGGCGGAAAGGCGCAGCGGCACCCGCTGCGGCGCGGCGGGGCGCGGCATGGCCGTGCCGCGCCCCGCCATCGCTTCCACGGCCGGTGCCAAGCCCGGCTTCGCTGCGAGATCGTCGCCCCAGGCGCACGCATGCAGGACGGACAGCAAACTCAGTTCCGGGCAAAGGAGATTGGCTTCGTCGCCACGCATCGTTTGCCAGGTGGCGGTCACCTCGTCGCAGGATGCGATGAGGCCGGCCAGATCGTCGCGCAGCCGCGCTGCCGCTTCCGCCGGCAGGGACAGCCCCAAGTCGCTGCGCACTGCCTGATTGCTGAAGACGGCGCGGGAGAGTGCCGGCGCCAGGTTGTCGCGGTCGGCGCCGATGAGGACGGCCGCATCGAAGCAGCGCAGCCGGGTCGCCGCCAGGTGGGTCATGACGAGCGGGCTGTCGATGCTGCGGTCAACGAATGCGGCGTTTTCGAGTTCCCGGTTCAGCCATTCGCGCCACTCGCTGAAAGTCAGTCGCGCCGGTACGGCGACGAGTTCCTCGCGCCGCAGGCGCAGCAATTCGAGCAGGGTTGCTCCGGCTTCGTCGCCTGCCAGACCTGGCAGAGCCCCCAGCGTATCCAGTGCCCGCTCCAGCCCGGCCAGCCAGTCGGCGACGCTGGCGCTGCCGCGTGGCATGGAACGGCGCGCCTCGGCCACGCGCTTGAGCACGCCCACCGCGTCAGCGTAGCCATTCTCCCGCGCCAGCACCGTCTCGTAGCGGCCCAGGCCATAGGCCAGATTGTGGCGCGCCAACCCATCCTCAAGCTGCACCAGGCCGGCCTGTCGCATCTCCTCGGCAAGGTCCCCGAAGAGGAAGGGGGATTTGACGAGATCAAGCAAGTCACGGTGATAGGCGTCGGCCGCTACCACTTCCAGCCAGGCATCGACGAGCGCCGCCGCCCGCGTGGTGGAGAGCTTCCAGCCGGTCTCGTCCTGAACCAGGATGCCGTCGCGTTCGAGCAGCGCCCGCGCCCGCCGTGCCGCCACACGGTCGGCCGCCACCAGGGCAATGGCCGTGCGGCCGGCCGCCAGCCAGCGCCTGACCTCCGCAGCGACGGCCGCGGCCTCCGCTTCCAGGCCGGACGCACCGATCAGCCGCAGGCGCCCCTTCAGCGGGCTCTCCGCCAGCGCAGCACGCGCGGCATCCGCCCGGCTGGCCAGCGGCAGCGGCGCGCCCGTCCCGGGCGGCCAAACGAAGTTGAGCGCCCGCATGACCGGCGCCTCGGCGGTATCGCGTTGCGGCTGGAAAACCGTTACGGCCTGCCGCGTCGCCCAGGCTTCGCAAAAGGCCGCCTCGACCGGCCGCAGTTCGCCCTCGCACAGCATGAACAACGGTGCCGCAGCCTCCCCGGCCATCGCAGCCAGGGCCATCGCCATGGCGGCATGGCGGCCGGGCGGGCCGGAGGCCTCGGCCCGCCAGAGGCGGAACACCACTTCGGCCTCGAAGCGCAGAAGCTGCGAGCCACGCGCATCGTAAGCCTGCTCGAGACGGGACAACAGCGTCTCCTCGTCTTCCGGCAGGCCGAGGGCACGTTCGTTCAACTCGTCGAAGAGCGCAATCAGCTCGGCGCAGATTTCCCACAGGGCGCTGTCGGCAAACCAGCCGCGCTCCCGCAGCAGCCGGTAGAGCGTCAGCTGGCGCTGGCTGTCCGGCTGGCCGTCGACGTTGGCAGCAGCTGCAAGCTGGGCCAGGGTGGCGATGCGCGGCAGCAGCACGGTGCAGCCGGCCGCCGCCGCCAACGCCTGGCGCAGCGTGGGCGCCAGGGCCGGGCTGGGCAGAACGATCAGGAGCGGGGAGAGATCGGGGAGCTGCCCCCGGCAGGCCTCGACGATGCGCCGGGCACAGTCAGCGACGAAGTCCGCCGAGGCGGGGATGCGGTGGGTGACGACGGGGCGCGCGGCCTCGGGCATGGCCAGCGCGGGAATTCAGCGTTCCAGCTTGTCCAGCTTGTCCTTCGCCTTGGCCCACTCGTCCGCATCGGGCAAGGGGTCCTTGCGCTCGACGATGGGTTTCCACAGCTTGGCCAGCTCCGCATTCAGCGCCGTGAAATGCCTCTGTGCATCAGGCACGTCGTCCTCGGCATAAATGGCCTCGACCGGGCATTCGGCCACGCACAGGGTGCAATCGATGCACTCGTCGGGGTCGATGACTAGAAAATTGGGGCCTTCACGGAAGCAATCGACCGGGCAGACATCCACGCAGTCGGTGTACTTGCACTTGATACAGGCTTCGGTCACCACATAAGTCATGGCGGTGTTCCTCTTCGTGTTTCTAAGGGATGGCGGGATCAGGCTTGTGTATGCGGATATTAGCATAGGGCAAGGTACCCCTCAGGCGCCGACTCCCTCACTCTTCCCTTGCGGCGGCTTTTTCGCTACGATAGCCTGCACAAGCAAAAAGCAGCCTAGCAAACCCCGGTTTTTATTCCTGCATTACCGCATCACGACCCTTGATCTTTCCCGGCGCACAGGCGGCCGGCCACCCAATACCATTGCGAGGAAACAATGAGCGAGCACATCCATTACGTCACCGACGCCAACTTCGAGTCCGAGGTGCTGCAATCGGCCACTCCCGTCCTGGTGGACTACTGGGCCGAATGGTGCGGTCCGTGCAAGATGATCGCCCCGATCCTGGACGACGTCTCCAAGGAATATGCAGGCAAGCTCAAGGTGGCCAAACTCAACATCGACGACAACCAGGAGACGCCGGCCAAGTTCGGCATCCGCGGCATCCCGACGCTGATGCTGTTCAAGAACGGCAATGTCGAGGCGACCAAGGTCGGCGCCCTTTCCAAGTCCCAATTGACCGCCTTTATTGACAGCAACCTCTGAAAGACTTACAGTCCGTCTGAATCTCCACCGCGCCGCGGCAGAAAAACAACGGTTCTACGGCGGCGCGGATTCGGTTTCAAACCCCAAACCTTTTCCCCTGAACTTTTCAAGTTCTCCTTTCCGTTTCGCCACATCACCACCTCTGGGTCTTTATGCACTTATCGGAGCTCAAAACTCTCCACGTCAGCCAGTTGCTCGACATGGCCATTGCCAGCGAGATCGACGGCGCCAGCCGGCTGCGCAAGCAGGAACTGATCTTCGCCCTCCTCAAGAACCGCGCCAAGAAGGGCGAGAGCATCTTCGGCGACGGCACCCTGGAGGTACTGCCTGACGGTTTCGGCTTCCTGCGCTCCCCCGACACCTCGTATCTCGCCGGCACCGACGACATCTACGTCTCTCCCTCGCAGATCCGCCGCTTCAACCTGCACACGGGCGACTCGATCGAAGGTGAGATTCGCACGCCGAAGGATGGCGAGCGCTACTTCGCCCTGGTCAAGGTGGACAAGGTCAACAACGAGCCGCCGGAGAACTCGAAGAACAAGATCCTCTTCGAGAACCTGACGCCGCTGCATCCCACCGAGGTGCTCAAGCTCGAGCGCGAGATCCGCGCCGAGGAGAACATCACTTCGCGCGTCATCGACATGATCGCGCCGATCGGCAAGGGACAGCGCGGCCTGCTGGTGGCCAGCCCGAAGAGCGGCAAGACGGTGATGATGCAGCACATCGCCCATGCCATCACCGCCAACTCCCCGGACGTCGCGCTGATCGTCCTGCTCATCGACGAGCGTCCCGAGGAAGTGACCGAGATGACGCGATCGGTGAAGGGCGAAGTGGTCGCCTCGACCTTCGACGAGCCGGCCTCGCGCCACGTCCAGGTCGCCGAAATGGTCATCGAGAAGGCCAAGCGCCTGGTCGAGCACAAGAAGGACGTGGTCATCCTGCTCGACTCCATCACCCGCCTCGCCCGCGCCTACAACACCGTGGTGCCGGCCTCCGGCAAGGTGCTCACCGGCGGCGTGGACGCCAACGCCCTGCAGAAGCCGAAGCGCTTCTTCGGCGCCGCCCGCAACATCGAGGAAGGCGGCTCGCTCACCATCATCGCCACCGCGCTGATCGACACCGGCAGCCGCATGGACGACGTGATCTTCGAGGAGTTCAAGGGCACCGGCAACATGGAAATCCACCTTGAGCGGCGCATGGCGGAGAAACGCGTCTACCCGGCCATCAACGTCAACCGCTCGGGCACGCGCCGCGAGGAACTGCTGCTCAAGCCGGAAATCCTGCAGAAGGTGTGGGTGCTGAGGAAACTGCTCTACAACATGGACGACCTCGAGGCGATGGAATTCCTCCTCGACAAGATCCGCGCCACGAAGAACAACGCGGAGTTTTTTGACGCCATGCGCAGGGGCTGAACCCCGCATTGCAAAGCCCATGATTTTGAGGGATAATGCGCGATTTTCGGACGGCCACATTCGCCGTCCCCCTGTTTAACAGAGGAACCCCATGAAAGCCGATACCCATCCGAATTACGTCGAGATCGATGTCGCCTGCAGCTGCGGCAACAAGTTCAAGACCCGCTCCACGAGCGGCAAGCCGCTGCACGTCGAAGTCTGCTCCGCCTGCCATCCCTTCTACACCGGCAAGCAGAAGATCGTTGATACCGCCGGCCGCGTCGAGCGCTTCCGCCAGAAGTACGGCACGAAGAAGCAGGCCGCCGCCTGAGTTTTCCGCAAGTACACCGAAAAGGCAGCCATGGCTGCCTTTTTTTCATTTCGGAGCGGGTAAAATCTCCTCGCCGGCAATAACAATCCGAACCTGACGACAATGCCCCTGCCGCGCCTGCCCTTCGCCTTCCCGCCGCGCGGCGCCGTACTGATCGCCTTCTGCGCGCTCTATCTTCTGCCCGGCCTGATCGGCCACGACCCATGGAAGGGCGATGACGTCACGCATTTCGGCGTGGTGTATTCCATGCTCGACGAGGGGCACTGGCTGCTGCCGCACCTAGCCGGGGAAATCTGGCTGGATTCGCCCCCGTTTTACCACTGGACGGCTGCGCTGCTCGGCTGGCTGTTCGGCTTCATCCTGCCCCTGCACGATGCCGCTCGCCTCGCCTCGGGCCTGTACGCCGGCCTCATGATCCTCTGCCTCGTGGGTGCAGCGCGCCATTTCATCGGTGCCGAAGCCGCGCGCGGCGCTGCCCTGGTCGCCATCGGCTGCCTGGGGTTGCTGGTGCATGCCCACGAAACGCAGCCCGCCATCGCCTTGCTCGCCGCGACCGCCGCGCTCTACTACGGCCTGGCGCTGTTGCCGCAACACCCTCTGCGCGGGGGCGGCATAGCCGGCGCCGCACTGGGACTGGGCTTCCTCTCCGCCGGGCTGCCCGCCCTGATCGCGCTCGGGCCGCTGCTCATGCTGCTGCCCCTGATCTCCTCGCATTTGCGCACAGCGCAGGCTGCGCGCGGGATGCTCGCCGCACTGGCCATGGCTGTACCACTGATCCTCTCCTGGCCGCTGGCGCTGTATTGGCTTCACCCCGCCTCGCTCGACCACTGGTGGTCCTACGAATTGGCGGAGCTGCGGACATCCCCCAATGTGCCGCTGGTCCTGTGGAATTTCCTCAAGCTGCTCGGCTGGTTCGCCTGGCCGGCCCTGCCCCTGGCGCTATGGACGCTTTGGAAGGAGCGGCGCCGGCTGCGTGAGCCGCGCACACTCATTCCGCTGGCCTCTTTCCTGATTCTGCTTACCGTTCAGGTCGTCTTCTCCGATCCGCGCAGCCTCAACGCCCTGCCGCTGCTGCCGCCGCTGATGCTGCTCGCAGCGCCCGCCACGCTGTCGCTGCGGCGAGGCGCAGCCAATGCCTTCGACTGGTTCGGCATGATGACCTTCACGCTGCTGGCTGGCCTGATCTGGCTCGGCTGGCTGGCGATGGTGGCCGGCGTGCCGCCGCGCATCGCGAATAACTTCGCCAGGCTGGAGCCGGGCTTCGTCGCCGACTTCTCGCCTGCCGCCTTCGCCGTCTCGCTGGGACTGACTTTCGCCTGGTTCTGGCTGATTTTCAAAAGTCCGCGCGCGCCCCAGCGCGGCACGGCGCACTGGGCGGCCGGCGTCACGCTCTGCTGGGGGCTGCTGATGGCCCTTTGGTTGCCCTTGGTTGACTACGACAGGAGTTACCGCGGCGCCTCCGCGGCCCTCAAGGCTGCCGTGCCGACGGGGAGCAACTGCATTATTGGCCGCGGGCTCGGCAGTACGCAGCGGGCCGCCTTCCATTACTTCGCCGGAATACAAACGCTGCGCGAAGGCAGCCGCGCCGCCGCACAATGCCGGCTTTTCCTGATCCAGGGCACAGCGCAAAAGGAAGTCTTGCCGCCCGGCGCGGGCTGGCGCAAGATTTGGGAAGGTGGCCGCCCCAGCGACCGCAACGAACGCTTCCGACTCTACGCCAGGAAATGACGCCGCTCACCCAGACCCCGCAATGGCAGGCCCTCGCCGCGCACCGCGACGCACTGGAGGAGTGGCACCTCAACGAACTCTTCGCCGCCGATCCGCAGCGCTTCGCGCGCCTGTCGCTGCGCTGTGGCAATCTCCTGGCGGATTTTTCCAAGCAGCGGCTGACCAATGAGACGCTCGACCTCCTCGTCCGGCTCGCCGAGGCGCGCGACCTTGCCGACTTTATTCGCCGCATGATCGCGGGAGAGGCCATCAACGCCACGGAAAACCGCGCCGCCCTGCACATCGCCCTGCGCGCCGAGCGGTCTTATCGCGTCGGCGGCAAGGACGTGCTGCCCGAGGTGCTGGCCACGCGCCAACGCATGCGCGACCTCAGCGAAGCCATTCGCTCCGGCGCCTGGCGCGGCAGCGACGGCCAGTCCATCAATGCGGTCGTCAACCTCGGCATCGGCGGCTCCGACCTCGGCCCGCGCATGACCACGCAGGCGCTCGGCGCCTACGTTGACCCGAAGCTTGCCGTGCGCTTCGTCGCCAACATCGACCCGGCGGAGTTCGCCGACACGGTGCGCGACCTCGATCCGGCGCGCACCCTATTCATTGTCTCCTCGAAAACGTTTACGACACAGGAGACGCTGGCCAACGCCCGCGCCGCGAAGGCCTGGCTCGGCGCGGCCGACCCGGCACGGCATTTCCTCGCCGTCAGCAACAACGTCGCCGCGGCACAGGCCTTCGGCATCCCGGCGGAGAACTGCCTCGCCATGGCCGACTGGGTCGGCGGCCGCTTCTCGGTGTGGTCGGCAATCGGCCTGCCGCTGGCCTGTGGGATCGGCATGGATGCCTTCGAGGGCCTGCTCGCCGGCGCGCGCGTGATGGACGAGCATTTCCTGTCTGCGCCCTTCGCGGAAAACCTGCCCGTGATGATGGCCCTCGTCGGCCTGTGGAACATCGACTTCCTCGACGCCGGGTCGCTCGCCGTCATCCCCTACGCCCACCGCCTCGGTCTGTTACCGGCTTACCTGCAACAGCTTGAGATGGAGAGCAACGGCAAGCGCGTCACGCTCGACAACGCCGAGGTCGGCTGCGCCACTGCCCCCATCGTCTGGGGCATGGCCGGCTCGGTCGGCCAGCACGCCTTCCACCAGCTCTTCTACCAGGGCACGAGGCTGACGCCGATCGACTTCGTCGTACCGGTCGGCGACGCCAGACCGGAGCAGGAAGCGCTGGTCGCCAATGCACTGGCGCAAAGCGCCGCCGTAATGAAAGGCAAAACGCTCGAGGAAGCAAAAAGCCAGTTGATCGCCGCCGGGAAAACCGATACGGAAGCGGCGCGCCTGGCACCGCATCTCGCCTGTCCGGGCAACCAGCCGAGCACGACGCTGCTGATGCCACACCTTGCGCCGGACACGCTGGGCAGCCTGATCGCCCTCTATGAGCACAAGGTGGCGGTGCAGGGCTGCCTGTGGGGGGTGAACAGCTTCGACCAGTGGGGGGTCGAGCACGGCAAACAGATGGCGCGTGAAATCCTGCCAAAGATGCTCGCTGGCGAAGGCAAATTCGACGCCTCCACCGCCGGCCTGCTCTCCGCCATCCGCTCCTGGCGGAAAGCCTGATTACAACTTGATGAAATTGTCGCGGTAGTAGCGCAGTTCCTCGATCGACTCGTGGATGTCCGCCAGCGCCGTGTGCGCGCCCTTCTTCACCACACCCTTGTAGACCTCCGGTTTCCAGCGTCGTGCCAGTTCCTTCAGCGTGCTGACGTCCAGGTTTCGGTAATGGAAGTACGCCTCCAGTCCGGGCAGCCAGCGCGCCATGAAACGGCGGTCCTGGCAGATCGAGTTGCCGCACATCGGCGAAGCGCGCTCCGGCACGTATTCACGCATGAACGCCAGCAGGATCTCGGTCGCAGCCTTCTCGTCGGTCGTCGAGGCACGCACCTTGTCAACAAGACCCGACTTGCCGTGGGTGTTCTTGTTCCAGTCGTCCATGGCGTCGAGCACGGCGTCGGGCTGGTGCACCACCACCACCGGCGACTCGGCCAGCGTGTTGAGCGCGCTGTCGGTCGCCACCATGGCGATCTCGATGACCCTGTCGCGGTCGGGGTCGAGGCCGGTCATCTCCATGTCCAGCCAGATGAGGTTGTTGGGGTCCTGTGCCATAATTTGACGAGAACTGGAAAGCCCGCATTCTGTCACAGTTCATATCTGTCCATGACCCCACAATGACCGCTGCCCTCACCACGCTGTTTCTCGCCGCCCTTGCCCTGACCACTTCCATGCGCCTGTGGCTGGCGCGGCGCCACGTCCGCCATATCGCTGCCCATCGGGATGCCGTACCCAAGGCCTTCCGAGAGGCCATCGCGCTGGAGGCCCATCAACGCGCCGCCGACTACACCACGGCCAGGGCGCGCCTGGCGATGGCGGATGTCGTAACCGGCTCAATCTTCGTGCTGGCACTTACCCTGGGCGGTCTCCTGCAGGCCATGCATGACGGCTGGACAACGCTCGGCCTCGGCGGCCTCGCGCATGGCCTGGCCTTCATCGCCGGCCTCGCCGTGCTGAGTTCGGTCGTCGACCTGCCCTTCTCGCTCTATCGCACCTTCGTCATCGAGGCGCGCTTCGGCTTCAACAAGATGACCCTGCGCCTGTTCCTCGTCGACCTCGCCAAGGGTGCGCTGCTCGGCGCGCTGATCGGCCTGCCGGTGCTCGCAGCCGTGCTCTGGCTGATGGAAAGGATGGGCGATTACTGGTGGCTCTACGTCTGGCTGTTCTGGCTCGGCTTCAACCTGCTGGCCCTGCTCATCTACCCGACCGTGATCGCGCCGCTCTTCAACAAATTCACGCCGCTCGCCGATGCGCCCCTGAAAGAACGCATCGAGTCGCTGCTGGCGCGCTGCGGCTTCCGCTCGAGCGGACTCTTCGTCATGGATGGTTCGAAGCGCTCCGCGCACGGCAACGCCTACTTCACCGGCTTCGGCCGGGCCAAGCGCATCGTCTTCTTCGACACACTGCTGGAAAAGCTGGCACCTGCCGAAATCGAGGCGGTGCTGGCGCACGAACTGGGCCACTACAAGCACCGCCATGTCTGGAAGCGCATCGGCCTGCTGGCGCTGGCGAGCTTCGCCTTCCTCTGGCTGCTGGGCCACCTGATCGATGCGCCCTGGTTCTACGAGGGGCTCGGCATGCGTTCGCAGGGCACCGCACCGGCGCTGGTGCTGTTCTCGCTGGCGATTCCGGCGTTCACCTTTCCGCTGTCGCCGCTGATGAGCGCGCTGTCGCGCCGCCACGAATACGAGGCCGATGCCTACGCCGCCGAACAAACCCGTGCGGGCGACCTCGTCGCCGCGCTGGTCAAGCTCTACCGCGACAACGCCGCGACGCTGACGCCCGACCCGCTCTACTCCACGTTCTACGATTCCCACCCGCCGGCGGCGGCGCGCATCGCCCGCCTGCAATCCGCGTAGGAGAGGTCCATGAACAAAACTTCCCTGTCGCTCCTGCTGCTGTTGCTGCCGCTGACGGCGGCGGCCGAGCCCTTTCCCAAGGGCGACGCCGCGGCAGGCAAGAAGCTGCACGATGCCAAGTGCGTCGCCTGCCACCAGCGCCTGGTCGGCGGCAACGGTTCCGACATCTACACGCGCATCGACCGCAAGATCCAGACGCCGAAGGCGCTGCTGCAGCGCATCGCCGCCTGCAATGCGCAGGTGAATGCCGGCTGGTTCCCCGAGGACGAGGAGCATGCCGCCGCTTATCTCAATCGGCAGTACTACAAATTCAAGTAGCATGACCCGCGAGGAACTCGCCCAGGGCCAGTGCGTGCCGCTCTCCGGCGCCGGCCATCGCCTCGACGCTGCGCGGCTGGACGCTCTCCTTGCCCTGCTGCCCGGCTGGGCGCGGGACGGCGAAGCCATCGCCAGGTCCTTCGACTTCACAGGCTACGAGGCGACGCTGGCCTTCGCCAACGCCGTCGCGCGCATCGCGCAGGAGCAGGACCACCACCCCGACATCACCTTCGGCTACAGCCGCTGCCGCGTCGCGTATTCGACGCACTCCGTCGGCGGCATCTCCCTCAACGACCTCATCTGCGCGGCGAAGATCGAAGCGCTGCCCCGCCCTTGAGCCAGGCCGGCACCGTCGTCGCCGCCTTCGGCCGGCAATACGAAATCGCGCTCGACGGCGGCGGACTCGCCCTGTGCTACCCGCGCGGCAAGAAGAGCCACGTCGCCTGCGGCGACCGCGTCAAGGTGGAACTGTCGGCGCCGGACCATGGCGTCATCGGCGCCATTGAGCCACGCCGCACCCTCCTCTACCGCAGCGACGCCTTCCGCCAGAAGCTCTTCGCCGCCAACGCCACGCAGGCGGTCATCGTCGTCGCCACCGAGCCGAGCTTCAGCGACGAGTTGGTCACGCGCTGCATCGTCGCCGCCGAGCAGCAGCACCTGCGCGTGATGATCGTGCTGAACAAGACCGACCTCGCCGACCGCCTCGAGGCGGCGCGGCGGCAACTCGCACCTTTCCGCGACCTCGGCTATCCGGTGATCGAGCTGAGCGCAAAGCAGGGCGCGGAGGCGCTACGCCCGCACCTTGCCGGGCAGTGCAGCGTGCTGGTGGGGCAGTCCGGCATGGGAAAGTCCACCCTGATCAACGCCCTGCTGCCCGAAGCGCAGGCCGCCGTGCGCGAGATCTCCGAGGCGCTCGACTCCGGCAAGCACACCACCACCCACGCCCGACTTTACCGCCTGGACGCGGACACCAGCCTCATCGACAGCCCCGGCATGCAGGAATTCGGCCTGGCCCACCTCAGCCGCGCCGAGATCGAGCAGGGCTTCCGCGAGTTCCATCCGCATCTCGACAAATGCCGCTTCCGCGACTGCCGCCACGACCGCGAGCCCGACTGCGCCCTGCGCGCCGCCGTCGCCGCCGGCGGCATCTCGCCGCGCCGGCTCGAGCAGTACCACGCCCTCTGCGCCTCCAGCGGAAAGTGATGGGAAAAGTCAGCCGCTGCAGCACGGCGGCGAAACCGCTACACTCGCCCCAGCATGGAAAACCTCCTCTACTGGATCGGCCTGGCCGCCGTCGCGGTGAATGCCCTGACCGGCGTGCTCGATGCCGGCCGCAAGCAGATGGACCTCGTCGGCGTGGTCATGGTCGGCAGCGCCACCGCGCTGGGCGGCGGCACGGTGCGCGACCTCCTGCTGGACCGCCGGGTGTTCTGGATCGGCGACCAGACCTACCTCGTCGTCGCGCTGGCGACGACGCTTGTCGTCTTCTTCGCCGTGCGCGGCCTGCGCCTGCCGCCGCGCCTGTTCCTGATCCCGGATGCGGTCGGCCTGGCGCTGTTCACCATCGTCGGCACGCAGGTCGCGCTGGAATGGCAGGCGCCCTGGCTGGTGGCCTGCCTGCTCGGCGTCATCACCGGCGTCGTCGGCGGCGTGCTGCGCGACGTGCTCTGCAACCAGGTGCCGCTGGTCTTCGTGCGCGGCGAGCTCTATGCCTCCGCAGCCTTTGCCGGCGCACTGGCGCTGATCGGCCTGCAGGCGCTCGGGGTGTCCGAAGTCGCCGCCACCTGGAGCGGCATGGCGATCGTCCTCGCCGTGCGCCTGCTCGCCATGGCCTTCCGCATCACCCTGCCCACCTACTCGGAGCGCAAATGATCGAAGCACGCCAGCCCCTCGTCCCCGCCGCGGGCAAGCCGCTCGCCATCGGCGCCTGCCGTGCGGTGACGGTCACCGCCGTCTCGGAAGTCGGTTGGTGGGACACGCCGCGCATGATGGCGGAGATGAAGGCCGGCGGCGGTCCTGCGGCCTGTCAGTGGGACATCCGCTTCGATCCGGAGAATGCCGCCGGCAGCTGCTCGCTGATCGAAATCGAGGGGCTGGATGGCAGCATCCGCCGCATTCTCCTGGACGCCGGCTGGAATCCGGAATACATGGCGGAGCGCTTCCGCGCCACAGGTGTCGACCGCCTGCTGCGCGACGGCGGTATCGACTTCCTTTTCCTCAGCCACGAGCACCTCGACCACTTCTGGGGCATCGAGGCGGTGCTACGCCTGGCGCCGGAGATTCCCATCCTGGTGCCGGGCACGCTGCGCGAGGAAGGCCTTGCCTGGCTGCGCGGCGGCACTTTTCCCGCTGCCGGCATCGCGAACCGCGTGCCGCACCGCGGCACCGTCGTACGCATGCTGCCGGGCGGCGTGCATCGCCTGCTGGAGGGCATCGCCTCGGTCACCTTCGACCTGCCGATCCTGCTCGACATCCGCGGCGAACAGTCGCTCTACGCCAACGTCGCCGGCCAGGGCCTGGTCTGCATCACCGGCTGCTGCCACCAGGGCGTGCTGAGCCTGGTCGACTACGCCGCCGCGCATCTGGAGGGCGGCAGCCAGGCCTACGGCCTCTACGGCGGCCTGCACATCGCACCCTTCTCAGGGATGACTGAGGAGCAGGCAGGCATCGTGCGGGCCCTCGGCCGCTATGGCTTCCGCAAGATCGCCGCCAACCACTGCACCGGCGCCGAGGCCGTGGCGCTGATGCGCGAGCTCGGCTATCCGGTGGTCGGCGGCAGCGGGCGCGGCGGCTCGATGGACACCTGCCATCTCGGCAACGGCGACAGCGTGCGTTTCTGAGGCACAACAAAAAGCCCGCCATGCGGCGGGCTTTTTGCGGGTTGCCGCTGTCGCGGCACCGAAGCCGGTTAGATGCGCTCCCAGATCGTCGTGATGCCCTGGCCGCCGCCGATGCACATGGTGGCAATGCCGTAGCGGCCGTTGCTGCGGATCAGCTCGTGCAGCAGCTTGGTGACGATCACCGCGCCGGTGGCGCCGACTGGGTGGCCCAGTGCGATGGCGCCGCCATTGACGTTGGTCCTGGCCGGATCGAAACCGAGGCCCTTGGCGACGGTCAGCGACTGCACGGCGAAGGCTTCATTCGATTCGATCAGGTCGATCTTGTCGAGCGTCAAGCCGGCCTTCTGCAGGGCGACCTTGGTCGACGGAATCGGGCCCTCGCCCATGACGTCGTTGGGCACGCCGGCGATGGCGTAGGCAACCAGGCGCGCGATCGGCTTGTGGCCGCCGGCGGCCGCCTTGGCGGCATCGGCAAGGATCAGCGCGGCGGCGGCATCGTTGATGCCCGAGGCGTTGCCGGCCGTCACCGTGCCGTCCTTCTTGAAAGCCGGCTTCATCTTGGCCAGTGTTTCCATTGTCGTGCCGGCGCGCGGATGCTCGTCGGTGTCGAACACCACGTCGCCCTTGCGCGTCTTCAGGGTGATCGGCGCGATCTGCGACTTGAAGCGGCCCTCGGCAATGGCCTTCGCCGCGCGGTTCTGCGATTCGACGGCGAAGGCATCCTGCTGCTCGCGCCCGATGCCGTGCTTGACCGCCAGGTTCTCGGCGGTGATGCCCATGTGGCCGACGCCGAAAGGATCGGTCAGCACGGCGACCATGGCGTCGATCGCCTGGGTGTCGCCCATGCGCGCACCCGAGCGCAGCGTCGGCATCAGGTAGGCGCCGCGCGACATCACCTCGACGCCGCCGCCGAGCGCGAAATCGGCATCGCCGAGCAGGATGGCCTGTGCCGAGCTGACGATGGCCTGCTGCGACGAGCCGCACAGGCGGTTGACCGCGAACGCCACCGAGTCCATCGACATGCCGGCCTGGATGGTCGACACCCGCGCCACATAGGCATAGCGCGATTCGGTCGGAATGCAATTGCCGACCGTGGCAAAGCCAATCTGCTTCGGATCCACGCCGGAACGGGCAATCGCCTCCTTGAACACCACGCCGCCAAGCTCGGCCGGCTCCATGCCGGCCAGCGCGCCGTTGAAGGTGCCCACCGCGCTGCGCACGGCGCTCAGTACCACCACTTCTCTTTTATCAGCCATTTCGCTACTCCTGAAAGGAAATCAACCTGCCCAACTGGCAATGCCCAGCAGCGCCAGCAACAACAGACAGAGCACCAATGTGCGCCAGACCAGCCCGATTCCGCTCTGCATGAAATCGGCGTCGGCCTCCTCTCCCAACCCCAGCTCGGGTCTTTCCGTGACTTCGCCCGATTCGATGATCGGCAGTCCCAGGCGCACGCCCAGCGCGCCGGCACCGCTTGCCAGCAGTATACCCGCTGCCTCGTCCGGCCAGCGCGCCGCCTGGGTGCGCCAGCAATAAACTGCATCCTCGAAATCGCCGACGATGGCGAAGAAGGACGCCGTGATGCGCACCGGCAGCCAGTCGATGACGGCAAAGGCCCGGTCGGCAAAACGGCCGAAAGCGCCAAACTCGGCGTCGCGCCGCGCCCCCCAGTGCCGGGAAAAATAATAGGCCAGGCGGTACATGAGGGCGCCGGCTGGCCCGGGCAGCAGGACAAACCAGACCACCACGGCAAAGACATGTCGGTGCGAGGCGACCAGCGCCTCCTCCATCGCCAGGCGGGCGATCTCGGTGGCGTTGAGGCCATCGGCCGAACGACCGCGCCACTCGCCGAGGAGGACGCGGGCGCGTTCCGTCTCGCCCATGCGCAGGGCCAGGTGGATGTCGGTGTAGTAGTGGCTGAACTGGCGGAAGCCCAGCGCCAGATAGAGGATCGCCACGTTCCAGACGAAGCCGAGCAGCGGATTCACCGCCATCAGCGCCAGATAGACGGCGGCACAGGCGATCGTCGCCGGCAGCACGGCCAGCAGCCAGGCGATCATGCCGTGACGCTCCTGGCCGTCGTTGAAGTGCCCCTCGAAGAAGCGTGCGTAATGCGACAGCGGCACGGCGACCACCTTGCGCTCGGCGAGAGGACGCACCTGCTCCAGCAGCAGGACGACGATGAGGGAGATGACGGTCATGAAAAGCGCGAAAGCGGCACGACGGAGGAAACAGCCCGATTATCGCATTACTCGCCGTAGAGCAGGCGGTACAGGCTCACCAGCATGCCGGCGGTGGCGCCCCAGATGAAATAGCCCTCGTAGGGCATGGCGTAATAATGGCGCACGATGCCGGCGATCTCCATGCTGTGGCGCTGGTGGTTGGCCGGATCGAGCAGGAAGGCCAGGGGCGTCTCGAACACCTCGGCCACTTCGAAGCTGTCCGGGTTGAGCGCGAAAGGCGGCCGCACCAGGCCGACAACCGGCGTCACGCTGAAACCGGTGCCGGTGCGGTATTCGGGCAGAAGCCCGAGCACTTCGATCAGGTTGCGGGCAAGACCGATCTCCTCCTCGGTTTCACGCAAGGCCGTAAACACCGGCGAGGCATCGGTACGCTCGCAGCGCCCGCCGGGGAAGCTCACTTGGCCGGCATGATCGTTGAGGTGGGCGGTGCGCTGGGTAAACAGCACGGTCAGGCCTTCCGGCCGCTCGATGACCGGCACCAGCACCGCGGCAGGAGTCAGCCCCTGCGGGACGGCGTCCTCTTCAACCGGCAGCAACCGGCGCGGTCCGGCAAGGCGCTGCCGCAGCCAGTCCACCGTCGGCGCGATGGCCTCTTGCCTGGGAAGTTGCGGCTGGGCGTTCAATTCAGTAGCGCTTGCGCAGCGTCATGGTCTGGCCGTCGCGCTTCATTTCCATGCGGTTGAGGAAGCTCATGCCGAGCAGGGCCATCGGCATGTCCTGCTGGTGCACCGTGCCCTCGACCTCGTTCAGGGTGACGTCGCCGATGCGCACGCTGTTGAGCGTGACCAGCCAGGCCTGGGTAACGCCATTCGCCGTCTGCACCAAGATCGGCCGGCCGTTGGCGAGATTCACGTTGGCGCGGCGCGCATCGGAGGCCCCCAGGGCCACGCTGGTGGCGCCAGTGTCCACCATGAAGCGGACAGTCGCGCCGTTGACCGTGCCGGTGGTGATGAAATGGCCACGGCCATCCGCCGTCAGGCTGGTCGACTGGGCGCCGCCGCCATCGCCGCCGGCATGGGCATGCTGGCCGATAGCCAGGCGCTGGCGCTTGCCGGAAATCTCGACCGTGGCACTATTCTCGCTCACGGCAATCAGCTTGACGCCGCCGACACTTCCGCCGACTGGCACCGTGCGCGGCACGCCGCCGTCGACGACCAGCACTGCCTTGCCGGGAAACAGGCCGACCAGGCCGACGTCCGCGGCCCAGGCCGGGAAGGCGGCAAGGATGCAATACATCACAGGCAGGCTAGAATGCACTACCCGACTTGCCAATACTCTTCTCAACGTGAATCCCATCGCCATCTTCCGCCATTTCCGAACCGAGGGACCGGGCTATTTTGCCACATTCCTCGACCGCCACTCGATCCCCTGGACGCTTATCCGCGTCGACCAGCGGGAGCCCGTCCCTGACGGCGTCGGCAACTTCTCCGGGCTGGTCTTCATGGGCGGCCCGATGAGCGTCAATGACCCGCTGCCCTGGATTGCACAATCGTGTGCGCTGATCCGCGCCGCCGTCGCCGCCGACCTGCCGGTGCTCGGCCATTGCCTCGGCGGCCAGCTCATCGCCAAAGCCCTTGGCGGCACGGTCACGCGCAATCCGATCAAGGAAATCGGCTGGGGGCCGGTGCGGGTGCTGGAAAACAAGGCTGCGCGCGACTGGTTCGGCGACCTCGCCGGCTTCGAGACCTTCCACTGGCACGGCGAGACCTTCAGCATCCCCCCCGGGGCGACTCGTTTGCTGGAAAGCGCGCATTGTGCCAACCAAGCCTATGCGCTGGGCAAGGTCTTCGGCATGCAGTGCCATGTCGAGATGACGGTGGAGATGATCCGGCAGTGGTGCGCTGACGGCGCCGCCGAGATCGCCGCTTCAGACAGCCCGGCGGTGCAGGCGCCGGAGGCGATGCTGGCCGGCATGGCGCCGAGGGTGGCGGCACTCAACGCCGTCGCCGACCGCATCTACTCGCGGTGGATCGCCGGCCTGAAAAGGGATTGATCAGTCACGGAAGTTGTTGAACTGCAGCGGCACGTCGGTGACGGATTTCCGCACCAGCGCAATGGCCTCCTGCAGCACGTCCTTCTTGGCGCCGGAGACGCGCACCGCCTCGCCCTGGATGCTGGCCTGTGCCTTGAGCTTGCTGTCCTTGATGACCTTGACGATCTTCTTGGCCAGCTCGCCGGCGACGCCCTCCTTGACCGTCACCACCTGCTTGACCTTGTTGCCGCCCACCTTGTCGATGTCGCCGCGATCGAGGTAGCGCACATCGACGTTGCGCTTGGCCAGCTTGGCGGTCAGCACGTCGTAGACCTGCTCAAGCTTGAACTCGTCATCAGCGAAAAGGGTCAGCGTGCCCTCACCCTGCTCGATGCGGGCATCGGAACCCTTGAAGTCGAAGCGGTTGGCGATTTCCTTGTTCGATTGCTCGACCGCATTGCGCAGCTCGACCTGGTTGACTTCGGAAACGATATCGAAAGACGGCATGGCTTCCTCCGCTGGCGGATAAGACGGTTCCCTTTACTTGAAGTGGCAGACGTAATCCAGCAACTCAAGCGTCTCGATGTCGAAGCTGCTGCTGCCCGGCACGCCGAACTGCTCGCCGGCGCCGTATTCCCGCCACTGACTTTCCCCCTTCAGGCGCACGCGGCAGCGGCCGGCGTTGATTTCCATGACTTCCGGCGCGCCGGTGTTGAAGACGAGCTGCGAGGGGAAGATGACGCCGACGGTCTTCTTCGTGCCGTCGGCGAACAGCACGGTATGGCTGACGCACTTGCCGTCGAAATAGACGTTGGCCTTCTTCACCACGGATACATTGTCGAACTGCGACATCTCAGATCCCCCACATTTTCTTGATGATGGCCTTGGCAATGAAGCCGAGCATGCCGAAGGCCAGCACGAAAAACAGAATGAACGTCCCCATCTTGCCGGCCTTCGATTTCCAGGCCAGTTCACCGATGATGAACAGCATGTACAGGATAAACGCCGTCAGCCCGAAGGTCAGGCCGAATTCGGCGATCTCCGCTTCGGTGTAGCCGAAGATCGTCCCGGGCATTGCCGGCGGACTCCTCAGCGCTTGCGCCGGACGCGGTTCGCGGCGATGCGCATGCGCAGGGCGTTCAGCTTGATGAAGCCGCCCGCGTCGCGCTGGTCATAAGCGCCGGCATCGTCCTCGAAGGTAGCAATGGTCGGATCGAACAGCGAGTCGGTCTTCGAATCGCGGCCGACGAGGATCACGTTGCCCTTGTAAAGCTTGAGGCGCACCCAGCCGTTCACGGTCTGCTGGGTGTGGTCGATCAGCGCCTGCAGCGCACGCCGCTCCGGGCTCCACCAGTAGCCGTTGTAGATCAGGCTGGCGTAGCGCGGCATCAGGTCGTCCTTGAGGTGCGCCACTTCGCGGTCGAGGCATACCGACTCGATGGCGCGATGCGCCTTGAGCAGGATGGTGCCGCCCGGGGTTTCGTAACAGCCGCGCGACTTCATGCCGACGTAGCGGTTCTCGACGAGATCGAGACGGCCGATGCCGTGCCTGCCGCCGAGCCGGTTGAGTGCGGCGAGCAGTTCGTGTGGTTTCATCTTCCTGCCGTTGATGGCGACGAGGTCGCCCTGCCTGAACTCGAGGTCGAGGTACTCGGCCTTGTTCGGCGCCTTCTCCGGCGACACCGTCCAGCGCCACATCGACTCCTCGGCCTCGGCCGCCGGATTCTCCAGGTGGCGGCCCTCGTAGGAGATGTGCAGCAGGTTGGCATCCATCGAGTAGGGCGAGCCGCCCTTCTTGTGCTTCATGTCCACCGGAATGCCGTGTGTCTCGGCGTAGGCCATCAGTTTCTCGCGCGAGAGCAGGTCCCATTCACGCCAGGGGGCGATGACCTTGACGTTCGGCATCAGCGCGTAGGCGCCCAGTTCGAAGCGCACCTGGTCGTTGCCCTTGCCGGTGGCGCCGTGCGAAATGGCGTCGGCGCCGGTCTTCTTCGCGATCTCCACCAGCCGCTTGGCGATGAGCGGACGGGCGATCGAGGTGCCGAGCAGGTACTCGCCCTCGTAGATAGTGTTGCAGCGGAACATCGGGAAGACGAAATCGCGCACGAATTCCTCGCGCAGGTCGTCGATGAAGATGTTCTGCTTCTTGATGCCGAACTTCAGCGCCTTGGCGCGCGCCGGCTCAAGCTCCTCGCCCTGGCCGAGGTCGGCGGTGAAGGTGACGACCTCGCAACCGTAGGTATCCTGCAGCCACTTCAGGATGACGGAGGTGTCGAGGCCGCCCGAGTAGGCGAGCACGACTTTCTTGACGCCGGAGGGCTTCTTCGTTTTGCTCATGATTGACAGTATCGAAAGATCAGGGACTCATGCGCCCGAGGAGCAGGTACTCCATCAGGGCCTTCTGGGTATGCAGCCGGTTCTCCGCCTCGTCCCACACCACGCTCTGAGGACCGTCGATGACCTCGGCGGCGACTTCCTCGCCACGGTGGGCGGGCAGGCAGTGCATGAAAAGAGCCTCAGGGCCGGCAGCACGCATCATTTCGGCATCCACCTGCCAATCCTCGAAGTCGCGGCGGCGTGTCTCGTTCTCCGCCTCGAAGCCCATCGAGGTCCACACGTCGGTGGTGACGAGGTCGGCGCCGCGCACCGCCTGCATCGGATCGGAAAACTCCTCATAGTGATCGGTGCCGTAGAGGCCGGCACGCTCCGGCTCGACCTCGTAGCCGGGCGGCGTCGACACATGCACGTTGAAGCCGAACACTTCCGCAGCCTGCAGCCAGGTGTTGCAGACGTTGTTGGAATCGCCGATCCAGGCCACGGTCTTGTCCTTGATCGAGCCGCGGTGCTCGATGAAGGTATAGATGTCGGCGAGAATCTGGCAGGGATGGTATTCGTTGGTGAGGCCGTTGATGACCGGCACGCGCGAGTGCCGCGCGAAGCGCTCGACGATGTCCTGCTCGAAGGTGCGGATCATGACGATGTCGCACATGCGCGAGATGACCTGGGCGGCGTCCTCCACCGGCTCGCCGCGGCCGAGCTGTGAGTCGCGCGTGCTGAGAAAGATCGCCGCGCCGCCGAGCTGGTGCATGCCGGCCTCGAAGGAGAGCCGCGTGCGCGTGCTCTGCTTCTCGAAGATCATCACCAGGGTGCGGTCGAACAGCGGGTGATACGGCTCGTAGCGCTTGAACTGGTCCTTGATCCAGCGCGTGCGGGCGAAGACATGCTCCAGTTCGTCGCGGGAAAAGTCCTTCAACTGCAGAAAATGCTTCGGTTCGGCCATGATGGACCGTCCTCAGGCCAGGAATTCGCGGATCAGCGGCGCGAGGATGGCAACGAGTTCCCGCGCGTCGTCGTCGGTGAAGACGAGCGCAGGCAGCAGGCGCACCACCTTGTCGGCGGTGACGTTGATGAGCAGTCCGCGCTCGAGTGCCCGCGCCACCAGTTCGCCACAGGGGCGATCCAGTTCGATGCCGATCATCAGACCATCGCCCCGGATGGCAGCCACGCCGGCCTGCCCCTCCAGTGCCTGGGCGAAGTCTGCACGGAGCCGCTCGCCGAGGGCGGCGGCACGCTCCAGCAGGCCATCCTCTTCGATCACCGCCAGGGTGGTCAGCGCCGCCGTGCAGGCAAGCGGGTTGCCGCCGAAGGTGGAGCCATGGTTGCCCGGCTTGAATACGCCCGCAGCCGCCCCGGCGGCAAGGCAGGCGCCTATCGGCACGCCCGAACCCAGACCCTTGGCCAGTGTCATCACGTCCGGCTTGACGCCGGCATGCTGGCAGGCGAACCAGAAACCGGTACGGCCGATGCCGCACTGCACCTCGTCGAACATGAGCAGCCAGCCGTGCTCGTCGCATATGCGGCGCAGTCCCTGCAGATATTCCGCATGGGCGACATGGATGCCGCCTTCGCCCTGGATCGGCTCGATCAGCACGGCGACGACGTTCTGGTTGTTGGCGGCAACGTGCTCGACGGCGGCAAGGTCGTCGAAGGGCACGCGTACGAAGCCGCCGACCAGCGGTTCGAAGCCTGCCTGCACCTTGCGGTTGCCGGTGGCGGACAGCGTGGCCAGCGTGCGGCCATGGAAGGCCTTTTCCATGACGACAATGGCGGGCACGTCGACGCCCTTCTGGTGGCCGAACATGCGCGCCAGCTTGATGGCGGCTTCGTTGGCTTCGCAGCCGGAATTGCAGAGGAAGATCTCGTCCATGCCGGACAGCGTGGCCAGCCGGTCGCCCAACTGTTCCTGCTCGCGGATACGATAAATGTTCGAGGTGTGCAAGAGCCGTCCCGCCTGGTCGGCAATGGCCTTGACCAAGCGTGGATGGGCGTGGCCCAGCGTTGAGACGGCAATGCCCGCCAGCGCATCGAGGTAGCTGCGGCCGGCCTCATCGAAGACCCTGGCCCCCTGCCCGTGCGTAAAGGCCACGGGGAGCCGGGTATAGGTGTTCATCAGGTGCGACATGATCGTGACGGCAATCGTGACAGCAAGCGGTTAACCACTGCAAAAAGCGAAAGGCGGCTTGCGCCGCCTTGCTCACATGCGCATCTTAAGTGAAAAAGCCCTGCTTGTATATACTGGCCGGCATGGCACGCATCGCCGTTTTCAACCAGAAAGGCGGGGTCGGCAAGACGACGACCGCCCTCAATCTTGCCGCTGCCCTGGCGCGCAGGGAACAAGCTGTACTGCTGGTCGATCTCGATCCCCAGGCCCACCTCTCGGCGGTGCATGGCGGGGCGCTGGGCGATGTCTCCGATAGCATTTTTGCCTTCTACCAGGGCGGCCGCCCGTTGGCCGAACTGGAGATCGCCTGGGAGAACATCGGCCGCCTGATTCCGGCTCATGCCGAACTTATCAAGGTCGACTCGGTCTTCGGCAAGGGCCCAACCATCCTCAACCGCCTGAACCTGGGGTTAAACGAGCTCGGCACCGACCGCGAAGAACGCAGTGTAGTCATCGACTGCTGCCCGTTCCTTGGCGTACTGTCACTCAATGCGGTGTTCGCAGCCGATCGCCTGCTGGTGCCGATCTCGTCGGACTTCCTCGCACTGCGCGGCGCGCTGCAGGTGGAGCGCACCCTGCATGCGCTGGAGCCGGTGCTGAAGCGTCGCGTCGAGCGCCGCTATGTGATGACCCGCTTCGACCGGCGCCGGAACATGTGCTTCGAAATCCAGAAACGCCTCGTCGAGCAATTCGGTGAGGAAGTCTGCGAAACGGTAATCTCGGAAAACGTGGCGGTGGCGGAGGCGCCGGCCTGCAATCGGGACATCTTCGGTCACGCAGCCTCCTCGCGCGGCGCACAGGACTACGCCGCACTGGCGGAAGAATTGACGCTGAAGGGTTTTTTCTAGCGCGTGATCAGGGCGATCACGTCTTCATAGCTGGCCGGCACCACCTTGGTGGCGGGCTGCTGGCAGCTGCGGGCAAGAATTTCACAATCGCGATAAATCTGGCGCAGCTTGCGCTCCGCCTCGGCTGCATCGCGCCCGGGTATCAACAGGTTATCCACAACAAGGCCGACTCGCGTCCTGATGCGGAAACCATATTTTGTCAACAAAGGTGCCTGCATATAAAACCCCATATAGGTCAATGGGATTGACCAAGTATATGCACTCATTCTTAAAAACGCAAGCTAGCTTATTATTTTCCCATGCGTTTTCTCGTTACGCCTATTTTTTAGGCAGAGTTCACATTTCATGCACAACGCTTCTAATCGACTAATAGGGGCATAAGGGAACATGGGTTATCTGATAGAATTTCATCTTCGTTGCGGCAGGCGCTACAGCATGCCGGAATACAAAACGCCATCGCATCGGGTGCCACAAGCACCCCGGTCGCCAGGCCCATGTCAGAGAAGCGCCCGGAAAATTTCATCATCGTCGGTCGGACCCTGGACGGAAAAAAATTCCGCCCGAGCGACTGGGCCGAACGCCTGTGCGGCATCATGTCGGCCTTCGGTGCCGACCACCGCATGAGCTATTCCCCTTATGTGCGCCCCGGCCTCCATCTGGGCGAGAAATGCGTATATGTCGCCGCCCGCCTCCATGAGGTCGAACCGATGGCCTACAATTTCCTCGGCAGCTTCGCCAAGGACAACGAACTTCAGGTGATCAACACGGGACGTCCGGACGCGAAGTCAGACGACTAATAGACAACAAGCCCTCAAAGCGGGCTTGTTTCGTTGCAGGCTAACTTCGACTAGGTGAAGTTATGTGCCATTGGGCGGGGCCGAAAACAAAATGGCGGCCGGAACCGGCCGCCATTCACAGGGGCTTGCCTGGTCTTACAGCGCCTTGATGGCGGCAGACAGGCGACTCTTGTGGCGAGCCGCCTTGTTCTTGTGGATGATCTTCTTGTCGGCAATGCTGTCGATGACCCCCATCGACTCGCCGAGCACCTTCTGTGCGGCCGCCTTGTCGCCGGCTGCAATCGCCTTGCGTACGCTCTTGATGGCAGTGCGCAGTTCGGAGCGCTGGCTGAAATTGCGTCCGCGGCGCTTGATCGCCTGACGGGCACGCTTGCGTGCTTGTGCGGTATTGGCCATGTGAATTCTGCTAAGGCTTGGAAAAGGGGCGCATTTTAGGCCTTTTCCTGCCGGAATGCAAGCTGCGCGACGCCCCCTCAAAGCCGATACCATTGCGTCATGAACCTGCTCAAGGCGCTCGCCACGGTCAGCAGCATGACGCTTCTGTCGCGCATTCTGGGTTTTGTGCGCGATTTCGTCATCGCCAGAGCCTTCGGCGCGGGGGCTGCTACCGACGCCTTTTTCGTCGCCTTCCGCCTGCCCAACCTGTTGCGACGGCTGTTCGCCGAGGGTGCCTTCTCGCAGGCTTTCGTGCCAGTCTTGGCAGAATACAAGAACAAGCGGGAGACAGAGGACACACGGCGCCTGGCCGACCATGTCGCCACCCTGCTCTTCCTGGCGTTGCTGGCGGTGACCCTGCTCGGCATCGCCCTGACACCGGTCCTGATCTACATTTCGGCGCCGGGCTTCGCCGCCGATATCGCCAAGTTCGAGCTGACGGTGCAACTCACGCGCATCGCCTTCCCCTATATCCTGTTCATTTCGCTGGTATCGCTGGCCGGCGGCATCCTCAACACCTGGAGCCGCTTCGCCGTGCCGGCCTTCACGCCAGTGCTGCTGAACCTCTCCTTCATCGGCATGGCCTTGTTCGCCGCGCCGCATTTCGACCCGCCGGTGCTGGCACTGGCATGGGCCGTGGTCATCGGCGGCGTGCTGCAGCTTGGCCTGCAATTGCCCTTCCTGGCGAAGATCGGCATGCTGCCGCGCTTTTCCATCTCGCTCCAGGACGAGGGCGTCAGGCGCATCCTCAAGCTGATGCTGCCGGCACTGCTCGGCGTCTCGGTATCGCAGATCTCGCTGCTCATCAATACCATCTTCGCCTCTTTCCTGCCGACAGGCAGCGTCTCCTGGCTCTATTACGCCGACAGACTGATGGAATTTCCGTCCGGTCTTCTTGGCGCTGCGCTCGGCACAATCCTGCTGCCGAGCCTGGCCAAATGCCATGCCGACAACAACCGGGATGAATTTTCCGCCCTGCTCGACTGGGGCCTGCGGCTCACGTTTCTGCTCACCCTGCCGGCCGCACTGGCATTGGCGCTCCTCGCCGTCCCGCTGCTCGCCACGCTCTTCAACTACGGCGCCTTCCAAGCCGACGACGTGTTGAAAACGCGAGATGCCCTGGTCGCCTACAGCGTCGGCCTCACAGGCCTCATCCTGGTCAAGGTGCTGGCGCCGGGCTTCTACGCCCGGCAGAATATCCGTACCCCGGTGAAGATCGCCCTCGTCACGCTCGCCGCCACACAGGTGATGAATGCCGCCTTCGTCGTGCCGTTGCAGCATGCAGGACTGGCCCTATCGATAGGGCTGGCCGCCTGCCTCAATGCAGTGCTGCTTTGGCGCGGCCTGCGCCGCCGAGGCGACTATTTGCCACAGCCGGGCTGGAAGATTTTCGGGCTGAAGCTCATCGTCGCACTGGCCGTCATGGGCACGGTGTTATGGCTGGGGATGGGCGGAGAGGTTAACTGGATCGGCGCCCCCCCGCTGGAGCGCGTGCTGCGCCTGGCGGCACTGGTCGCTGGCGGCGGCGCAGCCTACTTCGGCACGCTTTGGCTGCTGGGATTCAGGCTGAGGGATTTCACGAAGAAAGGACGAACATAAACCTAAAGGAGGGGAACATGAAGTTCTGGACAGACAGCTTCACACGCATCATCCATGGCGACAACGCTCTGTGCATTCCCAATGCACAAAACCACGTCAGTTTCGGCGGCAACCATAATCCCCACCTCGCCTGGTCGGATCTGCCGGCAGGCACAAAATCGCTGGCATTGATCTGCCACGACCCCGACGTGCCGAGTCGCGGCGACGACGTCAACCAGGAGGGGCGCACTGTTCCGGCCTCGCTGCCTCGGGTGGATTTCTTCCATTGGGTCATGGTCGACCTGCCGCCGCAACCGTCCCACATCGAGGCCGGGGAGTTTTCGCAGGACGTCATGCCGCGCGGCAAGAACGGCCCGGGTACGGCACGCGGGGCGCGACAGGGGCTCAACGACTACACGGGGTGGTTCGCCAGCGACAAGGACATGGCCGGCGATTACTTCGGCTACGACGGCCCCTGCCCGCCGTGGAACGACGAGATTCCACACCGCTACGTGTTCACGCTCTACGCACTGGACATCGCGCATTGTCCGGTCGAAGGCAAATTCTCCGGACAGCAGGTGCGCGAGGCCATCAAGGGCCATGTGCTGGCCGAAGCCGGCATCACGGGCGTTTATTCCCTCAACCCGAACGTGAAGCTGTAAGTCACTCGCCTCGCGCCGCACCCTCGCGGCGCGGATCCGCGGCGCCGATCCAGTCGTCGCCGCGTCGCAGGATCACCGACAGTCCGCTGGTCATGTCCTGTACCGAGACAGTGTGGCCGAGCCGCTCCAGCGCGGGACGCAGTTGCTCGGCCTGCGTGCCGCGCTCAAGTTCCGTCGGGCCGTTGCGGCTGCCGTAATGCGGCTGCGCCACCGCCTCGCCGGGCATCAGATTCCAGGCCAGCAGCGCCAGAATCGTTTTCGCCACGTAGTTGATGATCTGACTGCCGCCGGGCGAACCGAGGATGGCGGCGACACGCCCTGCCTTGTCGTAGATGATGGTCGGCGCCATGGAGGAAAGCGGCCGTTTGTTCGCCTCGACGCGGTTGGCGACCGGCTTGCCATCCATCTCCGGCCGGAAGGAAAAATCCGTAAGCTGGTTATTGAGCAGGAAGCCGTGCACCATGATGCGGCTGCCGAAGGCCGCCTCGACCGAACTGGTCAGCGAGACGGCGTTGCCTTCGGTGTCGACGATGGACAGATGGGTGGTCGCCGGCAACTCGACAGATGTGTCCTCGCCAAGGCTTTGCTTCAAAGCCAACTCGCCTGCCGCGGCCCGGCCCATGCTGGCCTCGGCGCGAATCGACTGCGCGCGCGCCGCCAGATAAGCCGGGGCGAGCAATGCCTTCACGGGAACGTCGGCAAAGGCAGGGTCGGCCAGATAGCGTGCGCGGTCGGCAAAAGTCAGTCTGCCTGACTCGGCGAAGCGATGCGCGCTCTCCGGAGATAGCGGCGCCTGCCCAGCGAGAGTTTCGGCAAAAGTCAGCATCTGCAGCACGGCGATGCCGCCCGAACTGGGCGGCGGCATGCCGCAGATGCGAGAACCAGCGAGCCGCTCACCGCAGATGGGCTCGCGCTCCAGCGGCCGATAGGCGGCCATATCCGCTTCGCTCAGGTCGCCTGGATTTTTGCCGTGGCCACGCACCGCTGCCGCGATGTCTCGCCCGATCGGCCCTTCGTAGAAAATCTTCGTGCCATGCTGCGCCAGCGCCAGCAGAGCAAAGCCGTAAGCGCGATTGACGATCCTCGTGCCGACGGGCTTGGGCCGACCATCGATCTCGTAGTAGAGCCGCAGCGCCGCCGGGTCTTCGCGCAGGTAGCGATCCTCCGCCAGCAGCTTGTGCAGGCGCGGCGACATCGGAAAACCTTCCACTGCAAGTCGCAATGCCGGCCCGAACAGCTTCGGCCAGAGCGTGCGGCCGTGATTGCGATAGACCAGATCGAGCAGCGCCGGCAATCCGGGTACGCCGACCGAGCGACCGCCCACCGCCGCTTCGAAGAATGGCAACGGCTTGCCATCGCTGTCGAGGAAGCGTTCGGGCCGCGCCGCCGCCGGCGCCGTCTCGCGCCCGTCGTAGGTCCTCAACCGGTTTTCCCGCGCGTCGTGATAGAGCAGGAAGCCGCCCCCACCGAGGCCCGAGGATTGCGGCTCGACGAGCCCCAGCACCAGTTGCGCGGCAATCGCCGCATCCGCCGCCGTGCCGCCGGCGCGCAAGATCTCAACCGCGGCATCGGTTGCCAGCGGATTCGCCGTCACTGCCATGAAGAGGCGCCCGCGCGCTTCCTTGGTTGCAGCCAAACCGCTGGCCGCTTCGGGTTGCGCCGGTGCCTCGGCCAGGGCGCTCGTGGCAATCCCCGCCCAAAGCGCCGTCAGGAAAATTCCAATCAGCCTGTTCATGTCCTCGACTCAAAAAAACGGGCAACCCGCAGGTTGCCCGTATTGTTGCAGCGAATCGAAGATCAGGCCATCAGCGGCACGATCAGCAGCGCCACCAGGTTGATGATCTTGATCAGCGGGTTCACCGCCGGGCCAGCCGTATCCTTGTAGGGATCGCCCACGGTGTCGCCGGTCACTGCCGCCTTGTGCGCATCGGAACCCTTGCCGCCGTAGTGGCCGTCCTCGATGTACTTCTTGGCGTTGTCCCAGGCGCCGCCGCCGGTCGTCATCGAGATGGCGACGAAGAGGCCGGTGACGATGGTGCCGACCAGCAAGCCACCGAGGGCCTGCGGGCCGAGGGCCAGGCCGACCACGATGGGCACGGCCACCGGCAGGATCGACGGGATCATCATCTCCTTGATTGCAGCCACGGTCAGCATGTCGACCGCGCGGGAGTAATCCGGCTTGGCCGTGCCTTCCATGATGCCGGGGATCTCCTTGAACTGACGGCGCACTTCGACCACCACCGCCCCGGCGGAACGGCCCACCGCCTCCATCGCCATGGCAGCGAAGAGGTAGGGAATCAGGCCGCCGATGAAGAGACCGATGATGACCATGTGGTTGGACAGGTCGAAGCTGATCCCCTTCAGGCCGGCAGCCTCGAGGCCGTGCGTGTAGTCGGCGAACAGCACCAGCGCGGCGAGGCCGGCGGAGCCGATGGCATAGCCCTTGGTCACCGCCTTGGTGGTGTTGCCGACGGCGTCGAGCGGGTCGGTGACGTTGCGCACGTCCTTCGGCAGGCCCGACATCTCGGCGATGCCGCCGGCGTTGTCGGTGATCGGGCCGTAGGCGTCGAGCGCCACCACAATGCCCGCCATGGAGAGCATCGAGGTCGCAGCGATGGCGATGCCGAACAGGCCGCCCAGTGCGTAAGCGGCATAGATCGAGGCGCAGACGGAGAGCACCGGAAGCGCGCAAGCCTTCATCGAGACGCCGATGCCGGCGATGATGTTGGTGGCGTGGCCGGTCTGGCAGGCGGAGGCGACGTGCTTTACCGGTGCGAAATCGGTGCCGGTGTAGTACTCGGTGATCCACACCAGGGCGGCAGTCAGGACGAGGCCGACGACCGAGCAGCCGAACATGCTCAAGGTGGTGATCTTGGCAGCGGGATCGCCGGCACCGATCAGCCACTGGGTGATCGGGTAATAGGCCACCAGCGCCAGCACGCCGGCGACGATCAGGCCGCGATAGAGGGCATTCATGATCTTGCCGCCCTCTGCGGCCTTGACGAAGGCGCAGCCGATGATCGAAGCGATGATCGACACACCGCCCAGCGCCAGCGGATAGAGCAGCAGGTTCTCGCCCAGGCCCGGGGAGGTCTTGATCACCAGCGCGGCCAGCACCATGGTCGCGACGATGGTCACGGCGTACGTCTCGAACAGGTCGGCGGCCATGCCGGCGCAGTCGCCGACGTTGTCGCCGACGTTGTCGGCGATCACGGCCGGGTTGCGCGGATCGTCCTCGGGGATGCCGGCTTCGACCTTGCCCACCAGGTCGGCGCCGACGTCGGCGCCCTTGGTGAAGATGCCGCCGCCGAGACGGGCGAAGATGGAGATCAGCGAGGAGCCGAAGGCCAAGCCGATCAGCGGCTCGATCATGTGATGCAGATCGGCATTCGCACCGCCCATCACCTTCAGCACGGCATAGTAGCCGGCCACGCCGAGCAGGCCCAGGCCGACCACCAGCATGCCGGTAATCGCGCCGCCCTTGAAGGCGACGTTGAGGGCGGGGGCAATGCCGCCGCGCGCCGCCTCGGCCGTGCGCACGTTGGCGCGCACCGAGACGTTCATGCCGATGTAGCCGGCCGCGCCGGAAAGCACCGCGCCGATCAGAAAACCGATCGCAGTCTTCCAGCCGAGCTGCGGCACGAGGCCGATCACCAGGAACAGTGCCGCACCGACCATGCCGATGGTCTTGTACTGGCGGTTGAGGTAGGCCGAAGCGCCCTCCTGCACCGCCTTGGCAATCTCCTGCATCCGCTCGTTGCCCGCAGGCAGCGAGAGGATCCATTTGCTGGACAGGGCCCCGTAGACCACGGCCAGCACTGCGCATACCAGCGCAAGCATCAAAGCTACTGACATGAACTCCCTCCTTAACGAGAAAACTTCGAGACGGCGTCGCCGCCGTCTCCCGAACTGCTCAACCCTTTATCCAAGCGCCAAAATTATTGTTATGCGGGCGCGGCGCACGCCCATCAACGCTTTCAAACCTTGAACTCGCCCAGCTTCTTCTTCACGCCCACGTTCTTCAACCGCACGTACTGCGGCAGTCCGTTCTTGTAGGGCGGGTAATCCTCGCCCTGGATCAGCGGCGTCAGGTACTGCCGGCACTTGGCCGTGATGCCGAAGCCGTCTTCGCTGATGAAGTCGCGCGGCATGAACTTCTCCTTGTTCGCCACGTCCTTCAGCTCGGCAATGTCGATCTTCCACTTGTAGGGGCGGTTGGACACCCGCTTGATCGCCGGCATCACCGAATTGCGCCCCTTCAGCGCCACCTCCACCGCAGCCTTGCCGGTGGCGTAGGCCTGCAGCACGTCCGTCTTCGAGGCAATGTGACGCGCCGCCCGCTGCAAATAATCCGCCACCGCCCAGTGGTACTTCAAATTCAGCTCGTTCTTCACCAGGCCGGCGATCACCGGCGCCACGCCGCCCAGCTGGGCGTGGCCGAAGGCGTCGCGCAAGCCCTGGTCGGAGAGGAACTTGCCGTCTGCGCCCTTCACGCCCTCCGACACCACCACGGTGCAGTAGCCGAACTTTTTCACCGTCGCATCCACCTTGGCCAGGAACTTCGCCTGGTTGAAGGCGATCTCCGGGAAGAGGACGACGATCGGCAGATCGATATCCTTGTCCGAAGCCAGCGCACCCGCCGCTGCAATCCAGCCGGCGTGGCGCCCCATCACCTCGATGACGAACACCTTGGTCGAGGTCTTCGCCATGCTCGCCACGTCCAGCGTGGCCTCGCGGGTGGACACCGCGATGTACTTCGCCACCGAGCCGAAGCCGGGGCAGTTGTCCGTGATCGGCAGGTCGTTGTCGACCGTCTTCGGCACGTGCACCGCGGTGATCGGGTACCCCAGCGTCTCCGACAGCTGCGACACCTTGAGGCAGGTGTCGGCGGAATCGCCACCGCCGTTGTAGAAGAAGTAGCCGATGTTGTGCGCCCTGAACACCTCGATCAGGCGTTCGTACTGTGCCCTGTGCTCTTCGATACTTTTCAGTTTGTAGCGGCAGGAGCCGAAAGCACCTGCCGGCGTGTGGCGCAGCGCCGCAATGGCCTTTGCCGATTCCTTGCTCGTATCGATCAGGTCTTCCGCCAGGGCGCCGATAATGCCGTTGCGTCCCGCGAATACCTTGCCAATCTTGCCCTTGTGCTTGCGCGCCGTTTCAATGACCCCGCAGGCACTGGCGTTGATGACCGAAGTCACTCCGCCCGACTGGGCATAAAAAGCGTTTTTCATGCCTTAACTCCTAATTATACCAGTGTGGGCGTCCCCTGTCTGCGTGGGCAAGGGATCGGAATCATTTGATTTGTTTGGTTATTTCAGCGCAGCCAGGACCGCCTCGCGAATGCCGTCAAGGGGACCGACGCCATTCACTTTGCGATATTTCGGCGCACGCGCATCGCCGGTCGCGGCCCACTTCGAATAAAACTCAACCAGCGGTTTGGTCTGGCTATGGTAGACATCCAACCGTTTCCGCACGGTCTCTTCCTTGTCGTCCTCGCGCTGAATCAGATCTTCGCCGGTTGCATCATCCTTGCCGGCAACCTTGGGCGGATTGAAAACGACATGGTAAGTGCGCCCGGAAGCCGTATGCACCCGCCGCCCGCTCATGCGCTTGATGATCTCTTCGTCGGGAACGTCGATCTCCAGCACCAGGTCGAGATCGACGCCTTGCGTACGCAGCGCCTCAGCCTGCGGAATGGTGCGCGGAAAACCGTCGAAAAGGAAGCCCTTGGCGCAATCGGGCTGCTGCAGGCGTTCCTTGATGAGTCCGAGGATGATTTCGTCGGACACCAGTTGGCCGGCATCCATCACTTTCTTGGCCTCCAGTCCTAGCGGCGTGCCCGCCTTGACTGCGGCGCGCAACATGTCGCCAGTGGAAATTTGCGGAATGCCGTATTTCTCGGTGATGAACGCGGCCTGCGTGCCCTTCCCGGCGCCGGGTGCGCCGAGCAGAATTAATTTCATAACTACTCCCCCAAGGTGATTTTATTAACCAGTTGATTTATATTGTTTTTTTATATTTCAAAAACGATACCGTGTTTTTCAGTCTTGGTCAAACATCCATGAACCGCTGGCGGGCACGCTGCAAATCTTCCGGAGTATCCACGCCGGCTTCGGGTGCATGCATGCTTTCGGTAACGCGGATGCGGAAGCCATGCCAGAGCACACGCAACTGTTCCAGCGCCTCGAACCCTTCCAGCAGCGACGGCGACAGGGCGCCGTAACGACGCAGGAATCCGCAGCGATAGGCATAAATTCCGATGTGGCGTTTGGCGGGCAAGTCCTTCGGCAACTGAGTGCGGTCCGCGGCAAAGGCATCGCGCGGCCAGGGAATCGGCGCGCGGCTGAAATACAGCGCATGGCCGCGGACATCGCAGACGACCTTGACGACGTTGGGATTGAAGAACTCCTCCACACTGCCGACAGGATGGCAGGCGGTGGCGACGGCAGCGTCGGCATCGACCGCCAGTTCACCCGCCACCTGATTGATCAATTCGGGCTCGATGAAGGGTTCGTCGCCCTGGACATTGACGACCAGGACATCGTCGTCCCAGCCGCGTTGCGCAACCACTTCAGCGATGCGATCCGTGCCGCTGGCGTGGTCGACGCGCGTCATGACAGCAGCAAAGCCATGCCGTTCGACGGCAGCGGACACTTCCTCGTGGTCGGTCGCGATCAGCACTTCCGCTGCGCCGCTTCGCGCGGCGCGCTCGGCCACTCTCACCACCATCGGCTTGCCGGCAAGATCGGCAAGCGGCTTGCCGGGAAGCCTGCTGGAAGCATAGCGGGCGGGAATGACGATCCTGAATGACATCTCACACCCGCTGCGGGGAAATCAGCCCGCCGCCGCCTCCTCTTGGCTCAGTTGGCGCGCCTCCTCTTCCAGCATCACCGGGATGTCGTCGCGGATCGGATAGGCCAGCTTACAGGCCTTGCATACCAGTTCCTGATTGGCCTTGCGGACATCGAGCGGTCCCTTGCAGACCGGGCAGACGAGGATTTCAAGCAGGCGGCTGTCCATTGAGCTTCTCCACTACCCATTGTGCAAGATCGGGTTCCAGTTGCGCCTCGACTGGAAGCACCCAGGCTTCCGGCGGCGCAAAGGCTTGGCATTTTACCGCATCTTTCTCCGTCATCAGCAGCACATCGGCGCCGACAAACGCGAGATCGGACGGCTGGAAGGCGTGGTGATCCGGGAAGGCATGCGTCTCAGCTTGCAGGCCCATCTGTTCAAGTTGCCGAAAGAAGCGATCAGGATGACCAATGCCGGCCAGTGCATGCAGGCGCCGGACACGCAACTCCTCCGCACTGCAGCAACGCCGGGGATCACGCAGATTGAAGAATCGTTCTCCTGTCAGGCGCATGCTGAATACACGCTGAGGATGCACGTTCGGCGGAAGCGGTGCCTTGCCATTCATCACAAGGGCATGTGCTTCGGCGACGCGCCCCGGGCACTCGCGCAAGGGACCCGCCGGCAGTGGCCAGCCGTTGCCGATGCCGCGCTCATCCAGCACGACTATCTCGACATCGCGCGCAAGACGCAAATGCTGCAGTCCGTCGTCGGCAATCAGGACATTGCAGCCGACGTGTGCTGCCAGCAGGGCGCGTGCGGCGGCGACGCGGTCGCGGCCGACGAAAACCGGGCAACCTGCGCGGCGCGCCAGCAGGAGCGGCTCGTCACCAACGCACAATGGATCGCTTGCGGGAGACACGGCCTCGACACCCATGGCGGTGCCGCCGTAGCCGCGGCTGACGATGCCCGGTCGCCAACCGCGCTTGTTCAGTTCCTGCGCCAGATGCAGAACCAACGGCGTCTTGCCGCTGCCACCAGCGGTGACATTGCCGACCACCACCACGGGCACGGGCAACCTCACGGACGACAACCAACCCCGGCGATACGCCATCCGACGAATATTGACGAAAAGCGCGAACAGCAGGGCCGGCGGCAGCAACAGAACAGCGGGAATGCCCCGCTTCTGCCATCCTGCCGCTATCCGCCGCTGCAATTCCATGATTATTCCGCGAGAAATGAAAACGCCACACGCAAGCGTGTGGCGCATGATACTGCCCCGGCGCTCAACGCGACGGATTCTGCGTAGCGAAGGAGATGTGGCTGTATCCGGATTGCTGCGCTGCCTGCATGACATCGATCACGCTCTGATGGGCCGCCTTCGCATCGGCATTGATCACCACCACCGGTTCCTTCTCGCTGCCGCCGGCGCGGCGCAACGCCACACTGATGGCTTCGACATCCTTGGCGCCGACGGCTACGCGGTTGACCATGACATCGCCGTTCGCGCTCACCACGACATTGATTTCATTCGGCTTGTCCGGGGACTGTGTGGCATCCGCCGTAGGCAGGTTGATTTCCAGGCCGGAAAACTTCGAGTACGTCGTCGTGATCATCAGGAAGATGAGTATGACGAGCAGCACGTCGATCATCGGGATCAGGTTGATTTCCGGCTCCTCCCGGAAACGCCCGCGCTGGAAGTTCATACCGCGTTGTCCTCAGTTCGCCCGCTGGCCGTGTACCAGTTCGACCAGCTTCACCGCCTGCTGCTCCATCTCAATGACGAGGCTGTCCACCAAGGCGCGGAAATGTCGATAGAAAATCATCGCCGGGATGGCGATGAGGATGCCGAAACCTGCGTTGTACAGCGCTATCGAGATGCCATGAGCAAGTTGCTGTGGATTCGCCGTAGCCGGGCTTTGCGCGCCAAAAATCTCGATCATGCCGACGATCGTGCCGAACAGGCCCATCAGCGGTGCGATCGAAGCGATGGTGCCCAGGCTGGTGAGGAAGCGCTCCAACTCATGCGTGACGCCGCGCCCCGCTTCTTCGATGGCTTCCTTCATGGCCTCACGTGTGCTCTTGACGTTGCGCAGACCCGCTGCCAGTACGCGCCCCAAAGGCGAGTGCCTGGCCACGCGTGCTATCAACTCCTCCGTTGCGCCCCCCTGGCGGTAGTCGGCCACGATGCTCTGCAGCAATCCCTCCGGCACAATCTTGCTTCGGCGCAGCGCGATTGATCGCTCGATGATGAAGGCGACGGCGAGAATCGAGGCGAGCAAGAGCGGCCAGATGGGCCAGCCTGCAGCTTGGATGATGGCGAACACGCAAGGCTCCTTTTTTAATAACGGCGAACTTTATCTTGGCGATCCTGTTTCGGCAAGAAAAACCGCGGACACGCTGTCGGCGCGCGACGACAATATTGTTGCGGCAACTGCGCTTGGCGGGATCACCATCAGTCTGGCATCTGGCTTCACAGGAAACACGCTTTCTTTATCCACAAATCTTGTGGATAAGTGTGTGAATTACGCGTGGGTGTTTTGAGTAAGTCGGCTTTCCGTAAGACTTTTTCTTACTTCGATACAAAATGAAGCTTAATTTTTTGTTCATTAATATCAAAATGTTACATCAATACGCCAGAGAGGGCTCCTCTGTCCGCATCTGCGGATAAAGAAGGCAATGGTAGGCGTCGGCTAAAATCCCCGAATGCCCGCAGAAACAGACAATACAGCGAGTTCCGGCGAAAAGATTCTGAGTGTGTCTGCGCTCAACCGCATGGCCCGCCAGACGCTCGAAAACCGTTTTCCGCTGCTTTGGATCAGCGGCGAAATTTCCAATCTGCGCCGGCCGGCCTCCGGCCATCTTTACTTCGCAATGAAAGATGAAAGCGCACAAGTCGATTGCGTCATGTTCCGCGGCCGTGCTCATTTGATGCCGTTCCGGCTGCAGGATGGCATGCGCGTCGAGGCGCACGCCCTCGTCACGCTATATGAAGCGCGTGGGGGCTTTCAACTCAACGTAGAAGCCCTGCGACATGCCGGCATTGGCGCACTGTTCGAGGCATTCGCCCGTCTGCGCATCAAGCTGGAGACGGAAGGACTGTTTGCGCCGGAACGCAGGCAGCCGTTGCCGCGCTTCCCGCATCGCATCGGCGTCGTCACCTCGCTGCAGGCAGCCGCCCTCCGCGACGTGCTGGCCGCCCTTGCGCGACGCGCACCGCATATTCCCGTGATGATCTACCCCACCCTTGTGCAGGGCGATGGGGCCGCCGCGAACATCGCAGAAGCCATCCGGACCGCGGCAAGCCGCGGCGAATGCGATGTCCTCATCGTCGTCCGCGGGGGCGGCAGCATCGAGGATCTCTGGGCCTTCAACGAAGAAGCGGTTGCCCGTGCCATCGACGACTGTCCCCTGCCGATCATCACCGGGATCGGCCACGAAACCGACACCACCATCGCCGACCTGGCGGCCGACTGCCGCGCCGCCACGCCCACCGCTGCTGCCGAGCTGGCGAGCGCAGGCTATTTTGAAGCGCAAGGCGAGCTGCTCCACCTTGCCGCTATCCTGCGCACGGAGATGCGGCAACGCCTGCAGGAGCGCATGCAGCGCGTCGACCTGCTGGCGCGCAGACTGACGCATCCCGGTGAACGCCTGGGCCGCTTGCGCGCAGAGACGGCGCACCTCGCCACACGGCTCGATGCCGGCCTGCGCCAACGGATCGCCGCAAGTGCCGGCGCCTTGCAGCGTCTCCAGTCGCGCCTTGCCCTTCGCCGGCCGGACTTGCGCCATGCACAACGCGACCTGGATGGGTTTGCTGCGCGCCTGCGCACTTCGGCTGCGGCGGGGCTCTCGCGAAGAATCGCCCGACTGGAAAACCTTGCCGCCAGCCTCGACCACCTCAGCCCACGGGCCGTGCTGCGGCGCGGCTACAGCCTGGTCCGCAAAGCGGACGGCAGCATTGTCCGCGCCAGCGCACAACTGACCGCAGGGGATGCGCTGCACCTCACATTCGGCGAGGGCGAAGCCGAAGCGCAGGTCACCCGGAAGATGGGAAGTTGAAAACGCAATTATTGCCAAATGAATTTAACCCGACTAAAATGCTCGGGTTTTAGCAACCCTGACTGTAAATCGGAGACCCAACATGGAACACACCCTTCCGCCGCTTCCCTACGCGATGGACGCGCTGGCACCGCACATCTCGAAGGAAACCTTCGAATACCACTACGGCAAGCATCATCAGGCCTATGTCACCAACCTGAACAACCTGATCAAGGGCACCGAGTTCGAGAACGCCGGCCTCGAGGCCATCGTCAAGAAGGCGTCCGGCGGCATCTTCAACAACGCCGCACAGGTGTGGAACCACACCTTCTTCTGGAGCAGCATGAAGCCTGCCGGCGGCGGCGCGCCGACCGGCGCCCTGGCCGATGCCATCAACAAGAAGTGGGGCAGCTTCGACGAGTTCAAGAAGGCCTTCCAGGCCTCGGCCGTCGGCAACTTCGGCTCCGGCTGGACCTGGCTGGTGAAGAAACCGGACGGCTCTGTGGACATCGTGAACACCAGCAACGCCGCCACCCCGCTCACCACCGACAACAAGGCCCTGCTGACCGTCGACGTGTGGGAGCACGCCTACTACATCGACTACCGCAACGCCCGGCCGAAATTCGTCGAGACCTTCCTCGCCAGCCTGGCCAACTGGGACTTCGCGGCGAAGAATTTCGCCGGCTGAGTCCACCGCGCCGTATCGCAGGGACTGACTTTCGTTCCCGCCTTTCCGGCAGGGCGCCACGGCAGCGTGGCGCCCTTTTCGTTCCCGGCGCCGGCCGGGCTAGAATGCGACGCTTACTTCGCGCACGATTCCTCTTCCATGTCCGCTGACACGCTCGAACTGCTGGCGCCCGCCCGCAACGCCGACATCGGCATCGAGGCCGTGAAGCACGGCGCCGACGCCGTGTATATCGGCGGCCCGGCCTTCGGCGCCCGCACCGGCGCCGGCAACGACGTGGCGGACATTGCGCGCCTGGCGACCTACGCGCATCGCTTCCACGCCAAGGTCTTCGTCGCCTTCAACACCATCCTCGACGACGGCGAGATCGAGGCCGCTCGCAAGCTCGCCTGGTCGCTGCATGATGCCGGTGCCGACGCCCTGATCGTGCAGGACATGGGGCTGCTGGAGGCGGACCTGCCGCCCGTGCAACTGCATGCCAGCACGCAGTGCGACATCCGCACGCCGGAGAAGGCGCGCTTCCTGCAGGACGTCGGCTTCTCGCAGATCGTCCTCGCGCGCGAGCTGACGCTGGACGACGTGCGCCGCGTGCGCGCCGCCACCGACCCGGCGCGCTGCACGCTGGAATACTTCATCCACGGCGCACTGTGCGTGGCATTCTCCGGCCAGTGCTACATCAGCCATGCCCACACCGGGCGCAGCGCCAACCGCGGCGAATGCTCGCAGGCCTGCCGCCTGCCGTACACGCTCGAGGACGCGCGCGGCCGCATCGTCGCCTACGACAAGCACCTGCTGTCCATGAAGGACAACGACCAGAGCGCGAACCTGCGCGCCCTGATCGCGGCGGGCATCCGTTCCTTCAAGATCGAGGGCCGCTACAAGGATATGGCCTTCGTCAAGAACACCGTCGCGCACTACCGGCGGCTGCTCGACGCCATCCTCGCCGAGCAGCCCCAGTTCCGCGCCGCCTCGTCCGGGCGCTGCACCCATTTCTTCACGCCGCAGCCGGAGAAGACCTTCAACCGCGGCGCCACCGACTACTTCGCCCATGGCCGCAAGCCCGACATCGGCGCCTTCGAGACGCCCAAGTTCTCCGGCGAGGCGATCGGCGCCGTGACGCGCCTCGGCGCCGACTGGTTCGAGATCGACGGCGACATCGATCTGCACAACGGCGACGGCGTCAGCTACCAGCCGCAGGGCAGCAAGGGCGCCAACAAGCTCGCCGGCGTGCGCATCAACGTCGCCCGCGGCCAGCGCCTCTACCCCAACGAGATGCCGGCGGACCTGAAACCGGGCATGACGCTCTACCGCAACCACGACCAGGCCTTCGAGCGCGCCCTGGAGAAGGAATCGGCCGAGCGGCGCATCGGCGTGCGGATGGCCCTCGCCGTCATCGACGACGGGCTGGACCTGACGCTGGAGGATGAGGACGGCATCACTGCGACTGTCCGCCAGGCGGTGCCGGTCGCGCCGTCGCGCGACGCCGAGAAGGCGCTCGCCTCGCTGCGGAACCACCTGGGCAAACTCGGCAGCACCGATTTCAGCGCGACGCAAATCGACCTCGCCGCGCCGATCTTCGTTCCCGCCTCCGCGATCAACGCCCTGCGCCGCGACGGCATCGCGGCGCTGGTTGAAGCGCGCGAGTCCCGGCGGCCGCGCCCGTCACGCGCCGCGCCGGCCGAGCCGCCGGCTGCCTATCCGGAAAAGGAACTGACTTATCTCGGCAACGTCTTCAACGGCCGCGCGCGCGCCTTTTACCGGAAGCACGGCGTCGAACTGATCGCCGATGCGTTCGAGGCCGACACCACGCCCGGCGACGTCTCCCTGATGATCACCAAGCACTGCCTGCGCTACAGCTTCAACCTCTGCCCGAGGGAAGCCAGGGACTGGCAGATCAAGGGCGTCAACGCCGAACCGATGACGCTGGTCAACGGCGCCGAACGTCTGACGCTGCGCTTCGACTGCAAGGCCTGCGAGATGCACGTCGTCGGCCGCAGGCGCTAGCGCCCCTACTTGCCGGCGCTGGGGAAGAACAGCTGCTCGCCGTTGACCTTGAAGCCGGCGATCAGGTCCTGCCCCTCCTTCGAGGTGATCCACTCGATCAGTTTCATGGCGCCGTCGTGGTTGATGTCCGGATATTTCTTCGGACTGACGGCGATGATGCCGTAGGGATTGAACATCTTCCTGTCGCCCTGGACGAGGATCTCCAGGCCGGTCTTGGCGCGATAGGCGCCGAAGGTGGCGCGGTCGCTCAGGGTGTAGGCCTTCATCTCGCCGGCCATGGTCAGCACCTCGCCCATGCCGAGGCCGGCCGAGACGAACCAGGCGCCCTTCGGCGCGACGCCTGCCTCCTTCCAATAGGTTTTCTCCATCTGGTCCGTGCCGGAGTTGTCGCCGCGCGAGATGAATTTCGTCTTTCCCTCGCCCAGCTTGCGGAAGGCGGCGATGACGTCGCGCGTGCCGCGCAGCGCCAGCGGATCCTCCTGCGCGCCGACCAGGATGAAGTCGTTGTACATCACGTCGCGGCGGTTCACGCCGTGGCCGTCGGCGACGAACTTGTCCTCGGACGGCCGAGCATGCACCAGCACCACATCGACGTCGCCGTTCTTGCCCAGTTCGAGCGCCTTGCCGGTGCCGACCGAAATCACGTGTACCTTGACGCCGTGCTTTGCCTCGAAGGCCGGCAGGATCGCCTTGAGCAGCCCGGAGTTCTCCGTGCTGGTTGTGGTGGACAGGCGAATGTCGCGCGCCAGCGCAGGCTGAACCGCCGCGATCAAGGCGCCGAGCAGCAGGCCGCGCCAAAGGGTCGTGCGTCTCATGGGGTAGTCTCCTTTTAGGTGTCGGGCCGACGGACCGTTTAATATGCATCCGTCTGCATATGGCTCCGCATCGGCCGTCCCGTACAATAGGCAAAATTGTTGGAGACACAAATATGTCGTCAGACAGCATAAAGGGCATGGCGCTGGCCTGCAGCTGGACCTTCGGAGGCACCCCGGCGCTGCCGGAGGAGGCGAGGCTGCTCGGATTGCTCGAGCGCATCCGGCGCACCGGCTCGATTGCCTCGGCGGCGCGCGAGGCCGGCATCTCCTATCGCAACGCCTGGGGCATGCTGGCGCGCTGGGAAACGAATTTCGGCCACCCGCTGCTGATCCCGGCACGCGGCCTGGGCACCCGCCTGACCCCCTTCGCCACCCGCCTGCTCGAACTCGACGCGCAGATCCGCGAGCAACTCGCGCCGCAGCTCGCCGCCGCCGCCGAGCAGATGGCGCAGGGATTGGCCGAGGCGGTCGCGCCGGCCCGGGCGGTGCCCCGCATCCATGCCAGCCACGACCTGGCGCTGGCGCTGCTGCCGGCGCGCATGGCCAAGCAGGGACAGCCGGTCGACCTGCAGTTCCACGGCAGCCTGGAAAGCCTGGCCTCCTTCGCCGAAGGACGCTGCGAGATCGCCGGCTTTCATTGTCCCGAGGGGGCCGTCGGCGCGACGCTGTGGCAGCAGTACAAGCCCTACCTTCGGCCGCGCCAGCAGGTGTTGATCCGGTTGGCCAAGCGCAGCCAAGGCATCATGGTCGCCCCCGGCAACCCGAAGAAGCTGCGCGGCATCCGCGACCTGGCGCGGGCGAACGTGCGCTTCCTCAACCGCCAGAGCGGCGCCGGCACGCGCCTGCTGCTCGACTGGCTGCTGCGGGAGAACGGCATCGCGGCGCAGACCATCGCCGGCTATGGGGACGTGGAGATGACGCACTCCGCGGTGGCGGCGATGATCGCCAGCGGCCACGCCGATGCCGGCCTCGGCGTCGAGGCGGCGGCGCGCCAGTTCGGCCTGGGCTTCGTTCCCTTGCTGAAGGAGGATTACTTCCTCGTCACGCGGCGCGACCAGCTGCGCCAGCCGGCCTTCGAATCGCTGCTCGCCCTGCTGAAGGGGAACGGTTTCCGCCGTGCCGTGCGCGCCCTGCCCGGCTACGAGCCGGCCGGCAGCGGCACGGAAGCGCCGTTCTCCAGGGACTGACTTTCACAGCCCTCCGCCGGGCCGCCCCAAGGCGGGCTGAAGCCAACAACATGGAAGCCGCGCAGCGGCTGAACCACCGTCACCCCTTTCCGCGGGAAAGGGGGCGGGGGAAAGGCTGTAACCTATCTCGCCGGCGGCGCCTTGCCGATGCCGTTGATCTTGGCGCCGGCGGCCAGGCCGCGGCTTTTGAACCAGCCGGCGTTCATCTCCAGCGCGAAGCGCACCGGCTTCGACGAGCAGTGGTTGTCGAGCGACTGCGGCTGCATGTCGGCGATCTGCACGATGCGGCCGTCGTCGTCGAGGAAGGCGATGCTCAAGGGGATCAGCGTGTTCTTCATCCAGAAGCACTGCACGCCGGCTTCGGGAAAGACGAACAGCATGCCGCGGTGGGCGGGCATCGCGGGCCGGTTCATCAGGCCGGTGGCGCGGTCGCCCGGCGTGCTCGCCACCTCCGCCTCGATGCGGTGCATGCCGGCGGAAAGCTCGATGGTCGGCGCGGCCAGCGCTGCGCCGCAGGTCATCAGGCCGATCGCGGCCGCAAGCATGAAACGCAAGGTCATCGTGGGGTGCTCCCGGTTGCAGGAGCGAGAGCTTACCAGCTTGGCGCCGCACCCGGCATGTAGGCGAGCGGCACGGCCTCGGTGCGCTGCGACGGCCTGAGCCGGGCCTCGACCGCCTCGCGCGTCGGCCGCGGCTCGCCGAGGCGTTCGGCGAGCAGGTTGCGCAGCTGTTCGCACCAGAGAAAAGTCAGTCCCGCCAGCACGGCGAAATAGGGCTGCTCGCAGCGCACCGATACGCGCTCGGCGAAATCCGGCAGCCAGCGCAGCAGGTGCTCGTCCATCATCGCCGCCAGCCGGCGCAGAGCGTCCGGCTCTTCCGCTCGCCTCAATGCGTGGGCCAGGTAGAGCAGCTGCAGCACCAGATGGTCGTCCGGCCGCTTGCGCCAGTCCGCGGCCGCCAGCCCCGCCGCGGCATACAGCTGGCGCAATGCGAACATCGGCGCCTGGCAGGCCAGGTGGTCGTCGTCGAGCCACACCGACTCGCAGGGCGAGGCGCCGTAGGCGCCGGTAAGGTAGATCGCCGCGTAGTCGACGGCCAGCCGGTCGAGTGTCGCCGCGTCGGCCTCACGCGGCAGCGCCTCCGCCATCATGCGCCAGGTCTGTCGGGCACGATCGTCCGCCGGCAGCAGGCCGAGGTTGGCCGGGAAGCCGACTTCGCGCAGTGCGGCGATCGTCTCCGCCGTCAGCTCGCGGTCGTGCAGGGCAGCCAGCGCCTCGGCGTCCTCCGCCAGGGCCTCGGCCAGCTCGCGCGACAGCACCCCGCTCACGACTTGCCCTCCACCCGGCCCTTGCTGTGCGGGATGAAAACGATGGAGGGCCGCGTCAGCGCGGGATCGGCCATGTTCTTCACCTGGCGCACCGGCTTGTCGTCCGGCCCCAGGGCGGTGGTCTTCCAGGTGCCGGCGGCAAGCGCGTCGATCGGACCGATGTCGAGCACGCGCATCATGCAGGCCATGACGCAGTACGGCTTGCGCCCCGCCTCCAGTTCGTCGATGCACATGTTGCACTTCTTGATGATCTGCTCCTTCGGGTCCCACTGCGGCGCGCCGTAGGGGCAGGCCGCCTCGCAGCGGCGGCAGCCGATGCACAGCGTCGAGTCGATGTCGACCACGCCGTTGTCGGCCCGCTTCCAGATCGCCCCCGAAGGACAGGCCGGCAGGCAGGCCGGATCGGCGCAGTGGTTGCAGGACATGTTCACCTTGTAGGCGTACACGTCGGGGAAGCTGCCGCCCTCGACGTACATGACGCGGCGGAAGCGCGGCCCGGGCGGCAGGTTGTTCTTGTCCTTGCAGGCGATCTCGCAGGCGCGGCAGCCGATGCAGTCGACGTTGTGGTGGATGAAGCCGAGCTGGGTCTTCGGCACGACCGGCTGCCGCGTCTGGACGACCTTGCGCTCGAGGGCTTTCTTGACTTCCGCCTTGTCGAGTTTCTTTGCCATCTCAGTAATCACGCCTGAAGACATGCGAACGCGCCGTCGCTTGAACGTCCCAGCCCGGCTTGTGCGCCCGCTCCGTCTTCTTCACGTTGCACAGGATGGTGTTGTAGGCGAAGGCGCCCGCCGGCGAGGGTTCATCCAGGGTGAGGAAATCCGGGTTGCCGGCACGGTCGATGCCGGCCGCGTCGCGGTCCATCCAGGCGCCCTCGTAGACCACCACCACACCGGGCATGCAGCGCTCGGTGACGTAGGCCGGCAGCACGATGCGGCCGCGCGCGTTCCACACCTCGACGGTGTCACCGGTGCGGATGCCGAGCCGCTTCGCGTCCGAGGCATTCAGCGTAATCTCCTGCTGGAAGGTTTCGCGCAGCCAGGGAATGTTGTGGAAGATCGAATGGGTGCGCCAGCGCGGATGCGGCGTCACCATGTGGAAGGGATAGATCTTCGCCAGCGGATGGTTGAGCGACTCGAAGGGCTCGATCCATTTCGGGATGGCGGGGATCGCATAGCCCCATTGCGTCTTCGTCCAGTCGGTGACCTTGGCCAGCGTCGTCGAGAAGACCTCGATCTTGCCGGAGGGCGTCTGGAAGGGCTTGCCCCGCTCGATCTGCTCGCGGAAGGCCACCAGCGGTTCCTTGAATTCGAACTTGTAGACGCCACGGTGCTTGAACTCCTCCCACGACATCGTCACGCCCTGATGCGCCTGCACCTTGTCCTTCCACCAAGCGGCAAGATAGGCCTCGTCGACGTCGTCGGGGTCGTCGAAATAGCCGCGCCCGGCGCGCGGGTTGTAGCGCTTGCCGAAGTCTTTCAGCGCCGGATCCAGTTTCTCCAAGCGGTAAGCGAGCTCCGTGAACACCTGGAAGTCGGCCCTCGACTCGCCGAGCGGCGCGATCGCCTTGGGACGGTGGATGTAGTAGTGGCCCTTGTACCAGGGCAGCGCCACGCCGTGGCGCTCGAAATGCGTGGCGATCGGCAGCAGCACGTCGGCCCACAGCCCGGAGGGCGTGATGGTGGAATCCTGGCAGACGACCAGCTCCAGCTTCTTGATCGCCTCGATTTCCTTGTTGATGTTGGTGAGCTGGTTGAACCAGTCCGAGCCGTGCCACCAGATGGCCTTGATATTGGGGACGACGCCGTCAAGCTTGTCGGTGCGCGGCCACAGGCCGACCTCCTCGCGCTTGACGTTCGGGTAGTTCAGCACGCAGTGCGCCCAGCGGTCGGACTTGATCGAGGCGTACCAGACGTTGGCGTACTCGTCGTAGGGATAGGCCACGCTCTCGGCATGCCAGCCCTTGCCGACGCCCTCGGCGCTGCCGCCGAGGATGCCGATGTTGCCGGTCATCGCCTGCAGCGCCGCCGCCATGCGGTTGTACTGCTCGCCGTAGGCGGCCCGCCCCGGCGCCCAGGAGGCCTTCAGCGCCGCCGGCTTGACGGTGGCGTACATCTGCGCGAGCTTCTTGATGTCATCCGCCTTCACGCCGCAGATCCGCTCGGCCCACTCCGGCGTCTTCGGCACGCCGTCTGAAGTGCCGAGGATGTAGTCCTTGAAATTTTCCTGGCCCTTGGCCCAGTCCGGCATGGTGCCGGCGTCCATGCCCTGCACGAACCTGTCGATGAAGGCCTGGTCCTGCAGCCTGTTCGCGAAGATATGGTGCGCCATGGCGGCCAGCATCGCCGCGTCGGTGCCCGGCTTGATGGGAATCCACCAGGCGTCGTAGCTGGCGGCGGAATCGGTGTACTGCGGGTCGACCAGCACGAACTTGCAGCCGCGCTGCTTGGCCAGGCGCATGTAGTAGAAGGTGTTGCCGCCGTGGAAGGTGTAGGCCGGGTTCCAGCCCCACATGATGATCAGCTTCGAGTGGGCGAAGGCGTCGTCCTCGTTGCCGTCGTCGATGGTGCCGAAGGTGATGCGGCTGGAGAAGGTGGTGCCCTGGTAGGAGGGCACCGACCAGGAATTGCTGCGGCAGCCGAACATGCCGAGGAAGCGCGCCAGCAAGCCCTCGATCTGGTCCGACTTGTGCAGCACGCAGTAGGAGGTGCCGGCGTAGGCCTGGTCGAGGATCGCCGTCGGGCCGTACTTCGCCTTCAATTCGACCATCTTCTTCGCGATGAAGTCGAGCGCCTCGTCCCACGACACGCGCTTGAACTTGCCCTCGCCGCGCTCGCCCACCCGCAGCATCGGGTAGAGCAGCCGCTCCGGCGAATAGATGCGCGAGCGGTAGGAGCGACCGCGCAGGCAGGCGCGCAGCTGCGGCACCTGCTCGGTCTCGAAGCCGGAGGCGCCGCCGGCCTGGTAGCGGCCGTCGTCGGTCGACAGGCGCACGATGACGTCGCCCTTCTTGTGCGCGACCAGCATGTGGCGCGAGCCGCAGTTGTGGTCGCAGCTCGTCACCACCGTCGTCAGCTGGTCGTCGGTCGGATAGGGCTCGTAGGCGTGGGCCTGCGCTTCCTTGCTGCCGAAAGTCAGTCCCGTCAACCCGCCGGCTGCCGCGACGGCACCGCCTGCGGCGGCCGTCCTCAGGAAGCTGCGCCGCTGCGGATTCAGCAGAGGATCGGGAGCGTGCTTGTCGCTGTCGTTCATGGCCGGGTTCCTTGCGCAACGCCCCCGAGGAAACGCGCCTCGGATTGCGTCGGACGGTTCTTGGCCCACTCCGGCACTTCGGCCGGCATGTCCGGCCAGGGCGTGCGCGGGTAGGGATAGCCGATGCGGTACCAGCTGCGCCCGCCGTGGCAGCCGTAGCAGGCGTCGGCGCCTTCCTTGCCGGCCTGTTCGATTTCGGCCGCATTCAGGTAGGTCACTTCGTGTCGCTTGGTGCGGATGGCGGCATGACAGTTCAGGCAGTTGTCGCCGAAGGCGGCCTTGTGCGCCTCCCACGGCCCGGGCAGGCCCATCAACTGCCAGGGAAACTGGCCGTGGCACTTCAGGCAGGTGGTCTCCGGATTCACCTGCTTGCGCAAGGTGAAGCCGGCGTCGTCCTGCCGCGCCGAGTCGGCCGCGGCGCCCTGCGCTTCCTCGCGCGGATCGTGGCCCTGGTGGCAGGTGTTGCAGCGCAGGTTCATCAACCGCTTGGCCAGCGGCGTGACGAGATGGCGGCGGTGGAAGGTGTCCTGCTCGCCGGCGTAGGTCGGCGTCTCCTGGTACCAGGCGCGCAGCGTTTCAGTCTTCAGGCCGGAAGGCGAAGCGGCGCGCACCCGGTCCTCCAGCACCTCGCGGTGACAGGCCAGGCACTGTGCATCCTCCGCGGTTTCTATGGCCGGACGAAAGTGCAGCGGGCTGTAGGCGGCACGCAGGTAGTCGGTCTCGGCAGCCTGGGGCGGTTCGACATGGGCAACGAATTCCGCGCGCGGCGCCATGTCTTCGGCGATCCACAGGAGGAAACCGGCACTCACGAGGAGGGTCAAGGCGGCCGCGGCCAGCGCCTGTTTCATTCGATCCGATCCATATGTTTTCCTGCTGGATTCTGAGAGCCGCCGCAGCGGGCATATTGACGCACGTCAAAGCAGTGATGCATCCGCCTCCCGCCATTCGCCGGGCTGCAATCCTGCCAGGGTAAACGGGCCGATCGAAGCCCGCACCAGGCGCAGGGTCGGAAAGCCGACCTTCGCCGTCATGCGCCGGACCTGGCGGTTCTTGCCCTCGCGCAGGATGATCGCCAGCCAGGCGGTCGGGATGTGCTTGCGTTGCCGGATCGGCGGATCGCGCAGCCACAGGCCGGCCGGCTCGTCGATGCACGCCGCTTCGCAGGGCCGCGTGACGAAATCACCGAGGTCGACGCCCTGTCGCAGCCGCTGCAGCGCCTCCGCGGTCGGCTCGCCTTCCACCTGCGCCCAGTAGGTCTTCGGCAGCTTGTGCTGCGGATCGGCGATGCGCTTCTGCAGGCGGCCATCGTCGGTGAGCACCAGCAAGCCCTCGCTGTCGGCATCCAGCCGGCCGGCTGCGTAGACGCCGGGAATGGGAATGAAGTCGGCCAGGCAGCGGTGCCCCGCTTCCGGCGTGAACTGGCTAAGGACGCCGTAGGGCTTGTTGAAAAGGATGAGACGGCTCACGCCGTCTCGGCCTCACGCCTCGGCGACGCCTGCTCGGATCCGCCGGCAAACATCCTGCAGAAGCGCATTTCTTCCGGATAAGGGAAGAAGTCGGGCACAAAGCCGTCCAGGATCTTTTGCTTGGTCAGCTGCCAGAACTCCGGCTCCAGCAGGTCGGCATGGTGTTTCAGGAACGCCCGCCGCGTTTCCGGATTGCCGAGCAGGAAGGTGCCGAACTCCTCCGGGAAGACGTCGTTGCGGGCCACCGAATACCAAGGCTCGCCGGACATCTCGGCCTCCGGGTTGGGCGCCGACGGGATGCGGCGGAAGTTGCAGTCGGTCATGTACTCGATCTCATCGTAGTCGTAGAACACCACGCGGCCGAAGCGGGTCACGCCGAAATTCTTGAACAGCATGTCGCCGGGAAAAATGTTGGCGTAGGCCAGTTCCTTGATGGCATCGCCGTACTCCTTCACGGCCGCATCGCGCCTTTCCTCGTCGGCGCTGTCGAGATAGAGGTTCAACGGCTTCATGCGCCGCTCGATATAGGCGTGCCTGATGACGATTTCGTTCTCATCCTCCTCGAGGAGCGATGGGCAATCCCGCCGCAACTCGTCGACCAGCGCCTGGCTGAAGCGGGCTTTCGGCAGGGCGACATTGGAAAATTCCAGGGTATCGGCCATGCGGCCGACGCGGTCATGCTGCTTCACCAGCAGGTACTTCGCCTTGACGGTGGCGTGGTCGACTTCCTTCGGCGGCGCAAAGACGTCCTTGATCACCTTGAAGACGTAGGGGAAGGACGGCAGGGTAAATACCGCCATCACCAGGCCGCGAATGCCGGGCGCGACGATGAACTCGTCCTGCGAATGCCGCAGGTGATGCATGAGGTCGCGATAGAACATGGTCTTGCCCTGCTTTGCCAGGCCGAGCATGGTGTACAGCTCCGCCTGCGGCTTGTGCGGCATCAGCCCTGAGAGGAATTTGACGTAGGCGGAAGGCACCTCCATGTCCGTCATGAAATAGGCGCGACTGAGGCTGAACAGGGTTCGGATCTGCGCCGGGTCCATCAATATCGCATCCACGAACAACTGTCCGCGGTCGTCGTGCAGAACCGGAACGACGAAAGGGTACTCGTAATCGCCGTTGATGGCCTTGCCGACGATGTAGGCGCCCTTGTTGCGATAGAAGGCCGAGTGCAGCACCTGCAACTGGAAGTTGGCTTCCGCGGTAGGCAGCCTGCCGCCCATCTGCAGCATGACGGCCTGGATGATGTGCTCGACGTCGCGGTCCAGGTCGGCGAACGGGCACTGCCAGGCGAAATCCCGGCAGATGTCGCGAATGACCTGGCGCAGGCCGGCCTTGTTCGGATAGTAGCTGCGATAGGCCGGCGGGTCCGCCTCGATGAAGTCGGTCGACACCGCGGGCCGCACGAAGATGAAGTCGTTGTGGAAATACGTCCGGTGCATGATCTTGCAGAACACCGAGTTGAAAAAGGTTTCCGCAAGCTCAGGCTGCTTGTGGTTGATCAGCAGGCCTATATAGAGCAGCTTGGCCAACTGCCAGGTATTCGCATCGATTTCATTCGCACGATACTGATCCTGCAGGAGAACCACCGTTTCATCGACGCGTTCGTCGTAGAAAGCAATGCGCTCACGCACGGCGCGTTGCGCCGTGAGCCAGTCGCCTTTCTCGAAACGCATCTTTGCCCCGGCGCTGCTCTCTCGAAACAGGCGGTAGTGCTTGTTGAAACCGTCGACCAGGGTCTGGGCAATCGACTGCGCAACCGGGTTCTCGCCGGACGGAATATCCATTTCGTTTTTACCTATAAATCAACGATGCTGCACTGCAGAGAATAGCGGGAAAGGTGGGCCCGGAGCAATGAAGGGGCGAACTGGCACAAAGATTCAGAAAGGCGGATAATAATATTTTATGGCCTGTTTTTTCGTCTCACCACTACTGATGGAGTTGCAATGGGCGCGAGTTCTCTGATCAAGATTCCCCAGGATGGCAAGAAAATCGTCCCCGGCCAGCCGGTGCCGGACAATCCGATCATTCCCTACATCGAAGGCGACGGCATCGGCGTGGATATCACGCCGGTGATGCTCAAGGTGGTCGACGCCGCGGTCGCCAAGGCCTATGGCGGCAAGAAGAAGATCCACTGGATGGAAGTGTACGCGGGCGAGAAATCGACGCAGAAGTACGGCGGCGACGTCTGGCTGTCCGAGGAGACGCTGAACCTGCTCAAGGAATATTCCGTCTCCATCAAGGGGCCTATGACCACCCCCGTCGGCGGTGGCATCCGCTCCCTCAACGTCGCCCTGCGCCAGGAACTCGATCTCTACCAGTGCGTGCGTCCGGTGCGCTACTTCAAGGGCGTACCCAGCCCGCTGAAAAACCCCGAGAAGGTCGACATGGTGATCTACCGCGAGAACACGGAAGACATCTACGCCGGCATCGAATGGGCCGCCGAAACCGACAACTGCAAGAAGCTCATCAAGTTCCTGCAGGACGAGATGGGCGTCAAGAAGATCCGCTTCCCGAACACCTCCGGCATCGGCATCAAGCCTGTTTCGCGCGAGGGCACCTCGCGCCTGATGCGCGCCGCCATCAAGTACGCCATCGACAATGACCGCAAGTCGGTGACCATCGTGCACAAGGGCAACATCCAGAAGTTCACCGAGGGTGCCTTCCGCGACTGGAGCTACGAAGTGGCGCAGAAGGAGTTCGGCGCCCAGCTGCTCGACGGCGGCCCGTGGTGCACCCTGAAGAACCCCAAGACGGGTCGCGACATCGTGATCAAGGACATGATTGCCGATGCCTTCCTGCAGCAGATCCTGCTGCGCCCGGCGGAATACGACGTGATTGCCACGCTGAACCTCAACGGCGACTACATCTCCGATGCGCTGGCGGCCCAGGTCGGCGGCATCGGCATCGCCCCCGGCGCCAACATCTCCGATCAGTACGCCTGCTTCGAGGCCACCCACGGCACCGCGCCGAAGTACGCCGGCAAGGACTACGTGAACCCCGGTTCGCTGATCCTCTCGGCCGAGATGATGCTGCGCCATATGGGCTGGAAGGAGGCCGCCGACCTCATCATCAAGTCGATGGAAGCGGCCATCGGCGACAAGATCGTCACCTACGACTTCGCGCGCCTGATGGAAGGCGCCACCGAGGTCAAGTGCTCGGCCTTCGGCCAGGCGATGATCGACCGGATGTAAGACTGGCGATGAAGACGGAGCGCAGCGTCGGCGGCATCATGTCGCCCTTCCAGATGGTGGGGGGTGGCGAAACCGTGGATTCGGCCATGCACGTCATGCGCGAGCATGGCCTGAATGCCATCCTGGTCGAGCCGAATGCCGAGGGCGAGTGGGGCATCATGACCAAGCGCGATGTCCTGCGCAAGATCATCGTGCCCAACCGCCGGCCGGCCGGCATGACCGTCGACGAGATCGCCAACCGCTACCTCATCACCTGCACGCGCGACACCCCCTTGCTTCATGTCGCGCGGCAGATGATGAACAACGGCATCCGACGCATCGTGGTCATGGAAAGCGGCCAGCCGCTCGGCATCGTCACCGAGGCGGACCTGTTCCGCCTCGTCGAGCAGTCCGGATGGGGGCCCGGCGTCGCCTGAAATCAACTACTCCAAAAAAAGGGCCGGCCTCAGCCGGCCTTTTTTGTTGAGCGCGGCGGAGAAAAAGAAAAAGCCCGCACCCCGCAAGGGAACGGGCTTCCGCAAATCCGGATTGCCAACCGGCTGCGGGATTGCTTGCCCGCAACCGGACCAAAGCCGCCTCAGGCAGCCTGGATGTTCGAGGCTTGCTTGCCTTTCGGACCCTGCGTCACCTCGAAGGAGACTTTCTGCCCCTCCTTGAGCGTCTTGAAGCCGCCCATCTGGATCGCCGAGAAATGGGCAAACAGATCCTCGCTGCCGTCATCCGGCGTGATGAATCCGTAACCCTTGGCGTCGTTGAACCACTTGACAGTACCTGTTGCCATAAAACTCTTTCCTCGTGTTAAACGTCTTGGCCGGATATCACCTTGAGATGTCCGGATGTTTGTTTTGAAAGCACGCGACAACCACGGGAGCGAAGCGGGATTCGGGAAGAAACACGGCGTCCAACCAGCGGTATTGCATAGTCTTTGTGACAAACACGCATGAATTTTTACGCCAATCAAATATGGCGCGTCAAGACCTTTGCCGGCTTTTTTCATGCTGCATAACAGCAATTTGTGGCTTTTTGACACCCCCCGCGCAATTGCGTTTTGGTGCATATCGAAGCCGCCCCACGTCCCGCATCCGCTGCCGTTCTTCGCGGCGTGTTGCAGATTCGCTTTTTCTGATTAGAATTGGATCATGGCTACGCGCAAGCAGAGCGAATCGGTGCTCGAAGCGGAGCGGACCAAAACCAAGCCGCCGCCGCTGTTCAAGGTTTTGCTGTTAAATGACGATTACACACCCATGGACTTCGTGGTCGTCGTGCTGCAAAAATTTTTCAGCATGAATCGCGAACAAGCGACGCGAATCATGCTCAAAGTGCATAAGGAAGGTGTCGGCACCTGCGGCATCTTCCCGCGGGATGTGGCCGCCACCAAGGTTGAGCTGGTGACCGGCTTCGCCCGGGAGCACCAGCATCCGCTGGCGTGCGTCATGGAGGAAAGTTGAAATGATTGCGCAGGAACTGGAAGTCAGTTTGCACATGGCCTTCGTCGAGGCGAGGCAGAAGCGTCACGAGTTCATCACCGTGGAACATCTGCTTCTGGCGCTGCTCGACAACCCTTCGGCCGCCGAGGTCTTGCGCGCCTGCGCCGCCAACATCGAGGAACTGCGCAAGGAACTGATCGCCTTCATCACCGAGCACACGCCGACCGTCGCCGGCACCGACGAAATCGACACCCAGCCGACGCTGGGCTTCCAGCGTGTCATCCAGCGCGCCATCCTGCACGTGCAGTCCTCCGGCAAGAAGGAGGTCACCGGCGCAAATGTCCTGGTCGCCATCTTCGGCGAGAAGGACTCGCACGCCGTCTACTTCCTGCAGCGCCAGGGCATCACCCGCCTCGACGTGGTCAACTTCATCTCGCACGGCATCACCAAGGCGCCGGCCCAGGGCGGCCCGCGCGGCGAAGGCGAGCAGCAGGAGCAGGAACAGGAAGGCCAGCAGGCCGGCGGCGCGCTGGAGAACTACACGCAGAACCTCAACGCCCAGGCCCTGATGGGCAAGATCGACCCGCTCATCGGCCGCGACAAGGAACTCGAGCGCGTCATCCAGACCCTCTGCCGCCGGCGCAAGAACAATCCGCTGCTGGTCGGCGAGGCCGGCGTCGGCAAGACCGCCATCGCCGAGGGCCTGGCGCGGCGCATCGTCGAGGGCCGCGTGCCGGAGATCCTGTCGCATGCGCAGATTTACGCCCTCGACATGGGCGCGCTGCTGGCCGGCACCAAGTACCGCGGCGATTTCGAGCAGCGCCTGAAGGCGGTGCTCAAGCAGCTGGTGGACAATCACAACGCCATCCTCTTCATCGACGAGATCCACACCCTGATCGGCGCCGGCGCCGCCTCGGGCGGCACGCTCGACGCCTCCAACCTCTTGAAGCCGGCGCTCGCCTCCGGCCAGATGAAGTGCATCGGCGCCACCACCTACACCGAATACCGCGGCGTCTTCGAGAAGGACCATGCCCTGTCGCGGCGCTTCCAGAAGATCGATGTCAACGAGCCATCCGTCGAGGAGACCGTCTCCATCCTGAAGGGGCTGAAGACGCGCTTCGAGCAGCACCACGGCGTGAAGTATTCGACGCAGGCCATCTCCAGCGCCGCCGAGCTCTCCGCGCGCTACATCGGCGACCGCCACCTGCCGGACAAGGCCATCGACGTCATCGACGAGGCCGGCGCGGCGCAGCGCATCCTGCCGAAATCGAAGCAGAAGAAGGTCATCGGCAAGACCGAGATCGAGGAGATCGTCGCCAAGATCGCGCGCGTCCCGTCCCAGCACGTCTCGTCCGACGACCGCGCCGCCCTGAAGAACCTCGACCGCGACCTGAAGTCCGTCGTCTTCGGCCAGGACAAGGCCATCGAGGCGCTCGCCAAGGCGATCAAGATGTCGCGCTCTGGCCTCGGCAACCCGACGAAGCCGATCGGCAGCTTCCTCTTCTCCGGCCCGACGGGCGTCGGCAAGACCGAGGTCGCCCGCCAGCTCGCCTACTGCATGGGCATCGAACTCGTGCGCTTCGACATGTCCGAATACATGGAGCGGCATGCCGTCTCGCGCCTGATCGGCGCGCCGCCCGGCTACGTCGGTTTCGACCAGGGCGGCCAGCTCACCGAAGCCATCACCAAGAAGCCGCATGCGGTGCTGCTGCTCGACGAGAT
>PQAF01000002.1 GCA_003105015.1 Rhodocyclales bacterium | reverse complement strand
GGCCAGTTCGTCCATGCCGAGGATGGCGATGATGTCGCGCAGTTCCTTGTAGCGCTGCAGGGTGGCCTGCACGGCGCGGGTCGTGGAGTAGTGCTCCTCGCCGACGACGTTCGGGTCGATCTGGCGGCTGGTGGAGTCGAGCGGGTCGACGGCGGGGTAGATGCCCAGCGCGGCGATGTCGCGCGAGAGCACGACGGTGGCGTCGAGGTGGCCGAAGGTGGTGGCCGGCGACGGGTCGGTCAAGTCGTCGGCAGGCACGTACACGGCCTGGATCGAGGTGATCGAGCCGGTCTTGGTGGAGGTGATGCGCTCCTGCAGGCGGCCCATTTCCTCGGCCAGCGTCGGCTGGTAGCCCACGGCGGAAGGCATGCGGCCCAGCAGCGCGGACACTTCGGTGCCGGCCAGGGTGAAGCGGTAGATGTTGTCGACGAACAGCAGCACGTCGCGGCCTTCGTCGCGGAAGTGCTCGGCCATGGTGAGGCCGGTCAGCGCGACGCGCAGGCGGTTGCCGGGGGGCTCGTTCATCTGGCCGTACACCAGGGCGACCTTGTCGAGAACGTTGGATTCCTTCATCTCGTGGTAGAAGTCGTTGCCCTCGCGGGTACGCTCGCCCACGCCGGTGAACACGGAGTAGCCGGAGTGCTCGATGGCGATGTTGCGGATGAGCTCCATCATGTTCACGGTCTTGCCCACGCCGGCGCCGCCGAACAGGCCGACCTTGCCGCCCTTGGCGAACGGGCAGATGAGGTCGATAACCTTGATGCCGGTCTCGAGCAGCTCCTGGCTGGGGGCCAGCTCGTCGAAGGCGGGGGCCTTCTGGTGGATGGAGCGGCGGTCTTCGGTGGCCACCGGGCCGGCCTCGTCGATGGGCGCGCCGAGCACGTCCATGATGCGGCCCAGGGTGGCCTTGCCGCAGGGCACCATGATGGGCTTGCCGGTGTTGCTGACCACCATGCCGCGGCGCAGGCCCTCGGAGGAGCCCAGCGCGATGGTGCGCACGACGCCGTCGCCGAGCTGCTGCTGCACTTCCAGCGTCAGCTCGGAGCCGTCCATCTTCAGGGCGTCATAGACTTTGGGCATCTCTTCGCGCTTGAACTGGACGTCCACCACGGCGCCGATGCACTGTACGATCGTTCCTTGACTCATCGTATTTCCCCAAACAATAAATTCATTAGACGGCCGCAGCGCCGCCGACGATTTCCGAGATTTCCTTGGTGATCGCGGCCTGGCGGGTCTTGTTGTAGACCAGCTGCAGCTCGTTGATCACGTTGCCGGCGTTGTCGGAGGCGGCCTTCATGGCGACCATCCGCGCGCTCTGCTCGGAGGCCATGTTCTCGGCCACCGACTGGTACACCAGTGCTTCCACGTAACGCACCAGCAGCTCGTCGATGACGGCGCGGGCGTCCGGCTCGTAGATGTAGTCCCAGCCGTGCTCGGTCTGGCGCAGCTGTTCGCCGGAAAGCGGCAGCAGCTGTTCCAGCACCGGCTCCTGCTTCATGGTGTTCAGGAAGCGGGTGTAGGCGATGTAGACGGCGTCGAGCTCGCCGGCCTGGAAGGCGTCGAGCATGACCTTCACCGGGCCGATCATCTTGTCGAGGTGCGGCGTGTCGCCGAGGTGGGTGACGTTGGACACGACCTTGGCGCCGAGGCGCTGCATGAAGCCGAGGCCCTTCGAGCCGATGGCGGTGACGCGGATGTCGGTGACGCCCTTGCCTTCCCATTCCTTCAGGCTGTTGAGCGCGATGCGCAGCACGTTGGTGTTGAGGCCGCCGCACAGACCCTTGTCGGTGGTGATGACGATCAGGCCGACGCGCTTCACCTCGCCCGCCTTCTTGAGGAAGGGGTGCTTGTACTCGGAGTTGGCGTGGGACAGGTTAGCGGCCAGCCGGCGGATCTTCTCGCCGTAGGGACGCGCGGCCTTCATGCGCTCCTGTGCCTTGCGCATCTTCGAGGCCGCGACCATCTCCATGGCCTTGGTGATCTTGCGCGTGTTTTGCACGCTCTTGATCTTGGTGCGTATTTCCTTGCCGCTTGGCATGGTTGGCTCCGGCTAGTGGTTACGCCCAGGTCTTCTTGAACTCTTGAACGGCGGCATCGAGGGCCTTCTCCGCATCGGCGTCGAGGTCCTTGGTGCTTTCGATCTTGTTCATGAGATCGGCGTACTTCTGGCGCATGTACTGGTGCAGGGCGGCCTCGCAGGCGAGGGCGCGCTTGACCTCGACGTCGTCGAAGTAGCCCTTGTTGATGGTGAACAGGGTCACGGCCATCTCGGCGACTTGCATCGGCGAGTACTGGGCCTGCTTCATGAGTTCGGTCACCAGGCGGCCGCGCTCGAGCTGCTTGCGGGTGGCTTCGTCCAGGTCGGAGGCGAACTGGGCGAAGGCCGCGAGTTCGCGGTACTGGGCGAGGGCCAGACGCACGCCGCCGCCGAGCTTCTTGATGACCTTGGTCTGGGCGGCACCGCCGACGCGGGACACCGAGATGCCGGCGTTGATGGCGGGACGGATGCCGGCGTTGAAGAGGTCGGTCTCCAGGAAGATCTGGCCGTCGGTGATCGAGATCACGTTGGTCGGCACGAAGGCGGTCACGTCGCCGGCCTGCGTCTCGATGACGGGGAGCGCGGTGAGCGAACCGGTCTTGCCCTTGACCTGGCCCTTGGTGTACTTCTCGACGTAGGCTTCGGAGACGCGGGCGGCGCGCTCGAGCAGGCGGGAGTGCAGGTAGAACACGTCGCCGGGATAGGCTTCGCGGCCGGGCGGACGACGCAGCAGCAGCGAGATCTGGCGGTAGGCCCAGGCCTGCTTGGTCAAGTCGTCATAAATGATCAGGGCGTCCTGGCCGTTGTCGCGGAAGTATTCGCCCATGGTGCAGCCGGAGTACGGGGCGATGTACTGCATCGCGGCGGACTCGGAGGCGGTGGCGACGACGACGATGGTGTATTCCATCGCGCCGGTTTCTTCCAGCTTGCGGATCACGTTCTTCACCGTCGAGGCCTTCTGGCCGATGGCGACGTAGACGCAGAACAGGTCCTTGCCCTTCTGGTTGATGATGGTGTCGATGGCCACCGCGGTCTTGCCGGTCTGGCGGTCGCCGATGATCAGCTCGCGCTGGCCGCGGCCGATCGGCACCATGGAGTCGATCGACTTGAGGCCGGTCTGCACCGGCTGCGACACCGATTTGCGCCAGATCACGCCCGGGGCGATCTTCTCGATCGGCTCGGAGAGCTTGGCGGCGATCGGGCCCTTGCCGTCGATGGGCTGGCCCAGGGCGTTCACCACGCGGCCGACCATCTCGGGGCCGACCGGCACTTCGAGGATGCGGCCCGTGCACTTGACGATGTCGCCTTCGGTGATGTGCTCGTATTCGCCGAGAATGATCGCGCCGACGGAGTCGCGCTCGAGGTTCATGGCGAGGCCGAAGGTGTTGCCGGGGAATTCCAGCATTTCGCCCTGCATGACGTCGGCCAGGCCGTGCACGCGGCAGATGCCGTCGGTCACGGAGACGACGGTGCCTTCCGTGCGGGACGTGGCAGCGAGCTGCAGGTTCTGTATCTTGCTCTTGATCAGGTCGCTGATTTCGGAGGGATTGAGTTGCATGTCTTGACTCCTGGTTTCTTAGCTCTGTAGCGCCGTGGCCATGGCTGCGAGCTTGCCGCGCACGGAAGCGTCGATGACCTGATCGCCGACGGCGATCCGCACCCCGCCGATGAGCTCGGGGTCGAGGCTGACCGTCGCCTGGATCTTGCACTTGAAGCGTGCTTCCAGTTCGGCGACGAGGTTCTTCAGCGTGGCATCGTCGAGCGGGAAGGCGGAGGCGATGTCGGCCTCCTGCACGCCCTCCTGCCCGTTCTTCAGTTCGACGTAAAGGTCGCGGATCTCGGGGAGAACCTGCAGGCGGTCGTTGTCGACGAGGAGGCGGACGAAGTTCTGCTGTTCGGCAGAGACCGATCCGACTACGTCGAGGAACAGCTGCGAGACCTGCGCCGGCAGCAGGCGGGGATTGCCGATGCATTCCACCATCTGCGCGTCGGCGGCGACGGCCGCCATGCGGTCAAGCGCCTGCTGCCATGGACCCAGCGCATTGGTCGCCCGCGCCAGCTGGAAAGCGGCATCGGCGTAAGGGCGTGCGAGGGTGATGTTCTCGGCCATGGCTTACTTGAGTTCCTGTTTCAGGTTGGCCAGCAGATCGGCGTGGACTTGGGCGTTGATTTCCTTGCGCAGGATGCGCTCGGCGCCGGCGACGGCGAGGGCGGCGACCTGCTCGCGCAGGGCCTCCTTGGCGCGCTGGGCGGCGACGGCGGCTTCACCTTCGGCGGCCTTGCGGGCCTGCGCGATGATCTGCGCCGCTTCCTGGCGGGCTTCCTCGATGAGCTGGGCGCCCTGCTTCTCGGCACCGGCACGCAGCTCGGTGGCGGATTCGCGGGCCTTCTTCAACTCCTCGACGACCTTCTTCTCGGCGAGCTGGAGGTCGGATTTCGCCTTGTCCGCAGCCGATAGCCCGTCGGCGATCTTCTTCGCGCGCTCGTCGAGTGCCTTCATGATGGGCGGCCACACGAATTTCATCGTGAACCACGCCAGAATGAAGAACACAACGAGCTGGGCAAACAGCGTTGCGTTCAGATTCACGGTAATCGCTCCTTGATTGGACGGGGGTCGATTACTTCGGCAGGAACGGRTTGGCAGTGGTGTACCAGAGGGCGATACCGGTGCCGATGATGAACGCGGCGTCGATCAGGCCGACCAGCAGGAACATCTTGGTCTGCAGGGTGTTCATCAGCTCGGGCTGACGGGCCGACGATTCGAGGAAGCGGCTTCCCATGATGCCGATGCCGATACAGGCGCCGGCAGCGCCCAGACCGATGATCAGGCCAGCGGCCAGAGCAACGAAGCCAATGATTTGTTCCATGACAACTCCTTTGGTTACGAGGTTTAAGACAAAAACGGGTTAAGTGATTAGTGACTCTCGTGCGCCTGACCGACATACACCAGGGTCAGCATCATGAAGATGAAGGCCTGGAGGGTGATGATCAGGATGTGGAAAATGGCCCAGATCGTCCCGGCGATGACGCCGCCGATCCAGAGCAGGCCGGAGCCGAGCGTGCCGGCCCAGGCCGCGCCCATCAGGGCGATCAGCATGAAGATCAGTTCGCCGGCGTACATGTTGCCGAAGAGTCGCATGCCGTGCGAGACGGTCTTGGCGACGAATTCGATCAGCTGCATGGCGAAGTTGATCGGCCACAACACGGGGTGCGCGCCGAAGGGGGCGGTGAACAGTTCGTGGACCCAGTGGCCGAGACCCTTGATCTTGACGCTGTAGTAGAGGCACAGCAGCAGCACGGCGGCGGACATGCCGAGCGTGGCGTTCAAGTCGGCGGTCGGCACGACGCGCAGGTAGGCGTGGTGCGGATCGTGGCCGGCGGCGCCGTAGATGGCGGCCCAGATATTCGGCAGCAGGTCGACCGGAATCAGGTCCATGGCGTTCATCAGGAAGATCCAGACGAACACGGTGAGGGCCAGCGGGGCGACGAACTTGCGCGATTCGGGCGAATGGACGATGCCCTTGGCCTGGTCGGCGACCATCTCGACGACGATCTCGACGGCGGCCTGGAAGCGGCCCGGCACGCCGGAGGTGGCGCGGGCGGCGAGGCGGGCGAGGATGAACACGCCGAGCAGGCCGAGGCCGATGGAGAAGAACAGGGTGTCGAGGTGGAAGACCGACCAGTCGACCAGGCCAACTTGCTTCTTGTTGGTGAGGAAGGTGAGGTGGTGGACGATGTATTCGGATGCGGTGGGAGCGTGCTCGGTAGCCATGTTCAGAACTTTTTGCTCAAAAGTGCCAATAGATTCGCTTTAAGGGCCACTACCAGACCAGCGATCAATGCGAGCCAGTGCATGTCGCGGTACAGGCTTGCGGCCGCCGCCAGCAACGCGATGGTTGCGGCGACTTTCATGAATTCCCCGACAAAAAACGCGGCGGCCGAGGCACCGCCCGGCTTTCGGCTCTCCGCGAACAGGCGCAGGGCGAAAAGCGCATTGGGCAGAACGATCGATATACCGCCCAGGGCCGCCGAAACCGCGCCGTGCTTTCCTGCCAGGAGCCCCGCGATTGCCGCCACCACCAGGGTTGCGACCGCTTGCAGGAGTACTGCCCGGAACATCAGCATGCCGGCTTCACCACACTCGGCGTCCCGAATTTGCGCGCTGCAAAACTTCGCGCTGCGCAATGGGGTTGCCGCTTACAAAGACGGCGGATTTTATAGTCTTATAAAAGATCTGTCAAACCGGAAAACCGCGTGGTTGCTGGTATGCAAGCCAATTAAATCTCCAGTTATCAAATAGATCGGTTCAATGCCCATATTGGTGCAACGCAGCAAATTTTGTCATTGACAAGATATAACCAAATAACTAAATTCTTGGTTATGAATCCCGACTACTCCCGTACCATCCCGCCGGCCTGGAAGCACATGTCCAGGGTGTTCACCGCGCTCGGCGACGAACACCGCCAGCGCATCCTGCTGACTTTCGAGCCCGGCGAACGATTGAATGTCGGCCAGATCGCCGAGGTTTCGACCCTCTCCCGGTCCGCCGTGTCGCACCACCTGAAGATCCTGCGCGAGGCAGGCGTACTCGACAGCCGCAAGGCAGGCAAGGAGGTGTACTTCTGGCTGAACAAGGAGTTCCTCCGCGAGACCCTGACCAATGTGCTCGACTATCTGGAAAGCAACGCATGAACCGTCGTCGCTTCCTGATCGCCGCCGGCGCGGCCGGCCTGGGACTCGCCGGAGCCGCCGCCTGGCGCTTCTGGCCCGAGCATGGTTTGTTGAATCCTTGCCTGGCGGCCCTTCCGCGCGAAGTGGCCGATCACGAACTGGTTCAGGCGGCCTGGGACGGGCTCGACCCGGCCCAGGTCTGGGATTGCCATGCGCACCTCGTCGGCACCGGCGATTCGGGCAGCGGCATCTGGCTCAACCCGGCGCTGGAATCGATGGTGCATCCGGTGCAGTTCGCCCAGCGGCTGTTCTTCCTCAATGCCGGCTGCGCCCACGAGGCGCCCGGCCGGGTCGACCAGAGCTACATCGAGCGCATGCACAACCTGCTGGAAGGCATGCGGCCGGGCGCCAAGCTCATGCTGTTTGCCTTCGATTGGCACCACCGCGAGGACGGCACGGTCGACCGCGACAGCAGTTCGTTCCACGTGCCGAACGACTACGCGCGCGACATCGCACGCAAGTATCCGCAGTACTTCGAGTGGGTGGCGTCGATCCACCCCTACCGCCAGGATTGCGTCGAGGCGCTGGAGCGCGCCGCGGCGGACGGCGCCCGCGCCATCAAGTGGCTGCCGGCCGCACAGGGCATGAATCCGGCTTCGCCGCTCTGTGACCGGTTTTTCGTAACCCTGGCGAAGCTCGGCCTGCCGCTCATCACCCACGCCGGCGAGGAACGCGCGGTGCACGGCGGCAACACCCAGCACTTCGGCAACCCGCTGCTGCTGCGCCGGGCGCTGGACCATGGCGTGCGCGCAGTGATCGCCCACTGCGGCTCGATGGGCCAGGATCGCGACATCGACAAGGGCGAGAACGGCCCCTACGTCGACAGCTTCGACCTCTTCGCCCGCCTGATGGACGACCCGGTGTACGGCCCGAAGCTGAACGGCGACATCTCGGCCATGACGCAGTTGAACCGCGCCGGTCCGGCGCTGGAAGCCGTGCTCGCGCGCGAGGACTGGCACGGACGCCTGCACAACGGCTCGGACTATCCCCTGCCCGGCGTGATGCCGCTGTTTTCCGTTACTTATATGGTGCAGCTCGGCCTGATCCCGCAATCCGCCGTGCCGGTGCTTACCGAAATCCGCAAGCACAACCCGCTGCTGTTCGACTTCGTGCTGAAGCGCCACCTGTCGTTCAAGGGCAAGCGCTTCGCACCCTCCGTTTTTGCCACCCGATCGTTTTTTGAAAAGAAGAAGGAGAAGAAATGAAACTGAAGTCTGTCGTTCTGCTGTCCGCCGCCCTGCTGATTGCCGCACCGAGCTTTGCGCAGGATGCTTCGCGCGCTTCGGGCAATGCCTCGGCCGCAGCCTCGCGCGCGGTCGGCGTGGTCGTCGCCGGCACCGCTTCGGTGATGGCGGTCGGCTCGGTGCTGACGGTCCAGGCCATCGAGAAGATGGGCGATTCCGTCGTGCTGGTGCTGAAGAACGCCTCCGAGGCGGCCACCGTCTCGGTCAAGGTGGCGGCCGATCTGTCCGGCAACGCCTCGGTCGCCGTCGGCACGGCGGTCTCGGTGGTTGCCGAATCCACCGGCAAGGCGCTGGTCGCCTCGGGCAAGATCATCGCCTTCATCCCCAACGAGGTCGGCAAGTCGCTGATCCACCATTCCCGCGTGAAGAACTGAGGAGTGGCTGAATGAGAAAAACGCTGCTCCTCGCCCTGGCGTGCCTGGCCCTGCTGGGCGGCCAGGTTCAGGCCGGCCAGACCTGTTCGGAAAACCCGCCGACGGCCGAGACGCTGCAGAAGGCCTTCCGCCTCGCCCTGAAGACGCGCGATGCGCTGGAGGCTTCGGGCGCCGAAGTCGCCCTGATCGCGCGCGTCGGGCAGGACCTGTCGAAATACCGGCTGCGCTATTCGCACCTCGGCTTCGCCTGGCGCGACCATCCGCAGGGCCGCTGGCTGGTGGTGCACATGCTCAACCAGTGCGGCACCGCCAACTCGGACCTGTTCAATGAAGGCCTCGCCAATTTCTTCCTCGACGACCTGTTTGCCTGGGAAGGACTGGTCGTGGTGCCGGGCGCGGAGATGCAGAAGAAGATCGCCGCCAGCCTGCGCGAAGGCCACTTCGTACGCCTGCACGAGCCGAGCTACAACATGCTCGCCTACCCGTTCTCGGCGCGCTACCAGAATTCCAACCAGTGGGCGCTGGAGGTGATGGCCGACGCGACCGGGCCCGGCCCGCTCAGCGGCCGCGTCGAGGCGCAGCAGTGGCTGAAGGCCAACGGCTACGCGCCGACGACGCTGGAAATTCCGGCCATGACGCGCCTGGGCGGCCGCATGTTCCGCGCCAACATCGCCTTCGACGACCATCCGTCGGAACGGCGCTGGGCCGGCCAGATCGACACGGTGACGGTGGAATCGGTGTTTGCCTTCGTCGCGTCGCGCGACCCGGCCAGCAAGCGGGTGCTGGTCCGCCTCGACCAATAACAACGGATACCAGGGAGAAAGGTTCATGTCATCCGGACAGTTCGGCCTGCTGAAGAAGCGCCGCTTCGCGCCCTTCTTCGGCGTGCAGTTCCTCGGCGCGCTCAACGACAACGTCTTCAAGCAGGCGCTGGTGATTCTGCTCACCTACTCCACCGCCAGCTACACGACGATGTCGACGGACATCCTGCAAAACCTGGCGCAGGCGCTGTTCGTTCTGCCGTTCTTCCTCTTCTCGGCCACCGCCGGCCAGCTGGCGGACAAGTACGAGAAGTCGCGCCTGATCGGCATCACGGTGGCGATCGAGTTCGTTTGCATGGCGCTGGGCGCGGCGGGCTTCTTCCTGCACAGCCTGCCGCTCTTGTTCACCGCCCTCTTCCTTGGCGGCATCCAGTCGGCGCTGTTCGGCCCGGTGAAGTACGCCATCCTGCCGCAGCACCTGAAGGAGTCCGAGTTGGTCGGCGGCAACGGCATGGTCGAGATGGGCACCTCGGTGGCAATCCTCGTCGGCATGATGCTGGGCGGCTGGCTGGTGGCGCAGGAGGGCTGGGGCGTCACGGCAGCTGCGGTCGTCACGATGGCCATCTCGGCGACGGGCTTCCTGCTCTCGCGCCTGATCCCGTTGGCGCCGGCGGCCGACCCGCAACTGAAGATCAACTGGAACCCGTTCACCGAAACCTGGCGCAACTTCCAGTTCATGCGCGGCAACCGCACGGTGTTCCTGTCGGTGCTGGGTATCTCCTGGTTCTGGTTCTACGGCTCGATCTTCCTCACGCAGTTCCCCAACCTGTCGAAGGACATCCTCTCCGGCCAGGAATCGGTGGTGACGCTGCTGCTGATCGTGTTCTCGATCGGCATCGGCGTCGGCTCGCTCTTGTGCGAGCGCCTCTCCGGCCACAAGGTGGAGATCGGCCTGGTGCCCTTCGGCTCGATCGGCATGACGCTGTTCGGCATCGACCTCTACTTTGCCCTCTCCGCACACATCCAGCACGCACCGATGGCGCTGGCGGCCTTCCTGCAGGACGCCGGCCACTGGCGCATCCTCGGCGACCTGTTCCTGATCGGCCTCTTCGGCGGCTTCTACATCGTGCCGCTGTATGCGCTGATCCAGATCCGCTCCGAGCCCTCGCACCGCTCGCGCATCATCGCCGGCAACAACATCCTCAACGCCCTGTTCATGGTCGCCGCGGCCGGCATCGCCATCGGCCTGTTCGCCGCCGGCCTGACGATCCCGCAGCTGCTGCTCGCCACGGCGCTGTTGAACGCCGTCGTCGCGCTCTACATCTACAGGCTGGTGCCGGAATTCCTCATGCGCTTCATCGTGTGGCTGCTGATCCACTCGGTGTACCGCCTGAAGAAGGAGGGGATCGAGCACATTCCCGAGGAGGGCGCGGCGGTGATCGTCTGCAACCACGTCAGCTTCGTGGACGCGCTGGTGATCATGGCGGCCAGCCCGCGGCCGATCCGCTTCGTCATGGACCACCGGATTTTCAAGATTCCGGTCCTCAACTTCGTCTTCCGCGAAGGGCGCGCCATTCCCATCGCCTCGGCCAAGGAAGACCCGGCCCTGCTGGAGCAAGCCTACGAGGAAGTGGCAAAAGCGCTCGAAGCCGGCGACCTGGTCGGCATCTTCCCGGAGGGCCGCATCACCGACACCGGCGAGCTGTATCCGTTCAGGAAGGGCATCACGCGCATCGTCGAGCGCACACCGGTGCCGGTGGTGCCGATGGCACTCGCCGGGCTGTGGGGCAGCTTCTTCTCGCGCAAGGACGGCGCGGCCATGACGCGGCCGTTCCGGCGCGGGCTGTTCTCGAAAGTCAGTCTGCGCGTGGCGCCGACGGTGGCCCCGGCGGCGGCGACGCCGGAGGCGCTGCAGGAAATCGTCACCGGCTTGCGCGGCGACGTTCGCTAAGGAGGCAGTAATGGAAACCGTCTTCGGCTTTTTCGTGGCGCTGATCTGCTTCTACGTGCTGCTGGAATGGCGGCTGGGCAAGGTGCGGCGCGATTCCGAGCAGCGCTACGCCGACCTCGAGGCGAAGACGCGCTGGCTCTACAAGATGTTTGACGAGCTGCAGGCCGCCCCGCCGAAGACGGCGGAAGCGCCGGTTGCCGAAGCGGCGCCTGCCGTGGAAATGCCCGCCGAGCCGCAGGCCGAACCCGTCGCCGTCCCGCAGCGACTGACTTTTGCCGAGGCGCCTGCCGAGGCGGCGGCCGTCGAACCGCCCGCGCCGAAAGAGCCGGGCTGGCTGTCCAAGTTGCTGTTCGGCGGCAACATCCTGGCGAAGATCGGCGTGGTGCTGCTGATCTTCGGCGTCGGCTCGGCGCTCAAGCTCGCCGCCGAGTTCGGCGTGCTGCCGGCCGAAGCGCGCCTCGGCATCGCCGCGCTGTTCGGCGTGGCGCTGGGCGTGCTCGGCTGGCGCAAGCGCGCCGGCCACGAGATGTTCGGCTTCGCCCTGCAGGGCGGCGGCGTGGCGGTGCTCTATCTCGTCGTGTACTTCGCCCTGACGCGCTACGCGCTGATCGGCACCACCGCCGCCTTCGCGCTGTTCGTGCTGCTCGGCGTCGGCGGCATGCTGCTGGCGGCCATCCAGGACGGCCGCTCGCTGGCGGTGTTGGGCCTCGTCGGCGCCTTCCTGGCGCCGATCCTCGCCTCGAGCGACACCGGCAACCACGTCGTGCTGTTCTCCTACTTCACGCTGCTCAACCTGTTCATCTTCGGCCTGAGCTGGTTCCGCTCCTGGCGCTCGCTCAACGTGGCGGGCTTTCTGCTCACTTTCGCCATCGGCGTGAACTGGGGGCTGAAGTTCTACCGGCCGGAATATTTTTCCACCACCGAACCGTTCCTGGTGGTGCTGTTCCTCATCTACAGCCTGATCCCGATCGTGTTCGCCCTGCGCGCGGCGCCGGGCACCGCGGCGGTGGACCGCGTGGACGCCATGCTGATCTTCGGCACGCCGGTGGTGTGCGGCTTCCTGCAGGTGCCGTTGGTGGAACCCTTCGAGTACGGCCTCGCCTGGTCGGCGGGCATCGCGGGGCTGTATTACCTCGCGCTCGCCTACATCGTCGCCAGCCGCAGGCGGGAGGAGCTGTCGGTGCTGGCGGAAAGCCTGCGCTGGGTGGGGGCGGCGCTGCTGACGCTGGCCGTGCCCTTCGCCTTCGGCGCGCGCGCGACAGTCGCGCTGTGGGCGCTCGAAGGCGCGGCGGCGGCGTGGATGGGCGCGAAGCGCGAACGCGTGCGCATCGCGCTGGCCGGCCTGGCGCTTCAAATCGTCGCCGGCGGCTATTTCCTGCTGCACATCGACGAGCTCAAGCATGTCACGGCGCTCGCCAACGATGTCTTCGTCGGCGGCATGCTGGTGGCCGTTGCCGGATTGATCGGGAGTTATGCGGCCAGCCGCCTGAATCCGAAGGCGTCGCCGCAGCTCCTGTCTGCCGCGATGCTGGTCTGGAGTGCGCTGTGGCTCTACGGCACAGGCCTCCACGAGATCGATGTCTTCGTCGAGCGGCCCTGGCGCTTCGCCGCTTCGCTGGCGCTGGTCGCCCTGCCGCTGGCGGCGGCGGAATTCGCCGGCAGGCGGCTCGACTGGCGCGTGCTGCGGCGGGCCGCCGTCCTGCTGCCGCTGGTGCTGGCCGGCGGCGCCGTGGCGGTGCTGGACCTGAAGCGCCATCCCTTCGCCGACGCGGCGTGGCTCAGCTGGCTGGCGGCCTATGCCGGCCACTTTGCCGTGCTGAAGCGCCAGGAAGCGGATGGAGAGAACGTCTGGCTCGCCGCACGTCACGCGCTCGGCTTCTGCGTGCTCGCAGCGCTCTCGGGCTGGGAAGCCAGCTGGCAGCTAAAAGAGCTTCTGCCCGAGATCCGGCTGGCGCGCATGCTCGGCTGGGGCGTCGTGCCGGCGCTGCTGCTCGCGGCGGCGCATTATGCGGCGCGGATCGATGCCTGGCCGCTCGCAACGAACCGCAACGCCTACCTGAGCCTGGGCTCGAGTCCGGTGATGCTGGCGCTGGCGGCGTGGACCTGCGTGCTCAACTTCGATTACTCCGGCGCGGCCGGCGGATGGACCTACGTCCCCTTGCTCAACCCGCTCGACCTTGCGCAGATCCTCGTGCTGGCGACGACGTTCGCCTGGGTGCGCGAGCAGGCGCGCGCGAAAGGATTGTTGTACGCCGTGCTGGGGGGACTGACTTTTGCCTGGGTCAGCGCCGGCGCGGCGCGCACGGTGCGCCACTGGCTGGGCGTGCCTTTCGCCTGGCACACGCTGGTCGACTCGGTGGCGTTGCAGGCGAGCTGGTCGATCCTGTGGACCCTGCTCGCCCTCGGCCTGATGATCCAGGCCACGCGGCGCGGCCTGCGCACGCTGTGGTTCGCCGGCTTCGGACTGCTCGGCGTGGTCGGACTGAAGCTGATGCTGGTGGACACGGCCCACGTGAACACGCTGGGCCGCACGGTGTCGCTGCTGGGCGTGGCGCTGCTGGTGATCGCCGCCAGCTATTTCGCACCGACACCGCCGAAGGCGGCTGCGCCGGCTGAGGAAAACTAGCGCAGCTTCTCGAGCAGGCCGTCGAGCTGGTCGAGGCTGGAGAAGCCGATGGCGATCTGGCCGGCGCCCTTGGCGCTCACCTTGATCTTCACCTGCGCGCCGAGCGCGTCGGCGAGTTCCTCCTCGAGACGCGCCACGTCGCGGTCTTCCTTCTTCGCCGCGGCGGCCTTCTGCTTGGGCGGGTTGAGCTCGTGCTGCACCAGGCGCTCGGCTTCGCGCACCGAATAGCCCTTGGCCGAAATGCGGTGGGCGAGCTGCACCTGGCTGGCCTTGGCCAGCGGCAGCAGCGCGCGGGCGTGGCCCATGTCGATCTCGCCGGCCATGAGCAGGTCCTGCACCGGCTTGGCGAGGTGCAGCAGGCGCAGCAGGTTGCTGGCGGCTGGACGCGAGCGGCCGACGGAATCGGCGGCCTGCTGGTGGGTCATGCCGAATTCGTCGATGAGGCGCTGGATGCCCATCGCCTCTTCCAGCGGATTGAGGTTCTCGCGCTGGATGTTCTCGATGAGCGACATGGCGAGCGCCGCATCGTCGGGGATCTCGCGCACCAGCACCGGCACTTCGTGCAGGCCGGCCAGTTGCGAGGCGCGCCAGCGCCGCTCGCCGGCGATGATCTCGTAGCGGCCGCCGTCGACCGGACGCACCAGGATCGGCTGCATGACGCCCTGCGCCTTGATGGAGGCGGCCAGTTCGTTGAGCGAGTCCTGGTCCATGTGCGTGCGCGGCTGGTACTTGCCGGGCTGGAGGTAATCGACGCGCAGGGTGTCCTGCCGCTGCGGCTCGCTGCTGTTGCCGGCGAGCAGGGCATCGAGCCCGCGGCCGAGGCCTTTCGGTTTGGTAGCCATGTATTTTGTCTCCCTTAAAACGTCTTGACGCGTTCGATCATCTCGGCGGCGAAGGCGAGGTAGGCCTGCGCGCCCTTGGCGGCGCGGTCGAACACCACGCCGGGCATGCCGTAGCTGGGCGCCTCGGCGAGGCGCACGTTGCGCGGCACGATGGTCTTGAACACCTTGTCGCCGAAATGCTGCTCCAGTTGCGCGCTGACCTGGTTGGACAGCGTGCTGCGCGTGTCGAACATGACGCGCAGCAGGCCGATGATCTTGAGGTCCGGGTTGAGGTTGGCGTGCACCTTCTTGATGGTGTTCACCAGGTCGGACAATCCTTCCAGCGCGTAGTACTCGCACTGCATCGGGATGATGACGCCGTTGGCGGCGCACAGGCCGTTCAGCGTCAGCATGCTGAGCGAGGGCGGGCAGTCGATGAGGACGAAGTCGTAGTCCTTGTTGTGCATCGCGAGGGCGTGCTTGAGGCGCGTCTCGCGGTTGTCGAGGTCGACCATCTCGACTTCGGCGCCGGCGAGGTCGCGGTTGGCCGGCAGGGTGTCGTACTTGCCGGTCTCGGAGGCCTGGCGCGCCTCGGCGAGCGAAGTGAGGCCGAGCAGCACGTGGTAGACCGAGTTCTTCAGCGTGCGCTTGTCGACGCCGCTGCCCATGGTGGCGTTGCCCTGCGGGTCGAGGTCGACCAGCAGCACGCGCTGGCCTTGGGCGGCGAGCGCCGCGGCGAGGTTCACCGTGGTGGTGGTCTTGCCGACCCCGCCCTTCTGGTTGGCGACTGCGAATATGTACGACATGTTGTTATGGCTCCCTTTTCACGCGCACCAGGTGGCGCGCGCCCTCCACGCCCGGCACTTGCAATGGCGTCACCTCCGCCACGCGCCAGCCGGCCGGCAGCTGGGCGATTTCCTCGTAGGGGTGCACCCCCTTCATGGCCAGCAGCGCGCCGCCTTCGGCGAGCAGATGGCCGGACAGCCTGACGAACTCGGCCAGGTCGGAGAAGGCGCGCGAGATCACCGCGTCGAACTTCTCCGCCGGCTGCCAAATCTCGACGCGCGTGCAGTACACGCTGACGTTGGCGAGGCCCAGTTCGATCTTCGCCTGCTGCTGGAAGGCCGATTTCTTCTGGCTCGTTTCCACCAGCGCCACCTGCAGGTCCGGCCGCGCGATGGCGAGCGGGATGCCCGGCAGGCCACCGCCGCTGCCGATGTCGGCCAGCCGCTTCGCCGCACCCAGTTGCGGCAGCACGGCCAGCGAATCCAGCAGGTGGTGGCTGATCACCTGCTGCTCGTCGCGCAGCGCGGTGAGGTTGTACACCTTGTTCCACTTGCCCAGCAGCGCGGCGAAGGCCAGCAGCTTCTCCTGCGCGGCGGGCGGCAAATCCAGGCCCAGCGCGGCCTGGCCGCGCGACAACTGCTCCGCCCTGCTCATGCGCGCCTGCGGGATTCCCGCACCGGCGAGCCGCGCCGCTTGAGATGCACCAGCAACAGCGAGATGGCCGCAGGCGTTATCCCTTGTATCCGCGAAGCCTGGCCGAGGGTTTCCGGCCTGTGCTGGTTGAGCTTCTGCTGTACTTCGATCGAGAGGCCGCGCACCGTGCGGTAGTCGAGGTCGTCCGGCAGCGGCGTGTCTTCCTGCTCGCGGCTCTTGGCGATCTCCTCGGCCTGGCGGTCGATGTAGCCCTGGTACTTGGCCTGGATCTCCAGCTGCTCGACGGCCTGCAGATCGACAATCGGCTCGCCCGCGCCGGGCAGGGTCATCAGGCTGGCGTAGCTCACGTCGGGCCGGCGCAGCAGCTCGGCCAAGCTGTATTCGTGCTCGAGCGGCTTGCCGAGGACGCGTTCGGCGTTCGCTGCGTCGACGAACTTGGGATTCACCCAGGTCGTCTTCAGCCGCTCCTGCTCGCGCGCGATGGCGTCGCGCTTGCGGCTGAAGGCGTCCCAGCGCGCGTCGTCGACGATGCCGAGGCGGCGGCCGGCCTCGGTCAGGCGCAGGTCGGCGTTGTCCTCGCGCAGGCTGAGGCGGTATTCGGCGCGGCTGGTGAACATGCGGTAGGGCTCGGAGACGCCCCGCGTGATGAGGTCGTCGGCCAGCACGCCGAGATAGGCTTCGTCGCGGCGCGGGCACCACGGCGCTTCGCCCTTGGCGCACAGGGCGGCGTTGAGTCCGGCGAGCAGGCCCTGGGCGGCGGCTTCCTCGTAGCCGGTGGTGCCGTTGATCTGGCCGGCGAAGAACAGTCCGCGGATGGCCCTGGTTTCCAGCGAGGAATACAGGCCGCGCGGGTCGAAGTAGTCGTACTCGATGGCGTAGCCGGGCCGCAGGATGTGGGCTTGCTCTAGGCCGGGGATGGAGTGCACCAGTTCGAGCTGCACGTCGAAGGGCAGGCTGGTGGAGATGCCGTTCGGGTAGATCTCGTGCGTGGTCAGGCCTTCCGGCTCGAGGAAGATCTGGTGGCTTGTCTTGTCGGCAAAGCGGTGGATCTTGTCCTCGATGGAGGGGCAGTAGCGAGGACCCACTCCTTCGATGACGCCCGTAAACATGGGCGAGCGGTCCAACCCGCCGCGGATGATGTCGTGCGTGCGCTGGGTGGTATGCGTGATCCAGCAGGGCAGCTGGCGCGGATGCTGCGCAGCATTTCCGAGGAAGGAAAACACCGGCGCCGGATCGTCGCCCGGCTGCACGGTCATGATCGAGAAATCGATGCTGCGGCCGTCGAGGCGCGGCGGCGTGCCGGTCTTCAGGCGGCCGGCCGGCAGCTTCAGCTCGCGCAGGCGCGCGGCCAGGCTCACCGCGGGAGGATCGCCCATGCGGCCGGCCTGGTAGTGATCAAGGCCGACATGGATGAGGCCGGCAAGGAAGGTGCCGGCGGTCAGCACCACGGTTTCGGCCTCGAAGTGCAGGCCGAGCTGGGTGACGGCGCCGGTGACGCGGTCGCCGGAAACGGTAAGGTCGTCGACGGCCGCCTGGAACAGCGTCAGGTTGGGCTGATTCTCCAGCCGGCGGCGGATCGCCGCCTTGTACAGCACGCGGTCGGCCTGGGCGCGCGTGGCGCGCACCGCCGGGCCCTTGCTGGAATTGAGGATGCGGAACTGGATGCCGGCCTCGTCGGTGGCCGCAGCCATGGCGCCGCCGAGGGCATCAACTTCCTTGACCAGATGCCCCTTGCCGATGCCGCCAATGGAAGGGTTGCAGGACATCGCCCCCAGCGTCTCGATGTTGTGCGTCAGCAGCAGCGTGCTGCATCCCGCGCGCGCCGCGGCGAGTGCCGCCTCGGTGCCGGCATGGCCGCCACCGATAATGATTACGTCATAACGCGTGGGGAACAGCATCGGGCTCGCAGTCCTCGTGAAGAGGCGCAATCATACGCGAGGACCGGGCAAAAAAACAGGGAAATGTTTCACGTGAAACATTTCCCTGTTTAATCTTTAAGTTACAGAAGGTTACTGCTTCTTGCCGCCCAATCCGAGGTAGGTTTCGACAACGCGCGGATCGTCGGCCAGCTGGCGGCTGTCGCCCTCCAGCGCAACGCTGCCGGTCTCCAGCACATAACCGTAGTCGGCAATCTGCAGCGCGGCGCGGGCGTTCTGTTCGACCAGCAGGATGGCGACGCCGGTTTTCTTCAGGTCCGCGATGATGTGGAAGATCTCGCGCACGATGAGCGGGGCAAGGCCGAGGCTCGGCTCGTCAAGCATGAGCAGCTTCGGCTTGGCCATCAGGGCGCGACCCACCGCCAGCATCTGCCGCTCCCCGCCGGAGAGCGTGCCCGCCAATTGGGCACGCCGCTCCTTGAGGCGCGGGAAGGTCGCAAAGACCTGATCCATGGTCTTGCCCTCGTCGCGGTCGCCGTGGCGATAGCGCTGGAAGGCGCCGAGCAGGAGGTTGTCCTCCACGCTCATCTCGCCGAACAGTTCGCGCTTCTCCGGCACCAGCGTCATGCCCATGGCGACGAGATGTTCGACCTCGATGTCCCGCTGGACTTCGCCCTGGAACTCGATCTCGCCCTTCGAGGGCAGCAGGCCCATGATGGCGGAAAGCATGGTGGTCTTGCCGGCGCCGTTGGGGCCGATCACGGTGACGATCTGGCCGGCGGCCACCTTCAGGTTGATGTGGTGCAGCGCTTCTACCTTGCCGTAGGAGACGCACAACTCGCGGATTTCCAGGATGGAGGTCGTCATCACTCAACCCCTCCGAGATAGGCTTCCAGCACCACCGGGTCCTTCTGCACTTCCTCCGGCAGGCCTTCGGAAATCTTCTCGCCGAACTCCATGACGACGACGCGGTCGGCCAGGCCCATGACGAAATCCATGTCGTGTTCCACCAGCAGGATGCCCATGCCTTCGCTACGCAGCTTGCGCAGCAGTTCGGCGAGCGACTGTTTCTCCAGATAGCGCAAGCCGGCCGCCGGCTCGTCGAGCAGCAGTAGGCAGGGATCGGAACAGAGCGCCCGGGCAATCTCCAGAATGCGCTGCTGGCCGAGCGGCAGGCTGCCGGCCTCGTCGAACAGATGCTCGCCCAGGCCGACGCGCTCGAGTTGGCGCTTGGCCTCGGCCAGCAGGCGCGCCTCCTCGGCACGCTCGAGATGCAGAGAGGCCGACAGCACGCCCTTCGATCCGCGCAGATGGGCGCCGATGGCGACGTTCTCCAGCACGCTCATGGTCGGCAGCAGGCGCACGTGCTGGAAGGTGCGGCCCATGCCGCGCCGCGCGATCTCGCGGGAGGTCAACGCGTCGACGCGCTCGCCCAGGAAGCGGATCTCGCCGGAGGTGACCGGATCGACGCCCGAGATGCAGTTGAACATGGTGCTCTTGCCGGCGCCGTTGGGGCCGATCAGCGCCATCACTTCGCCCGCCTTCACGGACAAGTTCATGTTGTTGTTGGCGACCAGGCCGCCGAACTGCTTGCGGGCATCCTTCACCTCCAGCAGCACCGTGCCGGCAACCGGCATTTCGCGCCGCGGCAGCGCCTCCGCCTCGGCGACCGTACGCTGTCCCTGCCGCACCGGAACCAGGCGCACCAGCCAGGGCCAGATACCCTCGCGCGCACGCTGCAGCACCAGGATCAGCATGATGCCGAAGAAGATCACTTCGAAATTGCCGCTCTGGCCGAAGATCTTAGGCAGGATGTCCTGCAGCCATTGCTTGAGGATGGTGATGAGGCCGGCGCCAACCAATGCGCCCCAGACATGCGCGGCGCCGCCGACCACGGCCATGAAGAGATACTCGATGCCGATGTGCAGGCCGAAGGGCGTCGGGTTCACAAAGCGCTGAAGGTGGGCGTAAAGCCAGCCCGAGATGCAGGCGAACAGCGCGGCAATGAGGAAGATGATGGTCTTCGTGCGGGCGGTGTTCACGCCCATGCTCTCGGCCATCAGGCCGCCGCCTTTCAGCGCGCGGATGGCGCGCCCCTCGCGCGAATCGAGCAGGTTCTGCGTCGCCAGCATGGCACCGAGCAGTGCCGCCCAGATCAGGTAATAGAACTCGCGGCCGGTATCCAGCTTGAAGCCGGCCAATTCGAGGACGGGGATGCCGGTCAGGCCGGTGTGCCCGCCGAGGAACTCGAGGTTGCCGAAGAGGAAATACAGGCTGAGACCCCAGGCGATGGTGCCCAGCGGCAGATAGTGGCCGGACAGCCGCAGTGTGAGAAAGCCCAATATCAGCGCCACCACTGCCGTCACGGCGAGGCCGATCAGCAAAGCCAGCCAGGGCGATACGGTGTAGGCGGTGGTCAGATAGCCTGTGGCATAGGCGCCGAGGCCGACAAAGGCCGCCTGGCCAAAGGACGTCAGGCCGCCGACGCCGGTCAGCAGCACCAGGCCAAGCGCGACGATGGAATACAAGCCGATGTAATTGAGCAGCGTGACGTAGAACTCCGGCAGGAGCGCCGGTCCCAAGGCCAGCAGGCCCAGAAAGACCAGGAAGGGCAGACGCGCTTTCATTCCTCTTCCTCCACATGATGGGAGGTGAGGGAGCGCCATACCAGGACCGGGATGATCAGGGTAAATACGATGACTTCCTTGAAGGCACTGGCCCAGAAGGAAGAGAACGATTCCAGCAATCCGACCAGGATGGCGCCGGCGGCGGCAAGCGGATAGCTGACCAGGCCCGCGATGATGGCGGCGACGAAGCCCTTCAAGCCGACAAGGAAGCCGGTGTCGTAGTAGACCGTCGTGATCGGCGCAATGAGGATGCCGGATAGCGCGCCAATGCCTGCTGCCAGCGTGAAGGACAGCTTGCCCGCCATGGTGGTGGAGATGCCCATCAGGCGAGCACCGACGCGGTTGATGGCAGTGGCGCGCAACGCCTTGCCGTACAGCGTGCGGCCGAAGAAAGCGTAGAGGGCAACGATCAGCACGGCGCTGGCGCCAAGCACCCACAGGGTCTGGCCGTTGACCGTCAGCGTGCCCAAGTTGAACTGCGCTTCGCTGAAGGGCGTCGTGCGCGAGCCTTCGGCGCCGAAGAAGAGCAG
>PQAF01000001.1:1678-3121 GCA_003105015.1 Rhodocyclales bacterium | reverse complement strand
TCGTGGCAGCCGGCGCAGGCCTGGCGGTGGATGGCTTCACCCAGGCGCAGGCGCTCGGGGGTGGCCTTTTGCGGCAGCAGGCCTGTCAGATCGAGGGGGTGCTTGCGTTTCAAGGTTTCCAGGGCGGCGCCCAGGGCACGCCAGTCGCGCCGTTCCAGGGCGGCACGAAGCGCGGGCACGGCACTGGCGTCGCCATTTGCGCGACGCAAGAGAAGGGGCAGCGAGGACAGCGCGCCGGCAAGACGGGCCTGCAGGCCTTCGCGGTGCAGGGCCGTTTCGGCGCCTGAGGCCATGCGGCGCAGGTCGCCGGCCATCACCGCCAGCTCGGCGGCGAGGCGCCGCTCGTGCTCGCCCTGCGCCGCGGCCGCGGCGGAAAACACCGCCGCGGCCGCGCAGGCGAGGACGCGAAGCAGGCGCACGGTCAGTTGAGCTTGACCTTCTGCTCCATCGAGCCGCCCTTGAGCAGGGTCCACTCGACCATCGAGCCGTCGTACATGCGCGCCTTCTTGTTGCCCATCAGCTCGCTGGARACRAACCAGCCGACCGAGGCCCAGTGGCCGGTGTTGCAGAAGTTGATCTGCTCGCCGCTGGTCGGCACGCCGGCGACCTTGTAGAGCTGCTCGAGCTGCGACTTGTTGCGGAACTGGCCCTGGCCGTTCACCGTCATCCAGCCGTTGGGCAGGTTCTTCGCCCCGGCGAGCGTGCCGCTCTCGGGCGCCTTCGGATGGCGGTTGATGCCGACGAACTGGTCCTCGGGACGATGGTCGACCAGCAGCACGCCGGCAGCCTTGGCCTTCTTGACGTCGTCCATGGTGACGATCATGTCCTTGCGCAGGCTGACCTTGAAGGTCTTCGCCTCGCTCTTGGCGGCGCCGGCCTGCATCGGGTTCTTCTTGTCCTTCGTCCACGCCGCCATGCCGCCGTCGAGGATCGAGACGTTGTCGTGGCCGAGCACCTTGAAGGTCCAGTAGACGCGGGTGGCGACGCCGACGTCGGTGGAGTTCATGCCCATCGGCACCAGCACGACGTGGGTGGCGTTGTCGATGCCGAGGGCGCCGATGTGGGCGACGAGCTTGTCCAGCTTCTCGGGGAACATGTCCGGCACCTTGTCGGCGGCGCGCTCCTCGCGCCAGCCGTCCTTGGCATAGTTGCTGTTCACCGCGCCGGGGATGTGGGCGCGCAGGTAGTCGGGCGGCGGCTGGAAGTCCACGACGGCGAGGCCCGGCTTGCCGAGGTTGGCCTTCAGCCAGTCGACGTCCACCAGCGGGTCGGCGGCGAACGCCGTGCGGGAGGCGGCCAGCAGCAGGAAGAGAACCCCGCCCAGCCATTTGCCCCATCTCGTCGAAATAATCGTCTTCATCCCTTGTCTCCTTCTCAGATGGTTATCGTCAGATCGGAACCGAGTATCGCGTCGATGACGCGGTCCCAGGCTTCGTCCTCCAT
>PQAF01000001.1:0-1648 GCA_003105015.1 Rhodocyclales bacterium | reverse complement strand
TCCCGACGCCGCAAATCGATGGACTCGACGCGGTGCGCCGGCTCCATTTGCCGCAGGGCGGCCGTCACGGTCTGGGCGTCGGGGAACAGACCGGTGTTCAGTTCGAGGATCTTCATAAGCTCAGCACCGCGTCGGCGGCGGCCAGCGCCGCGGCCAGCCCGTCGGCATCCAGCAGCGGCAGGTCGTCGGCCATCGCCGCGACGGTGGTCTGCGGCGCGATGCCCGTCAGTTCCAGCAGCTCGGCGTTGGCGGCGTTCTCGGCGGTTTCCGCCACCGGGCGGTCCATGAAGATCAGGTCCACGGCATGGCCGAAGATGGTCAGCCCCGCCGCCACGCGCATCGCCTCGGCGTGGTCGCGCCGGGCCAGGACGAGGAGTTTTTTCTCCGTGCTCACAGGCTCACCACTTTCTTCGCCTCGCCCATCAGGGCGCTGTTGACCGTCTGGCTGCCGAGCTCGGCCGGGCAGGCGGCATCGGCGCAGAAGCGGTGCCAGGATTCCTCGCACACCACCGCGCGGCTGCCTTCGAGCGCCGCCTGCAGTTCCGCATCCAGCAAGCCGCGCACGCCTTCGTGGGTGAAGAAGGCGGCGAAGACGTGATTGCCGCGGCGGCAGGCGCGCGCCAGCGGCGCGAGCAGCTGCGCGCCGGCCTCGGTGCTGACGTGGAAGAGGATGTCCATCAGGCCAGCCTCCTTCTCGACGACCACCAGCCGAAGCCGAAGGCCGCCAGGGCGAACGCCAGGGCGGCCGCCAGGATCGTTCCGGGGGAGACGGCGCCGTCCTGCGGCGACTGACTTTTCTCCGCCGCGGGCTGCGCACGATCGGGATAGGACACGCTGTCGGCCGGCAGCGCGCCGTCGGCGGCCCACTCGGCCCAGCCTTCGGCATAGAGCTTCGCCGCCACGCCGTGCCCGGCGCGCAGCAGGGTGAAATAGGCGAAGCCTTCGAGGGCATCGTGGGCGTAGGCCACCGGGCTGCCTTCCGGCAGGACGGGCTTTCTCCCCTCGGCGCCCAGCGCTGCGCGCAATTGCAGCGCCGGCAGGCTGACCGCGCCCGGCAGGTGGCCGCCGCGCGCGGCGCGCACCGTCTCGCCCCAGTATTCGTTCTCCGTGCGGCCGTCGAGCAGCTGCGGCTGCGGACGCAGCGCACGCAGTTCGTCACGCAAAAACAGCAGCCCGTCGCGCATCGGCGCGGCGAACACCGCCTCGCGGACCATGCCGCGCTCGCGGCCCGGTCCGGCGGCGGCGCCCTGCTCCAGCAGGCGGCCGACGGGCTCGCTCAGCACGCGCACGCTGCGCTGGCCGGCGACGTAGAGCAGGCCGGCGACGAAGTCGCGGGCGACCGCATCCTGGCCGACCACCAGCACCGTTTCCTCGCCCGAGAGGCCGGCGGTGCCGAGCAGCCAGAGCAGGTCGCGCGCGCTGGGCAGGCGGTTGTGCGGGCCGAGGAAATCCGCCGCCGGCAGGCAGCGCGCGCCGGCGAGGCTCTTTTCGCGGCAGGCGGCCAGCGGGCGGGTGTCCACCACCACGCTGCCCTCCACCGCAGCCGAGCGCACATAGGCGAAATCCTCCGCCGCATGCGCAGGCAGCGCGAACAACAGGGCGGCAAGGCAGGCCAGACGCTGCATGTTCAGCAGCCGCCGAAGCGCTT